>NZ_JAHKQN010000005.1:0-98055 GCF_018861125.1 Cellulophaga baltica | reverse complement strand
TCATTAATTGGAGTTCCTAGGTCTGTAATTACAATATTATTAGCACTTGGGTCAAAAGTTAAAACACTTTCTAAATCTTGGGCTTCAGTTATTGCTAAAGCATTTTCGTTAGCTAATTCCCAATCCGTTCCATTGTATCTTAAAATTTGACCATCATTAACTCCATCAGCTAACTTCAAAGGAGAAATGGTTCTGTCTAAAATATCAGCGTCAGCAATTGTACCATCTAAAATATCTTCTGATAAAATTGTTTCATTTGATATTTTTGAACTTGTAATCGCATCATCATTAATTGTAAGTTCACCTGTATTTATTAGTGTAATATCTCCTGATACAGGAACTGCTGTAGCTTCATTAATTGTATTACCAACGTAAATAAGTCCATCATCAAGCATATTTATTGAACCTACTTGAGAATCAACATAAAATTTGGTTACTGCATCTTGGTCTAGGCTTGGTTCAGCAAGGTTGCTAATAGTATTACCGCCTAAATCAATTGCCTCAATAGCAGCGCCAAAACCGCTAATAGGAATATTTGTTTTGTCTATTTTTGTATTGGTTACAGCATTATCTGCTAATTTATTTTCAGTAATACCACCTTCACTAACTTGTACTGATGCATTAATAAGTGTAGCGCCATCACCAGAAGTTACAGTAATTGAAGTATCTGAAGCAGTTAGATTTTCACCCGTTATATTGTCAGCATTTAATGATCCCCATTGTACAAGGTCTCCAGAATCTGAGGTTTGCAAAACTTCATTAGGGTCACCAGGTCTAATATCAATAGTTCGAACTCCGCCATCAGCAATTTCAGTAGTAGAAACAGCATTTTCAGCAATTTGGTCTCTACCAATAGCTCCATCTACTAAGTGGTTGCTATCAATTACACCATCTTGTATGTTATCACCATTAATAGCGCTTACTTCAATATTAAAAATAGCACCTTCAACGTCTTCTATACCGTCTTCATTTAAGCGAGTTACCACAATGGTTTCTAAATCATTTTGTATGGCTGTACTTGTAATGTTCAATGCACCAAAGGCTTCACAAATATTTATCCATTCGGTACCATCAAAATAGTTAACACAAGCATCATCCGTATTGTACACGACTGCGCCTTGTAATGGAGTCATGTTTTGCATTTGTGCTGTACTTACTCTAGTAATAACTAAAGCTTTGTCAATACTATTAAGTTCTAATAATGAGCCAGTGTCAATAATTTCAGGGTTATCGCCAATTTTAACTTGTGCTTGTAACGAAAAAGCGCCAAAAAGCACAAATAATAAAAATAATGGTAGTGTTTTGTTAAGTGTTTGCATAATAAAAAGCGCTATTTTTAGCGTTGAGATAGCACCAAAAATAAGCAACTAAAAATATTTTCAAACATTTATAAGGTAAAATGCACCTGAGTCAGTTAATTTGTTTTTACAATGTTAAAATTGTAAGATTAAGCTTTCGTACGGCTCTTTGTTTTGTAAGAATATACGTGCTTTTAAATCGCCTTTAAGTATTGTCTTTGAGTCTTTTACCCTAATAAAACTTCCTTCACGCAAACCAATTACTGGAGTGCTGTTAAAATTATGAAATTCTTTAATTCGAGTTTCTCTAGTTTCTCCTTTATGGGTGCTGTTTGGATCCGGATCCAAATAATGTGCGTTAATATTAAAGTTCACCATACCTAAGGTTTCAAAACTTGGCGGATAAACAATTGGCATATCGTTTGTTGTTTTCATGGTTAGTCCTGCAATATTACTGCCAGCACTAGTACCTAAATAAGGAGTTCCGTTTTCAAGTGTTTGTTTCAAAACAGCCATTATTTGTAACTCATACAACTGTTTTACAAGTAAAAAGGTATTGCCACCACCAGTAAAAATAGCTTCAGCATTTTGTATGGCTTCTATTGGGTTTTTAAAAGTATGTAAGCCAATAATTTTTTTATTAATTTTCGCAAATGCTTTAGCAGCAATCGCCGTATAATCATCATGTGAAATGCCACTAGGCCTAGCAAATGGTATGAAAATTATAGTATTTGCAGTAGCGTATAATTCTTTTAAATCGTCTAATAAATACGCTAAATATTCTTGTCCGTGTAGCGTAGAAGTGCTTGCTAGAAGTAAATTTTTCAAATCAAAATTATTTTGGTCTAATTGCAAATTAACAAAAGTTTAATGGTAGATTACTTTTTTTTGAAACGAAGTTGCATTTTCTTTATGCTTGCTAAGCACATTGTGTATCTTGATTTTAAATCCTACATTTAGATGCCAATTTATATTAAATAAGTGCTATTACATATTCAACATGAAAAAAATTCTACTTCTTTTATTATTTATAACCAATGTAACTATTGGTTTTTCACAAAGTCAAGAAAGATCATTATTACGAGGTAAAGTATTGTACAGAGATGTTAGCGTACAAAACGAAAATGTTATAAACGTAACTACCGAAAGAGGTGTAATTACCAATAAGAATGGTGAATATGAGATTAATGTAAAATTAGGAGATGAGCTTGTATTTACATCGGTAAATTATCAAATACGTCGCGTAATTATCACGCAAGATATTTTAGATAATAACCGTTTGGTAGTCGAGGTGAACGAAAAAGTAACAGAACTTGAAGAAGTAGTAGTAACTCCTGAAAACCAAGAAGCTTTTTTAAAAGTAAAAAATGAAGAGTTTAAAGAGCATACCTATGAAATTGACCGTACTACTGAGGTTGAAAATATTGCACTTTCACAAACGGAACGAGGCTTGCAAAATGGTTTAAACTTTGTAAGTTTATTTAAAGCTGTAAAAAAAGGTTTGAAGGGTAATGATGGTGAGAAAGAAGTTGTAAAACAAATGAAATTAAGTGAGGTTTTACGCACTGTGTATGACGATGAGTTTTTTACAAAAGACCTTCAGTTACCTAAAGATAGAATTAATGAGTTTTTATATTATTGTGATGTTCACATGCCTGAACGCTCATTATTACGAAAAGATCATGAGTTTCAATTAATAGAGGCATTGGTTAATCACAGTAAAGAATTTCGAAAAGGTTTAGATGATAAAGAGTAAATTAATAATAATTATTTGTTTGCTTTTTAGCATTGCTGGCGTGCAAGCGCAAGAATACTTTTCAAAAGAAGTAAAAGGACAAGTCTCTAGTGCAGATGGCGATGTTGAGGCAACACACGTACTAAATATATCTACAGATAAAGCCACGATAACTGATGTTGATGGTTTCTTCAAAATAGCAGCTAGTTTATATGATACTATTGTTTTTTCATCGGTTCAATATGCGAAAAAAGAAATAATAGTTACAGGTGAGATTTTAGAAAGTAAAACTTTGTTTATAACCTTGGAAGAAGCGGTAAATGAGTTAGAAGAAATTGTAGTGCGGCCTTATAATTTATCTGGTGATTTATCACGCGATATGTATAGTAGACCCTTAGTAACTGCAGGGAGTTTAGGTTTACCAAATGCATATGTTAAAAAAATGGCGAAGAGTGAAAGAGCTTTTCATGCAGCAACTGCTGGCGGTAGTATTATATCACCAACAGCATTTTTAAATATGCTTTCAGGACGTAAAAAAATGTTGCGTGAGCGTATAAGAAAAGAAAAAGCATACGCACGAACTGAACGTGTCCGTGATTTTTATTCAGAGAGAGCTTTTAAAGACGATATGAATATTGGTTCTGATAGAATTGATGATTTTATGTATTTCTGCGAGATTGACACCCGTTTTCAAGGTGTAGTAGATACGCATGACAAAATTAAGATATGGCAATTTATGATAAATAAAAGCAGAATTTATCGTAAAAATAATAACATACCAGAGCCTAAATTTAAACCAGTAACAGAAGCAGATTTTCGCAAACAATAGTAACCCAATTGTTTTAAACTTAAAAACAAAATAGGTGATAAATTTTTTTAAAAAAAGCATAATATTAGTGCTTTTACCGTTATTCGCATTTACAACCGCTCATAAGTTTTATGTAAGTGTAACAAATATTGCATATTCTTCAAAAGATAATGCCCTGCAAATAACGTCTCGTGTTTTTATTGATGATCTAGAGCAAACAATCAAAGAACGTTATGATATTAATTTGCATATGGCGACAGATAAAGAACTGCAGAATACAACTAATTATATTGAAAAATATATAAACACCAAATTCAGTATTGCTATAAATGGTAATGAGGTTCCTGTAAAATTTATTGGTAAGGAGTATGATAATGATATTGTGGTTTGTTATATAGAAGTGCCAAATGTTAAATTATCAGAAGTAAAAAATATTGAGATTTCTAATGAGATGTTGTTTGATATGTATGACGATCAAAAGAATGTTGTTCACTTTAAATTGAATGATCATAAGAAAAGCTACGTGTTAACACGCTCAAATAATAAAGGAATGTTAAACTTATAATAATCCGTTAACAATTTCTTAAAAAAGTTTTAATTTTCGAGAGACTAAACTAATTAATAAAAAAATGCACAAGATTAAGTATTATTTCGTGGCTCTTTTGTTCGTTTTTGCGGTATCACTTAATGCCCAAGAACAAAATCCAAAAAGCGACACTGCGCCACATGGCAATGTAAACAGCTTTAAGCAATTGTATCAAGAATTTTCAACTCCTAATGGCTACAGATCTGCATCAGGTGCTCCGGGTCCGGAATACTATCAGCAACAAGCAGATTATAAAATGGATATCGTTTTAGACGATAAAAATGCGAAAATTAATGGTGTTGAAACTATCACATATAAAAACAACTCACCAGATGATTTAGAGTTTTTGTGGTTACAATTAGATCAAAATGTAAGAAGTAAAGATTCTAAGTCGCCATTAAGAAACGGTAAAAGTGTACCAATGGCAAACACATTAGAGTCGTATGCAAAAGACTATTTAAGTACGCCTTTTGATGGTGGGTTTAATATTGCTTATGTAAAAGATGCTAAAGGAAATGCATTACCTTACACTATCAACCAAACAATGATGCGTGTAGATTTACCAGAGCCATTAGAAGCTGGTTCTGAAATTTCTTTTTCAGTAAAATGGGATTACAATATTCCTGATCATACTATTAACAGAGCAAGATCTGGTTATGAATATTTTCCTGAAGACGGTAATCGTGCTTATGTAATTGCACAGTTTTTTCCTCGTATGGCTGTATATAGCGATGTAGAGGGTTGGCAGAATCACCAGTTCTGGGGAAGTGGAGAGTTCGCTTTGTCATTTGGTGATTATGAAGTAAATATTACAGTGCCAGCTGATCATATTTTAGATGGTACAGGCGTTTTACAAAATAGAAAAGATGTTTTTTCAAAAGAAATGATGAGTCGTTATGAAGCGGCAAGAAAATCATATGACAAACCTGTTGTAATTGTAACTCAAGAAGAAGCAGAAGCAGCTGAAAAAGGTTTTTCTGAAAAAACGAAAACTTGGAAGTTGAAAGCAGAAAATGTTCGTGATTTTGGTTTTGCAACATCTCGTAAGTTTATTTGGGACATGCAAGCAGTTAAATTAGGTTCTAGAACTGTAATGGCGGTTTCTATGTATCCAAAAGAAGGTAATCCACTTTGGGAAGAGTATTCTACTAAAGCGGTTGCACATACATTAAAATCATACTCTTCTCATACATTCGATTACCCTTATCCTAAGGCAATATCAGTACATGCTAAAAGACAAGGTATGGAATACCCAATGATTTGTTGGAACTATGGTAGACCAGAAAAAGATGGTACGTATTCTGATAGAGTAAAATATGGAATGATTAGTGTAATTATTCACGAAGTTGGTCATAACTTTTTCCCAATGATTGTAAATTCTGATGAGCGTCAATGGGGTTGGATGGATGAAGGTTTAGATACTTTTATGCAATACATGGCTGAGCAAGAATTTGGTGATGCATTTCCAGATGCAATAGCACCAAACGATAAATACCCATCTCGTAGAGGTGAGCCATCAAAAATAGTATCGTACATGAGTGGTGATCAAGATTATATTGCGCCAATTATGTCAAACCCAGAAAATGTATTTCAATTGGGTAATAATGCTTACGGTAAACCGGCAACAGCTTTAAATATTTTACGTGAAACGGTAATGGGTCGTGAGTTGTTTGATCATGCATTTAAAACATATTCTCACCGTTGGATGTTTAAACACCCAACACCAGAAGACTTTTTTAGAACTATGGAAGATGCTTCTGCTGTAGATTTAGATTGGTACTGGAGAGGATGGTTTTACACAACTAACTATGTTGATATAGGTGTTGAGAGTGTAAAAAAATATGTGGTTACTACTAAGCCAACTGCAAAAATGAAAGAATATGCAGCTTCTGTTGGTAGAGATATTAGTGAGTTACCATCTTTAGTTTATTTAGCTGAAGAAGGTACTGAAGATTATGATGCTTCATTAAATGGTAAAACTGGTACAGAAGTATCACAACCATTAAAAGAATTTATGATGGATAATATGACTGCTACTGAAAGAGCGGCAGTTAAAGAGCCAAAGTATTTTTATGAGGTTACGTTTAACAAGCCAGGAGGTATTCCAATGCCAATAATTGTTGAGTATTCTTATGCTGATGGTACTAAAGAAATGGTTACTTATCCAGTTGAAGTTTGGAGAAAGAATGATAAAGAAGTATCTAAAGTTTTAGCTTTAGAAAAAGAATTAACAAATGTGATTGTTGATCCTAAGTTAGAAACTGCAGATATTGATACAGCAAATAATTCATGGCCTGCAAAAGAAGAGAAATCTGATTTTGATAAATTTAAAGGGCAAATGAAAAACTAATTATTTATTTAATTTATGTTTTGAGTCTCATTTTCTATTCATTAGAAAATGGGACTTATTTTTTGTTAAAACTCTGTTGTAGTAATATATGTTTTTTGATTTTTTTATTGCACTGAAAAACTTCTGATTATATTTGTACTATGTTAATGACACACTTTTTATTTATTAGCGGTGCAGAAATATTTTTTATCATGTTTATTGTGGTAATGGTATTTGGTGCAGATAAAATTCCTGGAATTGCAAAAGGTTTAGGTAAAGGTATGCGTCAACTAAAAGATGCTACTGAAGATATTAAGCAAGAAATTCAGAAGAGTGCTGATAAACAAGGTATTAATACTGATTTTGCTACAGATATAAAAAAAGAAATAGACAAGGTAAAAGAAAATGTAAACGAAGTTACTGGTTCAATTAAAAGAAAATAATGTTAGATAAATTGTTGGCCTGGGATAGGGAAACTTTTATTTACTTAAATAGCCTTGGTATTGAACAATACGATTACATGTGGAGCTTTGCTACAAAGCTTTTAACTTGGACACCTTTATATATTTTCATCTTATTTTTATTAGTATACAAACAGACAAAAAAACGGGCTTTATTTAAAGTAGGTATAACGGTTAGTTTGTTATTATTTATATTAGCTCTTACCAAATATTCTAAAATGTACTTTGAGCGTTTAAGACCAAGCTCAGATCCTACATTGAATAAAATTATACGTGTGATAAACACTTCACAAGAATTTAGTTTTATTTCTGGTCATGCCGCATTTTCATTTTCACTAACCACTATAGCGGTATTGTTTTTAAAAGATAAAATTAAATGGATTTGGTTTTTATACCTCTGGCCAGTTTTCTTATCATTCAGTCGTATTTATGTGGGCGTGCATTATCCTTTAGATTTAATTATGGGTGGCTTAACAGGAGTATTGGTGGCGAGATTGTTTTTTGGGGTGTATAAAAGATTACAACACTCGGCTTAAAGTCAAACCATCTCTAATTGGTAATAAAACAGTTTCAACTCGCGGATCTTCTTTTAATTTTTTGTTATAGTCTAAAAGTACTTTAGTTGCTTTATCCTTTGGGTTTAATGGTTCAACCACTTTACCAGACCAAAGCACATTGTCAGAAAGAATCACACTACCAGGTTTTGTTTTTTTTAAAACGGCTTCAAAATAAAAATCGTAACTCGCTTTTTCAGCATCAATAAAAATAAGATCAAAAGTCTCTTTTAAATCAGGAATAATATGTAAAGCATCTCCAGTATGTTGTATAATTTGTTCGCCAAAACCGCTTTTGTCAAAATAACGGCGTTGTAAATTTACTAACTCCTCATTTACGTCAATAGTATGTAATTTTCCGTTTTTTTGTAAACCCTCGGCTAAACAAATAGCAGAATACCCTGTATAAGTACCGATTTCTAAAATATGTTTAGGGTTTATAAGTTTAGAAAGTAAGCTCAATGCACGACCTTGAAAATGTCCTGTAATCATTCTTGGTTGTATAACCTTTAAGTGTGTTTCTCGTGTAAGTTCTTGTAAAACTTTTGGTTCATTTTCAGAATGATCTGCAATGTAATTTTCAAGTAAAGGAGATAAAAAATGCATTTTTTTCTTTTTGCAAAAATAGGTTTAAATAAGAAGCTATAAAAATTGGTTTTGAAATCGTAATTTTGAAAAAAAGCTTTTTTATGCAGTTTAAAAATACCTTAGCATTTGCACAACAATTAGATAACGAAGATCCTTTAAAAAATTATAGAGAACAATTTCATTTTCCAAAAGTTGATGGAAAACAAGTTATCTATTTTACAGGAAATTCATTGGGTTTGCAACCTAAGCGAACTAAAGACTTTGTTAATGAGGTTATGGAGGATTGGGCTTCATTAGCAGTTGAAGGACATTTTTATTCAAAAAAACCGTGGTGGGATTATCATGAGCGTCTAGCTGCGCCTTTAGCAAAGGTTGTTGGTGCAAAAACGGAAGAAGTTTCGGTAATGAACACTTTAACGGTGAATTTACATTTGTTAATGGTGTCGTTCTACAGACCAACAGAAAAAAGATTTAAAATTATCTGTGAAGAAAAAGCATTTCCATCTGATCAATATTTAATTCAGAGTCAAGTACGTTTTCATGGTTTAGATGCTGATGATGCTATTGTTGAAGTGAAAAAACGTGAAGGTGAAAACCATTGGAGAACTGAAGATATCGTTGCAAAAATTAATGAAGTTGGTGATGCGCTTGCTTTAGTAATTATTGGTGGCGTAAATTATTATACGGGTCAGGTGTTTGATATGAATAAAATAACAAAAGCAGGCCATGATGTTGGTGCTTTTGTAGGTTGGGATTTAGCACATGGTGTTGGTAATATTGAATTAAAACTGAATGAATGGAATGTAGATTTTGCAGCATGGTGTAGCTATAAATATATGAATAGTGGGCCAGGAAATGCATCAGGGATTTACGTGAATGAAAAGCACTTAAATAAAACTGATATTCCAAGATTTGAAGGTTGGTGGGGTACAAGAAAGGAAACTCGTTTTTTAATGAAACCTGAATTTGAGCCTATTGAAACTGCTGATGCTTGGCATTTAAGTAATCCGCCAGTATTGTCATTAGCACCTTACTTAGCTTCATTAACTATGTTTGATGAGGTTGGTATGCCTACTTTAATCGAAAAGCGTGATAAAATAGTATCGTACTTAGAATATATTTTACAAGAAATAGATAAAGAAGTTGATAGTACTTTTGAAATTATAACTCCAAGAGAAAATAGAGGCTGTCAATTGTCTGTTTTTTTACACGGACAAGGGAAGTCGTTATTTGATTATTTAATGAAAAACGGAGTAATTACAGATTGGAGAGAACCAAATGTAATCCGTTTAGCTCCGGCACCATTTTACAGTTCGTATGAAGATATGTATCAATTTGGACAATTACTAAAAAAAGGAATTTTAGAAAATTCTTAAAAACATACTGAAATAAGATAGAAAACTATTGCTCTTAGCTTCTTTTGAAGATTGCTAGAGTGATAGTTTTTTATTTAATATTGGTTTTAATTCTTATTTTATTGTTTTGTTTATCTATAACTTTCATTTTTTCAATAAACTCTAGCATCTCGTTAGTTAGCAACAATTGATTTTGTTCATTCCAAAAATCTTCATCGTATTTATAATTTAATTTAAAGATGTCTCTATCTTCCTTAATGTTGCTTTTTACTTCTAAATCTTCAAAGTTGTTTGATGAACTTAGTAAAAATGTAGCATTGTAAATATTTAGTTTGCTTTCATCTTTTAATGAAGATTCTACATTGGTGTTGAATTTAGCAAGTTCAATAAAGTACTTGTCATTTTCTTTGTCTTTTTTAAACACAGTTTCAATTTCGTAATAAGTTGTTCTGTATTTAAATTTTTTGTTGATAGTAAATTTTGGGTTTAATGGGTTAGATTTTAAATTGAAATATTCAAAAGCCATATCTTCTAAGTTGACGATATAATAACCGCTAATATTTATTTCATCCTCATTAAAAACGGAACTAAATTCCCATTTAATTTTCTTTCCATTATCAAAATACTTTTTAGTTAAAACAAAATTGTCACCTGTAGCATTGAGTCTAACAAATGATAGGAGTAGGTCGTAAAATGAAGGAAATACAAAATAGCTATATTCTTCATCGGTGGCTATGCCAATTTTACGCATGTTGGTAATTTCAACAGCATAATCTTTTTTAGTAATGTCTATTTTTCGTGTGTAGAGTGAAGTTTTTCGTTTTAATTTGCCTTGAATATCTTGCAAACGACTGATATCTCCATTCGTTTTTAATAAGGCTCGTAAAAAGAATTTTTCGTTGTAAGGGGTTAATACATAATTCGTTTTAATTGAATCTTTTATTTTTTCAAGTAAGCTTTTTTCATTTGATACAATTACTTCATCAAGCTTAAAAATATTTTTTTCTAAAAAAATAGTATCTTGTGTAGTGTTAAAAGTAGTATTAAGTTTCTGGTAGCCAACTTTATAAAAATATATAGAATCTAAACTTGATGAAAAAGAAAAACGGCCTTCTTTATTGGTGGCTGTGTGGTCTAATGCATTGTAAACACTAACAAATTCAAGAGGTTCATTGTTCTCCTTGTTTAATACAACACTACTTTTGATATTTTGACCAAAACTGATATTGCATATCACTAAAAATAAATAAATGAACCTCATTGAGCTTTTTATTTAATTACTAGATCAGTGAAATACAATTTAAACCCATCATTGTTTTTGTGTGTTTGAGCAAGTTTAATTCCGTTAATCTCTGTATAATCTTCCCAAGTCGTAACCATTGAAGGTTCTTTTTGGTTTCCTTTTCTAAAAACCCATTCTTTAAGCATATAATCATCACCAAAATATAGGTCGTAAGCATCACCAGGTGTATAGCCACCTTCATTACCGTAAACAATGGTAAGTTTTTGCATTGATTTGTTACTGATAGGAGCAGTGGCTTTTTTAGTGTGTATGTGGGTAAAGTTTTCAGCGTCCCATTTTAGTTGAAAAGGGACTAATAACCAAAATTTATCATTAATAAATTTTGCATTTGTTTTTGAAGTTTCATCTGTTAAAGAACCACGATTGTAACTTATTGTTTCTTTATCAGTTTTTGAAGTAACATCGTTTGTTTTTGTATTCCAAATCCAACTACGCTCAGTGTGGTTGCCAGCTCTATCTACATTAAAAGTAAACTGAATTTCTTTTACGTTTTTCCAATTTTTAAAACCATTAGCAAGTGCAATATTCTCTAAAATACTAGATTTTTGTTCTAAATTAATATTTTTAGTTTCTTTTTTGTCAGTGTTATAACTCATTAAAAACAGAGAAACAAACAAGATAATACCAATAGATTTTTTCATTTTCTTTATTTTTAATCAAAGATAGTAGCTTTTCAACTACATAATTTAAATGAGTCGTTAATTGTGCATCGCAATTAACTATAATTTGATTAATTTTGATAATCAATAAGAAATATAGAAATGAGTTCAAAAAAAGGAAAAATACAAGAGGCTATAGACGAAAAAATGTTAGAAGAGCGTAAGGTCTTCCTTTGGGGAATGGTTGATGACGATTCTGCAAAGCATGTTATTGATCGTTTGTTGTACTTAGATATGCAAAACGATAAAGAAATACAATTATACATTAATAGCCCAGGAGGTTATGTAACTTCAGGTTTTGCAATGTATGATACTATAAAATCGCTTAAAAGCCCAGTTTCAACAATTTGTACGGGTTTGGCAGCATCAATGGGTTCTATTTTATTGTCTGTAGGTAAAAAAGGTAGACGTTTTATTCAGCCACATGCTCAGGTAATGATTCACCAACCAAGTGGTGGTGCAAGAGGCCAAGCTTCAAATATTGAAATACAAGCAAAAGAAATTATCAAAACAAAAGAGTTAAGTGCTAGAATTTTAGCAGATAACTGTGGTCAAGATTATGATAGAGTTATGAAAGACTTTGATCGTGATTACTGGATGGGTGCAGAAGAATCTATCGCTTACGGTATTGTTGATGGTATTTTAGAATAAGAATTAAAAGACTACAATTTTAGATACTTTTTAAAAAAATCCTTTGTGTTTATAAACGAAGGATTTTTTTAGTTTTTTGTATCTTTAAAAGCAATACTTTTCTCCGAATAAGGATTATATGACACACACTCCAAAAAAAATTGCCATAATTGGTTCTGGTTTAGTAGGATCATTATTAGCAATATATCTAAAGAAATTTGGACATGATATTACTGTTTTTGACCGTAGACCCGATATTAGAGGTATAAAATTTTCAGGCCGCTCTATTAACTTAGCAATGAGTAATAGAGGTTGGAATGCCTTAAATGAAGTAGGCATTGAAAATGAAATTAAAAAAATAGCAATTCCCTTAGATAAACGCGCTATGCATTTGGTGGGGCAAGAAGAATATTACCAAAAATACGGTAAAGAAGGTGAGGCTATTTGGTCTATTTCTCGTGGAGTACTGAACAAAAAGATGATTGATTTAGCCGAAGCGAAAGGTGTTAAATTTCGTTTTGAGGAAAAAGTTTGGGATGTAGATTTGCCAGAAGCTAAATTATTTACTGGTGAAACTGAAAAAGGGGAGTGGCAAGAATATAATTACGATCTTATTTTTGGTTGTGACGGAGCTTTTTCAAGAGTGCGTCATAAAATGCAACGTAGAAGTCGTTTTGATTATTCGCAAGATTTTATTGATGTTGGCTATAAAGAATTAACCATTGCGCCTAATGAGGATGGTACGCATAAACTAAACAAAAATTCATTTCATATATGGCCTCGTGGTAAGTTTATGCTTATTGCAATGCCCAATTTAGATGGTAGTTTTACCTGTACACTTTTTATGCCTTTTGAAGGTGAAGTATCATTTGAGAATATTACTACCAAAGCAGAGGCGAAAGAATTTTTCACAAAGTATTTCCCTAATATAATGCCAGAGTTAGAGAATCTTACCGAAGATTTCTTTAATCACCCAACTAGTGCTATGGTGACAATGAAATGTTTCCCTTGGACGTATTGGGATAAAGTTGCTTTAGTAGGTGATTCTGCGCATGCTGTTGTTCCTTTTTATGGTCAAGGTATGAATGCAGGTTTTGAAGATATTTTTGTCTTAAATGACATTATAAAGAAGCATGGTGATGATTGGAAAGCCATATTTAGAGAATATGAAGTAGCTCGTAAAGAAAATACTGATGCTATAGCAACGCTTAGCTATAGAAATTTTGTAGAGATGAGCACAAAAACCGCAGATCCAAAATTTTTATTGCAAAAGAAAATAGAAAAACACTTTGCAAGTTTGCACCCTGATAAATGGATACCTGTATATTCTCGTGTAACTTTTTCTGATAGACCTTATGCGGAAGCTTTAGCATTAGGCGATGCACAAGAAGCAATTATGAAAGAAGTTATGCAGCTTGATGATATTGAAGAAAAATGGAATAGTGCTCAAGTAGAGCATATGATATTAGGAATGCTTGAAGAATAAAGTATTTGTAATACCCTATAAAAGTAAAAAACCTCTAAGAAATTTCTTAGAGGTTTTTTTATAAGATAATATAATTTTAAAATTACAGCTTAGTAAATAAAGCTTGCATTTTTTCTTGTTCTTCTTCAGCTAAAACAGGATCAACTAAAATACGACCACTATGCTCATCAGTAATAATTTTTTTACGAGAAGCAATTTCTACTTGAACTTGTGGTGGAATTGTAAAGAATGAGCCACCAGAAGCACCTCTTTCAATTGGCACAACAGCTAAACCATTTTTTACATTCGTACGAATACGTTTGTAAGCAATAACTAAACGATCTTCTATTTCAGTTTGAAATTCTTCAGACTTTAATAAAAGAGCTTTTTCTTCTTTTTCAGTTTCAGCTAAAATATCGCTTAACTCTCCTTTTTTATGCTTTAAGTGAGACTCACGAGCACTGTAACGCTCTTTAGTGTCAGCTATTACACTTTTCTTTTGGTCTATTTGAGCTTTGAACTCTTTAATGTTTTTTTCTGCTAATTGAATTTCTAATTCTTGAAATTCGATTTCTTTTGATATAGAATTAAATTCTCTACTGTTACGAACATTTTTTTGCTGCTCAGTATATTTTTTCATCAAAGTTTTAGCATCATCAATCATGTTCTTTTTAGCTGTGATCTCGTAGTTGATAGTCTCTACATCAGTCTTCAACTTCTCCATTCTAGTTTTAAGACCTAATACTTCATCTTCTAAATCTTCAACCTCTAAAGGTAATTCACCTCTAACATTGCGTATTTCATCAACTCTAGAATCTATTAATTGCAAATCATATAATGCTCTTAATTTCTGTTCTACTGTCGCTTCTTTTTTTGTTGCCATATTTTAAAAATACTTGATGGGATTTGTTTTACAACCCGATAAACGGATTGCAAAATTAGGGATTTTTTTTGTAAGATAGTCAACTAATAAATTTTTTGTAAACTGCTCAGTTTCATAGTGTCCAATATCTGCGACTATCATTTTGCCTTCAGCTTCATAAAATTGATGGTATTTTATGTCTGAAGATATAAAAATATCAGCATTGGCGTGCTTTGCGGCGTTTATGGCAAATGCCCCGCTACCACCTAAAACAGCTACACGCCTAATTTTTTTTCCTAACAGCGCAGAATGACGAATTCCTTCAGCATTCATTTTTTCTTTAACAAAACTTAAAAAATCGGTTTCTGGTATTGAATTTTCAAGTTCACCAACCATTCCGATGCCAATATTTTGGTTTGTGTTTTCTAAGGTTAATACCTCATAAGCTACTTCTTCGTAAGAATGATTTTCTTTTAAAGCATTAAGAACTTTTGCTTCTGCCGCTTTTTCAAAAGTGACACTAATTTGTGTTTCTTCTTCAAAATGTGTTTTTCCAAATTCTCCCTTTACAGGGTTTGCATTTTGTTCAGCTTTATAGCTTCCTATGCCATTTGTGCCAAAACTACAATTGCTGTAATTACCAATATTGCCAGCTCCAGCTTCAAATAGTATATTTTTTAAATTTTCTGCTTCATCTTTAGGAACGTAAGTGGTTAATTTTTTTATTGTTCCCTTTTGTGGTATTAAAATAGTTGTGTTTTGCAACCCTAAAACTTCACATATTTTAGCATTTACACCTTGGTTAGAATTGTCTAAGGCAGTATGCATACTGTAAATTGCTATATTATTTTGTATAGCTTTTATTACGACACGTTGCACGTAATTTGTGCCAGTAATTTTTTTTAATCCACCAAAAATAATAGGATGAAAGCTTATTATTAAATTACATTTTTCTGCAATGGCTTCATCAACCACATCTTCTAAAGTATCAAGGGTAACTAAAACGCTAGTTACTTCCATATTAGCATCACCTACTAAAAGGCCAACATTGTCAAAATCTTCTGCATAAGCCAATGGAGCTAATTCTTCAAGAATATCAGTTACTTGCTTTACAATCATTTTATAAATTTATCTATTTTTCAAAGATAAAATATTATACTTTCGTTCTTGATGAAGGTATTTAAAATATTAGTATTTCCTATTTCTTTAGTGTACGCTTTGGTGGTTTACCTGCGTAACTTTTTATTTGACAAAGGTTTTTTTGCTTCAAAAAGTTATAACACACCAACTATTTGTGTGGGTAACTTAAGTGTTGGTGGTACTGGTAAAACACCTATGATTGAGTACTTAATTGATGTTTTAAAACCAACAAGTAATATTGCAGTTTTAAGTCGTGGTTACGGTAGAAAATCTAAAGGTTTTCAATTGGCTGATAAATTTACTACTGTGGAGGTTTTGGGTGATGAGCCGTTTCAAATTTATTCTAAATTTCCAACAATAGCAGTAAGTGTTGACGCTGATCGACAAAATGGAATTTCAATTTTACAAGAAACAATTAAGCCTGATGTTATATTGTTAGATGATGCTTTTCAGCACCGAAAAGTAAGGCCTAAATTTTCAGTATTACTTACTGCCTACGATAATTTATTTGTCAATGATTGGTATTTGCCAACAGGAACCTTACGTGACAGTAAACTTGAGGCTAAACGTGCAGGAGTAATAGTGGTTACCAAGTGCCCAGAAAATATATCTAAAGAAGAACAGCATAAAATTGTTAAAAAAATAAATCCACATAAAAAGCAGGAAGTTTTATTTAGTTATTTAAAATACGATAATCAGTTAAAAGGTTTAGAAATACCATTAGAGTCTCTACAAAATAGAAAAGTAACTTTGGTGACAGGTATTGCAAACCCGAAACCTTTAGTAGCATTTTTAGAAAAAAATAATGTTACTGTTGAGCATTTAGAATATCGAGACCATCATTTTTTTACAGATAATGAGATAGCACTCTTTAATAGTAAAGATTTGATTTTAACTACTGAAAAAGACTATGTGCGTTTAAATACAAAGGTGAACGAGCTTTGTTATATAACGATTAAACACGAATTTTTAAATAATGGGGCTTCGTTGTTGAATGAAAAAATAACAACAGTTGCTAAGAACTAGAAAGTGGTTTTGGGAAAAAGATGTTCTCGCCAATTTTTTGATAGAAAACTTCTGGTTTAAAAGGTTTTGTAACAACGTCATTACATCCTGCAGCATAGAAAACCTCTAAACTATCATCTAAAGAAATTGCCGTTAATGCTATAATTGGAACTTTTTTGTTAAATTTTCTAATGAGTATAGTCGCTTCGTCACCACTAATACCTGGCATATGAATATCCATTAAAATGGCGTCATATTTATTCTGAGATACCATTTCTACGGCATCAGTACCATTGCTGGCAATATCGCAGGTCATCTCTTTTTTAAGTAACATTTTTTTAGTAATCACTTGGTTGATCTTGTTGTCTTCAACAATTAATAAATTTAAACCTTTAAAGTCAAATTCTTGATCTGCTATTTCAAAACCTATATCTTGAACTGCGTCATTGTCATTACTAAGCATGTCAATTTCAAAAAAGAATGAACTTCCTTTTCCTAACTCACTTTTTAAATTGATTTTACTATTAAATAAGCCTAGTAAGCTTTTTACGATAGTTAAACCAAGCCCTGTACCACCATATTCACGATTAATTTGTATAGAGCCTTGTTCAAAACTATCAAAAATATTAATTATCTGATCTTTTGAAATACCAATACCATTATCTTTTATTTCAAAATATATAGTTACATTTTCTTCCTCTTTTTTAGCTAATTTGGTAATTACAGTTACCTCACCTCCTTTAGTGAATTTCAAGCCATTGCCGACAAGATTTATAAGGATTTGAGAGATTTTCATTGAATCACTCAACAAGCTATTTGGTATCTTTTCGTCGTGTTCTAATACAATTTTAGTATTATTTTCTCTAGCACTCTGCTGTAATGAGCTAATTACTTCAGTAAGCACCTTTTTTAAATTGAATTCCGTATTTACAGGCTCAAGCTTATCAGCATCAATCTTATTTAGTTGTAAAATGTCATTAATAAAGCTTAATAGGTAATCCCCAGAAAATTTAAGTGCTTTTAAATGCTCTTTTTGGCTTTCACTTGGGTTTTCTTCTAATAACAAATGCGTTAGGCCAGTAACCGCATAGAGAGGTGTTCTAAGCTCATGACTTACTGTTGAAAGGAAATTAGTTTTTGTTTCCATTGCCTTTACGGCTGCATCGCGTGATGCTTCTAATTCAGTGTTTTTAGTTTGAAGTAAATCGTTTGTTTTTAATTTAATTTGGTTATTTCGGTATAGTGAAACAGCTAAAAGAGATATGATGGTTAAAAATGCAGAAGTAAGGATAATTACGATTTGGGTTCTACTACCAGATTCTTTTAATTTTTCAATTTCTTTATCTTGATTGTTTATAATATTATTTAATAAAGTAAACTCTGTACTATTAGCTGTTTTTGTTTCAGAATTAATCTTTGATACATTGTAAACAGAATCTTTAATCTGAATTAATTTTTTACTATAAATGAGTGACGCTTCAAAATTGCCTAGTGTTTCGCTAGTTGCAGCTAAAATTTCATTAAGTTCTTGAATTTCATAAAAAAACTTATTTTTTTCAGCAAGCTCAAGTCCTTGTTTTCCATATTGAATTGCCTTTTCAGGTTGTTGGGTTTTAATCTTCAATAAGGTTAAACCAATATAAGCTCTAGTAGCTATATAATCTTTCTCGTCACTATCGTTATTTACAATTAGTGAATTAAAGTGCTTTATGGCGTCATCGTATTTAGGTAATTCAAGATAAATAAAACCTTTTGCTAAAAGAATATGTAATGTTAAATTACGAACGTTGGTCATTTGAGTAGCTTTATCTAACTCAAAATTTGCTAAATAATACTTTTCTTGTTTGTAAAGGTGAAGTGCGTCAATATATTTGTGAACTGCATTGCCATAAGGGTATTCAAGATCTTTTAAGATTACTTCTGCGCGATCCCAAAATAGAATAGATTGATCTATTTTGTTTAATTTAAGGTATAATAATGAAAATTCATGATAGCAATCTATAACCGATTTTTCATCTTCAATTTCTTGAGCAAGTGCTAGTGATTTTTCAAGCGAATCAAGTGCTAAATCTATTTTATCTTGATTTTTATATGCCCTGGAGTCTATAAAGAATTTTTCTATTTTGGCTCGTGATGTTACATTATCTTGAGCAAAGATAGGTTGCCATGTGCTAAACATGAAGAATGAAAAGACAATTAATAAAAGTATGTATGAGAAACTCTTCTTCAAATGAACGATTTAGCTTGCATTAAATTAATTAAATCTATAATTCTACTACTGTACCCAGTCTCATTATCATACCAACCAATTATTTTCACCATTTTTCCAATAACTGAGGTCATCAGTGAATCAAACGTACAAGAATAACAACTATTGTTTACATCAATAGAAACTATAGGATCTTGAGTGTAAAATAATATATTTTTTAATGAATTCTCAGAAATTTTTTTAAAAGCTTCGTTAATTTCTTTTATTGATGTTTCTTTCTTAACATTAAAAGTAATATCGGTTAACGATCCATTTGCTACAGGGACTCTAATTCCGCAACCTCCAATAATTCCGTCTAAATCAGGGAAAATTTTAGTTAAAGCCTTTGCAGCACCAGTTGTTGTTGGTACAATTGATTGCCCTGCTGCTCTTGCTCTTCTTAAATCACGATGTGGTTGATCGTGTAAACTTTGATCAGTAGTATATGAATGTATTGTAGTAATATATGCTTGTTCTATACCGCACAACTCATTAATAACTTTCACCATAGGAGCAGCATTATTTGTTGTGCATGATGCATTTGAGATAATAGTATCACTTTTAGTTATGATATCTTCATTGATACCTAAGACTACCATTTTAATGCTATCATCTTCTGGTGGAACAGAAAGAATTACTTTTTTTGCTCCATTTTTAATATGAAAGTCTAATTGTGCTTTTGTTTTAAACTTACCAGTAGCTTCAACTACAACATCAACATTGTATTTTTTCCAATTGATGTTTTTTGGAGCATTCTCTTGTAAAACAGTAATAGGGGAGCCTTCGTCAATTGTAATTGTATTCTCGGTATGAGTAACATTATTGTTTAATACGCCATGAATACTGTCATATTTTAATAAATGAGCAAGTGTTTCGGTATTAGCCAAATCATTAATAGCTACTACTTTTATATTTGATTGTTTTTGTAATAATCTAAAAAGTGTTCTACCTATACGTCCAAAACCATTAATACCAACTTGTACTTGTTTCATAGTGGAGAATTGTTTTCTTCTTTATGGATAATGAAGAAGAAAACAATAAAATATAATTTAGTTTATATGCTTGTGTGCTTTGTAAGATGAACGAACTAAAGCGCCGCTTTCTACGTGTCTGAAGCCCATTTCAAGACCAATTTCTTCGTATTTTTTAAATTGTTCAGGAGTGATAAATTCTTTAACAGGAAGGTGTTTTTTACTTGGTTGTAAATATTGACCAATAGTAATTACATCAACATTTGCATCACGTAAATCTTGCATGGTTTGTATTACTTCTTCTTCAAGCTCACCTAAACCAAGCATAATACCCGATTTTGTTCTGTTAATTCCGTTTGCTCTCAAATAGCGTAAAACTTCAAGACTACGTTCATACTTAGCTTGTATACGCACTTCACGAGTTAAACGTTTAACGGTTTCCATATTATGAGAAACAACTTCTGGATTAACAGCTATTATTCTATCTAAATGAGTTTCTATGCCTTGAAAATCAGGAATTAAAGTTTCAAGTGTTGTGTTCGGGTTCATACGGCGAATTGCTTTCACAGTTTCTGCCCAAATAATTGAACCCATATCTTTTATATCATCCCTGTCAACCGATGTAATAACTGCATGTTTAATGCTCATTATTTTAATCGAACGTGCAACTTTTTCTGGTTCTTCCCAATCAACATTTTCTGGTCTTCCAGTTTTTACACCGCAAAAACCACAAGAACGTGTACAAATATTTCCTAAAATCATGAACGTAGCTGTTCCTTCTCCCCAGCATTCACCCATATTTGGGCAACTACCAGAAGTACAGATAGTGTGTAGGTCATATTTGTCAACTAAACCTCTTAGTTGTGTATATTTTTTACCTGTCGGAAGTTTTACTCGTAACCATTTTGGTTTCCCTTTAGGAGGAGAAACACTTTGTGTAGTGGTATCGCTCATCGTCAATTTTTATACAAAGATACAAACTATTTTAGGTACTACTTACTTAATACAAAAGAGTATGTATTGTGATATTTAACACCTTAAATTTAGATTAAAAATTTATGATTTGTTAGCCTTAATAGTTGCTAGAAGTAGCTTTTTAGCACGTAAAAGTTTCACTTTTACATTGTTTATAGGTTCGTTAAGCTGTAAAGCTATTGCAGCATAACTAAGTTCATTAAAATATCGTAAATTAATAACTTCTTGGTAGTGAGGCTTTAAGCTTTTTATGTGTTCTAAAAGCGTTGCTAAGTTTTGCTGACTTATTAATTGGTCTTCAGCAGACGGAGAATCATCTAATACTTTCGTGTAAGCTTCAGAGCCTTTGTCATTATTTTCAATAAGATTCTTTTTTCTTTTTCGAATAAGATCTACATGAATGTTTTTTGAAATAGTAATTAGCCAAGTTTTAAAACTATAAGATTCATCATAGGTGCTTAATTTATCAAAAGCTTTTGAGAAGGTTTGAATGGTAATATCTTCAGCATCATTCTCATTTTTAGTTCTTAATAGTTGAAAACTATAAACATCATTCCATAACGAATCTAATAATTGACTAAAAGCAATTTGATTGCCAGCTTTCGCTTTGGCAATAGTGTTTTGTAGATTGTTATCTTTGGTTTTTTCCAAATTTGATGTTTAAAACTATAAAATCATGAGGTATTAAGCAGTTGTGTTATCTTTTTTGCAGTCTTGTTCTTCTGGTAATTTACCGCAAAAACCACAAGCTTCGCCACCTTGGTTTAAGAACGGACTTTGGCTAGCACATGTGCCAGCAAACTTACCATCTTTTTTAGACCAAATTTTAATTGCTATTCCTGCAAAAGCAAGTGCAAGTAACCCAATTGTTAATAGTACCAATTTCATAGTAAAATATTTTTACAAAGGTACAAAATATTTAATTTTATGGGCGTTTCGCAATTCTAAATAGAAGTTAATTAATGCTAATGTTTGCTACAATATTATCAACTGTAGGGGTTTCATTACCTCCTTTAGGTTCAATTGTAATATAGCCAACAGCATTTTTAGCATAAGGCAAGGCTAATAAATTATCTTTATCGCCTGAGTCTCTAAGAATACCAAGATTAATCATTTCACCATTTACTTCAGCCCACATTTGTAAACATTCACCCTCTTCAAGATGAGGCATGTTTTGTAAATTGATGTAAGAAAGCTTTTTTACAGGGTTCACATAAGCCACAGCCTTTAGATCTTTTCCTCTTTTGTTACCCCTTACATTGTATTTTTTTGTTTGAGGATTGTTCAAAACAATAAATTGATTTCGAACATCTTCTAATCTTTGTTTCATGTCAGCTTCTAAAAGCTTGATTTGATTAGTAACAACAGTGTTTTCTTCTTGTAAATTTTGATTTTCATTATAGAAAAAATAAGAAGCGGTGATGGATATAAAAGTTACAACACTTGCTGCAATAGCATAGTTTATAAATTTGCGTTTAGTTTTGCTTTGAGCTTTTACTGTATTTGTAATCTTCTCTTTTAATCCTTCAGGAGTTTTTAAAGCGTATATTTTAGCAAACTCTTCTAAGTTGTCTTGAAGTTCGTTATACGTTTTTCTTACTTCTGGGTACATAGCAATGTAACGCTCTACTTTGTGCTTTTCTAATTCTGTAGTAGTACCTAATAAGTATTTTTCAAGAAGATCTGTGTCTAAAAAATCTTTTATTTTATCTTTCATAACGTTATGATATTAGGTGTATTAGTATTAATAGAATAATTGGCTCAACATAAATTTTACGTAATTCTCTTAAACCAATTTTTAATCTAGATTTTATTGTTCCTAACGGAATATCAAGTTCATCACTTGCTTCCTGTTGTGTCATTCCCTCAAAAAATAAAGCTTCAAGTACAGTTTTGTACTTTAAATCTATTTTGTCAAGGTTCTCTTTCATGTCAATGCAATCAGGATCAACTCCGTCAATTCCTAATTTATATACGTCAGAAACATCAATTTGGATCTCTTTTTCAGTTTTCTTCTTTGCGCTTCTAAGCTTATCTATAGCTGTGTTTCTGGTGATTCTAAAAAGCCAAGTAAATAACTTTGCTTTTTTAGGGTCGTAAGTGTCTGCTTTTTTCCAGATTTTAACAAAACTCTCTTGTAAAACATCTTGGGCAATGGCCTCATCTTTTACTACTTTAAACGCTACACCATAAAGGGTGTCACTGTAGTTTTCATATAAAAGAGAAATGGCTTTTTCATTTCTTTCTTGCAGAAGTTCAACAATATGATTTTCTAATAATGTACTCATGTAAAATTTTAGTTAGAAAAATATCATGTTTAAAAAATCTAAAAATACTTTTTCTACGTAATTAATAATGTAACGCAAATTTATAAAATTGATTGTTACAATAATAGAATAAGTGTACGACTGGTTATCGTATACTTTATTTTGGTTAGTTTGGTTTGGTATAACCCCGATATTTCGATATCGGGGTTATTTTTTTATATAATATTTACTTCTGGAAAAATACAGATTTCAAATTTTTTATCTACTTCGTTAATAATTTGTTGTGCCAAATGTATAATATCTTTTCCAGATGCGTCTCCATAGTTAACTAATACGAGCGCTTGTTTGTCATGAACTCCAGCATCGCCAAAACGTTTTCCTTTAAAGCCACATTGTTCAATTAGCCAGCCAGCAGGCACTTTATACTCGTCTTCAGACATTTTATAATATGGTGCTTTCGGGTTTTTTTCAATAAACGAACTAAATTCTTTAAGATTTAAAATTGGGTTTTTAAAAAAACTACCACTGTTACCAATTTCGTTAGGGTCGGGTAATTTACTTTTCCTAATTGTAATTACAGCATTAGAAATATCTTTAATTGTTGGGTTTGTAATTCCGTTTTTAGCTAACTCAGTATCAATTGTACCGTATGATGTGTTTAACGTATGATTGCTTTTTGTAAGCTTAATGTTTACGGATGTAATTATAAATTTGTCTTTTCCTTCTCGCTTAAAGAAAGATTCTCTATAACCAAAATTACATTCGCTTTTGCTAAACGTTTTAGTGATTTGAGTTTTAATATTTACAGCTTCGCATGAAAAGAATACATCTTTAAGCTCTACACCATAAGCACCTATATTTTGAATAGGAGAAGTGCCAACGTTGCCAGGTATTAAAGACATGTTTTCAATGCCGCCAAAATTATTGTCTAAGGACCATAATACAAACTGATGCCAATTTTCACCGGCCATTACTTTAACGGTAACAGTGTCATTAGTCTCAGATATTATAGTGATTCCTTTTATATTAATATGCAATACTAGAGCGTCAATATTATTAGTAAGTAACATATTACTACCACCACTAATTACAAATATATTTGGATATTCTTCTAGCTGTAATACTTCTGATAAATCATGAAGAGATGTAATTTCGCAAAAATATTTTGCTGTTACATCAATGCCAAAAGTATTATATTTCTTTAAGGATATATTCTTTTGAATGTTCATTAAGAATGTATGTGTTTAAGGCTTCACGTAAAATACGAACAGCTCTTTTAAGTATTTCTTTTTCTAAAACGTAGGCAATACGTATTTGATTATTTCCTAGATTTTCTGTGGCGTAAAAACCTCCTGCCGGAGCAACCATGATTGTTTCGTTTTCAAGGCTATAATTTTCAAGTAACCACTGAGCAAAGGTATCAGAATTTTTGATAGGTAGGCTTACAATGCAATAAAATGCTCCTTGTGGGTTAACGACTGTTACTTCATTAATTTTATTTAATTCTGTAATTAAAATATTTCTTCTACTCGCGTACTCTTCAATTACATCATCAAAATAGCTTTGTGGAGTATCTAAAGCAGCTTCGCTAGCTATTAAAGCATATGTAGGTGGTGATAGTCTTGCTTGCATGAATTTAAGAATGGTATTTCTTAAAATTTGATTTTTGGTAATTACACAACCAATTCTAGCACCGCACATACTATATCTTTTCGAAACAGAATCTATAACAATTGCGTTTTCTTCTAAATTACTTTCTTTTAAAACAGAATAATGTTCCTTACCATCGTATATAAATTCACGATAAACCTCATCGACTATTAAAAAAAGATCGTGTTTTTTTACCAAATGTGCTAATTGCTTAATTTCTTTTTTACTATACAGATAACCCGTTGGGTTATTTGGGTTACAAATTAAAATTGCTTTAGTCTTTTTAGTAATAGCTTTTTCAAATTCTATGATTGATGGTAAAGCAAAACCAGTTTCAATTTTTGAAACAATAGGTATAACAGTAACACCAAAAGCAGTAGAAAAACTATTATAATTTGCGTAAAATGGTTCGGGTATTATTATCTCATCATATTGATCAGCAATACTGCCTATAACAAATGACAATGCTTCTGATGCACCCGTTGTTACAAGTATATCATCAGCATTAATAGTAATGTTATTTTTTAGGTAATAATGTGCTAATTTTTCTCTATAATTATAAGAGCCTTCTGTTTTGGCATAACTTAATATGGAGATATCGTTATTTTTTACAGCATCAAGAGCAACTTGTGGTGTTTTTATATCTGGCTGACCAATATTTAAATGAATTACATTAATGCCTTTTTGTTTTGCATTATCAGCAAAAGGAACCAATTTACGTATTGGAGATTCTGGCATTGATAGGCCTTTGTTTGATATTGCGGGCATGAGGAAAAAATTTTTAGTAAAAAAAATAAATTACCTCTAAGTAAACAACTTAGAATGTAATAATTTTATTCGTGTAAATTGTAAAAAATGTTATAAAAAAAAGCCCTAACATTTGTTAGGGCTTTTAGTATATGTAATTATTATTGTCTTATTTTCCTGATGGAGCCTTAACTTCTCCTTTTATTTTTAAAACAACCGTTGGTGTCTCGGCATTTGATATTACCGTTACCGCTTTTCTAATTGGTCCAACTCTTTTAGTGTCGTATTTTACTTGAATTTCACCAACTTTACCTGGTAAAATTGGGTCAGTAGGTTTTTTAGGGATTGTACATCCACAGCTAGAACTTACTTTGCTAATTATTAATGGTGCATCACCAGTGTTTGTAAATTTAAATACTCTAACACCATCATCACCTTTTTCAATTACACCGTAATCAACAGTATCACTTTTAAAATCGATTTTGGCTGATTGGGCATTTAAAGTAATACCTAATAGTCCAATAACTAAAACTAGTACTATTTTTTTCATAATATTTTTTGTTTTGGGTTTGGCTCAAAATTAACAAAATTAATATGAACCTTAAAATTCTTTTGTTATCAAATAACGTTACTTATTTTTGTTTCGTATTTCTACTAGGCTGAAATTGTTTTTTTAACATTTCAGTGCATCTAAATAGAAGATACATTATTTAATAAAACAAAAACTGTACCAAAAAAAATATGGAAATAGCGTCAAAATATGAATCTCATGAAGTAGAGAATAAATGGTATGATTACTGGATGAGAAATGGTTATTTTCATTCAACTCCTGATGAAAGAGAGCCTTATACTATTGTAATTCCGCCGCCAAACGTTACTGGTGTGTTGCACATGGGGCATATGCTAAACAATACAATTCAAGATGTATTGATAAGAAGAGCCCGATTAATGGGTAAAAATGCTTGTTGGGTACCTGGTACAGATCACGCATCTATTGCTACAGAAGCAAAAGTTGTTGCAAAATTAAAAGAGCAAGGAATTGATAAAGCCGATTTAACTCGTGAAGAATTTTTAAAGCACGCTTGGGATTGGACTGATGAATATGGAGGTGTAATCCTTGATCAACTAAAAAAATTGGGTTGTTCGTGTGATTGGGATAGAACCAAATTTACATTAGATGATGATATGTCTGCTTCTGTAATTAAGGTTTTTGTTGATTTGTATGAAAAAGGATTGATTTATCGTGGTTTTAGAATGGTGAACTGGGATCCTGAAGCACAAACAACTCTTTCTGATGAAGAAGTTATTCATGAAGAAAAGCAGGGGCTACTTTATTATTTAGAATATCAAATTGAAGGTTCAACGGAAAAAGTTACTATTGCAACTACAAGACCTGAAACTATTTTAGGTGATACCGCAATTTGTATTAACCCAACAGATGAACGTTACGTGCATTTGAAAGGGAAAAAAGCTATTGTGCCATTAAGTGGTCGAGTTATTCCTATTATAGAAGATGAGTATGTTGATCTTGAATTTGGTACTGGTTGTTTAAAAGTAACTCCAGCTCATGATATAAATGATAAGGCCTTAGGTGAGAAGCATAATTTAGAAGTTATTGATATTTTCAACGCCAATGCGACTTTAAATCATCACGGTTTACATTATGAAGGTAAAGATCGTTTTGTAGTTCGTAAAGAAATCTCAAAAGAATTAGAAGAAAAAGGCTTTTTAGTTAAGACAGAAACACACTTAAATAAGGTAGGAACATCTGAAAGAACTAAGGCGGTTATTGAACCAAGATTGTCAGATCAGTGGTTCTTAAAAATGGAACAGCTTGCTGAGCCAGCAATAAAAGCGGTGCTTGAAACTCAAGATGTAAAGTTGTTTCCTAAAAAGTTTGAAAATACATACCGTCATTGGATGGAAAATGTTCGTGATTGGAATATTTCTCGTCAATTATGGTGGGGACAACAAATACCTGCATATTACTATGGAGAAGGAGCAGAGGATTTTGTTGTTGCCGAAACCAAAGATGAAGCTTTAAAGAAAGCAATTAAGAAAACAGGTAAGGCAGATTTAAAAATTTCAGACTTAAAACAAGATGATGATGCATTAGATACTTGGTTCTCATCATGGTTGTGGCCAATCAGTGTTTTTAATGGAATTCTAGAACCAGATAATAAAGAGATAGAATATTATTACCCAACAAATGATTTAGTTACGGGGCCAGATATTTTATTTTTCTGGGTAGCGCGTATGATTGTTGCAGGTTATGAGTATAAAGATAAGAGACCTTTTGAAAATGTTTATTTAACTGGATTAGTTCGTGATAAGCAACGTAGAAAAATGTCTAAATCGCTTGGTAATTCACCTGATGCTTTAGGTTTAATTAATGAATACGGAGCAGATGGTGTTCGTGTAGGTTTGTTATTAAGTGCTGCTGCAGGTAATGATTTAATGTTTGACGAAGCACTTTGTCAACAAGGTAAAAATTTTGCTAATAAAATTTGGAACGGTTTCCGTTTAGTACAAGGTTGGGAAGTAGCAGATTTACCACAACCAGAAGCATCTAAATTAGGATTAGAATGGTATAATGCTAAATTCAACAAAACTCTTTTAGAAATAGAAGATCATTTTAGTAAATATCGTATTTCTGATGCCTTAATGGCAATTTATAAATTAGTTTGGGATGATTATAGTTCTTGGTTGTTAGAAATTGTAAAACCAGCTTACCAACAACCAATTGATAAAACTACTTTTGAAGCTGTAATTGCAGTTTTTGAAAATAACTTAAAATTGTTGCACCCATTTATGCCTTTCCTAACGGAAGAAATATGGCAACATATTACAGAGCGTACGCCTGAAGAAGCACTTGTGGTAGCGAAATGGCCAGTTCAAGAAAAAGTTAATGAACAATTAATTTCAGAGTTTGATTTTGCATCTGAAGTTATTGCTGGTGTTCGTACCATTAGAAAGCAAAAGAATATTCCAATGAAAGAATATTTAGAGCTATCTGTTTTAAATGACGGTAATGTTACTAAAAATTGGGATGTAATTATAAAAAAACTTACGAATGTTTCTGGTATTTATTATGTTAATGAAGCAGTAGAAGGTGCGCTTACTTTTAGAGTAAAAAGTAATGAGTATTTTATTCCTATTAGTGGAGCTATTGACGTTGAAGCTGAAATTAAAAAAATTGAAGAAGAATTAAAATACACCAAAGGCTTCTTAGTGTCTGTTCGAAAGAAATTATCTAATGAGCGTTTTGTTAGTAATGCGCCAGAAAAAGTGATTGCTATTGAGTATAAAAAACAAGCAGATGCTGAAGCTAAGATTGAAACATTAGAAAAAAGTTTAGCGAGTTTAAAATAAAAACTAATAAATAACGACCAAATGAAAATTATAGCAGTAGGTAAAAACTACGTAAATGAATTGAGTGAAATGCCAAAAGAGGCAGTAACGCCAATTGTATTTACTAAACCAGATACAACACTTTTAGAAAATAATGAAGATTTAGAACTTCCCGCCTTTTCTGATGAGGTGTGGTATGAGGCAGAATTGGCTTTTAGAATTGGAAAAACATGTAAAAATGCTACTAAAGAAAATGCAGTGAGCTTTGTTGATGCAATAACACTTTCTAATGATTTAACAGCTAAAGATGTTTTAAAAGCGAGTAGGGAGGGGAATAAAGGTCCTTGGGCTTTGGCTAAGGGTTTTGATGGCGCTACACCAATTGCACCATTTTTTCCTATTACTGATTTTGCAGATTTAAATGATATTAATTTCTCTTATGAAATTAATGGAGTTGAAATGCAAAAAGGAAATAGCTCTTTGATGATTACAAGTTTGGCTGATTTTATTGTGTATGTGTCTTCAATAATGACTTTAAATCCCGGTGATATTTTATTAACAGGAACACCACCTAAAGGAGTAGGTAAAGTTAATTCTGGTGATGTAATGATTGGTTATTTAGAAGGTAAGAAAGTATTAGAGACTAAAGTCCATTAATTGATTATATTAATTTTAATATACTATATAATAGGTTTTTGCGTTTGTTTTTTACCAATCAAATCTTATTATTATGGATATACAAGAACGTTTAGCTTATTGTAAAAAATGTGACAAAAGAACTTTTGATCATAATACAGGTATAATTTGCTCGTTGAGTCAAAGAAAGCCAGATTTTATTTCAAAATGTAATGATTTTATTATCGATCCTAAAGAAGCCTCTAAAATAGCTGCTAAATCTTACGCAACACAATCTGTTCCGCAAGAAGAGTCTGGAGGAATTTCAGGGTGGGGTATTTTAGGTATAATTTTAATTGTGATAAAATTGTTCATTTATTTATCGAGAATGTAGTTTATCAAAATAATTTACAGAGCTCCATTAGTTTTAAAAGTTAATGGAGTTTTTTTATTCCATAATACATTATATAATTTAGCAGTACATTTGTGCAGTTCAAAACAAAGAGATATTTGATTGTATGGATAATTCTGAAACGTCAAAAAAAATAGGGAAGAAGGTCTTTGATCCTGTTAGTATTGAAGATGTAGATATATGTATTGCTATTTTAGATAGGTTAGGAGAAAATGCACATCAAATTTTAGAACTATCCGAAGATAAAAGAGTAGCGCTTTTAAAAGGAGCAGGTTTAATTTCAAGACCCAATCGTCATGAATTTAGACAGCGTAAGAAAGATGCTGCCAAAGCAACAAAACGTAAAATGATTGAGCGTGATAAACATGCTCGTAAAGAAACAGGTATTCGTAGTGCGCGTGAATCAGTAGTATTTAAAGCTCCAATTCTTTTAGATGCACCTAAACTTAATTCACTTGAAGAAAAAGAATTAGAATCACCTCGAAACTGTTATGTATGTAAAACAGTTTATACAAAGTTGCATCATTTTTATGATACTATGTGTCAAGAATGTGGTGACTTTAATTATGCAAAACGTTTTCAAACTGCAGATTTAACCGATCAGGTCGCTATAGTGACAGGTTCTCGTTTGAAAATTGGATATCATATTACATTAATTTTATTGAGAGCAGGAGCTACAGTTGTTGCTACAACAAGATTCCCAGTTGATTCTGCTTTGCGATTTGCTAAAGAAGATGATTTTTCAAAATGGGGGCACCGATTAAAAATTCATGGTTTAGATTTAAGACATATTCCTAGCGTAGAAATTTTCTGCAATTTTATAGAGCAACAATATGATCGTTTAGATATTTTAATTAATAATGCAGCGCAGACAGTTCGTAGACCAGCAGGTTTCTATCAACATTTAATGTCTAATGAAGAGATGTCTGTTGATCAATTGCCAAAATCAGCTAAAGAGGTATTGTCTGATCATTTATTCTGTTTAAATGAATTGAATGCGTTAGGTAAAAATACATCTAGTCAGCAAAATAATACATTGCCAGTCACTTGGCATGCTCCAGAACCAGGAATTGGAATCAGAGCATCGGCCAAACTATCACAAATACCTTATAGTTTTGATAATTCATTAGCTACTGCTGAGGTTTTTCCTGAGGGAGAATTAGATGCAGATTTACAACAAGTCGATTTACGTAAAACAAATAGTTGGAGACTTAAATTAGGTGAAATAGAAACACCTGAAATGATAGAAGTACAATTGGTAAATGCTGTTGCTCCATTTGTACTGTGTAACCGACTATCAAAATTAATGCGTAAAGAAAATACAGGTCAAAAACATATTATAAATGTTTCAGCTATGGAGGGTAAATTTCACCGTTTTTTTAAGGAAGATAGACATCCGCATACCAATATGGCAAAAGCGGCTTTAAATATGATGACACATACCTCTGCATTAGATTTTGCTAAGGATGGTGTATATATGAATGCTGTTGATACAGGTTGGGTTACTGATGAAGACCCTGCTGAACTGTCAAAAAAGAAAGTAGAGGTACATGACTTTCAACCACCATTAGATATTGTTGATGGTGCGGCACGAGTTTTAGATCCTTTAATTGATGGTATAAACACTGGTAAACATTGGTGTGGTAAGTTTTTAAAAGATTACAGGCCCATTGATTGGTAGATAAGTTTTAGAAGAATAAAAAGAGGAACTCAATTTTGAGTTCCTCTTTTTATTTGTTCTTTATATCATTTACCATTTCAATATATTTTTCCATGGCTTCTTCGGGTGTCATATTTTTAACCTGTATTAATGCGTTTGCTTTAAAAGCATTAATAAGGGGTGTTTTACTACCAGGAGATTCCGAGTTTTTACTTGCAATCTTGTAGTAAGCGTATAGGTTTAAAAGAAAGTCAGCTGGTAAAGGATCATTATAATCGTTTACATAGCTCACTGCATTTAAAAATTCTGTTTGCAGTTTTTTATTCTTCATGCTGTATAAGGCTTGCGATGCAAGTTTTAGCTCCTGTTACTTTTTGATTTAATTTTACGGTAATGGCTACATCTAAAGGTAAGAACAAATCTACTCTTGAACCAAATTTAATAAAGCCAGCATCTTCACCTTGGTGAGCGCTATCTCCAACTTTAGCATAATTGACAATACGTTTTGCTAATGCACCAGCTATTTGTCTGTAAAGTATTTCACCAAATTTAGGCGTTTTTACAACTATAGTTGTTCTTTCGTTTTCTTCACTTGCTTTAGGATGCCAAGCAACTAAATATTTTCCTGGGTGGTATTTTGAGTATACAATTTCACCACTAGCAGGGTATCTTGTTACATGCACATTTATAGGTGACATGAAAATAGATACTTGAATTCTTTTTCCTTTGAAATATTCTTTTTCTTCAACTTCTTCAATAACCACAACCTTGCCATCGACAGGGGCTAAAATGTCATCAAAGGTTTTTACTACCTTTCTTTTAGGGTTTCTAAAAAACTGTAATACAATTATTAAAAATAAAAGAGCAGTAACTTGTATTAGTAATCTTAACCAATAAATATCAATATAAAAATTAGCGGCTATTACTGCTATTGCAACTAACAAAAAAGTAATTAAAATAATTTTTTGTCCTTCTTTATGAAACATGAGTAAAAATATTTAAAGTTAAATAAGCAAACGGTGCTGCGAAAATTAAACTATCTAAACGATCTAGCATACCACCATGTCCTGGTAATATTGCGCCACTATCTTTTATGCCTGCGGCTCTTTTAAATTTTGATTCTAAAAGATCACCAAGGTTTCCTGATACTACAATTACAACAGCTAAAATGAGCCATTGAATTAAACTTATATGAGTTTCAAACTTGGCCATTATATATGCTGCAAATAAAGCAAAAACTAATCCACCAATGGTACCTTCCCATGTTTTTTTTGGTGAAACTGATGAAAATAATTTCGTTTTACCAATTGATTTGCCAACAAGATAAGCAAAGGAATCATTTACCCATATTAAAATGAATATTCCCATGATAAGAAGTTTGGCAAAATCATTATCTCTATAAGGTATCATTGTTAAGAAAATACAACCGCCACCTATATAAAATAGTCCAACAATAAATTTTTGAACAACAGTAAATATTTTTTCTTTTTTAGAAAATAGATAAAAGAGCAATGTAATGTTTATGGTTATTGTTAAAAACATTAAAACATTAATAATGCTTTGTCCGTATGCAAAATCATTTATAAAATAAATGAATGCCCACCATAAAGCTAAATACCCTGTAAAAATGTAATAACCTTTTAGCTTTGTCATTCTTTTAAACTCAAATAAACAAGCTAAACCAAATGCCATAAATAAAAAGTCAAACGCATCAGAGCTTAAAAATATAGCAGCTAATAGTATAACTACATATACGATTCCGGTTAATAATCTTCTGTAAATTTCTTTCATACTACAAATCCTCTAAAAGTATAAGGTATAAATTTTTAGAGCTACTTCCATAGGTTAAAAAGTTGTCTTGGCCTTCTCTTATGGTTTGAAAATGTTCTATTGTAGTAATGTTAGTAGGGATGCTGTTTTGATGTTTTTTCTTAATTATTTTTAATCCTTCTCCGATAGAATTTACAAGTTGACTTGTTGTAGCAAAAACAATAAAGTTTGATGGTAAATCATTAAGCTTTCTATCTTGCAATTGGTTAGAGCAGATTAATATTGAGCCATTTTGAGCAACTAAGTGTTCACAAGTAGAAAAGAAAACTTCACTATTGTTAGGCTTATCTGTAAATGAAATATTAAGCTTAGAAAATTTACTTTCTAGTCTGTTATCCATTGAGAAAAATGGAGTGTTTTTCCAATTATTCTCTTCAATAATATTTTTTATTGCTTGGTTAACATCATTGTAACCGTCACAATAAATAAATTTACCACCATTTCTCTTGAAATTAATGGTGAATTTTTCATCCACAGGAATATCAAGGTCGGGCATATGCATACCTCTTTCTTCAGTAATTTCTTTCGAAACCTTTTTCTTACCTCCTCCAAAGAGTTTGCTGAATAGACCCATTTATTTTTTAAACTAAAATTACGCTTTCATTTAAAATAAACGAAAGCGTAATATGAATTATTGTAATTATTAAATATTCTCAGAACCTGATGTTGCATCAGTAGAAGAAATATTTTTTTCTTCTAATAATTTAGCTTCTTCAGCAAGATCTTTATCAAACATTCTTTTGCCAAATATCTTTTCTAAATCATCTTTAAAAATAACCTCTTTCTCTAATAGTCTTTCAGCTAATGTTGTAAGTTTATCTTTGTTATTTTCAAGAAGTTCAATAGCACGTTGGTATTGTTCTTCAATTAATATAGAAATTTCTTTGTCAATTGTTTGAGCAGTTTCTTCGCTATAAGGCTTAGAGAAACCGTATGAATCTTGACCTGAAGAATCGTAATAAGTAATGTTTCCTATTTTATCATTGAGTCCGTAAATGGTTACCATCGCTTTTGCTTGCTTAGTTACCTTTTCTAAATCACTTAATGCACCTGTAGAAATTTTATTAAAAATTACTTTTTCAGCGGCTCTACCACCTAATGTTGCACACATCTCGTCTTTCATTTGATCAGGACGAACAATTAATCTTTCTTCAGGTAAATACCATGCGGCACCTAATGATTGACCTCTTGGTACAATAGTAACTTTAACTAAAGGAGCGGCATGTTCTAGCATCCAACTAACAGTTGCATGACCAGCTTCGTGGAATGCAATTGTTTCTTTTTCACCTTTAGTGATAATTTTATTTTTCTTTTCAAGACCACCAACTATTCTATCAACAGCATCTAGGAAATCTTGTTTAGAAACAGCTTTTTTCTCTTTACGAGCAGCAATAAGTGCAGCTTCATTACAAACGTTTGCAATATCAGCGCCAGAGAAACCTGGAGTTTGTTTTGCTAAGAAATCTAAATCTAAAGTTTCAGAAGTCTTAATAGGCTTTAAATGAACTTCAAAAATTTCTTTTCGTTCTCTAATATCTGGTAAGTCAACATAAATCTGTCTATCAAAACGACCAGCTCTCATTAAGGCTTTATCCAATACATCAGCTCTGTTGGTTGCAGCTAATACAATTACATTAGTATTTGTGCCAAAACCATCCATTTCTGTTAATAATTGGTTTAATGTGTTTTCACGTTCATCATTAGAACCTGTCATGTTGTTTTTACCTCTAGCTCTACCAATAGCATCAATTTCATCAATAAATATAATGGCAGGAGATTTATCTTTCGCTTGCTTAAATAGGTCACGAACTCTTGATGCACCAACACCAACAAACATTTCAACAAAATCAGAACCTGAAAGAGAAAAGAAAGGAACTTTAGCTTCACCAGCAACGGCTTTAGCTAATAATGTTTTACCAGTACCAGGGGGTCCTACTAGTAAAGCTCCTTTAGGTATTTTACCACCTAATGATGTATATTTTTCTGGGTTTCTTAAAAACTCAACTATTTCTTCAACCTCTTCTTTTGCACCTTCTAAACCGGCAACATCTTTAAAAGAAGTTCTAGTGTCTGTTTTTTCATCAAATAATTTAGCTTTAGATTTTCCGATGTTGAAGATTTGACCTCCACCACCAGCGCCACCACCGCCAGACATTCTTCTCATTAAGTATATCCAAATACCAATAATTAAAACAAATGGTAAAACGCTTAATAAAATATCTCCGAAGATGTTAGACTCAGTTGTATAATCAACAACAGTGTCTAAATTATTTTCAGCGATTGTATTTTTAATATCATTTTCAAAATTTTGAGGATCACCATAATCTAAAACATATTGTGGTGATTCAGCAGTTGTTAAACCAAACGGTTTTGCTGAAACATCTTTATGATCATCTTTAGCTAATGCTTCTTTTGTTAAAAAAACTTTAGCTTGCCTCGTATTTGTAACAATTAATACTTTAGAAACATCACCGTTTCTTAAGTAATCTTGTAGATCAGATGTTGTGGTTTTATTTACACTTGCAATATTTGCACTGTTTAGTAATTGAAAACCGATTATTAGTACTGCTATAATACCATAAATCCACCAAGTATTAAACTTAGGTTTCTTTTGACCTGAATTATTCTCTTTTGCCATTCTTGTTTTTTTCTAATTATAAACTATTTTCAATTACAGTAACTTTTGCGTCACCCCACAGTCCTTCAATGTCGTAAAACTCTCTAACTTGTTTTTGAAAAACATGAACAACAACGTTAACATAATCCATCAAAATCCATTCAGAGTTATCTGAACCCTCTACATGCCAAGGTTTGTCTTGAATGTTTTTGCTAACTGTTTTTTGGATTGAACCAACAATTGCATTTACATGTGTGTTTGAAGTACCGTTACAGATAATGAAATAGTCGCAAACTGTATTTTCAATTTCTCTTAGGTCAAGTAAATTAATATTATTCCCTTTAACTTCTTCTATTCCTTCTAGAATAAAACTTATGAGTTCATCTACGCTAGTTTGCTTTTTTTGCATTCAAAAAATTTAATTTGCACAAAGTTATTATTTTTTTGTTTTTTTAACTATTGTTTTGTGTAATAAGATTTAAGTTTTACAGAATAGTTAACATATGCAAATAATCAAACTTAGTGCCATAGACTCAACAAACAGTTACTTGAAAAGTATGATGTTAGAGCGTAAGCTTACAGATTTTACTGTGGTTGTAGCTGAAAATCAGATTCAAGGACGTGGTCAAATGGGTACTACTTGGGTTTCCGAAGAAGGTAAAAATCTTACTTTCAGTACGTTGAAGAAAATAACAAATTTTAATATAGAAGATCAATTTTTATTAAACATTTGTGTTTCATTAGCTGTTTATGATACATTAAATAGCATGCAAATACCTGATTTAAAGGTTAAATGGCCTAACGACATTTTGTCAGGAAATAATAAAATATGTGGCGTATTAATAGAAAATATACTTTCTGGAAAAAAAATTCAATCTAGCATTATAGGTATTGGTTTAAATGTAAATCAATTATCTTTTAATAATTTACCTTATGTATCGTCTTTAAAATTGCTTACTGGGAAGCAGTTTGATTTAGATGAAGTTTTATTGAATTTGGTTAAGAATCTTAAAAAGAGTTTTTTGAAACTATCAGAAAATAAAGTAGAAGAATTAAAAGAGTTATATTTAAAAACGTTGTTTAGAAAGGATAAGCCATCAACTTTTAAATCAGAAAATGAACAAATGTTTACTGGTATTATAAGAGGAATATCAAAAGAAGGTAAATTGTTAGTTGAAATTGAAGACGAAATTATAATAGAGTTTGGGTTAAAAGAAGTAAAGTTATTATACTAAAAAAGTTTCTGATCTTTTAAAATCAGAAACTTTGAAATCTATTTTGTTAGTAAGGTTTAAACTTTTGCTAAATTATCAGATAAAGTACCCATAAAATTTGTGATAGGACTTTTAATCATCATTGCCATCATTGCATTAAATTCACCTTCAAAATTTAAAACAACTTCAGATTCATTTGCACTAATTTCATCAATATTGGCAGTAAGTGTAAATGGTAGTTTGTCGCTTGCAGCACCTAAAACAACTTTACTTGTTGGTGTTGATTCTTTTAATTGTAAGACTATTTCTGGCATCCCTTTTAAAGCAAAAAGGAATCGCTCTTCATTTAAAACTTCAAATTTACTAATGTTTTCAGGCATTAGGTGTTCAAAATTTTTAATGTCTAATAAAAAGTCGTAAACCTCTTTACTGCTTTTTTGTATTGTTTTTTTAGGAGTTTCTATATGCATAACATAAGTATTATTGTTTCCATTGTGATGGATTTTTTTTCCATTCTAACAATGTTTTAAATTGTTCTTCTTTAATATAGTTTGTTTCAGAAGCTCGCTCCACTAAGTTTTCATAATCACTTAATGTATGAAGCTCAATGTTATTTTCTTTAAAGTTTTCTGTAGCAACATCAAAACCATAAGTAAAAATAGCTACCATGCCTTTAATTTTTGCACCAGAAGCTTCTAATGCTTTTACAGCATTAAGACTACTTTTTCCTGTACTTATTAAATCTTCAATAACAACTACGGTTTGGCCATCCTCTAAAGTTCCTTCAATTTGATTTTGTCTTCCATGAGATTTTGCTTCTGGACGAACGTAGATAAAAGGCAAGCCTAAATAATCTGCAACTAACATACCAATACCAATTGCTCCAGTAGCGACGCCTGCAATAACGTCTGGTTTGCCATAAAGCTCTTCAACTTGCTTCGCTATTTCTTCACGAACATAGTTTCTAATTGGTGGATACGATAAAATTATTCGATTATCACAATATATTGGAGATTTCCAACCTGATGCCCATGAAAAAGGATTTTCAGGATTCAACTTTATTGCATTAATTTGCAATAGAAGTTCTGCTGTTTTTTTAGCGGTGTCTTTGTTTAAAACCATAATGCAAATGTATAAAGTTTTTGTGAATGAGGCTCAGTTGATTTTAACAAATAAACTGTCGGATATTGCTAATAATAAATATTTTTCATTGAATGAAAAATCAATTAATGATGCAATAGTTTTACTTTCTGCGAATAAAAAGGGTGTTGCCTACATTTATCACCCGAATGGTGAAGAGATTTTAAATAAATTCACTAAAAAAATTCCTTTAGTAGTTGCAGCAGGAGGTGTTGTAACAAATAAAGAAGGTAAAGTACTTTTTATTTATAGAAATGATAAGTGGGATCTGCCTAAGGGTAAGTTAGATAAAGGAGAAACTATCGAACATTGTGCGATTAGAGAGGTTGAAGAGGAAACAGGTGTAAAAGGTCTTAAAATAGAGAACTTTTTAAAAACTACCTATCACGTTTTTAAACGTAACGGTGTTTATAAACTTAAAGAAGTACATTGGTATGCAATGAAAACTTCTTATACAGGGGAATTAGTTGGTCAAATTAATGAAGGTATTGAAAAAGTTAAATGGAAAGGGCCTAACAAAATTGCCAAAGCTTTAAAAAACTCTTACACTAATATTAAAATTTTGTTTGACGATTAGTCTACCTCCAATTTAAAATCTTTCAAGACTCTATAAACAGGATATTGCAAATGTGCTGGTTCATAATATTCAGAATGTTGAAATATATATTCTAATTGCGCATAGTAATCATTTGCAAATTTTTCATCTGTCAATTTTTTGTACTGAAAAGCATCACTTAAAAGACTATTCTCTTTTAATACTTCAATAGCAACATCTTCAAAAACATATGGAGAAAAGCCTTCTTTTTGTTGTAAAATAGTATCGAAAAAATTCCAGTTAAAAAATGAATCTACCGCTTCAGGTTCTAAAGTTTCAAGAATATATCTAATGCCTGATTGCCTTGTAGGGATGTAAATATCTCCTTGTTTAAATTGTACATTTTTAACAGTACTCGTTACTGTTGTGTTTTGATGTAAATAATGACCTTCATAACTACCTTTTTTAGTGTCGTAATCTTTAATTTTATATGATTCTACTTCTATAAGCGTATCTTTTTTAAGGCTAGTAAATTCAATGAAATTTTTACGCAATAAGTTAATTACTTTGTAATTGCTTTTTTTAATGATATAAGCATCTGGTATTTTAATAGTTTTCTTAGGTTTAAAATAATTCTGATACGTGACGGGTTTTGTAAAAGGTCTACTTTTATCATATTTAAGTCTTGGTAAGCCAGTAACTTCACTAATTAATGTGTCAGCTTCAAAACCTTTAAAGTTTAAAGTAGTGGTTTGCGTAGTGTCAATTTTCCATTGTATATGATAGTCCTCTAAAACCATTAATTCTTCCAGTGATTTCTCTCTCAGTTCTTTTATTTTTAGGCCTTCATTTTCAGTAATAGAAATCATCTTAACCATTAACTCATAGGTGCCTTCAACTCTAGTTTTATAAGGTTTAAGCATATGAGTTTCAACCATCATACCTAATGTATTCCATAGTGTAGTATACCCTGAAGAATATCTTGGAGAATCCATAAATTGAGAAAATCCGCTCTCAGGTACTCTATTAAAAACATTTACGTAAGGAGTAATATCCCAATTGTCTTTTGCTAAATCTTCTTCAAGTTTAGGCATTAATTCTGTATTCAAATAATTGCCCAATTCAAAACCTAATTTGTTGTGTTGTGTAAATAAATGTGTAAGTGTATATTGGTAATCGGCACCGTTACTTACGTGATTATCAATAAAAATATCGGGTTTTACCAAATGAAAAATTGAAGCAAAAGTTTTTGAGTTTTTAGTGTCTGATTTTATGAAGTCGCGATTTAAGTCGTAATTGTTTGCATTACCTCTAAAACCGTATTCTTTTGGTCCGTTTTGGTTGGCTCGGGTGGTTGAATTTCTGTTTAAAGAGCCACCAATATTATAAATAGGTATGGTTGCAATAACAGTATTTTCTGGAGAATTATTTTTTTCAGTTGCTAAATCTCTAAATAATAGCATAGTAGCATCAATACCATCACTTTCACCTGGGTGAATACCATTATTAATTAGAATAGTAGTTTTAGAATCTTGAATTTTTTTAAAATTAAAGTCGCCATCTAAATTGTAAGTCACAAGGTGTAACGGGAAGCCACTATCTGTATCTCCAATGGTTTGAATATTTATTTCAGGATATTCTTTGGCTAATTTTATGTAAAAATCTATTGTTTCTTGGTATGTAGCAGTCTCTGTACCGTTAGAATTTTCAAAATGAGTTTTCAGAATTGAAGTTTCACTTTCAGTTTGAGATTCACAACCAAATAATAAGAAAGTGAAGAGAATTGCATATAGAAATTTCATTTTTTCGGAAGTTTATTAAGCAGATTGCATTAAGAATAAACCATCAGCTAATCTGTCTTATTATATTTTGGTAATTGTTTGGACTTCAAAAATAATCAAATAAGGGTTTTAATTATAAAGGGGTTGTCATTATTTTCATTTCCTCAACATTTAGTGGTTTTGTATTGTATGAAAGGCAATGGTGAGTGCGACATTTGTATAATTCGGACTTATCTCTATCTTCTTTGTTAATTGAAGAGGTTACTATATTTATTTTTATAATCTTTTCAATCGGTAATGCTATAAATTCTTCTAAAAACTCCCAACCGTCCATAATAGGCATGTTCAAATCTAGGAATATAATGTCAGGTAATGTTTCATTATTAGCAATGATGTCTCTTAATTTATTTAATGCTAATTTTCCATTGTTGTAGGTTTTTATGTCGTTGCACTCAGCAACGGTAGTAATTAGTTTCCTAATTCCGAACACAGTGATTGTATCATCATCTATGATATTTATGGCGTTAATTATTCTCATTAAAATATATTTTAAAAGTAGTTCCTACGTTTTCTTCACTGGTTACTTCAAATTTGCCATTCATAGCTTCAATTTGATTTTTTGAAATGTATAGGCCTGCTCCATTAGAATTAGGTACTTGGTGAAAGGTTTTGTACATACCAAAAAACTTGTCTTTGTTTTTTATCAAGTCGATTCCTAAACCATAATCTTTAATTGTTATTACTGTGTAATGGTTTGTTTTTTCAGCATATAACTCTATAATATTTTCTTTGTCGGTTTTTGAAAATTTTATAGCATTTGAGAGTACGTTTAGCAAAATGTTTTCTACATATTCAGGTGTTCCATTTATTGTGGTGCAATTAGGAATATGATTTTTAATTAATGCTTTTTTTGTTTTAATTAATGAACTAAGTTTTGTTTGAATAGTGTTTAACTCACTATTAATATTTATCTTTTTATTAGTTAAACTTATGTTGGTATTAATTTCAACAACGTTATTTAAGTCATCTAAAGTTTCTAATAAATTGTCAGAAGCAGTCATTAACATATCAATTAAGTTTGCTTTTTCGGTTTCATTTTTTTCTCTAATCAAAAATCCTAATAGCATAGAGAAATTTGCAGTGTGAGATCTTAAGTTATGAGAAATAATATGAGCGAAATTTACAAGCTTCTTATTTTGTAATGATGATATTTCGAAGAGCTTTTTTAACTCACTTTCTTTTTCTTTGAGATTGGTTATGTCTAAGCTAAACCCTATAATTGATGTTACTTCTTTATGTTCGTTTATTAATGGAATTTTGGAACTTAAAAAATGTGTTACTGTTCCATCTTTTTTTACATTTCTATTTTCAATTCCTAAAACTGGTTCTTTAGTGTTAATTACTTTAAGGTCTTGATTCCTATGTATTTGTGCGATTTCGGGGGGGAATAAATCAAAATCATTTTTACCAATTATTTGTTGCATTGGAAGACCTATAAAATCAGCTTCAGATTTATTAATTAAAGTTTTTCTAGATTCTAAATCCTTAATATATACGTTTAAGGGTAAGCTATCTATTAATGTTCTTAACAGTTGTTCGCTTTCTTTAGTTTTTTGCGGGATCAAAACTTCTTCAGTAATATCTTGAAAAGAACCCATTATGCCAACAAATTTGTTGTTTTCAAAAAAAGGAGTGCCTGCTACTCTTACCCACAAACTATTACCTTTTGCGGTTATTAGTTGTAATTTTTCTTCATAAGCAATCCCATTTTTGATAACATTATCAAAACATTTTAGAATTTTATCTCTGCAAGGCCCTTTTTTATAGAAACTTATAGCAGTATCAACATTTGGTATATAATCTTCAGAAACTTCATGAATTAACTTAGTTATATTAGACCATGTTAGTTCGTCTGTGGTTGCATTATATTCCCAGCTTCCAATTTTTGCTGTTTGTGATTTAACTTCAACTAAAGTTTCAAGTTTTTTAAATTTTTGATAATACTCAGTTTTTTTTGTGACATCCTCTAATTGTATTATAGATCCTACTACGTCATTGTATTCATTTAACCATGAGGTTATTTCCCATTCTACCCAGTTAAGTTCATTATTGCTGTTAAAATATTTGCTTGTTTTTGGAAAGTTTTCAAAGCCTTTCTGTGTGTTATCAAAGTCTTTCTTCCATTTTTTGCTCAAGTGTGGGAATAATTTTAAAATACTAGAAGAATTTTGAATTTTCTCCTCGCATTCAAATTTTAATAATAAGCTATCTGAGACATAAACAATATCTAAGTTTAAGTCAACAAAAGCAGTAGCTTTCGGAAGCTGCTTTATTAAGTTTTTGGTTTTATTTTCGGTTTTTCGTCGCAACAATTGTAGTTGATTTCTTACTAAAGTAGTGTGTAGCTATGAAGAAATTCAGGCTTTGTTGTGAATAAGGTTAAAATAGTTGTGTTAGCAACGGTTTTTGTTATTTGTAGGAATAAATTTGTAAGAATTAATGTTTTGAGTGCTATTAATAATGACTTTCGAATAAATGTTTTAAAGTATACGAACAGATTCAGGAACCAAGCCACTCACGTCACCACCATTTTTTATAACATCTCTAACAATTGATGAGCTTATATATGATTTTCCAGAAGAAGTTAATAAGAATACAGTTTCTATTTCTGATAATTTTCTATTAGTGTGTGCGATTGCTTTTTCAAACTCAAAATCTGCAGGATTTCTCAAGCCTCTTAAAATAAAATTAGCGTTTACTTTTTTACAGAAATCTACAGTTAAACCTTCATAAGTTAAAACCTTTATTTTAGGTTCATCAATAAATGCCTCCTTTATAAACTGCTTTCGGTCTTCTAGTGAGAACATGTATTTTTTGTCTGAATTTACACCTATAGCAATAATTAATTCGTCAAAAAGTGTTATACCTCTATTGATAATGTCATAATGACCTAAAGTAACTGGGTCAAATGAACCTGGAAAAATAGCGCGTCTCATAGTTAAAATTTAGAGTAAATATACTTAATTGTTCTTTATTGCTTCAGTTATTGCATTTTCGAAAAGCTCAGAGAGTGATATGCCAGCAATTTTTGCTTGTTGTGGTAAAATACTTTCTTCTGTCAAACCAGGAGTTGTATTCATTTCTAACATAAAAGGCTCATCACCAATAAAAATGAATTCACTTCGAGAAAAGCCTTTCATTTTTAAAACATTATAAGCTCTTTTGGCTAGCTCAGTTACATTTTGTTCTTGAATTTTTGAAATTCTAGCAGGTGTTATTTCTTCAGATTTTCCATTGTATTTGGCTTCGTAGTCAAAAAAATCATTTTCAGAAACAATTTCAGTAATTGGTAGAACGATAACGTCTCCTTTGTAGGTTATTACGCCTACAGATACTTCAGTACCATCTAAAAAACCTTCAATAATTATTTCATCATCTTCTTTGTAAGCCACGTCAATAGCAGTGGCTAAATCTTCTTTTTTATGCACTTTTGAAATTCCGAAACTACTACCTGCTTTATTTGCTTTTACAAAACAAGGCAAGCCTACGGTTTCAATAATTTCATCTTCATTAACGGTATCTCCTAAATTTAAGTAATATGAAGGAGCCGATTTAATTCCGTAAGGTTTTAAAATACTTAATAAGTCTCTCTTATTAAAAGTAATTGCAGCTTGGTAAGCTCCACATGACGTTTGTGGGATATTTAATAATTCAAAATACGACTGTATTAAGCCATCTTCACCTGGTGTACCATGTATCGCATTAAAAACACAGTCAAATGTTAATTTCTCATTTGCTATAACAATTGAGAAATCATTTTTATTTACAATTATTTCTTTGTCATCTTCAGTTATACAAAGCCATTTATCCTTAAAAATATGAATGCGATATGTATTGTATTTTTCTTTGTCAATAAACTTATAAACAACACTCCCACTTATTAGTGATATTTTGTATTCACTGGAGTAACCTCCCATTATAATTGCAATATTCTTTTTCATATGCAGTAAAACTATATGACGTAAATAATTTATTAATATGATATCAAAGTAAAGAAATCAAGTTGAGAATTAATGCAAAAGAATAATTATTTTCATTGCAATCATTTCTAATTTGGCATTTCTTATATTTGCCAGATAAGATAATACACGATGAAAAATTTTTTAAACTTTCTAAAAAGTAAAGTTTTCTTTATTCAAATAGGCATTGCATTAGCCGTTATACTGGTATTTGTATTTGTTGTTTTAAGGTGGTTGAATAGTTCAACAAACCATGGTGAATTTGTTGTAGTGCCAGATTTAGCAAAATTAACAGTAACAGAAATGCGTGATGTTGTTGATGAGGCTAGTTTAAGGTATGAAGTATTAGATTCTGCAAATTATAACCCTGATTATCCTAGGTTTTCAGTTATTGAACAAAACCCTCCAGCAGGCAATAAGGTAAAAGAAAATAGAAAAGTTTATGTAACCGTTAATCCATCAGGTTATAAGAAGGTGTCTGTACCTAAAATAATTCAAGTAACACGAAGAAATGCAACGGCTAAATTAAGGGCAATTGGTTTAGATGTGCAACGTGTGACATATATTGATGAGTTTGGTAAAGATATGGTGTACCGTATTAAATACAAAGGTAAATATATTGAAGAAGGGTATAAGTTGCCTAAAACTTCAAAAATAGAATTGATTTGCGGTAATGGAAATGAAAGTGAATCAAATCAAGTAAAATCGGAGTCAGAAGACGAATAGTATATGGTAGAAGAAATGGGTCCGGATTTAGAAAAAGATGATCTTTTTGAGCATCATAAAGTTGTTGCCTCAAAAGGGCAAGAACCATTGCGTGTAGATAAGTTTTTAATGAATTTTATTGAAAATGCAGTTCGAAATAAAATACAGAAAGCAGCCAAAGAAGGTCATATTTGGGTGAATAATGTTGCGGTAAAGCAAAATTATAAAGTAAAAGCAGGTGATGAGGTAAGTGTGTTGTTTGAGTACCCGCCACATGAAGATTTACTAGTTCCGGAAGATATTCCGATTGACATTGTTTATGAAGATGATGCTTTGTTGGTGGTTAATAAAGTGGCAGGAATGGTAGTGCATCCTGGACATGGAAATTATACAGGTACATTGATAAATGCCGTTTTATTTCACATAAAAGATTTACCGGTTAATAGAAATGAACGTCCTGGTTTAGTTCATAGAATTGATAAAGATACCTCAGGTTTATTAGTGATAGCGAAGACTGATGAAGCGATGACTCATTTATCAAAACAATTTTTTGATAAAACTAGTGAACGTGAATACCTAGCACTTGTTTGGGGTAATGTAAAAGAAGATAGTGGTACCGTTGAAGGTCATGTGGGTAGGCATCCTTCAAACAGGTTGCAAATGACGGTTTTTCCTGATGGTGAAAGTGGAAAAGAAGCTGTAACGCACTATAAGGTTATTGAGCGGTTAGGTTATGTAACTTTAATTTCTTGTAAGCTAGAAACTGGTCGTACACACCAAATTCGTGTTCACATGAAACATATTGGTCATACCTTATTTAATGATGCACGTTATGGTGGTGAGCGTATTTTAAAGGGGACAACGTTTACAAAGTACAAACAGTTTGTAGAAAATGCATTTAAATTATTGCCAAGGCAAGCGTTACATGCAAAAACATTAGGTTTTGTTCATCCTGTAACGAAGGAGTTTATGAGTTTTGATTCTGAAGTTCCTGATGATATGGCTTCGTGTATAGAAAAATGGAGACAGTACTCTAAAAATAGTACTAATGAATAGATTTTAATAATACAACTATCAAAAAAACGTTTTCAATTTGATTTATAACCCTTATATTCTTTAGTATTTTTACAAAAAAGTAGAATTATGAAAATTGTTATTTCACCAGCAAAATCGCTTGATTTTGAAAGCGAATTACCAACAAATAAATATACGGAACCAAGTTTTATTCCTCAAGCAGAAAAATTAAACAAGGTTTTAAAAAAGTTGAAGCCTAAAGACTTGTCTGATTTAATGAAAATCTCCGATAATTTGGCACAATTAAACTGGCAACGCAATCAAGATTTTTCTGTTCCGTTTACTACGGAAAATGCACGACAGGCAGTATATGCATTTAACGGAGATGTGTATCAAGGTTTAGATGCATATTCAATTCCTGAAAATAAATTAGATAAGTTGCAAGATTCGTTGCGAATCTTGTCTGGATTATACGGTGCTTTAAAACCATTAGATTTAATGCAACCCTATCGTTTAGAAATGGGGACGCAATTAAAAGTAGGTAAGAATAAAAACTTACATGAATTCTGGAAAAAAGATTTAACCGCGTATTTAAATGAAGAGTTGAAAGATGATGAGTTATTTGTAAACTTAGCAAGCAATGAATATTTTGGTTCTGTTGATGCTAAAAGTTTAAACGTGCCAGTAATTACGCCTGTTTTTAAAGACTGGAAAAATGATAACTTAAAAGTTATTAGTTTTTACGCTAAAAAAGCTAGAGGAAGTATGGTTCGCTATATTATTGATAACGACATAAATACTCTTAATGATTTAAAACAATTTGATTTAGATGGTTATATGTTTAGTCAAGAGCATACTTTAAAAGAAAATCAACCTACATTTATTAGGTAGTTTAAATTTTACGCTGTTAAAAAAAAGGAGAAGTGATTTTTAATTAAAAATCACTTCTTCTTTTTTATGCTTATTTTCTCTTCAACAGTAGGTCTTCTTTTTATTTTTCTAGGTCGTTTAGCTCCAAAAGAACCACTGAATATTTTTCCTTTTTTAGATTTTTTATCTCCTTTTCCCATTTTAGTAGTGTTTTTTATAAAACTAGAATAAATAGGCGCCAATTACAATTATAAGCTCTTAGACTTATGTTAAAACTAATTAGGCTTCTTTAAATTAAAAGTAAAAAGGTTAATTCTTTAAATTATTTGAGAAAGATGTTTTATAATGCTAACAAATTGTAACAAAATTGCTTGATTATATAGTTTTATATAATTGTTATGCATGGGCAAAAATTGTAATTTTGTTATCAGTGCCTAACTGGGTGCAAGGGTGATGCTTTATATTAATTTTACAGAAACACTTCAGATGAAAATAAAAAAGGTTTTAGTAGCAAATAGAGGGGAAATAGCCATTCGTATTTTTAGAGCTTGTGTTGAAATTGGAATTAAAACTGTGGGGATTTATACCTATGAAGATAGGTATTCCTTACATCGTTATAAAGCAGACGAATGTTATCAAATAGGGGAGGAGAATGAACCTTTAAAACCTTATTTAGATATTGATGCTATTATTAAAGTAGCAAAGGATAATGATATTGATGCCATACACCCCGGTTATGGTTTCTTATCTGAAAATGCCAGCTTTGCTCAAGCATGTGAGGATAATGATATAATTTTTATCGGCCCCAAAGTATCGGTGCTAAAAGCCTTGGGTGATAAGATTACGGCAAAGGAAGTTGCCGTAGCAAATAATATTCCGGTAATACAAAGTAGTGATAAAGATTTAGATGAGGTTGAAATAGCTTTAGCTGAAGCAAAACGTATTGGTTACCCTGTAATGCTAAAAGCTGCATCGGGTGGGGGTGGTCGAGGAATGCGTGTTATTAGAACGGAAGATGAACTTAGAAAAGGATTTCCTGAAGCACGTAGAGAATCGTTAAACGCGTTTGGTGATGATACTGTCTTTTTAGAAAAATTTGTTGAAAATCCTAAACATATTGAAATACAAATTGTTGCCGATTTACATGGTAATATAGTTCACCTTTTTGAACGTGATTGCTCAGTGCAACGTCGTTACCAAAAAGTAATTGAATTTGCACCTTCTTATGGTTTACCACAAGAAACTTTAGATAGCTTATATACGCATGCAATTAATATTTGTAAGGCCGTTAATTATAACAATATTGGTACTGTTGAGTTTTTAGTTGATGACGATGGTAGTATTTATTTTATTGAAGTAAACCCAAGAGTTCAAGTAGAGCATACGGTTACGGAAATGATTACAAATATCGATTTGATAAAAACGCAAATCTTTATTGCTGGTGGTTACAAATTATCAGATCAACAAATAAAAATAGAAAGTCAAGAAGCTGTAAAAATTACAGGTTATGCTTTACAGTGTAGAATTACTACAGAAGATCCTGCAAATGACTTTAAACCAGATTATGGTGTTGTTACCACCTACCGTAGTGCATCTGGTTTAGGTATCCGATTAGATGCGGGTAGTGTTTATCAAGGTGTGGTAATTTCGCCTTTCTTCGATTCTATGTTAGTAAAAGTTTCTGCAATTAGTAGAACTTTAGATGGCTCTTGTAGAAAAATGCGTAGAGCATTAGCAGAGTTCCGTATTCGTGGTGTGAAAACGAATATGGCTTTCTTAGATAATATTTTAAAACATCAGACTTTTAGAGATGGTGAAGTTACGGTGAACTTTATTAAAAACGAACCTGAACTTTTTGAGTTTGTTGAGCCTCGCGACCGTGCCAATAAATTAGTTCACTTCCTAGGTGATGTTATTGTTAATGGTAATCCTGATGTTAAAAAGAAAGATGATAACCATATATTTTCAAAACCTATAGTTCCATCATATCCAAAGTTTGATCCTTATCCAAAAGGAACAAAAGACCTGTTAACGGAATTAGGTCCTGAGAAATTTTCAGAGTGGTTAAAAAATGAAAAGAAAGTTCATTTTACCGATACTACTATGCGTGATGCACACCAAAGTTTGCTAGCAACACGTATGCGTACTATTGATATGTTGAAAGTAGCAGAAGGTTATGCTAAAAATCATCCTGAAATATTCAGCATGGAGGTTTGGGGTGGCGCTACTTTTGATGTTTGTTTGCGTTTTTTACAAGAAAATCCTTGGGAACGTTTGTCAAGCTTACGTAAAGCAATGCCAAATGTACTATTGCAAATGTTAATTAGAGGTTCAAACGGAGTAGGTTATACTGCTTACCCAGATAATTTAATTGAAAAGTTTGTAGAACAGTCTTGGGAAACTGGAGTTGATGTTTTTAGGATTTTCGATTCACTAAACTGGATGGAATCTATCGCACCATGTATTGAGCATGTTCGAACAAAAACAGGTGGTTTGGCAGAAGGTTCAATTTGTTACACTGGCGATATTTTAGATAAATCTAAAACTAAGTATGATATTAAATATTATGTTCAGTTAGCGAAAGATATTGAGAATGCTGGTGCTCATATTTTAGGTGTAAAAGATATGGCTGGTTTATTAAAGCCTTATGCAGCATATGAATTAATATCGGCATTAAAATCTGAAATTAATATTCCTATTCATTTACATACACATGATACATCATCTACACAAGCAGCAATGTATTTAAAAGCCGTTGAAGCGGGTGTTGATGTAGTTGATGTTGCTTTAGGTGGTTTATCAGGTTTAACATCGCAACCAAACTTTAATTCAGTTGTTGAAATGTTACGCTATACTGATAGAGCAAATAATTTAAATACTCAAAAATTAGCGGAATATTCAAATTACTGGGAAACAGTTCGTAATTATTATTACACTTTTGAATCAGGTTTAAAATCGGGTACAGGTGAGGTGTATAATCACGAAATTCCTGGTGGGCAATATTCAAATCTAAAAGGGCAAGCAATTGCTTTAGGTCTTGAAGATAAGTTCCCAGAAATTACTAAAATGTACGGTGAGGTAAATCAACTATTTGGTGATGTTATAAAAGTAACACCAAGTTCAAAAGTGGTTGGCGATATGGCGCAATATATGATTAGTAATAGTCTTACAATTGATGATGTGTTGACAAAAGGGAAAGATATTTCTTTTCCTGAATCAGTAAAAAGTTTCTTTAGAGGAGATTTAGGGCAACCAGTTGGTGGTTTTCCAACATTGATTCAGCAAATAATCTTAAAAGATGAAAAGCCTTATACAGAAAGGCCTAATGCTCATTTAGAATCAATAGATTTTGATAAAGAGTTCAAAGCTTTCAAAAGAAAGTTTAAAAAGGGAATGGGTAGAAAATTATTAATAACTGATTTTCTATCTTATAAATTATACCCAAAAGTGTTTACAGATGCTTACAACAAACATGTGAAGTATGGTAATGTAATGAACATTCCTACTAAAAATTTCTTTTATGGAATGGACATTGGAGAAGAGATTATGGTGGAGTTAGATCGCGGTAAAAATGTATTGATCTCTTTAATGTTAAAAGGAGAGCCAGACGAATCAGGTAATGTGAGTATTTATTTCAAAGTAAATGGTCAATTGCGAAATGTGATTGTTAAAGATACATCGGTTAAAGTAACTAAAGTTGAAAACGCAAAAGCAGATACAAGCAATGCAAAACAAGTAGGAGCGCCATTACAAGGCTTGCTTTCAAATGTATTGGTTAAAAAAGGACAAGAAGTAAAACGTAATCAGGCATTATTTGTAATTGAAGCCATGAAAATGGAAACAACTGTTACAGCAACAGAAGAAGGTGTTGTAGCATCAATCCAATTGCAAGGTGGTACATTGGTTAATGCTGATGATTTAGTATTAACATTAAAATAAAATTAATTGATTTAAAATATTCCCTTTGAATATTTTTGCTCTAAGTAATTTTTTAAGCTTAATTTTTAGACATAGAAATTAAAAAAATAAACGAAACCATTAAACGGATATTTAAAAGTAAATAAGAGAGAATGAAGCAAACAGAGAGGTTGAAGGAATTTAAAAAATCGGTAAACAATAAATTTAATGTTTACAACAGCTTATTTTTAAATTTACCATATAGAAATATTGAGAATGTAGGTATGCTTATTCCTTTGATGTTAGATCAATGTCAAAAAGGATTAAAGTCTGGTAAAAATCCAAAAGAAATATTAGAATCATTTTTTGAGAATTATGTAGATATAGCTTCAGAAAAAGATCAGATAGATTTTATGTTTCGCATTATTCAATATGTAGAACGTCAAGTTGTATTGTATGATAGTGTTGAAGATGCTGCATTTCCTAAATTATATAAGCATAGTAGTAATCTAGCGATAAAAGATTATTTTGAGCTAGTTGATAAAAATAAAAGTTGGGATAAAATTGCGGAGCAATTATCTACGTTTAGTGCTCGTTTAGTATTAACAGCGCACCCTACACAATTTTATACTCCTGCGGTTTTAGATATTATTACGGAATTAAGAAGTTTAATTCTTGAAGATAAGATTGACGATATTGATGTTGCTTTACAACAGTTAGGACTAACATCATTAATAAATTCTAAAAAACCAACACCTTTAGATGAAGCTAAAAATATAATATACATTTTAAGAAATGTATATTATGATGCTGTTGGTGAGTTGTATTCTTATTTAAAAAGAAACGTAAATAACGATAATTTCGAAAATTATAACATCATGAAACTTGGTTTTTGGCCAGGTGGTGACCGTGATGGCAACCCGTATGTAACAGCTGATATTACTAGTGATGTGGCTGATGAGTTACGTGTAACTTTAATGAAATGTTATTATAATGACTTAAAAAAATTACAGCAAAAGCTTACTTTTAATGATCTTCAAGATGATATTGTTGAGTTAAGAGAAAATCTTTATACAGCAATGTTCAACCCCAACAAGCATGTAGGTTATGAAGACATTATTGGCCCGTTAGAAAAAATTAAGGTAACCTTAGTTGAAAAATACCACAGTTTGTATTTAGCAGATTTAGAGTATTTTATTGATAAGGTGAAAATATTTAAAACTCACTTTGCTACACTTGATGTTAGACAAGATCATAGTATGCACTATAAAACAGTTGAAGCTGTTTTAATTAAAAATGGAGTCATAAAAGAAGATCTTTCGGAAATTAGTGAGGCAGATTTAATAAGTGTTTTGTTGGAGAAAGACTTTAAGTTATCTCCTTATGATTTTGAAGAATCAATTGTAAAAGATACGATTAAGAATATCAGCCAGTTAAAAGCTGTTCAATTAAAGAACGGTGAAGAAGGTTGTAATAGGTATATTATAAGTAATTCTGAAGATATATTCTCTGTACTTTTTGTATTCGGATTATTTAAATGGTGTGGTTGGAAAGAAGATGAAATTACATATGATATTGTTCCTCTTTTTGAAACAATGATTGGTATGGATGGTGCTGAAGCTATTATGCAACAATTGTTTGATATGCCAGCATACATGAAGCATCTTGAAAAAAGAGATATGAAACAAACAATGATGCTTGGTTTCTCTGATGGTACTAAAGACGGTGGTTACTTAAAAGCAAACTGGTCTATCTTAAAAACAAAAGAAAGCTTATCTGGTGTTTGTGCTAAAAATAATATTAAAGCAATATTCTTTGATGGTCGTGGAGGACCACCTGCACGTGGAGGAGGAAAAACACACCGTTTTTATGCAGCACAAACTAAAGATGTTGCTAACAACGAAATTCAATTAACTATTCAAGGGCAAACAATTACGAGTACTTATGGTACTAAAGAACAGTTTATTTATAACTGTGAGCAATTGTTAACTGCTGGTTTGTCAAATAATTTCTTTGATGAGGAAAATATTATTACAGATGATGCTAGAAGCTTAATTGAAGAATTGTCGGAATTAAGTTTTGAGAAATATGATGCTTTAAAGCATCATAAAAACTTTATGCCGTATTTAGAAAATATGAGCACGCTTAAGTATTATACGAAAGCAAATATTGGTAGCCGACCAGGTAAAAGAGGAAATAAGGCTAAATTAGAATTATCTGATTTACGTGCCATTTCTTTCGTTGGTTCTTGGAGTCAATTAAAACAAAATGTACCAGGTTACTTTGGTTTGGGTACAGCAATTAAAGCGATGAAAGACCAAGGTAGAATTGATGAGGTTAAGGCTATCTATAAAGAAGTACCTTTCTTCAGAGCCTTAATGTCTAATAGTATGATGTCACTTTCAAAATGTTATTTTGAATTGACTAGTTATATGAAAGAAGATAAAGAATACGGTGAATTCTGGATGATTTTACGTGCAGAGTATGAATTATCAAAAGAAATGCTTTTAGAGATTTCTGGTATGGAAATATTGATGGAGAAAGAAGCGCTTTCTCGTGAGTCTATTAAAATTAGAGAAAACATCGTTTTGCCATTATTAGTAATTCAACAATACGCACTTCAGAAAATAGGAGAAGATTCTTCATTTAAAGAGCTCTATGAAAAAATAGTAACCCGTTCATTATACGGAAATATTAATGCGAGTCGTAACTCAGCTTAATAGTTGTAATTTTTAAGAATGAAAACCTGTAAGTTCGCTTACAGGTTTTTTGTTTTTAATACCTTTAAATTATGTTTAAACATACGCACCCATACAAACCATTTTTGTTTAACGAAGCAACTAAACTTATCGTTGGTACGTTACCGCCACCACGATTTACGAAAGGAGAGTTAAAGCCAGATGACGTGGATTTTTGCTATGGTAGTCGAGATGGGCAATTATGGAAAATTCTAGATCAGATTTTCAATTTGAATCTTGTGTATGAAACTACAGATAAAGCCATACAGCAACGCAAAGATTTTTTAAAAGAAAGAAAAATTGGTATTTGTGATATTGTAGCGAGTTCTGAAAGAGCTAAAATTGATGCTTCAGATTTAGGTATGCAAAATATTAAATTACGTAACCTAATTGGTTATTTAAAAAAATACCCAAATATTGATACTTTATTATTTACTGGCGGGAATAGTAAAAACGGACCTGAATATTTTTTTAGAAAACATTTAAAAGAACATAAGTTTAAACTAGAGCTTGTTTGTGATGTGGTGCCAAGAATACATCAATTTGCTTTAGATGGAAGAGTAATTAAAACGGTGTCATTAACAGCGCCTTCTGGTGCGGCTAATAGGGCAGTAGGTAGTCTTGATGCTTATAAGATGATGAAAAGAAAAAATCCGAAATTCAATACAATTGATTTTCGGATATTACAGTATAGAAATTATTTTTAATAATAATTAAAATTCAACTGATAGGCCAAGAGAAAAAGTAGCACCATCATAAATATTTTTTCTGCTTACTAAAATATCTGTATAATCTGAGTATGCAGCCACAAGGCTATATTTATCACTTAATTTATATACGCCGTTAAAACCAAATGAGGTGTAGGTTGTTCCTTCTCCGTATAAAAAAGAACCGCCCTGGTTGGCATCATCATTTGATGATAATTTTTCTAATATTTTAAGTTTCCCAATTAAGTAAAATTTATCTAAAAATAAATGTCCTAACTCGGCTCCTGCTTGAAATTGATTACTGAATGATTCTGTTCTGAAATTTACTCCAGTATATATGCTACCATAAGTGCTTCCATTTGGGAAAGAATGTGAAGCAATTAAATTTGTCCAAACATTAAACTCACCATCGGATGTTGGTAGGTTTATAGTATTTATTTGTCCAAAATCATCAGGTTCATTTGATGTTGCAAAGTTTACACCATCATTAGTTGGTATATCAAGGTCTACTTTTATAGCTATTGGTGTTTCTTTAAAAATTTTATATTTAAAACCTAGCCTAATACTTCCAACACCAGAAACAGTTTCTGTAGTGCTAAAATTATTTAATACTACAGCAGGTACATCTAAAATTGTAGTAAGTCTATCTGTAATACCATATTCACCATATAAAGAAAGGCTATGGGTGTTAAATGTGCTTCCTTGATCAGAAAGGTTTCCTTCAGTAGTATAATAATCACTTGAAGAGAATGTAGAAGCACTAACTTGTCCATAAAACCCTTTTGCTTCTCTAGTCCATCCACTTTGTGCATTTACTTGTGATGCTAATAAGATAAAGGTGATGGCTATTAAAAAATTATAATTTTTCATATGGCTATTTTTTGTTGATTTAGATTTTATCTTTGTCCTGATAAAGGATTATAAACACCTTTCAAATAGTTGGCATTAGAGAACTACTTAAAAGGTGTTGTTTATAAAACAATGAATTAGTTTAACTCAGCGTTTCCAAAAGGAATGTTAGCTGTTGCACACCATAAAATTACATGTGTGTATTTGTCGTCTGGAGTAGCAGATAATTTGATGAATTTTTCACCATTTGCATCTACGTTACCGATTAACATTAGGTCTGGATTTCCGTTTGCAGGATCTGCAGTATACTCAGAAGATGTAGATAAAAATACACCAACAGTACCTGTACCTAATTCAGTTGTAAAATCACTAGTAAAGTGTACAAAACTTGAGTCATCATCATCAGTACCTAATTCCGCAGTTCCCATAGTAGGTGTTCCGCTTTCAGCAATAAATTCCCCAGATTTTGCTACAACTAAAGTTCCGCTTGGTAAAGAAGAATCAACTTCTACTGTTTCTACAATTGTTTCTGTAGAATCATCGTCACTAGAACAGCTAGTTGTTAAAACGAATACAGACATTAAGGCTACTTTTGAGATTGATAAGATTGCATTTTTCATAATAAATTTGCTTTATAATTAATTAAATAGTTATTAAATTGTTGTGGTTTATATCTCTAACAATTTTTATACTGGCAAACTTATTGGTGAATCATCATGAAAGTATCACAGAAGTATATACAAAGCTTTACATTTAATATTTTAATATAACATTAACATAAGTAAAGTTTTTTAAATTCATGCGTTTTTTAATTTAAGACACTGTTAGTTAGTGATTTATAAAATAAAAGTCCCTTAAAATCAATTAATTGATTTTAAGGGACTTTTATTTAGGTTTGTTACTGTTGTCTAAATTATAACTTATTATTTTGTTGCTTTTTAATAGTTTTTTCCTCTATGTCAAACGTGTTATTGTCAATATTGATATTTCCCGTTGGATTTGTAGGATTATTTTGTTTTACTTTTCTTTTTAATCTCTTATCATCTATAATTCCCATAGTTTCTTATTTTTTACGTTCAGCCACAAGTTACTTATATATACATGAAAACTCCGTTAAAGCTATTGCAAACCTTTGTTATGATGCTGTTAAACAGTGTTTTACTTCAATGGAGTGGTCAAAAGACTATAAAAAGTTTGTAAGCCATATTTTATCTGGCTAATTTTTAAATTTTCATTTGGGCTATGTTGATTGTTATCAGGATTTACCATAGGAACAATAAAAGCAGGAATTTTTAATTCATTTATAAATGGAGCTATTGGTACAGTACCACCCATAATTCTTATTTGAACAACATCGTCTTCAAACCTATTTTTTAATGTCTTTAAAATAAAATCACCATAAGTATTGTTGAGGTCTGTTCTAAAAGCATCGGTAACACCGCCTTCTGTAACTTTAATTATTTTATCATGCAGCAAGCGTTCCTCTTTCGTAGGTTCTTTTGTTGTGATATAAAATCCTTTATTTTCAATTTGTTTTTTTACTAAGGCTTTTAGTTTGTTTCCATCAGTTTCTGGCACTAACCTTAAGTCTAAATCTGCTGTTGCACTAGAAGGTATAATAGTTCTTGCATTTTCACCTGTCCAACCAGAAGATAAACCTCTTATATTTAAAGACGGGTATTGTAATGCTTCTTGATAAAACGAGCCTACTTTTTCCGGCGTGTGTATTTGTAAGTTGTCAGCGATAACGTCAACGTCATCTGGTACATTTTTTAATGTAGCTATTGTGGCATCGTCTAATGTAATTCCGTCATAGTAACCATCAATAATCACTTTACCATCTGTGTCTTTCATGCTAGATAGTAATTGTGATAATTGTAGTGCAGGGTTTGGAGCATAGTTACCATAATGACCACTATGTTGTGGTTTTGCTGGTCCGTAAGTAGTAAGAGCCAATGTAGTGATACCTCTACAACCGTAAATTATAGTTGGTTTTCCAGAGCTATGAATTGGTCCGTCATTTATGACTAAAAAATCTGCTTCTAATAATTCTTTGTATTCTTTAACAGCTTTTGGTAATGGTTTGCTACCACGCTCTTCTTCGCTATCTAAAATTACCTTTACATTAAAAGGTAATTCTTTAGTGTTCTTTTTGATGAGATCAAACGCATTTAAGAACATAACAATTGGCCCTTTATCATCTGAAGTGGACCTGCCAAATAAACGCCAGTCTTCGTTTAAATTTTCATTTAAACTTTCGAAAGATTCATTTTTATAGCTTGAACCATCAGGGGATTTTAAAACAACTTGATAGGGGTTGCTTTGATTCCATTTTGAAGCATCAACAGGTTGCCCGTCAAAATGCATATAAAAAAGTATGGTTGGTTTTTCTTCAACAATGGGTAATGTTGCAAAAAATATTGATTCACCCTCGGTAGGTAATATAGAGGAATTAAAACCTCTTTCTTTAAATTTTTTACTTAACCAAGTTAAGTTTCTATTTATGTCTGCGTGATCTGTAGCATTATTCGGAATTGCAACGAAATCTCTGATTTCATCAATACTCTGTCTAATTTGTGACTCTAATTGAGCTTTATCTTGTGCATGTATGTATACACTAGCCAAAGACAAAAGACTAACAATAATCCTCTTCATTTTCTAGTTTTAGTTTCGTTTAAATTGTAAGAATAAATGTATCGATTTTATGTTAAAAATCACTTTTATTTAACAGCCTATTTTATCAAAACCTTAACTAGAATAACAAAGTCAATATTACTATCTAATTTTACTTACAAACTTCGATATGGTATTAACACCATTTTTAGTTAAATGCTTAATAAAGGCAGAGCCTATTATTGCACCTTTTGCATTTTTTGTAGCTTGATTAAAAGTGTCAGCATTATTAATTCCGAATCCAACTATTTGAGGATTATTTAATTTCATGCTAGCAATTCGTTCGAAGTAAGTTTCTTGAGTATTTCCAAAACCGGATTTTGAACCTGTAACACTTGCAGAACTAACCATATAAATAAAAGCATTAGAAGCATCATCAATTTGTTTGATACGCTCATCACTAGTTTGTGGTGTAATTAAAAACACATTCTTTAAATCGTGTTTTTTAAAGATAGCTTCGTATTCATCTTGATAAACGGCTAAAGGTAAATCTGGTAATATTAAACCGTCAATGCCGATTTCTTGACATTTAGCACAAAATGCTTCAACGCCATACTGCAGCATCGGGTTAAAATATCCCATTAATATTAAAGGAATAGAAACTGTTTTTCTAATATCTTTCAATTGTTCAAAAAGAATATTAGTTGTCATTCCGTTTTTTAAAGCGGCAGTAGAACTATTTTGAATTGTTGGTCCATCTGCTAAAGGGTCACTAAATGGTAATCCTATTTCAATCATGTCAATACCACTAGCTTCTAAATCTTGAATAATTTTTACAGTATCATTTAATGATGGGTATCCTGCGGTAAAATATATAGACAAGAGTTTTTTGTCCTCTTGCATTTTTTGATTAATTCTATTCATTTTTGATAATACTAGGTTGTTAGTAATATGTATTTAAAGTTTATTAAAATACTATTCTATAGGTTGAAATATTTAATGTAATTATCTAAATCTTTATCACCTCGGCCAGAAAGACTTATAACAACAACATCATCGGGTTTAAAAGTTTTATGCTTAAAAATAGCTAAAGCATGACTGCTTTCTATAGCGGGAATAATACCTTCAAGTTTAGTTAACTCTAAACCGGCAAGCATAGCTTCATCATCAGTAGCAGAATAAAATTCTCCACGACCAGATTTATATAAATGTGCGTGTAAAGGGCCAACACCAGGATAATCTAAACCTGCAGAAATGGAATAAGGCTCTGTAATTTGTCCATCTTTAGTTTGCATTAATAAAGTTTTACAACCATGAATAATGCCTTCTTGTCCTAATGCTGAAGTTGCAGCGCTTTCACCAGAATCAACTCCTTTTCCTGCTGCTTCAACTGCAATAATTCCTACTTCTTTTTGATCTAAAAAATGATAATATGTGCCAGCAGCATTACTACCTCCACCAATACAGGCTACTACATAATCAGGGTTTTCACGACCTTCTTTTTCTTTTAATTGCCATTTTATTTCCTCAGAAATGATAGACTGAAATTTAGTCACCATATCTGGATAAGGATGTGGGCCAATAGCAGAACCGATAATATAATGAGTATCAACAGGGTTATTAATCCAATCACGAATAGCTTCGTTAGTAGCATCTTTTAAAGTCTTACTACCTGATAATGCAGGTCTAACTTCTGCACCTAACATTTTCATACGAGCAACATTTGGTGCTTGACGGGCAATATCAATCTCACCCATGTATACTACACATTTCATTCCCATAAGAGCACAAACAGTAGCGGTAGCAACGCCATGTTGTCCTGCGCCAGTTTCAGCAATTATTCTTGTTTTTTTTAACCTTTTGGCCATTAAAATTTGACCTATAGTATTGTTTACTTTGTGAGCACCAGTATGGTTTAAATCTTCACGCTTTAAATATACTTTTGTATTATATTTTTCTGATAATCGTTTCGCCAAATAGAGTGGTGAAGGCCTGCCTACATAATCTTTTAATAACTGATCAAATTCTTTTTTGAATTCAGGTTCAGCCATTACTTTTAAATAGTTTTGGCGAAGTTCTTCTACATTCGGATATAACATTTCAGGAATGTATGCACCACCAAACTCGCCATAATATCCTTTCTCGTTTACGTTATAATTCATTTTATATGCTTTTAATATTGATTTTTCAACTAATTACTTAGTGTTAAAATCAATTCTTTTAATTTGTCAATATTTTTTAACCCAGGTTCAATTTCAAATTTACTATTCACATCAATCGCATGGCAATATTTTGATGCTGGAGTTTTTAAAAAAGCATAGAGTTGTTCTACTTCTTCAAGCCCGATTCCTCCACTTAAAAAGAAAGGTTTTGTTGATGGGTATTGTTTTAAAACATCCCAATTAAAGGTGTAACCATTTCCCCCAGGAAGCTTTCCTTTAGTATCGAATAAAAAATAATCGGCTACCGTTTCAAAAGGTTCTAAGACGCAAAAATCAAATTCGTCTTTAATAGAGAATACTTTAATTATTTCTATTGAAGGCAATTCTTCTTTAAGTTCTTTGCAAAACTCAACAGATTCCTTACCATGTAATTGAACCGCTTGAAGGTTGTATGTATTTATTTTTTCTTTTACTTCTTGAATTGATGCATTTACAAAGACACCAATCTTTTTAATTGAATCAGAAATTTCTTCAATTGCACCCGTAAAATTCCGTTTAGAGTTTTTCCAAAATATAAAGCCAAGATAATCAGGTTGTAATTCAGCAACTTGATTTGTATTTAATTTCATACCACAAATTTTCAATTTCAAGCTGTTGTTTTTCATGATATTTATACTTTTAATTTGTTGCTAATTGATTAATAAATACTTTCGCATTAGCGCCAGGATTATCAGTTTTCATAAAATTCTCACCTATTAGAAAACCTTCATATCCATAATTTTTTAAATCGGTAATAGCTTCAATTGAACTGATACCACTTTCAGAGACTTTTACAAAATCATCAGGGATAATAGTTGATAGTGCTTTACTTGTAGCTAAGCTAACCTCAAAAGTTTTTAAGTTTCTGTTATTTACACCTAGCATATCTAAACTAGGCATAATAGCCTTATGTAACTCTTCTTCATTATGCACTTCAAGTAAAACATTTAAGTTGAGGCTTTTTGCAAATTCAGAAAGATTTTTTATTTCTTCTCTCGTTAAAATAGCGGCTATTAATAAAATAACATCAGCACCATAAGCTTTTGCTTCTAACAATTGATATTCATCAATAATAAACTCTTTTCTAAGTAAAGGGAATTCTGTTGTTGCTCTAGCTAACAATAAATCATCTAAAGAACCACCAAAATATTTAGCATCCGTTAGAACAGACATTCCGCAAACTCCTGCATTTTCATAACCACTAGCAACATCTTGTACATTTAAGCTTTGGTTAATTTCAGATTTTGAAGGCGAGCGTCTTTTGTGTTCTGCAATAATTCCACTTTCGCTATTTTTCAAAGCATTGGCAAGCGAATTTTCTGGTCTGTTGAACAAGATAGATTGCTCTAATTGTGAAACAGGAATTAGCGATTTTCTAATTGCTACTTCTTTACGTTTATCGGTTACTATTTTATCTAATATGTTCATTGGTAAACTATATTGCGCTTAGTGCTTGTAATTTTTTAAGAGCATTTAATCCATTTCCACTTAAAAGAGATTCTTTTGCTTTTTCAAAACCCTCAAGTGGTGTTAAATTTTGAACTGTAGCAATAGCAATTCCTGCATTGGCACAAACTACATTGTTTTGTGCTTCAGTACCTTTACCATTTAATATATCTAAGAAGATTTTAGCAGATTCTTCAATACTATCGCCACCCTCAATTTGTTTCATTGTAACAGCTTTCACACCAAAATCTGATGGTTTAAGCATGCTTTCTGTATGATTAGAAATAGTTTTTGTATTTCCAGTTAATGATATTTCATCATAGCCATCTAAAGCATGTAAAACAGTAAAGTTCTTATCTGTATTTTGGTATAGATAGCCGTACATTCTGGCTAATTCTAAATTAAAAACACCAACCATTTGATTTTTTGGAAAAGCTGGATTTACCATTGGTCCTAACATATTAAAAAATGTTTTTACCGCCAATTCTCTTCGAATAGGGGCAACATTTTTCATTGCAGGGTGAAAAAGAGGTGCATGTAATACACAAATGCCAGCTTTATCAATTGATTTTTCAAGAAAGCTAGCATCGCTACTAAACTTAATACCTAAAAATTCCATTACGTTGCTACTACCACATTTAGATGATACCCCGTAATTACCATGTTTGGTTACTTTTATTCCAGCACCTGCGGTAACAAAAGAAGAAAGTGTAGAGATGTTAAAAGTGTCTTTGCCATCACCACCTGTACCACATAAATCTATAGGGTTGTAAGCAGATAAGTCTACTGCCAAACATAAATCTAATAACGCATCGCGAAAACCTTCAAGTTCTTCAATAGTGACGCTACGCATCATATAAACCGTTAAAAAAGCGGCTATTTGGCTTGTGTTATAATCACCTTTAGCAATGTTTACTAAAATTTGTCTGGCATCTTCTTTAGTAAGTACCTCGTGATTTATAAGTCTATTTAATGTGTCTTTCATTTTGAATATTATTTAGTATTCAGAATATATTTATTCTTTATACTGATGTTTTTTAGCTGTTTACCCAGTTTTCTAACATCTTTTTACCATTTGGAGTAAGTACAGATTCTGGATGAAATTGAACAGCACTAATGTTGTATATTTTATGGCGAATTGACATTATTTGTCCGTTTTCGTCAAAAGAAGTGGCTTCAAGCAACTCAGGTAATTTAGAATGCACAACCCAAGAGTGGTAACGGCCTACTTGAACTTTTCTTGATAAACCTTTAAAAAGAGGATCATCACCTACGATGTCAATTTCAGTAGAGATACCGTGGTATACTTTGTCTAAATTTACAAGCTTGCCTCCAAAAACTTCAGCAATGGCTTGTTGACCAAGGCAAACACCAAATATTTTTTTAGTAGTAGCATATTGCTTGATGATTTCTTTTAGTAAACCAGCTTCATCAGGTATTCCAGGTCCTGGAGAAAGCACTATGTTATCAAATTCATCAATTTCTTCAATCGCTAGCTGATCGTTTCGTTTAACGAAAACTTCACAATCTAAATCCTCTAAATAGTGAACTAAATTATATGTGAAACTATCGTAGTTGTCTATGACTAATATCTTTTTCATTTTATATGGTCTCAGCTATTTGAAGAGCTTTAGTTAAAGCGCCAAGTTTATTATATGTTTCTTGTAATTCATCTTCTTGGTTTGATGCAGCAACAAGGCCAGCACCAGCTTGGTAATGTAATTGGTGGTTTTTACTTAAAAAAGTTCTAATCATAATTGCGTGATTAAAGTTTCCGTTAAAATCCATAAAACCTATTGCGCCACCATAATACCCACGACTTGTTTTTTCATATTTTTCAATAAGTTGCATCGCCATGTGTTTGGGTGCGCCACTTAATGTGCCCGCAGGAAAAGTATCTGCCACAACTTTCATTGTAGGTATATTGTCTTTTTTAATACCAGTAACTTTTGAAACTAAGTGAATAACATGGGAAAAGAATTGTACTTCACGGTAATTTGCAACTTCTACCATATTACCATTTCTACTTAGATCGTTACGAGCAAGATCAACCAACATAACATGTTCGCTATTTTCTTTTTCGTCTTCAGTTAATTCTTTGGCTAAAATGGCATCTTTTTCATCATTACCAGTACGTTTAAAAGTACCTGCGATTGGGTGAATTTCAGCTTTACCTTCTTGAACAATTAATTGAGCTTCAGGTGAACTACCAAATATTTTAAAATCACCATAATCAAAATAGAAAAGATAGGGTGAAGGGTTTATAGAACGTAATGCTCTATAAACATTAAATTCATCACCTTTAAAACCTTGTGAAAATCTACGGGAGAGTACTAGTTGAAAAACATCACCACGTTGGCAGTGTTTTTTAGCTAATTCTACTTGCTCTTTAAATTCATCATCTTCTAAGTTAGAAGAAACCTCACCATCTAAAGTAAAGTTGTAAGACGCGAAGTTTTTAACCTGTAGTATTTGTTCTATTTCAGAAACATTACTTTCAGAATTATAGCAGTTAGAAAAAATATAAGCTTCATTTTTAAAATGATTAATAGCTATAATGTTTTTGTATACTGCGTAATAAATATCAGGAATAGCAATGGAGTTATCTTTTTTAGTAAGCTCAACATCTTCATAATACCTAACGGCATCATAAGCCATATAGCCAAACAAACCATTGTCGATAAATTTAAAACCATTGTCGTCAGCTTTAAATCGTCTGCTAAAATCTTCAATTATATTAACAACATCTGTAGAAGCATCTATCTGAATTTCTTCAGTAGTACAGTCAGGGAATTGTTGCGTAATAATTTCGTTTTCAACTTTTATAGATGCTATTGGATTGCAACATATATAAGAGAAGCTATTGTCATTTGCATGATAATCACTACCCTCAAGTAATATACTATTAGGGAAACGGTCACGAATTTTCAAGTATACACTTACAGGTGTAACGGTGTCTGCAAGTATTTTCTTGAAATGTGTTTTAAGCTGATATTCCATTTTTCTTTAATTCTATAAAATAAGTAAGGCTTGTCGTGAAGACAAGCCTTATATTGTTTATACTACAATGATGCTTTGCTCACGTTATTGACGTAAGTTTTTCCACCACCAAGTATTTGTAGTTAAATTTTTCATTGTATCAAAGATAGAAATCATTTTTAAGATTACAAAAACGAAACCGTAAAAAAATAAACCTTACGAACCAAATTAACAGGCTTGTGAGGTTTTGTGATTTTTAACTTAATTTAAATTAGAACTGTAAGTCTACAACAAGGTCAAATTCATCATAAATAGCTTTATCTCCTAAACCGTCAAAAAAGCTACCAGAACCATATTTAATATCGTATTTAGTTCTGTCAACTTTCATAGTTGCAGTTGCTTTGCTACCGTAAACGGATACATCTAAATCAATTGGTTTTGTAATACCTTTAATAGTTAAATCTGCTGTTACAGTATATGAGTTTTTACCTGTTGATTTAACATCTGTAAAAACTAATGTTGCAGTATCATGTTTTGCTGTGGCAAAAAAATCATCTGAATGTAAGTGGCCTTCAAATTTTTCTTTTCCGCCACCTGTTAAATCTGTAGTGTTAATTGAAGTCATATCAACAACAAAATCCCCACCAGTTAATTTATCCTCTTTAAACATAAGAGCACCTTCTTTTAAATCAATTAACCCTTCGTGTGATCCAGTTACCTTATAAGCTTTCCAAGTAACTTTACTCTCACTTGTTTTAATTTGTTTTTTGTCTCCATCAATTGGGTTAACTGTTGCTGATACTGCTGTAGTTCCTACAATTAATGCAAATACTGCTGTAAAGATGTTTTTTTTCATGATTTTCATTTTTAGAATTTGTGATTGTTTTTGTGTTTAAAATTTGTCAAATAAATTATTCAGATTTTTTAAATCTTCAGTATTAAAGTTTTTTAAAATAGTGTCTTGAGCTTTTTTCATGGCATTGTCCATTTGTAATAAAGCTTTTTCGCCATCTTCAGTAATGTAAATGTCTACTTTTCTTCTATTGGTTTCACATGTACTACGCTTTACAAATTTTTTAATAATGAGTTTGTCAACTAACCTAGTAGTGTTACTCATTTTTGTAACCATACGTTCATTCAGTGTACTTAAATTAGCAGGTTTACCTTTTTGACCTCTTAAAATTCGTAGTACATTAAATTGCTGTAGAGATACATCATAGGGTTTTAATTGAGAAGCAACAGTTTCATTAATTTTATTAGTAACTAAACTTAAATGAATTAATGTCCTTTGTTTTAAAGGTATTGGTATGTCTGTTTTTATTACCTGCTCCACATTCATGTTACTACAATAATTGTATATACAAATGTATGTTTTAAATTTAAAGTAAATATTAAGAGCGTGTTAAATTTTGAATCTGTTAAGACTGTTTTTTGGTAAACAAGTTAGTTAAAGATGAAGAATTTTAAAGAGTTTGAATAGGCACAGATTTAGAAATTCATTAATTTAAGATTAGTGGTTGGAGTTGTAAGGATATTTATTAATAATGGACTATTTTTGAAAAATAAAATTTAATAAAATGGCAGATTTATCACAAGTAGAATGGGAAGAACAATTAGAAAATGATGCTAATGCATTTATTTTAGATGTAAGAACCCCAGAAGAAGTTGAAGATGGTTATATACCAAATGCTACTAATATAGATATTCATTTAGGTCAAGGTTTTATTGATGAAGTTGAAAAGCTAGATAAAAGTAAAAACTATTATGTATATTGTAGATCAGGTGCGCGTAGTGGACAAGCTTGTGCTTTAATGAATAACTTAGGTTTTGCAAATGCTTACAATTTAGTAGGTGGTTTTATGAACTGGGAAGGTGAAAGGGAAGAATAAAAATAGTACTCCTTAATATAGTAAGGTTGAAAAAAAAATATAGCTTTTAAAATGCTTAGCATTTCAAAAGCTATATTTTTTTGTATTGGAGTTAAAAATGAAATTATTATCTTTTGCAGGCAATTTATACTCAATTAATGCAAGAAGATTTTTTACATTTTATCTGGAAGCATAAAAAACTTCATAATAACAGATTACATACTACAAAAAATGAAGACGTAGAAATTGTATTTCAAGGCAATCACAATTTTTTAGCAGGTCCTGATTTTTTCAATGCAAAGCTTAAAATAGCTAATCAGTTATGGGCTGGCAATGTGGAAATACATATAAAATCATCAGACTGGTATACACACGGTCATGAAACTGACCCCAACTATGATAATGTTATTCTTCATGTGGTATGGGAAGATGATGTTGCTATTTTTAGAAAAGATAATACAGAAATACCTACGCTTGAACTCAAAAATTATATTGTTCCTAATCTTTTAGCATCATATAAAAAGCTATTCGCCTTACAAAACAGAAAATTTATTAACTGCGAGAATGATATTAAGTATGTTGATGCCTTCGTAATACAACATTGGAAAGACCGTATGTTTTTTGAACGATTAGAACAAAAATCTAAAATCGTTGAAGAACTTTTAAATAAGTTTAATAATGATTGGGAGCAGGTTTTGTTTGTAATGTTATTAAAAAATTTTGGTTCAAAAGTAAATGGAGCTTCTTTTTATAGTTTAGCAACAAATATTGACTTTTCATTACTTAGAAAAATTTCTAACAATGCTTTTGAATTAGAAAGTTTGTTATTTGGTTTAGCCGGTTTGTTAATGGATGATGAAGTTGCAGATGTTTATTGTCAGAAATTAAAGAAAGAGTATATGTATCTTAAACATAAGTATGACTTTGATGGTTCAGGAGTTTTAAAACCAGAGTTTTTTAAATTAAGACCACCAAATTTCCCGACAATTCGATTGTCACAGGTGGCTAGTTTATATCATAAGCATCAAAATTTGTTTAGTAAAATAATCAAAAGTAAAAATTTAGAAGAAATATATGGTTTGTTTGATGTTGCAACAAGTGATTACTGGAGCACGCATTATACATTTTCTAAAGAATCTAAAAAGAGTACTAAAAAGTTAACTAAGAAATTTATAGATCTTTTAATTATTAATACAATATTGCCTTTAAAGTTTCAGTATGCAAAACAACACTCTAAAGAGGTGGAAGAAGAGGTGTTAAATATAGTGTCAAATTTGAAAAAAGAACAAAACAGTATAATTTCAAATTTTGAAAAAGCAGGAGTTAAAATTTCAAATGCTTTTGAGAGTCAGGCAATTTTACAGAACTACAATGTCTATTGCACTAAAAATAAATGTTTGCAATGTGCTGTAGGTAACTATTTATTGAAAGGAAATGATTAATTTTATCTTATGAATAATTTTTATCAATTTTTGTATTTTTTTCAAAAACATGGTTTTGAGGTATGCCGAAGAATAGCAGAGCGGTTAGGTATACGTGCAAGAGTGGTAAGAACATCTTTTATCTATTTAACATTTGTAACTTTAGGTTTCGGGTTTGCGCTATATTTATTTGTGGCTTTTTGGTTGAGAATAAAAGACTTATTGTATACAAAACGAACTTCAGTATTTGACCTGTAAAATATGATAAAGCTATTTAGGTCTAAAATATATCTCGCTCTGTTTTTATTGCTTATTGTGCTGTTATTTGGAGTTTTAGGGTATCGTTTTATATCAAATTACGACTGGATTGATGCTTTGTATATGACCATAATAACGGTTACAACAGTTGGTTTTTCTGAGGTAAGACCATTAGATACAGCTTCAAAATTTTTTACAATATTCCTTATTATATCGAGTGTTTTTATTATTGCCTTTGCAATATCTGTAGTAACAGAATATGTGTTAAGTAGAAATTCTTTGCAAACATTAAAAAAGAAAAAGGTGAAACAGACAATAAATAAATTAACCAACCATGTAATTGTTTGTGGGTTTGGTAGAAATGGCCAACAAGCAGTTGAGCGTTTAAAGGCGTATAAAAAACCTTTTGTTGTTGTTGAAAGGGATAAAGAAGTTATAGAACGTTTTGAAGATGAATTTCTCTTTATAGAAGGTGATGCTAATGATGATGAAATTTTAAATGAAGCAGGAATTGATCATGCACAGTTTTTAATAGCAGCTTTACCAGATGACGCAACAAATCTTTTTGTAGTACTTTCTGCACGCCAATTAAATAAGGCACTTTTTATAATTAGTAGGGCGTCATTAGCAACTTCGCAAAAAAAATTACTTTTGGCAGGTGCAGACAAAGTTATTATGCCAGATAAAATTGGAGGAGATCATATGGCTTCTTTAGTTGTAATGCCTGATTTAATTACTTTTATGGATAAGTTATCTGTTGAAGGTGAGCATACTACAAATTTAGAAGAATTAGCAATTGAAGATTTTTCAAATCATGTTGAGTGTAACTCTTTAAGAGACTTAGATTTACGTAGAAAAACGGGCTGTACGATTATTGGTTACATTTCGCCAACTGGTGATTATATAATTAACCCAGAAGCAGACTTAATTCTGCAACCAAAAAGCAAGGTTATTGTATTAGGAAGACCTGAGCAGATAAGAAAATTAAATGAAATGTTTCATATTGATAATTGATATTTCAATGATAATTCTTGATTGACAAGCTTTTTTTCATGATATTGCTACCGACTATACTAATTAAAAAAATTTAAACAGTTATTATGAAGTATAAACTTCTTACTTTATTGGCAGTTATTATGCCAATAATTACATCAGCACAGGAAAAAGGCTTAGACCAAAAAATTGATGAAGCTTTTAAACCGGTGTCAGATTTCTTCTCAAATGTTATCTTTTTTACAATACCTTTTTTCGGCACAGAAGCACCTTTCGTTTTATTATTATTAGTTACTAGTGCGGCATTTTTTACAATATATTTTGGTTTTCCAAATGTTAGATTTTTCGCTAAAGCGATAAACACCGTGCGTGGTAAATATGAAGATATTGAAAAGCATGGTGCTCAAAACTTATATGGTGAAGATGGTATTGCTCAAGGACAAGATTTAACAAATGTTGATATTGAAGATCACTTAGTGCAAATGGAAAATGATTTGGCTGTTGATGGTGATATTGTTGATACTATTAGAGATGAAAGTTCTGATGGTGAGGTGAGTCACTTCCAAGCTTTAGCGACAGCAGTTTCAGGTACTGTTGGTAATGGAAATATTGCGGGTGTTGCATTGGCAATTGCACTTGGTGGACCAGGAGCAACATTTTGGATGATTGTATGTGGGCTTTTAGGAATGTCTACAAAATTTGTTGAATGTACTTTAGGTGTTCAATATAGAGATGTTGGTGAAGATGGTACCGTTTACGGAGGTCCAATGTATTACCTAAGTAAGGGTTTAGGTGAAAGAGGTTATAAAAAATTAGGAAAAGTTGCAGCAATTGTGTTTGCAGTTTTCTGTATTGGTGGTTCTTTTGGAGGCGGCAATGCGGCGCAATCTAATCAAGCAACTATTGTTTTAAAAGAATTATTTAATATGCAAAGTGCTGCATCTGGTGCAATAGTTGGTTTAGTTTTAGCAACACTTGTTGGTATTATTATTATAGGTGGTATTAAAAGAATCGCACAAGTGACTGAAAAGGTTGTTCCTTTTATGGCAGTTATGTATGTTGTTGCATGTTTGTATATCATATTTGCAAACTTCAGTTACGTTGATGATGCAATTTCATTAATTGTTACAGAAGCTTTCAACCCTAAGGCAATTGGTGTTGGTGGTGTAATAGGTGTATTATTAGTTGGTTTTAAAAGAGCTGCTTTTTCAAATGAAGCAGGTGCTGGTTCAGCTTCTATTGCTCACTCTGCTGTAAGAACTAAATATTCTGCAAGTGAAGGTTTAGTTGCTTTATTAGAGCCTTTTATTGATACAGTATTAATTTGTACTATGACTGCCTTAGTAATTATAATTTTTAATTTTGGAGGCTTTTTTGAATACGGATTAGATGTAAGTACTGATGGTAGTGGTGCTGTTCAAATTGGTAATGAAGTTGTTCAAGGGGCAGGTATTACTGCTAAGGCATTTGCTGAATATATTCCTTTTTCAGATGTATTCTTGACAATTGCAGTTGTATTATTTGCAGTTTCTACTATGATTTCTTGGTCATACTACGGCTTGCAATCTTGGAAATTTTTATTCGGTAGAGGTAAAGTGGCTGATTTAACTTACAAGATCTTATTCTTAACTTTTGTTGTTATTGGAGCTGCGGCGAGTATGGGATCAATATGGGCATTCTCAGATGCAATGATTTTTGCGATGGTTTTCCCTAATATGGTTGGTCTTTTCTTCTTATTTCCAGTTGTTAAAAAACAATTAAATAGATATTTAGATGCTATTAAGCTTAAGTATGATGCTATTGAAGAGTAAAAAAATAGTATTGTAATGAATAAATTTAAATCCCACTTTAAGTTCGATAAACAAGAACGAAGTGGGATTTTCTTTTTGTTATTATTTATCGTATTACTTCAAATAGGTTATTTTGCATATAAGAGTTATGTTGTTTCAAATGATAAAATTAATTTTGTCTTAGATGTAAATAATCAGGCAGCTATTAATCATCTAAAAAATGAAAAATTGCAAGAGGGTACTTATAAAATGTATCCATTCAACCCCAATTATATTACAGATTATAAAGGGTATCAATTAGGAATGTCTGTTGAGGAGATAGATAGACTTCATAGTTTTAGAAGTGCTAAAAAGTTTGTCAACTCTTCAAAAGAGTTTCAAAAAGTTACTCGAGTGTCAGATTCATTATTGAGTGTAATTGCTCCTTTTTTTAAATTTCCTGATTGGGTTAGAAATCAAGCGAAAAAGAAATCAGCTATTAAGGTTGTTGATTCAAAACGAAAATCAATTGTAAAGAAAGATTTGAATAAAGTTACAGCTGAGGAGTTGAAACTTATTAGTGGTGTAGGTGACAAATTATCGGCAAGAATTGTAAAATACAGAAATAGGCTAGGTGGTTTTATAACTGAAAAGCAATTATATGAAGTTTATTATTTAGATGCTGAGGTTGCTAATAAAGTATTGAAAATGTATACTATTCAATCAAAGCCGAGTATTATGAAAATAGACATAAATGCTTCTTCGGCATATGAAATATCTCAATTAGTGTACATCAATTATAATCTTTCAAAAAAGATTGTGCAATATAGAGAAGATAATAACGGAATTAAATCGTTTAGTGAATTGTTAAATATAGAGGGGTTTCCTTCTGAAAAAATAGATATAATATCTTTATATTTGCAGTTGTAAAAATACGCATATGGAAAGTATGTACTTCACTGAAGAACATCAATTATTTAGAGAAAGTTTACGTGAGTTTTTAAATAAAGAAGTAGTTCCTCACATTGAAAAATGGGAATCATCAGGAACTATTGATCGTTTTATTTGGAAGAAGTTTGGTGAGATGGGGTATTTTGGGTTGGCAACACCTGAAGAAAATGGAGGTTTAGCTCTCGATTTGTTTTATACCATTATTTTATTAGAAGAATTGCAAAAAATTAATTCTGGAGGTTTTGCAGCTGCTATTTGGGCTCATGTTTATTTAGCGATGACTCATTTAAATAAAGAAGGTAGTGACGCAATTAAAAAAGACTATTTAGAGCCTAGTGTTTTAGGAGATAAAATTGGTTGTCTTTGTATTTCAGAACCTTTTGGCGGTAGTGATGTTGCAGGTATGCGAACTGCAGCTGTGAAGAAAGGAGATTCATATATTATTAATGGATCTAAAACGTTTATTACAAATGGTGTTTATTGCGACTATATGGTAGTTGCTGCAAAAACAAATACTGAATTAGGTAATAAGGGTATAAGTATTTTTCTTGTTGATAAAAATACACCAGGTATTTCAGCTAGTAAATTAAATAAATTAGGTTGGAGGGCTTCCGATACTGCAGAAATTGCTTTTGATAATGTTGAAATCCCTGCTTCAAATCTAATGGGTGAAGAAAACAAAGGTTTTCCTTACATAATGGAACATTTTGCTTTAGAGCGCTTAATTATGGGGGTTAATGCTCATGCTAGAGCGGAGTTTGCTTTAGACTATGCGCAAAAATACATGTCTGAGCGTACAGCTTTTGGCGTGGAGATTAATAAGTTTCAGGCATTGCGTCATCGTTTTGTTGATTTGTATGCTGATATGGAACTTTGTAAAGTATATAATTACTCAGTTGCTTATAGGTTGAATAAAGGGGAATATGTAGTTAAAGAAGCTACGATTTCTAAATTAAAATCAACTAAAATGGCTGATGAGGTTATTTATGACTGTTTACAATTTTTAGGTGGCTATGGTTATATGGAAGATTATCCTATGGCGAGATTGTTGCGAGATAGTAGGTTAGGGCCTATTGGTGGTGGAACTTCAGAAATATTAAGAGAAATATTAGCGAAAATTCTTGTAGATAAAAAGGAGTATAAATCAGCAATTTCATATAAAAAATAAAGTTTCAAATTATTTTCATTAAAATAATTGTCAATTATAAATTAGTTTGTAAATTTGCAGACTTATAATCACAAAAGAGAGGAGGTTACTGCCCATGTTAATAATACCAATAAAAGAAGGAGAAAACATCGATAGAGCGCTAAAGCGTTTCAAACGTAAGTTTGATAGAACTGGAACAATGCGTCAATTAAGAAAGCGTCAACAGTTCACTAAGCCATCTGTAGAGCGTAGAGCTCAGATTCAGAAAGCTAACTATATTCAAGGTTTAAGAGATCAAGAAGAAATATAGTTAACTATCATTAGTATATAATAAAAGCCCTGCATTAGCAGGGCTTTTTTATTTGTATATATTTTAAGATTGTAAAATAGTAGTTACTTTAATTTGTTTGCTAACTTTACTGTATGAGTATTTCGGCATTTATAACCTATATATCTTTAGAAAAGAATTATTCGGCTAATACGGTAACAGCCTATGAAAGTGATATAGTTGAGTTTTCAATTTTTTGTAAAGAACATTTAGGGGTACAGGATATTACTGACGTAGGATATAATAGTGTAAGAAGTTGGGTGGTTAGTCTTGTTGATGTTAAGCTTTCGAATAGAAGTATAAATAGGAAAATAGCATCTTTAAAGTCATATTATAAGTTTCTTTTGAAGATTGAAGCTATAAAAGTCAATCCTCTTGCAAAACATAAGGCGTTAAAAACGGCTAAAAAAATTGAAATTCCTTTTTCTGAAGCTGAAATGGAACAGATGCTTAGTGAAATTATCTTTCCAGATGATTTTGTAGGCTTAAGGGATAAATTAATTATTGAGTTGCTTTATGTAACTGGTATACGAAGGATAGAGTTGGTTAATTTGCGTATTACGGATATTGATTTTAATCAAAAAACAATAAAAGTTTTAGGTAAAAGGAATAAACAGCGGGTGATTCCGCTTTTAGGTTCGATGTTAGATTTATTTAAAGTTTATTTGCAGGAGCGGAATAAAATTGAGAAACTCGTAGATAAAGAATTTATCTTTTTGTCAAAAACAGGATTTAAAATATATGATACTCTTGTTTATAGGGTGATAAATCATTATTTTAGTATGGTGTCAAGTAAAGTAAAAAAAAGTCCGCATATACTTCGGCACACATTTGCAACTCATTTAATTAATAAAGGAGCTGATTTAAATTCGGTAAAAGAATTATTAGGTCACTCAAGCTTAGCTTCAACTCAAGTTTATACGCATAACAGTGTTGCGGAATTAAAAAAAGTACATCAGTTGTCTCATCCGAGAAACAAAAAATAGTTTTTTGTAAGTAATGTTTAACTTTTAAATTTTAAGATATGAAAGTAAATACGCAGTCAGTAAATTTTAATGCAGACGGAAATTTGATTGTTTTTGTTAATGAACGATTAAATAAATTAGATCAATACTATAATAAAGTAATTGGCTCCGATGTGTATTTGAAAGTTGAGAAAACAAAAGGTAAAGAAAATAAAATCGCAGAGATTAAAGTCTATGTTCCTAAAAATGAATTTATTGTAAGTAAGCAGTGTAAGTCTTTTGAGGAAGCTATTGATTTGGGGTGTGGTGCTATGAAGCGTCAGTTGTTAAAGCAGAAAGAAAAAAATTAAAAAAAAATTAAAAAAACATTTTGATAAACTAAAAAATCATTTACCTTTGCAGTCCGTTAGAAATAGCGGGCTTTTTTTAAACGAAAAAAGTGGTTAAAAGCCGATGTAGCTCAGCTGGCTAGAGCAGCTGATTTGTAATCAGCAGGTCGTGGGTTCGAGTCCCTCCATCGGCTCTTTTAAAGTTCTTAAAAATTTTGGTTTGGGGAGATACTCAAGCGGCCAACGAGGGCAGACTGTAAATCTGCTGACTACGTCTTCGCAGGTTCGAATCCTGCTCTCCCCACAATTTTTAATTAAAGCGAAATAGTTTAAAATTATTCTCTTTAAGTTTTGTAATGAGATATATTTATGTGATTTTTGCATTTTTGAAATCCATAGGTAATTTGCGGGAGTAGCTCAGTTGGTAGAGCGTCAGCCTTCCAAGCTGAATGTCGCCGGTTCGAACCCGGTCTCCCGCTCTATAAACCTTGAGTGTAAGGTTGTTTTTTTGAGTTTTTAATCATTGTATAAGGTTGTGGACTCAATTAGGCCGGTGTAGCTCAGGGGTAGAGCGTTTCCTTGGTAAGGAAGAGGTCATGAGTTCAAATCTCATCATTGGCTCACTAAAGAACATTATTTGTACACTAATATTATAAACTAAGATTAAAATTAAATACACATGGCTAAGGAAACTTTCGATCGTTCCAAACCGCATTTAAATATCGGTACTATAGGACACGTAGATCACGGTAAAACTACATTGACTGCCGCTATTACAACTGTTTTGGCTAATGCAGGATTGTCTGAATTGAGAAGTTTCGATTCAATTGACAACGCTCCTGAGGAGAAAGAAAGAGGTATTACTATTAATACATCTCACGTTGAATATTCAACAGCTAACCGTCACTACGCTCACGTTGACTGTCCAGGTCACGCCGATTACGTAAAGAACATGGTTACTGGTGCTGCTCAAATGGATGGTGCTATTTTGGTTGTTGCTGCTACTGATGGTCCTATGCCTCAAACTCGTGAGCACATCCTTTTAGGTCGCCAGGTTGGTATTCCTAGAATCGTTGTATTCATGAATAAAGTGGATATGGTTGATGATGAGGAGCTTTTAGAGCTTGTTGAAATGGAAGTAAGAGAATTATTATCTTTCTATGAGTATGATGGTGATAACGGACCTGTTGTTGCTGGTTCTGCTTTAGGTGCGCTTAATGGTGAGCAAAAGTGGGTTGATACTGTAATGAAGTTAATGGAAGAGGTTGATGCTTGGATCGAGCTTCCTAAGAGAGATGTTGAAAAAGATTTCTTAATGCCAGTTGAAGATGTATTTACTATTACTGGTCGTGGTACTGTTGCAACTGGTCGTATAGAGACTGGTGTTGCTAATACTGGAGATCCTGTTGAGATTATTGGTATGGGTGCTGAAAAATTAAACTCTACTATTACTGGGGTTGAAATGTTCCGTAAGATATTAGATAGAGGTGAAGCTGGTGATAATGTAGGTATCTTATTAAGAGGTATTGAAAAGTCAGATATAAAAAGAGGTATGGTTATTGTTAAGCCAGGTTCTGTAACTCCGCATGCGAAGTTTAAGGCTGAGGTTTATGTTCTTAAAAAAGAAGAAGGTGGTCGTCATACACCATTCCATAATAATTACCGTCCACAGTTTTATGTAAGAACAACGGATGTTACAGGTACAATCAACCTTCCTGATGGAGTTGAAATGGTAATGCCAGGTGATAACCTTACAATTACTGTTGATTTGTTATCTCCAATTGCATTAAGTATTGGTTTGCGTTTTGCTATCCGTGAAGGTGGTAGAACTGTAGGTGCAGGTCAGGTAACTGAGATATTAGATTAATCTTTATAGAGATTAATAAATTATATACATCAAGGGTGTCTGTTTTTAGCAGATACCTTTCGATGTAAATATAAACGGGTGTAGCTCAGTTGGTAGAGCACTGGTCTCCAAAACCAGGTGTCGGGAGTTCGAGTCTCTCCTCCCGTGCAAATGAGAAAAGATTATCTTTGGTGATCTTTTTAATAATTTAAAAAGTTAAATCTTTCGCAGCATGTTGACATATATCAAGGAATCCATAGAGGAACTTAGAACTAATATTACATTACCTCCAAAGTCAGAATCTTCTAATTTGATGGTAATTGTAGCTGTATTTTCTATTTTATTCGCTTTGGCAACTTGGGGTGTAGATAGTCTTTTTGGTAAGTTGATTCAAATTTATTTTGATAATTTAATTAATTAAGAAAAGCTCTATGTCTGAAGTATTAGAAAAAAAATGGTATGTTGTTAGGGCTGTAAGTGGTCAAGAAAATAAAATCAAAGGTTATATCGAGTCTGAGGTAGCTAGATTAGGTTTTTCTGATTACTTAGAAGAGGTTTTAGTTCCTACTGAAAAAGTCGTTCAAATTCGTAACGGTAAAAAATCAAATAAAGAAAGAGTTTACTTTCCTGGTTATATAATGATTAAGGCTAATCTTGGTGGTGAGATGGTGCATATTGTGCGTTCGATCACTAATGTTATCGGTTTTTTAGGTGAAACTAAAGGGGGTGATCCTGTTCCGCTTAGGAAAACTGAAGTAAATAGAATGTTAGGTAAAGTTGATGAATTAACAGTGGCAACAGATAGTGTTGCTATACCTTATGTAATGGGTGAAACTGTTAAGGTGATTGACGGACCTTTTAATGGTTTCAATGGTACAGTTGAAAAAATTAATGAAGAAAAGCGTAAGCTTGAGGTAATGGTTAAGATTTTCGGAAGAAAAACTCCATTAGAGTTAAGTTATATGCAAGTTGAAAAAGTATAATTAGAACTGTTACATAAAAAGTTGTGTTGCTTCCAAATGACACAATTTAATTTAATTAAAAACAATGGCAAAAGAAGTAAGTAAAGTAGTTAAGCTACAAGTTAGGGGAGGTGCAGCGAATCCATCGCCACCGGTTGGACCCGCTTTAGGTGCTGCCGGTGTTAACATCATGGAGTTCTGTAAGCAATTTAATGCGCGTACACAGGACAAACAAGGTAAAGTTTTACCTGTTGCTATCACGGTATACAAAGATAAGTCGTTTGACTTTATTGTAAAGACACCGCCGGCGGCAGTTCAGCTTATGGAAGCGGCTAAGATTAAAAAGGGTTCAGGGGAGCCTAATCGTGTTAAGAACGGTAACGTATCTTGGGATCAGATTAAGACAATCGCTGAGGACAAAATGGTAGATCTTAATGCATTTACAGTAGAATCTGCTATGAGTATGATTGCTGGAACTGCAAGATCTATGGGTTTAAAAGTTTCTGGCACTAGACCTTTTTAATATCTTAAAAGCATTTATAATGGCAAAATTAACAAAGAATCAAAAAGAAGCGCTTTCTAAGATAGATAAAAATAAAATCTATTCTTTACAAGAAGGTTCAGCTTTAGTAAAAGAAATCACAAAGTCAAAATTTGATGCATCTGTTGATTTAGCAGTTCGTTTAGGAGTTGATCCTAGAAAAGCTAATCAAATGGTTCGTGGAGTTGTAACATTACCTCATGGAACTGGTAAAGATGTAAAAGTTTTAGCATTGGTAACACCTGATAAAGAAGCAGAAGCTAAAGAAGCTGGTGCTGATTTTGTTGGTTTACAAGAATACTTGGATAAAATTAAAGGCGGTTGGACTGATGTTGATGTAATCATCACTATGCCAAGTGTTATGGGTAAATTAGGGCCATTAGGTAGAGTTTTAGGGCCTAGAGGTTTAATGCCTAATCCAAAAACTGGAACAGTAACTATGGATGTTGCGAAAGCGGTGTCTGAAGTAAAAGCTGGTAAAATTGACTTTAAAGTAGATAAAACTGGTATAGTTCACGCTGCGATTGGAAAAGTATCTTTCTCTGCAGAGAAGATAGAAGAAAATGCAAAAGAACTTATCGATACTTTAAATAAGTTAAAGCCAACTGCGGCTAAAGGTGTTTATATTAAAAGTATTTTCATGTCTAGTACTATGAGTCCTAGTGTGCAATTAGATGCTAAATCAGTTTAATTCGGATATATTATGACAAGAGAGGAAAAATTAAACGTAATAGAAGATTTAACTGCGCAATTAGGTGATGCATCAACTATATATTTAGCTGATATATCTGGTTTAGACGCAGCAACAACTTCAGATTTAAGAAGAGCTTGTTTTAAAGCAAATATTAAATTAGCAGTTGTTAAAAATACATTGCTTGAAAAAGCAATGAATGCTTCTGATAAAGAATTTGGTGAATTACCAGAGGTTCTTAAGGGAAGTACATCTTTGATGTTTTCTGAAGTAGGTAATGCTCCAGCAAAATTGATAAAAGCTTTTAGAGCTAAAACTAAAGATAAGCCATTGTTAAAAGGTGCTTTTGTTGAAGAAGCAGTTTATATTGGTGATGATCAATTACAAGCTCTAGTAGATATCAAGTCTAAAGAAGAAGTTATTGGTGAAATTATTACGATACTTCAGTCTCCAGCTAAGAATGTTATTTCTGGGCTTAAGTCTGGTGGTGGTAAAATCGCTGGTATTCTTAAGACATTATCAGAGAAATAAAAAGTACGCACTAAAAACAATTATATTTTAAAAATTTATTAAACGGTAGAAAAATGGCAGATTTAAAAGATTTCGCAGAACAATTAGTTAACTTAACAGTAAAAGAAGTTAACGAATTAGCTAACATATTAAAAGACGAGTACGGTATTGAGCCTGCTGCTGCTGCGGTTGCAGTTGCTGCTGGAGGTGGTGCTGCAGGTGGTGAAGCTGCTGAAGAGAAAACAGAATTTGATGTTATCTTAAAAGCTGCTGGTTCATCTAAATTAGCTGTAGTAAAATTAGTTAAAGAGTTAACTGGTTTAGGATTAAAAGATGCTAAAGATATCGTTGATAGCGCACCAAAAGCTATTAAAGAAGGTATCTCTAAAGATGAAGCTGAAGGAATTCAAAAATCATTGGAAGAAGCAGGAGCAGAAGTTGAGCTTAAGTAATTTAAGCAACCATAGTATTTTTGGTTTAGGTCTTTTCACTTTTTAGTGTTTAGACCTAAACCTATTTATGTATGTAGCCTTTAGCTATGTATAATTATTAGAGTAAGTATTCATAATCAAAATTTTGTCCATTGATGTTTACAAATCAGACTGAAAGAATAAATTTCGCATCCGCTAAGAATATTCCGAATTATCCGGATTTCTTGGACATTCAGGTTAAGTCGTTTCAAGATTTTTTTCAATTAGAAACAAAATCTGACGAAAGGGGAGACGAAGGACTATATAATACGTTCATGGAGAACTTTCCAATTACGGACACGAGAAATCAGTTCGTATTAGAGTTCTTAGATTATTTTATAGACCCGCCTCGTTATTCTATACAAGAATGTATAGAACGTGGTCTTACCCATAGCGTTCCGCTAAAAGCAAGGTTAAAATTATATTGTACTGATCCGGAACATGAGGATTTCGAAACTATTGTTCAGGATGTGTATTTAGGAACTATTCCTTACATGACACCAAGTGGTACCTTTGTTATCAATGGTGCAGAGCGTGTTGTTGTTTCACAATTACATAGATCTCCAGGTGTTTTCTTTGGACAATCATTCCATGCAAATGGAACAAAATTATATTCTGCAAGAGTAATTCCTTTTAAAGGTTCTTGGATAGAATTTGCTACAGATATCAATGGCGTTATGTACGCTTACATTGATAGAAAGAAAAAATTACCTGTTACAACTTTATTTAGAGCTATCGGTTTTGAAAGTGATAAAGATATATTAGAGATTTTTGATTTATCAGAAGAAATCAAAGTTTCTGTAGCAGGACTTAAAAAAGTTTTAGGACGTAAATTAGCTGCTAGGGTTTTAAATACTTGGCATGAAGATTTCGTTGATGAAGATACTGGTGAGGTTGTTTCTATTGAAAGAAACGAAATTATTTTAGATCGTGACACAGTTTTAGAAAAAGATCATATTGCTCAAATTGTAGATGCTGATGTGAAAACTGTTCTTTTACATAAAGAAAGTGCAGCGCAATCTGATTATGGTATTATTCATAATACATTACAAAAAGATCCTACGAATTCTGAAAAAGAAGCAGTAGAACATATATACCGTCAATTACGTAATGCTGAACCGCCAGATGAGGAAACAGCACGTGGTATTATTGATAAATTATTCTTCTCTGATCAACGTTATAACTTAGGTGAAGTTGGTCGTTATAGAATGAATAAAAAATTACAGTTAGATATTGGAATGGACAAGCAAGTCTTGACTAAAGAAGATATCATAACAATCATCAAATACCTTATTGAATTAATTAACTCAAAAGCAGAGATTGATGATATTGATCACCTTTCTAACCGTCGTGTTAGAACAGTCGGTGAGCAATTATCTCAACAATTTGGTGTTGGTCTTGCGCGTATGGCGAGAACAATTCGTGAGCGTATGAATGTACGTGATAACGAAGTTTTTACACCTATTGATTTAATTAATGCGAAGACATTATCTTCAGTTATTAATTCATTCTTTGGAACTAACCAGTTGTCTCAATTTATGGATCAAACAAATCCATTAGCTGAGATTACGCACAAGAGAAGATTATCGGCTCTTGGACCAGGCGGTTTATCGAGAGAAAGAGCAGGTTTCGAGGTTCGTGATGTTCACTATACACACTATGGTAGATTATGTCCTATTGAAACACCTGAAGGACCAAATATTGGTTTGATTTCTTCATTATCTGTTTTTTCTAAAGTAAACTCTATGGGATTCTTGGAGACTCCATACAGAACAGTTGAAAATGGAAAAGTAGATATTGAAAACTTTAGATATTTAAGTGCTGAAGAAGAAGAAGGAATGATGATTGCTCAGGCAAACATTCCTATGGATGATGAAGGTACTATTACTGCAGAAAAAGTAATTGCAAGAGAAGAAGGTGATTTCCCTGTTGTGGATCCTTCAGAAATTCATTTTACTGATGTTGCTCCTAATCAAATTGCATCTATATCGGCCTCATTAATTCCTTTTTTGGAACATGATGATGCTAACCGTGCATTGATGGGGTCAAACATGATGCGTCAAGCAGTTCCATTATTGAGACCTGATGCGCCAATTGTTGGTACAGGTTTAGAACGTCAAGTAGCTTCAGATTCTAGAGTATTAATAAATGCTGAAGGAGATGGAACTATACAATACGTAGATTCTCAAATTGTTACTATTAAATATGATAGAACAGAAGAAGAGCGTTTAGTTAGTTTTGATGATGACTCTAAAACATATAAATTAGTTAAGTTTAGAAAAACTAACCAAGGTACAAGTATCAATCTAAAACCAATCGTAAGAGTGGGTGATAGAGTGAAAAAAGGTCAAGTACTTTGTGAAGGTTATGCAACTGAAAACGGAGAGTTAGCTTTAGGTAGAAACTTAAAAGTTGCCTTCATGCCTTGGAAAGGGTATAACTTTGAGGATGCAATTGTAATTTCAGAAAAAGTTGTTAGTAATGATATTTTTACCTCAATTCACGTTGATGAGTATTCTCTAGAGGTTAGAGATACAAAATTGGGTGCAGAGGAGTTAACAAATGATATTCCTAACGTTTCTGAAGAAGCTACAAAAGATTTAGATGAAAACGGAATGATCCGTATAGGTGCTGAAGTTAAGCCTGGTGATATTTTAATTGGTAAGATTACTCCTAAAGGAGAATCTGACCCAACGCCAGAAGAAAAATTGCTTCGTGCAATATTTGGTGATAAAGCAGGTGATGTTAAAGATGCCTCTTTGAAAGCCTCTCCTTCATTACGTGGTGTTGTTATTGGTAAGAAATTATTCTCTCGTTCTATTAAAGATAAGAGAAAACGTTCTGAAGATAAAGAAGCAATATCTAAATTAGAGTTAGAATACGAAGTAAAATTCCAACAGTTAAAAGATGTTTTAGTCGAAAAACTATTCAATCTTGTAAATGGTAAAACTTCTCAAGGTGTATTAAATGATCTTGGAGAAGAAGTACTTCCGAAAGGAAAGAAATACACCATGAAAATGTTAAACTCTGTTGATGATTTTGCTCACTTAGTAGGTGGTAGTTGGACAACTGATAAAGATACAAATGTATTAGTTGCTGATTTATTACATAACTACAAGATCAAGCTTAATGACCTTCAAGGGAACTTGAGAAGAGATAAGTTTACAATTTCTGTAGGTGATGAACTACCAGCTGGTATTATGAAGTTAGCTAAAGTTTATGTAGCTAAAAAACGTAAGCTTAAAGTAGGTGATAAAATGGCGGGTCGTCACGGTAACAAAGGTATTGTTTCTCGTATTGTTCGTCATGAAGATATGCCTTTCTTAGAAGACGGAACACCAGTTGATATTGTATTGAATCCATTAGGTGTACCATCTCGTATGAACATTGGTCAGATTTATGAAACTGTTCTTGGTTGGGCAGGTCTTAAATTAGGTAAAAAATATGCTACTCCAATTTTTGATGGAGCATCATTAGATCAAATTAATGAATTTACAGATGAAGCTGGAATTCCAAGATTCGGTCATACATATTTACATGATGGTGGAACTGGGCAACGTTTTGATCAACCAGCAACGGTTGGTGTTATTTACATGTTGAAATTAGGTCACATGGTAGATGATAAGATGCACGCTCGTTCTATTGGACCATACTCTTTAATTACACAACAACCATTAGGTGGTAAAGCACAATTTGGTGGTCAGCGTTTTGGAGAGATGGAAGTTTGGGCACTTGAAGCTTATGGAGCTTCAGCTACATTACGAGAAATTTTGACTGTGAAGTCTGATGATGTTGTAGGTAGAGCTAAAACTTACGAATCTATTGTAAAAGGAGAAACAATGCCAGAGCCTGGTTTACCAGAATCTTTCAATGTATTAATGCATGAGCTTAAGGGATTAGGTTTAGATATTAGACTGGAAGAGTAGTAAGAATAGGTTTTAGAGACACTATTTAGTAAAACAAATTTAATTTATCATCACCATATTGTTATGGCTAGACAAAGAGATAATAACACAGTAAAAAGGTTCAATAAAATTTCAATAGGTTTGGCTTCGCCAGAATCAATTCTGGCAGAGTCAAGAGGAGAAGTTTTAAAGCCTGAAACTATAAACTATAGAACGCACAAACCTGAGCGTGACGGTCTTTTTTGTGAGCGTATTTTTGGCCCTGTAAAAGATTACGAATGTGCTTGTGGAAAATACAAGAGAATTCGTTACCGTGGTATTGTTTGTGACCGTTGTGGTGTAGAGGTTACTGAAAAGAAAGTACGTAGAGATAGAGTAGGTCACATTAATTTGGTGGTTCCTGTCGCTCATATCTGGTACTTCAGATCTTTACCCAATAAAATAGGATACTTATTAGGTTTGCCTTCTAAGAAATTAGACATGATTATCTATTATGAGCGTTATGTTGTAATTCAAGCAGGTATTGCTAAAGGTCCTGAAGGTGAAGAAATCAATAAAATGGATTTCTTAACTGAAGAAGAGTATTTAAACATATTGGAATCTATTCCAATAGAAAATCAATATTTAGAAGATTCTGACCCTAATAAGTTTATAGCTAAAATGGGTGCTGAATGTTTAATTGATATTTTAGCTCGTATCGATTTAGATGTACTTTCTTATGAATTAAGACATAAAGCAAATACAGAAACTTCTAAGCAACGTAAAACTGAAGCTTTAAAGAGACTTCAAGTTGTTGAATCTTTAAGAGAGTCTCAAGAAAATAGAGAGAATAGACCTGAGTGGATGATTATGAAAGTAATCCCTGTTATTCCACCAGAATTACGTCCTCTTGTGCCACTTGATGGTGGTCGTTTTGCGACTTCAGATTTAAATGATCTTTACCGTAGAGTTATTATCCGTAACAACCGTTTGAAAAGATTGGTTGAGATAAAAGCTCCAGAAGTAATTCTTAGAAACGAGAAGCGTATGCTTCAAGAATCCGTTGATTCTTTATTCGATAACACAAGAAAGGCTTCTGCTGTTAAAACAGAATCGAACAGACCATTAAAATCACTTTCTGATTCATTAAAAGGTAAGCAAGGTCGTTTCCGTCAAAACTTGCTTGGTAAGCGTGTGGATTATTCAGCACGTTCTGTAATTGTTGTAGGACCAGAATTAAGATTATTTGAATGTGGTCTTCCAAAAGATATGGCTGCTGAACTTTATAAGCCTTTTGTAATTCGTAAGTTAATCGAAAGAGGTATTGTAAAAACAGTTAAGTCTGCTAAGAAGATTATAGATAAAAAAGAGCCTGTTGTTTGGGATATCTTGGAAAATGTATTGAAAGGACATCCGGTTATGTTAAACAGGGCTCCTACATTACACCGTTTAGGTATTCAAGCATTCCAACCTAAGTTAATTGAAGGTAAAGCTATTCGTTTACACCCACTTGTATGTACTGCATTTAATGCGGATTTTGATGGGGATCAAATGGCGGTTCACTTACCATTAGGGCCAGAGGCAATTTTAGAATGTCAATTATTAATGTTGGCTTCTCATAATATATTAAACCCTGCGAATGGTTCTCCAATTACGGTACCATCTCAGGATATGGTCTTGGGTCTTTATTATATGACCAAAGAGCGTAAATCTACACCAGAAGTTCCTATTAAAGGAGAAGGTTTAACTTTCTATTCTGCTCAAGAAGTTGTGATTGCTCACAATGAGGGAATGGTTGATTTGAATGCAGGTGTTAAAGTAAGAGCAAAAGATTTTAATGAAGCTGGTGAGTTAGTTTATCAAATTATCCCAACAACTGTAGGTAGAGTTCTATTTAATAGAATGGTACCACCACAGGCTGGTTACATTAACGTTGTATTAAATAAAAAATCTTTAAGAGATATTATTGGTGGAATTTTAGAGGCTACAGATGTGCCTACTACTGCTGATTTCTTAGATAAGATTAAAACTATGGGTTACGAATTCGCCTTTAAAGGTGGTCTTTCCTTTAGTTTAGGAGATATTATTATTCCACCTGAAAAGCATGACATGATTGGTGATGCTAATGGTCAGGTAGAAGGTATTATGTCTAACTATAACATGGGTCTTATTACTAACAACGAACGTTATAACCAAGTTATTGATGTTTGGACTTCAACAAATGCACAGTTAACTGAGTTAGCTATGAAACGTATTCGTGAAGATCAACAAGGATTTAATTCTGTGTTTATGATGCTTGATTCTGGTGCGAGGGGTTCTAAAGAGCAAATCCGTCAGTTAACAGGTATGCGTGGTTTGATGGCTAAGCCTAAAAAATCTACTGCCGGTGGTGGTGAGATTATTGAAAACCCGATTTTATCAAACTTTAAAGAGGGGCTTTCAATTCTTGAATACTTTATATCTACTCACGGTGCTCGTAAGGGTCTTGCGGATACGGCATTAAAAACTGCCGATGCAGGTTACTTAACACGTCGTTTAGTTGATGTATCTCAAGATGTTATTATTAATACTGAAGACTGTGGTACTTTAAGAGGTATTGAAGTTGAAGCATTAAAGAAAAACGAAGAGATTGTAGAATCATTAGGAGAACGTATTATAGGTAGAGTTTCTTTACATGATGTTTTTGATCCAATTACAGAAGAACAACTTCTTAAAGCAGGTCAAGAAATACATGAAGCAGATGCTAGACGTGTTGAAGCTTCTCCGATTGATAAAGTTGAAGTTCGTTCCGCATTAACTTGTGAGGCTTCTAAAGGAATTTGTGGTAAATGTTATGGTAGAAACCTTTCTACTAATAAAATGGTGCAAAGAGGTGAAGCTGTAGGTGTAGTTGCTGCACAATCTATTGGTGAACCTGGTACACAGTTAACACTACGTACATTCCACGTTGGGGGTATTGCAGGTAACATTTCTGAAGATAATAAGCTTTCTGCTAAATTTGCTGGTATTGCTGAAATTGAAGATTTAAGAACTGTTACAGCTAAAAATGGTGAAGGCGAAGATGAAGAGATTGTAATATCAAGAACTTCTGAAGTAAAAATAGTTGATCCAAAAACAGGAATTACTTTAAGTACAAATAATATATCTTACGGTTCTCAATTATTTATTAAGAACGGAGCTAAGGTCGCTAAAGATGATGTAATTTGTCAATGGGATCCATATAATGGTGTTATTGTTACTGAATTCCCTGGTACAATTGCATATGAAAATATTGATCAAGGTGTAACATACCAAGTTGAAATTGATGAGCAAACTGGTTTCCAAGAAAAAGTAATATCTGAATCAAGAAATAAGAAGCTAATACCAACATTACTTATTAAGAATAATAAGGATGAAGTATTACGTTCATATAACTTACCAGTAGGTTCTCACATTATGGTAGATAATGGTGAAGAAGTTACGGAAGGTAAGATCTTAGTTAAGATTCCTCGTAAATCTGCTAAGTCTGGTGATATTACCGGTGGTCTTCCAAGAGTTACTGAGTTATTTGAAGCTCGTAATCCTTCTAATCCAGCTGTAGTTTCTGAGATTGACGGTGTTGTTTCTTTTGGTAAAATTAAAAGAGGTAATAGAGAGATTATTATTGAATCTAAATTAGGTGAGGTTAAAAAGTATTTAGTTAAACTTTCTAATCAAATATTAGTACAAGAGAATGATTATGTTCGTGCTGGTATGCCACTTTCTGATGGTTCAATTACTCCTGAGGATATATTGAAAATTAAAGGCCCATCTGCTGTGCAGCAGTATTTAGTAAATGAAGTACAAGAAGTATATCGTTTACAGGGGGTGAAAATTAACGATAAGCACTTTGAGGTTGTAGTACGTCAAATGATGCGTAAAGTTAGAATTCAAGATCCAGGAGATACTATTTTCTTAGAGAATCAATTAGCTCATAAAGACGATTTTATTACTGAGAATGATGAAATTTTTGGTAAGAAAGTTGTTGTTGAAGTTGGTGAATCTGATACATTAAAAGCAGGACAAATTATTACAGCACGTCAATTAAGAGATGAAAACTCTGTTTTACGTCGTGGTGATAAAGCTTTAGTTGAAGCTAGAGACGCTATTGCGGCAACTGCTACGCCAATACTTCAAGGTATTACACGTGCATCGTTACAGACGAAGTCGTTTATATCTGCAGCATCGTTCCAAGAGACAACTAAAGTATTAAATGAAGCAGCAGTAGCTGGTAAAGTTGATGGTTTAGAAGGCTTGAAAGAAAATGTTATTGTAGGTCATAAAATACCAGCAGGTACAGGTATGAGAGATTATGATAGTATTATCGTAGGGTCTAAAGAAGAGTATGATGAGATTATGGCTCGTAAAGAAGAATTTAAATTTTAATTAGTTTTTAATGAGTGATAAAAATCAAAAAGAAAAGCAGATTAATATAGAGCTTGATGAAAAAACTGCTGAGGGAACTTATTCCAATTTAGCAATCATAAATCATTCTGTATCTGAATTTGTAGTTGATTTTATAAGTATGATGCCTGGAGCTCCAAAAGCAAAAGTGAAGAGTAGAATAGTATTAACTCCTCAACATGCTAAAAAGTTTTTAAAAGCATTAAACGATAATGTCAATAGATTTGAAAAAGCTCACGGAACTATTAAAGATTACGAGCAACCTTCAATACCAATGAATTTTGGTCCAACTGGAGAGGCATAAATAAAAACCCCGTGATGAAAATCACGGGGTTTTATTTTACAAAGCTATTATTTCAACATAAAAATTTATGTAATAAATTGAATGATTAGTTCATTTTAGAGTGTAAAAAAAGCTAAGTAATAAATTCTATTTATTACTTAGCTTTTTTATTTAGATAAATAATCTAAATTGTTTTTACTCAAACTCAGAAGTAAATCTAAGTGTTACGCTCGGGTATTTTTGTTGTGTCATTTGTAATGAAAATTGAGAATCAGCTAAAAATACTAACTGTCCTCTTTTATCTTTTGCTAAGAATTTTTGTTTCACACGTTTAAATTCTTTGAATTCATCATTTTTAGGATCCTTTGGATCTACCCAACAAGCTTTATGTACAGGGAAATTTTCATAGGTGCATTTTGCTCCATATTCATGTTCCAATCTATATTGAATAACTTCATATTGGAGGGCACCTACTGTACCAATAACTTTACGACCATTCATTTCTAAAGTAAATAATTGCGCAACACCTTCATCCATTAATTGATCAATACCTTTAAATAATTGTTTAGATTTTAAAGGGTCTGCATTATTAATATATCTAAAGTGTTCAGGAGAAAAGCTAGGGATGCCTTTGTAATGTAAATTTTCACCCTCAGTTAAAGTGTCTCCAATTTTAAAATTACCGGTGTCATGTAAGCCTACAATATCACCTGGGTATGAAATATCGATAATTTCTTTCTTCTCTGCAAAAAAAGCATTAGGACTAGAGAATTTTAATTTTTTATTATTTCTAACATGTAGATAAGGTTTGTTTCTTTCAAACGTGCCTGATACAATCTTAATAAATGCTAATCTATCTCTATGTTTAGGATCCATGTTAGCATGGATTTTAAAAACAAAACCAGTAAATTCTTTTTCTTTTGAATCAACTAATCGTTCCTCAGACATTTTAGGTCTTGGAGTAGGTGCAATATCTACAAAACAATCAAGTAGTTCACGTACACCAAAATTATTTAATGCTGAGCCAAAAAATACAGGTTGTAAATTTCCATTTAAATATTCATCTCTATCAAATTCAGGATATACACCAGAAACTAACTCTAAATTGTCTCTAAGTTCATCAGCGGCATCAGTACCAATAGTTTTTTCTAATTCGTCACTTTGTATGTCACTAAAAGCAATAACATCTTCAATGTTTTTCTTACTGTCACCACTAAAAAGGTTAATGTTTTTTTCATAAATATTATAAATACCTTTAAAATCGTAACCCATACCTATAGGGAAACTTAAAGGAGTGACTTTTAAACCTAATTTTTGTTCTACCTCATCTAAAAGATCAAAAGCATCTTTACCTTCTCTATCCATTTTATTGATAAATACAATAATTGGAATTTTACGCATTCTACAAACTTCAACTAATTTTTCAGTTTGCTCTTCAACACCTTTCGCTACATCAATAACAACAATTACACTATCAACTGCAGTTAAAGTTCTAAAAGTATCTTCGGCAAAATCTTTGTGACCAGGTGTGTCTAATATGTTTATTTTTTTATCCTTATATATAAAAGCAAGAACAGAAGTAGCTACAGAAATACCACGTTGACGTTCTATTTCCATAAAATCACTAGTTGCACCTTTTTTGATTTTATTGTTTTTTACAGCGCCAGCTTCTTGTATTGCACCACCAAAAAGCAATAATTTTTCAGTTAGTGTTGTTTTACCTGCATCGGGGTGAGATATAATACCAAAAGTTCTTCTTCTTTGTATTTCACTTTCAAAACTCATAAACAAAATTTTTGCAAAAATAAGTTAAATTATACTTAGGTTGCTTTCTGTTAAATTTTTATTTTAAAAATGGATTTTTAACTACTAAGTATTTGGATTTCAATGTGTAGTGTAGTGTTGTTTTCGATAAAATGTATTCTTTTTCAGATTTCTGAAAAACTCGAAATCTTTTTGGTTCGATGTAACGTATGTTAAATAAGTCTAAAAAACACATAACAATACAGTTAATCGGATTTTTATGTATTTTGTAGACTTTAGATACATCTCTTAAAAATTGATTTAATTGATTTATTTTTTAACCATATCTTGCATCAGATTAATTTGAAGCTCCCACTTCTTACTCATTTATTGAAATTCTTACTGCCATGGTGATTAGTTTAATGTAACAACTATCGCTTATGGAAATTTTTACTCTTATTAAAAAATCAAGGCAATGTTTAAAAGTGCCTTATAGAATTTTAATTCTTCTTTTCGCGTTTGTAGGTTTATCCTCATTTAGTGACTTATCGGAGGACCTTATATTTGATATAAATTATACTGACACTGATGGTGACGGTGTAATTGATTCTATTGATATTGATGCTGATGGTGATGGAATTCTTAATACAGAAGAAGGTTATTCATCATATGGTTTGTCCACAGATACTGATGGAGATGGTATTCCTGATTATTTAGATATTGATTCTGATAATGATGGTGTTTTAGATAATATAGAGGCGCAAGCCGTTATTGGCTTTATTGTGGCTAGTGGTAAGGATATGGATAATAATGGGCTTGACGATAGTTACGAACATTGTCCAATGCAAGGTTTGATTCCTATCGATACTGATGGTGATACTATTCCTGATTATAGAGATATTGATTCTGATAATGATGGAATATTAGATAATGTTGAGGCTCAAACAGAAAATGAATTTATTGCCCCTTGTGGAATAGACAAAGATCAAAATGGTTTGGATGATCATTATGAGGATTATTGTGGAACAGGTCAAGGAATAACTCCTATCGATACTGATGGAGATAGCGTTCCTGATTACAGAGATATTGATTCTGATAATGATGGTATATTAGATAATGTTGAGGCTCAAGATGAATCTAAATTTCAAGCCCCATGTGGTATGGATAGTGATGGTAATGGTTTAGATGATCATTATGAAGAAAGTCCGGGTTCAGGTGAAGGTTTAACTCCAGTAAATACTGATGAAGACTCAAACCCTAATTATAGAGATATAGATTCAGATAACGATGGTGTTCCAGACAATGTAGAAGGTCAAACTACAGATGGATATATAGCACCAAGTGGTACTGATTCAGACATGGATGGATTAGACGACGCTTATGAAGGAATTGGAGATGAAGGCATTACACCAGTAAACACAGACGAAGAAGACACTGCAGATTATATTGATTTAGACAGTGATAATGATTCAGTTCCAGATAATAACGAAGGAAACGATTTTGATTTTGATGGTATTCCAGATCAAGAGTATACAGGAATAGATACAGATGGAGATGGTTTAGACGATGGCTATGAAGGTTCAGATGTAAATGATGGCTTTGATGTAAATGATGAGATAGACTATCCTGCAACAGATTTACCAGATACAGATGGTACAGAAGATGTTAACTATAGAGATTTAGATGATGATGGAGACGGAATAGATACTCCAGATGAAGATGTAGATGGTGATGGCGACCCAACAAACGATGATACAGATGGAGACGGTACACCAGATTATTTAGATCCGGATAATAAAGATACTGATGGTGACGGAGTTCCAGACAGTACAGATTTAGACGATGACAATGATGGTATTTTAGATGTTGTTGAAGATCCAAATACAGATGGAGATAATGACCCATTAACAAATCCAACAGATACTGATGGAGATGGCATTCCAAATCATTTAGATATTGATGCGGATGATGATGGTGTTCCAGACAATGTAGAAGGTCAAACTACAGACGGATATATAGCACCAAGTGGTACTGATTCAGACATGGATGGATTAGACGACGCTTATGAAGGAATTGGAGATGAAGGCATTACACCAGTAAACACAGACGAAGAAGACACTGCAGATTATATTGATTTAGACAGTGATAATGATTCAGTTCCAGATAATAACGAAGGAAACGATTTTGATTTTGATGGTATTCCAGATCAAGAGTATACAGGAATAGATACAGATGGAGATGGTTTAGATGATGGCTATGAAGGTTCAGATGTAAATGATGGCTTTGATGTAAATGATGAGATAGATGATCCTGCAACAGATTTACCAGATACAGATGGAACAGAAGATGTTAATTATAGAGATTTAGATGATGATGGAGACGGAATAGATACTCCAGATGAAGATGCAGATGGTGATGGCGATCCAACAAACAATGATACAGATGGAGATGGTACACCAGATTATTTAGATCCAATAGATGATAATGGAACAGATACTGATGGTGATGGAGTTCCAGATAGTACAGATTTAGACGATGACAATGATGGTATTTTAGATACTGTTGAGGATGAAAATCTTGATGGAGATAATGATCCATTAACGAATCCAACAGATACTGATGGAGATGGCATTCCGAATCATTTAGATATTGATGCGGATGATGATGGTATTCCAGACAATGTAGAGGCTCAAACTACAGACGGATATATAGCACCAAACGAAGATGATGAAGCAACTTATGAAGCTAATAACGGATTAAACACTGCTTATCCAGAAGGTTTAACACCAAACAATCACGATGGAGAAGACACTGCAGATTATATTGATTTAGATTCAGATAACGATTTTGTTTTCGATAATAACGAAGGAAACGATTTTGATTTTGATGGTATTCCAGATCAAGAGTATACAGGAATAGATACAGATGGAGATGGTTTAGACGACGGCTATGAAGGTTCAGATGTAAATGATGGCTTTGATGTAAATGATGAGATAGATGATCCTGCAACAGATTTACCAGATACAGATGGAACAGAAGATGTTAATTATAGAGATTTAGATGATGATGGAGACGGAATAGATACTCCAGATGAAGATGCAGATGGTGATGGCGATCCAACAAACGATGATACAGATGGAGATGGTACACCAGATTATTTAGATCCAATAGATGATAATGGAACAGATACTGATGGTGATGGAGTTCCAGATAGTACAGATTTAGACGATGACAATGATGGTATTTTAGATACTGTTGAGGATGAAAATCTTGATGGAGATAATGATCCATTAACAAATCCAACAGATACTGATGGAGATGGCATTCCGAATCATTTAGATATTGATGCGGATGATGATGGTATTCCAGACAATGTAGAGGCTCAAACTACAGAGGGATATATAGCACCAAACGAAGATGATGAAGCAACTTATGAAGCTAATAACGGATTAAACACTGCTTATCCAGAAGGTTTAACACCAAACAATCACGATGGAGAAGACACTGCAGATTATATTGATTTAGATTCAGATAACGATTTTGTTTTCGATAATAACGAAGGAAACGATTTTGATTTTGATGGTATTCCAGATCAAGAGTATACAGGAATAGATACAGATGGAGATGGTTTAGACGACGGCTATGAAGGTTCAGATGTAAATGATGGCTTTGATGTAAATGATGAGATAGATGATCCTGCAACAGATTTACCAGATACAGATGGAACAGAAGATGTTAATTATAGAGATTTAGATGACGATGGAGACGGAATAGATACTCCAGATGAAGATGCAGATGGTGATGGCGATCCAACAAACGATGATACAGATGGAGATGGTACACCAGATTACTTAGATCCAGATACCATCGAGCAAAATACTGAAGGTGAAGTTGAAGTAAATCAATTAGTAACTCCAAATTCTGATGGTAAGAATGATTTCCTTTTCATAAGAAACGTAGAGTTTGCTTATAATAATTCAATGAAAATTTTTAATAGATGGGGAGTTTCAGTTTATGAAGGGCTTGATTATAACAATCAAAACAATGTGTTCGATGGTCGTTCAAAAGGAAGGTCAACAATTTCAGAAGAAGAGTATTTGCCATCAGGTGTTTACTTCTACATTTTCGAATATGAAGATATCAACGGAGAAAGCATTACAAATAGCGGTTACATATACGTAAGTAAATAATTAAGTTTAGAGAATATTATTGATTATGAAGAAGTATATTTTTTTAATTTCAATTGTTGTAGTATTATTTTTTAACCAAAAAATAAACGCACAGCAAGATGCCCAGTATACACAATATATGTTTAATACAATGAGTGTAAACCCAGCATATGCAGGTTCAAGAGGTCAGTTAAGTATTGCAGCACTTTACAGGTCGCAGTGGGTTGGTTTAGATGGCTCACCAACTACTCAAACTTTAAATTTACACTCACCTATTAGAAATAGTAAGTTAGGTTACGGTGTGTCAATTGTAAATGATGAGATTGGTAATGGAACAGTTCAAGAAACATATTTTGATGGTATTATCTCATATACATTAGATGTTTCTCAAACGGCTAAATTATCATTCGGACTAAAAGTCGGAGGTAATTTATTAAATCTTGATTTTGCAAAACTTAATAATTTTGACAGTGAACCAATTTCAGGAGACAATATAGAAAATAAGTTTTCGCCTAATTTTGGGTTAGGACTTTATTATCATACAGATAAATTTTATTTGGGTCTTTCTGCACCAAATGTGATAGAAACTAATCATTTTGATAATTCAAATAGTGATGCGAATTCAGTATCTTTTTTATCAAGAGAACGAATTAATTTTTATGCAATAGCAGGTTATGTTTTTGAGATAACACCTGACCTTAAATTTAAGCCAGCTGTCTTGACTAAAATGGTTGGTGGAGCACCTTTACAAGTAGATGCATCAGCAAATTTTATGTTTGTAAACAAATTTACATTTGGAGCAGCCTATCGTTGGGATGCAGCAGTAAGTGCAATGGCAGGTTTTCAAGTAAGTGATCAATTTATGATTGGTTTGGCTTATGATAAGGAAACTACTGAATTAGGTTCAACAAGATTTAATGATGGATCGTTTGAAGTATTATTAAGATACGAACTTGTAAAATCATTCCAGAAATTGGTTTCACCTCGTTTCTTCTAAAAAGACAATTATGTTAAAAAAAATATTTTTCACAATTACTATATTAATTTTTGCTTTTCAACAAACCGTTGGGCAAGAAAAAGTTTTAGAAAGAGCTAATGAAAAGTATGAAGCTTATTCTTTTAAACCTGCAATTGATGTTTATAAAAAGGTAATTGATAAAGGGTATGTATCTGCAGATTTATTAAAAAAATTAGCCAATTCATACTATTATAATGCGGACTATAAAGAAGCTTCTCAAGTTTATAAAAGATTAGTAGAAGAATATGAATCAGATGTTACACCTGAATATTATTTTAGATATGCACAAACTTTAAAAAGTCTAGATGCTTATGATGAAGCTGATGTGTTGATGGATAAATTTTCAGAGATGACCTCTAATGATTACAGAGCAAATGGGTTTAATGATGAAAGAGATTACAGAAAAGAAATAAAAGAAAATTCAGGAAGATTTACAATTGAACCTTTCGAATTTAATACGGTTTATTCTGAATTTGCTCCTTCGTATTATAAGCAAGGCTTAATATTTTCTTCTGATCGTGATACGGGTAATTTGGCTAAGTATAGACATACTTGGAACTCTAAAGATTTTTTAGATTTATACAAATCTAATGTTGATAGTGTTTCTTTAAATACCGTGGTTAAGCTAGATAAAGATGTTATTAATACAAGATTACATGAGTCAACCAGTATAGCAACAAAAGATGGAAGTGTTTTATATTTTACAAGAAACAATATTTTAGAAAATAAATATATAAAAGACGAAAAAGGAGTTATTAGATTAAAAATTTTTAGAGTTAAAATCATCGATGGTGCTTTTAGTGAATTAGAAGAGCTTCCTTTTAATAGTAATGATTATTCTGTGGCACATCCAGCTTTAAGTCCTGATGAAAAGACTTTGTATTTTGCATCTGATATGCCTGGAACTCTAGGTGAGTCTGATATTTTTAAAGTAGCAATTAATGAGGATGGAACATTTGGGACTCCAGAAAATTTAGGAAATACTATTAATACGGAGGCAAGAGAAACTTTTCCTTATATTACAAGTGAAAAAGTATTGTATTTTTCTTCTGACGGACACCCTGGCTTAGGTGGTTTAGATGTATTTGGAACTAAAATTTCTGACGAAACAACATATAAACATATTGTTAAAAACGTTGGAGAACCTATCAATAGTAAAGTAGATGATTTTACCTTTATATATAATGATGAAGATAAAACTGGCTATTTTGCTTCAAATAGAGAAACTGGTTTAGGGAATGATGATATTTATAGTTTTATAGAAAATACGCCACTTGAATTAGATTGTCGTAAACGTATTACAGGTACGGTTAGAGATAAAATTTCAAATCAAATTTTGGTTGGCGCAACAGTTAAAGTTATCGATGAGGAAAATCAAGAAGTTTCAGCAACATTATCAGACTCTAACGGTAATTATGAATTATATGTTGATTGTAGTAAAGGTAATTTTATAAGGGCTTTTATGGATGGTTATATCCCTTCTGAAAAATACATAACAAAATCAGATGCAACTGAAGAGATTGTTGATTTTTATTTAGAAAGAGACACTGTTTCTGCAGGTTTTGGTGATGATTTAGCAAAATTATTACAACTTAGTACAATTTATTTTGATTTAAATAAATATGATATTAGACCTGATGCTGAAGTAGAAATACAAAAAATAATTGCAGCGATGGAAAAATATCCTAGTTTAAAATTAAAAGTAAATTCCCATACAGACAGCAGAGGTAAAGATGCTTACAATTTATGGTTGTCTCAAAAAAGAGCAGAATCAACAGTTGGCTATATGGTCTCAAAAGGTATATCGGAAGATAGGTTACAAGGGGAAGGCTTTGGTGAAACTAAATTAGTAAATGATTGTGGTAACAACTCAAAATGTTCTTCTGCTGAACATGATCTAAATAGAAGATCAGAGTTTATTATTATGGAGTAAATTCTTAATTATTTATAATTTTTAAAAGACCAGTTACATCTTGTAACTGGTCTTTTTTTATGCAAAGAACTAAATTTTTAGTACGATTTTGTAAATGTTTTTTAATTGTAATATAATTCTTTATGTCCATGTTTTTGTGGAGTTTATCGATTAAGTGCATGTTAAATATAAGGAGTTGTTAAGGTGTTAGACTTCATATATTAATGTATTTACCATAACAATATTGATATACACAACATTTGTTTTCTTACAAAAATGTTAAATGATAGTTTTGTAGAGTGTATTAGTATGATATCACCATCATATTTGTTACGAAATTTCTTACATAAAAAGATACCCCAATATCATGAATAAAAAAATAATTTTACCAATTTTTCTGCTAATGTCTGCATTTGCTTTTTCGCAAACTACAGTTACATTAGAAGATCAGTGTGATTGCAAGGTTCTAACAGGAACTGAAGTTGTGACACCAGGAATGTCTACACCCACAGGAGCAGATTTAGGAGATCTCTATGTGAATTCAGACACTGGCGAAATATATTTTTGGGATGGTGATTCTTGGGAACTAACCTCTTCAGATGATCAACAAATTGAAAATTTTAGTTTTGATGAAACAACAAATGAATTATCACTAGAATTAGAAAATGGGGGAGTTGCTAGTGTTAATTTAAGTACTTTAAATATTGTAGAAACACTTACTACTATTGTTGCAAATACTGATGGAA
>NZ_JAHKQN010000022.1 GCF_018861125.1 Cellulophaga baltica | reverse complement strand
TTTCTTTAGTTAAACAAGACCAACAAGAACAACTAACCTTGTTACAAAGCATCCCAGGAATAGGACTTAAAACAGCTTTGTTTTTAATTGTAGTTACCGATGGTTTTGATAAGTTTGAGACTGCATCACAACTCTGTAGTTATGTAGGAATCACACCGACAATTAGAGAATCTGGCAGTAGTGTTAGAGGCCGTGCTAGAATAAGTAAAATAGGTAATCGAAAGCTTCGGAATCTTTTGTTTTTATGTGCTTTTAATGCTTGTAAACACAACAAAGCTTGCAGAGAACTATATCATCGGATAATAAATAAAGGAAAAAGTAAAAAACTAGCTTTAATAGCAGTAGCTAATAAGTTATTAAAACAGTGTTTTGCTATTGCAAAATCAGGAATGCCTTATGATGAAACCTATGTTTCTGTTTTAAAGCTTAAGTAAAATTTAAATAAAAAAACAAGCATAAAAAAAGCTTAAACTAAAGTTTAAGCCTAGAATAATAGTATCTAAATTTAACGAAGATTTTGTTTGTTTTTCACCTCAGTTCTTTGTTATATACTGTTTTCTTTTTTCCAATCAGTTTTCAAATATTTTAAAGCATCTTCTAAAGCTTTTCTTGAAGGTTTAGGATTAAAATCTAATTCTTTTCTTGATTTACTAATATCATAATCTTGTTTTAATCCATAAAACATATCCAAGTAATGTCTTTGTAATAAAGGCTCTTTACCTGTAAGTTTACTGCTAAATTCCATTAGACCAGCAACAGAGTACAACAAACATTTTGGTGCTTTTTTAGGCATTTTTAATTTTAATTCAGGGTATAATTCTGATGCTATTTTTACTGTTTCTTGTAGCGTAGTGTGTTGCTCGTTCGATAAAATATAACGTTCTCCATTTCTGCCTTTCTGCATAGCATTATATAGACCAGAAGCTACATCTTTTACATCCACCCAATTTAAAGTTACATTGGTGTCTACAGGTATTTCTCCATTTAAAACTTGTAATACAAGGTTGTTAGAATAACTTAATTTATAAGCTTTGTCACCAATCATAGCAGAAGGTAAAACAAGAACAGTCCTAATACCATATTTTTCACCCAATTCTAATGCTAGTTTATCTGAATCATTTTTAGAATTGTAATACCAGTTTCGTCTGTCTTTGTTATATCCATTGTCCACATTAGCTGGTAATTTTGTAAAATCCAAACTAGCTACTGAACTTACATAAACGATATTTTTGATGCCACATTCTTTAGCAATGTCAAACACATTTTGTGTTCCTTGCATATTATTATCATAAATTTCAGTTTTAGGGTTTTTAGCCCACATACTAAAATTAGCAGCCACTGCATATAAGTTTGTAACTCCTTGAAATGCTTTTTTTAGAGATTCTCTGTCGGTAATATCAGCTTGAACAACTTCACAGTCTAACCTTTTAAAAGGTTCCGTGTTATTAATGTTCCTTACAGTTGTTCTTACTTTTTGGTTATCGGAAAGTAAAAGTCTAATTAGGTTGTTTCCTAAATGTCCGTTTCCGCCAGTTATTAATGAAATTTCGTTGCTCATAATTTTTAAATTTTGTTTGAGCAAATTTCGATACCTTTATAGAGGTTAGAAATAACATTTGTTAGAAAGCGATTTGTTTTCTAATGCGACTTAAAGATTGAGGTTCCATTCCTAAAAATGAAGCGATATTGTCAATAGATACATTTAAAGCTAATTTTGGATACTGATTCACAAATTTTAGATAACGTTCTTTTGCTGTTAAAATTTGAAAATCTTTAACACGTTCTAATTTGCAACCTAAATGTTCGTTGGTTACTTCTTTGACAAATATTGCCCAAAATTTTGTTTCTTTTTGTAAAATATCAAAATCAGGTTTTGATATTTTTAGAACTCTAGACTCTGTGATAGTTTCATAATAATCTAATGACGGTGTTTCTGTCATAAAACTATCTAAAGAGGTGAAAAAATCTTGTCCCGATACAAGATGCTGTACGACAATCTTTCCGTCAGAGTTTTGATATCCTTTTACAATTCCTGTATCTAAAAAATAAATATATCGCTCAACTTTTCCTGCTTTTAAAAGATTAGTTTGAGCTGGTATTTCTTCATAAACGAAATGCTTTTTGATTAAATCAATATCATTTTGAGTTAAAGTAACTCTCGATTGTATGTAATTAATTAGATTTTCCATTTTGCTTTGTAATGGTATATAACGTTTAGTATAAGAAACGTAGGGCAAGAGATAAGCACTATCGTTTAGGTTTATTACTTAGCTAAATATAAATATTTTGCTTTTATCTTTTCTAATATAAAGGCCAAATTTTATATTTAGCGGACTTTGTAAATATTCACATACCTTTCGGTTTAGCACAAACGCCCTATGTTTTTTATACCCTGTTGGCAGTAGTTTTACCATTCCCTCCAGTCTTCAGTTAAATCAATTTCAGAGTCAATTTCTAATCCTGTCTCTCTAACAATTTGATTTATAAAATCACAAATTTCTTCTCTTTCCAATGTGTCAATAATGTTCAACCTATCATTAATTTTATTGATATTTAAAGTGATTTTTTTTACTGAATTAAAAATAGTTGTAGCGTTTTTTTTATTAGTTAAATCAATGATTTTATTGATGTATTCAATTAATAATTTTTCAATTATCTCAATTGATTTATGAGTAAAAATCTCATCACCCTCAAGTCTTCGTTTTTCCCATTCAATTGTAGGAAGCTTATTTTTGAAATTTGAAATATTGGCAATGTTTTCTAATTTTATATTTTTATTTTGTTGCTTTAATTTTTTCTTGAGAATCTCCTTTTCAATTTCATATTTATCAAGCTTCATAACTCTTAACCATATCAATTCATATTTATCATTTAAAGCCGTTAAAATTCTAAAGTCATCAAATTTGAACCACCAAGAATGCCCATAAGTGGAATTACTTTTGTCGTAAGGTTTCTTTTTAAGTTTTTCGAAAATTAAATCCTTGTCATCACCTAATTCAAGAGAAAATGGTAGTTCGATAGGTGATTTTTCTTTTTTTATTGAAAAATTATTGTCAACTGTAATTTCACTTATAATTAATTCATCACTAGAACTATCAGAAACATTGATAGGACTACCATAATTATGTGAAAACATTTTATTACCTACAAAAGTTAATGATATTTCATCTCCTTCTTCCCAAGTGTCTGCTTGATAAATATATCCGCCTGCATTTTTTTGGATTCTAATTTCACCATTCAATTTATATTTTTCTATGAATGATTTTATTCTATTACTTTCTATAGAATAACTTAGTAACTCTATTAGTGAAATTTCTTGCATATTTTTTAATTACTGCCAACGGTGCGTATAAGAAAAGTAGGGCTGGTGGTAAGCGTTGTTCTTTCCGTTTAGCCACAAGCCGAATCTTTTGCATTTTGTTTTTACCTTATTTTTTTAAAAGCCAAATCAAAAGATTTGGCGACTTTGCAAATATGCCCAAGCCTTTGTTTAAGAACTATTCGCCCTATGTTTTTTATACATCTTAAGTTTGATTTCTATTAAATTTAATTATAAATCAGAAAGAATAAAAGAGAGAATTAAGGTTACTTTATACGGTGAAGCTGAAGACTTCGACAACATTGATAATCCTCTCTCTTTACTACTCTTTATCACGTTCAGTTCCTTTA
>NZ_JAHKQN010000021.1 GCF_018861125.1 Cellulophaga baltica | reverse complement strand
GTGAGTTTATTAGCAGGTTTTCAAATATCAGAACAGTTGATGCTGGGGCTAGCTTATGATAGAGAAGTAACTGATTTAGGGGCAACACAATTTAATGATGGTTCTTTTGAGGTCTTTTTACGTTATGAGTTTTTAACCCGATACAAAAAAGTAATTACGCCTAGATTCTTCTAAAAATAAGATTTATGAAATTAAAATTAACACATCTAATCATCTGTACGTCTTTTATTGGTTTGAGTCTTCAGGCGCAAGAACGACAAGTGGTTAAAGCCAATACAAAATTCAATAGTTTAGATTATTCTGATGCTATTGCTTCTTATGAAGAGTTAATTGAAGACGGTAATACTTCTGAAGAAGTGTATAAAAACCTTGGTGATGCCAATTACATGAATGCCAACTATGATGAAGCATCAGCATGGTACGCTAAACTCTTTGCTTTAGAAAACACCACCGTTGATCCTGAATATTTATATAGGTATGCACAGACTTTAAAATCTACCAAACATTATGAGGAATCTGACCAGTGGATGGAAAAGTTTGAACAAGCAAAAGCGAGTGACTTACGGGCGACAAACTTTAGTGAGAAAAAAGATTATTTAGAAGTTATTAAAGACAACTCAGGAAGGTACAATGTAAAGAGTCTTTCGATCAACTCCAAAGAATCTGATTTCTCTCCTGCTTTTTATGACAATGAATTGGTGTTTTCATCAGCTAGAGATTCTGGTACTGTAACCAAGAGTGTACACCTATGGAATAGAAAAGCATTCTTAAACCTGTATAAAGCATCCGTTACAGATACTGATGGGTTTTCTACCCCTGAGAAGCTCTCTAAAAAAGTCAATAAAAAAGCACATGAGTCTTCTCCTGTTTTCACCAAAGATGGGCAAACCATGTATTTTACGAGAAACAATTTTAAGAATGGTAGTTTCAATAGAGATGATGAGGGAGTGAGTCGATTAAAACTCTACAAGTCTACCTTAGAAGATAATGTATGGACCAATGTTGTAGAATTACCTTTTAATAGTGATGACTATTCTACAGCGCACCCTACTTTAAGTCCTGATGAAACAAAACTCTACTTTGCATCCGATATGCCGGGTACTAATGGAGCTTCTGATATTTATTATGTGAATATCCTTCAAGATGGTTCGTATGGTATGCCTACAAACTTAGGGACTACAGTAAATACAGAAGCTAGAGAAACCTTTCCTTTTGTAACCAAAGACAATATCTTATACTTTGCTTCTGATGGGCATCCTGGTTTAGGTGGTTTAGATGTGTTTGGAATTGATTTAGAGCAATTGGAAACGACACAGGTTAAAAACTTAGGCGAGCCTTTAAATAGTGAGCAGGATGATTTTTCATACATCATTAATGAGAGTACTAAAAAAGGCTATTTTGCATCCAATAGAGCCGAAGGAATGGGGAGTGATGATATCTACAGCTTTACAGAAACAAAAGCTTTAGATTTTGACTGCTATACCGCTATTGAAGGCATAGTAAAAGATGAAAAAACAAAAGAAATATTACCGGGTGCAGTCGTTAGTATTAAAAATGCACAAGGTGAGGTTGTCGCTAAAGGCATAGCCGATTCTATGGGGAATTTTGACATGGACAGTGCTTGTGAAAAAGGCGCTTATATAGTAATGGCTACCAAAGAGAATTACGAAGAGGG
>NZ_JAHKQN010000006.1 GCF_018861125.1 Cellulophaga baltica | reverse complement strand
GTCTCACAGTATTCTATGACTAAACCAAATTATATTTCACATTTTTTAAGCTAATTTGCTGCATATTTCATTAAATCTATATAAGGAGTTTTCCTATTAATAACAGCAAAGATCCTAGCTAATATTTTATTTCTGATAATGTTTATTGTGGACATTTTATTTTTTCCCGAACCGATTCTTTTTTGATAGTAAAATTTCATCTCTTCATTGTATTGGATAGAAGACTTAGCGCATAAATCCAATAAACTTTTTAGTTTTTTATTCGCTAAATGGCTTACTTTGGTTCTTCCTCTAATACTTGAACCAGAAGTATTGGGAAAAGGAGCTATACCGCAATAAGAGGCGAATTTCCTCCAACTGTCAAACTTTTTAAAGCCCTCTGTAAATACAATCATATAAAGCGCGGTTTGTTTTCCTACACCTTTTATTGAGGTTATTAGCTCATACTGGTTTTTAAGATTCTCATCTTCAGTAACAATGGTTTCTATTTCCTTTTCAATTGTATCTATTTCTTTTGTCAAATATTTGATAAGCTCTTTTTGAATTTTTAACAGTAATTTACTTTTACTTCTTGAAAGTATTTCTGATTGCTCCTTTAAACTCATTTTATAGCCAGCTCTTTGCTTTACCATGCGCTCACGTAGTGAGAATAATCGTTTTAATTTTACGGTACTCTCAGAACTTTGGACATGAGATTTTAATCGATCACGTTTTTCATAAGCGTAGAGAGCTATTCTTTTAGCATCTGCTTTGTCATTTTTTCCTCTGGTCATTCCCATGGATTGTTTAATTTCCAATCCAGGTAAAATAACATAATTAAAGCTTGCTTCAGACAAAAAGAGAGATAACCTATAGCCATAGATTCCTGTATGCTCCATTGCAAACAGCAGGTTTTCTGTGGGAACATCATTATTCTTTTCCAACCACTTAATCATTTGTTTGAACCCTCTCTTATTGTTTTCAAATTGCTGGTAAAGATCTCTTTTGTGAAGGTGTGTATCGATCACTTTTTTACTAATATCGATACCTACAGTTTCTAAAATTTCCATACTTTTAATTATTAAATTAATGGTTACTTTGACTAAAACCTTTAGTAATTTATTACTAATTAGTATTCTATTTGGTCCTTTGTAACCGGTTATAAAAGAGCGGGGACTAATACTGTGAATAGAGATGTAGCTCTAGAACCGAACCAAGTTCACCCCGTTCTTTTTTAATAAAAATATGAACAATTTAATAAGTTATGAGTCTCCCCCAGACCCCCTCTTTTCAACAACATAATTATTGAATAATTGTATATTGTTTATAAGTTCAAATCTAAAGGA
>NZ_JAHKQN010000025.1 GCF_018861125.1 Cellulophaga baltica | reverse complement strand
CTTTAGATCTCGTTTTCAAGTTGTTGTGATACTAGTAGCTAGTTCTTTCATAAATCATTACTTATGAATAAATATACAGAAACTTTTGGGATTGACATTAGCAAGGATGTTTTTGATTGTTATGGAAGTATTCAAGGACATTTGCAGTTTAAAAACACTGAAAAAGGATTCAATAAGTTTCTGAAGTTACTACCAGAGGGCAGTTTAGTTGTAATGGAAGCCACAGGGTATTATCATTACAGATTGGCACAGTTTCTTTACAAAAATAAAGTAGTAGTTTCAGTAGTAAACCCATTATCGATAAAGCGATTTATACAAATGAAACTAGCTAAAGTAAAAACGGATAAAAGTGACGCCAAGGCTGTTTGTGAATATGGTTTAACACAAGAGGTTCCGTTGTATAATGCCCTCACAAATACTCAGAGTGAGTGTTTGCAATTGTTTCGATTGTTAGATGCCTATTTAAAGCAACGTACAGCAACAAAAAATAAGATACACGGAGAAGACGTTTTAGGTGTTCCTTCTAAGTTTGTTTACCGTTCTTTAGTGCGAAATAAGAAGCAACTAGATAAAGAAGTCAAAGCAATTGAATTAAAGATTTTATCCTTAGTAAAAGAAGAGCAACAAGAACAATTAACCTTGTTACAAAGCATCCCAGGAATAGGACTTAAAACAGCTTTATTTTTAATTGTAATTACCGATGGATTTACTAAGTTCGAGAATGCCTCACAACTTTGTAGCTATGTAGGAATCACACCGACAATTAGAGAATCTGGTAGTAGTGTCGGAGGCCGTGCACGAATAAGCAAGGTAGGTAATCGAAAGCTTCGGAATCTTTTGTTTTTATGTGCTTTTAATGCTTGTAAACACAACAAAGCTTGCAGAGAACTATATCATCGGATAGTAAATAAAGGAAAAAGTAAAAAACTAGCTTTGATAGCTGTTGCTAATAAGTTATTAAAACAGTGTTTTGCTATAGCAAAATCTAAAAGGCCATATGATGAAACTTACGTTTCTATATTGCCTAGATAAATAGAAATTTAATACAATAAAAAAGCTCAAAGAATCCGTTTTTGAATCTATGAGCCTAGAATAATAGTATCTAAATTTAATGAAGATTTTGTTTGTTTTTTACCTCAGTTCTTTGT
>NZ_JAHKQN010000032.1 GCF_018861125.1 Cellulophaga baltica | reverse complement strand
AACTTGTGCAACAGGCACAATGTATAAAAATAATTGCTCAATTTTGGGCTTAACCAAAGGTCGTTGCAAGTTTACTACGTCTGATTTTCCTGCGGAAAATCCTCGCATGTAAACCCGCAACTATTCTTATACGAGCCGTTGCCCACAATTATGAAAAAAACATTTTTACTTATCATTTTACATTTAGCCTCGACTTTGAGTTTTGCTCAAACGGAGAAAGCGAATGACAAAAATATTTCTGCAAAGTTTGAAAGTTTTTTTAATTCAAACGAGTATAATGGAATATTTGAATTGTTTTCTAACGATATGAAAAGTGCGCTACCAAAAGAACAAGCGAACGAATTTCTTGTTGGACTAAAAACACAAGCTGGGAAAATAAATGCTCGTGAATTCACTAAATACGTTCGAGGTAGTTTTGCTTCCTACAAAACCACTTTTGATAATGGTGTTTTCGCAGTCAATATATCAACAGACAATCAATTAAAAATAAATGGACTTTACATTGAACCTTTTAAAGAAGATAATCTACCAAAAATAGTACGGAATTCAACCAAATTAATTCTTCCATTCAAAGATAAATGGACAGTAACTTGGGGCGGAGATACAGCTGAATTAAATTACCACGTTGAAAGTAAAGCTCAAAAAAACGCTTTTGATTTCGTGATTACTGACGAGAACGGAAAATCTTATAAAACTGACGGAAACACCAATAAGGATTATTATGCTTTTGGAAAAGAATTGATTGCACCTTGTGACGGAGAAGTAGTACTGGTAGTAGATGGAGTTGAAGATAATATTCCAGGAGAGTTGAATCCAATTTACGTACCTGGGAATACAGTAATTATTAAAACCAAGAATAACGAATACTTATTTTTTGCACATTTTAAACAACATTCAATCATAGTTAAACAAGGACAGAAAGTAAAACAAGGCGAAATTTTGGGACTAACTGGTAATTCAGGTAATTCGTCTGAACCACATCTGCACTTTCATATTCAGAACGTAAAAGATATGAATGTGGCGACTGGAGCAAAATGCTATTTTAATGAAATAATCGTGGACGGAAAAACCAAAAATGACTATTCACCGATTAAAGGAGAGAAAATACGTAACGCAAAATAACTGTGGGCAACAATGCCTATAGCAAATAGGGCATAAAGTGCTATATTTAAGCGCTTGGGCTTGCTTACTAAGTCCGCCAAATCTTTTGGATTTGGCAATTAAAAAAGAAAAAATAATTACAAAACAAAAAGCTCTGGCTAGCAGACCAGACGGAAACGAAAAGTTTCCTTGCCTGCCCTACTTGCCATAGCCGTGACCGTTGTGTGTAATTAAACTCAACCAAAAAGTATACGACATTCGAAAATCTGTATAAGAAAACAAGACCTCTTCCGTCCGACCTTTGTCTTATAATTTTTTAACACAAAAAATAGACGGAAATGAAAACAAATCAATTTGGCAAAAAAGGATGGACACCTGATAGAATCGGAAATCTGAATGGCAAAGTGTTCGTTATAACAGGTACTACAAGCGGAACAGGTTTTGAAGCAACCAAAATTTTACTTTCAAAAGGTGCTAAAGTGGTTATGCTCAATCGAAACCCTAAAAAAGTACAAGACACCATTGCAACATTGAAACAAGAATTGGGTAACGATATTGATATAACCAATATTCAAATGGACTTATCAGAGCAAGTATCTGTAAAAAAGGCTACAGAAGAAATTTTAAAAACAGTTCCCAAAATCGATGCATTAATTTGCAATGCTGCAATTGCCCAAGTACCTAAACAGACGCTAACAACAGACGGTTGGGAAAGTCAAATGGGAACGAATTACTACGGAAATTTTACTCTTCAAGCATTATTGTTCCCACTTATTGAAAAATCTAAAGGTCGAATTGTAACGGTAGGAAGTCTGGGATATGATATGGGAATTAAAACTATCAAATTTGAGGATTTGAATTGGGATAAAGATTACACACCTAATAATGCTTATAGTCAAAGCAAATTAGCTCAAATTATATCTATCTATGAACTACAGGATAGATTGAAAGAAGCAGGTAAATCAGATGTTAAAGCATATGCTTGTCATCCTGGTTCTTCAAGAACAAACCTTATAAATACAAGTGGTAGTTTTATGATGAAATTCATCTTTAATCTAATGAAATTATCGCCATTAACACAATCGGCTGAAAAAGGTGCTTATCCGCAATTGATGTGTGCTTCAGAACCTAATTTAGACCAAGGTAGTTTTTATGGTCCTACAGGAAGAAATAATTGGACTGGTCCTGTTGGAGCGCATAAATTAGAATCACACGCAAAAGACAAAGTTGTTGCAAAAAAATTATGGGAACTTTCTGAAAAAGAAACAGGTGTAAAATGGAATATATAAATTTGTATTATGGAGCACTTTAAAACATTATCATCTTATTTAGATTATTTAGGACTTCCTCGACCAGAGCATCCTATGTTGAGTATTTTTAACTCAAAAGGCGAAGGTTATTTACCTTGTCCACGAGAAAGTTCGCCACCAATTACAAATGATTGTTACTCTATAAGTTTTAAAAAATATGTAAAGGGAGATTTAAACTACGGACGAACAAAATATGATTTCACTAATGGAGCTTTGATTTTCATTGCACCAAGACAAGTCTTACAATGGGATAATAGTGTGGTTTTTGAGCAAAAAGGCTTTTCAATAAACTTCCACGAATATTTTATAAAAGGAACAGAATTAGCACAACAAATTAAAAAATATGGTTTCTTTTCCTATTCAGTAAATGAAGCATTACATCTTTCGCCAAAAGAAGAAAAGCAAATAGAATCGATAGTTGCTAATATTGAAATTGAATATCAAAATAATCAAGATGTCTTCAGTAAAGAAATTATTATTTCTCAATTAAACACGTTGTTAAAATATGCAAATCGTTTCTATGAAAGGCAGTTTTTAAATAGAATAGAAATATCGAACGATTTGTTAGAGCAATTCAATCAGTATTTAAATGAATATTTTGAATCAGGACAGTTGCAAGAAAAAGGTATTCCAAGTATTGAACAAGTCGCAGATAAAATGTCGGTTTCACAACGATACTTAAGTGATACTTTGAAAAAGGAAACAGGTAAAACTACAACCGAACATTTACACTTACATTTAATCGATGAAGCAAAAAATATATTATTACAGCCAAATAAGAGTATTTCAGAAGTGGCTTATGAATTAGGGTTTGAATATCCACCCTATTTTTCGAGATTATTCAAAAAGAAAGAAGGTATAAGTCCGACCGAGTACAGAGAAAAATATAAACTAAATTAAACAATGGAACTATTAAAATTAGCCACAGAATGGGCGAAATCCGAAATCTTCTCAACACGTTTCTTCATCCTTTTTGCAATTATATTTTTAATCGCAAGTATTGGGTTTTGGCAGTTAGGGAAAACAGATTTAGCAAAGGCTTACATCATTCCGACTTTGATAGCAGGCATACTAATTTTGATAATTGGTAGCGGTCTTTACTACACCAACATTCAAAGAGTTAAACAATTTGAGAAGGACCTCAATACTGATACATCTGCCTTTTATCAATCCGAAATTGAACGTTCTGAAAGCACTTTAAAGGAGTATACAGTTGTATTTAAAGTAATTCCAATATTAATTATCATAGCAGCATTATTAATTCTGTTTGTTAACACACCTACTTGGAGAGCAATTAGTATTACAGCCATTGCATTGTTAACAGTCATTCTGTTAGTTGACGGAACTGCCCACTCAAGAATAGAAAGCTACCATAAAGAATTGAAAGTGGTAGATATAAAAAAATGAAGTCAAAAAATAACTACACACAACAACGGTAACCGTTACACAACTCAATAATTTATAAAATAATGACCTTTATAACCGTCTTATAATGCGGTTTCATTTTTTAAATCGGTAAGTAATTGTGTATTTTCAATGTACTTATAAGAGATCTTTTAAAGTCATACCACCTCTTTTTTAGAAGAATATGTAAAGCAGACATTCCTGCTCCACT
>NZ_JAHKQN010000014.1 GCF_018861125.1 Cellulophaga baltica | reverse complement strand
TTCAGGACAAGACATTTAAACGAACATTTAAGGAATGAACAAAAAATTCTATTTAATATTAATGTTTTTAATTGCATTCTATTCGTGTAAAAATGAAAACACTAAAACGTCAACTAATACTTTAGCGAAACTTGACCTAAAAAAATATCCGAAATCTGAATTAATCAATGATTTTGAACTTCTCACAAATAGCCTAAAAGAAGCTCATACAGGGATTTATTGGTACAACACCGAAAAACAATTTGACAGCCTTGTAGGTGTACAAAAGAATTTATTAAAAGACAGTTTGAACGGGCTTCAATTTTATAATATAGTTTCTCCAATTGTTTCTTACACTAAAGAAGACCATTGCGATATTTATTTACCAGAAGACGTTTTTGAATTTTTAGAAGTTAATGGTACATTTATCCCTTTATCTGTTTTGAGTGTCAACGAAAAAATTCACATTTTAAACAATCCAAGTGAAGATATAGAGATAAAAGGTTTTGAACTGAAAAAAATAAATGGAAAATCCATAACAGAAATATATAAAAATCTGTTTAATACCATTGCTTCAGATGGTTTCATAAAACAATCAAAATACAGGTGGTTGGATAATATACGTTTAAGTACAATGTATGCATCAACCATTGGACAACCAAAGGAATTTGAAATTGAAGTTTCTGACCCAAAAACAAATTCCAACACTTTACATAAAATACAAAGCGTAAATAAAGAGAATTTAAAAAGTATAAGTAAAGAGGTAGGATTGTATTCGGACTTGGAACCAGCCAAATTCAAAATCCTGCAACCTAATACAGCCATTTTAACTTTCAATACATTCCACAACGTTCTCTATGAAGAAAATGATATAGAATTTAAAAAATTTGTTTCAAACTCTTTCAAAAAAATAGATAGCTTAAAAGTCAAAAACTTAATAATTGACTTACGGGAAAATGGTGGCGGAACAGAAGGAAATGAAGATTATTTGTTTTCATATTTAACAGATAAACCATATAATAAATATAAAGACGTTGAAATTTCATCCTTTAATTATTCCTTTTACCAATACACAGACTATGCTAAAGAAGAAGATTTTAAAGAACTAGAAAATGATATAAAGAAAGAACATTCTTTAGCAGATGATGGTAGAATATTACGAAGAAAAGACATCGAAAAAATTGAACCACTAAAACCAAATCCTTTTCTTGGAAATATTTACATCCTAACAAGTGGGTGGACTTATTCTGGTGGAGCAGAGTTTTCTAGTTTAATGAGACAACACACTAATGCAATATTTATCGGAGAAGAAGTCGGTGGTGGATTTTATGGCAATACGAGCGGTTATGGTTTGGAACTCAAACTCCCGAACACGAAGATTTCTGTAGACATTCCACTTCTAAAGTTCTCATTAGATGTTGACAAAGGGGAAATAGGTCGAGGAGTAATTCCTGATTACCCAATTCAACCAACATTTGAGGATTATTTAAACAGAGAAGATGCTATTTTAGAATTTGCAAAAAAGCTAAGTGCAAAAAAAACGTTGCCTAACAGTGTATAAAAAACATAGGGTATTTGTGCTAAACCGAAAGGTCTGTGAATATTAACAAAGTCCGCTAAATATAAAATTTGGCGTTTATAGTAGAAAAGATAAAAGCAAAATATTTATATTTAGCTAAGTAATAAACCGAAACGATAGTGCTTATCACCTGCCCTACGTTTCTTATACTTAACGTTGTAACACATTTGCCAAAACATACGTCTGAATTAAAATTGAATGAATAAAGCCATTAAATACACACTTATTACAGTTGGAATAAACCTATTGATTGCGATTTTAATTTTTCTATGGATTTTAGCAGGTTATAATCATCCTTTTCGAGATTTATTTGACTTTATTTCTGACTTTCCATTAAATATTGGATTAGGAATTATATTTCTAATAATATCAAGTTATTATGTCGGAAAGAAAATGCAAACTCTGATTTGCGAAAAAAAATGGAATTCAATACTTGTTGGAATGCTCGGACTTATGTTAATTCTGATTTTCGGCACTTTTGGAGGTTCGACTGTTGGATTTATAGAAGAAGGATTGCAAAGTGGAGATACGATTTATGAGGCTATTGTAGATTATTATTATAAGCCATTCTTTTGGATTTTAATATTCGGATTTATTCCGACTTTCATCTCTGGCGGAATTTTAGGTGGTATAATAAGAAAAAAAACGTGTTACAACATTGTATAAAAATAATGCGTAAGTTTATTCCTAAATCTAAAGTTAGTGCTTGTTTGCTTGCATCTGATTTTCCTTCGGAAAATCCTCGGACTCAAACTACGCACTATTCTTATACGGAACCGTTGTAAGCAAGCTGAAAATGACATTTGCAGATTTAAACAAACATATAATTCCAATGACTGAATTCACTCTTAAATGGAGGTTTACGGAAGAAGAATATGATTGTTTACCTGAACAACATTTGAATGAATTAAAGCCTTTAGACAAGCTCGGAGCGGAATTTCTTGCTGATTATATAAGTGATTGTAAAATTCATAATGATTTACCATTTAAAAGTGGACTATTTAGAAATCTGGACAAAGCTAAAATTCTTGAAAATAATGAAAAGGACATAACCAAGTGGCTTTACCAAAGAGCAATTCCTTTTGACAAAGAAGTTTACCTCTGTTGGGACAGAAACAATGGAATGAAAACGAAATGGAAATTTGTGGTTAAATATTGGGATTCCATATTTTATGGCGGAGCTGATGATTTAACGGTTTTTGACCAAAGTCTGGAATGGACATTGCTGTTTTTTCACGAAGACGAAATCCATTTCGGAACAAACAAAGATTATGAGCCAATTGCGGAATTTGATGAAAAATGGTTTGTGATTTAAGAATAAGCGGAATAAAAGCCAGCTTACAACACCGTATAAAAATAATGCTTAGTTTAGTGCTTAATCAAGAGTCCGTGCGCTTTTGTTACGTCTGATTTTCCTGCGGAAAATCCTCTCACACAAAACCGCACTATTCTTATACAACAACGTTGTAACACATTTGACCAAACCAAGAAAAATTGAAATTAACTAAAAAACATTTGGGAATTTATAACACCTACGAAGGAAAAAAATCCTCGTTGGAAAATGTAGGAACTCAAAAGGAAAAGGAATTGTTTCAAAACGGAGAGTTTGAGAAAATAACGGAATTAATACAAACCGAATACAAAATAAAAAAGAACGAACTTTCAGAATCTGAAATACAAAATCACAAGTCTGAACTGAATTCAATATTTGATAGTAATTGGAATAAAAAGTCATTAAAATACTTATCAAAAAAATACTGTGAACCCGAAAAAGAACAAAGCACTTTTAACTCAATTATGTCAATGCTTTGGGCGATGTTTGGTTAAATAATTTATATGAATAGAAAAATAAAATGGACTTTCAGAATGGCATTGACAAGCATTTTATTGTTGACTATTGCTCTATTCATAAATTATTTCCGAGAACCATTACTCGGAATTAAAGAAGGATATGCACCTCATAATTTTAGTTTCAATTTTATGTTCTTTCTTCCTTCAATACTAATATCACTTGGATTAGGAATAGCGGTAATTGGAAGAACAATTAAACATTGGACAAAATGGAATAATTTGAACAAAAAAATACTATTAATCGGACTTTCAAGTCCAGTAATTATATTATTTATTTATCAAACAATTAGACTACAGACAATTGATTAAAAAACGTGTTACAACAATGTATAACCGCAATTACGGCGGATTCGACTACGTCCGAATCCACTCGGAATTGCTAACGTCAGTGCTTAACCGAAAATCATTATCTTTAATCCCGTAACTGACGGTTATACGAGACCGTTGTGTGTAATTTGAGAAAACCTAATGCAGAGAACAGAAATCATAGATAAAAACCAACTTTTTGAACTGATTGAATACATTCTTTCGGACTCAAAAACTGAATTCTATGAGTCGTACTCTGAAATGGAAAAGGAAATAGTTCAGATAAATAATCTGGCTGAATTCCAAGACTATTTTGACAAGGGAATCACAAATGGAAAAGTGCATTTCGGATTTGGAATGTATAATCCTGAATCGAAAGGTAAGTTCTTTACCTCGAAAATAAAGCTCAATCCTAAACATTGTGACGGAAAAACTTTCCGCTATCGAATAGATGGTTGGGCAATAATCTTTATTCAGTTTGACTTGCAAAACGGAGAAAACCGAATTGAATGTAGAGTTTCCGTAAATTCAAAAAAACGAGCTGAAAACTGGAAAAGCACAAATCCTGAATTTGGTAATCCAGAATTATGGGAATGGAAAAATGTGGAAAGTAGAGCGAGAAAAATAATTAACCGATTAAAAAAAACTACACACAACAATGTATAAAAATAATCGCTCAATTTTGGGCTTAACCAAAGGTCGTTGCAAGTTTACTACGTCTGATTTTCCTTCGGAAAATCCTCGCACATAAACCCGCAACTATTCTTATACTAACCGTTGTAAAACATTTGAGAAAAACCCTTCAAATATTAATTATTGTACTGATTTCAGTAAGTTGTTCCCAATCTAAAAAAGGAGCAGTATCTGAAAACAGAACTCTATATATCTTTGATTTGGATTCTCTTAAACGTACAGAAAACTACAAACTGACGATAGAAACTAAAGACAGTATAATCAAGTATAAATATCTGAATTTAGATGATAATGAAAAAAACGTAAACTTGCGTTTTAATATCAATTCTAAAACTTTATCACTTGACTTTTGGGAATTTGAGCTGACTAAAAAGAACAAATACTCGGAATCTGAATTATCAGAAACTGAATTTGACCTTTATAAATTAAAAGAGCCAATTACCGACGGAAATGGACCAATGCTTTTCAATATAAATTACGGAATTTTAAATATTGACAATGGTTGGGGAATGAAATTCATTTACTTAAAATCGGACAACAATTCTAAACTGACAACCAATATTATTAAAACCTTAAATGAATAAAAACGTTTTACAACACCGTATAAAAATAATGCTTAGTTTAGTGCTTAATCAAGAGTCCGTGCACTTTTGTTACGTCTGATTTTCCTGCGGAAAATCCTCGCACACAAAACCGCACTAATTATACACAAAACCGTTATCTGCAAGCTTGACCCGTCCTGAATAAA
>NZ_JAHKQN010000008.1 GCF_018861125.1 Cellulophaga baltica | reverse complement strand
CAGGACAAGACATTAAAAAAAACCAAAATCTAACTTGAAAGACCTCTATAATTTTCTATATACTATTTCTCCTATTCAAGAAAACACTTGGAATGAAGTGAAAAAACTTTTTACAGAACATTCCTTAAAAAAAGGTGAGTATTTTTTACAAGAAGGAGAGGTAGCTAAAAATTTTGGTTTTCTTAAACAAGGTGTTGTTAGAGCCTTCTATCGTAATAATGAAGGAGTAGAATATAACAAACATTTCTTTACAAAAAATAATATGATTGGAGGTTATTCTTCTTTGGTTACACAACTCCCAAACACTATAAATCAACAAGCATTAACGGACTGTGATTTACTAATAGGAAACTATAGAAAATTAATTGATTTATTAGACAAACATCAAGATTTAGAAAGACTTTTAAGAAAAATTGCTGAACATTATTTTGTTGATAAAGAAAAAAGAGAAGTAGAAATTGTGTTGTTAGAAGCAAACAAACGATATGCTATTTTTCAAAGACAACATCCTCAATTGGAACAATTAATTCCTCAATACCACATTGCCTCTTACCTTGGTATAACACCGACACAATTAAGTCGAATTAGAGCCCAAAATAACAAAAGCTAGTTTTCTTTACATATGTAAATGTGTACACGTATTATGTGTACTTCCTTTGTGTCATAATTAAAACGCTAAAATTATGATAGGAAAAATAATGTCGTTTGCAATATTGTCAATATTGTTCTCGTGCACGGAATCAGAAAACTTAAACACTCAAAAAAATAATATTATGGCTCAAGAAAAAAACAGTTTTATCAACCCAAAAGGATTGTTTAATCCTAAGTACAATGGCTTTTCTCATATTGTTAAAGTTCCAGCAGGAAAAGAAATGTATTATTTCTCAGGTCAATGGGCTTCAAACATAGAAGGTAAATTGGTTTCAGAAAATTTTGAAGAACAAGTTAAACAGACTGTTTCTAATGTAAAAACAGCTCTAGAATCAGCTGGATTATCATTAGATGATGTAGTGAAACAAACTGTTTATATAGTAGATTTTACACTAGAGAAAAAGCAAATTTTGATAGACGTAGCATCTAAAGAATGGAGGGTAAAAAATTTTCCAGCCAGTACTATTGTTCCTTTACCTTTATTAGCAACAGCTCCAAATTGTCTTATAGAAATTGAAATTATTGCTGCTAAATAACCTTAAAATGAAAAAACTAATTTTACTTATAATAATTGGAATGATTACGAATATATCACTTTCAGCTCAAAACAATAAAATTCTTTTTGTTTTGAGTGCAGCAGACACTTTAGAGCTTAATAAAGGACAAAAACTACGACAAACTGGAGTCTTTTTAAATGAATTTTATTTGGCATATAAATCTGTTTCGGAAAATGGATATACTGTGGAATTTGCCACACCAAATGGAGTTGTTACAACAATTGATGAAGAGAGTATCAATGATAAATATTGGAAAGAAATATTAGAAATTAAGAATGAAGCCATAGAATTTATAACAAAAGACAATTCATTCAATAACCCAATTACACTTGAAAACGCAATTGAAAATCAAGGTAATTATATAGGAATCATTATTCCAGGTGGGCAGGGTTTAATGATAGATTTAATAGTAGACAAAAATATTCCTACTCTTTTAAAACATTTTGCAAAAAAAAACAAACCAACTGGACTTATTTGCCACGCTCCTAGTCTTATTTTGACAATTCCAGCAGAAGAAAATCCTTATATTGGATATAAAGTCAATTCTGTATCACCTATTGAAGAATTTGTTATTGAAAAATTCATAATGAAAGGAAAACCTAAAAACAGAAAAATAGCTAGACAGTTAAGAAAATTTGGAATGAAATATAAAAGTGGCTTACCAAAATCAAACTTTGCGATAAAGGATAGAAATCTAGTTACTAGTCAAAATCCATTTTCTGGAAATTCTTTTAACATCCTTTATTTAGAAGCGTTAACAGAATATTTAGAAACAAAAAAATAAAATGAAAAGATAAAAACGCCACATAACAAAGAACTGAGGTAA
>NZ_JAHKQN010000020.1:33919-456034 GCF_018861125.1 Cellulophaga baltica | reverse complement strand
CGCTTGGAGATATGGGTATCCATGTTTGTAGCTCCCGCACCTGCGGCTTTAATTTTTGATTTTTTGTAATTTAATTTGAATTTTTCAGTTTTATCAATCCCAATACATGTATTCGATGCACCAGTATCTAAAATAAATATACCTGATATTCCATTTATGCTAGCTTTAATTTCAAAATGATTAGTTTTTGTGAGCTTTAAATCTGTTTTAATAAATCCTTTATTTTTTAAAAATCTTTTCAAAGACATCTTATTCTTTTTCATAAAGATAATTCTATTTTTGCTTTATGATACTTACAGATACACATACCCATTTATATAGTGAAGCTTTTGACGAGGATAGAAAAATTGTAATTGAAAGGGCAATTAAGAATGGAGTACAACGTTTTTTTATTCCAGCAATTGATTCTACTTACACTAAATCTATGCTGGATCTTAAGAATTCTTTTCCAGAACATATGTTTTTAATGTCGGGTTTACATCCTACTCATGTTAAAGAAAATTTTAAAGATGAATTATCTCATGTTGAAGAACTTCTTTTAAGTCATAAATATTACGCTATAGGCGAAATTGGTATGGATTTATATTGGGATAAAACTTTTTTAAGAGAACAACAAGAAGCTTTTCGTTTTCAAATTCAACTTGCTAAAAAAAATAAACTTCCAATTGTAATTCACTGTAGAGATGCTTTTGATGAAGTTTTTGAGATTTTAGAAGAAGAAAAATCAAAAAACTTATACGGAATTTTTCATTGTTTTACTGGTACATTTGAACAAGCTGAAAAAGCTATTTCTTACCAAATGAAATTAGGTATCGGCGGCGTTGTAACTTTTAAAAACGGAAAAATTGATGCATTTTTGAAAAATATTGATTTGAAAAATATAGTTTTAGAAACTGATGCTCCATATTTATCACCTGTACCTTATAGAGGTAAAAGAAATGAAAGTGCTTATTTAGTGAATGTCTTAAATAAATTATCATCTATATATAATATTGATGCAGAAGACATTGCAAACATTACAACTAAAAATTCTACGGAAGTTTTTGGGGTATAAATATCATTAACGATGACTACAATTCTTTTAATTTATACAGGAGGTACTATAGGTATGATTAAAGATTATAATACAGGATCTTTAAGACCTTTTAATTTTGATAAATTAATCAAAAATATTCCTGAATTAAATCAGTTAGATTGTGATATTGATACTTGTTCATTTGAATCGCCTATTGATTCATCTAATATTAATTCTGAACATTGGATACAGATAGCATCAATTGTTGAAGATGCTTATGAAAATTATGATGGTTTTGTTGTTTTACATGGTAGCGATACTATGAGTTATTCTGCTTCGGCTTTAAGTTTTTTGTTAGAAAATTTAGGCAAGCCTGTTATATTTACTGGATCACAATTGCCAATAGGGGATTTAAGGACTGATGCGAAAGAAAATTTAATTACATCAATTCAAATTGCATCGTTAAAACAAAACAATAAACCTGTTATTCAAGAAGTATGCTTGTATTTTGAGTATAAATTGTACAGAGGTAACAGGACTACAAAACTAAGTGCAGAAAATTTTGAAGCTTTTTGGTCTTTAAATTATCCAGCTCTTGGTGAATCTGGTGTTCATTTAAAAGTTTTTTCTGAAAATTTATATCAAACTAAAAAAAATAAAAAATTAATAGTTCATAAAGTTATGGACTCAAATGTTGCTATTTTAAAATTATTCCCTGGTTTTAATGCTCTGTTACTTGAAAGTTTTTTAAATACTCCAAATTTAAAAGCTGTAATCATTGAAACATATGGAGCAGGTAACGCTCCTACTGAAGATTGGTTAATTGAAAATTTAAAAATTGCTATAAAAAAAGGGATTCACGTAATCAATGTTACACAGTGCTCTGGAGGTAGTGTAACTATGGGGCAATATGAAACTAGCAAGCATTTACAAGGCTTGCAAATGATTAGTGGTAAGGATATTACGACAGAAGCAGCTATAACTAAGCTGATGTATATGCTTGGTGTTAATATTTCTCCAAAGTTATTCAAAACTGTATTTGAGACTTCTTTGAGAGGTGAAATCAGTTAAAATTAACGCTTAAAATTTCCGATAGTACTTTTTTTTTTGTTAATTCGACGACTGTTAAAAAAAAAGATTGAGAGAGGTGGCCGAGTGGTCGAAGGCGCACGCCTGGAAAGTGTGTATACTTCAAAAGAGTATCGAGGGTTCGAATCCCTTCCTCTCTGCATTTAATTTTTATTTTTTAATTGTAAAATTTTTTTATCTTTAACCCATTAACGAATCTAAATTTAAGTTTGAAAGAAATGAAAAGATTATTCTCTATCCTAGCAGTAGCTGGGTTATTTGTTGTTAACACAAATACTGTGAACGCTAACGTAACTGCTAATGCAATTACAACTAACTTATCAGCAACAGTTGCTAATACAGCAATGCTTATTCAAGAAGCTGCTGCAACTACTGAAGCTGAAAGAGGTTTTGTGCAAGTTTTAAAAGAAAAATTTATTGAAGGTGGAGCTGGCTTCATGGGTATCGTATTATTATGTTTGATACTTGGTTTAGCTGTTGCAATTGAAAGAATTATTTATTTAAACTTAGCAACAACAAATACTGCAAAATTAAAACAAAAAGTAGAAGATGCATTAGCTTCTGGTGGTGTTGAAGCAGCTAAAGAAGTATGTAGAAATACTAAGGGTCCTGTTGCTTCAATTTTCTATCAAGGATTAGATAGAGCTGGTGAGAGCATTGATTCTGCTGAAAAAGCTGTTGTAGCTTACGGTGGTGTTCAAATGGGACAATTAGAGAAAAATGTTTCTTGGTTGTCTTTGTTTATCGCGATTGCTCCAATGCTTGGTTTCATGGGTACTGTAATTGGTATGATTCAAGCCTTCGAAAAAATTGCTGCTGTTGGTAACTTAAGTGCGTCACTTATTGCAGGTGATATTCAAGTTGCATTATTAACAACTGTATTTGGTCTTATAGTGGCTATTATTCTTCAAATTTTTTACAATTACATTATCGCTAAGATTGATAGTATTGTAAATGATATGGAAGATGCTTCAATCTCATTGATTGATATGTTAGTAGATCACAAAAAATAAGTCGGACTTAATACTTAAGTAAAATGCATAAAATAATTAAAATAATATTAATTGTTCTCAGTGTAGTGGGAACAGTGTTATGGGTACAATTGCCAAGTGGTGATGCACCTGTAGGAGAAGCTGTAGAAAGTGGTTCTATGAATTTTATGTTTATCATAACATTTGTATTATTAGCTATTGCAGTTGCTGCAACCGTGATTTTCGGTTTAAAAAATGTTTTCTCTACTCCAGGTGGTCTTAAAAAGATTTTAATTGGTGTTGGAGGATTAGCTGTAGTAGCAATTTTATCTTACGTTTTTGCAAGCGGTACAGATATCGATATTCCTGCTATGGAAGCTAAAACTGGAATTTTAACTGACGAGAGTACAGTTAAAACTATTGGTACCTTTTTAAATATGTTTTTCATATTGACAATTATTGCTGTAGGAGCAATGGTGCTTCCAGGAGTAAAAAGAATGTTTAATAAATAAAAATATAAATTATGTCAAGAAGAGGAGCACCACCAGAGGTTAATGCCGGTTCTATGGCAGACATAGCTTTCTTGTTACTTATCTTTTTCTTAGTTACAACAACTATTGAAACAGATGCTGGTTTAGATCGTATGTTGCCTCCTATTGATGATTCGCAGGTAACACCTCCTGTTATTAAGGAAAAAAATATTTTTGCTGTTACTATTAATAAGTCTGGTCAACTTTTAGTTGAAGAAGAACTTACTGATATTACTAAGCTTAAAGAAAAAGCAGTTGCTTTTCTTGATAATGGTGGAAGTGCAAGTGGAACTCCTGAATTTTGTAGCTATTGTAAAGGTAAAAGAGATGAAAAATCTTCTGATAACCCTACAAAAGCGATTATTTCTTTGAAGAACGATAGAGAAACACAATATGGTGTTTATATTACTGTTCAAAATGAGATTGTTGCTGCGTATAATGAGCTAAGAAATAGAGAATCTCAAAGGCTTTATAAAAGAGACTTTACTGATATGGAAGCAGAATATTTGAACCCAGAAACATCAGACGAAGCTAAAGAAGTTTTAAAGAAAAGAGTTAAGAATATTCAAACATTATTCCCTCAAAAATTCTCTGAAGCTGAAACATCAAGTGGAAATTAATAATAAAAGTTAAAAATTATGTCAAAGTTTAGCAAAAAGAAAGATGGTGATGTGCCTGCTGTTTCAACGGCCTCACTTCCTGATATTGTTTTCATGCTTTTATTTTTCTTTATGACTGTAACGGTTATGAAAGACACTTCTGTTAAAGTTAAGAATGAACTTCCGAAAGCAAGTGAAACAAAAAAGCTTGAAAAAAAGGATAGAGTTATTACTATTTATGTAGGTTCTCCTACTGAAGAGTTTCAAAAGGTTTTTGGTAAAGAAGCAAAAATTCAATTGAATGACAAATTCTCTAGTCCATCAGAAGTAGGATCTTATATTCTACAAGAAAGAGCAAAAAAGTCTGAAGATATTCAAAATGTATTGACTACTTCATTAAAAGTAGATAGAGATGCTAATATGGGTATCGTATCTGATATTAAAGAAGAATTACGTAAAGTAAATGCATTAAAAATAAACTATACAACTTATGAAGGTATCGCATTTGATAACCTTAATTAAAGTGTAGTTAAATTTTTTCTTTCAAAATTACTATATAGCGCTTCAAATTTATTTTGAAGCGCTTTTTTTATGCTTTATCATTTTATTACCTTTAATTTATGAAACAAAGCTTATTTCTTTTAGTTTTAATTTTGCCCTTTTTTCTTTTAGCGCAACAACAAGAATACACCAATTCTAAAACTGTTGATTCAAAGTATTTAGAAGATCAAATATATTTTGGTTTAAATTATAATTTTATGAATGATAAGCCATCAGATGTTACACAGCGTAATTTTTCTTATGGTTTACAATTGGGTGTTATCAGAGATATTCCGTTAAATAGAAAACGTAATTTTGGTATAGGAATAGGTCTTGGTTATGCTAATAATTCATATTATTCTAATTTAATTAGTACAGAATCAAACGGAATTATTCAATATACTACTGATTCTGACGACATTGATTTGATAAGAAGTAAATTTGAAACTCATAGTGTTGAATTTCCTTTTCAATTTCGATGGAGAACATCAACGCCAACTGATTATAAGTTTTTCCGTGTTTATACAGGCTTTAAGCTTGCTTATAATTTTGGTTACAGATCTGTTTTGGTTACTGATGATTATAGGGAAGGGTTTAGTAACACTGATATTGAAAAAGTTAATTACGGTTTAACTTTTAATTTCGGTTATAACACTTTTAACCTTCATTTATATTATGCACTTAATAGTTTTTTAAAAGAAGATGCAGTATTGGACACTGGAGAAAGTATTGAATTTAAACCATTGAGACTAGGTCTTATTTTCTATCTATTATAACCAATAAGATAATGTTATAAATTGTGATATTATACCAATTAATAGGCCTCCTAACACTTCAATTTTTTTATGTGCTTTAAAATATAATCTAGATGAAGCAATTAAACCCGTTAAGGCTATTAAAATACTAATTGATATAGTTATGTTTATTTCAAAATGAATGCTTAGACTAATTAAATACATTACTAGGCTACCAATACCTAACATGTGCAAACTGCTCTTAAAGTTAATAAAAAGCAATGCTAAAGTTGTAAATAGTCCTATTATTAAACCTATGAAATAGTAATATAGTTCAGAAGTGTAATTGTTTGGTATTACTTTGTAAACTATTAAGAAGAAAAGTGATATACAAATGTATATTGGATATTTACGTTCTTCAGTTGTTTTCATTAAAATTGACTTTATCATTCCCACATTTTGTAAAATAATAAAGCATATGCTAGGTATAACTACAGTTAATATAAATATAGGTAGTAGATTGCCTATTTGCATTTCAAATGAAGTATATTTTTTAGTGACTAGAAAATATATTAAAGTTCCATAAATTGGAATAAATAAAGGGTAGAATAAATACGTTATAATTTTTAAGAATACTCTCATTATATTTCTTTTCGCATTCTTGCAACTGGAATTCCAAGTTGTTCTCGGTATTTAGCTACAGTTCTACGAGCAATAGGGTAACCCTTTTCTTTTAATATTTCAGCTAATTTATCGTCAGTTAAAGGTTTTCTCTTAGGTTCTTCATTAACTACGTTTTCTAAAATTTTCTTTATTTCTTTAGTTGAAACATCTTCTCCCTGATCATTTTTCATTGACTCAGAGAAATAATCTTTTATAAGTTTAGTTCCGTATGGTGTATCAACATATTTGCTGTTAGCAACTCTAGAAACTGTTGAAACATCCATGCCGATGGTGTCAGCAATATCTTTCAATATCATAGGTCGAATGTTACGTTCATCACCTGTTAAAAAATATTCTTTTTGATATTCCATTATCGTATTCATAGTCACAAATAAAGTCTGCTGTCTCTGTTTTATAGCATCTATAAACCACTTTGCGGCATCCAATTTTTGTTTGATAAATAAAACAGTATCTTTTTGGGCTTTAGATTTTTCTTTTGAGTTTTTATACCCTTCAAGCATGTTATTATAATCTTTAGAAACATGCAATTCTGGTGCGTTTCTTCCATTTAACATTAGCTCTAATTCACCATCAACAATCTTTATTGAAAAATCAGGAACAATATGTTCTATCATTCTTAAGTTTCCAGAATAGGAACCTCCTGGTTTAGGGTTTAATTTTTCAATCTCTAAAATTGCATTTCGTAATTCTTCTTCAGTTATGTTATGTTTTTGGATTAATTTTTTATAATGCTTTTTGGTAAATTGTTCAAACGATTTATCTAGAATAGTAATGGCAAGTTCTATACTCGGCGTAAGTTCTTTTCTTTTTAGCTGTATAATTAAACACTCTTCAAGGGAAGTAGCTCCAACACCTGGAGGATCTAATTGCTGAACTGTTTTTAATATTTTATGAATCGTTTCTTCTTCTGTATAAATATTTTGAGTGAAGGCTAAATCATCTAAAATATCACCAATAGGCCTTCTAATATAGCCGCTTTCATCAATACTACCCACCAAAAATTCAGCTATTGACCACTCATCATCACTTAAATAAACTGTGTTTAATTGATTTATTAAATATTGATTGAAAGATGTTCCCGCAGCATATGGTACTGTTTTTTCATCATCATCAGCACTGTAATTATTTGCTTGAGTTCTATACTCAGGTATTTCATCGTCACTTAAATATTCATCAATATTGATGTCTTCAGCTTCTATAGTTTCATTATCACTCTGGTCAAAATTATCATCGTATTCATCATCAAAATTATCAGATTCCTCTTTTCCTGTTTCTAAAGCAGGATTTTCTTCTATTTCTTGTTTTAAACGTTGTTCAAAAGCTTGCGTAGGGAGTTGAATCAGTTTCATCAACTGAATCTGTTGAGGAGAAAGTTTCTGTGATAATTTAAATGATAAATGTTGTTTTAACATATAAAGTGATATTCTTTCTTATAAAGTTAAGGTTTTCAGAATTAAAATTCAGCATTTTGAGGTGTTCTTGGGAAAGGGATAACGTCTCTAATGTTGCCCATTCCTGTCGCGAAAAGTACTAAACGTTCAAAACCTAGACCAAATCCACTATGTACAGCTGTACCAAATTTTCTAAGGTCAAGATACCACCAAAGTTCTTCTTCATCTATACCTAAAGCAGCTACTTTTTCTTTTAAAACATCTAAACGCTCTTCACGTTGAGAACCACCAACTATTTCACCAATGCCTGGGAATAAGATATCCATTGCTCTTACTGTTTTACCATCTTCATTTAAACGCATATAAAATGCTTTAATATCAGCTGGGTAATCAAATAATATTACTGGACAGTTAAAGTGCTTTTCTACTAAGTAACGTTCGTGTTCACTTTGTAAATCTGCACCCCATTCTTCAATTACGTATTGGAATTTTTTCTTTTTGTTAGGCTTACAGTTCTTTAAAATGTCAATAGCCTCAGTATAAGAAACTCTTTTAAAGTTATTGTCAGCAACAAACTTTAATTTTTCGATTAATGGCATATCACTACGCTCTGCTTGTGGCTTTGTTTTTTCTTCATCAATTAAACGTTTTTCTAAAAATTGTAAATCTTCATTACAGTTTTCTAAAACGTAGTTGATTACATCTTTTATAAAATCTTCAGCAAGATCCATATTTGCATCTAAATCATTAAATGCAACCTCTGGTTCAATCATCCAAAATTCAGCTAAATGTCTAGATGTATTTGAGTTCTCAGCTCTAAAAGTTGGGCCAAAAGTATAAACTTTACCTAGTGCCATAGCAAAAGTCTCAGCTTCCAATTGACCTGAAACAGTTAAGTTTGTTTCCTTGCCAAAAAAGTCTTGTTTAAAATCTATTTCACCATCTTCAGTTAATGGTGGTTTTTTTTGATCTAAGGTCGAAACACGAAACATTTCACCAGCACCCTCAGCATCTGAACCTGTAATGATTGGTGTATGTACGTTATAAAATCCATTATCTTGAAAATACTTGTGTATTGCAAATGATAAGGCAGATCTAACACGCATAACTGCAGCAAAGGTATTAGTCCTAACTCTTAAGTGTGCTTTTTCTCTTAAAAACTCTAAAGAGTGTTTTTTTGGCTGAATAGGGTAAGTGTCAGGATCAGAAGTACCTAATACTTCTAATTCTTTTACTTGTATTTCAACACTTTGTCCTCGACCTTGACTTTCAACCAAAGTACCTGAGATTTTAAGTGCAGCTCCTGTAGAAACTTGCTTTAATAAGGCTTCATCAAAATTTTCAAAATCTACTACACATTGTATATTACTTAATACAGATCCATCATTTAATGCAATAAATCTATTGCTTCTAAATGTTTTAACCCAACCTTCTACGCTTACTTCTTGTAATGAAAGATTAGATGATAGTAGTTCTTTTATGCTATATGATTTCATTTTGATATTTCTATTTTTGATTAGCAAATATACCTATTTTGATAAAAAGGTTTTACTTGTTAAATGTAATTCTAATTTATGTTATTTATAGTTCTTCATCTTTAGGTAAGATGTCAATCTGTGGTTTTTTTAATACTTCTTTATTCGCAATATTTCGCTCTAATGATAATAATAAAGATGGAAGCAAGATTAAGTTTGCTAACATGGCTAATAATAATGTTGCTGATACTAATGCACCTAATGCTACGGTACCACCAAAGCTTGAAATTGTAAATACTGAAAATCCAAAAAATAATACTATTGATGTGTAAAACATACTAACGCCGGTTTCACGTAATGCATTATAAACTGAAACTTTTATTTTCCATTTGTTAGCAGTCAACTCTTGTCTGTACTTTGCTAAAAAATGAATTGTATCATCTACTGATATACCAAATGCAATACTAAATACTAATATTGTTGAAGGTTTTATCGGTACGCCTATAAACCCCATTAATCCAGCAGTAATAACTAGAGGTAGTAAGTTTGGAATTAATGATATGATAATCATTTTAAAAGAACGGAATAAATAGGCCATAAACAAGGCAATAAGACCAATTGCTAATGCTAATGACATGATTAGATTATTAACTAAATACTTTGTTCCTTTTAAGAAAATAAGTGCACTACCTGTTAAATATACGTTGTACCTTTCTGAAGGAAATATCTTTTCAATATTTTCTAATAATTTGTTTTCGATAGACTCCATGCGCGTTGTTTTTACATCTTTCATAAAAGTTGTAATACGTGCTGTTTGTCCAGTTGAATCAACAAAACTTTTTAATAGATTACCGTCAGAAGAAGATTTTCTAGCAACATCCATAATAAAAGTATTCTCTTGCGTTGTTGGTAACTGGTAATATTTTGGAATACCATTATAGAAAGCCTGTTTAGAATATTTTACTAAATCAACGGCAGAAACTGGCCTTGATAATTCAGGAATTTCATGAATGATTTGACTAAGTTCATCTATTCTTTTTAATGTGGCTGGTTTTAAAACCCCTTTTTTTCTTTTTGTGTCTACAACAATTTCAACTGGCATAATACCGTCAAACTCTTGTTCAAAAAAGCGAATGTCTCTAAAGAACTCTTTGTCTTTAGGCATGTCTTCAATAGGACTACCGGAAATATCAATTTGATAAATGCCAATAATACTCAGTACTAATAATGAGATTGAAACTACGTAAACTGATATTCTTTTTTCTCGGACTATATTCTCCATCCAACTTACAAAAGTATCAATCCACCTTTTATTCAAATGCTTTAAGTGCTTAGTTTTTGGTAAATGTAAAAAGCTATAAACTGTAGGTATTATTAATAATGATAAAATAAATATACATATAATATTTATTGAAGCAACAACACCAAACTCCTTTAATAACTGACTATCTGTAATAATAAATGTAGCAAAACCAGAAGCTGTAGTTATGTTAGTCATTAACGTGGCATTTCCAATTTTAGAGATTACACGTTGTAATGACAAAGCTTGGTTACCGTGTTTTTTAACTTCTTGTTGGTATTTGTTTATTAAAAAGATACAGTTGGGAATACCAATTACAATAATTAGTGGCGGAATAAGTGCTGTTAAAACAGTGATTTCATATTGTAAAAGGCCAAGAATACCAAATGACCACATGACACCAATAACTACCACACACATTGATATGAATGTAGCTCTAAAACTTCTAAAAAAGAAAAAGAATATTAATGAAGTAACACCAAGTGCAGCCAATATAAAAATACCAATCTCATCAATAATATTCTGAGAGTTCATTGTTCTGATGTATGGCATACCAGAAACGTGAACATCTAAATCTGTTTCTTCTTCAAAATTTGAAACTAAAACTTTTAAATCTTCAAGTATAAAATCTTTACGAGCGGAGGTATTAATTATATCTTTATCTAAATAAACAATTGTTCTAATAGTTTTAGACTCTTTGTTATATATTAAATCTTCATAAAAAGGTAGATTGTTGAATAAGTGTGATGATAATGAATCAACTTCAGCCTTCGTGCTAGGTTTTTCCTTTATGAAATTTTCTAACACAAATTTTTGCTGAACAGTGTCTTTTATAAGCTCTTGGAGGTTATCTGTTGATAAAACAAAATCAACCTCAGGAAAAGCTGCTAATTGCTTGCTAAACTTATTCCAATTATTAAATTTTTTAGGAGTAAATAGTGAGCTGTCTTTAACGGCTAAAACCATTACATTTCCCTCTTCACCAAACGTTTTTAAAAATGATTGATATTGTATATTTACTGGGTGATGATCTGGTAATAAGTTAGCTTGTGAGCTAGAGAATCGCATTTTATCCCATTGTAAGGCTAAAAATATTGTTGAAGCGATTATTAATAGAAGAATTAGTATTCTATTTCTTAGAATAATACTTGCGGTTTTTGGCCAAAAACCTTTAGTTAATTTTGCAACCATGATATTTTTTACAATTCATACAAAGGTAGAAAATGATTATGGGTAATCACAAAAAACAGGTAGGCTAAATACTTAATTTGTGTGAACTTTATGCTTATAAAACACAAAGAGTGACAATATGCCACTCTTTATTTTTTATTTGAAAAATGAAATGTAATTATACTTTCATTATTTCAGCTTCTTTTACTACTAAAGCTTCATCAATTTTCTTACTATATAAATTAGTAAGCTCTTGTACATCTGCTTCCGCATTTTTCTTTAAATCTTCTGATGCGTTATCAAGGCCTTTAATTTCTTTATTAGCTTCTTGTCTTGCATTTCTAATTCCAATTTTTGCGTCTTCGGCTTCTGCTTTAGCTTGCTTTGCAAGATCTTTTCTACGTTCCTCAGTTAATGGTGGTACATTGATAATAACAAAATCTCCATTGTTCATAGGGTTAAAGCCTAAGTTAGCAATCATAATTGCTTTCTCAATTTCTTGAAGCATATTCTTTTCCCAAGGTTGAACTGTAATTGTTCTAGCATCAGGTGTAGCTACATTTGCAACTTGTGCTAATGGAGTAGCAGATCCATAATAGTCAACCATAACACTTGAAAGCATTACTGGACTTGCTTTACCAGCTCTAATTTTAGTGAAAGACTTTAATAAATGATCCATAGAACCATTCATACTTTCTTTTGTGCTGTCTAAAATAAAATCTATTTCTTCGTTCATTTTAATATATATTAATAGCTTGTTTCTTTTTTTAGAGTAAAGTCTAGTTGTTAACTACAGTACCTATATTTTCTCCAGAAACTAGTTTCATTAAATTACCAGTGGTGTTCATATCAAAAACAACAATTGGTAGTTCATTTTCTTGACTTAAAGTAAAAGCTGTTGTGTCCATTACTTTTAATCCTTTATTCAATACGTCTTTAAATGTAATAGTATCAAATTTAGTTGCGTTTTTATCTTTTTCAGGATCTGAAGTGTAAATACCATCTACTCTTGTTCCTTTTAATATTACATCTGCTTCAATTTCAATTGCTCTTAAAACTGCTGCTGAATCAGTTGTGAAATAAGGGTTACCTGTTCCTCCACCAAAAATAACAACTCTCCCTTTTTCTAAGTGTCGCATGGCACGTCTGCGAATAAAAGGCTCAGCTACTTCATTAATTTTTATTGCGGTTTGTAAACGTGTGCGTACATCAGCTTCTTCTAGAGCGCTTTGTAAAGCTAAACCGTTTATTACAGTTGCTAACATACCCATATGGTCACCTTGTACACGATCCATGCCGTTACTTGCACCAGCTAAGCCTCTAAAAATATTTCCTCCGCCAATAACTATAGCAACTTCAATACCTTTATCAACAACTTCTTTTATTTCTTCAGCGTAAGCTGCTAATCTTTTTGGATCAATTCCGTACTGTCTTTCTCCCATTAGTGCTTCTCCACTAAGTTTTAAAAGAATTCTTTTGTATTGCATGGTTTTTTTAATTAAAGTATCGCAAAAATAATCAAAATATTTTATGGTAAAGCGTCAATTAAAATTTAATGTAATGATAATATTTTATCAATTTTAGGGGCTAATTGTTTAATTTTTATAAACTTGCTCTTTATTCTAATAATGGCCTTTGTGTCAAACTCTAACATTATAAGTAAAATATGAAAAAAATAAGTTTTTTATTGGTCCTAGGACTTTTATTAAATGCATGTGCAGGTGGTAAAAAATTAATTTCTGCAGATAAAGCCTTAATAAAAGCAAATATTGATTTAGTAAATGTTAATGAAGATAAAGTTTTAGTTTCAGTTGATCCGGGTGCTTTTAGTGAGCAAACTGTATATTTTTATATTCCTAAAACTGTTCCTGGTACATATAGTACCGATAACTATGGTAAATATATTGAGAGTTTTAAAGCTTTCGATTATAAAGGTAAAGAGCTTTCTACTAGTAAAATAGATGATAATACTTGGGAGATAAGTAATGGTGCAAGTTTAGATAAAGTATCTTATTTTGTGAATGACACTTATGATTCTGAAAGTACTATTGGTGATCCTGTTTTTTCACCATCAGGGACAAATATTCTTAAGGGGCGAAATTTCATGTTAAATTTACATGGTTTTGTTGGTTATTTTAAAAACCTAACGGAAGTTCCATATGAAATATCAATAAATCATCCTGAAAATTTAGTTGCTACAACCTCTCTGAATAAAATTAATGAGACAAAAACTTCTAAAAGCCTTGATACTTTTTTGGCTAGTCGTTATTTTCAAGTCACTGATAACCCTATTTTATATGCTCCAGCTGATATTGTTTCTTTCGAGGTAAATGGTATTACTGTGAATTTAAGTGTTTACTCTCCTAATAAAACATATACAGCGGCATCTTTAAAAGATAGAATGTATAAAATGATGGCTGCTCAAAAATCATTTTTGGGAGCTATTAATAGTACAAAAGAGTATAATATTATATTATATCTTTCAGAAGGTGAGGATGATGCAGGAGGTTATGGCGCTTTAGAGCATCATACTTCTACGGTAGTTGTGTTGCCAGAGTTTATGGATCGTGGTAGATTAGAGCAAGCAATGGTTGATGTTGTATCACATGAATTTTTTCATATAGTTACACCTTTGAGTGTGCATTCTGAAGAAGTTCAATTTTTTGATTTTAATGATCCTAAAATGTCTATGCATTTATGGATGTATGAAGGTACTACTGAATATTTTGCTAATATTTTTCAAATCCAACAAGGCTTAATTAATGAAGAAGAGTTTTATCAAAGGATTATGGATAAAATAAATAATTCAAAACGATATGATGATACTATGTCTTTTACTGAAATGAGTAAACATATACTTGAAGATGGTTTTAAAGACAACTATGCTAATGTGTATGAAAAAGGGACGTTAATAAATATGGCATTAGATATTACATTGCGAGATTTGAGTAATGGAGAAAAAAGTGTTTTGTGGTTATTAAAAGAACTGTCTAAAAAATATGGTGATTCAACTCCGTTTAAAGATGATTTATTTATAGATGAAGTTGTTGCAATGACATACCCTGAAATTGGAGAATTCTTTGAAACTCATGTTATTGGTGATACTCCAATAGACTATGAAATATATTTACAAAAAGTAGGTTTAGTAATTGGGACTAAAGAAGAGGAGAGTGGTTTTTTTTTAAAAGGAGAAGTGCCATATATTGATGTAGATCCTCAAAATGATAATGCCATATTTATACGTAAAGGTGTTATATTAAATAGCTTTTTTGAGAATTTAGGTGCAAAAGCTGGAGATGTTATAAAATCTATAGATGGAGCTTTAATCAATTTAGAATCCATGAGATCTGTTATTGGTCAGAGTTTTAGTTGGCCTTCAACAAAGAAAATTATAATGGTTGTAGATCGTGCTGGTGAGAGATTAACTCTTCAAGGTGAAGTTGGGAAGCCTACGGTGCAATCAAAAGTTATTAAGCCTGTAGCTAATCCAACTAAATCACAATTAGATTTGTTGCATATTTGGACTAAAGGATAATAAAAGTTTTAGAGATGCCAGAAATGGTATCTTTTTTTGTTATTTCTAAAGCATAAAAAAGCCACAATTTTAAATTGTGGCTTTTTCTATTTTAAAATGTATAAGAATAATTACCCTAATGCAACACGCTTAAAGCTAGTTACAGATAAATCTCCTGCTGAAGATACATAGTCAGCAACACTTTTCTTTTCATCTTTAATGAAGTTTTGATCTAATAAACATTGCTCTTGATCAAGAGTTGTGTTATCAGATATAAATCTTTCCATTTTACCAGGTAAAATTTTATCCCAGATTTTTTCTGGCTTACCTTCAGCTTTAAGTTCAGCTTTTGCATCTTCTTCAGCTTTAGCTAAAACTTCATCACTTAATTGAGACATAGAAATGTACTGAGGTACATTTTTAAGCGTCTTACCTAATCTCCCTAATTCGATATTATCTTTTTCAATAACAGCGATTCTTGCTTCTGTTTCAGAAGCAACAAAAGTAGGATCAAAATCTTTATAAGATAAAGTAGTAGCTCCCATCGATGCTATTTGCATAGCAACATCTTTACCTACTTCTTCGTTCTTAGCAGATAAACCAACTAAAGCAGCAATTTTGTTAATGTGTACATAGCTACCAACGTAAGGTGCTTCTAATTTCTCAAAAGCGTTGATTTCTAATTTTTCACCAATAACACCAGTTTGCTCAATTAATTTTTCAGCAACAGTCATTCCGCCAAAATCAGAGGCTAAGAAATCTTCTTTGTTATCAAAATTAATAGCTTGGTCAGCAAGTTCTTTAGCTAAAGAAAGAAAGTTCTCGTTTTTTCCAACAAAATCAGTTTCACAACCTAAAACTATAGCAACACCAACAGTACTGTCAGCATTTACTTTTGCAACAGCAGCACCTTCAGTAGATTCTCTGTCAGCTCTTTTAGCAGCAACCTTTTGTCCTTTTTTACGTAAAACTTCAACAGCTTTGTCAAAATCTCCTTCAGCTTCCACTAATGCTTTCTTGCAGTCCATCATACCTGCACCGGTTGCTTTTCTTAATTTGTTTACTTCTGCAGCGGCAATTTTTACCATTTTATTATATGTTTTAAAACTAAAAGCTAAAATTATCACTTTTGAAAGTGATAATTGTAGCTGTAGTGTTAATTAAAAATTTTGTTTGTACTATATAAATGTTAAGCGGGTTGCTTACTCAGCAGAAGTACTACCTTCAGATTTAGTTGCGCTTTCAGCGGCAACTTCTTCTTTCTTAGGAGCAGCAGGTGCTTCTGCTTTCTTAGAAGCAGCTTCTTTACCCTCTTTTGTTGATTGTTTTTCTGACTTACGTTCAGCTAAACCTTCAGCAATAGCATCAGTTACATGAGTTAAAATAGCTTCGATAGATTTAGAAGCATCATCATTTGATGGGATAATATAATCTAATAAACGTGGGTCAGAATTAGTATCTGCCATAGCGAATATTGGAATTTTTAATTTTATAGCCTCTTTAACAGCAATATGCTCACGCATTGTATCAACAATAAATAAAGCACCTGGTAAACGAGTCATATCAGAGATAGAGCCTAAGTTTTTCTCTAATTTAGCGCGTAAACGATCAACTTGTAAACGTTCTTTTTTAGATAAAGTTAAGAATGTACCATCTTTCTTCATTCTATCAATAGCAGCCATTTTTTTAACAGCCTTACGGATAGTTACAAAGTTAGTTAACATACCACCTGGCCATCTTTCAGTGATGTAAGGCATGTTTACTTTTGATACTTTGTCAGATACGATGTCTTTTGCTTGTTTCTTTGTAGCTACAAAAAGAATTTTTCTTCCTGATTGTGCAATTTTTTTAAGAGCTTCATTAGCTTCTTCTAATTTTGCAGCAGTTTTGTAAAGGTTAATTACGTGAATACCATTACGCTCCATGTAGATGTAAGGAGCCATGTTTGGATTCCACTTTCTTGTAAGGTGTCCAAAGTGTACACCTGCTTCTAGTAAATCTTTTACTTCGATTTTGTTTGCCATTTTTTTTGTACTTAGTTTACGTTCTGTTGAATTAGCAATAATAAAGTGGCACTTATTTTTTGTGGCCTTTACTATTTAGATGCTAAACTAGTTTCCAAAAGCTGTTATGCCTTTGGACTAACAACAACTTGATATTTAAAATTTAACCCTGAAAAGATATTTTTCAGGGTTTTCAATGAACTTGTGTATAAACTGAATAAACAGTTTAATATATAATTCTCTACGATTAACGTTTTGAGAATTGGAATTTTTTACGAGCTTTCTTCTGACCGAATTTCTTACGTTCAACCATTCTAGGGTCTCTAGTTAATAAACCTTCTGGTTTAAGAATAGTTCTGTTTTCGGCATCAATCTCACACATTGCTCTAGATAATGCTAAACGAATAGCTTCAGCTTGACCAGTGATACCACCACCAAATACGTTTACTTTTACATCGTAAGCATCTTCAGTTTCAGTTAAAGCAAATGCTTGTTTTACTTTATATTGTAAAGTTGCAGTTGGGAAATATACTTCTAAATCCTTTTTGTTAACTGTAATTTTACCTTCTCCTTGTGAAAGATAAACACGTGCAACTGCAGTTTTTCTTCTTCCTATTTTGTGAATTACGTCCATTTACTTAAGGTCGTTTAAATTAATTACGGTTGGTTTCTGCGCCTCTTGACCATGTTGAGTTCCTGCATTAACTTTTAAGTTACGGAAAATTGCCGCACCCAATCTGTTTTTAGGAAGCATCCCTTTTATAGAACGCTCAACAACGCTAACTGGATTTTTATCCATAGCTTCTCTCGCAGTTTGAAATCTTTGACCACCTGGGTAACCAGTATGGCGAACGTAGGTTTTACTTTCCCACTTATTTCCTGTCAAGTTTATTTTGTCTGCGTTGATAACAACTACATTATCACCACAATCTACGTGTGGTGTAAAACTTGGCTTATATTTTCCTCTTAGTAATTTTGCAACTTTTGAAGCAAAACGACCTAATGTTTCTCCTTCTGCATCAACTAACACCCATTGTTTATCAACAGTTGCTTTGTTCGCCGAAATTGTTTTGTAGCTTAATGTGTCCACAGTAATTTTTTATTTATTAAACACTTAAATCCCATTAATGGGGTGCAAATGTACAATTATTAACTTGAATAACAAATGCTTGGTGCTAAATAATTTAATTATTTTTATTTTACCTATGTTTTTTGTTGAAATAACAAGGCTTAGCCATTTGTATTTTTTGAATATTATGGTTGCAAATATATCTATAATACTTGTTTTGGTGGTTTTATTTCGTTCCAAACTGATTGTTTTTAAGTTTTTTCAAGTTAAGTTTGTTTAACAACCTTAATTTTATTGATATTATGAATTATAAAGTTCTAATAATTTTTTTATGTTTTTTTTTTTAGTGTTTTCTTGTTCTACTGATAATAATTCAGATGATGATGTAGCTGTTGAAGAATCTCCAATCATAGGTTTTTGGAAATTTACAGATATTGAAACTTCTAGTACTACGATTGAAAGTGTGTTTGTCCAAGCTGCAATTATAGGTTTAGTTGAAAGTGGTTGTGATATTGCGACTTTAGATTTTAATAATGATATGACTTTAGAAACCACTGTGGCACTTTTTGAAAATGAAGAAAGTTATACCGAGTGTCCTAAAGAAGTAGCTTCAGAAACTACCGTTTGGAAATTAGATGGCGACCAATTATCTTTTGTTGATGAGGAATTAACTACACAGACTATTACTATTGAGTTAACCGAATATACATTAATTGTTCCTTCTGAAGTCTTTGAAGGTGAAGATGTGGCTGATTTATTGCCAGGTTCAAGTCTTATATTTACAAAAGAATAATTATGTTATCCTTTGTCATAAAAAAGCCCTTTGAAAATACAAAGGGCTTTTTTATTGTTAATGAGCTTCAAGCCAATTATTACCTAAGCCTACTTCAACGTCTAATGGAACTTCTAATTTATAAGCGTTTTCCATTTCGTGTTTAATAAGCACTTTTATTTCTTCTAGTTCGGGTTTGTATACATCAAAAACTAATTCATCATGTACCTGAAGTAGCATTTTTGTTTTATAGTTACCTTTTTCTAATTTATTGTAAATATTTATCATTGCAATTTTTATTATATCGGCGGCACTACCTTGTATCGGTGCGTTTACAGCATTACGCTCTGCAGCTCCTCGAACAATTGCATTACTACCGTTAATACCTTTTAAATATCTACGTCTGCCTAGTACAGTTTGTACATAGCCATTTTCGCGGGCAAAATCAACTAGCTCGCTCATGTAGTTTCTTAGTTTTGGATATGTTTTGTAATAAGTGTCAATTAATTCTTTTGCTTCTGCTCTTGATAATTCTGTTTGATTACTTAGCCCGAAAGCTGAAACACCATATATAATACCAAAGTTTACAGTTTTAGCATTACTACGTTGTTCTCTGGTAACTTCTTCTAAGGGAACATTAAAAACTTTTGAAGCAGTTGAAGCGTGAATATCTTCTCCATTTTTAAATGCTTCAATCATTGTGGTTTCTTCACTTAGAGCAGCAATAATTCTAAGTTCTATTTGAGAGTAATCTGCAGCAAGCAAAGTGTACTCGTCACTTCTAGGTACAAAGGCTTTACGAACTTGCCTTCCTCTCTCTGTTCTAATGGGTATGTTTTGTAGGTTAGGGTTATTGCTACTTAAACGACCAGTCGCGGCAACAGTTTGCATATAATCTGTATGAACTCTACCGGTACTTTCTTCTATTTGATTTGGTAGTGCATCAACATAGGTGCTTTTAAGTTTAGCAAGACCTCTATATTCTAATACATTTTGAATAATTTCATGATCTTTTGCTAAATAAGATAAAACATCTTCTGCAGTTGAATATTGACCTGTCTTTGTTTTTTTAGGTTTATCAACTAGTTTTAGTTTTTCAAAAAGAATTTCCCCTAGTTGTTTTGGCGATCCAATATTGAACTCTTCGTCAGCTTCTGTATATATTTTTTCTTCTAATGTTTTAATGTCGTTATTTAAATCATCTGAAAGAGAATCTAAAAACTCTTTATCTAATTTAATACCTTCTAATTCCATTGCGGCTAAAACTCGTAATAAAGGAACTTCAATATTATTAAATAAATCTTCTGTTTTTGCTTCTGATAATTCAGGTTTAAAGTGTGTTGCTAATTGGTATGTAATATCAGCATCTTCAACAGCGTATTCTGTTTGTTTTTCTACAGGTACATCACGCATGCTTAATTGGTTTTTTCCTTTTTTGCCAATTAACTCGGTAATAGAAACAGGTGTGTAGTTTAAATATGTTTCAGCAAGCACGTCCATATTATGTCGCATATCAGGGTTTATAAGATAATGCGCAAGCATAGTATCAAAATAAGTGCCTTTTACTGTAATGTCATATTTATCTAAAACCTTAATATCATATTTTAAATTCTGACCAATCTTCTCAATACTTTCAGATTCAAAAAAAGGTCGTAATTGTTCAATTAATTCTTGGGCTTCATTTTTATCTTCAGGAAAAGGAATGTAAAAACCTTTTGATGCTTCCCATGAAAAGGCAATGCCAACTAATTCTGCTGTTAATGGGTTCAAGCCTGTTGTTTCCGTATCAAAGCAAACAGAAGTTTGTTTCATTAAGTTTTGAAGAAAAAGTTTCATAGCCATGCCAGGTGCAATACTCTGGTAAATATGGGATATGTCTTTGATTGTTTTTCTGCTCGAATATTCTTGAGGGCTGCCAGAAGCAGTACTTGGGTCACCTCCAAATAAAGAGAATTGTCCAACACCAGCTTCGGTTGCTTTCTTTTTTGTTTTATCCGTTGTTGGTTCTGAGTTTGTTTTTTCTTCTTCTTTGGAAAATAACTTTAAAAACTGATCCTTTAGTCTTCTGAATTCTAATTCTTCAAAAAGAACTTGAACTTTTTCGGCATCAGGTTCAGTTAGTTCGTAATCATTAGCATTAAAAGTTACATCACAATCAATACAAATAGTTGCTAATTTTTTAGAAAGTAAACCTAGCTCAGCGTTTTGCTCAACTTTTTCTTTCATTTTACCTTTTAATTTATCGGTATTGGCTAAAAGATTTTCCATAGAACCAAATTCAGATATGAATTTTTTAGCCGTTTTATCGCCAACGCCAGGTAAGCCAGGAATATTATCACTAGCATCACCCATCATACCTAAATAGTCAATAACCTGTTCAGGACGTTCTACACCAAAACGTTTTTGAATTTCAGGAATTCCCCAAATTTCAATACCGTTACCCATACGTGCTGGGCGATACATAAATATATTTTCAGATACAAGTTGTCCAAAATCTTTGTCAGGAGTAACCATGTATACCTGGTAATCCTCTTTTTCGGCTTGTTTTGCTAAGGTTCCAATAATGTCATCTGCTTCCCAGCCTTCTAAAACAACTGCAGGGATATGCATGGCACTTAAAATATCTTGTATATAAGGTACTGCTATTTTGATAGCATCGGGTGTTACGTCACGATTTGCTTTATATTCAGGAAATAATTCGGTACGCTCAGCACTACCACCTTTGTCAAAACATACGGCTAAATGATCAGGCTTTTCTCTTCTAATGACATCTAAAAGAGAATTCATAAACCCCATAATTGCAGAGGTGTCCATTCCTTTAGAGTTTATTCTAGGATTTTTTATTAATGCGTAGTAACCACGAAATATTAATGCATAGGCATCAAGTAGAAATAATTTTTTTTTATCTGACATTTTATTTTCGATTCAAGAGTTTCAAAACTACGAAGATTATCTAATTTTATCTTTGTAATTACATTTAAAATATGAACCGTTATTATTACTTTTTAAGTTTTGTAACCTTTAAAATATTAGTTTATGTTCGTTGAAGTTTGTGCAAATTCATTAGAGTCAGCTCTAAATGCAGAAAAAGGTGGGGCTAGTAGAATTGAACTTTGTATGGAGTTGGGTTTAGGAGGTCTTACACCAACTTATGGTTTGCTTAAAACTATTAAAGAGCACATTAGTATTCCGGTTCACATTTTAATAAGACCTAGAAGTGGTGATTTTGTGTATTCAGATAATGAATTAGAAATTATGTTAAGTGATATTAAGCTTTGTGAAGAGTTTGGTTTTGCGGGTATTGTTTCAGGAATTTTAAAAACTGATTTTACAATTAATATAAAAAGTACAAAACTGCTTATTGAAGCCTCTAAAGAGATGAATTTTACTTTTCATCGTGCATTTGACTGGGTTAATAATCCAGTAGAATCGTTTGAGGTTTTAGAAGATTTAGGTGTAAACTACCTGTTAAGTTCTGGGCAAAAGAAATCTGCTGTTGCAGGTATTGATTTTCTCTCTCAATTACAATCAAAATCAAGAAATTGTATAGTAATGCCAGGTGCTGGAATAAATAGCGCAAATGTTTCTGAATTTGCAACAAGGAATTTTGAATGGGTGCATTTGTCGGGTTCTGAAATTCGAGAAATAAATTTAAATAGACCAGAATTGTCAATGAGTTATTTGCCTTTTTTAGATGAAAGTAAGCGAATAGTATCAAGTGCGACTACTGTATCGCATATTGTAAACAAGGTTAAATTATAATTAAATGAGATACTTCTTCTTTTAATTAAAAATACCTTTGTAAATAAAAGTTTGTTAAATGGTTCGATCAATTATTTTTATCTTTTTGTATGTTGTATTAGCTTTCTATGCTACGCAGGCATTAAAAACGGTGTTTAAATTCAAATGGGTTTATTATATTTTTATAGCTATTACAGCATTAGTGTTGGGTAATTTTATATATCAGTTTACTTTTGGTGCTGATGAAGGTCGTGTTCTAACGAAACCAAAAAGTTACGCATTTAGTTTCTTTTTAATAGTGTTAGTTTTTAATTTATTTACAGTTCTATTTCTTTTTTCAGAAGATGTTATAAGGTTTTTTGTAGCTACCTATAAAAAGTTTTTTGGTGTATCTAAGCAATTTATTCTTCCGGAGCGAAGACGATTTTTAAGTATGATTGGTTTAGGTATTGCGGCAATACCTTTTGGAGCATTACTATACGGTATGTATAAGGGTAAATATAATTTTAAGGTTTTAAAATATACTTTAGAATATGATGATTTGCCTGAGGAGTTTAATGGTTATCAGATAACCCAAATTTCTGATGTACATAGTGGGAGTTTTGATAATCGTAAAAAAATAGAATATGCTATTGATCTTATAAATGAGCAAAAAAGCGATATTCTATTGTTTACAGGAGATATGGTTAACAATAAGGCTTCTGAAATGAAGCCGTGGAAAGATTTATTTTCAAAGTTAGAAGCTAAAGATGGTAAGTTTTCTGTCTTAGGTAATCATGATTATGGTGATTATGTAGATTGGAATTCTCCAGAAGAAAAAGATAGAAATTTAGACGATTTGAAATTCCTCCAAAAAGAAATGGGGTTTGATTTGCTACTTAATGAAAGTCGTTATTTAGAAAAAGAAGGAAGTAGAATTGCTTTAGTTGGTGTTGAAAATTGGGGTAGAGGTGGTTTTAAGAAAGCTGGCGACTTAAAATTAGCAGTTAATAATATTACTAATGATGATTTTAAAATATTAATGAGTCATGATCCAAGCCATTGGGAAGATGAAGTTATTCATGATGATTATCATTATCACCTAACACTTAGTGGTCATACACATGGTATGCAATTTGGAATAGAAATTCCAGGTTGGGTAAAATGGAGTCCTATTAAATGGCGCTATAAATACTGGGCAGGTATTTATAAAGAGCTAGGTCAATATATAAACGTAAATAGGGGTTTTGGTTTTTTAGGATATCCTGGTAGAGTTGGTATTTGGCCAGAAATAACCGTTATCACATTAAAAAAGAAGGAGCTTAGTTAAATATTAGTGCGTTTTAACGTTTAAATAATGTAAAAAACCTTGATTTAACATTTTTTACTACTTTTGAGTAGCGAATATAAACATTAGTGTATGTCTAAATTTGGAGAATTAATAGAATCTAACGTTCCGGTTTTGCTTGATTTTTACGCAGAATGGAATGAACAATCAACCTCAATGCATACTGTGTTGCGTGATGTTGCATCGGCTTTAGGAGATAGAGGTAAAGTTATTAAGATTGATGTAGATAAGAATAAAGAGCTTTCTCAGGTATTACGAGTAAAAGGTTTACCTACATTAATGATATATGTAAAAGGAGAAATGGTTTGGCGACAAAGTGGTTCGCAAGATGCTAATACACTTATTGGCATCCTTAGTGGCTATGTTTAGTTGAAGCAAAAGAAAGTAAAAAAACCGAGATGCTAATCTCGGTTTTTTTTATTTTTATTCTTCAGTATTTGTTGCTTCTTGTTGTTGTGATGTGTCTAATTGATTTGTGCCTTGTAAATCAGGATCTTCCATTTCTGGTTCTTGAATCAAAGGATCTTCACTGCCATCTACAAATCTGCTGAACTTATCAATGTACTCATTAAATATTAAAGTTTCTTTTTCGGCGATTTCTCTATCTCCATTTCTTATCAGAATATCAACATTTCTGTTATAAGCTTCCATGTCGCCAATAATTTCATTTAGTTTTTCGTATTGCTCATCTAAAGGCATGCTAGTATAATACTCTAAACGCTCTTGATATTTAGTTTTTAATTGAGAGAAAAGTGCTCTCGCTTTTTCAGTTTCTCCAACTTTATAGTAACCGTCAACAAAAGGTTCAACAAATGTGTAGTATTCAAAATAATCAACAGGCATATTTTTCATAGCTATGTCAATCATTTCTTTTGCCTTTTCAATTTTGTTTTCATTAATCAATTGCTCAACTAACCTTGCAATGTTACCTCTAAATGATAAGCCTTGAATGCGAGTTTGTGTGTCATGGTAAATTTCTGAGCTACCTGAGTTGCCCCATTTCCATTTTTTGACGATATTGTACATTAATTCGCTATCAATACGACCCATTTCATATGAACTATCATTCACAGTTTTAATAGGTACTAATTTATAGGCAAGTCCGTCTAATTGTAAATATTCTTTCATCCAAATATATTCACCACTATCAAAACTTCCGCCTGAAAAGTAAATAGGTCGTTTCCAGTCATTGTTAGCCAATAAGTCAAGCATTAAAAGTCTGTTTTTGGGTAAAGCACTTTTAGGTAATTCTATATCTATATAATCTACAATTAAAGCAGAGTCTTTAGCTTTTACGATGCCACTTTCTAAAACATTCTTCTTGTTTACAGGAACACGAATATGGTTAGTTGGGTAAAAAACAATGTCTAATGTGTTTTCAGGATATTCGGATACATCTTGATCTTGTGATGATTCAATAACGCTTCTAAGTTTTGTTTGTGGTTTGTCGCTACCAACCCAATCCATGAAGTCTTTAATATTCCATCTAGATTCTGATATGTTTTTGTTGTAAAGTTGGTCTACATTTTGGTAGTAAACAGCATCACGAGAACCTACTCGATATTGTTTGTGAGTCAATTGCGAAGGTATAGGTTCGCTAGTGTAAGCCTTTTTCTTCATTTGGTCAATGTACCAATCTGTAGCAAAAAGACTTGTGTTGACTATACGGACATCAGTTCTTATTCCTTCAATTTCTTGCGCGTACCATAATGGGAATGTGTCATTATCACCTATAGTGAACAGTATTGAGCCGGCATCTTTTTGAGTGGACTCTAAGTAGTCAATTGCTGTAGATTTAGCTGTAAATCTATTTGATCTATCGTGGTCATCCCAGTTTTGAAAAGCCATTAAAAATGGTGCGGCAAGAAAACATATTACGATTACTGCTGGTGCTAATATTTTAGGGGTGATGTATTTTTTTAGTGCGTCGAATAAACCGTAAACCCCAATTCCTAACCAAATTGCAAAAATATAGAATGAGCCTACTAAGGAGTAGTCACGTTCTCTTGGTTGAAATATGTATGGGTTGGTGTAAAATTGAATTGCAATACCAGTGAATATGAAGAAAACAAAAAGTACCCAAAAATGCTTAGGGTTTTTTCCAATTTGAAATAATATTCCGATAATGCCTAATATTAATGGTAAAAAGAAGTACGTGTTTCTTCCTTTGTTGTTTAATACATCACTGGGTAGGTTTTCTTGACTTCCTAAACGGATAGAATCTATTGCATTTATACCACTTAGCCAATTGCCATTCTCATCATATCTTCCTTGTTTGTCATTCTGTTTTCCGGTGAAATTCCACATAAAATAACGCCAGTACATATAACCGAATTGAAATTCAAACATGTATTTTATGTTTTGCCATAAAGTTGGTGGCTGAACTTCAATATAATCTCCAAAGCGATTTAAGAATTGAATATATTGGTCTTCTCCAATTTCACCTTTAGCATAACCAGTTCTTAATTGAGAAACTGCTTTTTGTAACTCTTCGCTATTAGTTTTTGTTTTAAAATCTAATGGACCAAAATAACGCATGTAATTTTCCATGGTTTGTTCACTCCACATTCTTGGTAACAAGCCAACGTGTTTTTTGTTCGGTCCTTGTGTGGCGTTTTTGTATTTATTTACGATAATGTATGTGCCAGTTTTTTCGTCTTTTTCATATTTAGGTTTGTCATCTTTATCTGCTCCTGGTCCTGCAAAAGCATTTGAGTAATAAGCACCGTAAAAAGGACTATCTACGCCTGGGTATTGCTCTCTATTGTAATATGCTAAGAGTGAACGTGCATCAGAAGGATCGTTTTCATTAATAACAACATTGGCATTTGCTCTAATTGGCAACATTAACCAAGATGAAAATCCTAAAAAAAGAAACATTAAGCACAAAACAATAGTGTTTGTAGTTTTGTAATTGTTATTTCTTGTGTAGCGTAAAGCAAAGAAAAATACAGAAACAAATATAATTCCCATTATAATTGACCCAGAGTTAAAAGGTAAACCTATTGTATTAATAAAGAATACTTCACTCCAGCCAAATGCTACTAATATATAGGTGAGTGAGAATTTGTAAACAAGCATTAATACTGCTACTGATATAATGTTTGCAAGTAAAAAGTTTTTGATGGTAGTTTCTTTGTAGGTTTTGAAATAATATAACAAACCTATTGATGGGATGGCTAAGAATCCCATAAATTGAATTCCGAATGTTAAACCAACAATAAAAGAAATTAAAACAAGCCATTTGTTACCTCTGGGTTCATTTAAATTGTCAACCCATTTTAATCCCATCCAAAGTAGTAATGACATAATAAAACTTGCCATTGAGTACACTTCGGTTTCAACAGCATTGAACCAAAAGCTATCAGAAAAAGTGAAAGCTAAAGATCCAACTAAACCACTTGCTAAAATAACTAAAGCTTTGCTATTTGTAATAACTTCGTCTTTAGCAACCATTTTTTTAGTTAGATTGGTAATTGTCCAAAACATGAATAATATAGTAAAGGCACTTGATACGCCTGAAACATAGTTGACCATAAGGGCAATTTGACTAGATTCAAAAGCGAACATCGCAAAAAATGCACCTATCATTTGCAAAAGTGGAGCTCCTGGTGGGTGGCCAACTTGTAGTTTGGCTGAAGTGGCAATATATTCACCAGCATCCCAAAAACTCCCCGTTGGTTCTACGGTAATCCAATACGTTATTATTGCAATAAAAAAAACAAACCATCCTGTGATGGAATCCCATTTTTCAAAATTCTTAGAAAACATCTATGTTGTAGTTTAACAATTATGGCGAATTTACTAATTTATATACATATGAGTTTCATTTTTTTATAAACCTTTAACAGAGGTTTGGTAATTTTTTTTTAATTTTTTTCAAAAAATGTTTGCAGATATAAAACATTGTTTTAAATTTGCAGCTCTTTTAGAGGTAATGGTCCATGGTGTAATTGGTAACACACCGGTTTTTGGTACCGACATTCAAGGTTCGAGTCCTTGTGGACCAACAAATATTTTGTAAATCCCTGCTTTTTAAAAGAGCAGGGATTTTTGTTTAAAAAGAATTTGTTTCACATGTTAAATCTTATGTTGTTAAGTATGTATTGTATGTTTAAAAAATGTATATTTGCAACGCTGTAAGAAAAGATAGTATATATGAGGGGACATTTTGTCCCCTCTTTTATTGCTTAAAATTATGTTTAAAGAAAAAGTATTAGCGTTGTTAGAAACTACACTGGCTGAAAATCCTTCAATTTTTTTGATTGATTTTAAGTTGGCGCCTGGTAATAAAATCAATATTACTTTAGATGGTGATAAGGGTGTTTCTTTAAATGATTGTATTACTTTTAGTAGAGTGATCGAGAATAATTTAGATAGGGAAGAAGAAGATTTTTCTCTTGAGGTAGCGTCAGCAGGAGCAACTTCTCCAATGGTGATGCCTAGGCAATATAAAAAGAATATAGGTAGAGAATTGGAAGTCAGGTCTCAAGGTGTTAAATTTGAAGGAAAATTAACTGAAGCAACTGATCAGGGGATTACTTTAGAATGGAAAGCTCGTGAGCCAAAGCCAATCGGTAAGGGTAAAATTACAGTTCAGAAAAAACAAGTGTTTGTCTATTCTGACATTGAAGAGGCAAAAGTTATTATAAAATTTTAATTGTAGATCAACATGGAAAATATTGCGCTGATCGAATCTTTTTCGGAATTTAAAGACGATAAGTTCATAGACAGGGTAACGCTAATGGCGATTTTAGAGGATGTTTTTAGAAACGCTTTAAAGAAAAAGTTTGGTTCTGATGATAACTTTGATATCATTATTAACCCTGATAAAGGTGATTTAGAGATTTGGAGAAATAGAGTTGTTGTTGAAGATGGTGAAGTAGAAGAGCCAAACGAGGAAATTTCTTTAACAGAGGCACGTAAGATTGAGCCAGATTTTGAGGTTGGTGAAGATGTTTCTGAAGAAGTTAAGTTAATACAATTAGGTAGAAGAGCTATATTGGCATTGCGTCAGAATTTAATTTCAAAAATTCATGAGCATGACAATACAACTATATATAAGCATTTCAAAGAGCTTGAAGGAGAAATATATACTGCTGAGGTGCATCATATACGTCATAAGGTAGTTATTTTGCTTGATGATGAAGGTAATGAGATTATTATGCCAAAAGAAAAGCAGATTTCTGCTGATTTCTTTAGAAAGGGTGATAATGTGCGTGGTGTTATTGAAAGTGTTGAGTTAAAAGGTAATAAGCCTGTAATTATAATGTCAAGAACTGCACCAGCTTTTCTTGAGCAATTATTTTTCCAAGAGATACCTGAGGTTTTTGATGGTTTAATTACGGTTAAGAAAGTAGTTAGAATACCAGGTGAAAAAGCTAAGGTGGCGGTTGACTCTTATGATGATCGTATTGATCCTGTAGGAGCATGTGTTGGTATGAAAGGTTCTCGTATTCATGGAATAGTTAGAGAATTAGGTAATGAAAATATAGATGTTATCAACTGGACAAGTAATCCTCAGTTGTTAGTGACTAGAGCGTTAAGTCCAGCTCGTGTTTCTTCTGTAAAGTTGAATGATGAGAAAATGACAGCTCAAGTGTATTTAAGGCCTGAAGAGGTTTCAAAAGCAATTGGTAGAGGTGGTCATAATATAAGATTAGCTGGTCAATTGACTGGTTATGAAATAGATGTGTTCCGTGAAGGTGTTGAAGAGGATGTTGAGTTAACAGAATTCTCTGATGAGATCGATGCATGGATAATAGAAGAATTTAAGAAGATCGGAATGGATACTGCTCGTAGTGTATTAGAGCAAGATGTTGACGATTTAGTAAAGCGAACTGACTTGGAAGAGGAAACAATTATTGAAGTTGTTCGTATCTTAAAAGAAGAATTAGCAGATTAAGCTATATATTAGCAAGAAATTTTAAGTATAGTAACAGGTATTTATGGCAGATAATGCAACAATAAGGCTTAACAAGGTCCTACGCGAATTGAACATTTCACTCGACAGAGCGGTAGACTTTTTGGGTTCCAAAGGTCACGATGTGGACGCAAGGCCTACCACTAAAATTTCAAATGAGGTGTATCAGGTTCTGTTGGATGAATTCCAAACAGATATGAGCAAAAAGGTTGCATCTAAGGAAGTTGGTGAAGAGAAGCGAAAAGAAAAAGAAGCTTTAAGGCAAAAATTAGAGCAGGAGCAGGAAGATAAGCGAATCGAAAGAGAGCGTAGAGCTGCGGCGGAACAAGTTGTTAAGGCTAAAGCTGAATTGTCTGGACCTAAAACTGTTGGTAAAATAGATTTAGGTAAAAAAGAAGCTGAAGCTGAAAAGCCTGAGCCTACTGCTGAAAAGCCGAAAATTGAGGAGAAAGCACCTGAAAAGGAAGTTGTTAAAGCGGAGCAAAAAGTTGTCAAGGCAGCCTCTGATAGACCTAAGTTTAAAGTTGTAGATAAAATTGATTTGTCTAAAACTAAACCAAAGTCTAGGGATAAGGCTAAGCCAGTACCTAAAAAAGTTGAGGCGAATCAAAAAAGTAAACCTCCTGTTGTTAAAAATGAAAAGGTACAGTCAAAAACTGAAGCTCCAAAACCTGTGGCTGAAGTAGAAAAACCTGCTGAGCCTAAAACATTAACTACGCAATACAAGAAGCTTACAGGTCCTAAAATTACAGGAGACAAAATTGATCTTACTAAGTTTGAAAAACCTAAGAAGAAAAAAGAAGCTCCAAAATCTGGTGATGCTGATAAGAAGAAGCGTAGAAGAAGAATAGTAAGTAATAATAATACCGGTGGTTCTAAGCCTGGTAATAACAATGGTCCTCGTGGTAGATCGGGTAATAATAACGGTCCAAGAAGGGGTCCTAATCCTAGATTTAACCAAGCGCCTAAGGTTGAGCCTTCTGAAGAAGATGTGCAAAAGCAGGTTAGAGAAACTTTGGAGAAGCTTCAAGGTAAATCTAAAAAAGGTAAAGGGGCTAAGTATAGAAGAGATAAAAGAGATCAACACCGTCAACAAACTGAAAAGGACTTAGAGCAACAAGAGCTTGAAAGTAAAATTTTAAAAGTGACGGAATTCGTAACGGCTAATGAAGTCGCTACGATGATGAATGTTTCTACAACTCAAATTATATCTGCTTGTATGTCATTAGGTATAATGGTAACAATGAATCAGCGTTTAGATGCCGAGACATTATCTATTGTTGCTGATGAATTCGGATATGAGGTGGAGTTTGTTTCTGCTGAAATTGAAGAAGCAATTGAGGAAGAAGTTGATGCTCCTGAAGATTTAATTGAAAGAGCTCCAATTGTTACGGTAATGGGTCACGTCGATCACGGTAAAACATCTTTGTTGGATTACATCCGTAAAGAAAATGTAATTGCCGGTGAAAGTGGTGGTATTACGCAACATATTGGTGCATACGGAGTAACACTTGATGGTGGTCAAAAAATAGCATTTTTAGATACACCTGGTCACGAAGCCTTTACGGCTATGCGTGCACGTGGTGCTCAAGTTACGGATATTGCAATTATTGTTATTGCGGCAGATGATGATATAATGCCTCAAACAAAAGAAGCGATTAGTCATGCGCAAGCAGCGGGTGTTCCTATTGTTTTTGCAATTAATAAGGTTGATAAGCCTACGGCTAACCCAGAAAAAGTTAAAGATGGTTTGGCGCAAATGAATTTGTTAGTAGAAGATTGGGGTGGTAAAATTCAATCTCATGATATATCTGCTAAAACAGGTTTAGGTGTTAATGAGTTATTAGAAAAAGTATTGCTTGAGGCAGAGCTTTTAGAATTGAAAGCGAATCCTGAAAAATTAGCTACAGGAACAGTGGTTGAAGCCTTTTTAGATAAAGGTAGAGGTTATGTTTCTACTGTACTAGTTCAGGCGGGTACTTTAAAAATTGGTGATTATGTATTAGCTGGTACTTGCAGTGGTAAGATTAAGGCAATGCAAGACGAACGTGGTAAGAATATCAAAAAAGCAGGTCCGTCAACTCCAATATCAATTTTAGGTTTAGATGGTGCTCCACAGGCTGGTGATAAGTTTAATGTTCTTGAAGATGAACGTGAAGCGAAACAAATTGCAGCGAAAAGAGGTCAATTATTACGTGAGCAATCTGTAAGAACGCAACGTCATATTACGCTTGATGAAATTGGTCGTAGAATTGCTCTTGGAGACTTTAAAGAGTTAAATATTATTCTTAAAGGTGATGTTGATGGTTCGGTTGAGGCGTTAACTGATTCTTTCCAAAAATTATCTACTGCTGAAATTCAAGTGAATATTATTCATAAAGCGGTTGGTCCTATTACAGAATCAGATGTGTTGTTAGCTTCGGCTTCTGATGCAATTATCATCGGATTTAATGTAAGACCAATGGGTAATGCTAGAACAATTGCGGATAATGAAGAAATAGATATCAGAATGTATTCTATTATTTATGATGCAATTAATGATCTTAAGGATGCAATGGAAGGTATGTTGTCTCCAGAAATGAAAGAGGAGATTACGGGTACTGCTGAAATTAGAGAAACATTTAAGATATCTAAAGTAGGTACTATTGCGGGTTGTATGGTAACTAGTGGTAAAATACTTAGAAGTTCAGGCATTCGTCTTATTAGAGATGGTGTAGTTGTGTTTACAGGAGAATTAACTTCGTTAAAACGATTTAAAGATGATGTTAAAGAAGTTTCTAAAGGGTATGACTGTGGTCTTCAAATTAAGAACTACAATGATATTAGAGAGTTGGATATTGTTGAAGGTTTTCAAGAAGTTGCTGTTAAAAAGAAGTTGAAATAGTTGTAGAGACTATTGTGGTATAAAAAAAGGGATTCAATTTAAATTGAATCCCTTTTTTTGTGTTCCATTTTTTAAGATAATTAGTTTGGGGTAATGATAATTGCGCCTGGGTATTTTTTTCTCACTTCTATATATTTTCTTTCGGCTTCTAAGGCAGTTTTAATACCTGTAATTCGTACTCTGTAATCTGTATCAACATGCTTAATTTTTGTCTCCCAATTCGGAAAATCAGTGTCTAAATTATTCTTTTTTGAGTTTGCGCTACTTAATGATCCGTTATAAATTTGAATTTGATAGTCTTCTGAGTTTTCACTTTCGTTCTGGTATAACTGAACTAAATTGTTAATTCTTGAATCTTGATTTATGTTTGTTTCTGCTTCTTGGGCGTTACTGTTTGGTATGAAAATAGTAAAAATCAATACGTTAAAAAGTGTTTTCATAGTTGTTTTTAATTTACGTTTTAATGTGTTTGACAAAAGTATATTTTAAATGGTTAGAGAAACTAAAATTATTTTATTTAGAATTAATATAAATTGTGAATTATAGAGAACTTAACATTTCTCAAATAAAGTCTATGTCGTATTTTTGCTTTCGATTCAGAGGTGTTTATTTGTTGTATTCTTTTACAGGAGAAAGAATCGTGCCAAAAGAATCAAAAGAAACAATTTTTAATATGAAAAAGGTTACGTACCGCAATCAATTTTCTAAAGTTTTAGGTGTTAGTCTAGTAGTTTGTCTGTTATTTTCAGCAAATCTTTTTTCGCAGGATGAAAGTGCTTCTGCAGGTGACGCCGTTAAGGGTAAATCTTTATTTAACCAGAACTGTGCTGCTTGTCACTCTTTAAATAAGAGAATGACGGGTCCTGCTCTTGCTAATGTTGAGGCGAGTCTTGAAGAAGAAGGTTTGGATAGGCAATGGATTTATGCTTGGGTTAAGAATAGTCCTAGTGTTATAGCGTCAGGTGATGCTTATGCTAATAAATTATACAATGAGTATAATAAAGCAGCTATGACTCCTTTTCCAACATTGTCTAATGAGGATATAGATAATATTCTTGCTTATACTGCAGCTCCGCCTCCAGCACCAGCGAAACCCGTTGCTTCGGTTCCGGGAACCGAAACAGCTTCTTCGGGTGGTTTGTCTAATGAGTTGGTGTTAGGTGCTCTTATTTTAGTATTTGCAATGTTGGTGATGTTGTTGTTTATGGTAAACAAAACATTGCGTAGAATTGCTGAGGCAAATGGTGTTGTTTTGGAAAAAGAGGCTTCTGAGAAAAGAACGCCAATTTGGAAGGCATTTGTTCAAAATCAATTCTTGGTATTGGTTAGTGCTTTGGTCTTAATACTTTGTGGTGCATATTTTGTATATGGTTATATGATGCAGGTTGGTGTTGATCAGGGTTATGCTCCTGTACAACCTATTCATTATTCTCATAAAATTCACGCAGGTGATAATAAGATTGAGTGTAAATATTGTCACTCTTCTGCTCGTGTTTCAAAAACTTCAGGTATACCGTCATTAAATGTTTGTATGAACTGTCATAAATCTATTTCTGAGTATGCGGGTAATCCTGAAGGGCCTTCACAAGAAGATTTAGCGAACGGTCGTACTAATGATTTTTATACTGGTGAGATTAAAAAATTATATAAAGCTGTTGGTTGGGATGAGTCTACTCAAAGTTATACAGGTGAAAGTAAACCGGTAGAATGGGTTAGAGTTCATAATTTGCCTGACTTTGCTTACTTTAATCATTCGCAACACGTTTCTGTTGCAGGTGTTGAGTGTCAAACTTGTCATGGACCTGTGGAGGAAATGGAAATTATGGAGCAGTATTCTCCATTAACAATGGGTTGGTGTATTAATTGTCATAGAGAGACAAATGTTAAAGTTGAGGGGAATGAGTATTACGAGAAAATTCATGCTGAACTTTCAAAAAAATATGGTGTAGAAAATCTTACTGCTGCTCAGATGGGTGGATTAGAATGTGGTAAGTGTCACTATTAATAGGTTAACAAAGAAGATAATTTCAGAGATAAACGTATGGCATCAAACAAAAAATATTGGAAAAGCGAAGCGGAGTTAAATCCTAACGATTCCATTGTTGAGACGCTAAGACATAATGAGTTTGTTCAGGATATTCCTGTTGATGAGTTTTTAGGAGATAAAGATAATTTAGCTTCTTCGTCAACAAATAGAAGAGATTTCTTGAAGTATGTTGGTTTTAGTACAGCTGCTGCTACTTTAGCGGCTTGTGAGGGACCTGTTACAAAGTCTATTCCTTATGTTGTGCAACCGGAAAGTATAATTCCTGGTGTTGCAAATTATTATGCAACTACTATTGCAAATGGTTTTGATTTTGCTAGTGTGTTAATTCGTACTAGAGAAGGTAGGCCAATATCGGTTTTAAATAATACAGATTCTAAAACCAACGGAAGTGCTAATGCGAGAGTTAATGCTTCTGTATTGAATCTTTATGATAGTACTCGTTTGCAGGGTCCTACTTTGAATGGAGAGGCTATAGAGTGGAATGATTTAGATAATGCTGTAAAAGCTAAATTAGGATCTCTTAAAGGTTCTGGTAAGCAAATAGCTTTGTTGACTCAGACTTACGCAAGTCCTTCGACAAGTAGGTTAATTGCTGAGTTTAAAAATACATATGGTTCAAATGTGAATCATGTAACTTATGATGCAATTTCAGAAGAAGCTGCTTTAAATGCTTTTGAAAAGAGAAAAGGTATAAGAGCTTTAGCTGATTATGATTTTTCCAAAGCAGAGGTAATTGTTTCTTTTGGTGCTGATTTCTTAGGTGATTGGCAAGGTGGTGGTTTTGATGCAGGATATTCTAAAGGACGTATACCTCAAAAAGGAAAAATGTCTAAGCATATTCAGTTTGAAGCTAATATGTCTTTGTCTGGTGCAAACGCAGATAATAGAATTCCATTAAAACCAAGTGAGCAGAAGGTTGCTTTGGCAAAACTATATGCTAAATTAAATAACTCATCAGTTGGTGGTGAGCTTTCTGAAAGTGTAAACAGTGCTTTGGACTTAGCAGTTGCTAAAATTAAGAAAGCAGGTTCTAAAGCTGTAGTTGTAACAGGTTTAGATGATGAGGATGCTCAGTCGGTTGTTTTAGCTATTAATGAAATGTTAGGTAGTGATGCTTTTAATGCTGATCAGCCAATTCTTACAAGGCAAGGTGATGTTAAGGCTGTAAATGCTTTAATTGACGCTATGAAGTCTGGTAGAGTAGGGGCTATTTTTATTGATGGTGTTAATCCTGTTTATTCATTGCCAAATGCTGTTGATTTTGAAGAAGGGTTGAAAAATGTTTCTCTATCTGTAAATTTCTCGACTAATGAGAATGAAACTACTGCTGTTTCGCAATATGTTGCTGCTGCTTCTCACTATTTGGAGTCTTGGGGTGATGTTGAGATTAAAAAAGGTCATTTTGCGCTAACGCAACCTACAATAAAAGAATTATTTGATACGCGTCAATTACAATCATCATTATTGCAATGGATGGGTAGTGATAAGTCGTATTATGAATATATAAAAGAAACTTGGTCTTCTTCTGTTTTAGGAGAAAGTGAATGGAATCAGGCTTTACATGATGGTTTTTATGTGAAATCTCAACCTTCTTCTGTTGAAGAGTTGGTTGATGTTGCTTTAGCGCCTGTTGTTGAAGAAACAACGGCAGTTGTTCCTATTGCATCTTCATTACGTGCATTGGCAAATGCATCTAATTCAGAAATGGAATTGACTTTATATTCTAAAACTGGAATGGGTGATGGTCAAATGGCTAATAATCCATGGTTGCAAGAATTTCCTGATCCTATTACTAGAGTTTCTTGGGATAACTATGTTACAGTATCTAAAGTTGATGCAGATAAACTTGGTTTTGTAAATGAGAATGTTGCAAACGGTGGTTTAGATGGTAGTTATGCGAAAATTACTGTAAATGGTGTTTCTGTTGATAGGGTTCCTGTAATTATTCAACCTGGTCAAGCTGTTGGTTCAATTGGGCTTTCATTTGGTTATGGTAAGAAAGCAGGGATGAAAGCTGAAATGCAAACCGGAGTTAATGCTTATCCTTTATATCAGAATTTTTCAAATGTACAATCTGTTTCAATTGAAAAGTCTGAAGGTAATCATGAGTTTGCTTGTGTTCAGTTGCATAAAACATTAATGGGTAGAGGTGATATTATTAAAGAAACCACCCTTGAAATATTTAATACTAAAGATGCGGAAGAATGGAATGTTCAGCCAGTTGTATCTTTAGATCACCAAGAGGTTGCTGCTACTTCTGTGGATTTATGGGATAGCTTTGATCGTACAATTGGGCATCATTTTAATCTGTCAATAGATTTAAATGCTTGTACTGGATGTGGAGCATGTGTTATTGCTTGTCATGCAGAGAATAACGTACCTGTTGTAGGTAAAGATGAAGTTAGAAAGTCAAGAGATATGCACTGGTTGCGTATTGATAGATATTATTCTTCTGAAGATACTTTTGAAGAAGATAATGTTAAGAAAGATGAGTTTGATGGCTTAACTGGTGATAAAGGTTCTTTAGGCGGATTTGGTGAATTGGAGCATCCAGCTTCTAATCCTCAAGTTGCTTTCCAGCCTGTAATGTGTCAACATTGTAACCATGCTCCTTGTGAGACTGTTTGTCCTGTTGCTGCAACTTCACATGGTCGTCAAGGTCAAAACCATATGGCATATAACAGATGTGTTGGTACAAGATATTGTGCAAACAACTGTCCGTATAAAGTTCGTAGGTTTAACTGGTTCTTGTATAATAACAATGATGAGTTTGATTATCACATGAATAACGATTTAGGTAAAATGGTTATAAACCCTGATGTTACTGTTCGTTCTAGAGGTGTTATGGAAAAATGTTCAATGTGTATGCAAATGACACAGAAAACTATTCTTGATGCTAAAAGAGATGGACGTGTAATTAAAGATGGTGAATTCCAAACAGCTTGTTCTGCGGCTTGTAGTAGTGGAGCAATGATTTTTGGAGATGTAAATGATAAGCATAGTAAAGTAGCTGAGCTTAAAGAAAGTGATCGTATGTATCATTTATTAGAACATGTAGGTACGAAACCTAATGTGTTTTATCATGTTAAAGTGAGAAATACTGAAGAAGTATAATCAGTCTATAAAAAAAAGAAGAACATAACTTAATTTAGAATATGGCGTCGCATTACGAAGCACCTATTAGAAAACCACTTGTACTTGGAGATAAAAGCTACCATGATATTTCTGTGGATATTGCTGCTCCTATAGAAGGTAAAGCAAATAAACAATGGTGGATTGTTTTTTCAATTGCATTGGTTGCATTCCTTTGGGGAATAGGTTGTATTATTTATACCGTATCTACGGGTATTGGTACTTGGGGATTAAATAAAACAGTCGGTTGGGCTTGGGATATTACAAACTTTGTATGGTGGGTAGGTATCGGTCACGCTGGTACACTTATATCTGCTGTACTTTTATTATTCCGTCAAAAATGGAGAATGGCTATTAACCGTTCGGCTGAGGCGATGACAATCTTCTCTGTTGTTCAGGCAGGTTTATTCCCTGTTATTCACATGGGGCGTCCTTGGTTAGCTTACTGGGTATTGCCAATTCCTAATCAATTTGGATCTTTATGGGTTAACTTTAACTCGCCACTTCTTTGGGATGTATTTGCAATTTCAACTTACCTTTCAGTATCATTAGTGTTTTGGTGGACAGGTTTATTACCAGATTTCGCAATGATTAGAGACAGAGCTGTTCGTCCTTTTCAGAAAAAAATATATAGTTTAGTTAGTTTTGGTTGGTCTGGTAGAGCAAAAGATTGGCAACGTTTTGAGGAGGTGTCATTAGTGTTAGCAGGTTTAGCTACGCCACTTGTACTTTCTGTACACACGATTGTATCTTTTGATTTTGCTACATCAGTTATACCTGGATGGCATACAACTATCTTCCCACCTTATTTCGTTGCGGGTGCAATATTCTCTGGTTTCGCAATGGTGAATACACTTCTTATTATAATGAGAAAAGTGTGTCATATGGAAGAGTATATAACATTACAACATATTGAATTAATGAACATAGTAATTATGTTAACTGGTTCGATAGTTGGTTGTGCTTATATTACGGAGTTATTTATGGCTTGGTATTCAGGTGTAGAATATGAACAATATGCATTCTTGAATAGAGCAACTGGTCCTTACGCATGGGCATATTGGTCAATGATGACTTGTAATGTTTTTTCTCCACAGTTTATGTGGTCTAAAAAATTACGTACAAGTATATTATTCTCTTTCTTTATATCCATTGTTGTAAACATCGGGATGTGGTTTGAGCGTTTTGTAATTATCGTAACGTCATTACACCGTGATTACTTACCATCATCTTGGACGATGTTCTCTCCAACATTTGTTGATATAGGTATATTTATAGGTACTATTGGTTTCTTCTTTGTTCTTTTCTTACTATATTCTAGAACATTTCCTGTAATTGCGCAGGCAGAAGTAAAATCTATTATGAAATCTTCTGGTGAGAAATATAAGTTATTAAGAGACGCAGGTAAGCCTCTTTATGAAGTAAAACAAACTGTTCCTGTAAATGTAGTTGTTGAACCAGTTGAGGAGATTGTTCCTGCTGAAGATGCTCCAATAGTTGAAAAAAGTACAGAGCAAGTTTCTACATTACTTAATTCATTAGGTTCTTTTGATCCTGCAGTTGATACTCCAGATGATTTAAAAGAAGTAAAAGGTATTGGTCCCCAAATGGAAAAAACTTTAAACCAGATTGGTATATTTAAGTTTTCTCAAGTTAGTAAAATGACCGAAAAAGAATATGATTTGTTAGATTCTATTACAGGTTCTTTTCCAGGAAGAGCACAAAGAGATGATTGGGCAGGTCAAGCAAAGATTTTAAATAACAACAAGTAGATATATGGCATCTAAAGTTATACATGCGCTTTATACAGATGATGATGTGTTAATGCACGCTGTAAAAAAAGTCAAAGAAGCTAAACATCATATTGAAGAGGTTTATTGTCCTTTTCCAGTTCATGGACTAGATAAAGCAATGGGCTTAGCTACAACTAGATTAGCAATAACATCATTTTTATATGGGTGTGTTGGTCTAACAGTAGCAATTACTATGATGAATTTTATCATGATTGAGGATTGGCCACAAGATATTGGGGGGAAGCCTAGTTTTAGTTTTTTAGAAAACTTACCTGCTTTTGTTCCAATTATGTTTGAGCTTACAGTATTTTTCGCAGCCCATTTAATGGTGATTACTTTTTATATGAGAAGTAAATTATGGCCTTTTAAAGAAGCTGAGAACCCTGATAAAAGAACAACTGATGATCATTTTCTTATGGAAATTGAGATTCATGATAACGAGGATGAATTAAGAAAGTTATTGTCTGAAACTGGTGCAGTGGAGATCAATATTTCAGAAAAGTAGTCAATAGAGATATGAAGAGTTTTATAAAAGTTATAGCTATAGTTTTGGTTTTGGTAACTTTTTCTTCTTGTTTTAACAAGAATGATAGAAATTACCAGTACATGCCAAATATGTACAAATCTGTAGGATACGAAACCTACCAAAAAGTTGAGTTTTTGCCAAGTGGTGTTGAAGCAGGTTTACCTGTTGAAAATACAATATCTCGTGGTCATATGCCATATAAGTTTGCCAATACTTTAGAAGATAAAGAATTGGCAAGAGTTCAAGCTAGTCCTTTAGATTCTTTAAAGTCTGAAGAAAATTTAGCAGTTGGTGCTGAGCTTTACACTATTTATTGTGCTATTTGTCATGGTAATAAAGGTGATGGTAATGGTACTTTAGTAAGTCGTGAAAAAATACTAGGTGTGCCTAATTATTCTGATGCTGGTAGAAATATTACAGTTGGAAGTACGCATCATACAATATATTACGGATTAAACTCTATGGGTTCATATGCTAATCAATTAAATGATAAAGAGCGTTGGCAAGTTGCAGAGTACGTAATTAAGTTAAAACAAGATTTAATAAAATAATACATAGATTTTAGATATGTACACTATTTCAAATAGATTAAAAATTGCTTCGATTATTTTAATGGTTCTTGGAGCCATAGGAATTGGTATCGGTTTCGGTTCGTCTCCTAGCACTGCAGAAGAAGCAAAAGAGATGATTGCTTCTCATGGTGAAGGGCACGGTGATGCGCATGCTGAAAATGTTACAGAGCATCATGGAGTTGCAGAGTCACATCACGGAAATGCTGAAGCGCATGGTGATTCAGAAGCACATCATGATAGTTCTCATGATGAGCATTTATTACACCAATTGCAAAATAGACCTTGGGCTGCAGTATATGTAGCTGCTTTCTTTTTCTTTATGATTGCATTAGGTGTTTTAGCTTTTAATGCTATTCAACGAGCAGCGCAGGCAGGCTGGTCTCCATTACTTTTTAGAGTTATGGAAGGTATTACTTCATATTTAGTTCCAGGTGGAATTATAATGTTTGTTTTATTAGCTTGTTCAGTTGCACATTTGAACCACTTATTTGTTTGGATGGATCCTGAAGTTGTTGCTCATGATGAATTAATACAAGGTAAATCTGGTTTCTTAAATGGTACTTTCTTTTTAATAAGAGCTGTTATCTTTTTGGCAGGTTGGATTTTCTATAGAGAATATTCTAGAAAATTATCTTTAGCTCAAGATGAAGCTAGTGATGATTCTAATTTCTTAAAGAATTTTAGAGCATCTGCTGCTTTCTTAGTATTTTATCTAGTGACTGAGTCTATGATGTCTTGGGACTGGATTATGAGTGTAGATCCACACTGGTTTAGTACATTATTTGGTTGGTATATTTTTGCTAGTATGTTTGTTTCAGGTATTACTGTAATAGCAATGGTAACTATTTATTTAAAATCGAAAGGATTATTACAAGATGTTAACGATAGTCATATTCATGATTTAGCTAAATTTATGTTCGGGATTAGTATTTTCTGGACATATTTATGGTTCTCTCAGTTTATGTTGATTTGGTATTCTAATATCCCTGAAGAGGTTACATATTATGTTACGAGAATAGCTGATTTCAAATTACCATTCTTCGGAATGATTGTGATGAATTTCTTATTCCCAGTATTATTATTAATCAATAGTGACTATAAAAGATTAAACTGGTTTGTAATCATGGCTGGTGTTGTAATATTAGGTGGTCATTATTTAGATATATTTAATGCAATTATGCCGTCTACTGTTGGTGATCAATGGTTCATTGGTATTCCAGAAATTGGTTCTGTATTATTTTTCGCAGGTATATTTATATTCTGGATATTTAGAGCATTATCAAAGGCACCGCTTCAACCAAAGCGTAATCCTTTTATAGAAGAGAGTAAGCATTTTCATTACTAGTATAAAAAAATAACATTAAATCATACAATGACTGCATTTTTAATTATAGCTGTTTTAGTATTAGTGGCAATTGCTATTTGGCAAATGACCAAAATTTTTGAATTGTCTCAAATCAAGGCAGAGAATTCGCAAATCGCTAATGATAAGGATAACAAGACAAATGGATATTTACTATTCGCTTTCTTGATTTTTATCTATGGAATAACAATTTTCAGTTTCTGGAAATATACTAAAGTTTTACTTCCTGAAGCAGCTTCTGCTCATGGTGCTGATTACGATAGTTTAATGTTAACTTCATTTATTCTTATTTTTGTTGTTCAAACTTTAACTCAATTTTTATTATTCTATTTCGGATTTAAATATAGAGGAGAGAAGGGAAAAAAAGCTTTGTTCTTTGCTGATAACGATAAGTTGGAGTTTATTTGGACAATTATTCCTGTGATCGTATTATCAGGTTTAATTCTTTGGGGTCTGTATACTTGGACGAGCATTATGGATGTTAATGATGATGATGATCCTATAATTGTTGAATTATATGCGCAACAATTTAACTGGACAGCTAGATATAGTGGTGATGATAATGTATTAGGTGATGCTAACGTTAGAATGATTGATATTGATAAAGCTAATGTACTTGGTTTAGATGAAGCTGATCCAAATGCTTCTGACGACATTATTGTTAAAGAATTACATCTTCCTGTAGGTAGAAAAGTTAACTTTAAAATGCGTTCTCAAGATGTATTGCATTCAGCTTATATGCCTCACTTTAGAGCTCAAATGAATTGTGTTCCTGGTATGATTACGGAATTCTCATATACTCCAATATATACTACAGAAGAGATGCGTCAAAATCCTGATATTATTGACAAGGAAAAAAGAATTAATGCTATTAGAGCTGAAAGAGCTTTAAATGGTGAAGATAATTCTGATGCTTGGCAGTTTGATTATATCTTACTTTGTAATAAGATTTGTGGTAAATCACATTACAACATGCAAATGAAAATTATTGTTGAAACAGAAGAAGAGTATAATAAGTGGATTGCTGAGCAAAAAACTTTCGGTTCTTCAATGGTTGCTTCAGCAGAATAAATTTAAGTTAAAAAATAATAAAAAATATAGATTTCGAATATGTCAGTAGCTACAGCACATGCAAACTTAGATGATCATGCACACGACGATCACGGGCATCATCATAAGGAGACTTTTGTAACTAAATATATTTTTAGCCAAGATCATAAAATGATTTCAAAGCAGTATTTAATTACTGGTTTGATCATGGGTGTTATTGGTATTGCAATGTCTATTTTATTTAGAATGCAATTAGCTTGGCCAGGAGAATCTTTTCCTGTTTTTGAAGCTGTTCTTGGAAAATGGGCACCTGATGGTGTAATGGATGCTGATATTTATTTAGCATTAGTTACTATTCATGGTACTATAATGGTGTTTTTTGTACTTACAGCAGGTTTAAGTGGTACGTTTAGTAATTTACTTATTCCTTTGCAGATTGGTGCACGCGACATGGCTTCAGGCTTTTTAAACATGGTTTCTTATTGGTTGTTTTTTATATCATGTATAATAATGATTTCTTCATTGTTTATAGAAGCGGGACCTGCGGCAGCAGGTTGGACGGTATACCCTCCTTTGAGTGCTTTGCCAATGGCGCAACCTGGTTCTGGTTTAGGTATGACACTTTGGTTGGCTTCTATGGCTGTATTTATTGCTTCTCAGTTGATGGGTTCTTTAAATTATATTGTAACAGTATTAAACCTTAGAACAAAAGGTATGTCTATGACTAGAATGCCTTTGAGTATTTGGGCTTTCTTTGTAACTGCTATCATTGGTGTTGTTTCTTTCCCTGTTTTGTTATCAGCAGCATTGTTGTTAATAATGGATAGAAGCTTTGGTACATCTTTCTTTTTATCAGATATTTTCATTCAAGGTGAAGTATTACATTACCAAGGTGGTTCTCCTGTATTATATGAACATTTATTTTGGTTCTTGGGTCACCCTGAGGTTTATATTGTAATTCTTCCTGCAATGGGTATCGTGTCAGAAGTTATGGCAGTAAATGCTCGTAAGCCAATTTTTGGTTACCGTGCGATGATTGCATCTATCATTGCAATTGCATTTTTATCAACTATCGTTTGGGGTCACCACATGTTTATTTCTGGTATGAATCCGTTTTTAGGTTCTGTATTTACATTTACAACATTATTAATTGCGATTCCATCTGCTGTAAAATCTTTTAACTGGATAACTACATTATGGAAAGGTAACCTGCAATTAAATCCTGGGATGTTATTTTCAATAGGAATGGTATCAACTTTTATTTCTGGTGGTTTAACTGGAATTATATTAGGAGATAGTACTTTGGATATCAATGTTCACGATACGTATTTTGTTATTGCTCACTTCCACTTAGTAATGGGTATATCTGCACTTTATGGTTTGTTTGCAGGTGTTTATCACTGGTTCCCTAAAATGTTTCATGGTAGGTTAATGAACAAAAATTTAGGTTATATTCACTTTTGGATTACTGCTGTAGGTTCTTATGGTATTTTCTTCCCAATGCATTTTGTTGGTATGGCAGGTGTCCCAAGAAGATATTACCAGAATACAGCATTTCCAATGTTTGATGATTTAACTGATGTTCAAATTTTAATTACTGTATTTGCTATTATTACAGCATTTACTCAATTGATATTTATTTACAACTTTGTAAGTAGTATTTTCTACGGTAAAAAAGGCTCTCAAAACCCTTGGAGTGCTACTACTTTAGAGTGGACTACTCCAATAGAAGCTGTTCATGGTAACTGGCCAGGTGAAATTCCTGAAGTTCACCGTTGGGCTTATGACTATAGTAAAACTCGTGAAGATGGTGAATACATATTGCCAGGACAAGATTTTGTACCACAACATGTTCCTCTGCAAGAGAATGAAGAAGAATTACAGCATTAATTTTTCTTATAAATATAATTTAAACCCTTTGTTGTATTACAAAGGGTTTTTTTGTGATTAATTCTTTTTGTTTTTTATATTATTAGATATTTATAATATCTTGTATAATCAATTTCAACCACTAAAATCGTTTTACAATTTATTCAAGATTTCACTTATGAAAATTAAATTTGGTGTATTTATTATTTGCTTTTTAATTGGTTCGTTCGCATTTTCTCAACGTAAACCGAAGATAAGAGGAAGTAAGGTTGTTGTTGAAGTTCATAAAGATTTAGAACCTTTTGATAGTATAGAATTAGAGCATGATTTAGATATAAATTTTGTTGCTTCAGCTGATTATGGTTTATCCTTAGTTATTGATGATAATTTAGTTGATGTTTTAGAGTTTAGAGTTGTTGATCATGTTTTATCGATTGATTCTTATTATAATATTACTGCTAAAAAGAAACTAGAAATTACTGTTTTTTATAATCAAATACATTCTTTAATTCTACGTGATGGTAAAATTAATATTGAAGACGTTATAGAAACGGATTACTTAAATGTTACTTCTTTTAATTCTTCTAAAATATCACTTAATGCAAATGTAAATTTATTAGAAGTTGATATGAGTGACAATAGCTTTGCAAACCTAATTGTAAATGTAGATTCTTTAAATGTTTCTTTAAAAGATAGGGCAGATGCTCGTATTTATGCAGATGCTAAAACTGCTAATGTTAATCTTAAAAAGAATTCAGAATTAAAATTGAAGGGTAAGGCTGAAGTTTTAAATGCCCATTTATTTGATAGTTCTGATCTGAAAGCTGAAAATTTTGATACATCAGATACAAATTTATTTATTAAAAAAAATGCTAACGCTTATGTTAGAGCAAAAGAAGTACTAAATTTAAGCTCTTCTGATAGTGCAAATACCTATTTTTATGGTAACGGAGCTATTAACATTATCGAATTTTTAAACACGTCACAACTAAATAAAAGAGATGACGTGCTTAAGATTAAAGACTAGTACTTATTTTATAGCAATTGGAGCATTGAGTAAATCATCAGGAATTCCAAAACCATCTACTAAATTACCTATGTGTGGTCGTAGTTCAGTACACAATCTTTCTATTCGTTGTCTTATTGCTTTAGATTTTGTAGTGCCAATATAACCTTGTTCTAAATACCAAGTTGCATTAGTTCTAATTTCCTGTAAAGCATAGAGGTTTGCAAGTTTTACAAATAGTGCTTTGTTTTTATCATCATTAATTTTATCAGTAAAATCAATAAATGTATTGTATGCTAATTCACAGCTATATGCTTTACCTAAAGCTAATAAATGAGTTTGTACTTTTAAAAATGCTTGGTAAGATGGAACTCCTTTTTTGATATAGTTTTTGATTCTCATAGCAGCAGTGTATGTTAATCTTCTAGTTCTATATTCAAAAGCATTTTTATGAAATTTTGAATCGTACAAATGTGCTATATCAACGTTGTTAATGTATAACGGATTAATTGTAGTTAACTTATCATTTATTTGCGTGCTCAAGAGTTTCAGCACAGAAGTGAATCCTGCGCTATTAAACTCTGATTTAAAGTCAGAAAGAACACCTTTAGCCGCTAATTGTAATAAAACGGTATTATCACCTTCAAAGGTTGTAAAAATGTCTACATCGCCTTTCAAATCTGCAATTTGATTCTCTATTAAATATCCTTTTCCACCACATGCCTCTCTACATTCTTGAATGGTTTCATTCGCAAACCAAGTTATGATTGATTTTAAGCCTGCGACTTGAGTTTCAATTTTTCGTTTGTCAGGTTTGTTTACATCACTATACTCTTTCATTATTTGTTGTAATGTAACATCATAAACATATGATTTAGCAATTGCAGGGGTAAGTCTAAGTTGATGAGTAGGGTAATCCATCAACAAATCTTCTTGAATCTTTATACTGTCATTGAACTGTCTTCTTTTTAAAGCATGTTTTACGGCAATTGTTAATGCTTTTTTAGCACCACCTAAACCAGCTCTGGCAACACATATTCTACCACCAACTAAAGTCCCTAACATAGTAAAGAATCGCTTATTTGGATTCTCAATTTCAGAAAAATAAGTTCCATCATCTTTGATGCTTCCGTACTTATTTAATAAATTTCCACGAGGTACTCGAACTTGATTAAACCAAATTTTTCCATTATCAACGCCATTCAATCCTAATTTATAGCCATTATCTTCTATTTTTACACCTTGTAAAAGCTTGTGCTTTTCATCTCGGATAGGTACTAAAATTGCGTGAACACCTTCGTTTTTTCCATTCACAATTAATTGTGCGAAAACAGAAGCCATTTTAGAGTCTAAGGCATTACCAATATATTCTTTGTTGTCATTTCTTCCAGGAGTATGAATAACTAGGCTATCAGTTTCTTGTTCGTAAGTTGCTGTAGTTTTTATTCCACGCACATTAGAGCCGTGTCCTGTCTCAGTCATAGCGAAACAACCTAGTAATTTTGCATCACCAGTTTCAGTTAAATACTGATCATGATGTTTTTTAGTGCCAAGCTTTTGAATGCTTCCTCCAAAGAGACCGAATTGAACACCAAATTTTATAGATAAACTTCCGCCAACATACATCATATTTTCAAAAATGAATGCATAGGCTGGCATATCGTCAATGCCACCATATTCATTTGGGTAGGCCATTGCACCATATTTTTTTGATGCTAAAAACTTAACTTGTTCTAAAACGGTTGTTCTAAAATCTTCTTTTTTTCTTTCTACTTTACAATTAAATATTGGATCTTTTAATACTTTATGAAAATCTTCAACTATTGAAAAATATTCACCTTTTACTAATTTGTTTATTTCCTTAGGGTTATAATAATTTAGTGTACTATCAAAATTTATTTCAACATTAAATAAATGATTGTAGTGATTAGGTTGTATGCCTAAGTTAAGTTCAATATGTTTTAGTTGTTCATTAATAGGTAGTTCATTACCATAGTGTTTTAATAATTCTTGACTGAAAATTGAAAGAGGGTAATTACTACTTTCTACTAATTTTAGGTTTGAATTTAATATAGCTTGTTTCCAAGATTTAATAGTTTTATCACTAGGTGAATCTTTTGTATTTAACCAACTGTTTAAGATATTTTTTTCTTCTTTAGATAAACTGCTGTCATTTGCAATAGCAGTTTTAACTACATTTATTTCAGAGGCGGTTAAAAGATCATCAGACCATATCACGTAAAAAAATGGTATGTATGCTATAATACCTGAAGTATAATTAATTTTTTTCATGGTATGAAAATACAATTTTTAAAGGCTATAATTAGAATTTAATGCTTTAGAGGTAATATTATTTTGCCCTATATTTGTTATATATGAATGAAAATCTAGATCCAACAAATCAAAATTTTTCTCCAGAAGAATTTGATATAGATAAAGCATTAAGGCCTATAAGTTTTGAAGACTTTACGGGTCAAGAACAAATACTGGAGAATTTAAAGGTTTTTGTAGAAGCAGCTAATTTAAGAGGTGAAGCTTTAGATCACACACTTTTTCATGGACCTCCAGGACTTGGTAAAACTACTTTGGCTAATATTTTAGCAAATGAATTGGGTGTAGGTATTAAAATTACGTCGGGTCCGGTATTAGATAAACCTGGAGATTTAGCAGGTTTGCTTACAAATTTAGATGAACGTGATGTTTTATTTATTGATGAAATTCACCGTTTAAGTCCAATTGTAGAAGAGTATTTGTATTCTGCAATGGAAGATTATAAGATTGATATTATGATAGAAACAGGGCCAAATGCACGCTCTGTTCAAATAAATTTAAATCCGTTTACATTGATTGGTGCAACTACACGATCTGGTCTGTTAACATCACCAATGCGAGCACGTTTTGGAATACAAAGTAGGTTGCAATATTATTCTACAGAGTTATTGTCAACCATTGTTGAACGTAGTTCTGAGATATTAAAAATGCCAATTACAAATGAAGCAGCAATTGAAATTGCAGGTAGAAGTAGAGGAACACCTCGTATATGTAATTCATTATTGCGTAGAGTTCGTGATTTTGCTCAAATAAAAGGGAATGGTAAAATTGATATTGAAATTTCAAGATTTGCCCTTAAGGCATTAAATGTAGATGCTCATGGCTTAGATGAAATGGATAATAAGATTTTGATGACTCTTATTGATAAATTTAAAGGTGGCCCAGTTGGTATAACAACATTAGCTACTGCAGTGTCAGAAAGTGCTGAAACGATAGAAGAGGTTTATGAACCATTTTTGATTCAACAAGGTTTTATTATGCGAACACCCCGTGGTCGTGAAGTAACAGATTTAGCTTACAAACATTTAGGAAGGATAAAAGGAACGAGTCAAGGAGAATTATTTTAATGCAAAAACTACCTTTAGTATCACGTTTAGAAGTTATAAAGAATAGCAAACGTATTCTAAAAAACCCCTTGCCTTTTCATCGCGAAAATTTTGAGAAATTTGGAGATTTATTTCGTGTTTCAGTAGCCTTCGAAGGTGAGATTGTGTTTACTCGTAATCCTAAAATCGTAAAACATATACTCCAAAAACAACATAAAAAATATCAGAAATCAACTTTGCAAACAGTAGATCTTGCAAAGTATATTGGTCATGGTATTTTAACATCTAATGGGGAACATTGGCGTACACATAGGCGAATGGTACAACCTGCATTCCATAAAAAAAAGTTGCATAATTTAATGGGCACAATTCGTTCAGCTATTAAAGTTGAATTAGAAGATATTAAGCCCGGTGTTATTTTGAATGCATATCCATTAATGAGTAATCTTGCTTTTCAAGTAGTAGCGAAATCACTTTTTAGTAGCGAAGATATTCGTGAAAAAATGCAAGAACTTCAGCATATAACTGAGGTTAATCAGCGAATGTTGATAAAAGAAATGCGTCAACCTTATTTAAAATGGTGGTTTAATTTAAATGGAACGATTAAAAAACATTTAAAACTTGCAGAAGATGGACAAGAACTTTTAAACGATTTAATAGAAAGCCGGAGAAAATCAAAAATAGAGAAAGATGATTTGCTTGATATGTTGTTGCAAGCCCGTTATGAAGATGGAACGGCAATGTCTCAAAAGCAATTGATAGATGAAGTATTGATTTTATTTACTGCAGGTCATGAAACTACAGCAAATGCTCTTAGTTTTTTATTTTTTTTACTTGCAAAACATCCTGAAATGCAGGAGAAGGCTTATAAAGAGGTAAAGCTTGTTGATTTAGATTCAGAAGATGTTTTACCTGAGATATTAAAGTTAAAATATGTACAGCATTGTATTGAAGAAACAATGCGTTTATATCCGCCAGCATATATTATTGACAGAGTTTCATTAGAAAATGATGAAATCGATGATTTGAAAATTCCAAAAGATACAATGGTACTAATGAGTATTTATGAATTGCATAGGTATGAGCAATTTTGGGAGCTACCAAATGATTTTATTCCTGAAAGATTCGAAACCCTCGATAAAAAGAAATATCAAGATTATTATTACCCTTTTGGAGCAGGTCCAAGAATGTGTGTGGGTAATAATTTTGCAATGTATGAAATGATTTTAGCAGTAACTGAAATATTAAAAAAGTACCGAATAACTACTAATTTAAAAACTTTAGATATTAATCCGTTGATATCATTAAAACCACTTAATGTTGAATTGAAATTTACAGCTAGAATATAATAATGAATTTAAAAGAGAAATACACAAAACAAATTAAAGATGAAGCTAAGCGATTAGGCTTTATGTCTTGCGGTATTTCTAAAGCAGGTTTTTTAGAAGAAGAAGCACCAAGATTAGAAAAGTGGTTAAAGAATAACATGAATGGCAAAATGCAATACATGGAGAATCATTTTGATAAACGTTTGGATCCTCGTTTGCTAGTTGATGACTCTAAGTCTGTAATTTCTCTATTACTTAATTATTATCCAGAAGAACAACAAAATGATGATACGTATAAAATTTCTAAATATGCCTATGGACAAGACTATCATCATGTAATAAAAGGTAAATTAAGAAAATTACAAGAATTTATATCTGAAGAAATAGGAGAGGTGAGTGGGCGTGCTTTTGTTGATTCTGCACCTGTATTAGATAAAGCTTGGGCTGCTAAAAGTGGTTTAGGGTGGATTGGGAAGCATAGCAATTTATTAACTCAGAAAGTTGGTTCTTTTTATTTTATAGCAGAGTTGATTTTAGATTTAGATTTAGAATATGACCATGCAGTTACGGACCATTGTGGTTCCTGTACAGCTTGTATTGACGCATGCCCAACGCAAGCAATTGTCGAGCCATGTGTAGTAAATGGGAGTAAATGTATTTCTTATTTTACAATTGAATTAAAAGACGAATTACCGTTAGAAGTAAAGGGTAAGTTTGATGATTGGGCATTTGGTTGCGACGTATGCCAAGATGTTTGTCCTTGGAATCGTTTTTCAAAACCACATAACGAACCTCTTTTTAATCCACATCCAGATTTATTATCACTTACTAAAAAAGATTGGGAAGAAATAACAGAAGATGTTTTTAGAAAAGTATTTCAGAAATCTGCTGTAAAAAGAACAAAGTACGCAGGGTTGAATAGAAATATTGGTTTTTTAAAATAGTTAAATCTCCTCTTTAATTTTGCGCATTGCTAATGTCATATGAGCTTCAACAGTTTTAATAGATATTTTTAAATTTTCAGCTACTTCCTTGTACTTTAATCCTTCTATCTTTATCATTATAAAAACTTCTTTACATTTATTAGGTAATTTTTCAATAGCTTTTCTTATTGATATTATTTTATCTTCGTTTGTAGTTTCTATAGAATCTTCTATAAAGAAATCCATAGCCGATATTCTAAACTCAGTTAGATAATCTACTTTTTTCTGTTGTTTTTTGTAATGATTTATAAATTCATTGTAGCATGATTTGTATAAGTAAGAAGATATAGAGTTTGTTATTTCTATTTTATTTCTGTTTTTCCATAAGTTAAAAAAAACATTTTGCACAATATCTTCGGCTAAAGTTCTATTTTTTGAAATACCATAAGTGTAAACACATAAACTTTTATAGTATTCTTTATAAAGAAGTTTAAATGCTTCATTATCACCTTTTTTAAGGTTTTTAATTTCAGTTTTTTGGGTTTCTTTTTTCAGATGTTTTTTTTTAGAGAGTACTATCGTATTTTAAAATTAACATTTTTTTTAAAATATCTTAACAAAAAACTAAGGGTATTCTATATTTTTTGAGTCTTTCTATAAAGAATCAACTTATCAATGAAGAATAATCAGTTAAGTAATAGCGAAATTTCTAAATTTTTAAAAGACGCAATGACACCAAGTGAATTGGAAGCTTTTAAAAATAAATTAACTGTTGCCGATAATCTAGAAGCATTAAAAAAATATTTTGTTTTAAATCATTTAATTGAAGTTGAAGCTCAAAGTTTTGATTCTGATGTAGCTTTTGAAAAATTTTTAGCAAGAAAAATTGATTATAATTCAAGTTTAGAAAATTCTTTTTTTAGTAGAAATAGAACTTACTTATATGTAGCAGCAAGCTTTTGTTTATTATTTGCACTGTCAATCTTGATTTATTTTAATTATGGATATTCAAGTGAGTTAGAGGTTTCTAATCAAATTGTTTTGAAACTTGACTCAGGAGAAGAAAAAGCATTAGACGAATCTAAATCTAATAAAATATATAATACAGAAGGTAAAGTAGTAGCTGTTCAAAAAGGAAATAGCATACTTTATAATTATTCTGATAATAAAGAGGAAATTACCAAACCTGAATTTAATGAAATTTATGTTCCATATGGTAAACGAATGGAAGTCGTTTTATCAGATGGCACTCGTGCATATTTAAATTCAGGCTCTTTTTTTAAGTATCCAACTTATTTTAATTCAAATGAAGAAAGAGTAGTTGAGTTAAAAGGAGAGGCTTATTTTGATGTAGCTAAAAAAGATAAAAAAAATAGGTTTGTAGTTCATACCAAGAATTTTCAAACGACTGTTTTGGGAACAGAATTTAATATATCATCGTATACTACTGATACTGCAAATGATATTGTACTAATAGAAGGTTCTGTAAAAGTAAATTTTAATACTCAAGGTGAATTTATTTTAAAACCAGGGGAGCAATTTAAATATTCTAAAGACAAAATAGCGAAAGTAAATATTGTCGATGTGCAAAATTATATTGCATGGTTAGATGGTGTTTTGCTTTTTGAAAATGAAAAATTTAATTCCATTTCTAAAAAACTAGAACGGTTTTATAATGTATCTATTGAAAATAATTGTGATTCATTAGTAGATGAAAAGTTTACGGGACAATTTGATTTAGAAACGATAGAAGAAGTATTAAAAACATTCAATAATACAGTGCCGTTTAACTTTAAAATTGAGAACAGAAAAATAACCATAAACCCTTTAAATAGTTGAATTTATATGAAGTAAAATGAAAAATGAAGTAAAAAATCGAGAGATGTTCCAGCATCCCTCGATTCACAATTAAAATTTTAAAAATGCGAAATCTCTAAAATCATATTAAAAGTATGAAAAAACAACATAATAATTACCATAGTTGTGGTAATCTATTAAAATTCAGTTTGAAAATGAAACTTACAGCAATCATGCTTATTCTCTCTCTTTGTAGAGTAAGTGCTAGTATATATTCTCAAAACACAAAAATTACATTAAACTTAAACGAAGTAACTTATCAAGAATTGTTTAAGGAGATAAAAAAAGAAACAGATTTTAAATTTTTTTTTAAAAACTCTGAAATTAATTCTAAAAATATTGTTTCTGTTAATGTTAATAATAAGTACGTAGAGGAGATACTTGATGAAGTATTCGAAGGTAAAAATATATCGTATCAGGTATTAGGAAAACAAATTATATTAAAACAATCTAAGCCTAAAATTAACAGCTCAATACCCTTACAGGATAAAATCACCTTTGAAGGGAGTGTTTTGGATACCGACGGAATACCTCTTTTGGGAATTTCCATCTTAATTAAAAATACTACTGTAGGTACTGTTACTGACTTTGATGGTAATTTTACTATAAAAGCAAATATTGGTGATTTTTTAATAATTAAAGCTCTAGGGTTTAAAACTAAAGAAGTTGAAATACAAGATCAAAAACCAATAACTGTTATTTTAAATGAGGATATAGAGACTTTGCAAGAAGTAGTAGTCTCTGGTTATGATAAAACTTCAAAGAGAATATTTACCGGAGCTTCTAGTTCTATTGTCTCTGAAAATTTTAAAATTGATGGCCTTGTTGATGTTAGTCAAATGCTTGAAGGTAGAGCCGCAGGTGTTAATATTCAAAATGTTACAGGAACTTTTGGTTCTGGCCCTAAAGTTACAATCCGTGGTGCGTCTTCTGTTTTTGGTGATACAAGGCCTTTGTGGGTGATTGACGGCGTTATACAAGAAGATATTGTTAATACTGATTTTGATGCTTTAATTTCAGGTGATGCTTCAACCTTAATAAGCTCTTCTATTGCAGGAATAAATACAAATGATATTGAAAAAATAGATATTTTAAAAGATGCTTCGGCAACATCATTATATGGGGCTCGAGCTTTAAATGGTGTTATCGTTATTACAACCAAAGGTGGGCAAAGAAAATCTAAATTGAAAGTTAATTATGTATTAGAGCAAACTGTTCGTGATATCCCTAGATACGCAAATTATGATATTCTAAATTCTCAAGAAACTGTAAGTATTTTTCAAGAATTAGAAGCAAAAGGATTTTTAGATTTTCCTAGCGTAGCACAAAATAGAAATGGTGGTATTTATACAATATTAGCACAACAATTGAATGCTTATGATGAAACTATGGGTCAGTTTGGTGTTGCAAATACTGTTGAGGCAAGAAATCAATTTTTACAACAATATGAACAAGCAAATACAAATTGGTTTAGAGAGCTATTTAGAGCGTCTATTACTCAAAATCATACATTAAGTTTTTCAGGTGGTGGTGAAAATAATAGCTTTTACGCATCATTAAGTTTCTATAATGATCCTGGTTGGACAATTGCAGATAAGGTAAATAGATTTACATATAAACTTAAAAACACCTATTATTTATCTGATAAGTTTAAGCTTACATTAGGAGCAAATGGCTCAGTTAGAGATCAAGAAGCTCCGGGTACATTTGATCGAGAGGAAGATAGTTTTAGAGGTGATGTGTCTCGAGTTTTTGATATAAATCCATTTAATTATGCACTCTCAATAAATAGAACCATTAGACCAAGGGATAATGAGGGTAACTTAGAGTATTATAGGTCTAATTGGGCTCCATTCAATATTTTTCATGAGCTGGAAAACAATTACATTGAGTTGAAAGTAAAAGATATTAGTTTTCAGCTAGATAGTGAATATAAGATAAATAAAAATTTAAATTATAATTTTTTAGGCTCAGTAAGGTACGTTGTTTCAAACAGGGACCACAATGTAACTGAACTATCAAATGTAGCTGAAGCTTATAGGTCTCAAGAAACCACAATTGTACGTAATGCAAATGTATTTTTATATACAGATCCTGATAATCCAACTGCTCCACCAGTATCAGTTTTACCAGAAGGAGGTATATATAGAAATACCAATAATGAACTTACCAATTATTATGTTAGAAATAGTGTAAATTATACGAATACTTTTAATAATAAACATGAGGTTAGTGGGTTGTTAGGCCAGGAAATGAGGTATATTGATCGTGAAGAAGATTATTTTGTTGGTTATGGTCTTCAATACGATAGAGGATTAATTCCTTTCACTGATCCTGATATATTTTCAAAAACTTTAGGAGAAGCAAATGATTATTTTGGAATTGAAAGCGAAAAAGAACGTACAATAGGTGTTTTCTCTAAATTAACCTATGCCTATGATAGTAAATATATACTATCACTAACGGGGCGTTACGATGGTTCTAATAGACAAGGTAGAAGCACATCATCTAGGTGGTTACCTACAGGTACAATAAGTGGAAAGTGGAATATTACGCAAGAAAGGTTTTTAGAAAATGCAGACTTTGTTAATTCATTAAGTTTAAGAGCTTCCTATGGATTGACTGCAACGGCTGGACCAGCAACTAATTCGTTAGCAATTTTTAGAAATGACATTACTAATCGATTAGATTTTGATTCAAGAGAGCGTTATTTAGATATTGAAGAGTTACAAAATTCAGAATTAACTTGGGAAAAGCAGTATGAGACAAACATAGGGCTAGATTTTGGACTATATGAAAATAGAGTGCTGTTTACCGCTGATGTGTATAAGAGAAATGGTTTTGATTTAATTGATTTTGTTCGCTCTTCAGGTATTGGTGGAGAATTTATTAAGCAAGGTAATAATTCTGACATGGAAACAAAAGGATTAGAAGTTTCTTTAACTGTTGATCCTATCAAAACTTCAAATTTTAAATGGACTTCTACACTTAATTTTTCGGTTTTAGATCAGAAAATAACGGCATTAGAGAATAAACCAAATGTGTTAGATTTAGTCGATCAAACAGGAGGTAATGTTGTTGATTTTCCTAGGCAGTCACTATTTTCTTTTCAGTTTACTGGTTTAGATGATAGAGGTTTGCCAACTTATTTACTTCCTGAAGATTTGAGTAATGAAGAAAATAGTGTTACAGGTGCTGATTTTCAAGATGTAGAAGATATTACCTCTTATCTTAAATATGAAGGAAGTATTGAGCCAACTAAAACAGCTGGTTTTTCAAATACTTTTAAATATAAAGGTATTTCTTTGAGTCTTTTAGTGACCGCTTCAGGAGGTAATAAAATCAGACTAGATCCTAAGTTTTCCGATTCTTATACAGATTTAGACGTGTTTACATCTGAGTTTACAAATCGTTGGATTTCTCCAGGAGATGAAAATTTTACAAATGTTCCTGTAATAGCTAGTCAAAGACTTTTAAATGAAATTCCAAATTTATTTAGAGCATACAATGCATATAATTATTCTAATATACGTGTTGTAGATGGTGGTTTTGTAAGAATGAAAAATATTAGTGTTGCATTTGATTTTCCAACTGACTTAAAAAAGAATTTAGGCTTAAATACATTTAATTTAAAGTTGTCTACTACAAATCCATTTATGATTTATTCTGATTCGGGTTTAAATGGTCAAGATCCAGAGTTTTTTAGATCTGGTGGGGTTTCTCAACCAATTACAAGACAATTTACACTTTCACTTAATGTAGGGTTTTAAAAATATAAAAGATGAAAAAATTATATAGAACAAAAATAGGGATGCTACTTATTTTTGCATTAACAATAGTTTCTTGTGAAGATTATTTGTCTGAAGTCCCAGATAATAGAACTGAAATTGATAGTCCAGAAAAAATTTCTGAATTATTAGTTATTGCTTATCCTGAAGCAAATTATATGGATTTTGCAGAAACTATGTCTGATAATGTTTCGGATAAAAATAGTGAATTACCTAGTGAATTGAATTTAGCAAATTATAAATGGGAAGATAATAATATTGATGATTTAGACTATAGAGTTACGTATTGGAATGCTTGTTACAAAGCAATAGCTCAAGCAAATCAAGCCTTAGCATCAATACAAGAACTTGGGGATTTAGATGAACTAGCACCTCAAAAAGGAGAGGCTTTATTGGCAAGAGCTTACAGTCATTTTATGTTGGTTAATTTTTGGGGAAAACATTATAACCCTAATACAGCTGACTCAGATTTAGGTATTCCTTATGTTTTAGAACCTGAAGATGATTTTATTGTTACCTACTCACGAAATACGGTTAAAGAAGTTTATGATTTTATTGAAAGTGATTTGTTGGAAGGTTTAGATTTAGTTACTAATGATTATGATCAACCTGTGTTTCACTTTACACAAAATGCCGCTTATGCATTTGCAACTAGGTTCTATTTGTTTAAGGGTGAATGGGAAAGTGTAATAGAATATAGTTCAAAAGTTATTACTAACCCGGAAGAACAATTAAGAGATTATTTAGGTACTTATGATGCTCTAGAATATTCAGAGCGTACAGCTCTATATGCCAGTGAAGCAGACCCAGCTAATTTATTAGTAGTTTCGGCAAACTCTATATATGCAAGAACTTTTGCAAGTAATAATTTTGGACTTAATATAGATAAAGGAGATAAATTGTTCTTTGATAGAAATATTTTAGAAAAAAACTGGGCATATGCCGTATTTGGTACTGAGGCATTTTATAATCTACCAAAATTTGATGAATTTTTCAGATATACAAATATAAATGCAGGTATTGGCGACCCTTACGTAGGTCTAGTATTGTTTTCTACTGATGAGGTTTTACTAAATAGAGCTGAAGCTTTTGCGATGATGAATGATTTTGATTCTGCATTGTTAGATATTAATATGTTTTACTCTTTAAGAACCGAAAATTACGACGCGAGTACAGATCTTTTGGTTAAACAAGATTTGGTTGACGCATATCTTGAGGAAGCCAATGAATATTCCCCGTTTTATAACTTAGATCTTGATCAAACCTCGTTTATAGAAGCTATTGCAGAATTGAAAAGAAGAGAGTTTTATCATGAAGGCTTACGTTGGTTTGATGTAAGAAGGTTTGATTTAGAGGTGACTCATACTATTATTGGCGAAGGAGATTTTATCTTAACAAAAGGGGATCCAAGGCGCCAATTGCAAATTCCAAATTTTGCTTTAGAAAGAGGTTTAGAACAAAATCCACGTTAAACTTTAAATTAAAATAATAATGATTAATAATATTAAAAATATAATAAGTGTAATCTGGTCAAAAACAGTGGTAATGATTATTACTGTTTTATGCTTAGTTGCATGTGGAGAAGAAGAGGATTCGTTAACTGAAAGTGTGTTAGATACAACAACGCCAAATTTAACAGAGTTAGACATTTATATTAGAAGTAATTATGTTTCTAAATATAATATTGATGTGCTTTATGAATGGGATGAAACTATCGTTGATAACAATAGATATTTATTTCCGCCAATTGAAGATAATGTTCAACCTGTTTTAGAAGTTGTTGAAAAAATTTGGTTAGATTCTTATACTGAGATAGGAGGTGAGAACTTTGTAAAATTAGTAGCTCCAAGGCAGTTGTTGTTGGTTGGAGGTAGAAATTATAATCAATCAGGAACTATTCTTTTGGGTCTAGCAGAAGGAGGAAAACGAATTACACTTTTTGAAACCGATTTAGTAGATCTTACTGATAAGGAAAATATAACACGTTTCTTGTCTACAATTCAACACGAATATTGTCACATTTTAAACCAAACAATTCCTTTTGATGAAGATGGTTATGGAGAGATTACTCCATCAGAATATACTGCGCAATGGTTTAATACAAGTATTGCTGACGCTAGAGAATTAGGTTTTATTTCTGATTATGCTAGAAGTAGTGTTATTGAAGACTTTGCTGAAATGGTAAACTATATGCTGATAAATTCTAATGAGGAATATAATGCACTTATAGATGCTATTACCAATGAAGAGGCTAAAGAAAATATTAGAGCTAAAGAAGCGATTGTTGCTGATTATTTTTTGAAACAATGGGCAATAGATATTTATGAGTTACAAGAAGTAACTGCGAGAAATACTCAAGAAGTAATAAATTAATTAGATGTCAAAATGAAAAATAGTAGTAATATAATACACCATATACTAATAATATTGAGTGTGCTTTTATTAACGAACTGTTCAGAGGATGATAGCTCTGAAGTTTTTAGTGAGAGTCCAATAGAACGAATAAATGCTCAGAAAGAAGAGTTGAGAACAGTGTTGCTATCCTCCGAAACTGGATGGAAAGCAGTGTATTTTACGAGCCCGGAAGAATTAGGTGGCTTTACCTTCTTTTTTAATTTTCTTGATGATGAAACTGTAGAAATGACTTCGGATTTTGATGACGATTTCTCATTATTACAAAGTAAGTATGATATAGTTTTAGGTAGTACAATAAAATTATCTTTTACTACTAAAAATGATATTCATCAATTGTCAGATTCAGCAAACCCACCTGATGCTGATTTATTAGGTGAAGGCTATTTGGGAGATTTTGAGTTTCTTTATTATGGTATTGATGAGGTTACAGGAGATATAATTTTCAGAACCAATAGAACCCAAGAAGAATTACGATTTACAAAAGCAGCTACCAATGAAGTTGAAAATATTATTAATAGCCGAATTATATTTGATCAGTTGACTGATTCTGAAAAATCTGTTTATCAAAATTTAGTGTTAAATGTGGATGGAGATACTGAAATATTTGATTTTTCTTTAAATATAAATAGAAGATTTGTTGAGGTTAATAATGATACAGAATCTTATTCTTTTGGAATAGCTTATAACGAACAAGGCTTTGTGGTAAGTCCTGCAATTGAAATTAGCGGACAGGAAATCTCAGAATTTATTTATGATAGTGATACTGATAAATTTATTGCTGATTTAGGCTTGGGTAATACTGCAGAAATAGCATTTTTAAATGCACCATCTAACCCAACTAATGATAATGCATTGGTGGTTAGTGCAGTAAATAGTTATAGTTTTATTGATCAATATTTATATGATGCGCAAAGCAGTTCATCAAATTTTCAAAAAAGTGTTGATGAGGTAAATGTGCAGCTAGAATCAATAGGTTACTTTCTATTAAGAGCAACTTTTAATTTTAATGTAGGAGGTGACTCTAATGTTAGTTCTATAGGTTATTTATTAGGTGATGTAACTGATGGTTCAACAGTAGGTACAGTTACACATTATGTTACTTATGAAACGGTCGATAATAAGTTGAAATTAAGTGATAATGGTTGGGATGTTCCTGCTTTCGCAACTTTTTTATCAGCCCTTGATGATAATTTATTAAATACAGAGGGGTTATATGTTAAAGAGGAAGACTTTAATGTTACGTTTTCAAATACAATATTTACTTTTACAAGTGCTGAAGATCCTAGTTTTAGAATGACTACATATGCTTTTCAGTAGGAAAATATAAATAAGTTACTAAAAAAGTCCCATTTCTTATTGAAATGGGACTTTTTTATTAGATGTTCTTTTAAGCTTATATTCTTGGTAAATCGCCATCACCTTTAAGTGGTAATTCTGATTTTGTTCCCATTAAATATGTGTCAATATGATGTGCTGCTTGTCTACCTTCAGAGATAGCCCAAACAATTAATGATTGACCTCTTCTTTGGTCTCCCGCAACAAATACGCCTGGTACGTTAGACATATAGTTTTTAGCAGATGCTTTTATGTTTGTTCTAGGGTCAGCTTCTAAGCCTAATTGCTCTGCAATAGTCATTTCTGAACCAGTAAAACCTAAAGCCAATAAAGCTAAATCACATTTCCATTCTTTCTCGGTTCCTTCAACTTCTTTTAGGGTTGGGCGTTGTCCTGATTTTTTAATCCATTCAACTTGAGTGGTAACTAATCCTTTTAAATTACCATCTTTATCACCTAAGAATTTTTTAGTTGATATACTGAAGAAACGCTCAGCGCCTTCTTTATGAGAAGTACTCGTTTTTAAACGCATTGGCCAGAAAGGCCAAGGTTGGTCTGCAGGACGCTCAGGAGTACCTTTAGCCATAATTTCAAAATTTGATACTGAGTTAGCACCATGTCTGAAAGAAGTACCAATACAATCTGAACCTGTATCACCACCGCCAATAACAACAACATCTTTACCTGTCGCTTTTATTTCTTCGCCTAAATCTTTAATACCGTCTACACGTCTGTTATTTTGAGCAAGAAAATCCATTGCTTGAACAACACCTTTTAAGTCAGCACCTTCTATAGGTAAATTTCTTCTAACAGTAGCACCACCGCAAAGTACAATAGCGTCAAAATCTTTTTTAAGATCATCTGCTTTTATATCAATTCCAATATGAACTCCTGTTTTAAAAATAATACCTTCTTCTTCTAATACTTTTAAACGACGATCAATTACACTTTTCTCTAATTTAAAATCAGGTATACCGTAACGTAATAAACCACCGGCTTTTTCATCACGTTCAAAAACAGTAACTAAGTGGCCAGCTCTATTTAATTGTTGAGCAGCTGCTAAACCAGAAGGCCCAGAGCCAACAACAGCAGCAGTTTTTCCTGTTCTTTCAGCAGGAGGATTTGCAACAACCCATCCTTTTTCAAAAGCAGTTTCTGCTATGTTTTTTTCAATATTTTCAATTGTAACTGGGTCTTCATTAATACCTAATACACAAGCTTCTTCGCATGGTGCAGGGCATAAACGACCTGTAAACTCAGGAAAATTATTTGTAGCGTGTAATATAGTTGCTGCTTTTTCCCATTTAGCATTGTAAACAGCATCGTTAAAGTCAGGAATTAAGTTTCCTAACGGGCAACCACTATGGCAAAATGGAATTCCACAATCCATACATCTTGCACCTTGTTCTTTAACTTCTTTCGATTCCATCGGAATCGTAAATTCTTTATAGTTCTTTATACGATCTTCTACTGGTTCGTACTTTTCTACTTGTCTATCGAATTCTAAAAATCCTGTTGTCTTTCCCATAATTTCGATTTAAATAGTTTCTAATTTTTCATTTTCTAAACGTATCAACGCTTGCTTGTATTCTTCAGGGAATATTTTGATGAATTTAGAAAGAGAATCTTCCCAGTTTTCTAATATTCTCTGTGCTAGTGGGCTTAAAGTAGCATTATAGTGATTCTCAATCAATGCTCTTAATTCCGCTATATCTTTATCTTCGTCAACTGGTAAAAGATTTAAAGCTTCTTTATTACAGTTCTTTTCAAAAGTTTTGTTTTCATCAAAGATATAAGCAATTCCACCACTCATACCTGCACCAAAGTTTCTACCAACTTCACCAAGAATAACTGCAATACCACCAGTCATGTATTCACAGCCATGATCTCCAATTCCCTCAACTACTGCTTTGGCTCCTGAGTTACGAACACAGAAACGTTCACCGGCTTTACCATTAATGTATGCTTCACCAGTTGTTGCACCATATAAAGTTACGTTACCAGTAATCACATTGTCTTCTGGTTTAAAAGTAGCTTTGTCTGGTACTTTTATAATTAATTTGGCTCCAGATAATCCTTTACCTAAATAATCATTAGTATTACCATTTACAACCATAGTAATACCTTTTGTACTGAATGCTCCAAAACTTTGACCAGCAGAACCTGTGAAGTTTAATTTTAAAGTATTTTCAGGTAAACCTTCGGCACCGTAAATTTTTGAAATTTCATTACTTATAATTGCACCTACAGCTCTGTCTAAATTATTTATAGGAGAGTCAATGCTAATTTTCTCTTTTCTAAATAATGCAGGGTGAGCTTTTGCAATAATGTCAAACTCAATTGAGCTTTCTATATTGTGGTCTTGTTTTTGCGTATTGTAAAATTTAGTTCCTGCAGGTACATCAACTTTATATAAAATTGGTGTTAAATCAATTCCTGCAGCTTTGTAATGTTGAATCGCTTTTTTACGATCTAATTTTTGAACCTGACCAACCATTTCTTCAATAGTTCTGAAACCAAGTTGTGCCATAATCTCTCTAAGCTCTTGCGCAACAAAATACATGTAGTTTACTACGTGCTCTGGCTTACCTTTAAATTTCTTACGTAAATCAGGATTTTGAGTTGCAATACCTACTGGGCAAGTATTTAAATGACATACACGCATCATAATACAACCAGAAGCTACTAATGGCGCAGTTGCAAAACCGAATTCTTCAGCACCTAATAAACAAGCAACAGCTACATCACGACCTGTTTTAAGTTGGCCATCACATTCAAGAACAATTCTATTTCTAAGATCGTTCATTACTAATGTCTGTTGTGCTTCAGCAACACCAAGTTCCCATGGTAAACCACAGTGTTTTAATGATGTTAATGGAGATGCTCCAGTACCACCGTCAAAACCAGAAATTAAAATTACATCAGCTTTTGCTTTTGCAACACCTGCTGCAACCGTGCCAACACCAACTTCAGAAACTAGTTTTACATTAACTCTAGCTTCTCTATTTGCAGATTTTAAATCAAAAATTAATTGAGATAAATCTTCAATAGAATAAATATCGTGATGCGGAGGAGGAGAAATTAAACCTACATAAGGTGTAGAATTTCTTGTTTTAGCTATATAAGGATTCACCTTTGGGCCAGGTAATTGACCACCTTCACCAGGCTTGGCTCCTTGAGCCATTTTAATTTGTATTTCTTTTGCGTTAGTTAAGAAGTTTGATGTTACACCGAAACGACCCGAAGCAACTTGCTTAATTGCACTGTTTCTCCAATCTCCATTTTGGCTCTTGTAAAAACGTTCAGCATCTTCACCACCTTCACCAGAATTACTCTTACCGCCAATACGGTTCATTGCAATTGCTAAGTTTTCGTGTGCTTCTTTACTAATAGACCCGTAAGACATTGCACCCGTTTTAAAACGTTTTACAATTTCGGTCCATGGTTCTACCTCGTCTAAAGGAATTGGATCGTAGTTTGAAAATTCAAATAAACCTCTAATAGTCATTAAGCTTTTTGATTGCTCATTAACCATTTTAGAAAACTCTTTATAAGATTCTGGTTCGTTATTTCTAACAGATTTTTGAAGCTTAGCAATTGTTAATGGATTAAACATATGTTTTTCACCATTTCTTCTCCATCTGTATTCACCACCCATTTCTAAATCTAAATTGGCAGCTACATCATGACTATTAAATGCTTTTTTATGACGTTTAGCAATTTCTTTTTCTATTTCATAAAGTCCAATTCCTTGAATTCTCGTAGCAGTATTAGGGAAGTATTTTTCAACCACCTTAGTGTTAATACCAATACATTCAAATAATTGAGAACCTCTATAAGAGTTAAGAGTAGAAATTCCTATTTTGTTCATTACTTTTAGAATTCCTTTTCCAACAGCTTTGTTGTAATTCTTAATAGCTTCGTCAGTAGTAAATTCAGTAATATTATTTTCTTCAATTTGCTCAGCAATAATTTCATTAACCAAGTAAGGGTTAATCGCACTTGCGCCAAAACCAAACAATAAAGCGAAGTGATGTACTTCTCTTGGTTCTGCAGATTCTATAATAACACTTAATTTAGAACGCTTTTTAAGTCTTTGTAAACCACTATTTACAAATGAACAAGCAAGTAAAGCTGGTATTGGAGCCATATCTTTACTAACATTTCTATCAGAAAGAATAATAATATTTGTGCCTTCATCAATAGCTTTGCTAGCTTGGTCTAAAATTGATTGTAATGCATCTTCTAAACCATTATTCCCTTTATTTATTTCATATAAAATAGGGATAGAGGTTACTTTATAATCCGGACTTGCGTCGTAATTTTTAATCTTGTCTAAATCTTCTTTAGATATTACAGGATTCTGGATTTTTAACTTTCTACAGTGTAATTCTGTAAAGTCAAAAACGTTATGGTCACTACCTAATGTTAAACTAATATCTGTAATCAACTCTTCACGAATACCATCTAATGGTGGGTTTGTTACTTGAGCGAATAATTGTTTAAAGTAGTTGTATATTAATTGTGGGCGTTCAGATAATATGGCAATTGGTGTATCACTACCCATTGAACCTAATGGCTCTTTAGCAGTTTTACCCATTGGTAAGATTATAGTATTAATATCTTCAATAGTATAACCAAATGTAGCTTTTCTCTTTTCTAACGAAGCTTCATTTAAAAATAAAGGACAATCATTATAAGGGATATCTTTTAAATGAACTAGGTTATTATCTAACCATTTTTTATAAGGATGTTTTTTAGCAATATTTTCTTTGATTTCTTCATCATTGATAATACGGCCTTCTTCCATGTTTACCAAAAACATTTTTCCTGGTTCTAAACGACCATGAAGTTCAATGTTTTCTGGTTCAACATCTACAACACCAGTTTCTGATGACATAATTACATAACCATCTTTGGTTACAGTGTAACGAGAAGGTCTTAAACCATTACGGTCTAGTACAGCACCAATATAATTACCGTCAGTAAATGGTATAGATGCAGGACCATCCCATGGTTCAGATAGACAAGAATTGTATTCGTAGAATGCTCTTTTAGCTTCAGACATTTCAGGATTTTTCTCCCAAGCCTCAGGTACTAAAATCATCATTACTTCTGGTAATGACCTTCCTGTCATCAATAATAATTCAACTACCATGTCCATAGTAGCAGAATCAGATTTACCTGGTAAAATTACAGGTAGTATATTTTTTATTTCATCATTAAAATAATCACTAGCTAATAACTCTTCACGAGAACGCATACGGCTAACGTTACCCCTTAAAGTGTTTATTTCACCATTATGACACATGTATCTAAATGGTTGCGCTAAATCCCAAGTAGGGAACGTGTTTGTTGAAAAACGTTGGTGTACTAAGGCTAGTCTAGTTACAACTCTAGGATCCATTAGATCTTTGTAGTAAAGACTAATATCTTCTGGCATTAATAAACCTTTGAAAATAATTATTTTGGTAGATAAACTAGGAACATAAAAGAATTTATTTTCTGATAACTTAGAGTCAATTATAGTATGTTCTGTTGTTTTTCTAGCGATATATAATTTTAAGTTGAATTCAAAGTAGCTTTGATCTGCATTTTCTTTGCCAACAAAGATTTGTTTTACAAATGGCTCAGTTTCCATTGCAATTCTACCAGGCACAGATTTGTTTATGGGAACATCTCTCCAACCTAATAGTTTTAAACCTTGTTTTTTAATATTTTCTTCAAAAACGGAAACACAAAAATCTCTTTGGTTATCTTTTTGAGGTAAAAAGATATTACCGGTTGCATATTCACCAGCTTCAGGAAGTTCAAATTCACAAACTTCATTAAAAAAATCATGAGGAATATCTACTAAAATACCAGCTCCATCTCCTGTTTTTCCATCAGAACTAACAGCACCTCTATGTTCTAGTTTTTCAAGTATCTCAAGAGCTTTATGAATAATATCGTTAGATTTTTTTCCCTTAAGGCTGCAAATAAATCCTGCTCCACAGTTATCATGCTCAAATTCCGGTAGGTATAACCCTTGCTTTTTCAACGCCATATAATATTGTATTTCCTCAAAAATATCACTTTTGTTGAACTATATATAAAGTATCTACCTTAATTTCACAAAAAAAGTAGCGTTTGGAATAAATTGATAAAAATTATCAATATTTAATTTTATGTTAATGTTAATTTAAGATTATGATAATTGCTATCTATTAGTTTTGGTTATACCCTCAGTAGTTTAGGGGTGTTTTTGCTAAAAGATTATATTTTAAGTTAATTAAGGGTAAATAATAGGGGTTAGTGATGTAAAGCGATTGTTTTTATTAATCAACCCCTGTTTTTTTGGGGTTGATTTTAATTTTGTTGAATTTTAACTTAGATTAATCTCTTAAAATACTCCTTGAAATCACTATTTTTTGTATTTCAGATGTGCCTTCGTAAATCTGAGTAATTTTAGCATCTCGCATTAATCGTTCTACATGATATTCTTTTACAAACCCATTGCCACCATGAATTTGTACTGCTTCTACAGTTACGTCCATTGCAACTTTAGAGGCATATAATTTGGCCATTGCGCTAGATAAATCATAATTTTCATTATTATCTTTGTCGCAAGCGGCCTTGTAAACTAAATGTCTAGCGGCTTCAATTTGTGTATGCATATCTGCAAGTTTAAATGCAATTGCTTGATGATTACATATTTCTGTACCAAAAGATTTACGTTCTTTTGAATATTTTAAAGCAAGTTCGTAAGCTCCTGCAGCAATTCCTAATGCTTGAGCTGCAATTCCAATTCTTCCGCCAGCTAAAGTTTTCATGGCAAATTTAAAACCAAAGCCATCTTCACCAATTCTATTTTCTTTTGGAACTTTTACATCATTAAACATTAAAGAATGTGTGTCACTACCTCTAATACCTAACTTATTTTCTTTAGGACCAATTTCAAAACCAGGCATTCCTTTTTCAAGTATTAAAACATTGATACCTTTATGTCCTTTTTCAGGATGCGTTTGAGCGATAACCAAGTAAAAATCTGCTGTGCCACCATTCGTAATCCAATTTTTAGTTCCGTTAACTATATAATGGTCATCTTTTTCTATTGCTGTAGTTTTTTGTGAAGTTGCATCACTACCAGCTTCAGGTTCAGATAAACAAAAGGCGCCAAGTTTAGCTCCAGAAGCTAAGGGGGTTAAATATTTTTCTTTTTGAGCTTCATTGCCAAATTCTTCTAAACCCCAGCAAACTAATGAGTTGTTTACAGAAACTACTACAGAAGCAGAAGCATCTATTTTAGAAAGTTCTTCCATAGCTATAACATAAGAAAGGGTATCAAGACCACTTCCTCCGTATTTTGGATCCACCATCATTCCTAAAAAACCTAATTCTCCTAGTTTTTTGACTTGCTCTTCTGGGAACTTTTGTTCTTCGTCACGCTCTATAACTCCCGGTAATAATTCATTTTGAGCAAAATCTTTTGCCGCTTGCTGAATCATTAATTGTTCTTCTGATAATTTAAAATTCATATTAATTACAGTTTAAATAAAAAACTACATCAAATATAGCTAAATATTGCTTTTGTTGTAAAATTATACACCCAATTTAATGAATTTGCTAATTATGCTTTTGGAAAGCTATAAGTCTTAAATTTCATATTTAGTTTAAATAGATGCAGAACAATATTTTTATATTTGCTAGATGATTTTTTCTCAATCGTTTTAGAAATTGATTTTTTGAAAATATAATAAGTTTTGGTAATCTAATATTATACAACAGATAACTACATATTTGCTTGTTTTATTTAAGATATGGCATCATTAAATAATGAATTAATATTAAATGATAGGTCAACAACAAATAAGAAATCATTTTTAAATATATTTGAACAAAATTCAACAACTGAACATTTATATAAAACTGCGTTTTATAACGCTTTTAAAAACAATTAATTTAAAATAAACACATATGTTAAAGTATTTTTTAGGTAACAGTCCAAAATGGTTCAAGTTAACCATGATCAGTTTTTTAATCTTTAATATTTTTTCATTATTCATTTTAGGTAAAACTGTAACATCTTGGCTTTTTATTGCTGAGTTTATTTTTACTTTAGCAATGGCATTGAAGTGTTACCCATTACAATCAGGAGGTTTGCTTGCAATTGAGGTTTTTCTTCTAGGGTTAACGAGTCCTGAAAATGCATATCATGAGGTTGATCAAAACCTTGAAGTAGTGCTATTATTAGTATTCATGGTAGCAGGTATATATTTTATGAAACCTTTATTGATGTATATTTTTAGTAAGGTGTTTACTAAGATTAAATCAAAGGTAGTGTTATCATTACTGTTTGTAATATTATCAGCAGTATTATCAGCGTTTCTAGATGCATTAACGGTAACAGCTGTATTAATTAGTGTTGCTGTTGGTTTTTATGGTGTTTATCACAAAATTCACTCAAGTGAAACGGCAGATTATGATGATTCTGGTGTTGCGGATAGAAAAGAATTAAGTGGAGAGACTTTAGAGCAGTTCCGTAGCTTTTTACGTAGTTTAATTATGCATGGTGTTGTAGGTACTGCTTTAGGTGGTGTTTGTACATTAGTAGGTGAGCCTCAAAACTTATTGATAGGGGAAAGAATGGGTTGGGATTTTATTGAGTTTTTCTTAAAAATGGCTCCTATAACAATTCCAGTATTATTTGGAGGTTTAATTACAACTGTTGTTTTAGAGTTGACAGGTTGGTTTGGTTTTGGAGATAAGTTGCCACCGGTTGTAGCTGATATAATTGAAAATTATACTATTGAAGAGGATGCTAAAAGAAGTGATAAAGAAAAATATGCTTTAGTAGTTCAAGGAGTGGCTGCTTTATTATTAATTGCAGGTTTGGCAATGCATGTTGCGCCAGTGGGTTTTATTGGTTTAGCTCTTATAATTGTACAAACAGCATTTATGGGTATTATTGATGAGCATAGTTTAGGTCACGCATTTGAAGAGGCATTACCGTTTACAGGTTTATTAGTGGTATTCTTTGTAATTGTTGCGATGATTCATGATCAGCATTTGTTTAGTCCAATTATTCACTGGGCATTAGAGCAAGATCCTCAAACACAACCAGGTTTATTTTATATGGCTAATGGAGTATTGTCTGCTATTAGTGATAATGTATTTGTTGCTACAGTATATATTGGTGAGGTGCAAGCGGCATTTAAGAGTGGAGCAATTGATAAAGAACATTTTGAAAAATTAGCGATTGCTATTAATACAGGTACTAATTTACCTAGTGTTGCTACGCCAAATGGTCAAGCGGCTTTCTTATTCTTGTTAACTTCTTCTTTGGCTCCGTTAATTAATTTATCATATGGTAAAATGGTAAAAATGGCTTTACCTTATACTATTGTTTTAGGTGGATTAGGTTATTTGATGGTAAAATTAATATTGGTATAATTTTCTAACAAAAACTGCGTTATAAAGGCAACTTAAATAGGAGAATTATATGTTATTGTTTCAAGACCTTGTAGAGGAAGCTCAAATTGGAGAGGCTATACCTGAAGAAAAAACACTTTCAATTATTGATTTAATTGTAAATGGAGGTACGGGTAGTATTATTATTATATTGGTTTTATTCGTTATGCTATTTGTAGCATTATACATTTATTTTGAAAGAATATTTGCTATAAAGGCGGCGTCTAAGATTGATAAAAATTTCATGAATCAAATTAAAGATCATGTTACAAATGGTAAATTAGATGCGGCTAAAATTCTTTGTGCGCAAACAGATTCTCCTGTTGCTCGTTTAACGGAAAAAGGTATTTCTCGTATAGGGAAGCCTTTAGAAGATATCAATAAAGCAATTGAAAATGCAGGTACGCTTGAAGTGTATAAGCTAGAAAAGAATGTAAGTATATTGGCAACAGTTTCAGGTGCAGCACCAATGATTGGTTTCTTAGGAACTGTGATTGGTATGATACTTGCTTTCCATGAAATGGCTTCAAGTGGAGGTCAGGCTGAAATGGGGTCATTGGCTTCAGGTATTTATACAGCTATGACAACTACGGTAGCTGGTTTAGTTGTAGGTATTATTGCTTATATCGGGTATAACCATTTAGTGAACCGTACAGACAAAGTTGTTCATAAAATGGAAGCAAATGCAGTTGACTTTTTAGATTTATTAAATGAACCACTTTAATATTTCTAGCTATGAAACTAAAAGGTAGAAATAAAGTAAGTCCAGATTTTAGTATGTCTTCAATGACAGATATTGTCTTTCTGTTATTGGTGTTTTTCATGTTGACATCAAATTCGCCAAATGCATTAGATCTCTTATTGCCAAAAGCAAAAGGTAAATCTACTAATACGCAAAATGTATCAGTTAGTATTAATAAAAATTTAGAATACTTCGTAAATAGTGAGAAAATTAACGGAGAATATATTGAAATTGAATTAAAAAAAGCACTAGAAGGACAAGAGAGCCCTACAATTATTCTTAGAGCAGAAGAAAGTGTTGCTATAAAAGAAGCAGTTCATGTTATGGATATAGCAAATAAGAATAGTTACAAGGTAATTTTAGCTGTGCGCCCTAATTAATGTCATTACTAGACACAAAACACAAGAAAAAATCATTTACACTTACAACTATATTGTTAAGTGTGTTGCTGGTTTTGCTATTTTATGTAGGTCTTACTTATCTTGATCCTCCTGAAGAAAATGGTATTTCAATAAATTTTGGAACTACAGATTATGGTAGTGGTCGCGTGCAACCTACCGAGCGTATACGGTCAGAACCTTTAAATAGGCCAATAACTCCTCCTGTTCAGCAAGAAAAAATTGAAGAAGTTGTTCCGGAAACTGCTGCCTCAAGTGAAGTTGCGGAGGAAGTAGTTACTCAAGATAATGAAGAGTCTGTTGTTATTAAAAAGCAACAAGAAGCTAAACGTAAAGCTGAAGCTGCGGAAAAAGCAGCAAAAGCTAAGGCGGATAAAATTGCAAAAGAAAAGAAAGAAGCACAAGAGAAAGCTCAAAGAGAAAAAGACGCTAAAAAGAAAAAGCTTGATGAGCTTATGGGTGGTCTAAACAAATCAACTGGGACGGCTTCAGGCAGTGAAGGTGATGACGCTAATAAATCAGGGGATAAGGGTAGTCCCAACGGGAATCCATATTCTACTACATATTATGGAGCTCCAGGCTCAGGAAGTGGCGGTTCTGGTGGTTATTTAAATGGTCGTACTTTAGCTGGTAAAGGTTCTGTGCAGCCAGACTGTAATGAACAGGGTAGAGTAGTGGTGCAAATTGTAGTTGATAGAAGTGGAAAAGTAATTAAAGCTACTCCAGGAGTAAAAGGGACGACCAATACGAGTCCTTGTTTATTGAAACCAGCAGAGTTAACTGCTCGTTCTCATACATGGAAAGCTGATGCTAATGCGCCTAGTCAACAAGTCGGCTTTGTCGTTGTTAACTTTAAAGTACGCGAGTAAATAAATGACTTACCAAGAGGTTTTAGACTGGATGTTTGTACAATTGCCTATGTATCAACAAAAAGGTAAATTAGCTCATTCAGGTAAATTAGATGCAATTATTGAACTTTCCTCTTTTTTAGGAAATCCACATAAAAAATTTAAAAGTATACATGTTGCAGGAACTAATGGAAAAGGTTCGAGCAGTCATATGCTTGCTTCCATTTTACAAGAAGCAGGTTATAAGGTCGGGTTATATACTTCACCTCATTTAAAAGATTTCAGAGAAAGAATTAAAATTAACGGTAATTGTATCTCTGAAAAGGAAGTAGTGAACTTTATAGAAGGACATTTACCTTATTTAAAAGCAAATGAATTGTCTTTTTTTGAAATGACAGTGGGTATGGCTTTTGATTATTTTGCAAATCAGAATGTTAATATAGCAATTGTTGAGGTTGGTCTAGGTGGTCGATTAGATTCTACAAATATTATCACACCAGAAGTATCTCTAATTACCAATATAAGTTTTGATCATGTTGATATGCTTGGTGATACCTTAGAAAAAATAGCCTCAGAAAAGGCAGGTATAATTAAAAGTAATGTCCCTGTTGTTATTAGTGAAACACAAAAAGAAACAGAACCTGTCTTTAGTGTAATAGCAGAGAGAAAGAACGCTTTAATAACTTTTGCGGATACAGTTGTTGAAGATGACTATAAAACATCCTTATTAGGCATATATCAATCTAAGAATATAAAAGGTGTATTGGGGGTAATAAAGCAACTCAATTCATTTAAAATTAAAAAAAAGCATATAAAAGCAGGCCTTTTAAAAGTAGTTGAAAATACAGGTTTGTTAGGTCGCTGGCAGGTATTGTCAAAACGACCAACTATAATTTGTGACACAGCGCATAATACTGAGGGTATAAAATTAATAGTAGAGCAATTAAAAAAGCAAGAATTTGACCAACTGCATATGGTTTTAGGTTTTGTAAAAGATAAAAATTTAGACGCTGTTTTAGCTTTGCTACCAAAAAATGCAATTTATTATTATTGTTCACCTTCAATAGAAAGAGGTTTAGATGTTCATCTTTTAAAAAGTAAAAGTATGGCTTATGGTTTCAATGGTGTGTGTTATGACTCTGTAAATGAAGCGTTTAATTCCGCTAAAAAAATGTCAAATTCAAACGATTTTATTTATGTTGGAGGAAGCACATTTGTCGTTGCAGAAATTTTATAAAAAAATATTGTTTTTTATTTTGGAGAAATGAAAAACTGTTATATATTTGCACTCGCTTAGCAAAACAACGTTTAGCAAATCGGGCTCTTAGCTCAGTTGGTTTAGAGCACCTGCCTTACAAGCAGGGGGTCACTGGTTCGAATCCAGTAGGGCCCACAGTAACAAAAAGACTTTCATTAATTTGAAAGTCTTTTTTGTTTTTATGTAATTCTTTAAAAGATCTTTTAACAAGATATTGGCTTGTAAATCAATTTTGTCCTCTTAATTTTAAGAATAAAAAGTTATGAGTAAAAATTACAATTTAGCTTATTTATTAATTAGATTGGCTATAGGTGTTAGTATGTTTGGTCACGGATTAGTGAGACTGCCAAAACTTTCAGGCTTTGTAAGTCATATTGTAGGTAACTTTAAAGATTCGATGATTCCTGGTTTTTTGACAACGCCTTTTGCGTACAGTATTCCAATAATTGAATTTGTGGTAGGTGTATTACTAATTTTAGGTTTTTTTACAAAGCAAGCTCTAGTTGTTGGTTGTGTTCTAATGATAGCTTTGGTCTTCGGTAGTACAATGATAGAGAATTGGAGTATTATTGATTCTCAGTTAATCCATGCACTTGTTTTTTCAGGGTTGTTAATTACTATCAACTATAATTATTTGGCGCTTGATAATAATTTGAAAAAAATAATAAAATGATTAAACCACTAAATAAAGTAATAATTGTTACGGGAGCATCTCGTGGTATAGGTAGAGAAATGGCATTGTTGTTAGCGGAAAATAACGCTGAGGTTGTAGTTAATTTTGCATCCAGTGAAAAAGAGGCTAAAGAAACTGTCGATTTAATTAAAAGCAAAAATGGTAATGCTATAGCTGTAAAAGCTGATGTAAGTAAAAAAGATGAGGTTGCAATGCTTTTTGATGAAACTATTCATCAGTTTGGTAGGGTAGATGTTCTTGTTAATAATGCAGGTGTGATGGATATGAAAGAATTATCAGAATCTTCGGAAGATGATTTTGATAAAGTGTATAATATCCATGCAAAAGGTGTGTATCATACAATGAAAGAGGCTTATTCAAAGCTATCTGATGGCGGTAATATTATAAATGTGTCTTCTAGTACGGTTAAGATGATGTTGCCGGGATATTCATTGTATTCGTCTTCTAAGGCTGCAGTAGAGCAGATGACAAGAGTTTTTTCTAAAGAAGTAGGTAGGAATATTTCAGTTAACGCAATAGCTCCAGGCCCAGTAGATACAGAGCTTTTTACAAAAGGAAAATCAGAAGAGTTTATAGATAAATTAAAATCTATGAGTGCCTTTAATCGTATTGGTGAGCCTAGTGATATTGCAAATGTTATTTTGTTTTTAGCCTCTGACGAGTCTAAATGGATATCAGGTCAAATACTTCCTGTAAACGGAGCTATTGTTTAATATTACAATAGCTCTAAAATTCGTTCTAAAGCCATGCCGCGAGAACCTTTTATTAAAATTGTGCTCTTAGGTAAATCTTCGTTTTTTAAAAAAGAAGCCAAGCTGTCAAAAGAAATAAATACATTTTTTTGAGTGTTTGTTTTGCTGAAATTTTCGCCGATTAAAAAAGTTTTATTAAAATTCATTGATGATGCTAAATCTGCTATAGCTTGATGCTCGGTTTCGGCAACACTTCCTAATTCAAACATATCGCCTAAAAAGACAATTTTAGATGAAGCATTTAAGTTGTTGAAATTTTCTAACGCCACAGTCATACTGCTTGGATTTGCATTGTAAGCGTCTAATATAATTTTATGATCATTTTTTTCAATTATTTGTGAACGATTGTTGGTTGGAGTGTAGTTTTCGATTCCTAATTGAATATTGTCTAGCGATACATTAAAGTATTTGCCCATAATAATTGCGGCGCCGCAATTAATAAAGTTGTAAGCTCCAATTAGGTTTGATGTAATCAACTTACCCTCTACAGAAATGGTTACAAACGGATCTGCGGTTTGTAGTTTAATTTGATAGAATTTAGAGTTCGACTCACTGAAACCATATTTTTTTATGTAAAATTTTAGTTTGTCTAATTGAATAGTGTCATCAGCATTAAAGAAAATGTGTTTGTTATTTGAGATTAGAAAATCATAAAGTTCACTCTTTCCTTTGATAACTCCTTCTTCACTACCAAAACCTTCTAAGTGTGCTTTTCCAAAATTGGTTATGTATCCAAAATCAGGTTCGGCTATACTACATAAAAATTCTATTTCTTTCTGATGGTTAGCACCCATTTCAACAATAGCTATTTCAGTATCAGCTTTAATAGATAATAAAGTTAAAGGAACGCCAATATGATTGTTGAGGTTGCCAAGTGTGGCAATAGTTTTGTAGTTAGTGGATAAAACAGAGTTTATAAGCTCTTTAGTTGTAGTTTTACCATTGCTTCCTGTTAAGCCAATTACTTTTGCTTTGGAGTGTTTCCTGTGAAAGTTAGCTAATTCTTGTAGTGTTTTTAAAACATCGGAGACTAAAAATATAGTGTTATCATCAATTGAAAATTTTTCATCATCAACGATGGCATATTTAGCACCTTTCTCTATGGCTTGTTTTGCGTATTTATTTCCGTCAAAATTATCTCCCTTTAAAGCGAAAAAGATACAATCAGGGGTAATTTTTCTAGTATCAGTGCAAATTGTGGGAAACTGTAAAAACAGTTTGTGTAGTTCTTCTATTTTCATGAAACTAAAGTATAAAAAAAGTCCTGATGGTTGCATCAGGACTTTTAAAGAATTCTATTTATTTACTGTTATCTCACTTTTTTGCTTCTAACAGTTTTGTTTTTTGTTTTAGATTTAGAGCCAACTCTAGACATTGCACATCTAAACCCGATGTAATCTGTAGCCATATACTGTGGTAAGAATCTACGTTGTGCAGGATCTAGCCAGTAAGCTCTGTCTCTCCAAGAACCACCTTTGAAAACTCTAACTTCATCGTTAATTAATGTAGTTCTGTAGTTAGATTTGTCATATTCTCTCTTCATTGACCCTGTAGAATCTTGCTCTACTTTAAAAGTTGGAGAGTTATACATTTTCTTTTTATTCTCTTCATCTTCTTCGTCATTAAATTGATCATAGAATCTAGAAGAACCAGGTTCGCCATCTCTATAACCTCTGTTATCACTTGAAGAGAAATTTGTTCTTAAGTATGTTTCTTGCTCATCAACAGGAACCATTTTAATTTCTCCTGGTAAATTTACCGCTACGATTTTTCCGTTTGGTAATGTGTCATACATAATAGAATCTCTAATTACGTTTACTTTACCATCTTCACCAATTGCGGTTTTCATATAGATGTTTCCACGATAGTAGTTAAAGTCACTTACTTCATCATCAACAATAGGTCTGTAAACATCAGCAACCCATTCAGCAACGTTACCAGCCATCTCATATAAACCAAGATCATTAGGCTTGTATGATTTAACTTCTGCAGTAATATCAGCACCATCATCAGACCAACCTGCGATTCCGCCATAATCACCCTTACCTTGCTTAAAGTTAGCTAATTGATCACCACGACCAAGTCTTTGACCGTTTCTCGTGTAATCACCTTCCCAAGGATATTTTTTTCTACCTCTATAATTATTATATTCTCTAGATCCAACTTGAGCTTGAGCTGCATATTCCCATTCAGTTTCAGTTGGTAATCTGTATTCAGGTAAAATAATACCAGTACTTCTTGATGCGAAATTAGATACAGAATCTTTTTTCATTTTACCTTGTAATGAGTCAATTTGACCATTATATACAGATTCTGGTCTGTTTAAGTAAGCTTCTGTGCTAAAAGTACCTTCAGCTTCACCATTTAAGGCTTTGTATTTAGCTTCGCTAGAAAGATAACCTTCTCTTTCTAACATAATTTCATTTACACGGTCTGTTCTCCACTCAGCAAATTGTACTGCTTGAACCCAGTTTACACCAACTACAGGATATTCTGCATATGCAGGGTGACGTAAATAGTTATTGGTCATTGTTTCGTTAAAACCTAAACGATTTCTCCAAACTAATGTATCAGGTAAAGCGCCTGAGTAAATATTAGAATACCTTGGGTCTTCTGGTGGGTAAACACTTTTAAGGTAATCTAAATATTCTAAATACATAGAGTTTGTTACCTCAGTTTCATCCATGTAGAATGACTGTACGTGTTGTTGTGTAGGTGTATTATTCCAATCATGCATAACATCATCCTGCACCTTTCCTTTTGTAAAAGTACCACCTTCAACAAATACAAGACCAGGAGCAGTTTCTTGTTCTTTATAATCTGTATTGTGTTGAAAACCACCTTCCTTAGCATTTATTTTCCAACCTGTAGCTCTAGATGTATTTTTAGATGACGAAGAGTTTTTACAACTGCTAAATCCGCCAGCTATTACAGCGCAAGAGAGTACAACTTTGATGAATTGTTTTTTCATAATTAGAACTTGATTTCAATAAAATAAACTACATATTTTGTAGTCTAGTAATTCAATTTTTTGGGTTTGCAAATATTGCTTTCGGCATTAAAACGATGAATTTGTTTAAATATTTCATTAGTTGCTATAAAATTGAAATATTTTTATCGTTGAGAGCCAAAACTGCTTTTACATTTAAAATAACGCATAAAAATATAGCTTAGTATAGTTTGAACCTATTTTTAATAGATAAAATTTAGGACGCGGCAAACACTCATTATAAGCTCAATAAGTTGGCTCTTTTAATAAATGATAATTTTTTATTTTATTAGTACAAGTTTTTTGTAAAATCACCGTTATGTAGTTTATAAATGATTCACCAAGATTTGTAGTGTATTTCTTGCACTATGATTTTTTTGAAGTTTCACAATTATAAAAATGAAAAAAATAGCATTAGTTACCTTATTATTAATTGCGTCTAAAATGGTTGCTCAAGATGATGATAGAGCCATAACAACCGCAGTTCCATTTTTAACAATTGCAGCGGACGCACGTTCAGCAGGTTTGGGAGATATGGGTGTTGCAACATCTGTTGATGCTTTCTCACAACAATGGAACCCTGCAAAGTTTGCTTTTGCAGAACAAGAAATGGGAATAAGTGTTGGTTATACACCTTATTTAGAAAGTATAGTAAATGATATAGGTTTGTTAAGTGCAAACTTTTATAATAAAATTAATGATCGAAGTGCTTTTGCAGTAAGTTTAAGATATTTTACGTTAGGTGAGATTGAATTAAGGCAAACTGCAGGTGAAGAAGGTAGTATTGTAAAGCCAAATGAATTGGCTTTAGACGGTTCTTACTCTTTAAAGTTGAATGAAACCTTTTCAATGGCGGTAGCAGGTCGTTTCATTAGTTCAAATTTAAAATTTCAAGATCAAGCGAATGTAGATGCGCAAGCGGCAACTGGTTTTACGGTTGATATAGCAGGTTTTTATCGTTCAAGAGAAATTGCGTATAATAATTTTGATGGTCGATGGAGAGCGGGTTTTAATGTTTCTAATTTAGGAAATAAACTTTCTTATGATGAAGGTGGTCAAGAAAACTTTATGCCAACGAATTTAAGATTTGGGGTTGGTTTTGATTTTATACTTGATGCTGATAATGCCATTGCAATTACATCAGAATTTAATAAATTATTAGTGCCAACACCTCAAGATTTTGATGAGGATGGTGTTATTGACTCTGAAGATAATATTGAATACCAACAAATAGGATTTTTAGAAGGTGTTTTTAAATCTTTTGGTGATGCGCCAGATGGTTTTTCTGAAGAGTTAAAAGAAACAACATGGGCTTTAAGTGCGGAATACGTATATCAAGATGCATTTATGTTAAGAACAGGGTATTTCAACGAGAGTGAAGAAAAAGGAGCAAGAAAGTTCTTTTCTTTAGGTGCAGGGTTTAAATTTAAGGCGGCACAAGTGGATTTATCATATTTGTTCTCAACGTCTAATGTAACTAGTCCGTTAGAAAACACACTTCGCTTTGGTTTAACCTTTAATTTAGGTGAAGAATTATATAATGATTAAGAGTTAAAAAGCTATAAAACAAGAATCCAAATTTGAATTTTAATATTCGAATTTGGATTTTTTTATTTAACATGGTTTTATGAAACATAAAAATCATTAACTTTCCTATCCAAAAAAATTAAATATAGAAATATTGAAAAAACATCAAATAGTAATTGACTATAATGTGTACGCTACTTTAAGTGATATGGAGTCAGAAGATATTACTCTTATGGAGCAAGCTGTTGGAGCAAGGTCAAATGCATATGCACCATATTCAAATTTTCAAGTAGGAGCAGCTGTTTTGTTAGAAAATGGCGAAGTTATTATAGGTAATAATCAAGAAAATGCTTCGTACCCATCAGGATTGTGTGCTGAGCGTGTAGCAATTTTTCATGCAGGAGCTAAATTTCCAGGGATAACAATTAAAGCTATCGCAATTACAGCGACTTCAAAAAACTTCGTAGTTGATGAGCCTGCTGCACCATGCGGTAATTGTAGGCAGGCAATGATAGAGTATGAGCAAAAACAAAAAACGCCTGTAAAAATTTTAATGATGGGGGAAAAAGGAAATGTAATTAAGTTTAATTCGCTTTCAGATATACTTCCTTTGGCTTTTGATAATAGCTTTTTGTAAGTGTTTTATAATTAGCTGTTTATTTCTAAGTAGAATTTTCACTTTTCTTATAGGATTCGTTTATTTTCTAATTGTTGAAGCGGTTTTTCAATAATTTTTTTCACTGATTGATTTACTATGTGTATTTTTGTTTTCAATCTTTGCTTCTAAAGTTGAAATAGAAGTAATTCAAGTTCTATAAAAATTCGCATTTAATGGAAAAAATCACAAAAGAGGTCTACCTAAAATGGTATGAAGATATGTTGTTCTGGAGAAAGTTCGAGGACAAACTAGCAGCTGTTTATATTCAACAGAAAGTTAGAGGTTTTTTACACCTTTATAACGGTCAGGAAGCTGTTCTAGCAGGAGCACTTCATGCAATGGATCTTTCTAAAGATAAAATGATAACTGCTTATAGAAATCACGTACAGCCAATTGGTATGGGTGTGGATCCTAAAAGAGTTATGGCGGAATTATTTGGAAAAGTTACTGGAACTTCTCAAGGTATGGGGGGGTCTATGCATATTTTCTCTAAAGAACACCGTTTTTATGGAGGTCACGGTATTGTAGGTGGTCAAATTCCATTAGGAGCTGGTTTAGCTTTTGCTGATAAGTACAAAAAAAGTGATGCTGTTACTTTGTGCTACATGGGTGATGGTGCTGTAAGACAAGGTTCATTACACGAATCTTTTAACTTAGCAATGTTATGGCAGTTGCCAGTTGTATTTATTTGTGAAAATAATGGTTATGCAATGGGTACTTCAGTAGCAAGAACATCATATTCTACAGATATTTGGAAATTAGGTCTTGGTTATGAAATGCCATGTGGGCCAGTTGACGGAATGGACCCTGTAACTGTAGCAAAAGAAATGAGTAAAGCTATTGAAAGAGCAAGAACTGGTGGCGGACCAACTTTCTTAGAAATGAAAACATATAGATATAGAGGTCATTCTATGTCAGATGCTCAACATTATAGAACTAAAGATGAAGTTGAGGAATACAAAAAAATAGATCCAATTACTCAAGTACTTGATGTAATTAAAGATAAAAAATATGCTTCTGAAGATGAAATTGAAGCAATCAATAAAAAAGTGAAATCTTTAGTTTCTGAATGTGAGAAATTTGCAGAAGAATCAGATTTCCCTCCGGTAAACCAAATGTACGATATGGTTTACGAACAAGAAGATTATCCATTTTTACAACATAAATTATAGTTAGATGGCTGAAATAATTAATATGCCAAGACTTAGTGATACCATGGAAGAAGGTACAGTCGCTAAGTGGTTAAAACAAGTAGGAGATAAAGTTGAAGAAGGCGACATATTAGCTGAAATTGAAACAGATAAAGCTACAATGGAGTTTGAATCTTTTCAAGAAGGAACTTTACTGCATATCGGAATTCAAGAAGGTGATGGTGCGCCAGTTGACACTCTTTTAGCTATAATTGGTGAAGAAGGTGAAGATATTTCAGCATTAATTAATGGTGCTAGTGCTCCTGCTGAAACACCAGAAGTTGCTGAAGAAGAAACTCCTGCGGAAGAAACTACTTCATCTGAAGCTACAACTGAAATTCCTGAGGGAGTTGAAGTTGTTAAAATGCCTCGCCTTAGTGATACTATGGAAGAAGGTACTGTAGCTACTTGGTTGAAAAAAGTAGGTGATAAAGTTGAAGAAGGTGATATTCTTGCAGAAATAGAAACTGATAAAGCTACAATGGAGTTTGAATCTTTCTACTCTGGTACTTTATTATACGTAGGTATTCAAGAAGGTGAATCATCACCTGTTGATGCTGTTTTAGCTGTTATTGGTCCTGACGGAACAGATGTTGATGCTATTTTAAATTCAAAACCGGCTTCAGCTCCTAAAAAAGAAGCTCCAGCAAAAACAGATGCACCTAGTGCTCCGGCTAAAAAAGAAGCAGAAACAGTTGCTGCGACAGCACCTGTTAATACTAATGACGGACAACGTGTTTTTGCTTCGCCATTAGCTAAAAAAATAGCTTCTGAAAAAGGAGTAAACTTAACTCAAGTTAAAGGAACTGGTGATAATGGAAGAATTGTAAAGAAAGATGTTGAGAACTTTGTTCCTGCACCAGCAACTCCTACTGCAAGTGCATCAGCTTCTGTTGCAGTTCCTGTTGGTCAAGAAGGTTTTGAAGAAGTTAAGAACAACCAAATGCGTAAGGTTATTGCTAAGCGTTTAGGTGAATCTAAATTTACGGCTCCTCATTACTACCTTAACATTGAGGTGGATATGGATAATGCAAAAGCTTCAAGAGTTCAAATTAATAGCTTGCCAGATACTAAAGTATCATTTAATGATATGGTGGTTAAAGCATGTGCTATGGCTTTAATTAAGCATCCGCAAATAAACACTTCTTGGAAAGGTGATACAACTATGTTCAATAAGCATGTTCATGTTGGTGTAGCTGTAGCTGTAGAAGATGGTTTAGTTGTTCCTGTACTCAAGTTTACAGATCAAATGGCATTATCTCAAATTGGAGGTTCTGTTAGAGAGCTAGCAGGTAAAGCACGTAATAAAAAGTTGACTCCTGCAGAAATGGAAGGTAGTACATTTACAGTGTCTAACCTTGGTATGTTCGGTATTGAAAGTTTTACTTCTATTATCAATCAACCAAATTCTGCAATCTTATCAGTAGGTGCTATTATAGAAAAGCCTGTTGTTAAAGATGGTCAAATTGTTGTAGGTAACACGATGAAACTTACTTTAGCTTGTGATCATAGAACAGTTGATGGTGCAACAGCAGCTCAATTTTTACAAACATTAAAAGCATTTATTGAAAACCCAGTGACAATGCTGGCGTAATTAATAATAAAAGCGAATTTATATGTAAAGCATCCTAAGTAATTAGGGTGCTTTTTTATCTTTAATTCTTAAATGATTTATATGAAAACATTAATCTGTACTATTCCATTAGCTTTGTTTTTAAGTTGCGGAACTGTAAAAATGAAAGAAACTAATCTGGCTGATATCACACCGGTAACAGAAAAAGAAAAAGTAACTCCTGTGGCAATATCTTCTAATGAAGTACAATTTTCAAGCTCAGATAGAATTGAAGAGTTGATGAGTTTTTTAGCTTCTGATGATTTAGAAGGTAGGGACTCGGGAAGCGAAGGAATAGAGAAAGCGGCTAATTTTATTGAAAATATTTTTAAAGAAAATAATGTAAAGCCTTATTTTAAAATCTATAAAGACACTTTGTCTAATTATAATAAGACATCATATAATGTTGTTGGTGTAATAGAAGGTAATGATCCAGTTTTAAAAAATGAGGTTATAATTATTGGTGCTCATTATGATCATATCGGTCATATTAAAGCTGTTAATGGAGATGATATTGCAAATGGAGCTAACGATAATGCATCAGGAACAAGTACAGTATTGGAATTAGCTCGTTATTTTGGCAATACAAAAACAAATAAAAGAACATTGATTTTTTCTTTGTTTAGTGCAGAAGAAAAAGGGCTCTTGGGGTCAAAACACCTGTCTAAAAAATTAAAAGAAGAAAATTTAGATTTATATGTGATGCTCAATTTTGAAATGGTTGGGGTGCCACTAGTAAATAAAAGTTACACCATGTATTTGACAGGTTATGAAGAATCAAATATGGCTGCTATTGCTAATAAATATGCTAAAGGTAAATTAGTAGGTTTTTTGCCAGAAGCAAAAAAGTATAATTTATTCAAGCGTTCAGATAATTATCCATTTTATAGTGCATTTAACGTGCCTTCTCAAACATTTTGTACTTTTGATTTTACAAATTTCAACCATTATCATGGTGTTGATGATGAGGTTGAGCTTATGGATTTCTCTTTTATAGCTGGCTTGGTAAATAAGGTGATTCCTATGGTTGAAGGAATTACGAATGCACCAACAAAAGAAATTAAATTTTAAGAATGGCAAATATTATTATTACAGGTTCAAGTAGAGGAATTGGTTTTGAAATGGCAAAGCTTTTCGCTGATGATGGGCACCAGGTTTTAGCATTATCAAGAAATGAAAAACCTATTTTAAGTTTGAATCATAAAAATATTCATACTTTTTCTTTTGATTTATCGCAACAAGAAGATTTACAAAAGCTTCAAAATTATGTATCTGAAAATTGGAAACAAGTTGATGTTTTAATTAATAATGCTGGTAAATTATTAAATAAACCATTTTTAGAAATTTCCCCTTCAGAATTTGAAGAAGTGTATAAGGTTAATGTGTTTGGTGTGGCAAATGTTACACAACTTGTATTACCGAATATGCCCAAAACAGGACATGTAGTAACTATAAGTTCTATGGGGGGTGTTCAAGGTAGTATGAAATTTCCTGGTTTAACAGCTTACAGCTCTAGTAAGGCAGCTGTTATTACGCTCACAGAGCTTTGGGCAGAAGAATTTAAAGAAAATGGGCCTTCATTTAATGTGTTAGCCTTAGGCGCTGTTCAAACTGAAATGTTAGAAGAAGCTTTCCCTGGTTATAAAGCACCCAATACAGCATTAGAAATAGCATCTTATATAAAAGAATTTGCTTTAACAGGAAATAAATTTTATAATGGTAAAATGCTACAAGTAAGTAGTACAACTCCTTAGTAAAATAAAAATCATTTTAAAACTTCACATGCTATTTGGTATATGTGTTTAAAAATTAAATATTTATATAATGAAAATTTATGTAATAACTGTTTTTAGTTTATTAGTAATAGGTTTAGCTTCATGTACTCAAAGAGTTGCATCACCTTCAACAAACAGAGTTGTAATTAAAAACAGGCCTACAGTTTATAAGGTTGTAAAAGTAAAAGGAAAACGATACTATTTTTGGAACGGAAATCATTATAGAAAAACAAAGAATGGTTATGTTCTAGTCCGCTTTTACAATAACTAAACCGAGTCAAAGAAGTCTATTATTATATTTATATTAAATAAAATGTATATCGCTTATTATTTGATATTTATGTTATTTTTGTTTTATGCGTAGGACACTTGAAAAATACCTTCCTGAAAGAGCTGTAGATTTATGCATTGGATTAATAAAGGAAAATAGTGTTAATTTAAAAATTGTAAATCAACGTGTTACGCGCCATGGTGATTATAGAAGATTACCCGATGGTACACATAAAATAACAGTAAACTCATCTTTAAATAAGTATCGGTTTTTAATTACATTGGTTCATGAGATAGCTCACTTAGTTGCTTTTGAAAAATACGGACGAACTATTAAACCCCACGGTTTAGAGTGGAAAAAAACTTTTCAAGTATTAATGTTGCCTTTAATACATCCTGAAGTTTTTCCTAGTAAAGTATTACCATTAGTAGCGAATCATTTTAGAAACCCATCTGCAAGTAGCGATACAGATGCAAAATTGTCATTAGCTTTAAAGCAATATGATGCAACCTATAAAGATAGTACGCATGTTTTTGAATTGCCCATTGGTAGTATTTTTAGAATTAATAATGGACGAATATTTCAAAAAGGAAATAGAAAAATTAAACGATATGAATGTGTTGAAGTAAATTCAGGTAAAACCTACTTGTTTCAACCCAATGCAGAAGTAGAATTGATAAAAAACTAAAAGTTATGAATAAGAATTATTACGCAGTTTTAATGGCAGGTGGAGTAGGTTCAAGATTTTGGCCTATAAGTACATCAGAATACCCTAAACAATTTCATGATATGTTGGGTACTGGTGATACTTTAATTCAAAAAACCTTTCAACGTTTAAATAAATTTGTTCCCATTGAAAACATTTTAATTCTTACGAATGAACGTTATAATGATTTAGTTTTAGAGCAATTACCAATGGTAAAACAAGAGCAAGTTGTTTTAGAGCCAGCTATGCGTAATACAGCTCCTTGTATTTTATATGCTTCATTAAAAATACAAAAACAAAATCCTGATGCTGTAATGATTGTGGCACCAAGTGATCACTGGATTGAGGATGAAACTGCTTTTGCGAACGATGTAAAAGCTTGTTTTGATAAGTGTGAAGAAGAAAACTCATTATGCACTTTGGGTATCACACCAACTTTTCCTAATACAGGTTTTGGTTATATTGAATTTGATAAAAACAGTACAGATAGTTTAAAGAAAGTAAATCAGTTTAGAGAAAAACCTGATTATGAAACTGCTAAAGATTTTTTAGCACAAGGTAATTTTCTTTGGAATGCAGGAATTTTTATGTGGAGTGTAAAAACTATTGTTGATGCTTTTAAAAATTTCCAACCTTCACAGTTTGAATTATTTGAAAAAGGATTGCCGGTTTACAATACAAGTGAAGAACAGGCGTTTATAAATGAAAACTATCCTAAAGCAGAAAATATTTCTATTGATTATGCAATCTTAGAAAATTCAAAAAGTATTTATGTGCAGCCAGCTACATTTGACTGGAACGATTTAGGTACTTGGGGTTCTCTTTATGATAAGTTAGATAAAGACGATGCTAATAATGCTGTAGTAAACAGTAAATTATTAACTGAAGATGCTAATGGTAATATGATTAGATCAGAGAAAGACAAAGTTGTTGTTGTTGATGGTTTAAGCGATTACATTATAGTTGATAAAGAGGACGTTTTGTTAATATACCCAAAGTCTAAAGAGCAAGATATTAAGCAAGTACTTGTAAAGGTAAAGGATAAATTTGGGAAACAGTATACCTAAAAAATGAATAAAAAATTAGATAAAGATCATATCACGCCGAATAGCGATGAAAAAGCTAAAGGTGATGAGGTAAAAAAGGACTTTAAGGGGTTAATAGAATCTACAAAAGAGTTTCTTTCTGAATTATTAGATATTCGAAATAATACAGATCAAGAAGCTACACGAGAATCTATAGTAGCAGATATACCTTTTAAAGGACACACCTCTTGGATTTTGATTTGTTCTATATTTATTGCATCTATAGGTTTAAATGCAAATTCTACAGCAGTGGTAATTGGAGCCATGCTTATATCGCCACTAATGGGGCCTATTTTAGGTATGGGGTTGTCATTAGCAATCAATGATATTGATACGCTAAGACGTTCTTTAAAGAATTTTGGTGTAATGGTAGTTTTAAGTATCCTAACTGCATTTTTATTTTTTAAGTTTTTTCCTTTACGAGACGAATCTTCTGAGTTGTTAGCACGTACAGCACCGGATATTCGTGACGTTTTAATTGCCTTTTTTGGTGGTTTGGCATTGGTAATTGCTCGTGCTAAAAAAGGAACAATAGCGAGTGTTATTTTTGGTGTAGCAATTGCAACAGCTTTAATGCCACCTTTATGTACAGTTGGTTTTGGACTGGCAATTGGCAATTGGGATTACGCGAGTGGTGCTATGTATTTGTTTACTATTAATACTATATTTATTGGTTTAGCTACGTTTTTAGTAATAAAAATATTGCGTTTTCCAATGGTTCGTTATGCTAATTCAGAGCGTCGTAGGTTCATTAGTAGAGTAGCCTCACTCGTTGCAATATTAGTTATGGTTCCTGCAAGTTGGACTTTTTATAAAGCTTGGAAAGAGTCAAATTATAAAAGTCAAGCCAGGGAATTTATTTCAGAAAATATTGCTAAATATCAGTTTTCAGGTAATGGTTTGTATTTGGATAATTTAACTAATATTCAATATCATGGTGGAGATCAATCGTTATACGAAATGATTTTTGGTAGTGATGAAGAAAAAAAGCAATCGGTTATTGAGGTAATGTTTATGGGTGAAGAATTAGTCCCAGATAATATAATTTCTACTTGGAATGATGCTAAAAATGAAAAGTATAAAGAATTAAAAAATACTAAACTCAAGATAATTCAAGGATCTAAAAATAAAGAAATAGATCAAATGAAGTATGTTGAAGAACTTTACCAATCTAAGAAATCGGAATTGTTAGGTAAGGAAGAAAAAATTGTTTTGTTAGAAAAAGAATTAGTCCAGCTAAAGAAATTAGTTTCAACACAAATACCATTTAAAGATGTTAGTGTAGAAGCTAAAGCTAATTATGAAAGCCTAGCTTCAATGGGGTATTCATACACTATAAGAACAGATTTTGAAAAAATGGATACTATTCCGGTTTTTGAAATTAATTGGAAAGAAAAAACAAAACGAAAAGATAAAGACGCTGACCTTAAAAAAATATCTGAGTGGTTAAAATTAAGGTTGAAAAACAATAAAATTCAGGTAAGAGAAGTAACAGACTAGTTGCGTTCTTCAATATACATTTGTCTTACTTTTTTAAATAATTCAGAGGAATAAACAAAGTCAGTTACAGCTTCATTATCCGTCTTAAATATTTCTTTGTTTGTGCCTTCCCATTCTTTATGGCCATTCTTTAAGAATAATATTTTCTGGCCAATTTCCATAACTGAATTCATATCATGTGTATTTATCACAGTGGTAATGTCGTATTCTTCTGTAATTTCTTGAATAAGGTTATCAATTAATATAGCTGTTTTAGGATCTAAGCCAGAATTTGGTTCATCGCAAAAAAGATATTTTGGGTTCATTACTATCGCTCTGGCAATAGCAACTCTTTTTTGCATACCTCCTGATATTTCTGCCGGGTATTTTTCATGAGCATTATCAAGATTAACACGTTTTAAAACAGTATTCACTCTGTCTTGCATTTCAGATTTTGATTGTTTCGTAAACATTTCTAACGGGAACATTACATTACCTTCAACAGTCATAGAATCAAACAAAGCGCTCCCTTGAAAAACCATTCCCATCTCTTGGCGTAAATCACGTTTTTCATCAGCAGAAAGGCTAGAGTAGGTTCTGTCATCATAACAAATATATCCAGTTTCTGGCTCAAACAAACCAAGCAAACATTTTAAGAAAACAGTTTTACCTGATCCACTCTGTCCAATAATTAGATTTGTTTTTCCTTTTTCAAAAGAAGTGGTAACCCCTTTTAAAATTTTATTTTCTCCGAAAGATTTATGTAAATCGTTTACTTGAATCATTAGCCTAATAAAAGTTGAGTTAGTATATAGTTTGTAATAATAATAGCAACACTCGTCCAAACAAATGATGTTGTACTCGCTTTACCAACTTCTAAAGCACCACCTTTCATATAATAACCATGGTATGAAGGTATAGTTGCAATAATAAGCGCAAATAATATACTTTTTATAAAAGAGTATGTAACGTGATAAGCAATAAAATCTAATTGCAAACCTTCAACAAAATCAGCACTTGTGCTAAAACCACCAAAAACACCGGCAACCCAACCACCAAATATTCCAACATTCATAGCTATAGCTATCGCGAATGGATAAAATAAAAGAGCTATAATTTTAGGAAAAACTAGGTAATTAAGTGAGTTTACGCCCATTACTTCTAGAGCATCAATTTGTTCAGTAACTCGCATTGTACCAATACTTGATGTAATGTATGAGCCTACTTTACCAGCCATAATAATAGAAGTGAAAGTTGGTGCAAATTCTAATATAACAGATTGCCTTGTGGCAAAACCTATTAAATTTCTAGGTATTAAAGGATTTGTGATATTTAATGCTGTTTGTATAGATACAACACCTCCAATAAAGAAAGAAATAAATATGATGATGCCAAGAGAGCCAAAAATTAACTCGTCTATCTCTTTTAATATAAGGGGTTTCATTATTCTCCATTTCGTAGGTTTTTTAAAAACCTCACGAATCATAATAAAATAACTCCCAATAGATGCTAGGTAGTTCATTGGTAAAATTAATCTAGTTATTGTAAAAATAATAATATTAAACCGTAAGTGTGTTCTAATTATTAAAAAGAACAGCAACTATTAAAATTCATTTAACTATTTATTCAATTACGAATGTATATAATTAACTAATTTTAGCACATAAAATCTATTTCATGAATAAGAATAATTTTGCAGTATTATTTGTAACTGCGTTTATGTTTATTACTAGTGCTTCATTACAAGCGCAACGTAAATCGAAAAAGAACAAAGAAGAGGTTGTCGCGGTAACAAAAACAGCACCATATACCTCACCAAAATTGGTGGTAGGTATTATTGTTGATCAAATGAGGTTTGATTATGTTACTCGTTTTTGGGATCAATACGGTGATGGAGGTATAAAAAGATTAGTGAATGATGGTTTTAATTGTAAGAACAATCATTTTAATTATGCGCCAACATATACAGGTCCTGGTCATGCTTCGGTTTATACTGGTACTACTCCAGCAACACATGGTATAATTGCTAATAATTGGTATGATAAAAAATTAGATGAAAGTGTGTACTGTGTCCAAGATGATTCATTTAATTCTGTTGGAACAGAAACTGATGCAGGTAAAATGTCTCCGTTCCGTAATAATGTTACAACAATTACTGATGAGTTGAGATTACATAATCAAATGAAAAGTAAGGTTATTGCTGTAGCAATAAAAGACAGAGGAGCAGTTTTACCAGGGGGGCATACGGCAAATGGTGCTTATTGGTTTAACGGAAAAAATGAAGGTAATTGGGTAACAAGCTCATTTTATATGAATGAATTACCAAAATGGGTGAAAGACTTTAATAATTCTAATGTGGCAGAAGGCTATAAAAAACCTTGGAATACTTTAAAAAACATTGCAAGTTATACGGATAGTGGTTTAGATTCTAATGCTTACGAAGGGCTTTTTAAAGGTGAAGCTAATTCTGCATTTCCGCATGATTTACCGGCCTTATGGGAAGAAAATGGTCAGTTTGATATTATTAAGGCGACACCATATGGTAATAGTATTACTGCTGATTTTGCTTTGGCTGCTTTAGAAGGTGAAAAATTAGGAACTGATGCTATTACAGATTTTCTAGCAATTAGTTTTTCAAGTACCGATTATGTAGGGCATAAATTTGGTGTAAACTCTAAAGAAATAGAAGACACTTATATAAGGCTTGACGTTGATTTACAAAGAATTTTAAATACTTTAGATGAAAAAGTAGGTAAAGGTGAATACACCGTTTTTTTAACGGCAGATCACGGAGCTGTTGATGTGCCTTCTTATTTAAAAGATCAAAAAGTACCTGCGGGTTATGTTGATAATAATCAAATAAAAGCAAAGTTAGATGAGTTCGTAAAATATAATTATGGAACTACTGACATTGTTAAAAACATTTCAAATGGTCAAATATTTTTAGATCATAAAATTGTAAAAAACTTAGATTTATCGTTGAGTGAGATTGAAGAGCAATTGGCCAAAGAAATTATGTCGTATGGTATTTGTAATAGAGTTTACACAGGTGAGCAAATGTGGAATAATGAATATACTAAAGGAATACCTTCAATACTGCAAATGGGGTACAACCAAGAACGATCAGGTGATGTGCTTTTAGTTTATAAGCCAGATTATATTAGTTATTCAACAACAGGATCAACACATGGTTCTGCTTACTCTTATGATACACATGTTCCATTATTGTTTTTTGGTAAAGGAATAAATAAAGGGGAGACTTATGAGCGTACCGAAATTCCTGATATAGCACCAACTATAGCATCATTGTTGGGTGTTGAATTTCCTAGTGGAACAACAGGTAACCCAATTAGCAAGGTTATAAAATAATTAAAAAATTTGCTTTTTAATACCCTTCCAACGAAGGTTGCGAATATATTGGCCCTCTTCTGGTGTAACTAGATAGAGGGCTTTTTCTTTCTTAGCTTTTTTAAAACCATTCATATTATCAAAAAAAGCATTTGTTTTTCCTTGCTTAACTGCCATTTTAATTGAAGCTATAAGTGTAATTAAATAGCCATAGCGCATAGTGTACATAGCTTTACCTTGTAATAGTTTTGCTTTTTTATTGTAAGCACCACCTATTGGGCGTAAATGTTTTACATGTAAATTATCAAGTGTAACTATTTTATATCCATGGTACTGAACTAAAAGTTCATCTACAGTGTCCCAACCCATAGCATTTTTTAAACCACCAATACTTTTAAAACATTTTTTAGAATATGCTTTAAAAGCACCTCTAACATGATCTTTGTTCATTGGGTGGTTAAGTTTCCATTCTCCTTTTTTGTTTTTCTCATAAATAAAGCCACCAACAACACCTGCGTTTTTATTTAATTTAAAAGTTGTAGCTATAGTTTCAAAGTAATTATCAGGTAAAAGAATGTCAGCATCAAGCTTTACAATAAAGTCAAAATTATCATCAAGTAGGTTTAACCCTTTATTAAAGGCATTAATAACTTTACTTCCTGGCATATGTTCTGTTGAAGAAGTAGTGTTTAGTTTATTGAAAAAAGAAGCTTTTTCAATAAACTTATCCATAATAGCTTCGGTAGAATCAGTAGAATTGTCATTAACTAATATTACTTTTTTTGGAGCAAGCGTTTGCGATAAAATAGTATTTAAAGCACCTTCTAAAAAAGCTTCTTCGTTGTGCGCGGGAATAATGATATAATAGTCCATATTTATATAAAAAATCAAAGATATATATGAAACAACTGTTTTTGTGTATAATCGATGAAATTAATTTAAAAATCACCAGTTTTTTGCTCAGTTTTAGGCTGTTTTTTGTTAAAATATCCGCTTAAAGGTGTATTTTTTCGATGAAATACACTTTTTGTGATAAAACCTATGAAATATTAATAGGGATTACTCAGAAATATTTAGTGAATTTTGTCCCAGATATTAACCCCTTTATCGATATTATTATGAAAAACCTATTTAAGTATCCCATGATTTTAATAGCATTTATTACAAGCTGTAATACAGCTATTTTAGCACAAAATTCTCACAAAGCTTCATTAACAAGAGCAGAGATTATTGAGAGAGAAAAAAGAGAACAGAACTATTTAGAGCTTAAAAAATTGGGCTATAAAGAAAAAGAAATATATGAAGATTTAGGTAATGCAAATTTCTTAAGTGAAAATTATGAAGCTTCAGTATACTGGTATATGAAATTATTTGAAATGAATAATGATGATACAATTAGTGAAGGTTATTACAAACGTTTCAATTATGCAAAGCAAGTGGTAAGTAATACAGTATTTGGTAACAGCAAAGATACTGGTGATTGGTTAGCAGAAATGAAATCTGATTATAAAGTTAAAAAACCTTCAAAATTTAAGCCATTAGATGCTGGTAATAGTTTTTCAACAGAAGACTTAGAAGCATTTGTTGCTAATGAAGTTAAAAAGACATCAAAAAAGATGAATGAAAATACAGCCCAAATTGCTGTAACACCTGACGGTAGAACTGCATACTACACTAAAGCAGTAAAGATTAAGCCTTTATACGGGGTGTTTTCTAAAAAAGAAACAGTTCATAAAATATTTAAAGCAGAAAAAAGAGCAGGAGAGTGGCAAACCGTTGCTGAGGTTGCACTTAGTCCTACGAATTCATCTTCAATGCACCCCGCAATTTCCGAAGATGGTAAAAGATTGTTTTTTGCTTCTGATATGCCTGGTAGCTTTGGTAAGTTTGATATCTACGTTGCTGATATTAAAAGAGATGGAAGTTTTGGTGTAGCTAAAAATTTAGGTAAAAAAGTGAATACAAATGAGGACGATTTGTATCCAAATATTGTGGGAGGGACATCGCTATTCTTCGCATCAAATGGACATAAAGGTTATGGGGGACTAGATGTCTATTTGGCTGAAGTAGCAAAGAACAAGGTTGGCTGGAGTGTCAACCTTGGAAGTCCCATCAATAGTAATCAAGATGATTTTTCACTAGATATAATGAATGAAAAAGGTGTAGGTTATGTACAACTGAATAGAGGTAAAGATAATGGTGTAGCTGAAAAGGTTAGCTATGCATACTCTAAATCAAATGATAACCGTAAAGATTATAACAGTCTTGAGGCTTTAAATATGGATGCTAATATTAAATATTCAACATCAGTTTTTGAAGATAAATAAACCAGAAATTTTTGCCCCACAACTATAACTGGTAATTATAAAATACATTCTCACATTAAAATTTGTAATCATGAACAACGCAGCCCCACAGTCGAATAAATTTTTCATACTACTTGCTTTAGGATTATTGTTTAGTATGCAAACTATATTTGCGCAAGAAACAGCTTCAGATTTTAGTACTAAGACTACATACCATAACCAATTGTTTTTTAACAGGTTTTTAATTAACCCTACATTCTCATTGGTTAGAGAAAACAAGTCATACATTAATATTTTACATAGAAACCAATACACGACTTTTGATGATAATAATCAAAACTACTTTATAGGTTTTAGTAATAAATTAAATGATCATACGGCTTTAGGTTTAGGTGTTTACAGTCAGTGGTCTGGTGTTGTTCAAGAGTTTGGGTTTAATGCCAACTATGCAACTGCAGTTCAATTAAGTAGCAATAGTTCTTTAACTTTTGGTACTAATGTAACATATTTTAGTGATGGTTTAGATAGTAACCGTGTGGTGGCAGATCCGAGCGATCCTGCTTTAGCAAATGCCGAAAAGCAAAGTAAAATTGCTATTCAACCAGGAGTAACATTGTCAGTAGGTAAATTTGACTTTAGTGTTTATGCGCAAGATTTATTCAAGTATAATCAAACAACAAATGAATTTTTAACAAATTTTTCTACACAAAGCGTACAGGCATCAGTACAATACACTCATATGTTTGGCGCAACAAGAGGTTTGTTTGCTAATGCACGTTTAACACCATTATTACAAATTAGTGGTAGTGAAAATAATAGTATTGCTTATGTAGGTTCTGTTGTCTTAGAAATGCCTGAATTTGGTTGGTTACAAACTACGTTAGATGATGAATATGGTTTATCAATGGGTTTTGGATTTAACTTAAGTAATAAAATGTCTTTAGGATATTTAATGGAGAAAGATGTTGTTGAAGAAGAGGCTGATTTAGGATGGAACCACGAAATATCTGTAGCATATACATTTAAAAATAACAAGAAAACCTTAGCAGATTATGCTGATAGTTCTCAAGATAGTAAAGTTGACGCTATCATTAGAAACTATGAAGAGCAGATATTAAGGTTAATGGAAGAAAAAAAGCAAAGTAATGATATAGAAGAAGTACAACCAGAAGTAAAAGAAACTATTTCTACAGAACCAATTGAAAAGAGTACGCCGAAAACACATAAAAAGAGAAGAAGAGGCACTAGATCTATGCCTAGCAGAAACTCTGGGGTTGGAGTTGCTAGCAATGATACTAATGTTACTGAAGATCATAATTCATTGGCATACCGTAACAGCTTAATTTTAGATGAAATCTTATTAAGACAAGATTCTATTGAAGCTGCTAGAAATGAAGAATTTGATCAAAGATTTGAAGCTATAGTACGCATCTTGAAAAACGAGATTAAGAGTGCAAAAGAGAAAGAGCAGGGGGCTAGTTCTACAATTGCATCTAATCAAGGAAACAAAAAGTCTTACACTTTGAATAACACTAAAAACAATGCACCAACTAAGGTATATGAGAAATTACCAATAAAAGTGCTTAATCAATCTGATATTATTGGGGTAAAATCAGGTTATTATGTAATTGCAAATGTGTATAAGACTAAAAAGTATTTAACTGCTTTTATGGACAATTTAAAGAAGAAAGGCTTAAACGCTAAGCAGTTCTACAATAAAGAAAACGGTTTATACTATGTTTACTTGGCAGATTTTGATTTTAGACAAGATGCAGAAATGGCTTATGGAACTAATTTAAATGGGAAATACAACGATGAAAAGTGGATTATGCAAGTTGATAACCTTGGCACTGCTACAGCATCAAATATGTATGAAGATTAGTAATAATAATATTTATGAATTTAATTAGTGTTATGGGAACTAATTAATTAGGTTGGTTTGGTAAAAATTCGCTAGAACGTCAATAATAGTATTTAGCTATTTAGATGTTTTTTAGCGAATTTTTGGGATTTTAAGATTTTGCCTAAAAACTTTTCGATGAACGGTAAGCCTTTGAATTTCATCTATAAGCCGTTGTATAGCTTTGCTGTATAGATGAACTACGTACGTATTTTCTTCAAAAAATATATCAGTAAGAAAAAACTTACCTTTTTTGTTTTGAGAATACGACTATTTTATTAATTTTATTCAATATTAAATAGATAATAAGTCTTGTTACTAATATTAATAAGACCAATTAAATTTAATAGTAAACAGTTTAATAATTAATTACAAAAAGAGCGTATAGTAAAAAATTACAGAATTTTAACCCAAAACCCCAAAACCCCAAATTATGAAAAATCTTACCCCTCGAAACCTAAAAAAAGAATCCCAAATTCTTTTTCTAAAAAAGAAAAAATCTTTAGAACTTTTTAAAGATAATATTGATCAAGTTAATCCCTTTAACTTTTAAATAGATCAATAGTTTTTGTAAATCAAAGACAATAAATAATCTAATTTTATAGCAAGTCATAAAAAGGTATCGGTCCAATATCTTTATATGTGCTGTAGTATATTATTTTCTTTAGTTAGCGTTTTGTTCGATGCTGACCTTAGATTCTATTGTCTTGATTTTAAGTAATTTATTTTATTATTAATGTTGTTGTCATGCTATTTTAGTGTAGTTGTGATAGTGACCAAATCCCCCACATTATGAAATCAAGTAACCTTAAAATTATGGTAATAGATAGTGATCTAAGTTTTCACCAAAATTATCAAACCTATTTCAATAATTATGTAGATTATTCATTAGCTGGTATGTATACTTCAGTTAATGGAGCGTTATTACATTATAATGAAGTACAACCAAATATAATACTAACAGAAGTTGCCGGAGCTGATGTCGACGGTATTGAGGCTATACATCAATTTAAGAAATTAGACCCAAGTGTAAAAGTGGTAATGTTAAGTACAAATAATGATTTTGAACTAGTAAAAAAAGCTTTTAAAAATGGTGCAAATGGTTATTTATCTAAACCAATCAACGAGCATAGGCTTTATAGTGCCTTAGAGGGCGTCAAAGAAGAAGGAGCGGCTATAAGTAGTGATATCGCAAAAAAAATAATGGCAATGTTTCAGCGTAAAAATTATGCATCATTCTCAAAAAGAGAAAATCAAATTATTGATTTTTTAAGCCAAGGTGGTACTTATAAATCTATTGCTGAAAGCTTATTTATTACGGCAAGTGCAGTTAATTTTCATATTCAAAATATTTATTTGAAGTTAAATGTTAACTCAAAATCTGAAGCTTTAATAAAATTAAGAGAGCTTGAGGCATTTTAATTAAAATATTAATTTCAGTTGAAAATTGCTTTTTTGAGTATTTGGCCATAAATGCTCGGAAAGGCTTTTTTATATTTTTTCAGCATAAACAATATAATATCTAGGTGTAAACTTTCTAAGTAAAGGTCTTACACCTATTTTTTTTGTAGGATTGGTAAACTTTTCGCGATCAATTATTTTCCAACCAGCTTTTTCTAAAAGCCAATCAAACTGCCAATCTTCAAACTCATGATAATGTCTGTCCCATTTATCAGTCTTGCTTTGGTAAGCAGGTGAAAACCATAAACGCATAGGTATACTAGCGACCAATTTATTAGCTTTTATTTCCCTTAAAACATTAAAAGGTGCTATCAGATGTTCAAATATTTCAAAAGCAGTAACTACCTGGGCATTAGAGTTTAATACTGATGAAAAATTGAGGTCTAAATCTTCTCCTTTTGTATTTTCAACAGCATATCCTTTTTCTGTCATTATTTTTGAAAAAGGATTTTCAACACCTAAATCTAAAATTGAATGCTCAGTTGTAATATGTTTTTCAAGAAATTGTAATGTATGTTTAAAACGCTTACTCGGAAAATTATTTTCGTACATTAAAAAGTGTGTTAATATCTATAAACTATGGCGTTTATATTCATACCTGCGCCAACACTTGCAAATATAACAACATCTCCTTTTGTAATACTCTGGTTTTCTAATTTTCCATGTCTTACCATATCAAATAGGGTAGGAACGGTGGCTACAGAGCTATTTCCTAAATCTTTAATGTTCATTGGCATAACTCCTTCAGGCATTGGTAAACTATAGGCTTTGTAAAAACGTTTTACTATAGCTTCATCCATTTTTTCATTTGCCTGATGAATAAATATTTTTTTAACTTCTTGAATGTCAATACCACTACTATCTAAACATTCTTTCATGGCTTTAGGAACATTTGTAACCGCAAATTCATAAATTTTACGGCCAAACATTTTTATGTACTTTGTGCCTGATGTATCGTCTTTAGCATATGATTTTCCAAAGAATAAATAATTGGCTTCATCATAAGCATATGTTTCTGATGCATGGGCGATAATTTCACCGTCACTTTCTGTTGCTTCAAGAATAGTAGCGCCTGCACCATCAGAATAAATCATAGTATCTCTATCGTAATCATCAACAACTCTTGATAAGGTTTCAGCACCAATGACTAAACATTTTTTTGCAATACCACTTTTTATGAATGCATTAGCTTGTATTATTCCTTGTACCCAACCAGGGCAACCAAAGAGAATATCGTAAGCTACACATTTAGGATTTTTGATCTTTAGAAGATGCTTAACTCTTGTTGCCAAACTAGGTAATGTATTTCCTTGATTTTGGCCATGATCAACATCACCAAAATTATGAGCAACAATAATATAATCTAGAGTTTCTTTATCAATATTTGCATCAGCAATAGCCTTTTCAGCTGCAAAAAAAGCAATATCGGAAGTGTTCAAATCATCAGTTACATACCTTCGGTTAGCTATGCCAGTTATGGCTTTAAATTTTTCTATGATAATATCATTTGTATAAGCAAATGTAGAACCGTCGTTATTTAAAAAGTTGTGGTTTAAAAAACTATCATTCTTAGTTAAAACAGAAGGTATATATGAACCTGTTCCAGTAATTCCAATTTTCATTTTTTTATTCTTCGAGTAATTATATATAAATGTATGAATTTAAAGCATAGTTGTTATGCGTGCATAATAATTTTAACGATGTTCAGTTAGGTGTATAGTGAAATCTATTAAAAATAAACACCCGCTTTTTAATGAAAAAAGCGGGTATAACTGTTAATTTTATTGAGGTTTTTAATTTTCTACGTAGGCTTCAATTGGAGCACAAGTACACATTAAATTACGATCTCCATAGGCATCATCAACTCTTCTTACTGATGGCCAAAATTTATTTTCAGATACATAATCTAATGGAAAAGCAGCTTTTTCTCTAGTGTATGGAAAGTCCCATGTGCTACCTGTAAGCATTTTTAAAGTGTGCGGTGCATTCTTCAAAATATTGTCAGTGTCACTGGTATCAGTTACATCATTAATTTCTTTTCTTATGGCAATCATTGCATCACAAAAACGATCTAATTCTGTTAAACCTTCACTTTCTGTAGGCTCTATCATTAAAGTTCCTGCAACAGGGAATGATACTGTTGGAGCATGAAAACCATAATCCATTAATCGTTTAGCAATGTCAGTAACCTCAACGCCTTTTTGTTTAAATGGTCGGCAATCGATAATCATTTCATGAGCCGCTCTACCTTTTTCGCCAGTATACAACACATCATAGCTGCCCTTTAATCGATTTTTAATATAATTAGCATTTAAAATGGCATTTATAGTAGAGTTTTTCAATCCTTTTTCTCCCAACATTTTTATGTATCCGTAAGATATTAAGCATACTAAAGAGCTACCCCAAGGAGCTGCAGAAATTGCCGAAATTGCTTGTTCTCCTCCTGTTTTTATTACAGGGTTACTTGGCAAAAATGGTACGAGTTGAGGTGCTACACAGATAGGACCAACACCTGGACCACCTCCACCATGCGGTATAGCAAATGTTTTGTGTAGATTTAGGTGACAAACATCAGCACCAATTGTAGCAGGGTTTGTAAGTCCTACTTGTGCATTCATATTTGCACCATCCATATACACTTGACCACCGTTATCATGAATAAGTTTAGTAATGTGTTTTATTGATGATTCAAAAACTCCGTGAGTTGAAGGGTAAGTTACCATTAAAGCAGCAAGATTATCAGAATATTTAACAACTTTGTCTTCTAAATCAGTAACATCAATATTACCTTTGTCATCAGTTTTGGTAACTACTACTTTCATACCTGCCATTACTGCTGATGCAGGATTGGTACCGTGTGCCGAAGCAGGGATTAAACAGATGTTTCTATGCGCTTCATTGTTAGATTCATGATATGCTCTAATAACCATTAAACCAGCATATTCACCTTGAGCACCAGAATTTGGTTGTAATGATGTGCCAGCAAAACCAGTAATTATATTTAAGTCTTTTTCAAGCTCTTTAAGCATTAATTGATAACCTTCGGCCTGATCAATAGGTGCAAAAGGGTGAATGTTACCCCAATTTGCATTACTCAGTGGTAACATTTCAGAAGCCGCATTTAATTTCATGGTACAAGAACCTAATGAAATCATTGAATGATTTAATGCTAAATCTTTACGCTCTAGTTTTTTAATATAACGCATCATTTCTGTTTCAGAATGATACGAGTTGAATACTTCGTTTTCTAAGAAAGGACTTGTTCTTGTTACTCCATTAAGAATAGTATTGTTCTCTAGTAGTTCTTCAATTATAAAATCATTCTTACCTAAAGCTTTAGAAAATATAGCAACAATCTGTTTTACATCATTTATTGAAGTAGCTTCGTTAGCAGAAATTGCGATTGTTTCATCATCAATATATAAAAAGTTTACTTTTTGACCTTCTGCTAACTCTTTTACCTTAATTGCATTAGCTTTAATAACAATAGTATCAAAATAAGAAGAATTGATTTGGTATAAACCAACTTTCTCTAAAGCATTAGCTAAAGTAACAGTAGTGGTATGAACTTTATTTGCAATATACTTTAGGCCTTTAGGTCCGTGATATACGGCATACATACTTGCCATAACAGCTAGTAAAACTTGAGCTGTACAAATATTCGAAGTGGCTTTATCTCTTTTTATATGTTGTTCTCTAGTCTGTAATGCCATACGTAATGCAGGGTTGCCATCAGTATCTTTTGTAATACCGATTATACGACCAGGAATATTTCTTTTATAAGTCTCCTTTGTAGCAAAAAAAGCAGCGTGTGGCCCACCATAACCTAATGGAATACCAAAACGTTGTGTTGTACCTACCACAACATCAGCACCAAATTCACCAGGAGGTGTCAGTAATACTAAACTTAAAATATCAGCAGCAACAGCAACTTTTATATTGTTTTTATTTGCTTGAGATACAAAACTAGCATAATCATTTACTTGACCATGTTTACCAGGGTATTGTAAAATAGCTCCGTAAAAATCAGTACTAAAATCAAAATCTTCATGATTGCCAACTACAAGTTCTATGCCTAAAGGTGTTGACCTTGTTTGTAATAATGACAATGTTTGTGGTAGTATTTCTTCAGAAACAAAAAACTTAACAATATTACTTTTTTTCTGTTCTCTACTTCGAACTTCGAAAAGCATAGTCATAGCTTCAGCGGCAGCAGTACTTTCATCTAAAAGTGATGCATTTGCTAACTCCATACCCGTAAGGTCACAAACCATTGTCTGAAAATTAAGTAAAGCTTCGAGCCTACCTTGCGCTATTTCTGCTTGATACGGTGTATAAGCAGTATACCAACCTGGGTTTTCAAGAATATTTCTTTTAATTACTGCGGGTGTTAAGCTTTCATGGTATCCTAAGCCTATATAAGTTTTAAAAACTTTATTTTTATTAGCAAGTTCTTGTAGGTGATTTGAAAATTCATATTCGCTTAAAGCTTTGTTTAAGTTTAAGGGTTTTTTCAAACGAATATCGTCAGGAATTGTTTCAAATATTAATTGATCAAGATCATCAACTTCAACTGTTTTTAACATATGTTGAAGGTCTTCTTCTCTTATACCGATGTGGCGCAATGCAAAAACGTCTGTCTTCATTAAGCAAGTAATTTTTCGTAAATTTAGTCAAGCAAAAATAACGATTAATTATCGTTTTTTTATTCAATTTAAAGAGCCTAGGAGCTAAAGTTTTTAACTTAAAATAGAGTTTATGAACAGTTTACTTATTTTAGCGGTATGAAGGTAATAAAACAGCTTTTTAATTTTTATTTAGATGCTAGTTTTCATGTCGCATTATCAGTACTGTCATTATTATATGCTACAGATATACTTTTAAATATTGAACTTGATTATCATTTAAATTATTTTGTTTTTTTTGGTACTGTTGCGGCTTACAATTTTGTTAAATATGGTGTTGAGGCTAAAAAGTACGTTATGGTTTCAAATAAAAATCATAAAAAAATTCAAATAGTTAGTATCATTGCTTTAGTGATTGCTATGTATCATGTGTTTTTTTTACATAAAAACGCATTGATCTTTATGGCTGTTGTAGTTATAATGACAGCTCTGTATGCAATACCAGTGTTACCAAAAGCTAAAAACTTAAGAAGTTTAGGTGGTTTAAAAATTTTTATTGTTGCTTTTGTATGGGCTGGAGCTACAGTAATACTTCCTGCTGTAGAATCATTAACGCCAATTTCAAGAGATATTTTAATAGAAAGTTTACAACGTTTTTTACTAGTGCTAATTTTACTAGTGCCGTTTGAAATTCGTGATTTGGCTTATGACAACCCTTCACTTAGGACCCTTCCACAGCGATATGGCGTAACAAAAACTATTTTATTCGGTTCTTTTACAACCATAGTTTTTTACACCCTTACTTTCTTAAAAGAGGAAATATTAATTATTGATATTATAGGAAAAGGGACACTTTTCTTAAGCTTAGGTTTTTTAATGTTTTTTACAAGAAGAGATCAAAAAAAATATTTTGCTTCTTTTTGGGTAGAAGCAATTCCAATATTTTGGTTAATTATTTTGCACATAACTATATTGCAACTATGACCAAATTCCTAAAATTTATCATCAATATTTTTTAATTTCTCTTTTAATGCTTCTTTCTCATTTATAGAAAGACTTTTTAATTTCGCTTTATCACAAAGATTAGTAAGTTCTCCATTTTTCTTAGAAAACTTAAGGCACTTATCACAAATAAGTATGTGAAGTTTTAATTTAATTTTTTCAATAAATGTAGCTTCATTGTATTGTGATTTATTACAAATAATAGCTGCTTTTTCACAAGAATTCATATGCTGAACCAATTTTTATTAAGGCAATCCATTAGCGCCCCCCTAGACCTATGGATCATTACCCATAAGTTTGACGGATTTATTCCTAGTTCATTACAAATATCTTCAGTACTTATACCTTGAATAGTTTTCATTTGAAAAACGAGTGCTTGTTTTTTTGGTAATTTAACAATACAATCTTGAATAGCTAAGCCTAACTCTTCATTTTCAATTTCATCATTTTCTAATAGACTAAATGGGTCTGCAACTTGTTCTTCAAGCCAATCACCTTCGCTATCAACATTAGAACTGTAAGACATCCTAACTTCAGCTTTGCCTTTGTTTGAGTTTATTTTTCGATAATGATCTATGACCTTTCTTTTTAAAATTGCAATGAGCCATGTACGTTCAGAGGCGTCCCCTTTAAAATTTTTAGCAGATTTTAAACCAGCTAAAAAAGTTTCTTGAACAATATCTTTGGCAATTTCAGCGTCGCTAACTCTACCAACGGCATAATTGAATAAGTAATCTGCATATTGGTCAACCCAAATATCAGGATTTAAAGTATGAGAGGTCATATGAGTTTTATATCTTTTCAAATTTACTTATTTTTTTGAAAACAAAATATTGTAATTTTAACGTTTAAGTCAATTTTATGAAGTATCACAATATCTTAGTATTTATGTTGTTTATCCAATTTGGATATTCACAAATAAAAACAAAACCTATCACAGAAGTTTCACAAAATGATATTCAAAATGTAACACTTCTTGATGTTAGAACACCTGAGGAATTTGAAGAAGGCCATTTGCCTAATGCGTTGAATATTAATTTGTTTGACGAAAATTTTGTAGCTCAAGTAAATTCACGGGTTTCAAAAGATAAAAAAGTATTTGTGTACTGTAAATCAGGTAGAAGAAGTGCTAAAGCATCTAAAAAAATTGATTCTTTAGGTTTTTCAGTAGTTGATCTTTTAGGAGGTTATTTAGCTTTTAAAAAAGCTATTGAAGAAGAAAAATAACTTTCAATAGCTTTTTGTTTTTTTTTATTTGGTGCAAGTGATTACGTAATAGCCAAAACTTTGCATATGTAAACCAGATAATAATGCAAAAAATGAGCCTTTTAGGTTGTGCAAACTTTCTAATTTTAAGCCTTGATTTTTAAAAAATTTTTTTAATGTAAAACCAATTATTGCAAATGGCACATGCAATACTGAAGGGGCAACTTTAAAAGAAATATCTTCTATATTAACTTTTGAAAAACCAATACTTTTTAATGTAGTGGTTACATTTTCAATATTCCCTAAGCGTTCTAGGCTCCAATGATTACATAGTTTTTTATAAGCATATGCACCACCGTAACATAATTCGTTTTCATCTTTCTTCAAAAATGCATCGGCAATGACTAATTTTCCTCCGGGCTTTAATATTCTAAAAGCTTCTTTAAATGAATTTTTACTATGACCTGAATGACAAAAACTTTCTATTGCTGTTGCTGCATCAAAATGATTGGCTTTAAATGAGGTTATATTATAATTCTCTTTAAGAATAATCCCATTTTTATTTTTTAATAACTCATTTCCTTTTTTTACTTGAAAATCAGATAGTGTAACACCAAAAGCAGTTAAGTACTCATTGCTTTTTAAAGCATAACGCATAGTGCCACCCATACCGCATCCTAAATCGGCAAGTATTGCTGGTCTGTTATTAATACATAATCTTTTTATTACTTGCTTATTCATTTCATTAAGCATAGCATCTCTTTTAAAAATATTTGTTTTAAAAGGAATATGATATCCAAAATGCATATTAAAATCTTTACTCCAAAACTCATAATCTTCGGTAGCTTCATTGTAAAAATCAGTCATTTCAATGTTATTCTCGTTAGCTATTCTGTCTAAATTTTTAGAAATATTTATTGCTGTGGTTTCCATAGTTGATAAGTTTTATAGATTAAAATATTGAAAGCAATTGCTTATTAATAGCCAAGTATACACTAGTGCAAAAATTGTAAAGAGTAGATTCATAAAGTACCCGCCAATTTTAAAAATCATTTTTTTAGGAATTTCATACATAGGGTAATATGCTATTTGTGTTGCTACTTTTCCAATCCAATAAGCCGCTATTAGTGTTGTTATTGCTATAGCGAGCTTACTTCCGTTTTGTAGCTCAGCTGTCAACAAAATAGCAATTAAGCCAAATGAAAAATTTAAACCTTGAATATACCTACCATAGGTTTTTGCAATCTCTTGGTTTAAAGGTTTTAATTTTTTTACATCAGTATACCAATCAAAAACTTTATGTCTTATATAGGGGTAAATTAATGCAGTAAAAATTTGACCTAAACCACCAAGAATAATTATCCAATTTGGAATATGATATTTCATAATTTTAATATTTTTAAAGTTTCAGAAAATATTGAAAGTATATTTTAAATTTTTTTATTTAAACATTTTAAGTAATGATTTAGTCAACCAATTTTGATTTTGACTTACAAGTTTGTTAAGCATAGTATCAGCTGTTTCAGCTAATTCATGTAAAGCTTTAGTTTGTTTAATTAATTCTTTTGTTTTTTGAGTACCATCGTCTTTAATTGATGATACTTCTTTTAGCGTTTTTATAACTGGTTGTATCTCTCTTCTGCTCCGTTCTTTAGCTATCACACGCGCTAATTCCTGTACATCTTTTTCCGTTGAAAAATACTCTTTTCGTTCACCAGGTATTAGTTCTTTTGTTACAATTCCCCATTCAATAAGCTGGCGTACGTTCATGCTTGTATTTCCTCTGGATATTTGAAGCTCTGCCATAATTTCTTCTGTAGAAAGTGGTTTTGTTGCAATAAATAACAAAGCTTGTATTTGTGCCATTGCTTTGTTAATACCCCACAGTGTACCTAAACTACCCCAAGTATTAATAAATTTTATTTTTGCTTCTTCAAATTCCATAATACAAATGTATATTAAAGTTTTTAAACTTTCAGTAATTATTGAAAGTTTATTTGTTGTTATTATAATTTTAGAATTTAACTAAGAAATTCTATACCTTACAAACCTAAAAAAGAGGAGTGATGTTGAAGTATTTTTTTATTGTAGTAATTAGTCTAGGAGTATTTTCATGTGACAGTAGTAGTAAGACAGAAAAAGATGTGGTTGATGACTTAGTTACTGAACTTCCTATAGATGAAGAGGTTATTAGTGAAGCTAAAACGCTATCACTAAAATTTATTGGCGAACAAATTATACCTGATGGTGAAATGTTTAATGGTGAACTTGTCGGTGGTTTGTCGGGTATTGATTATAAAAATGGTGCATATTATTTGATTTGTGATAGTCATGTTAGTCCAATAAGGTATTATAAGGCTGAATTGATTTTTGATGCTAATAGTTTTTCAAGTGTTGAAATTACTGCTCAAATTGAATTATTAGATAAAGAGGGGAATTCTTTTGAGGCTAATATGGCTGATCCAGAATCTATAATTTATGATGTTGCCACAAACAGTATAGTTTGGTCTAGTGAAGGTTATGCAAATGATGGTTTAAATCCTTTTGTTAGAACGGCTAACATAGATGGTACATTTTTGAACGAATTTGAAATACCTTCAATTTTTCAAGCTGATGCCACTGCTTCAGCGGGGCCAAGAGCAAACGGAGTTTTTGAAGGTTTGTCATTAAGCTATGATGATACTGGTTATTGGGTGGCTACAGAATTACCTTTAATACAAGATGGAGAAGAACCAGTTTTTGAAAATGAGACTGATTCTCCAGTACGTTTTTTATATATTGATAAAGCTACAGGAACTTTTCAAACACAAATTGCTTACGAATTGGATAAAGTTGCTAGAAAAGTAGATTCTGATTCTGGGGTGTTTACTGTAAATGGTGTTACTGATATTTTGCAGTATGAAGAGCATAAATTTTTAGTAATGGAGCGTTCTTTTACAACAGGAACAACTGATGGAGGTATTACTTTAAAAATTTATGATGTAGATAGTTCTAACGCTACTGATGTTTCAGAAATAGCAGCTTTATCAGATGCTTCATATACCGCAGTAGAAAAAACATTGGTGTTAGATTTTGAATATATTCGATCGCAATTATCAACAATATCGGGGGGAGATGATCATATTGTTGATAATATTGAAGGAATAACATTTGGTCCAGATTTAGAAAATGGAAACAAATCAATTGTTGTGGTTTCAGATAATAATTTTAGTTCAATTACGCCACAACTAAATCAGTTTATCGCTTTTGAACTTATTCAAGAGTAAAAGAAAATAAGCGTTAATTATTAGCGCTTATTTTTGTATTCATTGTTTTGTAATATTCAACACTAATGCCGTATTTATTTGCGTTGTTAATAACATAATCTACAAAAATAGATTTCTCATTTTTCTCATTTTTTTGTTCAAAATCTAATTGTAAAGAAGATTTTGAATTTGAAGGAAAATTTGAAAGCATTGCTAATGACTCTTCAATATTTTCATTTGTAATAGTTACTTCAAATTTGTTGGCGAGTTGTTGTACTTCAATCATTAAACTTTTAAGAGTAGCCATTAATTCATCACTATCAAGTACTTCACCAAAAGTTACATTCAGTGCTGTGGTCATAGTAGCAAGTGGAGATACAAATAAGAATTTCTTCCATAAAACCTCTTTAATGCTTTTGGTGTATTTAATAGTTAAACCGCCTTTTTCTAAAAGTTCTTGTACCCAATAAAAATCTTTGTCATCACTGTTACCAAAAACTATTTTACCGGGTCCACCAACGTGATTAACAACACCTGGCTCAGATATGTTTGAAGCTATATAAATACAACCTTCAAGAATATTTGTAGCTTCAATATCACTATTCTCAACAATAACATCTTTAGAGTTTACCCCATTTTGTAAAGGTATAATAACTGTTTCGTCGCTAATACAATCTTTATATTGCTCTATCACATTTGTAAGTGAATAAGCTTTTGTAGTAATAATTAAAATATCTAAAACTCTAATTTCTGTTGAGTTATCACTTACTAAATTAGGTTTTATATTAACTGTCTCACCTCCAGAATTTAATGATAAGCCATTGTTTAAAATAGCGGTTTTTGTTGCTCCACGAGAGATGAAAACGATTTTAATTTCTGGGTTGTCTTTGTAATTTTCAACAAGTTTGGCTCCAATAAAGCCGCCGATCCCACCTAATCCTAAAATTCCTATTCTCATTCTATGCTATTTAATGGTTTATCAAAAATTATTATTTAATAACTACTATTTTTTCAGAGAGATTAACTTTTCAGCAATCTTTTTCAAGTCAGATTCATTCATTTCTGGTTTTGGAGCTAACGGATAAAGTTGTGCACCTGGTCTGCTGATAAAAGCAGCGCGCCATCCTGCCCAAACTGCTCCCGCAATATCCCAGCCGTGTGCAGCAATCATAAAACACTCATTAGGTTGTACTTCCAATTTACGTGCCGCCCATTGGTAAGCATCCGCATCTGGTTTGTATTTACCTATATCTTCAATGCTCAATCTTTCATCAAATAATTCAATTAAACCAGCATTTTCAAATTGAGTTTTAACACCTATGTTTGAAGAGTTCGTAAATGAAACTAGTTTATAACCGTCAGCTTTTAAAGCTTTCAATGCATCTTTAACTTCAGGATGTGCAGGGATTGAACGTAAAGGGGTTACAATAGCTGTTTTTGCTTTTTCTTCACTTAGTGTAATGTCATGATTAGCAGCTACCATTTGTAATGCAGCAGTACCAATAACAGCAAAGTCATCATACTGTCTTGCAACCGTGTTTACTAATGAATACTGTAGCATGGTTGTAAACCAAAGCGATAATAGATCTTCTCTTCCACCTAATGCTTCACCAACACTTTTTCTCATTGTTGTTAAATCAAGTAAAGTTTCGTTTACGTCAAAAAATAATACTTTAGGTCTTATATTCATATCAAATGTATTTGTGTTTATAGTTGTTGCCGTTTTATTAGCAAACATGTTATTTGGCAAAGCCATGCCAGTCATTCCTAAAATGGCTCCTTTTTTTATAAAATTTCTTCTGTTTTTGTTGTCGTTACTCATATTGCAATTTTATTTTTTTAATTGTTCTATATAATGTGTGAGTCCTGTTATGTATGTATCAAGAATTGTATCATCTTTATATAGTTTTCGAATACCCCTAACACCTTCAAAAGAGCTTATCAGATATATCGCAGTAGCTTCGCTATTGATATTTTTCTTTATCTCATTTTCTTTTTTTCCTTTTTCAATAAGAAGAATTAAGGCTTTTTTCCAGTCATTTATAATTTCTTTTAAGGCAAGTTGATAACCTTCTTCTGTATCACCAATCTCATTTATCAAATTATTTGCAGGGCAACCATGTTCTTTCTCAAATGAAGAGAACGATTTTAATCGGTTTGAAAATGTTGTCTTTAAAAGTTCAATAGCATTTTTATTTTCATAAAGCGGTTTAATCATACTATCATGAATTCGCTTTTGCACTTTTTGTGCAATAACGGCATGGCCTATCTCAGATTTATTTTTAAAATGATGATAAAAAGCACCTTTAGTAAGCTTTGTAGCTTTCATAATCGTATCAACACTAGTAGTTTTAAAACCATTTTCATAGAACAGTAAAAAAGACTTCTCGATGATTAAATGTCGTGTATGTTCAGACTTTATTCTTTGATCCATGCCTTAAAGTTATAAAAAAACATACTAGATAGTATGTTTTTTAACAAAACAATAATAAAACCCAATTCGCTAAAATTACTTTAGTTAATTGGGTTTCTAATTATGAGTAAAATAGATTAATAGAAAAATAGACTATTTCTCATTATTAATTTCATTCATTATTTCAGCAAATAATTGGTATGATTTAATGCGATCAGTATGCGAATATATATTAGTTACAGCAATAAGTTCATCTACTTGGGTTTGCTTTAAAAAGTCTTCTACTTGATTTTTTACGGTTGCTTTACTACCAATAAATGAGTATTTAAGCATTTGATCAACCGCAGGATGTTTGAACATTTCTTTTAAATCTGGAGTCATTTCGGTAGGCGGTTGCATGTAATCTCTTTTTCCTGTTAAAAGCCCAACAATTACTTTTACTAGTGAGGTTGAAATTCTTTCAGCTTCTTCGTCTGTGTCAGCAACAATAATATTTACACCAGACATAGTGTATGGTTTTTCTAACACTTCAGATGGTGCAAATTCTTCATGATAAATTTTTAAAGCATCAAATAATTTAGCGGTAGCAAAATGACTTGCGAAAGCATAGGGTAATCCTTTTTTAGCGGCTAAATGTGCACTATCTGCACTAGATCCTAAAATATATAAAGGAACATTTACACCTTCGGCAACATTCGCTCTTACTTTTCCATTTAAATTAGCTTCAGAAAAATAGTTTTGAATTTTTGTTACTTCTGAAGGAAATGAAATTGCAGAATGATTATGATTTGGATTAATTGCATGAGCAGTTTCTTGGTCTGTTCCTGGTGCTCTACCTAAGCCTAAATCTATACGATTTGAGTACAGAGTACCTAAGGTTCCAAATTGTTCTGCAATAATTAAAGGGGAGTGGTTGGGTAGCATTATACCACCAGAACCAACTTTTATAGTATTTGTTTTTTCAGCAACATGACCTATTAAAACTGAAGTTGCTACACTACCAATATGATCTGAATTATGATGTTCGGCTAACCAATAACGGAAAAAACCATTTTTTTCAGCATTTTGAGCTAGGGCAACACTATTTTTAAAGGTGTCATTATATGTGTTTCCTTTTGATACAATAGCTAAATCTAGAACTGAATATTTATATGTTGATTTCATAAGTCTCTTTATTTTTTATCGTACTAATTAGACGAAAAACAAGAGGCAAAATTACTTAAAGGAAACTTAATGTTCTACCGTATTAAGGAATGCTTAACGGTTGCTTTATAAAACACAGTTTTTAAATATTTTATCTAATTCTTCTTCAGGATTTATACATAAACCTGTGTGTGTAGGTGAACTTTGTATAATAGTACTTCGTGAAGCTGTTAACCAACGAAATCTATCAGATAAATCTAATTTACCTATTGCTCCACCATTTGGTTCGCCCTCACAAACTTGTTGCCAAGCATTTAAATAATCCTTTAAACCAGAGCTGTCTTTTTCACAACAGAAACAAGAAAGTTTAGCTTCATCAATATGAAATTTTATTTTTAAGAATTTTTTTTGTCTAGAGAAAAGTATAACTCCAACATTAAAAAATTCTTCACGTTCAACTTTGGGTAGTACGCGTACAATGGCATATTCGTATTTGATTCTATCTTGCATCTTGAGCTTCTTTTACAAGTGAATCTATCATTTCTAATTTTGCCTTTAAGTACGTATTATATGCCGTTCTTATCTCTGAAGGAGAGAAAGTATCTTCATCACTCAACAACCAATCTTCAGGAATTATATTAATAATTTCAGCAATTTTATCAGGAGTAATTATTTTTTTAAATATTTCAGAAACTTCTTTTAATTGTTTGGCTTTTGGTAAAAGCACATGGTCTTTTATTAAAGGGAATGTTCTTGTTAAATGATTTTCCCACGTATTCCAGTTATGATGAAAGTAAAAACTTGCGCCGTTATCAATAACCCATAATTCATTTTTCCAATCTAATAAATTGGTGTTTTTTGCAGTACGGTCAATATTACTAATAACACTGTCAAGTAATACAATTTTTGAAGCAGTAAGCGCATCTATTTTAGAAGCTAACGGATCGTACGTAATAGCGCTTGTTAAAAAATGTAAACCTAAATTTAACCCAACACTAAACTTTAATAAATCTTGAACTTCTTCATCAGGTTCAGTTTTACTAAAAGTGTCATCTAAGTTCATGAATACCAATTCAGGTACTTTTAAACCAACAAGGCGAGCTAGTTCACCACCGATAAGTTCCGCAATCAGAGCCTTTTTACCTTGGCCAGCACCTCTAAACTTTAGAACATATAAAAACTCATCATCAGCTTTAACTATTGCAGGCATAGATCCGCCTTCGCGCAAAGGTTTTATGTATTGAACAACGTTTACTGTTCTAATTGCATTCATGTACTTACATTAAGTTTTGAAATGTAAATTTAACGATTAAGTTATTGTCCTCCACCATGTGAGTGTTCTTCTTCTGGTCTATCTCCATTTGGACCTCCAGGTCCGCCTGGGCCACCCGGTCTTCCGCCTTCTGGTCTGCCTCCTCCTTCAGAGCCACCGCCACCTCTAGGTCTTGGTCCACTGCCACCACCGCCGTGGTGCTCAACAAACTCTCCTTTAAGGCATCGACCTACATATGGATATTCATCGGTAAGTAAATAAGTGTATTCTCCATCAATTTCAATACCATTACACTCATCTAAATCTCCAGAGTTTTTAACGTAAGACCAATCAGAAACAAAAGTGCCATCGGGGTTTGTATTGTTAATTTCTTTTTCAGTGGTAAATCCTGGTTTTTTGTATTCACAAACTTCACCAGTTCTTGGTGTTACCCCTAACTTATAACTTGGCTTATATTTACCGCTTTTTGAGTAGTAAATTGCAAAACCATCAGTTGCGTAGCCTACCAAAATTAGGTCTTCACCTTTATCAAGTTCTTTTATTAATTCTGTTGGTACACCGTGATAGTGGTATGCTCCTGTAGGTTGTACATGTGCATTATTTTCATCCAGTCCAAAATCTACGATATCTTGAAAAGCTTCAATTCTGTATACCTCACCGGTTTCACATACAAACCTCTCAGCTGTTTCTGGTTCAAATTTAATACCATTAACTGCCACACCAGGTTGTCTTGCCCATCTTGATTTACCAGTTAATTTAGGAACTAAGGGGAATGTATAGGTAATGTCTTGTGCTTTAATACTGTTAGGGTTTCCTGGGTTAGGAAATACACCTATTTCATGATTAGGTAACGAATTTGTTTTTAAAATACGTGTAGAATCATTTACTACCATATGGGTTTCAGTTCCATATTTTTTGCTCGAAATATCATAACTTTTCGTAAAATCAATATTTGAAATATTAGCATCTGAATCTACGCTTATTTTCTTTTTTTTTGAAGATGAACCACAACTAATATAGAGAATACTTAAACTTAATAGGAAGTAATTTTTTAAGGCTTTCATTTTTCAAATTTTAAACAGTCAAAATTAATGAATACTATGCTTTAATGGCTTCGTTTGTATTCAATTAGCTTTCTTTTTAAGTGAAAGAATTAGGCTTTATATTAGAATATAACTTTTAATCAGTAAAGAGAGGATTATTAAATATGATTCCATTTTCTTTTAATAAAATTTAAGTCTTGCTTTAATCGTTTAAAGACTTCCTGTTGTGATATGCTAGGAGTGTTCCCATGTTCTGCACCACCCAAATCATATTCTGCATGCAAGCATATTGGAGCATTAATTTTATTTTCTTTTAAAAGCTTGAAAAAACGATCAAAATCAACCATTCCATCACCCAAAGGTGTGTATTTAATCTCCCATTTATTATTTGTTTTTACCCATTTAAAATCTTTAAGAACAACAGAATTTATATAAGGTTTGATGAGGTGAAAACCTACTTCCCAATTTTTGCCACCTTCAACTGTAGCATGCATAATATCATACTGGCTACCTATATTATTAACCGTCATTTTAGCTAACACTTGGTGTAAATCCCAAATAGAAGCGCCAAAATAATGACCAGAATGATTTTGGTAAGCCAAGTTTATTGAAAATTTATTGTTGAGTTTTTCAAGTTGTATGAAAGAATTTTGAACTGTTTCAACAGTTTTTAAGACAGGAGTGTCTTTTTTATATTTAAAATAAGATGGTCTGTAATGCGTATACCCTAAATCACTTGCAGTTTTTAATAACAATTTGGTGCTAGGCAATTGTGTATCACTTATTTTGGTTGTGATTAATTGTGGTGTAAGCTTATAAAGATGCATTACTTCAGTAACTTTAGGTAAATCATCAGCAACTTTTTCAGGTAAAACATGCCCTTTTGCCCTTACTGTTAAATCAAGACCATCAAAACCCATTTCTTTGGTTGCATCGCACATATCAATATAATTTAAAAACTGAAGTTGTTTTGAGAAAATATAAACCTTTGGAATGTTATTTTCAGTAACGTGCTTTTTAAATACTAAATTAGTAGGTAAAACTAAGCTTGAGCTAGCCATAGCAGACTTTTTAATAAAATCTCTTCTTGAGTTATCTAATTTTTTCATGGTAACTCTTTTATATCTATAAATACACAAAATAAACTAGTTATAAACAATACATGCTGTCAAGCGATAAATTATCGTTGACAGCATATATTTTATACTCGAAAAAATCTATTTAGAATTTAATTGTCTTAATAGTTCTTTTACAGCAGTCTCTAGTTGTTTGTCTTGTTTTTTTACTTTATAATCAGGTGTGTTAGCCACTGTTATATCTGGAGTAGCAGGTTGAAAATCCATATCTAATCCTGTGTTTTTAACATACCATCCTCTATATGGCATTCTTACAGTAGATCCGTCGATAAGGCGTTGTGAGCCAGTCGAAATCACAGCCCCAAAAGTTGGTAGACCAACTAGCGTACCAATATTTAAGGATTTATAAGCATGTGCAAATATTTCTGCATTAGAATAGCTTCGTTCATTTATTAAAGCAATAGATGGTTTTGTCCAAGCAGCCAAGGGTAACCTTTCGCTGTAAGGATAGGTTTTTGAGAAATTGGTGTGGTCTTTACTTAAATCTGTAGAGGCACCTCTAGGAATGGTGTAAGCATGTTGTTTTACAGTTAAAATAGACATCAAATAATCAGTAGTCCATCCACCTCCATTATAGCGAACATCAATCACAATACCTTTTTTTCCATAGCCAGCAGCAGTTAGCTCTCTTTCAAAACGTTCAAAACTGGGCCAATTCATTCCTTGAATATGTATATATCCTAATTCACCATTTGAATATTTATCTGTAAGGCGTTTACGTTCGTTTACCCAAGTCAGATAATTTTCTGCTCTATTAGTTTGGCTTGGTCTAATCACAACTTCTTTGACTTTACCTTTGGGTGTTTTGGTAGAAAGATAAATTTTCTCATCTACCATGCCATTTAGTAAGCTGTAAAAATTGGTGGTAGGAGTTAATTTTTCACCATTTACAGCAGTAATAACACTACCGATTTCTAAAAAACTAGTTGTTTTGTCAGCTGGCATATTTATCGTTTTGGCAGTAATTTTTACATTACCATTTTCTAAAGGAGAAACCTCTATTCCTAGTTGTCCTGTGCGCTCATGTTGAATGTCTTCTCTTTTCTCACCCTGTCTTAACCCCATGTGGCTAGCATTTATTTGACCTAACATCCAATTAAAAATAAAGGTGAAATCATTTCTAGTCGATGCTTTTATTGCCAAAGGTTTAAATTGAGATTTTAATAAACTCCAATCATGACCGTGAAAATTTGGATCATAAAAGCCATTATTAATGGCACTCCAAGCTTCTTCAAAAATTTGATTACTTTCTTCTGAATAATTGATTTTCATCTTTGCCGTAAATAGAATAGGCTCTGGTTTATCTGAAGATTTAGCAAGTTTTATGCGTTTTGGTTTTCCTGATGCAGTATAATAAAGGTATTCTTTTTTATTGTCTAGTGATATACTATTAGGGTCAGTGTCTCCTTTTGTAATCTCTTCTTTATCTTTACCGTCCCATTTTATTTTGTATAGATCAGAGCTTACGTCAATATTGGTGCGAGTGCCATTGCCTGTAGTGTAATAGAAGGTTTCACCATCTTTAGAGATACCTTGTAAAAATTCACCACCACTATATCGTGTAACTTGAACTTGGCGTTCATAGATTTTGTCTAGGTCAATCGATATAGGAATAAATTCCTTTTCTTTACTCTCCTCTTTTTTGCTTTTACTATCAGAGTTATCTACTTTTTTAAATTTATCAAAAGTAGTCTCTTTCCAGTCTAAAGGTGTTTTTTCCCAATTCTCTTTTTGTAACCATACAAACCACACATCGTAATCACTATTATTTCTGTTTGATGTAAAACCGATTTTTGTTCCATCATCAGACCAAATTGGATTGCGATCAGCTTTTGGGTGCATTGAAATATTTGTTGCTGGAGCTGAATTGTCTATTTTTTGTATAAAAATTTCTGCATTAAACTCTAAATCTTGAATACTATAAGCTATCCACTTATTATCAGGAGACCACGATAAACCAGAAGGTAATGACCATCCATTTTTATTTAGAGTTACTTTTTTAGATAGATTGCCAGTTTCAGATATATTAACAACATTTAATTGTCCTCGGCCAATAGTATATGCAAGTGATTTTCTATTAGGAGATAAAACGGGATTATCTATTTTAGCTTTAGAATTAGAAATTTGTGTAATACTATGTTTTAACGAGAAGAAAATATCTTTCTGTTTAGGGTCAGAAGAAGTGACCTTAAATAAGTTTTGAACCCCATTTCGATCAGAGGTGAAAATTATAGTCTCGTCATTTAACCAAAATGCATTTTGATCTCTATATGGCGAGTTAGATAAATTGATTGTCCTTTTTTGTTCCTTGTTATTTTCAGTTAGGAATAATTCGCCTCTAATATTTAAAATACTATATTTTCCATTAGGTGAAGGAACAATATTTCTAACATCGCTTGTATATGTTTTATTCTCTTCAGGGTAGAATTTGTAATCAGAACTTAAATTGAGTTTTATTTGAGTAGTTTTGTTTGATTTAGTATCTATTAGAAATAACTTATCCATTTGTGATAAAATAATAGTTTTACCGTTATCTCCGATATGGTAAGAAAAAATACCCAAATCAGTGAAATTGGTAATCGCTTCTGTTTTATTTAATGAATTATCATTATTTAATTGAGCACGATGAACATTATATTTACCAGTTGATGCAGATTGAAAATAAATAGTATTATTTCCTGACCAATAAGGATAAAAATCATTCCCTTTAAAAGTGGTTAATTGTTGATAGCTATCTTTTTCAATGTCATAAAGCCAAATGTCTCTATTTGCAGACCCTTGGTATTCTTCTCTTGCTATACGGCAACTACCTCTAGTAAAAGCTACCAATTTACCGTTGGGTGAAATAGTAGCATCAAATCCTAAACTATTTAATAATCGGCTTGGCGTTCCTCCAGATAAAGGTATTTCAAATATTTCTTGATCAGCCTCTACCTGAACAAAATCTCTTCTAGTATTAAAAATAACACTTGTAGGTGTTACATCTGTAATAATATCATTAGAAGAAGCATAAGTTAGACGTTTTGGAATCCCTCCATCTATAGAAACTATAAAGATGTCATTGTTTCCAAATCTGTTGCTTTGAAAAACAACATTTGCATCATCTGTTGTAAAATATGGATTACCTTCATAAGCTTCATGTATGGTAAGTCTTTTTAGGTTTGATCCATCTTTATTTGCCATCCAAATATCACCTTGATATGAAAAAGCAATTTGATTCCCTTGATGACTTATAGTTGGATTGTGTACAAGATAGTCTTCATTTTGTGCATGTAGCGCAAAACAAAAAATAAAAAAAAATAGTATTAAATTTTTCATGATAAAGATGAGTTTAGTGAATGTTAGCAGTTTGTTTTTTTTGATTTTAAAAGTATATATTTTTTACATATTTACGTTTTTATTAAGTGTTTAAGAAAGCAGAAGAGTGTTACTATTTTTTTGCTTTTAGCGCAATATGCGCTATGTATTTAATTTCTTTAGAATGAAAATCATAACCTCAAATAAACTGGTTTTTTCATTCTTAGCTTATGTTTTAAACTGTATTTTTTTATTCATTTTCTTTTTTGATAATGCAATTAAACCAAGAATAGGGCCGATTGCGAGTAACACATAAATATTGTTTGAAAGTGCAAATTCTTTCACTAAACTTATAAGTTGAATGCTAATAATTGTGATTAAATAACCAATAGAATTTACAATAGTTAAAGCAGTTCCTTTAGCTTCTGCAGGTACATTTTGAGCTACGAGTGCAGAAAATAGGGGAGAGTCCGCAACAACAACAATACCCCAGAAAATTAGAAATGCGACAAATAAAATATCAGAAGTGCTGCTAAAAATCATACCTGATATTAAACAGCAAAAGCAAGAAAGGAGTAAGGCTATAAAAGCTGTTTTTTCAGCGCCTATTTTTTCAGAAATAAAACCAGCTACAATACAAGCTAACCCGCCAGAACCAATAATTACGAAGGATAATAAGGGTATGTTGAATGATGTGCTTGCATGCAGTTCGTTATATGTTTTTAGCATTAACGGTACAAAAGCCCAAAAGGTATATAGTTCCCACATATGCCCAAAATACCCAAAAGCAGCACTTCTAAATTTATTGTTTTTGAATACTTTAAAAAATGTACCTGCATCTGAATTGGTGCTACCTTTTCTAAACGGACCATCAGGTACTAATAAAAAGATGAGTAAACCACCAAAAATAGCAAGTAGCGATGTTGTGATAATTACAGTTTTCCAAGAAAAATCGCCTGTAATTTCCTTTAATAAATGAGGGAACGCAGTACCAATAACTAAAGCGCCAACTAAAAAACCTAATGATTTTCCTAAGCCTTTTTCAAAATAATCAGTGGCTATTTTCATCCCGATAGGATAAATGCCCGCCAGAAAAAACCCAATTGAAAAACGTAATATTAATAATGTACTTAAGCTATTGCCTTCCCAAATAATACAGCTATTAAGAAAAGCACCTAGTAATGCACTTATAAAAAATACTTTTGAGGGTGAAAAACGATCTGCAATTGTAAAAATAGCAAAGATTAATGTTCCTGATATAAATCCAAATTGCACTGCAGCAGTTAAATTGCCTAATGCGTTAGTGTCAAGATTAAAATTAGTAATAAGATCACCCATGACACCGTTACTAGCAAACCAAAGTGAAGTACAGCAGAATTGAGCTAAAACAATTATGGGTAAAACTAATTTTTGAGAACTCATGAATCTGAATTTGTATAGAAAGGTTGTTTCCTATACAAGTGTCGATAAAAAAGATGCTTCATTACTTTAAAAAAACAAAAGCCTGTTTTTTAATTTTCAAGTCCTAAAACTTTCCATTGGTTATTTACTTTGTAAGTGTTAAGTTTTTGATTTGATATTCCGCCATCAGGGTAATAACAAATTTCTGTTATGATATAATGTTCGTTTGATATTTTCTGTCTTTTAAATGCTCTTTTAATACCTTTAAATTTTGGCATTCCATGCTCTTGCATACTTTTTATAAATGACAGTTTGAGTACTTCGGCAGTGCTGTTTATAATTTTAGTATCAATATCTACTGACACCGTTTTTTTTAACATAAATTCAGCTTCTTTGTTAAAGTCTTTACAGCTAATGCATTTTTCTAAATCATCATTGTCATAGGCATCTTCTAACATTAGAATAGCACCCTCAGGAGTATCAAGATTGGATAAAAAGTAATCTTCACCATCATCAATGTGTAAACCACCAATTGTGTTGTCAAAGTTTGTTATAGCTTCACCGCTTAAACCCTCTCTAATTGCTCTAATAGTATAACCGCCAATTAATCTTCCTTGCTCAATAATCATCCAATCAGATACCTTTTCAAACGGAATGCCTATTTTCTCATTTATACTTACATTTTTCACATCAATAGGTTCGTTTCCTATAGTTCCGTAGACATTTCCTTCATTATCAAAACTTGGATTCATAAGCCATATGTGTTCTACTTTTGTGCCGTCCTCTATTTTTGCTTTTACAGAAAAGTAGTCTTGACTTGGTTTTGGGTTCGCTAAACATTTTTTAAAATAATGTAATGTTAATCGCGCTTTTTCCATAGCCCAATTCATTCGTTCATTTTCATTTGGCATATCATAAACATCAGGGTTTCCTTTACGTTTTCTAACATTATCTTTTTTGCCGAATAGTTTATTTAAAAATCCCATGTGTGGTTGTATAGTTTATAGGTGTAAAAGAGCCATCAAGTTATTTGATAGCTCTATATATTTTGGTTTTCATCTAAATATGATTGTTTCTTCTTCGTAAGTATAGTTTACTTCAGCATCAGTAGTAAAGCCATCGTAAGCAATAATTTCTAAGGTTCCGGAAAAACTGTCATCAGTTTCAGAATAACTGTAAATACCAATATGTTGGTAGATGCGAACATTTGTCATGTAAATTATTTCTAGATTTAAAATGTCGCCATCAAAACTATACTGAGAGTATGTTTGTGCATTTTCTTCAGTAAATTCAATAGTGTTGTCTGTTAAAAATTGAAACTCATAGGCATTTCCACAGCCGGAAGAATCTTCCTCTGTACAGGTGCCAGTTTCATATCTTTGAAAATACCATATTCCGTCTAAAACATTTGTTTCTTCTGTTTGAGTAGTGTCGTCAGATGAACATGATAATAGTAAAAAAGTAATAATAAAACCAAATAGAACTTTACTCATTTTATAACTTTTAATGGTTGAGTTTTAAAATTTATAACGATAATTTTATAGTAAAATTGTAATGTCTTTTGGTTAAATAATATTGGTAATTTTAAGTTTGGGTCTAATTTAATTTAGTTAATTCTCTAGTCCATTTTAATTTGCCTTTTTTGCTATAACTTTCTGTTTTTACAATGCCAACTCCCTTTACATACCACTCAATACCTGAACCTCTTATTTTAAGAATACTCATTGTAAATACATAGTCGAAAGAAACTTTGTAAGCATTAAATTCGTAGTCATTTATTGTAAAATTTTCTTCTTGTAAAACTTTCCTGTTTCTTACTTCCATATTGGCAAAAGAAACCCCAGAAGTATCATCACCACCACCCATTTTTAAATCAATTGTAGCATCTTTTAATTCATAACCTTCTTTAATATCATCAGGGAATTCTACAAAATCACCCTCAGCTTTAAGTTCTAAAGTGCTTTCTTGATTATCATTCTGGTGTGATAAATAATCAGACAAGCTAACATAAAAATCACCATTTACACACCTAAGTATTTGTGTATTAGTAGCCGAATCGTTTTTCTTATTTTTTGTAGTAGTGTCAATAGTAATAAGCATTTCACCATTTTCTGTTGTAACAGATTTTACGGTGTAATTATCAACCGATTTTACTTTGCCTTTTTTATTGTAATTGGTGTATTCTAAAGTAGTGCCTTGTTTATAAGGAGAAATTGCTTCACAATTTTGAGAAATTATTCCCTGAATTGAAAAACCTAATATTAGTATTAATAATTTAATTTTCATGACTTTGAGTGTTTATAGTCCAAAGTTATGTTAAAAAAAAGATTTTGTTGGTAAAAATCTCATTTTCAAAAATATACAAAATGTAAAATAGATAGTTTCAGTATGGGCAATTTTTGGTTTATCGGTTATAGTAAGAATACTAAAACAGCGATTGCAATAGTAAAACATGTAATACTGCCATAAAAAATTATTTCTCTTTTAAATTCTTTTTTGGCATCTTCTTTAATTTCTAAAGTGATAATTTCTAATTCTTCCGGACTAACTTTTTTAAATTTTGTTTTGCGAGTATTAGAAATTGTGAAGCTATTTTTCTTCTCAGAGCGTTTATTTTTGAATTGATCTCTATTAAATTTTATGCTTTTAAATGCATGCAACATCTGTCCTGCTCCACTCATAATATTATAGTCTATATACCATGGGTCGTAATTTTGTGTAAAATGTTACAATAAAGTAAATAATTAACATTAAATGTCAATATTATAACAATCTAATAAAGAAGTTCATTAAGTTTACAACATTATGTGCTAAAGTTGGTAAAATTAAATTACCAGAGAACTTTCGTAATACACCTAAGCTTAAAGAGGTTACTAGTGTTAAATAAATAATGGTCACATAGTCAACCATAAAATTCATGTTTTTGGTTAAGATTACTCCGTGAATCATTGCGAATAAAAAAGTAACGATTATAAAACCCCAGCCAAAGGCAACACCTTTAATTTTCTTTTTAGGAACAAAAGCTTTGCTTAAAATCCATAATAATATACCTCTAAAAACAATTTCTTCAGTTAAGCCAGGAGTTGTGGCTTGAAATAGAAACGATTGTAAATCAAATTGACCGCCTTTTGGGTAGATATTCATTTTAAAAATAAAATCAAAAACTAGAAATACTAAAAAGAATAACACTCCAATTACTACCGTTTTTTTAGTAAATTTGGTTGTGAAACCCATAGCTTCTCTAATTTCTTTTTTATGATAAAGTATAAATATTAGCGCAATAATAAAGCTTAAGTAATTACCACTCCAATTACCTTTTAGTCCCATAAAATCAAGTTTTATATACTCATACCCTAAAATTCTGGCATAGCAGTCTACTAAAAAATAAGCTCCGAAAAGTAAAATATATTTAAAGTTGGTTTCTTTTGAAGTAAAATACGCAATAATTAAAAGAGGAATACTAATAGCTAGCCAAATTAATGGCGTAAGTAATGACATAAAAGATATTTTGTTGGTTGTTCTTTTAAGACGAAGTAATGTGTTTTTTGTTACTTAAAATTTTAAAAAAAATGTGTTAGTCTAATGATGTTATTTTAAAATGCTTAAATCTATATTAATTAATATAACGATCTGCCCAATTAGCAATCATTTTACCAACATAAATGGAGTCGTTCTTATTTGTAAGCATGTGTGTAGCGCCATCTAGTGAAATAAAACTTTTTGGATGCCATGCAGCTTTATAGATTTGTGCTGCGTTTTCAATACCAACGGTAGCGTCTTGTGGGGAATGAAAAACTAGCAACGGCAATTTTAATTCCTTTAAAGTTTTGGTCATATTTTGCTCGTTAATGTCATTCAAAAATTGTTTCTGTATTTTAAATTCACGACCACCAATTTCTAAAACAGCTTCACCTTTTGCATTAATCTCATCAATACCAGATTTTAGTAAATGTGATACATGCTTAGGGTTTGATGGAGCGCCTATAGTTGAAAGAGCTTCAATACTTGGTATTTGTTTTGCAGCAAAAATAACAGCGGCACCACCAAGAGAGTGACCTATTAAAATGGAAGGAGCAACAAAGTTAGATTTTAAAAAAGTAGCGGCTGCAATTAAGTCGTCAACATTAGATGAGAAGTTGGTATCAGCAAAATCACCTTCACTTTCACCTAAACCCGTAAAATCAAAACTCAAAACAGCAATACCACTTTTGTTTAATATTCTAATGATATTTCTAATAGCAGTTAAGTTTTTGTTGCAAGTAAAACAATGCGCAAAAATGGCATAACTTTTAGGTGTTTCTTCGGGGAACTCAATTCTTGCTGCTAATTGTTGCCCACGGTTGTTTTTAAAAGTTATTTTTTGGTTTTTCATCTTGCTAATTTTTTATGATTTTACAACAACTTATTTGTTGGTCGTTAGTATCGTAAGAAACTCACAAAATAAAAATTATTTAGTTATTTATAATACAGATTAAAACAATTTAAGTTAAGCTTATTTTACGAAGCAACTGAAAATGTAGAGGTTTGTAATATGTTTTTTCATTCAATTCAATAATTTAGATTACAAATCTTCCTAGTAAATTTTTATTGTTTAAATCGATAATATCATTATAATTAAAGTGCTTATTGTACGTAAATAATTTTAGATTGGTATCACGCTTACCTTTACCGAGGTAGTAAATTGATATGATAAACATTTTGTAAATAGTCGTAAAGTTTAAAACAAAAAAACAGGAGCATGAAAATTCAAACTCCTGTTTTATAATTTTTTGTTGCATTATTTACAACAAACCAGCACGTTCTAATAAAGGTTCTATTTTTGGTTCAGCACCTCTGAACTTTTTGTACAATTCCATAGGGTTTTCAGTACCACCTTTTGAAAGCACAAAGTCTTTAAACTTTGTAGCAACTTCTTTATTAAAAATTCCTTTTTCTTTAAAGTAAGCAAATGCATCAGCATCTAAAACTTCTGCCCATTTATAACTGTAGTATCCTGAAGAATAACCACCTTGAAAAATATGTGAGAATGATGTACTCATACATGTTTCTGGAGTGTCAGGATATAAATTAGTGCCAGCAAAAGCTTTTTCCTCATACGTTTTTACATCATTAACCGCAGTAGGGTCAGTTCCGTGCCAAGACATATCTAATAGTCCAAAACTTAATTGACGTAAGGTTTGCATGCCTTCTTGAAAAGTGGCAGAATCTTTTATTTTTTGTACCAATTCCATCGGAATAACTTCTCCAGTTTTATAATGCGTAGCAAAAAGCGAAAGTGCTTCTTTTTGGTAACACCAGTTTTCTAATACTTGACTTGGTAATTCAACAAAATCCCAATATACTGAAGTCCCCGATAAACCTGGGTAAACAGTATTTGCAAGTATGCCGTGTAAGCCATGACCAAATTCATGAAATAATGTAGTTACCTCATTGAATGTTAATAATGATGGTTTGCTTTCAGTCGGTTTAGTAAAATTACATACGTTTGATATATGCGGACGTACATTTTCACCTTCCAATACAAATTGCGATTTAAAAGAGGTCATCCAGGCGCCACCACGTTTGCCTGATCTTGGGTGAAAATCGGCATAAAATAAAGCGATAAAGTTTTTTGCAGCATCGTAAATACGGTATGTTTTTACATCTTCATGATACTTATCTACATCAAAAACTTCTTCAAACTGTAAATCGAATAATTTTTCTGCTACTTTAAATACACCTGCAATTACATTTTCTAATTTAAAATATGGTTTTAGTTTTTCATCATCTAAATCAAACAATTTCTGTTTTAATTTTTCAGAATAATAAGCGCTATCCCATTTTTCAAGTCGGTCAATACCATCTAATTCTTTAGCAAAATCTTCTAGTTGCTTAAATTCGTTTTGTGCAGCAGGTTTTGCTTTTTCAAGCAATTCATTTAAAAACTCGTGCACTTTTTCTGGTGTTTGTGCCATACGCTCTTCCAATACAAAATGTGCGTGCGTTTTATAGCCTAAAAGGTTAGCACGCTCAAAACGTAATTTTGCAATTTCAAGAACATTGTTTTGGTTGTCTAGCTCATCGTTATGAAAAGCTTTGCTACCAAAAGCTAATGATAGTTGTTTACGCAACGCTCTATTAGTAGCGTATTTCATAAAAGGAATATAGCTAGGGTAATCTAAAGTTACCAACCAGCCACTTTTATCTTTTGCTTTTGCCATTTGAGCGGCAGCTTCTTTTTCACCTTCAGGTAAGCCATCTAAATCAGCCTCATCGGTAATATGTAACTCAAACTTATTAGTTTCAGCCAATACATTCTCTCCAAATTTTAAACTTAGTTTAGAGAGTTGTGCATCAATCTCACGTAAACGTACCTTTTTATCTTCCGGTAAATTAGCTCCATTGCGGCTGAAACCTTTATATTTTTTATCTAACAGCGTTTGTTCTTCAATAGTAAGCGTTAAACTATCTTTTTGATCGTAAACTGCTTTTACTCTTTTAAACAAAGCTTCATTTAATGTAATGTCATTTCCAAATTCTGATAATAGCGGAGAAGCTTCTTGTGCAATTTTCTGAATCTCTTCATTTGTTTCTGCGGAATTTAGATTGAAAAAAACACTAGATACACGGTCTAATTGATAACCAGAGTAGTCAAGTGCTGCAATAGTATTTTCAAAAGTTGGAGTTTCCGTATTGTTTGTAATAGCATCTATTTCGGCACGTGCATCAGCAATTGCTTGCGTAATGGCAGGCATAAAATGCTCATTCTTTATTTCTGAAAATGGGGCAGTATCAAATGGGGATAATAATGGATTCATAATGTATGAATGTCTAAATGTTATTAATTATTAAAATAGAAGAGTTGTAGTGAATTTTAGTATCACTATTTACCGTTCACAGATTTTGCACCTTCGATAACTTTAGCTTTTAACCCTTCTTTATAAAGTATAATTTTATCTAAAACACACTTATCGCTTGCGCCAATAATTTGAGCCGCTAATATACCTGCATTTTTAGCTCCGTTTAAGGCAACAGTAGCTACAGGTACACCACCAGGCATTTGTAAAATAGACAAAACAGAATCCCAACCATCAATAGAGTTACTGCTTTTTACAGGAACACCAATTACAGGTAGTGGAGACATTGATGCTACCATACCTGGTAAATGCGCAGCGCCGCCAGCACCAGCAATAATTGCTTTATACCCACTAATGTGAGCATTTTTACTAAAATCGAAAAGTTTTTCTGGTGTACGGTGAGCAGAAACTATATCTACATCAACCTCAATATCAAAACCTTTTAATATATCAATTGCATCTTGCATTACAGGAAGGTCACTTGTGCTTCCCATTACCACGGCTACTTTACTCATGTTTTTTTATTTACTAATAACTTTAATCGTTTCTTTTACTTGTTGCGCAATACTACGGGCAACGCTAATATCTTTATTTACAATAGTTACATGTCCCATTTTACGAAAAGGACGTGTTTGTTTTTTACCATAAATATGTGGTGTAACACCTTCAAGGCGCATAATATTTTCCATATTCTCATAAACAACACCACCAGTATAACCTTCGGCACCAACTAAGTTTACCATAATACCCGCAACTTTACTTGCGGTACTACCTAAAGGCATGTCTAAAATGGCTCTAATGTGTTGTTCAAATTGGTTGGTATAGCTAGCCTCTATACTATAATGACCGCTATTGTGTGGACGAGGAGCTACTTCATTTATTAAAATTTCATCATCAATAGTTTGAAACATTTCAACAGCCAGAATACCAATATGATTCATTTTTTCTGATACTTTTAATGCAATATCATTAGCCTTTTTTGCAACAGAAGCATCAATGCGTGCAGGACAAATAACATATTCTACTTGGTTTGCTTCTGGGTGAAATTCCATTTCAACTACTGGGTATGTAACAACATCACCACTTGGATTACGTACTACAATTACAGCCAATTCATTTTTAAATGGTATCATTTTTTCAGCAATACATTCACCATCAGGCAAACCTTCTAAATCAGCTAAAGAACGAACCACTTTTACGCCTTGTCCGTCATAACCAAATTGAGCCGCTTTCCACACAAAAGGGAATTCTAACCCGCCATTTTCAATACTATCTTTAATTTCACTAGCATAAGCAAAACGAGAAAATGGAGCTGTGGGAATGTCATTATCCACATAAAACAATTTTTGAGTTGCTTTATTTTGAATAGTTTTTAGTGTTTTTGTTGGTGGATATACTTTTAAACCTTCACCTTCAAGCTTTTCTAAAGCGTCAAGGTTTACGTTTTCTATTTCAATAGTTAAAACATCAACCTTTTTTCCGAAGTTATATACGTCATCAAAATTCATTAGATCACCTAAAATAAACTCGTCACATGCAATTTTTGAAGGTGCATCGGTAGATTTTTCAAGTACTTTAGTTTGTATATCAAACTTTCGAGTTTCATACAGTAACATTTTTCCTAATTGTCCGCCTCCAAGTATTCCGAGTTTAAAATCTGATGAAAAATAGTTTTTTGTATTGTGATGAGACATAGTATTCTAGTATGTAATTATGCTTTAAATACAAAAATACACCGAATTCTTAAAACCAACTTATCTTAGTTACAAAAAGAGAAATCAAAAACGCTATATTTGTCACTTCAAAAAAAATAACGGTGATAAAGCTACACGACAAATATTTCAAACCTTATTTAAGTCAAGCGCAAATACAAGCAGCAGTTAAAAAAGTTGCCACTGAAGTTGCGAAGGATTACAAAGATGAAACACCAATATTTGTTGGGGTTTTAAATGGCTCATTTATGTTTGTGGCCGATTTATTAAAAGAGTACGAACACCCTTGTGAAGTTTCTTTTGTAAAATTGAGCTCGTATAGCGGTTTAACATCAACAGGTATTGTAGAAACTTTATTAGATGTACCTGAAGATGTAATTGAAGGTAGAAGCGTTATTATTTTAGAAGATATTATTGACACAGGCCGTACATTAAAAGAATTAATACATCTATTCTCTAATACAAATGTAAAAGAGTTTAAAATTGCAACATTATTCCATAAGCCAGAAGTTTATAATGGCGAGTACAAAATAGATTATATAGGAATGGATATTCCGAATAAATTTATTGTAGGTTACGGTTTAGATTACAACGAATTAGGAAGAAATTTAAAAGAAGTTTATCAATTAAACATAAATACTATGATTAATCTTGTGATTTTCGGAAAACCAGGTGCTGGCAAGGGCACACAAGCGGAGTTTTTAAAGTCGGCTTACAATTTAAAGCATATTTCTACAGGAGATGTTTTTCGATATAATATTAAGAATGGAACAGAATTAGGCACTTTAGCAAAATCATTTATTGATAAAGGAGAGCTTGTACCTGATGAGGTTACTATAAAAATGTTACAAGACGAGGTTGAGAAAAATGCAGATGCAAGCGGTTTTATTTTTGATGGTTTCCCAAGAACTACTGCGCAAGCAGAAGCTTTGGATACTTTTTTAGAATCTAAAGACATGAAAATAGATGCAACCATTGCATTAGAAGCTAATGATGAGGTTTTGATTCAGCGTTTGTTAGAACGTGGTAAAGTAAGCGGAAGATCAGACGATCAAGATGAAGCTAAAATACGTAACCGTTTTGATGAGTATAATGAAAAAACAGCTCCGTTAATTACGTATTACGAAGGTAAAGACAAATTTTACAGCGTAAATGGTATTGGCGAAATAGCTGAGATTACAGAAAGAATAAAGACTGTTATTGATAAACTATAACAATCAATAAACAGTAGCAAGTAGTACCAATAATAGATACACATGACGGAAGGTAATTTTGTAGATTATGTAAAGATAAATTTAGAATCGGGTAATGGCGGAAAAGGATCTGTGCATTTACACCGCGAAAAATTTATTACCAAAGGTGGCCCTGATGGTGGTGATGGTGGCCGTGGTGGTCATGTTATTATTAGAGGTAGTAAAGATTTATGGACACTGTTGACCTATAAATTTAAACGTAGTTTTAGAGCAGGTCACGGTGGGCATGGAGCTAAGAGCAGAAGCTCTGGTTCTGATGGTGAAGATGTGTATTTAGAAGTGCCATTAGGTACTGTTATAAAAGATGCAGATACAGAAGAAGTACTTATGGAAATCACCTATGATGGTGAAGAAAAAGTAATACTACCTGGTGGTTTAGGTGGTCGTGGTAATTGGCACTTTAAAACATCAACAAACCAAACCCCTAGATATGCGCAACCAGGAATTCCTGGTGGTGAATTGTCTATAATTATGGAGCTAAAACTACTTGCCGATGTAGGTTTAGTGGGTTTCCCTAATGCAGGTAAGTCTACTTTATTATCTGTTTTAACTACAGCAAAACCTAAAATTGCTGATTATGAGTTTACAACCTTAAAACCTAATTTAGGAATTGTAAAATATCGTGAGTTTCAGAGTTTTGTAATGGCTGATATTCCCGGTATTATTGAAGGTGCAGCGGAAGGTAAAGGCTTAGGTTATTACTTTTTAAGACATATTGAGCGTAATTCTACCTTATTGTTTTTAATTCCTGCTGATAGTAAGGATATTAAGAAAGAGTATGAGATTCTTTTAGATGAGTTACGACGTTACAATCCTGAAATGCTTGATAAAGAGCGTTTGCTAGTGATATCAAAAAGTGACATGCTTGATGATGAACTAAAAGAGGAAATGAAAACTGAACTTGATAAAGATTTAAAAGGAGTACCTTATTTGTTTATATCATCTGTTGCGCAATTAGGACTTACCGAATTGAAAGATAAGCTGTGGAGCATGTTAAATGATTAACGTTGTGTTAATTATATATTCTAATTTTTTATTTTTTTATAGTTTTACTTTAAATTATATTAAGTAATGAAAAAGTTAGTTGCCTTTTTATCAGTTGTTTTTTTGATGTCTTGTAGTGCTGTTCGTGTAAATTACGATTATGATAGCACTACAAATTATTCAAATTATAGTACATATGGCTATTACCCTGACATGCAAACAGGTTTATCGGAATTTGATACCAATCGTATTATTGCAGCGGTAGATGCTACAATGCAAATAAAAGGTATACGATTTTCTGAAGAGCCAGATTTTTATATTAATATTATTAGTGATGCTTACAGAACACCACAAAACAGTACAGTAGGTGTTGGTTTAGGTGGCGGAGGCCGTAATCTTGGTGGCGGAATTTCTATAGGTTTACCATTAGGACAATCTGGTGAAGAACGTCAAATTAGTTTTGATTTGGTTGATAGTCACAAAGAATCTTTATTTTGGCAGGCAACAAGTACTAGTAATTATAACGAAAACGCTTCACCTGAAGCTAAAGAGAAGAAATTGCAAGAGATTGTTAATAAAGTATTTGAGAAATATCCACCTAAAAGTTAAGATAATATTAAATTTGCTAGAATTTAAAAAATATTAAAATCCAAATTTTAATATCGGTCGTATATAATTAACCCCTCAACCAAATTTTATTACCTACAAATTATGTTACAATGGCTAATGTGTTAAGCTATAGTAAATTGAAATGAAGAAAGCTGCTGAATTTTATTTAGACAAAAATAAAATTGAAATATTTAATTCCTTAATAGGGGGGAAACAACGTGTGTTGTTAAATGGTAATACAGTATCAGAAAAGCGTTCTTTTTTGAACCCAGAGCATTATTTAACTATTCACGGAGAGAATTATTACATCCAATTAAAAAGACGTTTTTTTAGTTTTAAAAAAGAAGATTTGAAAATTCTTAAAAATAGCTTACCTATTAGTTTAGATTATAGAAAAGGACAAAATGTAACAAGTATTTTTGTACTTGTAATCGTTTTAGGTTTATCCTTAGGTTTTATGGTAGGTTTAAAATTATATGAGATTATATGGCATATATCCATGTAATCAATTTGTAGTAAAATGTTAAGAGCGAGTCAATTGACTCGCTTTTTTTATGCGTTGTGTTTTCATACTACAGTAAAATTCAATTCATCATTTATTGATTCCCGTTCGGTAATCATATTTTACCGTTGGTCATAAAATCATTTTAAAACCCTAATAGTTATTTTAAGTTTGTCATGTAATCAATCATCAATAATTAAAAAATAAACATCATGAGAAAATCAATCTTTACATTCGGACTTATTATTAGTATGACAGTTGCAAACGTTGCAAATGCAAATGTTACACCAACAAAGGAAATAGCTAAAAAAATTGAAACCACGAGTATTAAAAATGTAGCTCCTTTAAGTATAGCAGTTGCCAAAAACGATGTTGCAACGGTTAAGAAATTTATCGAGTTCGGATCAAACTTAGAAGTAAAATCTGTCGCAAACGGAATGACACCTTTAATGTATGCAGCACGTTATAATAATGTAGAATTATTAAAAGTGTTAATAGCAAATGGCGCAGATGATAAAGCAAAATCTAAAATAGGATATACAGCTTTAGATTATGCAAAATTATCAGGAGCAAATGATGCTACCGCATACTTGAGTATGTAAAATATATTTCATCAATCAATCATTATAAAGCGGGTCTACAGACTCGCTTTTTTTATGCGTTATGTTTTTATAAAAGGATGATTTTCAACTCATCAATTATGCTCTCCCGTTCAGTATTGAAATTTTACCGTTGGTCATATTATAGTTTCAAAACCTTGATAATCAGTATATCTTTACAGTGTAATTAATAATCAATCATCAATAATTAAAAAATAAACATCATGAGAAAATCAATCTTTACATTCGGACTTATTATTAGTATGACAGTAGCAAACGTTGCAAATGCAAATGTTACACCAACAAAGGAAGTAGCTAAAAAAATTGAAACCACGAGTATTAAAAATGTAGCTCCTTTAAGTATAGCAGTTGCCAAAAACGATGTTGCAACGGTTAAGAAATTTATCGAGTTCGGATCAAACTTAGAAGTAAAATCTGCAGCAAACGGAATGACACCTTTAATGTATGCAGCACGTTATAATAATGTGGAGTTATTAAAAGTGTTAATAGCAAATGGCGCAGATGATAAAGCAAAATCTAAAATAGGATATACAGCTTTAGATTATGCAAAATTATCAGGAGCAAATGATGCTACAGCATACTTGAGTATGTAAAATATATTTCATCAATCAATCTTATAAAAGCGAGTCTAAAGACTCGCTTTTTTTGTGTCTAAAAATTAAATTTAGATGATGAGAATTAAAACTGCTGTATATGTATTTCCGTTCAGTATTGAAATTTTACCGTTGGTCATATATTGATTTAAAAAGGATAATTAGCTCTTTATATTTATCATATAATCAAAAAAAAAGAAGTCATGGCACTATTAAAAAGTAAATATGTTATTAAGTCTAAACAAATACCGTATGTAATAATTGGAGGCGTTTTGGCTTCTGCATTACTATTTGTAATCGGCTATTACGTTGGAAAGCTATTATTTCAATTAGGATTTTAAAATAAAGAACAAAAAATAATAACCACTAAACCAGTAAAATTATGAAATATATAAGTTATAATGTAGACAATAATTGCATTGAATTCTACAGGCGTCTTTATTTTAAACCGAATAAATTTGTCTAAAACCGTTCACTAATTCAATTTTACCGTTTAGCATATTACACGGTTATGCATGTAAATTTTTAAATAGCTTTAAAAAATAATTCTAAACAAAAAAAGACCATCATGATTGTACTCGTCAAAATCATTATAGAAATTGTAATCAATGTTATAATCCAATAATATTTAGTTATTTTTAAAAACTAAATACTTACTAGCCCTTTTACCATACAAACCAAATAATGCAAAAATTTATTTCTAAAAATTTATTTTGGATTCTTCAATTAATAGGTTGGCTTTCTTTTTCGGGCTTTATAGGGTTGGTAGCTAAAAAACATATGCCATTAGCAGACCTTTTAATTATTGCATTAGTGTATACCTCAACTCTTTTGTGTCTCAGTTCTTTATTACGATTAGCCCTAAATAAGTTTGCGCCATTAGATACTTTTAATTTTATCAGCGTATTAAAAGTATTAGGTTTTATAGTTATTGTCATATTATTAATTCCTGAGGTGTTATATTGGTTAGGTTATATATTTGGAAGAATATCTAGAATTTTAGAAATAGACCTTGATGTTGATGATCTACCAGCGAAAGACCCAATAGGATTCTTTAAATATTTAATACATGGTATTATATTAATTGGTTGGACTATCTTCTTTTACATTATTAAGTTACTTCGGAAATCAAATCAAGAACGTCTAAAGCGTTTAAGACTTAAAGATGAGTTGAAACAAGCACAAATAAATACTTTAAAAGGTCATTTAAACCCTCAATTTGTATTTACATCATTAAATAATATCAAAGGCTTAATGCTAGAAGATGTTACAGCTTCAAGAGAAATGTTAACTACATTATCAGAAATGCTACGCTATTCATTAACTAAAAACAATATCAATTTTGTAAAACTTGAAGAAGAGTTAACCATAATTGAAAATTATATTAAACTTTTAAAAATAGCGGATAAAGATAGATTTAGTGTTCAATTAGCAATTGCACCAGAAACGTTATTTTTAGAAGTACCTCCAATGCTATTATCAAACCTTATAGAATTAGCGACAAAATTTGGTGTTTTAAATATGGAGCAAAATGGAGAATTAGAGATAGTTACTCATTTAAAAAATAATACACTACAGCTAAGAGTAATTCACAACGGGAAAGCCACTCACAGTAAAGATCGTTTGGTATTAGAAAATAAAATTAAGCAACGACTAAAGCTTATTTACGGGGCTAAGGCTAAATTTATGAGTAATTATGAGATAAATAAAAACACATTGTGGTTGGCGTTACCAATAACTGATTCAAATTAATATGGAGTTAAAAAAAACATATAAAGAGCTTCTTTTTTGGGTTTTGCAATTTGTTGCATGGACCATGATTGGTGCTGTTGGTTTTGTGATACCAGAATTAAGTCCCACATACAAATGGTTTTCTTTTATACTATCAGTTGCTATTAGTATTGGTATAACAAGTGCTTATCGTTTTTATTTAAAAAGAAATATAGATATAAATAATTTCACCAAAACTAGCTTTGTAAAGCTAATGTTGGCCTTTATTTTTTGTGTTGTTTTATTTTATCAAGCTTCTGTTTTGGCGGATAAAATTTATGATTTGTTTTATACTAAAACAGAAGAAGAAATAGCTTGGATTAAAGCTAACGTATCTTTTGTACAAAACTTTATTAGTTGTACTATAACAATCTTAATCTGGACATGTATTTATTTAGGTGTCAAATTTATTTTGGCAGTAAACAAAAATAGAGCAGAAAGTTTAGCGTTAAGTGCTACTTTAAAAGAAGCACAGTTAAATACATTAAAAGGGCAGGTGAATCCGCATTTTATGTTTAATAGCTTAAACAATATTAGAGGATTAATGCTTGAAGATGTTGACAAATCCCGTGAAATGATTACTAAGCTTTCTGATATGTTGCAATATGCATTATCAAAAAACACGGTAGATTTAATTGTGTTGCAAGAAGAAATAGAAATGGTCGATAATTATATTGCCCTAGCTAAAATTCAAATGGAAGATCGCTTGGTGTATGAAAAAAAGATAGCAGCAGAGACACTGTCTATTTCTATTCCACCAATGATTATTCAGTTGTTAGTTGAGAATGCCGCGAAACACGGTATTTCAAATCTTAAAAATGGAGGAACTATAGTTTTAGAAACATTATTTAATAATAATGAACTGCAAGTAATTGTAACCAATACGGGTAAATTGAGCATCAGTAAAAATTCTACTAAATTAGGACTTAAAAATATTAGACAAAGATTACGATTAGTATACGGACCAAAAGCTTCATTCTCTTTAGAAGAAATTAATGAAGAGGTGGTTGCAACAATTAAAATACCAATGGCATGAGCAAAATAAAAACAGTTATTGTTGAAGATTCTCGTTTGGCAAGAAACGAAATTAAAGAGCTTTTAAAACAACATTCAGAACTTGAATTGGTTGGTGAAGCGGCCAATGTAGATGAAGGTTTTGAATTAATAAATAATACAAAACCCGATTTATTATTGTTGGATATAAACATGCCCGAAAAAGATGGTTTTGAGCTTTTAGAAATGCTTGATGAAGTACCAATTACAGTTTTCACCACTGCTTTTGATGAGTATGCCATTAAATCATTTGAGTACAATGCTTTAGATTATCTTTTAAAACCGATAAATGATAAACGTTTTGCACAAGCTATTGATAAAGTAAAAATTAAGTTAGATGGAGCTGTTGATGCAGTTTCAGATTCACAAAGATTAACAGAAAGCAGTCAGATTTTTATAAAAGATGGAGAAAAATGCTGGCTAGTAAAAATTGGTGATATTGCTTTAATTGAGATTGTGGGTAATTATTCTCGAGTATATTTTCAAGATCAAAAGCCTATGCTTTACAAATCATTAAATCAAGTAGAAGAGAAGTTGCCTATTGAGAACTTCTTTAGAGTAAACAGGCAACAAATGATTAATATGAATCATATTAAAGAAGTGATTCCGTGGTTTAGTGGAAAGCTAAAACTTAAAATGAATAATGGGGAAGAGGTAGAAGTGTCTCGTAGGCAGTCTTATATATTTAAAGATCGTATGAGTTTATAATGCTTTAAGTTCATTTTTTATTTGCATCCTATTTATTGAAAATGTTGTTGAAATACTATCAATATAATTAAGTAAAACGATAGCTTTTTTACTAAGGCTATTTTTTTCAAAATCCTGACCTAGCATAGTGAAGTCAGGATTTTGAATAATTTCATAGAGTAATGTGGCTAACTTTTCAAGATGTACTTCATCGTAAGTTGATAATTTAGTGATGAATTCATGATCATTACTAGTTGAAATTTCATGAAGACTTAGCTTAAAAACTTCCTTTAAAGCATCATTAACTTTATCAATGGTTTTCTGGCCTTCATTTGGTTCAGTAACCTTAGTTGTATCAATTAAGCCGGTTAAAAACAAACTTAATTTTTCAAACTCACGCTTTATAAAATCTTTCTCAATGCCCATTTATAGTATTATTTAACTCTATCAGGCCATGAATTTGGCATTTCACCACTGAAACCCATTTTTGGTAAGGCATCAATACTACTCATTTCATCTTCTGTCAATTCAAAATCAAAAATTTCTAAATTTTCAATAATACGTTTTGGTGTGGTAGATTTTGGTATAGCAATTACATTATGCTGTATCACCCATCGTAAACACACTTGCGCAACAGATTTGTTATGTTTTGTAGCGATCGAAGTAAGTACTTCATTATCAAAAACTACTGCTTTGCCCAAGGGAGACCAGGCTTCAATAACAATATTTTGTTTTTGACAATATTCCGTCAATTCTTGTTGCCAATAACCTGGGTGAAATTCTATTTGATTTACGGATGGTGTTACTTTAGCTGTTTTTAATAAGGCTTCTAAATGTTCTTGAAAAAAATTACTTACCCCAATAGATTTAATTTTTCCTTCAGCTTGTAATTCTTCCATAGCACGCCAACTATCAGCATTAGCTTGTTGCCAGTTGTCATAATTTTTAGCATTTGCTGGCCAGTGAATCAAGTATAAATCTATATAATCAACAGCTAATCTTTCTAAAGATTTTTCAAGTTCTATTTTGGTTTCTTCGTAGCTTAAACATTCGCGCCATAACTTAGTGGTTATAAAAAGTTCTTCTCTATCGATGCCACTTTTTTTAATTCCTTTACCTACAGCTTCTTCATTGCCGTAAATAGATGCAGTATCAATTAAAGTGTATCCATTTTTTATTGCTGTAGCAACAGCATCTACTCCGTCTTGTTCTTTCGCTTTATAAGTACCGAAACCAACAATAGGTAGTTTTCTTCCATCATTTAAGAGTATTTCTTTCATTTTTTTAAATTTTGAGTTCTTAAATTTGGTTTTAGTAGTCAATTAAATTGAAATCTAAAGTTACTAAACAATAAAGAGAGAACACTAAATGTTAAGTGGTTTTTTATGTTATAATTTCTTTAAAATAGTCTTATTTTAATACCTGATAAATGTTTCTATTTAATAGAATATTTTAATTTATATATAGTTACTTTTCATCTAATGTTATAAAAATTTCTTTTATTAACTTTCCTTCTCCGCCTGCCATAAGATTTTTAATTTTTCCTTTTTTTATGTTTATATCAACAATAATTAAACTTGTAGATGGTGTTTTCATAAACTTTCCTTGTTGAATTAAAAATCTAGTTTTGTTAACTTTTAAAATGTCGTGTAAATAGCAAGCAAGAGGTCCTGCAGCCATACCTGTTCCGGCTTCTTCAGAAATACCATAGCGTGGAGCAAACATTCTACTTGTTGCATCATTTTTTGTGTTATCAATTGCAGTAGTAAATACATAATAGCCTATTAAGTCATACTGCCCGCTAATATTATTTACCAACTCAAAATTTGGTGTCAGATTTTTTAATACGCTTGTATCTTTTACAGGAATTAATAAAAAAGAATTTCCGGTGTTTACTATTTGAATAGAAGCATTTGGTAAAAGGTCATTTTTTGTGATACTTAATGACTTTAATATTGCAGTTTCATTTTCACTTATATCGGTATATTTTGGTGCTAGTTGCTCCATAAAGGCAAACTTATTTGAAAGTTTTATTTTTCGCCTACCGTCAATAGTTTCTTTTGAGGAATTATTTGATGTTAATGCACCAATTTGTTTCAAATAAGAAAATGTAGCAACTGTAGCGTGTCCACAATGGGCTATTTGTTTAGTTGGTGTAAAAAAATCTAATTTAAAATCTTCTGTTTTAGATTCAGAAACAAAAGCAGTTTCTGATAAGCCTACTTTTTTAGCAATGGCTTGTTTTTTTTTGTTTGATAAGTTTGTGGCATTTAATACAACACCCGCAGGATTTCCTCCTTTTTCATTTTCTACAAAAGCATTAATAATTTGTACCGTAATTTTTTTTGAATTGTCCATTTAAATTGTTTTTATAATTAATAGACGGTTTGGGTATAAAAAAGACGTAGTAAAAATTAATTATTATCAAAATCTATTATTTTTCCAGTAGTATCAGTTTCAAGATTTTTGCAATCAAGAATATTTTTTTTGAGAATAGATTTAGCTTTTTGTACTCTAGATTTAGTGCCAGAGTATGAAAGCTTTAAATGCTCAGCTAGTTCTTTTTGTGAATAATTTTTAAAAGAAGTTAATAGAATTGCTTCTTTATGTTCAGAAGATAGAGTTTCTATTTTGTGATTGATACAATTAGTTAGTTTTGAGTATTCAAAATTTTCATGATCTTTTTCAGGGATGTCAAAATCAATATTTATAAACTCATTTCTATTTAAGTTTCGATAATAATCTATAATTGTATTTCTTGTAATTTGGTAGACCCAAGAGGTAAGTTTAGAAGAGTATTTTAATTGATGAATTTTTGACTGTACTTTTATAAATACTTCGTGATGAAGATCTTTAGCAGTTTCTTCATTTTTTATTTTTTTTAAAATAAATAGGTACAGCTCTTCATTAAGATCAATCCAGATAGCATTAATTTTATCTTTCAAAACTATATGTTTTTACTATTAAAAATACTCTTTTAAAATTTTCCTTTTCAATATAGTAAATTACTGTGAATCAAAGTATTTTAAAAATAAAAAAAGTGAGTAGGGTTTGCCTACTCACTTTTAAGTTATTGTATTTTTTTTGTTTGCCGTTTTTTAATCAGATAAAACATAATGAATACGACAAATAGAATTCCGATTGATAGTAAGATGTACTTATAATCAAATCCAGAATTATCTTCTGTAATTTGTACCCATTTACCATCTTCAAATTCTAAATCTATTCGATCATTATTATCGCGATCTAAAGTATATTTCTCTTTCGGAAACCCGTCCATCATAAATATTAACACACATTGGTTGTTTGTAATATCTTTAAAAATATTATTCTGTACTTGAATAACATTTACTGTTTCTGGCATTCCGATTAATTCGGTAACTATTTTAGTTTCGTGACCTAAGAAAATTTGCGAGTTCTTAAACTGTAAGGTGTCTTTTTCATTAATAACAATTGAAAAATTATTTTTAAAAAGATCAAGGGCCATAGTTTTAAACTCATCAGGTGTTTTGTAAGCACCTTCACCGTTTAAAAAATTAATTTCATGCTGAAAAGCAGTCAACGAGGTATTTATTTGCATGATTACCTGCCCGCTTTCTGTTTTTGAAATAATAATATTAGAAAAATCTGGACTATGAGCGAATATGCTATTACTTACAAAAAGTAGAGCGCAAACAACTATTTTAAAATAAGATTTTTTATAAAGCATAAACACCACGTAAACCGTCAATAAAATTATTACTTCCTGCTTTATCTACATGATAGTGGTATCCTCTAATTTCATCATAATGACCTCTTGATTCGTCTAAGTCAGTAGCTTCATTACCATCAGCATCTGTATTGGCATAAATTGGATAACCGTCCATTGCATAACCAATCATAGGAGCATGATTATCATCTTGAGCTATTTTTTTAGAAACACCAGTCGCAGCATGGTAATGGTAACCTTCGTGTAAGTTAATGTGTCCACCAGCATCATCAAAAGGAGCAATAGTATAGGCAGATAGTATTGCATCTACTGGAGCAGGTGCATTGAATACTACACCATTAAATGCGATACCTCTATTTGAAGGAGCTGTAGAATTTTCACCTGGAGGTGGGCCCGCAGGTCTTTCGCCATCTTTTGGTCTTTCAGGTCTTTCGCCGTCATTAGGACCACCACCTGGGTGCCCTTTTAAAAATTTATATGCTTTTTCAGCTTTTTTAGGAGTAACAGGAATATAATAGGTGTGTGACATTCCGGTAACATAAGATGGTAAACACTCAACGCAATAATTTTTATATTCTTCACCAACATTAGGGTTGGCAGCATCGTTGCATTCATCCTTTGTTTTGGTTTTAGTGATTTCACCTGTTTCTTTATCGTAAAGCATCCATGTATCGTCACCAAGTAAATTACCTAAATTTTTAATAAACTCACCATCTATATCGTAAAGTTCACCATCAACGGCCCAAACACCACCTTTTGATGCATCATCTGAAATATTATCAGGACACCAAGGCCCCATTTCATGTTCTGAAGGTGTGCCTGATGCTACAATCTTATAACAATCTGCAGTAGTACCATCAGACATTTCTTTACTTACTATAGTTATAGGTTCAACCAAACTAGCAGTAAGAAAGTTTTCTTTCTTTACATTAACAACAACTTCTCCACTTTCTTCCGAAGTGCTAGTGCTATTCTTAGCTTTATCTTTACAGGCTGAAAAACCAGCAAGTAGTAGGGTTAATGTTAATAATTTAAAAGTAGTTTTTTTCATAGTAGTAAACGTTAAAATTTTTTATGAGTTCTGTGCTATATTTGATAAAATGAACAACTAAATTACAATTTACTTATTTAGATATAGTACACTTTCAGTATAAGATAGTGACCTATAGGTCAGATAATAAAAGTAATAAGTAAAAGTTTATAAAACTAGGTTTAAAACAGGTCGCCCTATATTGTATTTAGATTAATTTTTAACTCAAATAAAAGTAGGATCATTTAAATTTATACTGGATAAATAGTATTAGTAATGACATCTTTAAGATACTAATTTAATTTAACAAACTTATTTTATAAGAGAATTAAAATTACTGTTACTATCTTTTTATTTTAGCTACATATGTATAAAGTATCTGATCACCATAATAGATTTGAATATCAAATACACCTGTTTTTGTAAATGTATGGCCTAGCGTAACTTTATTACTTTTAACTAGTTCAATAAGATTACCGTCTTTATATGAACTACCATTCCCTATCTTATAATTTAATTTAGTTACCTCATATTTTTTTAAGGATAATAGCGTAATATTTAAAGTTTCATTTTTAGTCAATTGCTGCTCTAGTGTTGTGGGTGAAGTAGGGATTATATCATATTTAAAAGCATTATTATACACAATAGGGAATGCGATAAACTCTTTAAATGTAACCTCTTTTTTTAACCCTGAATTTAGACTATCTAAGGGGTAGTGGTTTAATATAAAAAGTTCAGGAGTTGCTAAAAAATAACCGTCATGATATTCAAAATTAAACTTAGGAATATTGTTTTCATCTAAGTTAGTTTGCCCTGCAGACCACGTAGCGTCACACAAGTACCATTTATTGTTTAATAAAACCCTATTCCAAGAATGGTTGGGTAAACTTTTAAGGTTCAAAGGTACCGTTGCAGTTTTACCATAACCATTAACAATCTCGCAGGGAATTGAAGCTAAATTCGTCATTTCACGAAGTAGGTATGCGTAACCAGTACAAGCTGTTTTTTTATTTTGAATTAATTTTTTAAATACTTTAGGTGTATAGCTTTTATTCCAATCTAAAAAAGCATTCTTATTTTTCAATATTTTACTACGTTTCCTTTTTGTTTTTGCATACGAATCATAATCGTTTTCAATATTGGTGCTAACCCAAGTATATATTGCTCTAAATTTCTCAACATCAGTTTTTAGATTTACCGTTAGGTTATGAACTAAAATTGGCAACTTATTAAGGCTAGCACCTTTATAATGCATGGCAATACTATCGGCCTTTGTAAAACTAATTTCAGCAAAATCAGATCTTTGTGAATAACCAATTTGTACGCATAAAATACATAGTAGTAGATTGACTATTTTCATTAGTTGAAAATTGAGCCAATTTTTTGAAAAATATTTCTTTTTGGCTTATAAGTACCCTCAATAGCAATCTCACCCATAAGTTCAATATCAGAAGATTCAAAGGTAATGGTAACATCAATAGTGCTTGTTTTATTTTCAGTTACGGTGAAGTGTTTAGTATCGTAACCTATAGAACTGAAAACCAAAACATCATCTACTTTCAAGGGTTTTGAAAATTCAAACTTACCATCAAAATCTGTTGAAACACCATCATTTGTTCCTTTTAAAACCACTGAAACCCCTGCTAAAGGCATATTATGTTCGTCCATAACAACACCTTTTACCGTGTATGTATCATCTTGTTCAGCTGTAGTGCTAGTTTGTACTTCTGTTTGAAATTGGCTCGTATTAATACCCAAATTGTCTTGCGCATTTAAATTATTCACAGCACATAAGGCTAGTAAGGAAAAGCCCATTGTAGCAATACTTTTTGTAAAATAATTTAATGAATTTGAGGTGTTATAATTTACCATTTTTAATTCCTTTAGCTGTGAGTTTTTGAAACGACCGCAGGTGTTTTGTTCTTTTGCACTTAAAAAAGATAGAACTTCAGTAGTTGTCATTGCTGTAAAGTCAATAACCTCTTTTTGGCATGAAGAACAGAAACCACCATTTTTGGTAGTATTAAAGTTACTAAATTTCTCTGAACATGGTTTTTTAACAGATACGCTTATCATATTTTTCATAATTACTGGTTTTTAGTAGTTACTTACTAAAATAGTTGCTTTATTAAACCTATTAAATGAGTATTGAGGCAACGTATTAGTTGAATGCGTAAAGTTGAGGTTTGACTTAGTTACTCTTTTTTAAATAATTCAGGATGGTTCTTTGTTACAAACAATTTGGTTTCTTCTTCAGATATTGCATTAGGGTAGGTCATCAGCAGTAATTGTAAAGGAGATTCACCACTGACCATTGAAGGTACTTCGTAGTAATGCGGATTAAGTTTAAAGCCAATTCTTTCGTAGAATTTTATTCTACGTTGGTTAATAGTAGACTCAGGTAATTCGACCTCTAATAAAACGGGTTTGTTGTTATTTGTAATAAATTTTTCAAGTATTATTTTCCCGAATCCTTTATTCCTTTGAGAACTTGCCGTTGCAAAATGGTCAACATATCTAAAGCTATCAAAATTCCACCAAAGAATAAAACCAATTACTTGTTTGTCAATAACAAAAGCCTCAAAATGATAATTTGAGTTTTTCATTACAGCAATTTGTTTGTCTACTGATCTTCGTTCTTCGGCTGGGAATGCACTATTGTATATTTCCCAAGCTTCTTGAAAATAAGTATCTGTTGTAGTGTTGAGTCTTATTGATGTCATTTTTTAAGTGCAAGAATTTAATATAATAGCTGCGAAACTAAATAATATTAAGGGTTTAAAACACTACATCGTCATTTGAAAAACAATATTTTGGTACACTTGAGCATTGCCTTTTTTTAAATATTGAAGTTCTTCTGCGCCACCCATAGCCAAAACAGGAGTAAAGGTGAATATTTCGTTATTTTCTAAAAGTCCTTTGTTAGTTATTGCTTCATTAAATAATGTTTCTCTAAGCCAGTCTTTTCGATCTTCTTCATCAGTTAAAAAATCTTCAAAAAAAGAAGTTAAGCTCCAGACCACAGTTTCTATTTTTCGATATTGAATATCAATCATACAAACATCTTCGTCTATTTCAGTAAGTTTACGATAGTAGAATAACTCGCCAAAACCAGTAATTGCAAAAGGCACATAATTATCAACTGCTCTGCCTAACCAAGTTGAAAGTACAGACTCAAAATCTTTCGGATTTACAATTTCAATAAGTCCGTTATTATACTTACCAAACCCGTTAGATTTCCATAATTCGATTAACGATTCAGGAAGCTTGTCTTTATATTCATTAATAATATGTTCAGGCGCTAGGGTTGCGTTTTCTTGTATTGTAAATAATTCTTTAAATTGTTTCATTAGGTATATTTTATGAGTACTAAAGTATACGCTATAAGCTATCTTTTTGTCACGGTTTTCAGTGATAATTAATTTCTCAAAAATAGTTTGACTTTTATCTGTCAAACTATTTTTAAATAAAAATCACTCAATTTTAAACTGAGAATGTTCGAATATAAAGGAAAGCAACCATAGTATTTTTTACCTATTCATTTCATTTTTGGTAATAAAGCCGTCATTGTTTCTGTCACTTTGTTTAAAGTTTTTTTTAAGTTCACCTTTAGCTTCATATTTAGATATTTTGCCGTCATTGTTAGTATCCATACTAGCAAATAGTTTAGATGTTTTTTGACGTTTGTTATTAGTTACTTCTTTTTTAGCCTGGCAATTTGTAAAAGCTATTACTAAACTTATTGCTGTTAAAATTTTGAATTGTTTTTTCATTGTTTTTGTTTTTATCTGTTCCTTCTTGTCATTTCATCTTCAGTGATGTAACCGTCATTGTTTTTGTCTCTATTTTTAAAGTTCTCTTTTAGTTTTCCTCTGGCTTCAGATTTTGATATTTTACTATCATTATTTGAATCCATATTCTTGAGCATATTTGCAAAACTAGGCACTGTGTTTGATGGTTGCTGTTGTGTTGCTCTTTGCTGTTTCTTGTTTTTACCCTCTTCCGATTGACTTCTACCTCCTCCAATTTTAAAATCATTACTTGGCGTTCCCATAAAACATCTACTAGCAGAAGGAAATCCGTCAGACACGATATAATAATAGGTTCCATTTGGGAATTCTGGTGTTACTCCAGTTCTTCCATTGCAGGCATCTAAATCGCCAAAGTCATTTTGAAATTCGTAGTCACGAACATATTTCCCAGAATAAGTTCCATTTGGTGCAGCAACACCATTACCAGGTCTTTCACCTTGTTTTAGAGTGTAGCTAGATTTTAATTGGATAAGTTCACTATTTGCATCCATAGGGTCTTTATATCCCATTTTGTAATACATAGGAAATCCGTCTGCAGCCCAACCTACTAATGTCATTTTTGTTTTGTCAAAATCAGCAACCAATCCTGTGGGAGTTCCGTGATAATGATATTCACCATTGGGCTGTACATGAGCATTGTTATAATCTTCACCTAAATTTACTTCGTCACTCAATGGCTCAAGTGTCCATTCGTAATTAGGTTCATTTGTTTCTGTATCTCTAAAATATTCGTTGGCCGAAGGTTCAAATTTTACACCATTAACAGCAACACCAAACACATAACTCGGTCTTCCGCTATCAATGCCTAAGTCATACACGTAGGTAATTTTATTTGCTAATGTCGGTGTTAAATCAATAGTGTATACTTTATTTTGTTCTGTAATCGTGTTCGGGTTTCCTTTTGTGGGGAATGTACCAACAGTATGGTTAGGAATCGCATTTGACTTTATAATTCGAACATCATTTTGTCTATCTTCTGTAATAGAAACTTTGTTTTGAAGTGATAGTTTTTCTTTATTAGTATTTTTAATTTCTGATAAATACTCATTGTTATGCGAGTGTGTTACGCCATCATGACTGTTGGTGTCTATATTATTAGGTAAAACCATCAAGTCTTTAGCATATAGAATTTCACCACTATAATTTTTGCGTATTTCGGTAGTGGTAGCTTCCTCATCAATATTCGTAAAGTTGAAATGAGTTAAGACCAAATGTTTAGCATTAGCTTCTTTAGCCATTTGTGAACTCTCAGATAAATTAACGTGTGCTTTTTGTGTTGTTTTGTTAGTATTTCTCTTAGGATTATTATTGCTAACGCCTTTATGATGTCTTTTTTTTCCTAATTCAATAGCGCCACCAGAATCCATAATTAAATAATCGGCATTTTTAGCCAGAACGGGAAGCGATTTAGAGTAAGTTAAATCTCCAGAAATCACAACAGCTTCTCCACCAGCTTCAAAACGATAGGCAAGCGTGGCAATAGTATGGTTTACTGGGGTGTACGTTATTTTAATGTCTCCAATATAAAATGGTTCATTTCCTGTTAAGTTTTTAGCTGTAAAGTTTCCTGTAATATCTTTTAAACTTCGTTGAGATTTTGATAATCGATACTCAATATCTTCCTCATAAATATCAATAATATGATCAAGGATTGATGTGGTTTGTTTAGGCCCCGCAATAGTCATTTTTCTACCGCCGAGAAGCGACTGAATAAAAATTGGAGCAAATTCTTCATTATGATCTAAATGATGATGCGTAAAAAGCAAACCATCTAAATCTTTAATTTTAGTATTATTTTTATTTAAGTTGGCTTGAGTGCCATTTCCCATATCAACTAAAATTTGGGTAGTTTTGTAGCTTATTAATACAGAAGGACCAGAGCGTTCTATATTAAATTTAGGAGAGCCAGAGCCAATTATCGTTGCTGTTAAATGATTGTTATTTTGTTGCGCAAAAAGCTGTGAACTTATAAATGTAATTATTAAAACTAAATATTTCATCATTTTAAACCTTTAGTTTATAGACACATTTTTTTATTAATAGTTTAATTTACAATACAAGTAAATTATCAAATTAAATTGTGCGCAGTGTAGAAATATAAATTTTGTATTTTTTTTACCACTTAATAATCAATAACTTATGTTTGTTTTTTCTTATTCTTGTTCAAATGATAAATTAATTTTTTAAGATTTTCAAACACCATTTAATTTGTAACTTTATTAATATTAGATAGCATTGAAGTTATATAGTGATAATCTATTTTTTCAAGATCAAAGCACTGCATCCTTCTAAGGTAACTCCTGCTTGTTGGGCTAAAAAAACTATCTGTCTTGTTTTTAATTACAGTTTATCTAAGGTCTATTTTTTAGAATTTCTGCTTCAATTTTCCAGCCTTTAAAAAAAATGATGTTCTGGCTTCTTTTACGGTGGTAAAGGACCAAACTGATTAGTAATCAACTATAATAAAATCACGGTTTGAGTGAACATTATAATTTAAGTATACAATCTATTTTTATTGAGCTTCCCATATCATCATCTGTTACAAGCGAAATTTCTATTTTTTCAGGAGTATCATCATTTACAATAGTTACTGCCTCAACTTTTAAAGCTTTTTCAACATTAGGTATAGGTGCCGATTTGTAGTGATTTGAAACTTTATTCTCCGACATCTCAATAGTTCCAATAAAACTACCCAATATTTCACCATCATTATAGGCGCTATTTCCTGAATTTTCTACTGAAGATGTAAAAATGATTAGAGGTCTATTTTTCAAAATTGTAGCGCCTGAAAACCCAGATTCTATCCCATTGATTTTTGGTAATGAAAAAAGTGTGGTTTTGGGTTCAGGGTAAGCGGCTTCTCCTTTAAAATATGCTAATAAATCTTTATATATAAAACTGAAAATTACATTTTCACCTCGGTTGAATAAATAAATAGTGTCATTGTAAACCGCTACGCCTTCTATATTAAGCGGTGCATTTTTTAATAATTTAGATTTTCTTAAATTATTGTAGAAAGAGGTTATTTGATAGGTTTTAACTGCTACACTATCTTTTAATGAGATATGTAAAAACAAATCTCTTTGTGGTGTGCTTGAGCCAGAACCGAAAATAATTAGTTCATTTTCATTAATTACTTCTAAAGCTTCAAAATCGGGTTTGTATTTTTTTAAAATACGATTTTCATGTAAATGAGTTGTAGCAAATATTTCTGTTTTAGTAATTATTTGATTGCTACTATCTAATTTAAAAAGATAAGGAGAATCGTCACTTATTACATAACAACCCTTTTTTGATGCTCCCATTCCGGAACCACTGGGTACATTATTAATTAGTTGGCTTTTTAAAACTGTAAGACTCAAACTATCTTTTTCTTTACAAGATGCTATATTTAGTACTAAGATTAGTATTGTCAAAAAAAATCTCATTATTTTATAAATTATAGGCTTGTGCAACGGTTACTATTGTTGGGTAAAGTGCTTTATTATATTTTAGAACATTATTCGCTTGGTATTTTTACAAATCCAGTCCAAATCATTACCACATAAATCAAACAGAATATTTCGAAACACTTAAAAAAAAGAATAAAAAATTTAAAAATACCTGGTGCTTTCTCAACTAATCCTGTATTATTTCTGATATGAAAATCTTTCAATTTCCCAGTAATTATTGGTCCGATTATTCTAAAAAAGAAAAATCCGAAAATAAAAAATAATGAAAGTCCAATTTTAAATTTCAATTTCTGCGGTTTTTTAATCAAATGTTGGGTAACGGCACTCTATCTAATAACCTACTGTAATTTTATAGATGTGCACTAAAATATATTTTTTGAATTAGATGAATACTAAGATTTAGCGACTTTATAAATATACACAGATCTTTTGGTTTAGCCTTAAAGTCCGCATAATGCTTATTCATTGTTAGTAGCTACCTATTTCTTGTTTAAGAACGCTTCCACATCCGATTTCCACTCTTTTTTATATTTTATTAAGTAATTCTCATGTCCAGATTCAGGGTATATTTTTAGTTCCTTTTCCCCTTTAAAATTATTAAATATTTCATCTATTTCTGATAAACTGACTTTTTCATCATGAGCTCCATACATTAACATTACAGGTATTTTAATTTTCTTAGCATATTCTTTTGGATTATGATTAAATGCCCAAAATCCATTTTGAATTCCACCCCAAAACATTAATAATTCTGCCATAGGAAATGAAGGTACATTCAAAATTTCAAACCTAGATTGAACAGTTTCATACATAGTACCAAAAGGACACTCTAAAATTAATCCACTTGGGAAAACTCCTCCTTCATTCACGGATTTCATAATACCGACTGCACCCATTGAAGTTCCAAACAAATAAATATTATTCTCATCATTTGCCAAGATTTTTTTATAAACATCTCTTACTTGTTGCGCTTCATTAAATCCAATTGTTGTCTGATTACCTTCAGACCCACCACTTCCTGAGAAGTCCACCAAAATTGTGGTAAAACCTAGCTCGTTAAATAATTCTGATTTATCAAGTAATGAGGATTTTTCACCACCATAACCATGAAAAAGGATAACGGTTCCTTTTGAGTCTTCGATTTCAATTTTCCAGCATTCTAGTTTAACATTACTATCAACCGTAAATGTTTCAAAATTTTGACTTGGATATGAATTGGTTTTAGGTCTTGGATTATTAATTCCAAATACCATAATCTTTACTTTTTCAGTAAAAGTCAAATCTTTACTAGTCTTTTTTAAATCATTTTCAGAAAAGTGAGTGAACTTATAGGCATGTGAAAATGCTACGATATTTGCCAATACAAAAATCGCTCCAAGTGCAACGCCTATTTTTCTATAATACATGTTTTTCAAATTGGACTCTTTTTGTTTTTAGTTGTAGTTAACTGCACTCTATCTAATAACCTACTACAATTTTATATATGTGTACTAAAATACATTTTTTTGAATCTATAAGCCTAGAATAATATTATCTAAATTTAATGAAGGTTTTGTTTGTTTTTTACCTCAGTTCTTTGTCGTGCGTTCGGCTGTTTTCTTTTTTTATAAGGTTTGTGTCAATATCCATGTCTTTGCTGGTTCAGTCCAAACTCTTAAAGGTTTATATAAAAATCCATGCCCTAAATTTGTTTCTATTTCAAGTTGTTCAAATTTTGTTGTAAAGTTTTCTTTATTTTTCCAATGACTGTAATTTTTTCCCGCAATTCCATCAGACAAATCATATATACATAACACTTGTCCATGAAACTTCCACTCGTTATTATTTTCTTGATATTCGTTATTGCCAGCAAGAAAAACATAATTAATTTGAGATTCATTAATGTCAGAAATATTAGAGGCAATTATTGCTCCTTTAGAAGCTCCTATAACAGTAATGTCAATAGGTTTTATTCCAGATTTAATTAGACTATCAATCTGTTTAGAAACTTTATTTGCATAATTCCTAGGTTCTACATTCTTTTTTCGAATCTCATAGTGAACAATAGAATTTTCTACTTCTATAGCAGATATAATACTGTCAAATTCATATTTTCCGAATTTTTCACTAATAGCATTTTTTCCTTGTTGCTCAATTATCCTGCCGTGAATATAAAATATATGTTTTTCATTATTTTCTTGAGTAATACAACCACTCAATATAATTGGAATTATAATAAAAATTTTCAATATTAATCTCATTAAGTTTTTTTTTTTGGCTGACGTTGCTACTAAGCGTAGTGTGGAATTAAGGAAATTTTTCGTTTCCGTCGCACACATAGCAAAATCTTTTTGTTTTGTTTTTTCTTTTCCTTGTTTAAAGCAAAATCCTAAAGATTTTGTGGACATCATAAAAATACGCAAACGCTGCGAATAATCACCTTAGCCCACATTAAGCATAGGTTTTGTTGTAAACTGGGCTTTTCAAATATGTCTAAATAAGTTCAATTCGGTTTTTAAACTTTGACTATGATTGAAAAGATTATCTGTGAACAGTTTTTTGTATTTTTTAATATTCTTATCTGATATTTTATTAAACAAATTTGGAGACATAGTCCAGAATTCAAGTCTAGTGGTTACCAAATCACTTAGCTCTTTAAATATTATTTTCCTTTTGCCAGTACTTATGTTTTTTAAAAATTTGTTTGTCCAATTACACTTATAGTCTTTATGAAATCCTGCGATAATGTAGCAAGTATTGTTTTTTGGAAAAACATTAATAAAAGAAGTAGTATATGGAATTTTATCAATCCCTTTATTATCGTCAATGTTTAACGGTACAGAAATACATAATTCGATTTTTGGAATTTTTATCGTTCGAAGTACAAATGAAGAAAAGTCATTTGATTTTATAGCTTTTTCAAATTCAGTTTTAAAATACGTTAGATTTTCTATTCCATGTTTATAGCCTAACATTGTTGATTGCATCATATGTATGCTCTGAATGGGACATGCTTTTATCACATCACTTAGCCACTCATGGGCAATTTCTTTTCTCCTAATTTCCTGACATAAACCTCTATAACTAAGCAACGCTTTTTGTTCTTCATTATCAAAGTTCAGATTTTCATTAGACTCGATTACTTCAAATAAATCGTTGTCATGTTCTTTACAAAAGCCTTTAAAAGTATAAACATCGTTAACCCCTATTTTCTTGAAATCAAAAACGCCTTTGTTTTCAGTTTCAAATGGACTAGGTGGTAAAGGCTGAATGAGGTGATTATTGACTGATATTTCCCTTAAAATACCATTTTTCTGTAATACATGAGATTTAATCGCTGTTTTATTACAATTATCAAACATACAAACTCGAAGCTTTTTTGCGGATTTCTTTTTCGAGTCTAATAATTCCTTTCTCATTAATTTTTTTGCCTTGTTTACAACGCTTGAGCTAAGCGTAGTGCCGGAGGCAAGGAAACTTTTCGTTTCCGTCTACGCACGAAGCTAAAGCTTATTGTTTAGTATTATTTTTTTCTTGTCCAAAGCTAAATCCATAAGATTTAGCGACTTTATAAATATACATTGACCTTTCGGTTTTGCCCTAAAGTCCGCATTACGTTTAGGTTTTGTTAGCAAACGTTTTTATTTTCCAATTCTAAGGAACATAGACTAGTCTAATTTTTACCACATATCCATCGTTCTCTTCTCTTACTTCAGCATTAAGCACCAAGTCACTCAATCCCTCAGCCTTTGTCCATAAATCAATTAGTAAATTCCAATACTCACCGTAATAAATATAAACTGATGTTTTCCAAGATTCTTCGGGAAGTTCAACCAATTCCTCACCATAGTCTTCGATGTACTCTTTGATTTGTTCAGCTGTATTTTCAGAGACAGAAGTTACCTTATCAATTCCTGTTCTTAAAGCGTAGTCTTTCTTTACAAAAGCACTAACAATTTCCTTGAAAATTGGTCGCCATACATGAGGTATTAGACCTTCATCTTCTTCATTTTTCTCAACAATAATTTCCTTCATTTTGATAAAAGTTAGCCAACGTTTTTATTATTCACATTTATGGGAATTCAGCCGCCTTATAAAGCTATCCCAGAGTTTTTTAGGTTTTTCAAAGTTTAGATTTTCATAAATAGGTTCTAGTTCTATCGTTTTGTTAGTTTCTAAAATTCTCAATTGGATTTTATCTTTACCGACGTATTTTATTTGAGCTCTCGATGATTCTCGCCATTCTCCAAACGTATCAAAATAAAGAGTATCATTTTTAAGTTCGATTTTTCTCCATTCAGTAAGTGAAATCCATTCATTATCTGCTGCCATGCTCATTGAGTCCTTTTTGAAGTATACCTCTGAGTATTCGCCATTGCTGCATACAAAATAGTTTCCTTCAAGATTTCGGTCATTTTGACAACCATAAGCTATTGCTAAAATCAAAAGTATATTCCAAACTCTCATTAAATGTTTGCTAACGTACGGATATGTGTACTAGTACACATATCCTAACTTTTACACTTTTTAAAAATACTATAAAATTCTTACTCTCAATTGGGGAAAACCGCAAATGCAAAAAATAATGATAATTATTTACCCACTTTTACACGTACACCTTCACTATGGCTACTAAATTCTGGTGCATACATGCTTTGTATGGTGGTAATACCGTTACTAAAATCGCCAGCGTTATTCACTCTTAAATCGTATTCAAAAACATATACACCTTTTGGTAAATAGTCAAAAAAGAAATTAGTACTAGCATCTTTTGTACTTTCATAATAGCCTAAACCATCTTGCCATTTGTATTGCGAAAATACTGTAACAGGTTCTAAACCTGAGGCACGCATATCTTTCATATGAATGTATTCCATATCACGGTCGGCTCTTAACTCAATACGTACACGTACCAAATCGCCCACTTTTAAATCAGTATTATTGGTTATTTCAGTAAGTTCTTCACCTGTTTTTGTATTGTTAGTTTTAAATAACTTTTTCTTTAATTTTAGTGGTGTTTCGGCAGTAGTAATTTTATCTAAATCTTCAAAATATTGCCAGTATACAGCACCCCATGCTATGCCATTTCCTTTTTTAGAAATTTGTACATCGGCCATTTTAGGTGTTATTTCATTTTCTGCCCATGAGGTTTTATAATAACCAGTGCCTGCTTCTACTTTTACGTTTTCTAACTTTGTATCAGGTATTTTTTCACCACCTACTAAAACAGTAACGGCATCAGTAACAGAAAGCCAATCGCTACCTTGTAGTAACAAAGCATATACAGCCTCCGTAGTTGCTTTGGTAGTTTTCCATTGGTTGGTTTGCTTATTTTTTAATAACCATATTTTTAAATTATCAATGGTATCAACATCATTTTTAATTTCGGCAAAAGCTTCAATTAATAGGGCTTGTGTTTCTATTGGTGCTTGGTACCAGTACCACGAGTTGGTATTTTCTTTCCAGTACATACCCAACTCATCATTAACAATACTATTCTCTTCTAAAGCACGAATAATTTTATTGGCTGTTTTTGTATCATCCATTCTATGCAGCACCAAAGCCAACATTCCCTTAGCATATAAGTTGTTGTTTTTCCAATATTTTTGTGCTTGCCCTTTATAGTAGCTTGTAATTTTAGCTACTTTACTACTTGTTTTTATATTGCTAAAAAAGCTACGCATGTACAAGTAATGAATTTGGCTATTGGTTAAATGGTTATTATTAATATTCTTCGTATGCTTTTTCATGTACTCATACTCTGCAACAAAAGCATCATCTAAATATTTGACCGCATTTTTAATCATTTTTTCTGTGCTAGCATCTGTAGTAGTTACGCCTAATTTGTTCAAATGCCCAAAGCCTGTAATTATATGTTGTGTAATGTATCTGTTTGCACGACCACCAGCAAACCATGACCATCCGCCAGCACTCATTTGGTTTTGTTGCAATTTATTTAATGCTGAAGCTTGCTCATTTTTCATCTTATTCATATTGAAAAGCAAAGCAATACGTTTTTTCTGTTCAGTTTCTGACTGTGCATCACGCAACCAAGGTGTTTCTTGTATTAATAGCGATTTTAATTCTTGATTTTTTTCTAAATTGCTCAACAAAGCATCAGAATTTGTCCATTGGTTAAATACTTCTTGTATTCTTGGGTTGCTATTTGCAATATGGCTCGCCAAAGTATTTGCGTAATATCTTGAAAATGTCTGTTCATTACATTCATACGGATATTCCATTAAATACGGTAATGCTTGTACGGCATACCACGCCGGGTTTGATGTAATTTCGAGCGTATATTTATGATTGTTTAAGGTGCTTGATGTGTTGTTCTTCAACTTATCTAAACTAAAGTTTTTAGTTTGATTGCTACGCACCCACATTGGCAGAGTTTCAGTCACCAACATACGGTTACTTAGTACAGGCAATACATTTTGTTCACCATCACTATACTCTCCTGTTTTTGCAATCACCTTATATTGCACTACTTGTAAATTTTTAGGAATTGTAAGTGTCCATGATACTTGTGTATTCCCAACAGCATCTACAGTAAATGTTTTTAATTGCTCATTTGCTAGACTTGTAGAAATATCTTTATTGGTTATAACATCTGTTAACACCAATTTTGCTTCACCACTTAATTCTTTATCAGTTAGGTTTGAAATTTTTGAGCTGATTACAATTTGATCGCCTTCTCTTAAAAAACGAGGAGCATTTGGCGTTACCATCAGTTCTTTTTGTGTTACGGTTGATAAATGAGTAACACTAGATGCCAAATTTTTAGTATGTGCTAATAATTGAAATTTCCATTCGGTTAGGGCTTCAGGTGTTGTAAAACTGAAACTTATGTTCCCTTCCTTATCCGTTTGTAATTGTGGAAAGAAAAAGGCTGTTTCTTGTAAATTTTCGCGAATAGCAATAGCATCAAAATCCGTTTCATTCGTAACTTGACTATTAAGCTCAGGAGCAGGTTCATTTGCGATACCCGTAGCATTATCATTAACAGCAATAACTTCACTAACCTCATTAAAATCCATCTCTACACTATCTTCAAGCATTGCAGGGGAAGCACTTCTTTTCATACGCATCGTAGAAAAATTCTGATTACGGCTGTAATAACCAATATTTAGACCGTACCAATTAAAGGAGTCATACCCTTGCCAAGAATGTGAATAGCCTGAGTTAAAATTCCAGTTGGTATCAAAACTCTTGTTCCCGTAACTATTGTTTGCATTTTTACGAAATTGCGAGTAATACCTTGGTTTTGAAATAGCATTTAAATACCAGTTATTTCGGCTACCACCAAAAGCATCTAAAGAGGCATCGTACATACTCGCTAAAATTTCAGCTGTAACTTTATCGCCTTTCGGACCTTTAATTTTAAAAGACCATGTTTCTTCAGTTCCCGGCTGTAATTTATCTCGGAAAGTAATTGTTTCTATCTGTAAATCTGTAGTTGGATAAGGTATTGTAATTTGTGCAACTCCTGATGTAAACGCATTGAAAGCAGAAAAACTATAACTTAAAGCAAAACCACCAAGATCTTCTTTAGTTACCGGAACCGTAAAGCTTTTTATAGTATTTTCTAAATGAATAATTTTAGTACTTATAATCTTCTCATTTTTTTCTACAGCAACAGTAACATACACATCTTTTATGGCCGATTTTAAAGTAATTTTTACATTGTCACCAATCTCATAACTTTCTTTATCAGTAGCTATAGTAAACAATTGTTGGTCAGCTAAAGTTTTATCATTTTCACTAAATAATTTAGTGATTACTTTATCTTTCACTAATTGATCAAATTTATCTTTGGTCTCAAGTTCAATAACATAGGCTCCTGATTCCCATTTTTTTGTATTCGGGAGTTCTACTGTACTATTTTTACCGTTATCAAAATCTGTAGACCAAACTAATTTACCTTTCTCCCAATTTTTACTATCGTATTCGGCATCATAAGCCTCGTGCGGGAATAATTTTTTAAATTCTGATTTAGATAAACTTTTATAATCAGGAGCAGACCAAGGTCTGTTTCTAAGCACATGTTCAGGAGCCACTAATTTGTACATTTTTAATGTTCCTTTTGCAGGTACAAATTGCCCGTTCAAATTACTTGTACTTATTGAAAGTTTATTATCCTTAGCATTTTTGTCAATAACATCGCTACTATTTATACGCGCTGTGAGTGTATGATACCCAACATTTACTGTTGTAGATGTGTCATGCGTTTCGCCATTAACATCAGTAATTGTCGCAGTAACCGTATAGCTAAATGTTGGTGAATTTGCAGGAGATGCACCAGACTCAGGTATTGCTTTAAAAGGTACCGTAAAATTACCTGAACCATCGGTTGTAGTTTCTCCTAATGCAATTTCTTGGTTAGAAGAATTATTGTAATATGAACGTGACCAATAATACCATCTTGGATAATAAACGTTACGTTTTACAGTATAACTTACTTTAGCATCGCTAATAGTGCTACCTGCATATGCCACTGCAGTTCCTGTTACTTTTACCGTATCATTTACTTTATACGTTTCTGTTACAGGGTTAAAAGAGGCTTTAAATTTAGGACGCTTATACTCCTCAACATTAAAATAGGCACTACCATTTATGCGCACTTGTTTTGAACTTACTTGTAATTGATAATTACCTGTTAATCCATTAGTTGGTAAAATAAATTCTCCTGTAAATGAACCGTATTCGTTTGTTTTAAAGCTTAAGCTTTTTACTTCTTGATAATTAGCATCAACTAATCTTACTTCAACAGTAGTATCCGTTAAAACGGATTGACTATTATCTTTACTAGCCATTGCAATTCCTTTAAAGTACAAAGGTTGGCCTGGGCGGTAAATACTTCTATCTGTAAATAAAAAGCTACTATATTGTGTATCTTTATTGGGTATTCTTGTATAATCTCGGTTAATGTAAAAATTGTCAAAATATGCTACATCAGTACTGTTTGATACTTTTATATGAATTTCTGTCCAATCGTCTTCAGATTTAGAAATTGTAACCAATCCATTTTTATCTGTAGTAAAATTTCTAGTGATAAACTTGTTGTCATAATTTATTCGGTAAGTCAATGCCAATTTTACATCAATCAGTGGTTTACCATTTTCTCTGTCAATTACCTGAAAAATATGTTCTGAATTTGATTGTGATTCCACCAAAACCATATCTGTCGCTTGTAAGGTGCTAAATGCAAAAGAGTTTGTAGTATCATTTTTAGGTCTAGCAACGATAACATATTGTCCGTTTTTTAATTCAGGAACTACAACTTCAATACTGTGTGATTGGTAATCGCTTTCATCTTTTAGCGTATCACTCCAAGTTTTATAGGTTTTTAATTTTTTTATAAAGGCCAACTGTTTATCATCTTGATAAATTTTATGTAACTCCTCTAGCTGTTTTGAATTGATAGAATAAGCCGTAAACTCTAAGTCATTAATATAGGTATACTTTAAAAGTATTCGAGAAGGTTTATTTACCGAAATAAACTTTTCGTTGGTTAATGAAAGACTTTTTTGTGTTATGTTATTTTTTAAATTATGACTTTTTGATGCGCCTACACTCTTAGGAAATTTTGCAATAATTGTTTCGCAAAGCGCTATAGCTTCTTTCTTTTTCCATCGGTGTTCTTCTTTTGCATTAGGTGAATAAGAATTACCCAGCTGGTAATATAAATTTGCTATTTCGTATTGGTACAACGCCCAGTTAGCATCATTTTTTATGTGCTCTGATGAGTTTTGCAGTGTTGTCAGCATAAAATCTGAAACAGAATTGAAGGTCGCATTTTCTTTAATAAAGTTCAAACGTTCAATATCTACGGTAACGTAAGCGTCTAAATTTTTATCATTGGCATGAAATTTTAATAATTCTTGATAAATAAGCAATGCCTTTGATTGCAATGAAGTAGCATCTGTAGTTGCTATTTTTTGATTGATAAATTGATACCCTTCGCAAATCATTTCTGGGTTGTCAATCTCAAATTTATCAGCAGGACGCGTAATACTTGTTTCAGTAGTGGTATAAAAATCCAATGCGGTATGTGCCAATAAATCATATAAAGTTGGTCTGTATTTTTCAGATTGATCTTGTGTGTTTAATACTACTTCAAAATCACGAACAGACACTCCTTTTAAAAAAGCACTGTTTTCTAATGAAGCATTAAAATGAATGCTTATTTCATTAAAAAGTGTCGTTAAATCCCAAGTTCTAAAATCAGTAGCATCAACTTTTTCTTCAGTTTTAGTTCGGTTATAAAACAGATACCTGTTTTGTTGAAAAAATTGCCAGTATAAATTTGCTAAATAACTTTCTAAAACATTTTTAGTAGGCGCTTTTGCTTGTGCAATTTCAGATTTAAAATCATTAATAATAGCAAGCTGTGCATCTTCTTCAAGTATCAATATATATTTAGAAGAAAAAAGAAGCGATTTTACTATTTGAGATGTATTCTCCTCTTTTCTTGCTTTAGTTTTAATAAAATCAACAGTTTCTAGAGCAGATTTAGTGAGCCTATCATTCTCTAACTTTTTAACTTTCTCCCATAAAATTTTGTATGATGAATTGTTGTCTTGTGCCTGTGTCATCTGTGAGAATAATATAAGTATAAGTATTGCTGTTGCTTTTTTCATAATTATTAATTGAATGTCAAATATGACACAGTACAAAAGTATTTACAATATAGAATGAGTAAAACCCTGTTTTCAGTTAGTTTAAGTTATTAAAACGTAATTTTTTAAATAGACTTTAATAAGCCTCCATCAATTGGAATTGAAGTTCCTGTGATATATGAAGCATTTTCAGAAGCTAAAAAAGCAACTAAAAACCCGTATTCCTCAGGGTTACCAATTCGTTTTAAAGATACTTTTTCTTCCATTTGGTTGCGTACCTCTTCTTCTGGAATATTTAGTTCCTTCGCTTTAGTAGCATTTAAATTTTTAATTCTATCTGTATCAAAATAACCTGTAAGAATACTGTTTACCGTAATATTATTAATTCCAACATCCGTAGCTAATGATTTTCCCCAAGTAACTACTGCCGCTCTTATCGTATTAGATAATGCTAAGTACGAAAGTGGCTCTTTTACAGAAACGGAAGCCACATTAATAATTCGTCCCCATTTATTGTTGTTCATACTTTTTAAAGCCTGCTCTGTAGTGTAAACTGTAGTTTTAAAAAGCAAATCAAAAGCTTGTTGATAATCCGTAACACCTTTACTTAACGTATTTCCTGCATCGGGACCTTGGGTATTATTCACCAAAATATCAATAATATTAGATTCAAAATAAGTATCTATAATTGTTTTGTAGCTCTGATAGTTATTATAATCAACCACTAAATATTGGTGTTTTTGATGCTCTGAGGTTTCTAGATTTTCAACAACATTTTTTAATTTATCTTCAGATCTAGAAACAACCGTAACACTAGCACCACTTTTTGCTAATTGTATTGCAATTGCTTTACCAATACCACCACTGGCTCCTCCAACTAATGCTTTTTTACCTTTTAAAGAAATGTTCATTATGTATAAGATTTCGTGTCTTGTAAAAATAAAGAAAGATATATTTTAATGTAAGTAAATACATCAAAACTATTTTCTGAATAAAGTAAAGAATGGTTTTTGCTGATTTTTTATAATTCTGAAGTACTTTTTAATTATTCCGTTTAAATTTGTGACTCCGAACTAATTAACGTTTTCTCTATAAATTCTTATGTTTTATGATGATTGAGAAACACTAGGTAATGAACTATGATGCTAGCTAAAATTAAAAAACTATTTTTCTCTTTTGAGCAAGGACCATCATTACTATATCTATTTAAATGGCTTTTTTTCTGTACACTTTTAGGTGCTTTAGCAGGTAGTGCCAATGCTTTTTTTCTTTGGAGTTTAGATTGGGCAACTAATTACAGAGAAGCTAATTTGTGGATTATTTGGTTACTACCCGTTGGTGGATTTATAATTGGTATTGTATATCACCTATATGGCACAAGCGTAGTAAAAGGGAATAATTTATTACTGGAAGAAATACATTCACCTAAAAAAGTAATTCCGTTTAAAATGGCACCTTTAGTGCTTTTCGGGACAATTATCACCCATCTTTTTGGGGGTTCTGCCGGTCGTGAAGGTACTGCTGTGCAAATTGGTGGTGCTATTGCAGATAGTTTTACTAACCTGTTTAAACTATCAGAACGCGATAGAAAAATAATTATAATTGCAGGTATTAGTGCGGGTTTTGCTTCCGTTTTCGGTACACCACTGGCAGGAGCTATTTTTGCGCTCGAAGTAATTATCATTGGGCGTATTCGATTAGATGCTATTGTACCTAGTTTTTTAGCGGCTGTTTTAGGAAATTACTTTTGTACCATTTGGGGAATAGGCCATACACATTACCATATTGATGCTGTTGCTGAAATGAACCCAGCTAATCTTTTATGGGCAGTTTTAGCAGGTATTATATTTGGATTAGTAGCTATGTTATTTTCAAAATCTACCCATTTTTGGTCTAGCTTATTTAAAAAGTATATTAAGTATCCACCATTACGCCCCGTAGTTGGAGGAGCAATATTAGCTGTAACCATTTTTTTTATGGGAACTACTAAATATATAGGCTTGGGTGTACCAACTATTGTAGAGTCTTTTACTGAAAACATGAACTCATATGATTTTTTAATAAAAGTACTATTAACCTCATTTACATTAGGAGCAGGATTTAAAGGTGGTGAAGTAACTCCGTTATTTTATATTGGTGCTACTTTGGGTAATGCTTTAATATGGTTTGTACCATTACCAATGGGATTACTTGCAGGAATGGGATTTGTAGCTGTTTTTGCAGGTGCTACAAATACACCAATTGCTTGTACAGTTATGGGTATTGAGTTATTCGGAATAGAACCAGGCGTGTTTATTGCAATTGCTTGTGCTACTGCCTATTTATTTTCAGGACATTCAGGAGTGTATGGTTCTCAAATTATCGGGAGCCCGAAAACCAATTTTTTTAACCGTGAAAAGGGATTGTTACTTTCTAATGTTGAAGCAGAACGGGAGGAAAGAGAGTAATGATTGTTTTAAGACAAATAATAATCTTCAATTATTTTGAATACTAAGTGTAAAAATTTGTTCGATTATTAAAAATTTAAATTTTCAAACTAAAAAATATCAGACCAAATGAAAAAAAAACTAACAATTGTAGTTGTGATTTTCTTATCAATACTTTCATATTCTTGCGGAGAAAAACTGACACTAGAACAGCAGATAATAAAAGATATCTCAAAAATTAAAATTATAAAAGATTGTAACAATGTGCCTGAAGAGGCTGAAATTGCAAATGTAACTTTCGGTAATTTAAATCCAGTACCAGGAACTACTATGTATGTTATTGCTGTAGAATATGATTATATTCTATTTAAAGAAACTACTCACGTTGAAAATTCATATGTATATTTTAAGCGTGGAGAATCGTATGACTTTTCAAAAGTAGTTGGTGGGTGCAATGATTAAAAGCTTTTTTAAGTGAAAACATACATGGAAATTGACTATAAATTTTGATTTTTTTTAGCCAATTTTGAGGCAACTACACTTATAGTAAGCAATTGTATGGTATGAAATAACATGAGCGGTAACAAAATAAGACCTATTGAAGCCATATTACCAAAGATTATTTTTGAAAAAACGGTACCATGAACCAGTGATTTTTTTGTTCCGCAAAATTGAGCCGTTATTTGATCTTCAGTATTAAATTTCATTCTCTTAGCTAAGAATCCAGTTAAAAAGAATAACACGCTAAATAATACTATAACTGATATAAAGAGAAGTAATAAATCTAAAACAGAAACAGAACTAAAAATTTTGTCATTAAATGAATTAGAAAAACTCTTATAAATAATTAGTAAGATGATAGATTTATCAAATAAGGTAAGTTGCTTGCTATATTTTTGAGCAAATACACCTAAAAAGCGTTGTAAAAATACACCGATTACTACGGGTAAAATTATTTGTGTGAATAGTTTGATATAAATATCGGTAATATTAAAATCTGTTGTAGCATTTTGTACAAACAAACCCATCCAGAGTGGAGTAAGTAAAACTCCAATAATACCTGAAATACTTGCATTGAAAATAGCAGCAGGAATATTTCCTTTTGCAATAGAGACCATTACTACTGATGATGATACGGTAGATGGCAAAGCTGCTAAAAAGAAAAATGCCAACCAGATAACTTCTTGTTCTTCATTTTGAATTAAAGGTTTGAAAATTAATACCAATAATGGAAATATTAAAAATGTTGATGTTTGAATTAAAATATGAAGCTTCCAGTTTTTTAAACCATTTTTTAATTTAGAAGGACTAAGTTTTAATCCGTAGAAAAAGAAAATAAGCGAAACGCCAATAGTACTAATAATATCAAGAGGTATTTTACTGTCAGCAGTTCCCCATTTTGGAAAGAAATAAGCAATAATAATAACCGCAATTATAGATAAGACAAACTTATCAATCTTAATTTTCATAATTTTTTATTTGATGTAATTTTCGTTTTCTTTTTATAAATTGATATCTAAAATCATCATAGAATAAGCTGACAAATAAAATTAGAGCTCCAAATGCTAAAGTATTCAATTTTAAATCAAGTTTTGAATATAAGAGGCCACCAATTAATCCACCTGAAAAAAAGAAAAGTATAATGTAAATTCTCAATCTAATAGAAGATTTAATTTTTTTTCGTTGTTCAGGTAATTTAATAAAGAACAATTGAGAAAGATCAATACCTAAATCAGTAAAAAGTCCTGTTAAATGTGTTGTTCTAACCACAGCATTAGATATTTTAGTGACAAAAGAGTTTTGAAGCCCCATAGCAAAAAGTAAAATACATACAATTAGGTTTGAATTTACTATTTCAATAAAATTACTCAAGAATCCAATTGCAGTTAATATGAAAACCTCAATTAGAGTAGGTAGTACAAATATGTTAAGTTTTTTATTCCCTTTAAACTTTTCGATTAAAAAGCTTGAAAAAAATGATCCAAAAAGAAAAGAAAAGATATAAAGAAAATATATTGTTCCTTTCCAAAACTTTAAACCAGCTACATCATAAATGAAAAGTGCAAAATGACCAGTAACATTTGTAGTTAATTGCTTAAATGATAAGTAGCCAGTGACATTTACAATACCTGCAACAAAAGATAAAATTGTAGCAATTCTTAAATTATGTTTTAAGGATCTATTTTTACCTTGGTGTTTGAACATTTATTTGTCCATTTTTATAACCCAAATACCTCTTAGTTCATTACTTAAATAATTGACTGCTTTATCTTTAGGGTATTTGGTCTTAATCATTTTAAGAGTTTTGCTATCTATATCAGTTTGGGTATTTCCATGGCATTTTAAGCACATAGCTGTACTTGTTATAGGGTAGTATGTAATAACCTGATTATTATCTTCAATTATTTTAGGCTTTGCACTTCCTTTTTTTTCAATTTCAATTTTAGCCTGATTAATATATTCTAGTTCTAAATCATTTGCAAAATTATTACTGTTTCTATTTTTATCGGATACTCTTTTTACACTTGCATTTTTAACTATAGCCATGCTATCAGTTAACGGGATAGCTTTTTCATTACAAAATTCTAAGGCATTTGTAATTCCTTTAGTTTCTATTGCATTGATTAAATTTTTACCCAAAACTAATTGTGTAGCTTGAGCTATGGACTTTCCTTTGTTTAAATAATTTGCTTTGTTTGTAGTTAGTATCTGCTTTTTAACAGGCTCTTTACAACTAATCATCAATAGTGTCATTTGAAGAAAAACAAGTATTAATTTTATTACTTTCATAAGACAGTTATTTGAAAATAAGAACAACTTTAAATTAAATATAAAAATGGCGAATAAAACCTTAAATACAAAGATATTATCCGCCATTTTATATTTTTTCTCCTATTGGTTATAGAAAAATGTACTGTATCTTATTCAGAAACTGTACACGTATAATCAGACCCACTTTCAATAGTACCTTGTGATGTTAATTCAATATAATCTAAACCAGCATAATCAGTCTCAATTTTAGTACAACGAAAAACAAAGTTTTTACTAGGTGTACTGTATTGTGCAAGAGCTCCAGTTTCATCAATAGGGTTAATGTATTCCCAAACTACTTCACCTGCGTAAGTAACTTCGAAAAAAGTACCAGTTGTACCTTCACAAATCATCGTGTTGCCATTTGATAAGCGACGAGCCCCAGAAATATTTGCTGCGTAAAAATCTGTATTTGTTGATGCTTCATACGTCCAAGTAAAATCATCAGGGCCATAAGTACCATCTGTATTTAAAGAATAAGAACCATCAGAATTAACTTCAGTATCAATAACATCAACTGTTGAATAATCAATATTCTCATTATAACCAGTTTGGTTATTAAATACCATTATTTGATCACCATCTTGGTAACTAGAATCAATCCAGTTAGCATCGTGTTGTAAAAATAATTTTTGATCATCATCATCACCCATGTCATACGTTTGTGGATTTCCCCAACGGAATAAAATATCACCACCAACACCATAAGTACCACCTTCATGAGAAGCAGCTTCTGCTGTTGTAGTTGAATGATCTATGATAAAAAATTCACTTAAATTACGGCTATTAATTACAATTTGATCTAAACTCTCATTGTAGTCAACAGAATTCATATGCAACCAATCAGCTTCATATTCAGCATCTCCTGAAGCGTAGTTCACATTTAATAATTGTGGATTATCAGCAACCACACCATAGTTGTCTTCATCAGAATTTTCGTCTTGTACCAAATGATCCCAAGCATCCCATTCCCAAACAGTTTCATCTGTATCAGGGTCAAGCTCTACAATTCTCTCACTCCAAAGCGCATGACCATCAGAATAACCTGCAGCTTCAGCTTCAGTTATTGAATGTTTTTCCCAAACCATTACCATAACATTTCCTGTACTTTCAATATATTCTACATCATGGTGCATAAATTCTGTGCTACTATTAAACTCATGATACCAATAAAGATCACCATCGGTATCAAATAACTCAACACGACCAGTTTGACCTCCAGCTTCTTCAAATTCAGAATTTACAGCATCTAAAGTAGCAGTACGTAATAAATGACCATTTTCTAATAAATAGACAGCTTGTGGTGTATAGTCTGATGACCAACTTTTTTGCAACTCTCCACAGTTATCAATTAAATATGTACTCGTACTTCTAATTGGAGAGAAAAGAGTGTAACCATCTGCTACATCTTCAGTTTTAGTTATTAAACCAACAGTATAATCTGAGTTGTTTACCGTTGTTCCGTCATCATCACTATCTGTACTAGTAGTGTCTTCTACATCCGATTCCGTTACAGAATCATCCGATTCACAGTTTGTAAAAAACACTATAGCTGCTAATAATAAAATAATTTTAATTGATTTTTTTTTCATTTTTAGATTTTTATGAATTAAAAGTTGTTGGTCTTTTTAATCTAAAGTGTTGGTGGTTGAAAAAAAGTTTGTAATAGCATGTTTTTTTTTCATCATGAATATTATAAACTATTGTAAAATAATCTATTAGTTTTTTACGGTTTGCACAACTGCTCTGCCTTTATGTTTATCACCGTTTTTATTATTGTCTTTGTTATGTTGCTCTCTACAAGCACTAAATATTGTGAGTACTAAAACGATAAGTGATACTGTTAAAACTCTTTGTTTTTTCATTTTTGTTTCAATTTGAGGTAAATATTTATTTTAATGTTGTCCTTGTGGGCCACCACCTTGTGGCTTAGGCGCATTTGTTAATTCTTCTTCGCTTAAAAAACCGTCACCATTATTGTCAATGCTAGAAAAGTCATCAGCTAAAGGACCTTTAACTTCGCTCTCAGATAATTTTCCGTTATCATCAGTATCCATTTCATCGAACATTTCTTCAATTGTTGGTCTACCTTGTCCTTCACCAGGTCCTGGTCTATCAGGTCTGTCTTCACCGGGAATTTGTTTGCTAGGTCTATCGTCTAATTGCGTAGTCTGTTCTACTTCCGTTTGTTCAGTTTGTGTTTTCTTTTCTTTAGAACCACATGCAGTAGCTAGTGTTAAGCTTAATACTAAAAATCCAACTTTATATATTTGTTGACGTTTCATAATTTTAATTTTTTTATAGATGTATTTATGTAGTTAGACAGCTAGTTTTTTAAAATCCTTCGGGCTAATCCTAATTTTTTAAAATAAAAAAGCATCACTTTAAACAAGTGATGCTTTTGTAAATTATTTACGTTTTAAATTTATTTAATGAGGAGGTCGAGATTTTGGCTCTTCATTTCCTAAAATGTGTTGCAAAGCAAGTTTTTTAAATGCTTCAAAATTCTGTAATTGATTAGGCTTTAAAATTGACTTTATGTTAAAAAAGTGTTGCGCAGTTGCTGTAATTTTTTTTGACTCAATAGCTGAAATCTCATGTAATAAATCATCCGATGGATTTTTAAAATATTGATTTATAATTTGAGTTTGTTGCTCTAGTAATGTAGTTATGTGTTCTGCATGCTCTTTAGCATATGAATGAAAGGTTTTTTGTTGCTCGTCATTCAAATTTAATGTTTGTATTATTCTATCTTGAAAACGATCATTAGGGTGTTGTTGCGGTTTGGGTGCTAATAAAAATGATGCTAATTGCAGTAAGTTTATGAATAGTAGAATAGCTATAATAAGCTTGTATACATTTTCTTTTTTCATCTTAATATTTGGTGTAAAGCGAATAATCTTTTATTAATTCAGTCTTAACAGAAGCTATAGTTTCTGTTGATTTGATTTTGTTAGAGAACACATAAATATTAGCAGCAATAATGATTGATGCAGCAACTGCTACCCACGATAAGCGCTGTAAAGGAATAATATTAACCATTTTTTCTTGTGGTAATTGTGCAGTAATTTTAGCGAATAAATCAATATTAGGTGTTGCTTTTTCAATACCACTTAAACTGTTTAATACGTCGCCTGCCCACTGTTCTTTATTATCCATAATTCACCTATTTATTAAGTTAGACATTATTTTTTTTTATTTCCTTCGGGATAAATTGAAATTAACTTTTTTTTCAGATTAGATTTTGCTCGTTGTAATAGGCTTTCTACTGATTTTAAAGAGGTATTCATAATATCTGCTACTTCTTGGCGAGGTAAATTTTCTACATAACTTAAGATAAAGGCAGTTTTTTGTTTTTCTGCCAACGTGTCAATTACAGCAAATAAATATTTTGATTTTTCTTTATGTTCTAATAAAACTCCTGGATGTTCAAAATCAATTTTATAATGTTCTTTTAATTCTCTGTCTGATGTAGGCCTTCTGTTTCTTTTTTCAAGTTGATTGAGTGATTTGTTAATTGTAATCCGGTATATCCAAGTACTTACTTTTGAGTTTCCTTTAAATGAACAAGCTTTATTAAAAACAGTCAAAAAAACATCTTGAGTTATCTCTTCAGATTCTTCAACGTTTTGCAAATAGCCTAAAGCCGTATTGTACACTTTTTTATTGTACAAATGGTATAGACTATGTAAAGCTTTTTGATCGCCTTCCGCTATTTTTTGTAAGAGTTTATTTTCGATGTTTTTATTTTAAAGAAGTACAAGAGCACTTTCATTATAAATTTTTGTAAAAGTCAAAAATAGCAATATTTATAAAGGTTTGTTTAATTCAGAAGCTTTTCTATGTTTAACACTTTGCTCGTAGACATACCTCAATTTTAAATGCGTAGTCTTATCTTTTATAGAGTCTAAATTACCAGAATTAAAACCAGTCATGCCTTTTTCTCGTAAGAATAAATATGAAAAATATGATGATTTTTTGTATAACATTAATTGTATTTCAGCAATATACTCATGCTCAAAAAATAGATAATTTAGCTTCTTTTAGAGATGTTAAAGGTGAGAAATACTTCAGATTCAATTATGATAATGATTTTTTTACGGCTACTGATAAAAACTATACGCAAGGCTATAGTTTTGAATTAGTAGCACCTTTTTTAAAGAATAACCCTGTAAATTATTTATTTTACAAACCTGAAAAAGTAAAAGCTCATTACGGTTTAGCGCTTGAACATATAGGGTTCACACCTCATGATTTCGACCTTCCTGAAATACAATTTGGCGATAGGCCGTTTGCGGCGGCTATTATGCTTAAGAGTTTTATGATTGCAGTTAGCCAAGAGTGTAAAAGCAGGTTTACTTCATCTTTTAGTTTAGGAATTATTGGTCCAAGTGCATTTGGTGGTGATATGCAAGAAGCTATCCATAAAGCTACAGGTAATAAAATACCACTAGGCTGGCAAAATCAAATAGAGAATGACGTTGTTATTAATTATGAATTAGGCTTTGAAAAACAAATATTTAAATATAAAGATTTTTTTTTCTCTTCAAACAAATATGAATGCCAAAGTTGGTACACTTTTCACAAATGCATCTATGGGTTTTAATACCACGTTGGGCATTATAAATACACCATTTTCATCTTCACAAAAACAAAGTAGGTTTAAGTTATACGTTTATGCACAACCTTTATTAAATGTTATTGGTTATGATGCTACTTTGCAAGGTGGTTTGTTTAATAGGCAGAGTTCGTATACTATCTCACCAAGTGGTATTGAACGATTTACAGGACAATTGAATTTTGGGGTTATTTTGAAAACAAAAACATTGTATTTTGAATATTCACGTACCGCAATTACCAAAGAATTTTCTAGCGGTGAAGCTTATAAATGGGGTGGTGTTAAAACAGGTTTTACTTTTTAATTTTTTAACTCTTACGCTTATAGCGTTTTAAAAGCTACTATTTAAAAAAATGGTATGGTATTATAATTTTTTTCCTTAGTTGGTTGAAGTATGTTATTGGTCGAAATAGTTATTGTTTATAAAGTTTGTTTATAAAATTTAACATATAAATTCAATCAGAACAGACCTATGAAAAAACCTAAATTAACTTACCTAAGTACGCTTATTGCCTTCATTTCAATATCAATTGTATATGCTCAAGAGCAGTATGAATTAAATAGCAATTGGTATTGTAATCCTATAAATGAAACTAATGTAGATGGTTATGAGATATCTAAAAAATCTTATCCGATTAATGACTGGATGCCTGCAACAGTGCCAGGATCTGTATTAACAAGTTTATTAAATAATGAAAAAGTTCCTGATCCTTTTTACGGAATGAATAATGATGACATTAAAGATATTTACGATACAGGGCGTGATTATTATACGTATTGGTTTGTGAAAGACTTTAAAGAAAAAGCAAACAAAGGAGAAAAAGTATGGTTAAAATTTAGAGGTATAAACTATAGTGTTGATATTTTTATAAATGGTAAAAAGGTCAATAAAGAGCCGTATAAGGGAATGTTTTTGCGAAAAGCTTTTGATGTTACCAATTTTTTAAATGGTAACGGCGAAAACAGACTAGCCGTTTTAGTACACCCTGTAGATGTGGTTGGAAATCCAAATGGTGGTCAAGGTGGTGATGGTTTAATTGCTAAAAATGTATCATCTCAATACGTAGCAGGTTGGGATTGGATTCAACCAATTAGAGATAGAAATACAGGAATTTGGGATAAAGTATTTATCGAGAAAACAGGAGTTGTAAATATTAAAAATCCTCATGTTGTAACCTTAGTGCCGGGTGTACGTATGCCAGATGAAGACCAAGCACCTGCTACATTAAAAGTGTCAACGGAACTTGAGAATACCAGCGATAAAGCTATAAGTGGTCTTTTAGAATATGATTTATATGGAATTAATATAAGTGAGGAGGTTACTTTAAATGCTAATTCATTAACTGAAGTTTCATTGCCTGATTTTGTTATTGAAAATCCTAAGTTATGGTGGCCAAATGGTTATGGTGAGCAAAATTTGTATGACATTGATATTAGGTTCTCAGTCAAGAAAAAAGTTTCAGATCATGAAAAAGTTAGTTTTGGAGTTCGTGAAATTCAAACTGAATGGAATGAACATACCCGAAGCAAGCAAATTTTAGTAAATGGACAAAAGATTTTTATTAAAGGTGGAAATTGGATTATGTCAGACGCTATGTTGCGTTTATCTAAAAAAAGATACGATGCTGAAATCCGCTATCATAGCGATATGAATTTAAACCTAATTAGAATCTGGGGAGGCTCATTAACAGAACGCCCTGAGTTTTATGAAGCTTGTGATAAATATGGTATGTTGGTAATTCAAGATTTCTGGATAAGTGGTGATGGTAACGGCCGTTGGTTAGATCCTAAGAAACGTGAAGATCAATGGACCAGAAGAAAATACCCAGATGATCATGAATTGTTTATTACTTCAGCAGAAGATATGGTGAAAATGATTCGTAATCATCCGTCACTTGCAATGTGGTGTGGTGGTAATGAAATTACGCCACCTGCAGATATAATGGATGCTTTAAAAGAAGATATTCTGCCAAGGTTAGATACTACTCGTTGGTTTATTGACTATTCTAATTCTGATGATATGTCATTTAATTTTAAAGGTGGAAATGGCGATGGACCTTACGGAATTCAAAATATAAACGTGTTTTGGAACGAACGTACCTGGCCATTTAATTCTGAAGTAGGTTCTGTTGGTACAGGTGATGCTGTTTCTTTAAAAAGATTTCTTCCAGAAGAAAATCAAGTAGTTCCGCAAGAAATAAAGGGGAAAGAAAGAGTAACGGATAAAGTGTGGAGTTACCATAAATATATAGGTTATCGTGATTATATAAATGCATACGGAAAGCCTACAGATATGGAAGATTTTGCAAATAAAGCACAGTTGATAAATTACGATCAATACCGTGGTTTAATGGAAGGTTTTAGTGCGCATATGTGGGATTGGTATACGGGTACTATTATCTGGAAAACTCAGAACCCATGGACAGCACTAAGAGGGCAAATGTATGATTATTATTTAGACCCTAATGCATGTTTGTACGGTACAAGAAAGGGGAGTGAGCCTTTGCATGTTATGTATAATGCGATAAAAGGGGATGTGATGATAGTGAACAATACATTTGAACCACAATATGATATTATGCTTAGAGTTACCTCTTATGATATGAAAGGAAATGAAAAAATACTTTTACAAGTCTTCTGTAATATTGAAAAAACAAGCGTTCGTTTAATTAATAATCTTCAAAAGAAAATACAACCCTTAATAGTTGATGAGGGTGCTTTTATCTCAGTTGAGTTATTAGATGTTGATAAAAATATAATTGATGATAATTTTTATTGGCTTCCTGATGCGGAAGGAAATTATTCAGGACTGAAGACATTAAGTGATACAAGCTTAAATGTAGTTGCGAAAAAGAAGAATAAAACTACCGTTGAGGTTAGTATTACTAATAATAAGAATAATACAGTGTCTTTTTTTAATAGAATTTCTCTATTAGATGGAAAAACTTATGACCGTGTTATGCCTACATTTTATAGCGATAATTATATTTCATTAGTTCCTGGTGCTACTAAAATCGTAAATTTAGAATACGATGATCTTGAAAAAATTAATGCGAAGGTTGAAATATCGGGTTGGAATATGTCTAAAGAAATAATAACGATTGAATAATAATTTTTATTAAAAATATAAAGCAACAAAAACCAAAGACTGATTATTACGCCAGTCTTTGGTTTTTGTATATTATAATTGTTTTGTTACAAACTTTGTATACTTACATTAAGCGAATCTATAGGTTGTGTTTTTAGTGAATCTAATTGTATGCTTTCAATTTTTTCTTGCATTTTATTTATCTCATCTATTGACATGCCGTCGCGAATAGAGTCTTTTAACATGTTCATCCGTAGTAAATCTTCCTCAGAATAGCTGTCTTCAGTATCATCGCCTAAGGTGTCAAGGTCAGAAGTTTTTGTTCCTACTTTCACATCAAAATCATCACTACTTCCTTCTACTACAACAGGAATTCCTATAAGTCCAAAAGGCGGTAAACCTATTCTCATTTTGATACTTAAATCACCTTCTAATGACGTTTGCCCTTCGGCTCTTAATTTAAAGGGGCGTACTTTAAACTTAAAACGTTCTAAGTTTAAAACATTATTATTTAAAGTTGAATTTATCGTAATTTCTGATACTTCAGGGTTATCCAGTGTTTCAAAACCAGATTTTTTTGAAACCTTACCCATTAGTTTGTAGCCGTCAAACTTAATGCTATGCGCTTTTAATGTTCCCTTACCACTAAGTTCAGGCATTATAGGAAACATAGTTTGATCTAAAGTACCAGCTAACGAATAATCAATTGAAATTATACCCGATGCTTGAGCCGCTGCAGGTGCTAACTCTTTGAATATAGCAACGCTGTTGTATCCTTTTTCTATATTAAAATCAGTAGCTTTTATATCCATAGAAAATAATGCTTTTTTAGTATCTAAGGGTTTATACACAACATCAATTTCAGCTTTTCCATCAGCCATTTGTAGGGTGGTGTTTTTTAATAATAAGCTTTGTTCTTTTAGAGCTAATTGACCTTCAAGAGTAGTAATATTTAATGCGTTGTATATTAGAGAATCAATATTAACCTGAAAATTTAAATCTATATTTTCGGGTATTTGTAGTACGCCACTGGCAACTTCTTCAAGCTTCTTTATTGTTGAGGTACTATCTGTTTGTTGTATTATTTTTTCTTTCGGAAAAAATTCAGTGATATCTATTTTAGGTGATTTTAGCTTCACATCGCCTTTCAAAATTCCTTTAGACATTAACGCATAATCTAAATAGTTTTGAAAATAACCATCCATTGCTAAATCAGAAGATTTATGAAGAATGCTTAATTTAGAAAAAGCCATTTTATTATTAAAAAAAGCAAATTTACCTTCTTTAATTAAAACTGAATATTGCAATTGCTCAGTATTGAGCGTCACATCTTTAACCTCTAAAGTTCCACTATTTATATTCTCGCTTTGCGGATTATTTAGCTTTCCTTTTAATTTTAAATCTGCAATTAATTGACCGTTTTCAATGATTAACGGTAAATCAATTACTTGGTTAAGAGTTGTAAAATCTATAAACCCATTGGCACTAAGATCATATTCTGGGTCATCAAAATTCTTAAAATTGGCAGCGCTTGTAAATTGGTTGTCAAGAAAGCTGAAATTTAGCTTACGTATGGTTAATGAAGCTTCAGAATAGGTTTGGCCATTATTTTCAGTAATGGCATCAAGCTCAATATTTTTAATTGGCTCAGGGTAATGTGAAGTTTGTAAAAAACCATTAGATAATTTAAAATTACCATTTGTTTTTGGCAGGTGAGAGGCTGATGGTTGGTAGATGCCATCAATTTTAATATTTGTAGCTAAAACACCATTAAAATTATAATCAGGTAATTTTAAAGTCTGATTGAGGGTGGTTAGGTTAATATTTGATGTAATGTTTGAGTTTATGTATAATGAATCAGTAGTACCAAGAAGTTTTATTTTACCTCTGGTGATTTCGTTATTTAATGAGAAGTTTAAACTGTCTAAACTAGCATCAATAAAATTGTTTTCGAGACTTCCTTTAAATTTTAAATAAAGATTTTTTATTGGCTGGTCTGCGCTATTGTGTTTTATAGTACCATCATAAATATTTATTGATACATCAGTAAGGTTTAATTGTGATGTTTTTGGTACATTACCTGTATAACCTGCAAGGCGTAAAGTGGCATCTAAATCTCCGTCAAGTTCTACAGCTGTAGACCATTCGGCATATTTAGGAGGTAATGCACTTACTAAATCTTGAATAGTACCATCTTCGCTGTTAAAATTTAAATCGTACGCAAAACCTTCATCAAAGATGTTTAATTTACCATTAAAGCTAACATCTAAATCATTTAATGAAATATCGTTTCTATCAAGTTCAATAGAAAAATTTTCTGTATCATAAATAGTTAACGATTTTGCTTTCAACTTTTTACCACTTAGGTAATCAATATTATCAAAAACAACATTTATACTTGCAATTTCTAGTTGCGAGCCAAGTTTTAATTTTCCATTTTTAATACCCCCTCTGCCATTGTAGTTTAAGTTAATGGAGCTTACACTAATACCGGTCTCAGCATCTTTGTAAACCACAGTAGCATTTTCAATTTTAAGATGTTTGAGGTTTAATCTTAAATCAATACCGCTACTATCAACTTCAGTAGTAGTTGTGTCACTAGTTTTATAAATATTATAGTTGTTATTGCCTACCTTATCATTCATAAGGGTAATTTTGCAATTGGTTAAATAAGTTTCATTAATTACAACACGGTCAGAAAAAATAAGCTTAAAAACATTGATGCCAAAACCTAATTCTTGAGCAACAACTAAAGTGTCTTTTTCAAAAGGTTTAGAGCCTGATAAATTTACATTTTCAAATGAAAAAGTTAGAGAAGGGAAGTGATTGAAAAATGAAATATTTGAATCTTTAAACTGTAGTTCAGTCTCTAGGTTTTGATTGATTCCTTTTTTTATTTCATTAGCAATAAGATCATTAAAAATACTAGGAATAGCAAAAAGACTAATTAAAAGAATAACGAATATACTTAATACCCAAGTTATTACTTTACGAAGGATGCTTTTGCCTTTAACTGCCTTTTTCATTAAAAGAAGCTTAATTAAGATAAATTAATAGCCAAAAATAAAATTAATTTAAATACGCTAAGCTAACATATGTTTAAAGATTTGTAAATATTTTATAGTTGTATCTTTTTAAGTTAGGTAAAAGTCAAAAATGAATATCTAGCTTCATTTTTGAAAATAGTTATCGCAATTACTATCTTTACGGCATAATATTTTATTCATGAACATACATTTTATTGCCATTGGCGGAAGCGCAATGCATAACCTTGCTTTGGCATTAAATCATAAAGGAGACAGTATTACTGGTAGTGACGATGTTATTTTTGAACCTTCAAAATCACGTTTAGAAGCTGAAGGCCTACTGCCAGAATCTTTTGGCTGGTTTCCTGAAAAAATTACAAATACATTAGATGCTGTTATACTTGGAATGCATGCAAAAGCAGATAACCCTGAGTTGTTAAAAGCCCAAGAATTAGGATTGCCAATATATTCGTATCCTGAGTTTTTATACGAGCAGTCTAAAAATAAAACCCGTGTAGTTATTGGTGGTAGTCATGGTAAAACCACAATTACTTCAATGATATTACATGTTTTGAATTACCATGGTCGTGAAGTAGATTATATGGTTGGTGCACAATTAGATGGTTTTGACCGTATGGTGCATTTGACTGATGAAAATGATTTTATTGTCTTAGAAGGGGATGAGTATTTGTCTTCTCCAATTGACAGACGTCCAAAATTTCACTTATACAAACCAAATATTGCTTTGTTAAGTGGTATTGCATGGGATCATATCAACGTATTTCCAACTTTTGATAATTATGTTGAGCAATTTCAAATATTTGTTGATAGTATTGTAAAAGGTGGTAGTATAACTTACAATGAAGAAGATGAGAATGTTTGTAAAGTTGTAGAAGCATCGGAAAATCCAATTAGAAAATTGGCTTATACAACACCGGAATATGCTGTTGAAAATGGTGAAACTTATTTAGAAACTCCTGAAGGAGCTATGCCTATTGAAGTTTTTGGAAAGCATAATTTAAGTAATTTATCTGGCGCAAAATGGATTTGTCAGAATATGGGGCTTGATGAAGATGATTTCTATGAGGCTATTGCTACATTTAAAGGAGCTTCAAAACGATTAGAAAAAATTGCAGAAAGTAGCTCTTGTATTGCTTACAAAGATTTTGCTCATTCACCAAGTAAAGTAGCTGCTACAACTAAAGCGGTAAAAGAACAGTTTCCAAACCGTAAGTTGATTGCATGTTTAGAATTGCATACTTATAGTAGTTTTAATCCTGAGTTTTTAAAAGAATATAAAGGCGCATTGGATGCAGCAGATTTGCCTATAGTTTTTTACGTGCCGGAATCTGTTGCAATTAAAAAGTTAGCACCAGTATCAGCTTCACAAATTGAAGTTGCTTTTCAACGTGATGATTTGAAAATTATGACAGAACCTACAGCATTTAAAGATTTTTTATACCAACAAGATCTTCATAATTCTGTTGTTTTATTAATGAGTTCTGGTAACTATGGTGGTTTAGATTTGATTGAGTTAAAGAATTTTATCGAAAAAGGACACTCAAATTTGTAGTCTAATAAATTTAGTTAGAACTTGCAGAACACCCTAAATAATAAAAATATGAAAACAATTAAAGTTATTTTAGTTGCCGCTTTTATAACGGCATTTGCAGCTTGTAAAGATACAGATGCTGAAAAAGTTAAAGAAGAACAAGCTATTGAAGCTCAAGTAGACAGCTTGAATATGGTAGAGACGGAGTTAGATGAAACCGTAGAGGAAGTAACTCAGAAAACAGAAGAGGTAGAAGATGCTTTAATGGCATTAGATAGTATTTAATAAAATATAAGCAATTATGAAAATAAATAAAAACATAGCGATATTAAGTATTTTGTGTGCTGTATTTACGTTAAGTACAGTTAATGCGCAAACTAAATATCAAGAAGGTAAAGAGAAGATAGAGGCTCAAAAAGGAAAAGCAAATGAAGCTAAAGAAAATGCAAAGGCTAAAGGTGAAGATTTAAAAAATCAAGGACAGGCTAAAGCTCAAGAAGCAAAAGATCAAGCTAAAGACAAAGGTGCTGACATGAAAAGCCAAGCCAATAGCAAGATTGATGATGCTAAGTCAAAAGGTATGGAAGCAAAAAATGATGCCATGTCTGCCAAAAATGATATGAAGAATAATGCTAAGAATACAGTTGCAGAGAAGAAAACAACCGTTAAATCTTACAGTGATAAAGGCGATATGTCTGCAAAGGAATTTGGACAATACAGATCTCAAGCTGCACAAGAAAAAGTAACAGCTTCATCACAAAAATTAGAAAGTAGTCAAAAAGTTTTGACTAATGGTAGAGAAAAGCTGGCGACAGCTAAAGCAAACTATGAGAAGCAAAAAGCAGACAAAAGTATTTCTGGTGACGAATTAGCTAAAAAACAAGCAGCAATTACAAAGGCAGAAACTAAATTAAATAATTTAGAAGCGTCAATAAATAAAGGAAAAGAGAAAGTAAATAGCTCTTCTGAAAAAATTCAAAAAGTTTCAAAATTATCTAAGCAGTAATTTTTTATAACAAATATTTAAAAGCCAAACAAATACTATTTGTTTGGCTTTTTTAATTTCCAATAAAGATTGGACATATTTTTCACTAGATTTTAGATAAAATAAATGTTGCTTATCTTTAACAAATGCAAGAGAATACAACATCATTTTCTATAAAAAATTGGTCAGATGATGATAAACCCCGTGAAAAATTAGTCCAAAAAGGAAAATCTGTCTTATCCGATGCTGAACTTATTGCTATTTTAATTGGTTCAGGTAGTAGAAACGAAAGTGCGGTTGAGTTATCAAAAAGAATTTTGGCATCAGTAAATAATAACTTAAATGAACTCGGTACATTAACTGTAAAAAAGCTAATGCAATTTAAAGGTATTGGTGAAGCAAAAGCAGTAACAATTGTTGCTGCATTAGAGGTAGGCAGAAGGCGTAGAGGAGAAAATGCTCAAAAAATTACTAAAATATCAAGTAGTAAACATGTTTTTGAATTACTACAACCTATTTTAGGTGAGTTGCCACATGAAGAGTTTTGGGTAGTGTATTTGAATAATTCAAATAAGGTATTGCATTCATCACAACAAAGTAAAGGTAGTATTACAGGTACTTTAGTTGATGTTCGGTTAATTATGAAAGAAGCACTTGAGTTAGGAGCAGTGGCTCTAATTTTGGCACACAATCATCCGTCGGGTACTTTAAAAGCTAGTGAGGCCGATAAACAAATTACTCAAAAAATTAAAAATGCAGCTGTTGGTTTAGATATAAAAGTTCTAGATCATTTAATTATTACTAAAGACGATTATTTTAGCTTTGCAGACGATAATTTGTTGTAGACAATTAAATATAAAAAATAAATATGCTCTTAATATATACCCATAAAATAACACCACGATTTAGTTTTGTAATGAAACAAATATTCAATCGTATTTTGGGTATTGAAGTGCAATACACCGCAAAAGTAGAAGATTTTATAAAGCACTCTGGGGCTAAAATTACATATACAAAATTGCCTTTGCAGAATGAGTTTTTTGTTAGAAGCAATGATTTGTTATTTGAACAAGGTATAAATGATTTACAAATAACAATAAAAGATTGGGATGGCGTTCCATGTTTTTTTACAACTGGGGAACGTAGTTCAATTCCGTTTGATATTTTTTCCGCTAGTTTTTATTTATTGAGTAGATACGAAGAGTATTTACCTCATGTAAAAGATGTTCATGGTAGGTTTCCTCCAGCAGAGAGTATTGCGTATCAGAATGATTTTCTTGAGTTACCTGTAATAGATTTATGGGCAAAAAAATTATTAAAAAAATTAAAAGAGCGCTTTCCAGACCTAGTATCTAAACAAAACAAATTTTCATATACTTCAATTGTCGATGTAACCACCTCGCATTGTTTTGCACACAAAGGTATAGCACGTAGTATTGCAGGCTTATTTTTAGATATTTCTTCATTTAAATTTAAAAGAGTTGCACAACGAATATCGGTTTGGTTTAATACGGAAAAAGATCCGTACAATAATTTCACGTGGCTTATTAATTTACATAAAAAATACAAGATTAAAAGTATGTTCTTTTTTCAATTTGCATCATATTCTGCTTATGATAAAAATGTGTCTATTAACAATAACAATTTTAAGTATTTAATAAAGTCTGTATCCGATTATAGTACAGTTGCTTTATGTGCGTCATACAGTTCATTACACAATAAAGAAATTCTTAAAAAAGAAAAAAAGAGTTTAAGTAATGTGATTAACAGACCAGTACACTATTCTCGCTTACGATACAATAGAATTGATATACCAACTACTTACAGAAATTTGGTTGAAACTGAGTTCACAAAAGATTTTACAATGGGCTACACCCATGAAATAGGTTTTAGAGCGAGTACTTGCACACCGTTTTACTTTTATGACATAAATTTAGAGGTTCAACATCCAATTAAAATTTTTCCATTTGCAATTCATGACTATGCTTTTCTAAAAAATAAAAGCTTAGAAGAGGCCGATGCTAAGGTGAAAACCATATATGAAGCAATCAAAAATGTGAACGGTAGTTTTATCACAATTTTTTCAAATGAATTATTGGGTGAGGATAATAAAATTTCGTGGAGAAATTTATACGAAACCATCTTAAAAAAGTATCATGTATAGTAAATTAGTGACCGATGTTTTTTTTGACTTAGATCATACCCTTTGGGATTTTGAAAAAAACTCAGCACTTACTTTTAGTAAAATTCTTTCTGAAAATAAAATTATGGTTAGTCTTGATGATTTTTTAAGAGTCTATGTGCCCAATAATTTAGTGTTCTGGAAATTATTTAGAGAAAATAACATAAGTAAAGAAGATTTAAGATATCAACGTTTAAAAACTACGTTCGATACTTTAGGGGTTGAAGTCAAAGATGAACTTATTTACCAGTTATCCGATGACTATATAGCGAATTTATCAAGTTATAATCATTTATTTCCGCATGCTATTGAAATATTAGATTATTTGAAACCTAAATATAAATTACACGTTATTACTAATGGTTTTAATGAAGTTCAAAATAGAAAAATTAAGAATTCAAAAATCGACAGATACTTTACTCATATAATAGATTCTGAAATGGCAGGTGTAAAAAAGCCAAATCCTATAATCTTTAAATTGGCTTTAGAAAAAGCTAATGTATTACCAGAACATTCTTTAATGATTGGCGATAGTATTGAGGCAGACATTTTAGGAGCGCAAGCATGTGGTTTTCATACACTTCATTTTAATGCGCATAATGAAGATAGGCATGAATTTTGTGATATGATAACAGAATTAAGTGAAATAAAAACGTATTTATAAAGTTATATTAATTGAACATTATATGGTACTTCAGATGAAATTATTAAAAAAACTCATACCAATATTCATTTTGGTATTGGCTTCATGTTCTGATGAGCAGGACTTTAGTCAAGCAAAAGATTTAGAAGTTACAACAGATTTATCAGGACCTATTTTATCGGTAGAAGCCTCAGAAGATGTACTTAATGCAGGTGTTTTTGCAACCCAAGAAGTTAATTTTGATGGCTTTCAAAACGAAAATTTTTCAGATAGAGTACTTTCAGGTGTTATAAATTTTCAATTAAATAATACAACTAGCAAACAGTTAGATGTTACTGTTGACTTTCTAAACGATGGCGGTGCTGTTATTGATACCAAGTTTATGACAATAGACGAAGCTCCACCTGAGCAAATAGTATTAGATTCTATAGTTTATGATGATTCTAATCTTGAAATTTTAAAAAACATTTCAAGTATAGCTCTAAGTGTGCAAAATAATAGTGGTACAACTAGCGTATCATCTTTGGATGACCCCAAATTTACATTTCAATCAAGCGGAAGTTTTATAATAGAAGTTTTAGAATGAAAAGTATATATCTAAGTATTGTAGTTTTTTTTATAGCATGTTTGTCTGGAATAAGCCAGAACAAAGAGTTGTTGTATAACTTTAACGAAGTTCCACAATCTTTACTTTTAAATCCAGGTACTTCTACTAGTTTTAAATGGTATGCAGGTGTTCCAGTTTTATCAGGGGTATCTTTTCAAGCAGGAGTAACTGGCATAACTTCAAATGATCTTTTTGCCGTTGATGGTGTAGATTTTAATACAAAATTTTTAGACAAAGTTGTTTACGGTATGGACTCAAAAGATGAATTGAGTGGTACGTATCAAATAGAAATTTTGAATGTAGGTTTCAGAGGTAGAAAAAACCCGAATAATTTTTATTCTTTTGGTATTTACAATGAAGGTGATGCCATTGGATATTACTTCGAAGATTATGCATTATTAGCTTTTGAAGGAAATACAAATAATATAGATAAGCGTTTTGATTTAAGTGATTTAAAAACTAGAGGAGAAGTTGTAAATGTTTATCATTTCGGAATAAACAAAAAGGTTTCAAGACAATTAGACTTGGGTTTTAGGGCCAAAGTATATTCAAGTATATTGAATTTTTCTTCAACCGATAATAGTGGGTATTTTGTAACTACCGAAGGAGATGAGAATTTATTACAAGCAACATTAGTTGCGGATTTAAAAATTAATACATCTGGTATATTTGAATTGAAAGATGCTATTGATAATGATGAGAGTATTGCAGATATAATAACGAAACGAGCTTTATTTGGTGGTGATTTGGGCTTAGGTTTTGATTTGGGTTTTACGTATAAATTAGATAGACAAACTTACATAACAGGTAGTATACTTGATATCGGTTTTATTTCTCATACCAATGATTTAAGAACATATTCGTTAAAAGGTAAAGCAACTTCAGAAGGTATTAACGTTATTTTGCCTGATGATTTAGGTTCAGGAAGCGACGAGTGGAGGGAATTAGTTGATGATTTAGAAAGTTTAGTACCATACGAAGAAACGGAAGAAAGGTATGTTACATTCAGACCTACAAAATTATATGCCTCAATAGGTCATGATTTTGGTGATGAAATTGAACCAAGACAAGATTGTAATTGTACGACAAAACCAGGGGGTGGCTATGTAGATAATATTTATAAAAATAGTGTTGGTGGTCAGTTATATGTAATTAATAGACCACGTGGACCACAAGCAGCATTGACTGGTTTTTATCAACATAGGTTTGGTAATATAATGTCTTTAAAAGCTACATATACGGTAGATAAATACTCGTTTGCTAATGTTGGTTTAGGGGGTAGTTTACAAGCAGGGCCTGTAAATATGTATTTGATGGCCGATAATTTATTTGGTTATAGTAATCTTGCAAATACAAATTATGCTTCTGTGTTATTCGGATTAAATATTATATCTTGGGGTAAAAAATAATTTTAGTTTAGAATGAAAAAATTAGTACCATTATTGTTCCTAGTATTTTGTGCTTCAACTTATGCTCAAAATGAATTAAATAATTATAAATATATTATTGTGCCTAAGCAATTTGATGCTTTTAAAACCCAAAACCAATATCAAACTAGTACACTAGTTAAATTTCTTCTTGTAGAGAATGGGTTTAATGTTGTGTATGATGACGCTTTACCACCAGAATTATCTAATAACAGGTGTATGGGGTTAAATGCGACTTTAAATGATGTTTCTAACATGTTTTCAACTAAAGTTTCAATCGTTTTAAAAGATTGTAACTCTAAAGAAGTTTTTACGTCAATAGAAGGGTTTAGTAAAATAAAAGAATACAGAGAGGCTTATAATGAAGCTATAAAAAAAGCAGCTATTTCTTTTAAAGGGTATGCTTATAAATATAACGCTCCAAAAACATCTAAACCAATGCCTTTGTCTTTAGATACTAAAAAAGAAGCTGCTTTTGAAAAAGACGAAGAAGAAGTTCGTGTTCTAAAAGAAAGAATGGCTCAGAGAAAGGCCGAAGAAACTACTACAGTTTCATTTGCAAATGATGTTCAAAGTGTAAATGTAGCTAAGCCTGTTACTCAAAATGATATTTACTATGCGCAAGAAATCGCTAATGGATATCAATTGGTTGATAAGACTCCTAAAATAACAATGAAAATTCAGAAGACTTCCCAACCTAATATCTATTTAGGAAAAGAAGTTGAAGGCCATTCAGGATTAGTATATATTAAAAACGGAAAATGGTTTTTTGAATTTTATGATGCTGATGAGTTAAAAGTTAAAAGTTTAAATATTAAGTTTTAAACGTCATATTTATCTTTCCATCTGTTTTTTAAAAACTCCTTGATGGCATTTTCTCTTTGGTTCTGGTTCGGAATATAAAACGATGTTCCTGATAATTCATCAGGTAAAAACTCAGCTTCTACAAAGTTGTTTTGGTAATCATGTGCATATTTATATTGCGAGCCGTAACCTAAGTCTTTCATGAGCTTAGTAGGTGCATTTCGTAAAGATAAAGGCACTGATAAATCTCCAGTTTCTGAAACAGTTTTTAATGCCCTGTTTATAGCCATATAACTCCCATTACTTTTTGGTGATGTGGCTAAATAAATTGCACATTGGCTTAGTATGATTCTAGCTTCAGGGTAACCAATTGTTGTCACGGCTTGAAAAGTAGTATTAGCCATAACTAAAGCAGTAGGATTTGCTAATCCAATATCTTCAGAAGCTGCTATTAGCATTCTTCTTGCTATAAATTTCACATCTTCGCCACCTTCTATCATTCTTGCTAACCAATAAATGGCACCATTAGGATCGCTACCACGAATTGATTTTATAAATGCAGAGATTATATCATAATGCTGTTCACCAGTTTTATCATAGCGAACAGTGTTTTTTTGTAATTTCTGAAGTACTAGTTCATCTGTAATGATAATTTTATCACTGGATTCAGAGTTTATTACTAGTTCAAATATATTTAACAATTTTCTACCATCACCACCAGATAAGCGTAATAAAGCCTTTGTTTCTTTAAGTTCAATATCTTTTGTCTTGAGGTATGAATCAATCTCCATAGCTCGTTTTATTAAAGCTACTAAATCGTCTTTTTCAAATTCATTTAATATATAAACTTGGCACCTTGAAAGTAATGCGGGAATAACTTCAAAGCTAGGGTTTTCAGTAGTTGCACCAACTAAAGTAACCCAACCTTTTTCTACAGCACCTAGAAGAGAATCTTGCTGCGATTTACTAAATCTGTGAATTTCATCTATAAAAAGAATAGGGTTTTTTGAAGTAAACAAACCGCCACTCTGTTTAGCTTTGTCAATAACCTCTCTAATATCTTTTACACCACTATTAATAGCACTTAGTGAGTAAAAAGGTCTACCACTTTCTTGTGCAATAATATTTGCTAAAGTGGTTTTTCCTGTACCGGGAGGTCCCCATAAAATTAAAGATGGAATAATTCCTTTTTCAATCTGATTAGTTAACGAACCATTATCACCAACCAAATGTAATTGACTAATGTAATCATCTAGATTTTTAGGGCGTACTCTTTCTGCAAGTGGTTCATTCATCTGGCAAAAGTACAAATTCTACAAATGACAATTTATCATGCTAACTAAATTTGGTAGCGTTTTTGATTTTCTTTTTTTAAATTAGAAGAATGACTGATAGTACTCAATTCCGTTTTTCAAATAAAGTAATAATTGTTCCAATTGTTTTGGTGTTAATTATTTGGACAGTTTTTTTAGTTGAAATTCGTTTCGGTGTCAATTTCAATAAATACGGAATTTATCCAAGGACATTGATAGGTTTACGAGGTGTATTATTTAGTCCATTTATTCATGGTTCAGCTGAGCATTTATATAATAATACAATTCCATTAGCAGTTTTAACTTCTTCATTAATATACTTTTATAGAGAAATTGCTTTTAAGGTTTTAGTTTATGGAGTTCTTTTGTCAGGAGTAATAACTTGGGCTATAGGAAGAGAATCTTACCATATAGGAGCTAGCGGACTTATTTATGTTTTAGCTAGTTTTATTTTTTTTAAAGGCATTTTCACAAAACACTATAGACTTGTAGCATTATCTTTAATTGTTGTTTTTATATACGGAAGCATGCTTTGGTATATATTCCCTATAAAAAAAGGAATATCATGGGAAGGACATTTAGGAGGCTTCTTAACAGGAGTAATTTTCGCATTGCTTTATAAAGTAAAACTTTCACATCAAAAAAAATATGAATGGGAAAGAGATGATTATAATGAAGAAAATGATGAGTTTTTACAACATTTTGATGAAAACGGAAATTTTATAGAAAAAGAAGCTGACCCTGTAATTGATGAAAATTCAGAGATAAAATACACCTATCATTACGTAGAGAATAAAGAAAAAGAATAAATTATTATTCTTTTAACCCTCTTTGTCTAACTGCTTCATATAAAAATACGCCACATGCGACAGATACATTTAATGAGCCTATTTCACCTAGCAAAGGAAGTTTAGCTTTATAGTCAACAGCTTTTAATATTGAAGGGGAAATACCAACATCTTCAGAACCCATTATTATTGCAGTAGCTTCTTTGAAAGATACATCGTAAACTGAGTTTTCCGTTTTTTCTGTAGCTGCAATAATTTTTACTCCTGATGCTTGTAAATAATACACAGCATCTTTTATGTGGTCTACTTTAGCAATGGGCACTTTAAAAGCAGCGCCAGCAGAAGTTTTTATAGTATCAGCAGTAACCGGTGCGGCACCTTTTTTTTGGATAATAATACCGTCTACACCAGTACATTCTGCAGTTCTGATAATTGCCCCAAAATTACGAACATCAGATAGTTGATCTAATAGTAAAAATAATGGGGTTTCTTTTGTGTCAGTCACATTCTCAACTAAATTTTCCAAGGTGTGAAAATGAATAGGGGAGATGTTTGCAATAACACCTTGATGGTTGCCTCTTGTAAGTCTGTTTAACTTTTCAATTGGCACATATGAAGAATTAATACCTTCTTTACGAATAAGAGTTTCAAGCTCTTTGAATAAATCACCCTTTAACCCTTTTTGAATAAAAACTTTATCTATTGGCTTGTCTACACTTATTGCTTCAATAATTGCTCTGATTCCGTAAATTTGAGTATTGTTGTTGTTTGTGCTCTCCAAAAATTTAATATTTATACTAAACTAGTATTATTGATTAGCAAAGTTAATTAACTTAATCAAATCTTCTTCTTTTTTAATGTTTAATTTATTTTCTTTTACATAATTTTCAATTCCTATTGAATTATTTGTAAATAGATTGTAGAATTTTTTTTTGTTTTTTTCAACCTTGCTATAGTTTTGTTTTTCAGGACTTTTTATAAAATATTCCTCATAACGAGTAAACTTTGCTTTTTTGTTTGTGGTTAAAGAGTTTTCAGCCTCTTTAGGAGTTTTAAAATTAACATATACTCTTTTTACAAGGTTGTAATTTCCATTAACGAGATTTACAACAAAATGTTTTTGAGATTCATTATCTTTTTTTAAATTAACGACTTTTAATAGTGTTGAGTCATCCAATTTTATACGTAATCCTACAATTTTTTTAACTGATTCTAATTCGCTTAATTCATTCACTTTTAGCTCAACTTCATCTCTATAAATATTATATTTAAACAAATACCTTCCAAAGTTTTTCTCTTTTAAAAGCATATTACCTGAAGTAAAATTGTCTTTATAATATGGGCTACCTATGACATTTTTTAGATCATATTTAACTACCTTATTCTCCATAAGCTTTCTTTTTAGTACATCATATAATTGAGATGTGCTTTCAAATTCACTCGGTTTACTCGTCGTTCCAGCTTGACCTATTGTTAATTTTGGGCTAATAATTAATAATAAAATGCAAATAATTTTTTTCATAGTGTTTTGTTAGTTAAGAATTTAAATCAAAAGATAATGATTTTTGGTCAACTTATTTCAGTACGAGACAGACAAATAAAAAAAGCTGACTCATAGAGTCAGCTTTTTAATTTATTTAGATGAATAAAAATTTGTTTATTCTATTCGTCACATAAGTTTAACGCTATAACTCCTGCGGCAGAACCTTCTGCATAAGTTGCAACAACATTACCACTAGGTGCCGTTATTGTAAATGATATTTCTCCGTAAAAATCACCTGGGAAATACCACTCAGCAGATGTTATATCTGTTGGTATCGTAATTGTATCGGTACCACTAGTACCATCATTTATACAAACAGTAGACGCTGCTGGACATAAACCTACTTCAAAAACATCACCGTTGCTCAATGTTACTGTAATACCTGGTCCTCCACTTGCAGTTGTAGTCTGCCATCCATCACCATATGAATCACCCATTTGTATTACCCAATCGCCATCAGGTATTATAGGTAAGATACAAATAACAGTAGATGAGAATGTATGATCCGCAGATTGGTTATCAAAATTTGCACTTACTGTAGAATATTCTTCACCTTCGGAATTTGTTAATGCTAATCTATAATTGAAGGTGTCTCCACCATCAAGGTCACTTGATTCTAAATTAAGTGCATCAAGTAATAACTCTCCATTAACTGTTAAAGTAACTTCAGCATCAGAACCTGATGTATCAGTAGATGAATATAAAACTTCATCTGCATCTACTAATGATCCACTAAAGCTAACATACAAATCTACTTTAGTTACATCTAAACCATCCTCTAAAGAATTTAGTTGATATGTTTTAGTAAATGTAGAAGAAGCAGGATCTTCTCTGTCAATATCAGTACTTCCGTCAGTACTTAATTCAGAAGCAAATGCACCACCACTTACTTTAAGTTCATCATAATTTATCGGAAATTTATCTTCATCACTACAAGAAATAATAATAAGTAGAAGAGATATCGATAAAATATACTTCAATTGTTTAAATCTATATTTTTTCATTTTGTTTTTTTTTATTTAGTATATAAATCCATCTGCATTTGTATCCCAGAAAGTTTTATCTGTTAATGATTTTTGATCAATATTGAAATTTCTATCAACAGATTCTGCAGGATACAAGAATGTTCTTGGGAAATCACTAGTACCTAATAGAGTAGGAGTCATGTTGATAGGGGTTCCAGTACGTCTATATAAGTTGTAAGCTTCAACTCCATTACCAAAAGATGCAATCCAGTACTCTTTACCGATAATAGCCATCTTAGCATCTTCAGTTGTGGCAGCGTTATATTGATCCATTACATAAGTAACATATTCATCAACATCGTCAGATGTAGGAACGTAAGTTTGATCTAAACCAGAAATGTAAGAAGCTCCAAGGGCTTGAACATCAGTTATAGACGCTCTTACAGCTTCTTCTAACATTGTTGCATCATCGTCTGATGTTCCAAGTATTAAAGCAGCTTCAGCTCTCATAAAATATGTAAATGAATTCATCATTATTGGCCAAATTCCTTGACCATTTAAACCATCTCCAGAATTTATTCCTTCGAAATCATCTGCATCATATCTACCACCAATTGGATAAGTTCCAAAAGTTGATCTTTTAGTGTTGTCAGGTGGAATACCATCACTATCACTATGATTTCTACCCCAATAACCATCTCCTCTGTCAAAAAGTGAACAAAAAGGTAATGGCACAGGTATCATAGCGTCAATTGGGCCATATGTTGCAGGTCTAGGATCGTTCCAACAATCAATTTCATTATCTAATGTTGCTTCATCAGACGGAAAAGAACCAACTTGTCTGTAAACATAATATCTAAGTCTTGGGTCATCAATACCTTTTTCAACAGCAAGAGACCACATTAAATAGTTTGTTATATACTCACCAGGGCTAGCAGCTTCATACTCTTCAACATAGTATTGGTGTTTACTCTGAGGTAAGTCTGATGTCCCAAATTGAAATACAAAATTAGAATCAGGACTATCAATTAAACTTTCATTTAATAGGGTGTTAATTGCTGTAGTTGCTCCAGCCTCATCTGATAATCGAAGATTTAGATAATACTTCAGTTTTAGTGTATTAACTAATGCTGTCCATTTAGCAACATCTCCATCATAATATAAATCATTAGCAGGATCTTCTAGTGAAGTTTTTTCAAAATCTGCTATTGCATTATCTAATTCAGTCAAAACTAGATCATATATTGCAGTGTCTTCATCAACTGTTGGGAAAAGTTCACCTTCATCTCCATTATTTGCTGTTGTTAATGGCACATCACCAAAATAATCTACTAATGTCATTAAGGTATATGCTTTTATTACTCTCGCAATTCCAGAATGAACAAATAGTTCTGAAGATTCAGCTATCGGAATTAACGTTTCGATATCCTGTAAAACATTAGCGTAAGCTGTTCTCCATAATACTGTTGTATTTGAATTTGTACTATTGTAATTAACATCATATTCATCAAACATATATTCTAATCTCACAGCTTCACCACCAGCTTCAGTAGCTTGTTCAAAAACCTCTGCAAAATCTAATTGAATATTATTTAATGTAAAGTCCACATCCAAATTTTCTGGGTTGGGACTATTAGGATCCGTTGTTAAATTTAATTCGGTCGTTTCACATGACCCTAATAATGCCATTATAAGAACGAAAGAAAATATATTATTTATTTTGTTTTTCATTACCAATTTTTTTAGAAAGTTAATTTAAAGTTTAATCCGTACCTTCTTGAATTCCATGATGTAAGGTAATCTAGCCCTTGTGAGTTACCAACACCAAGGCTATTAAGTTCAGGGTCAAAGTTTACACTAGCTGGAGTATTAAAAGCTTTAACCCATAAGTTTTGACCAATTAATGATATAGTTAAACTTCCAAATGGTGTTTTATCTAAAAACTTTGAAGGCATTGCATAAGCTAAAGAAGCTTCTCTTAATCTTATGTGTGTGGCATCATATATTTTTAATTCATCAGTTCCAAAACCTATGTTGTTGAAATATGCTTCTGTTGCTGTTAATTGAATATCATTAGCAAGACCTGTTGACTGTCTAACACCTTCTAATATAATACCTTGAGTTCTGTCAAAATCTGTGTCTTCAACTAAACCTCTACCAACTAGAGATGCAACGGTAGTTGCATAGATATCTCCTCCGTGTTGGTATTCCCATTGCATGCTCAAACTTAAGTTTTTGTATTTAAAAGTGTTACCTAAAGTCATGAACCATTTTGGATTAGGATCACCTATTATCTGGTTTTCAGGATCTTGAATATAATAACCGTTTTCATTTACTAGACGGTTTCCTTCATCATCTTTTAAAACAGCGCTACCTAATATAACACCAAGTGGTTTATCATTAATTGCTTGATTTGACGGAGTTGTGAATATACCTCCAACGTAAATTTGTTCGCCATCTTCTAAACCTGTTACTAAACTTTCATTTATGGTATAATTACCATTAATACTCCATGAAAAGTTGGTTGTTTCAACAGGTGTTCCGTCAAAAGCAAGTTCAATACCTTTATTACTTACATTACCAACATTTACTGTTGTTGAAGTAAATCCAGTTTCCGGAGCTAATGGTCTGTCAATAATTTGATCTTTTGTTTCTTTATTGTAATACGTAAAATCAAAACCAAGTCTATTATTTAAAAATCTAGCCTCGATACCAACTTCATACTCTTTAGATAACTCTGGTTTTAAATCAATGTTAGCTAATGAATTATCTACACTTGTAGTGGTAATAGTAGTTCCGTCTGAAGTCTCAAATCGAGACGGATTTAAGTTTAAAACGTTTCTAGTTCTATATAATCCAGGAAATCCGGGAGCTGTTCCATAAGAAGCTCTAACTTTTAAATAGTTTAATCCTTTTTGAGTTCTAAGCTCTGGGAATGCTTCAGTAGGTATAAATGATACTGAAGTACTCCAAGAAAATTGAGAACGATTATCTGGTTCTAATCCAGAAAACCAGTCATTTCTTGCATTTCCAGAAACAAAAAGGTACCCTTCGTAATCTAAAGTAGTTGTAGCATAAACTGCAGGGTTGTTACTTTCTTCATAATATTGGTACGTAGCTGTGTTTGCCGGGAATAATGTGCCTTCTTGTATTGGACTGTGGTTTAGGTAGTTTCCATGGTTTTGTAAGCCAAATACAATTTGATCTCTACTTTCATTACCTATTCTATCAAATTCTGTTCTTCTGCTAGTTAAGCCAATTGTACCTAGAATTCCAATTTTTTCAGATAAGTCCGAGTCAAATGAAGCAAATAATGTATGGTCCCATATGGTACTTCTTTGACTTGTAGTTTGTAAATATCCATTTGGATGAAGTCCATCATTAGAACCTTTGTTAATAGATCTTTCAGTGTTTGTGAAACTATTATCTAGTGTTGTTCTCCAGTTTAAATTTATCCAATCATTTAATTCATAATTAACTACAAAATTACCAAAAACTCTATTAGTATTGTTTATATCTCTAGTGTTGTCAACAACCCATTGTGGATTAGTTCTGTCATTTCCACCTCTGTACCAAATACTTTCTCCGGTTACCGGATGTTGATATGGAAGAGTGATATCTACACTTCTTGGTAAATATAAAACATTCCAAATTGATGCAATTCCTCCAGTTCCAGCTGTAGAAGAAGTAACATCACTACCTGTTGAAGCATCTGTAAAAGGAGACTTAATATCTGTTTTGGCATAATTTAATTTTGCTGTTACAGTAAATTTATTGTCGAATTTATAAGAACCTCCAGCAGAAAAATTATTTCTAATCATTTTATTAGAAGGTATAAATCCTTGATCTTGAGTATTAGCATAAGATACACTATAATTTCCTTTTTCAAATCCACCAGCAGCAGTTAAAGAAGTTGTAGATATTGTTCCTGTTTTGAAAAAATCTTCTTGAGCATTGTAAGGTCTGTATTCTACTGTTGGAGAATCTAAATCTGTTCGATTAGGGAAAAGAACAGATGGTTCAACCCCAAAGTTATTTAAGATAGAAGTTCTAAATGCATTATCAATAGTATCTTGACTATCAAAACGAGAACCCCAGTTACTGAAAAATGCTCCGTATACGTTTTGAAATCCATTACCCCAAGTATCTTGGTAGTCTGGTAATACTATATCATTAAAAAATATAGATTGATTAACTGTAACTTCGAATTTTTTATTACTTCCAGCTCCTGTTTTTGTTGTTATTAAAATAACACCATTTCTTCCGGCACTACCATAGATAGCTGTAGCGCTCAAACCTTTTAATATACTTACGTTCTCAATGTTATTAGGATCTAAATCCGCAAATCTACTAGCTACATTTCCTGATTGAAAAGAACCAGAAGAACTATCTTGATTTGCCACATCTGAAGACGCATCAAATGGAATTCCATCAACTACAAATAATGGTTGATTATTCCCTGTAATTGAAGAAGCTCCCCTTATTATAATGTTTGAACCACTACCAGAGACACCACCAGTACCTGTAATTCTAACGCCGGCAGCTTTACCTCTTAAAATTTTACCAATGTCAGTATCAGCTCTAGATTCAATTTCTTCACTGGAAACTGTTGCTACAGCATAACCAAGTGCTTTTTTCTCTTGTTTAACACCTTGAGCTGTTACTACTACCTCGTCTAAGCTTTGTGCATCTTCAGTCATCTGAACATTTATTTCTAAACTTGTTCCAATGACTTTTTTTACTTCTTTTTGCCCTACATAGGTAAATAATAGAGTGCTTCCAGTGGAACCAGAGATTGAATAGTTTCCGTCAAAATCTGTTTGGGTTCCATTTGTTGTACCCATAATTACAATGTTAACTCCAGGTAATGGTAAACCGTCTTGGTCTGTAACTGTACCTGAAATCATTTTTTCTTGCGCAAATGTTAAATGCACAACAAACGCTAAAAGAAGCGTAAAGATTCCTTTTACTTTTGTTTTCATTTTTTGTTTTTATTAAAATTAGTCAAGACGAAAATCATAATTAAAAGTTAATTCTCCAAATTTTATTTAACTTAATATTATTTAAATTTTAACTTAATATTAATAAAGTTGAAATAACACTTATTTTTTATTCATATAGTTATTTTTAGGGATTTTATTGATTATTCGTTAATTGACTTTGGCGTTTTTAATTTTAGTTATAATATTTAGAGTAATTTCAAAGCCTTATATTTTGAATAAATACTTTTAGGTAACTAGTTATTACTGATGTAGATTTTAGATTTATTTTATGTTAAAATTTTAAGATAATTTATTTTTATTAAAAATAACCACTTCATTGTTTGAATATTAGCAAATAAACACTACATTTGCCGACCCTTAAAAGAGGGTAAGTTATATATAAGATACAATTATAGTATGCCAACAATTTCACAATTAGTACGAAAAGGAAGGGCCACGATTACTAAGAAGAGTAAATCGGCTGCTTTGGATTCGTGTCCTCAAAGAAGAGGGGTTTGTACTCGTGTTTACACAACTACACCAAAAAAACCTAACTCTGCAATGCGTAAAGTTGCAAGGGTAAGGTTGACAAATGGTAAAGAGGTAAATGCTTACATCCCTGGAGAAGGACATAACCTCCAAGAGCACTCGATAGTATTAGTAAGGGGCGGAAGAGTTAAGGATTTACCAGGTGTTAGGTATCATATTGTTAGAGGTGCTTTGGATACAGCAGGTGTTGCTGGAAGAACTCAACGTAGATCTAAGTATGGTGCTAAAAGACCTAAGAAGTAATCAAGCTTTAAACAGAAACAATGAGAAAAAAACAGGCTAAAAAGAGACCTCTTTTACCGGATCCAAGATTTAATGATCAGTTAGTGACGCGTTTTGTTAACATGATGATGTGGGATGGTAAAAAGTCTATAGCGTACAAAGTATTCTATGATGCAATCGATATTGTAGAAGAAAAGAAAACAGACGAAGAAAAAACGGCTTTAGAGATTTGGAAGGATGCGCTTTCAAATGTTATGCCTCATGTAGAGGTGAGAAGTAGAAGAGTTGGAGGTGCTACATTCCAAATTCCGATGCAGATTAGACCGGATAGAAAAATATCGACAGCAATGAAGTGGTTAATTAGTTTTGCTCGTAAGAGAAACGAGAAAGCTATGTCTCAAAAACTTGCTGGTGAAATATTAGCGGCTGCTAAAGAAGAAGGAGCTGCGGTTAAGAAAAGAACGGATACTCACAAAATGGCGGAAGCAAATAAAGCTTTCTCTCACTTTAGATTTTAATTATCAGAAATGGCTAGAGATTTAAAATTTACTAGAAATATAGGTATTGCTGCTCATATTGATGCAGGTAAAACTACAACGACTGAGCGTATACTTTTTTATACAGGTGTGAGTCATAAAATAGGTGAGGTGCATGATGGTGCGGCTACTATGGATTGGATGGAGCAAGAGCAAGAACGTGGTATTACTATTACTTCTGCGGCTACGACTTGTACATGGAAATTTCCACTTGAAAATGCAAAACCATTACCTAGTACTAAGGATTATCACTTTAATATTATTGATACTCCGGGTCACGTTGATTTTACGGTTGAAGTAAACCGTTCGTTACGTGTGTTGGATGGTTTGGTTTTCTTATTTAGTGCTGTTGATGGTGTTGAACCGCAATCAGAAACTAACTGGAGACTTGCTGATAACTATAAAGTTCCAAGAATCGGTTTTGTTAACAAAATGGATAGACAGGGGTCTAATTTCTTAAATGTGTGTAAGCAGGTTAAAGAGATGTTGGGTTCTAATGCAGTTCCAATTGTTTTGCCTATAGGTGAAGAGGCTGATTTTAAAGGTGTTGTAGATTTAGCTAAGAATAGAGCTATTGTATGGCATGAAGATAACTTCGGGGCGACATTTGATGTTGTTGATATTCCTGAAGATATGAAAGCTGAGGTAAAGGAGTATAGAGCTGCTTTAATTGAAGCTGTGGCTGAATATGATGAGGAGTTAATGGAGAAATTTTTTGAAGATGAAGACTCTATTACTGAGGAAGAAGTTCACGCTGCGTTAAGAGCTGCTGTTATGGATAGAGCGATCATTCCTATGATTTGTGGTTCTTCGTTTAAGAATAAAGGTGTTCAGTTTTTGTTAGATGCTGTATGTCGTTACTTACCGTCTCCTATTGATAAGGATGATATTGTAGGTACTGATCCTGATACTGGTGAGCAGATTACTCGTAAGCCAGATGTTAAGGAGCCTTTTGCTGCATTGGCATTTAAAATTGCTACGGATCCTTTTGTTGGTCGTTTAGCATTCTTTAGAACGTATTCAGGTCGTTTAGATGCTGGTTCTTATATATTGAATAACCGTTCTGGTAAAAAAGAACGTATTTCTAGAATTTACCAAATGCATTCTAATAAGCAAAATGCTATCGATTTTATCGAAGCTGGAGATATTGGTGCGGCTGTAGGTTTTAAAGATATTAAGACTGGTGATACTATGTCTGCTGAAAAGCATCCGATTATTTTAGAGAGTATGGATTTTCCAGACCCTGTAATTGGTATTGCTGTTGAGCCTAAAACTAAGGCTGACGTTGATAAGTTAGGTATGGCTTTAGCTAAATTAGCAGAAGAAGATCCGACTTTCCAAGTTAAAACAGATGAAGCTTCAGGTCAAACGATTATATCTGGTATGGGTGAGCTTCACTTAGATATTATTGTTGATCGTTTAAAGCGTGAGTTTAAAGTTGATGTAAGTCAAGGGCAACCTCAGGTTGAATATAAAGAAGCTGTAACTAAAACTGCTGCACATAGAGAAACTTATAAGAAGCAATCTGGTGGTCGTGGTAAGTTTGGTGATATTGTATTTGAGATGGGTCCTGCTGATTCTGATTTCGAAGGCGAAGGTTTGCAATTCGTTGATGAAATTAAAGGTGGTCGTATTCCAAAAGAATTTATTCCTTCTGTACAGAAAGGTTTTGAAATTGCAATGAAAGCTGGTCCTTTAGCGGGTTATGAAATGGATACTATGAAAGTGGTATTAAAAGATGGATCTTTCCACCCTGTGGATTCTGATGCTTTATCTTTTGAATTAGCTGCTAAGATGGGTTATAAGGCTGCTGGTAAAGCTGCTGGAGCTGTTATTATGGAGCCTGTTATGAAAATTGAGGTTCTTACGCCTGAGGAAAACATGGGTGATATAGTTGGTGATTTAAACAGAAGAAGAGGTACTATTAGTAACATGAGTGATAGAGCTGGAGCGAAAGCTATTAAAGGTGAAGTTCCATTATCTGAAATGTTTGGGTATGTTACATCTTTGAGAACTATGTCTTCTGGTAGAGCAACTTCTACTATGGAATTTTCACACTACGCAGAAACACCTTCAAATATATCTGAAGAAGTTATTAAAGCCGCAAAAGGAGAATAATCGCTTAATTTTAGCAAAATGAGTCAAAAAATTAGAATAAAACTAAAATCATACGATTATAACTTAGTGGATAAATCTGCTGAGAAGATCGTTAAAACTGTAAAAACTACAGGTGCTGTTGTAACTGGACCAATTCCATTACCAACTCATAAAAAAATATTTACTGTATTGCGTTCTCCTCACGTTAACAAAAAGTCGAGAGAGCAATTTCAATTAAGTTCTTATAAGAGACTTTTAGATATTTACAGTTCTTCTTCAAAAACTATTGATGCTCTAATGAAATTAGAGTTGCCAAGTGGTGTTGAAGTTGAGATAAAAGTATAATTACCTCTCGCAATCAATTTATTGGTTGCGGGTTACATGTCCTGAGCGTTTCGCAAGGGAAAAACGGAAAAAATAAAATCAGGGTCGATTTATTTTTGACCCTTATTTTTTGCAAAATAAATAAATAAGTTAATACTAATTAATTAAATTAAATATGTCTGGGTTAATAGGAAAGAAAGTAGGCATGACTAGTATTTTCGATGAAAACGGTAAAAATATGCCGTGTACGGTAATCGAAGTAGGTCCATGTGTAGTTACCCAAGTCAGAACCTTAGAGGTTGACGGGTATAGTGCTCTTCAGCTTGGTTTCGATGACAAGGCAGAAAAACGTGCAAATAAGGCCGAAGCAGGTCATTTTAAAAAAGCAGGTGTTTCTCCAAAGAAAAAAGTCATTGAATTCCGAGATTTTGAAGGAGATTACAAATTAGGTGACACCATTGGTGCTGACCTTTTTGAAGAAGGAGAATTTGTTGATGCAGTTGGAACATCAAAAGGTAAAGGTTTTCAAGGTGTTGTTAAAAGACATGGTTTCGGTGGTGTAGGTCAAGCTACTCACGGTCAGCATAACAGACTTAGGGCTCCTGGTTCGGTTGGTGCGGCTTCTTATCCTGCTCGTATCTTTAAAGGTATGAGAATGGCAGGAAGAATGGGTGGAGATAGAGTAACTGTTCAAAACCTTAAAGTATTAAAAGTAGTACCAGAAAAAAACCTTATAGTTTTAAAAGGTTGTGTACCTGGTCATAAGAACGCTTACGTAACTATTGAAAAGTAATGAAGGTAGCAGTTTTAGATATTAAAGGAAAAGAAACAGGTAGAAAGGTTGAGCTTTCTGATTCTGTTTTCGCAATAGAGCCTAATAAACATGCTGTTTATTTAGATGTTAAACAGTATTTGGCGCACCAAAGACAAGGTACGCACAAGGCTAAAGAAAGAGCTGAAATAGCTGGTAGTACAAGAAAGATTAAAAAACAAAAAGGTACAGGTACTGCTCGTGCGGGTAGTATTAAATCTCCAGTTTTTAGAGGTGGTGGTCGTATTTTTGGCCCTAGACCAAAAGACTACAAGCAAAAATTGAATAAAAACTTAAAACGATTAGCTAGAAAATCTGCTTTAACAATTAAGTCGGGTGAGAAAGCAATTGTTGTTGTTGAAGACTTCAATTTTGAAGCTCCAAAAACAAAAGATTTCAAGAATGTTTTAAAGTCTTTAGGCTTAGAAAATAAAAAATCTTTATTTGTGTTGGGTGAATCAAATAATAATGTATATTTGTCGTCACGCAATTTGAAAGGTTCTGAAGTTGTAACAAACTCAGAATTAAGCACTTATAAAATTTTAAATGCTAACAGTATTGTGCTTTTAGAAGGTTCTCTAGAAGGAATTGAATCGAATTTAACAAAATAATGTAATCATGAGTGTGTTAATAAAGCCTATTATTACTGAAAAAATGACTTCAGATAGTGAGTTGTATAACCGTTATGGTTTCATTGTGAATCCTAATGCGAATAAGCTTCAGATTAAAGAAGCTGTTGAGTCAACTTACGGAGTTTCGGTAAATAAAGTTAGAACAATGAATTACGGGCCTTCAAGAAAGACTCGTTATACAAAGACCGGAGTGCAACATGGTAAATCAAATGCTTATAAAAAAGCAATTATCGATGTAGCTGAAGGAGATATAATTGATTATTACAGTAATCTATAATAACTAAAGACAAAAAATGTCAGTTAGAAAATTAAAACCAATCACTCCAGGACAGCGTTTTAGAGTAGTAAACGGATTCGACGCGATTACTACTGATAAGCCGGAGAAGAGCTTGCTTGCTCCGTTAAAAAAGTCCGGAGGTAGAAACAGTCAAGGTAAGATGACTATGCGCCATAAAGGTGGTGGTCATAAGAGAAGGTATCGTGTTATTGATTTCAAAAGAGATAAGCAAGGTGTTGCTGGTGTCGTTGAGTCAATTCAATATGATCCAAACAGAACAGCATTCGTTGCTTTAGTGAAGTATGCTGATGGAGAAAAGAGGTATGTAATAGCTCAAAATGGTATGCAAGTTGGTCAGGAGATTACTTCTGGTTCAGATGCAACTCCTGAAATTGGAAATGCGCTTCCTTTGAGTGTTATTCCTTTGGGAACTATTATTTCTTGTATAGAACTACGTCCTGGTCAAGGTGCTGTTATGGCAAGAAGTGCAGGTACTTTTGCTCAGTTAATGGCGAGAGATGGTAAATTTGCTACGGTAAAATTACCTTCAGGTGAAACTAGATTAATTTTAGTTTTATGTTTGGCTACTATCGGAGCGGTTTCTAATTCTGATCATCAATTATTAGTATCTGGTAAAGCAGGTAGAAGTAGGTGGTTAGGTAGAAGGCCAAGAACTAGACCAGTAGCAATGAACCCTGTCGATCATCCAATGGGTGGTGGTGAAGGTAGAGCTTCAGGTGGTCATCCAAGATCTAAGAACGGTATTCCTGCAAAAGGATTTAGAACTCGTTCTAAGACTAAGGCTACAAATAGATATATATTAGAACGTAGAAAGAAATAAAAAGTAAAAAGAAATGGCACGTTCACTGAAAAAAGGACCTTACGTTCACTTTAGTTTAGAAAAAAAAGTTCAACAGAATATTGATTCTGGTAAAAAGACAGTTGTTAAAACATGGTCTAGAGCTTCAATGATAACACCAGATTTTGTTGGTCAAACTATCGCTGTTCATAATGGTAGACAATTTGTTCCTGTATTTGTTACAGAGAATATGGTTGGTCATAAATTAGGAGAATTTTCACCAACTAGATCTTTTAGAGGTCATGGTGGTTCGAAAAATAAAGGTAAAAAGTAAGCTATGGGAGTTCGTAAAAAACAAATGGCCGAAAGAATAAAGGCAGAGAAAAAGCAAATTGCTTTTGCAAAATTGAATAACTGTCCTACATCACCTAGAAAAATGCGTTTAGTTGCGGATTTAGTTAGAGGTGTACAAGTTGAAAAAGCATTAGCTATTTTAAAATTCAATTCTAAAGAAGCTTCTCGTAAATTAGAGAAATTACTTTTATCTGCAATTGCAAATTGGCAATCTAAGAATGAAGATGCTAGTATTGAAGATGCTGATCTTTTTATCAAGGAAATTAGAGTTGATAGTGGGGCTATGTTAAAAAGACTTAGACCTGCTCCTCAAGGTAGAGCACACAGAATTAGAAAACGTTCCAATCATGTTACATTAGTATTGGATTCTAACAATAACGTACAAAGCTAAAGTATGGGACAGAAGACAAATCCAATTGGAATTCGTTTAGGTATTATCAGAGGATGGGAATCTAACTGGTATGGTGGAAACGACTACGGTGATAAATTGGCCGAAGATAATAAAATTAGAAAATACGTTCATGCACGTTTAGCAAAGGCTAGTGTGTCAAGAGTAATTATTGAACGTACTTTAAAGTTAATCACTATAACTATTACAACTGCAAGACCAGGTATCATTATTGGTAAAGGTGGTCAAGAAGTTGATAAGTTAAAAGAAGAGCTTAAGAAGATTACAGGAAAAGAAGTTCAAATTAATATTTTTGAAATTAAAAGACCTGAATTAGATGCAAATCTAGTTGCTGCTAGTGTTGCTCGTCAAATTGAAAATAGAATTTCTTTTAGACGTGCTATAAAAATGGCTATTGCTGCTGCAATGCGTATGAATGCAGAAGGTATTAAAATTCAAATTTCTGGACGTTTGAATGGTGCTGAAATGGCACGTTCTGAATCTTATAAAGATGGAAGAATACCATTATCGACTTTTAGAGCTGATATTGATTATGCTTTACATGAAGCACATACTACTTATGGTAGATTAGGTATCAAGGTGTGGATTATGAAAGGTGAGGTTTATGGTAAGAGAGATTTATCTCCTTTAGTTGGTATGGAAAAAAGCCAAGGAAATAAAGGTGGAAATAAGGATGGTAACAAGAAGCCACGTCGTAGAAAGTAATTTTTAAAGAAGTAGAAAAATGTTACAACCAAAAAGAACCAAGTTTCGTAAGACACAGAAGGGTAGAATGAAAGGGATCTCTGGAAGAGGTCATCAGCTTTCAAATGGTATGTTCGGTATAAAATCTTTGGAAACAAGTTTTATTACGTCAAGACAGATAGAAGCGGCTCGTATTGCTGCAACTAGATATATGAAAAGAGAAGGGCAAATGTGGATTAAAATTTTCCCAGACAAGCCAATTACTAAAAAGCCATTAGAAGTACGTATGGGTAAAGGTAAAGGTGCTCCTGAATATTTTGTTGCTGCGGTATTGCCTGGTAGAATTATGTTCGAAATTGCTGGTGTATCTCAAGATGTTGCAAAAGAGGCTTTACGTCTTGCTGCTCAGAAATTACCTGTGAAAACAAAGTTTATTGTTGCTAGAGATTATTCAGCTTAATTTTAATTGTAAGATATTATGAAACAATCAGAAGTAAAGGAATTATCTGTTGAGGATTTATCTGTTAAGTTAGCAGAAGCCAAAAAGCAGCATTCAGATTTGAAAATAGCTCACAGCGTTACACCGCTTGAGAATCCACTACAGGTCAGAAAAGTGAGAAGAACTGTAGCTAGATTAGCGACAGAATTAACTAAAAGGGATAACCAATAACTGGTTCTGCTTTATGGAAAAAAGAAACTTAAGAAAAGAGAGAGTAGGAGTTGTTACTAGTAACAAAATGGAGAAATCAATTGTGATTTCGGAAGTTAAGCGAGTAAAACACCCTATGTACGGAAAGTTCGTATTAAGAACTAAAAAATATGTTGCACACGATGAGAAAAACGATTGCAATATTGGTGATACAGTAAAAATAATGGAGACTCGTCCATTGAGTAAAACCAAATGTTGGAGATTAGTTGAAATCATTGAAAGAGCTAAATAATTATGTTACAGCAAGAATCAAGATTAAAAGTAGCTGATAATACTGGGGCAAAAGAAGTTTTGACTATTAGAGTATTAGGTGGTACAAAGAGAAGATACGCTTCTGTAGGAGATAAGATTGTAGTTTCTGTTAAGGAATCTACTCCAAATGGTACAATAAAAAAAGGTGCCGTTTCTACTGCAGTAGTTGTTAGAACTAAAAAAGAAGTAAGAAGACAAGATGGTTCTTACATTCGTTTTGATGATAATGCATGTGTATTATTGAACCCAACGGGTGAGATGAGAGGAACACGTGTATTTGGTCCTGTAGCTAGAGAACTTCGTGATAAGCAGTTCATGAAGATTGTTTCATTAGCTCCTGAGGTGCTATAACATTTAGAATACAGATGAAAAAGCTAAAAATAAAAGTAGGAGATACAGTAAGAATCGTAGCTGGAGACCATAAAGGTGTTGAAGGTAAGGTTATGAAGGTTGATTTTGATAAAAACAAGGCAATTGTTGAAGGAGCTAACTTAGTTTCTAAACATGAAAAGCCAAGTGCAAAAAATCCTCAAGGTGGTATCGTAAAGAAAGAAGCTCTTATTCATATATCTAATCTATCATTGATAGATGCTAAAGGAACCGCTACAAGAGTTGGTTACGAAGTTAGAGATGGTAAAAAGGTAAGATTTTCTAAAAAATCTAATGAAGTAATATAGTTATGGCTTACGTTACAAGGTTAAAAAAAGAATATAATGAGCGTGTTATTGGCGCTCTTAAAGAGGAGTTTGGGTATAAGAATATCATGCAAGTTCCTAAATTAGAAAAAATAGTAGTTAGTAGAGGTGTTGGTGCTGCTGTAGCTGATAAAAAGTTAATTGATCATGCGGTTGAAGAGCTTACAACTATCACAGGTCAAAAATCTATTGCTACAATGTCTAAAAAGGATGTTGCTTCTTTCAAACTTAGAAAAGGAATGCCAATTGGGTGTAAAGTTACTTTAAGAGGTGAAAGAATGTATGAGTTTCTTGATCGTTTAGTTACTAGTGCACTTCCAAGAGTTAGGGATTTTCAAGGTATTAAAGCTACTGGTTTTGATGGTCGTGGTAATTATAACTTAGGTGTTACTGAACAAATAATTTTTCCTGAGATAAATATTGATAAAATCAATAGAATTAATGGAATGGATATTACCTTTGTAACATCTGCACAAACAGATAAAGAGGCTAAATCATTATTAACTCAATTAGGATTACCTTTTAAAAAGAAATAGTATGGCTAAAGAATCAATGAAAGCCCGTGAGGTTAAAAGAGAAAAAACTGTAGCTAAATATGCTGAGAAAAGAAAAGCTTTGAAAGAAGCTGGTGATTACGAAGCATTACAAAAATTACCTAGAAATGCTAATCCAGTTCGTTTGCATAATAGATGTAAATTAACAGGAAGACCTAGAGGTTATATGAGAACTTTTGGTATCTCACGTGTGACTTTTAGAGAGATGGCTAATCAAGGTTTAATACCAGGTGTTAAAAAAGCAAGCTGGTAGTCAATTAAGAGTATAAACTGGTTTCAGGTTTGGCAATTGTGCTGAAAACCGTTACTGCAAATTAATAAATATGGTAACAGATCCAATTTCGGATTATTTAACTCGAATTAGAAATGCCAGCAGAGCTGGTCATAGAATAGTAGATATTCCTGCTTCTAATTTGAAAAAAGAAATAACTAAAATATTATTCGAGCAAGGATATATTTTAAGTTATAAATTTGAGCCAAACAAGGTTCAGGGAACGGTAAAAATAGCTTTGAAGTATGATAAGTTAACTAAAGAACCCGTTATTAAAAAAATTATGCGTATAAGTAAGCCAGGTCTACGTAAGTATGCTGGTTCTGCTGATTTACCAAGAGTACTTAACGGACTGGGTATTGCAATTGTTTCTACTTCTCATGGAGTTATGACAAGTAAGCAAGCTAAGCTAGAAAAAGTTGGTGGTGAAGTATTATGTTATGTTTATTAATACTATAAAGATTTAAGAAATGTCTAGAATAGGTAATAATCCAGTAGCGATCCCAGATGGGGTAACCGTTGAGGTAAAAGAAAACATACTAACTGTAAAAGGAAAATTAGGAGAATTAACTCAAGAATTTTCAGCAGTAGAAGTAAAAGTAGAAGAAGGTCAAGTTTTAGTAACTAGACCATCAGATTCTAAAGAACATAAAGCTAAGCATGGCTTATATAGATCACTTATCAATAACATGATAGATGGTGTGTCTAAAGGTTGGACTAAAGAGCTTGAGCTTGTAGGTGTAGGTTACCGTGCAAGTAATCAAGGTCAAAAGTTAGATTTAGCATTAGGTTTTTCACATAATATAGTTATTGATTTAGCTCCTGAAGTTAAAATCGAAACAATATCTGAAAAAGGTAAAAACCCAATCGTAAAATTAACATCATTTGACAAGCAATTAGTGGGGCAAGTAGCTGCTAAAATCAGATCTTTCCGTAAGCCAGAGCCTTACAAAGGAAAAGGTATTAAGTTTGTAGGTGAACAATTAAGAAGAAAAGCTGGTAAATCAGCATAATAATTAAGAGATTATGGGATTATCAAAAACAGAAAGAAGACTTCGAATTAAAAGAAGAATACGCAAAGTTTCTTTTGGTACAGCTGAAAGACCAAGATTAGCGGTTTTTAGAAGTAACAAAGAAATCTATGTACAAGTAATAGATGATAATAAAGGTGTAACGTTAGTAGCGGCATCTTCAAGAGATAAAGATATAGCAGGAACTAAAGGGACTAAGTCTGAAATAGCAACTTTAGTAGGTAAAACTATCGCTGAAAAAGCACAAAAAGCAGGTGTTGAAGCTGTTGCTTTTGATAGAGGTGGTTGTTTATATCACGGTAGAGTAAAATCATTAGCTGAAGGAGCTAGAGAAGCAGGACTTAAATTCTAAATATATATGTACCAGAAATACAGAAACGTAGAACTTGTAAAACCAGGAGGTCTTGATTTAAAAGATCGTTTGGTAGGTGTACAAAGGGTAACTAAAGTAACAAAAGGTGGTAGAGCCTTCGGATTCTCTGCTATTGTTGTTGTTGGTGATGAAAATGGTGTAGTTGGTCAAGGTTTAGGTAAGTCTAAAGAAGTTGCTACAGCTATTGCTAAAGCGATTGAAGACGCTAAGAAAAATTTGATTAGAATACCTTTAAATAAAGGGACTATTCCTCATGAGCAAAAAGGTAAATTTGGAGGGGCTAGAGTTTATATTCAGCCAGCTTCACATGGTACAGGTGTTATTGCTGGTGGTGCTGTTAGAGCGGTACTTGAAGCAGTAGGTGTGCATGATGTACTTTCTAAGTCTCAAGGATCTTCAAATCCACATAATGTTGTTAAAGCTACTTTTGATGCTTTATTGCAAATAAGAGATGCTAAAACAGTTGCTACTCAAAGAGGAATTTCTCTTGAAAAAGTTTTTAAGGGATAAATTAAGATATTATGGCAAAAGTTAAAGTTAAACAAGTGAAGAGTGGTATTAAAAAACCATTAAACCAAAAGAGAACTCTTGAGGCACTTGGATTAAAAAAAATAGGACAAGTTGTAGAGCATGAAAATACTCCTAGTGTTATGGGTATGATTGCTAAAGTTAATCACTTAGTTTCAACTGAGGAAGCTTAAAAAATTATATAAAGATGAATTTAAATAGTTTAAAACCGGCTGAAGGAGCTACACAACGTGCAGGTAAAATTGTAGGTCGTGGACAAGGTACTGGTAAAGGTGGTACTGCTACTAGAGGTCATAAAGGTGCTAAATCTAGATCTGGTTATTCTAAAAAGATTGGTTTTGAAGGTGGTCAAATGCCTTTACAAAGACGAGTTCCTAAATTTGGTTTTACAAATATCAATAGAAAAGAATACGCAGGTATTAATCTTGATAAATTACAATTATTAGTTGATAATGGTGTAATTAAAGATGCTGTTAACTTAGATGTTTTTATTGAAAACGGATTAACAAGAAAATCTGATTTGGTTAAAATATTAGGTGGAGGTGAATTAAAAGCTTCCTTAAAAGTTACTGCACATAAATTTACTGCTACTGCAAAAGCTGCTATTGAAGCTGCTGGTGGCGAAGCAATAAGTTTATAAAAATATACTATGAAGAAATTTTTCGAGACATTATCTAATATTTGGAAGATAGAGGAATTAAAAGGAAGAATCCTTGTAACTCTTGGTTTGTTGTTAGTTTATAGATTTGGTGCGCAAATTGCGTTACCAGGTATTGATACTGCGCAATTAGGAGCTTTATCTTCAGGAACGGAAAATGGAATCTTTGGAATATTAAATGCATTTACAGGAGGAGCCTTTGCGAAGGCTTCTGTTTTTGCATTAGGTATTATGCCTTATATTTCAGCCTCTATTGTTGTTCAATTGATGGGTATCGCTATCCCTTATTTGCAGAAATTGCAAAAAGAAGGTGAGAGTGGTAGAAAAACTATCAATCAAATTACAAGATGGTTGACTATTGGTATATGTATATTACAGGCTCCGACTTATTTATTAGGTTTGGGTCAGTTTGGTGTTCCAGATAGTGCATTCGTTTTAGGAAAAGGATTAGATTTTATGATTCCTTCTGTAATTATATTAGTTACAGGTACTGTTTTTGCAATGTGGTTAGGTGAAAAAATTACTGATAAAGGTATTGGTAATGGTATTTCATTATTAATTATGGTTGGTATTATTGCTAACTTACCTCAATCATTTGCACAAGAAGCTATTTCTAGATGGGATGGTACTGGTGGTCCAATGTTAGTTTTAGTAGAAATTATTATTTGGTTTGTTGTTATCTTATTATGTGTTTTATTGGTTATGGCTACACGTCAAATTCCAGTTCAATATGCAAGAAGATCTGCTTCTGGTGGATATGAAAAAGATGCAATGGGAACTAGACAATATATTCCATTAAAGTTAAATGCTTCTGGTGTTATGCCAATAATATTTGCTCAAGCAATTATGTTTGCTCCGGGTTTAATTGGTCAGACATTTAATGAAACTGCTTGGGGTCAATGGTTAGAAGTTCAATTTCAAGATATATTCGGATTAGCATATAATTTATTATTTGCTTTCTTAATTATAGTATTCACATACTTTTATACAGCTATTACTGTTCCAACAAATAAAATGGCTGACGATCTAAAACGTAGTGGTGGATTTATACCTGGAGTAAGACCAGGAGTTGAAACTGGAGACTTCTTAGATAAAATTATGTCTTTAATTACGTTACCTGGATCTATTTTCTTAGCTTTGCTCGCTATTTTACCAGCAATCATTGTTAGTTTGTTGGATGTACAGGCAGGTTGGGCTATGTTTTACGGCGGTACATCACTATTAATTATGGTTGGGGTGGCAATAGATACAGTTCAACAAGTTAATTCGTATTTATTAAATCGTCATTATGATGGTTTAATGAAAACAGGTAAAAATAGAAAAGTAGCATAAGTTATGGCTAAACAGGCAGCAATAGAGCAAGATGGTAGCATAATTGAAGCATTGTCAAACGCAATGTTTCGTGTAGAGTTAGAAAATGGGCATGTTGTTACAGCACATATTTCTGGTAAAATGCGTATGCATTATATAAAATTACTTCCAGGTGATAAGGTTAAATTAGAAATGAGCCCTTATGATTTAAGTAAAGCAAGAATTACATATAGATATTAAGATAAGACGATGAAAGTAAGAGCATCATTAAAGAAAAGAAGTGCCGACTGCAAAATTGTTCGCAGAAAAGGTAGATTGTACGTAATAAACAAAAAGAATCCTAGATTTAAACAAAGACAAGGGTAGTTATGGCAAGAATTGCAGGTGTAGATATACCAAAACAAAAAAGAGGGGTTATAGCACTTACTTACATTTTCGGTGTAGGTAATAGTAGAGCTAAAGAAATTTTAGCAAATGCCCAAGTTAGTGAAGATACTAAGGTTTCTGATTGGAACGATGACGAGATTTCTCGTATTCGTGAGGCTGTTTCAGCTTTTACAATTGAAGGAGAATTACGTTCTGAAACTCAGTTAAGCATCAAACGTTTAATGGATATCGGATGTTATAGAGGTATTCGTCATAGATCTGGTCTTCCTTTAAGAGGACAAAGAACTAAAAACAACTCTAGAACTAGAAAAGGTAAAAGAAAAACTGTTGCAAACAAGAAAAAAGCAACTAAATAAAAATTAGACAGTAGTCAATTAGTATTTGGACGTTAGAAGAATCTGTTTGAAATGTAAAAGTTTAGGATTCCAATAACTAAGAACTAACAACTAGAAACTAAAAAATTATGGCAAAGTCAAATACAAAAGTAACAAAGAAACGTAAGGTTATTGTTGAGTCTGTTGGTGAAGCTCACGTTACAGCATCTTTTAACAACATAATCATTTCTTTGACAAACAAAAAAGGTGATGTTATTTCTTGGTCTTCAGCAGGTAAAATGGGCTTTAGAGGTTCTAAAAAGAACACACCATATGCTGCTCAAGTAGCTGCAGAAGATTGTGCTAAAGTAGCACATGAAGCAGGGTTAAGAAAAGTAAAAGTTTACGTTAAAGGTCCAGGTAATGGTAGAGAATCTGCTATTAGATCTTTACATAATGCAGGAATTGAAGTTACAGAGATTATTGATGTTACTCCAATGCCACATAATGGATGTAGACCACCAAAAAGAAGAAGAGTTTAAGTTTAAATTTTTCCGGAATCCCGGAAATTATATTTCACAGAAAGTATTGTTACGATTATCGAAGGATAAGCCTTAATTCATAATCATACTTTCAAATTATTAGAAAATGGCAAGATATACAGGACCAAAAACTAAAATTGCTCGTAAATTTGGCGAGGCAATCTTCGGAGATGATAAATCTTTCGAAAAAAGAAATTTCCCTCCAGGACAACACGGAAACGCTAGACGTCGTGGAAAAAAATCAGAATATGCTGTTCAATTAATGGAAAAGCAAAAAGCTAAATATACTTATGGTATTTTAGAAAAGCAATTCCGTAATATATTTGCTTCTGCAAAGAGAAAAGATGGTGTAACTGGTGAAATTTTACTTCAATTATGTGAATGTCGTTTAGATAACGTAGTTTACAGAATGGGTATTTCTAACTCAAGAAGTGGTGCGAGACAATTAGTTTCTCACAGACATATCACTGTAAATGGTGAGTTAGTTAACATTCCATCTTACTCGCTTAAAGCGGGCGATGTAGTTGGTGTTAGAGAAAAATCTAAATCTATTTCTACAATTCAAGATTCGTTAGCTGCTAATAGTAGTGTATTCGAATGGATTACTTGGAACACTGAAAAAATGGAAGGTACTTTTGTGACTGTTCCAGAAAGACTTCAAATTCCAGAAAACATCAAAGAACAATTAATCGTCGAGTTATACTCTAAATAATAAACAACACTAATCCAATTATGGCATTATTTAATTTTCAGAAACCCGATAAAGTAATAATGATCGATTCTACAGATTTCGAAGGGAAATTTGAATTCCGCCCTTTAGAGCCTGGTTATGGATTGACTGTTGGTAACGCATTAAGAAGAGTATTACTTTCTTCATTAGAAGGTTTTGCTATTACATCTATAAGAATAGATAAAGTTGAGCATGAATTTTCTGTTGTATCTGGTATCGTTGAAGATGTAACTGAAATTATTTTGAATTTAAAACAAGTACGTTTTAAAAGACAAATAGAAGATGTAGATTCTGAAACGGTTTCTATTTCTGTTAGTGGTAAAAATCAACTTACTGCTGGAGATTTTCAAAAATTTATCTCTGGTTTTCAAGTTTTAAACCCTGATTTAGTAATCTGTAATATGGATGCTAAAGTTAACTTCAATATGGAGTTAGTTATTGAAAAGGGTAGAGGTTATGTTCCTGCTGACGAAAATAAAAAATCAGGTGCTCCATTAGGTACTATTGCTATTGATTCTATCTTTACACCTATTAAAAATGTAAAATATAGTATTGAAAACTTTCGTGTAGAACAGAAGACAGATTACGAAAAATTAGTTTTCGAAATTGAATCTGATGGTTCTATTACACCTAAAGATGCATTAACAGAAGGTGCTAAAGTATTAATACACCACTTTATGTTATTCTCAGACGAGCGTATTACTCTTGAGGCTGACGAGATTGCACAGACAGAAACGTATGATGAAGAGTCATTACATATGCGTCAGTTATTAAAAACAAAATTAGTTGATATGGACTTATCTGTTCGTGCACTAAATTGTTTAAAAGCTGCTGAAGTTGATACTCTTGGTGATTTAGTTTCTTTCAACAAAAATGATTTAATGAAGTTTAGAAACTTTGGTAAAAAATCATTGACAGAGCTTGAGGAACTTGTAATTAATAAAGGTTTAAGTTTCGGAATGGACTTGTCAAAATATAAATTAGATAAAGATTAAATAATAATTTTACTTCTGTTAGATGAGATAAACTCTGATAAGGAAGAAAAAGATAAACAATAATGAGACACGGTAAAAAAGTTAATCATTTAGGTAGAAAAAAAGCACATAGAGTTGCAATGCTTGCAAATATGGCTTGTTCCCTAATTGAGCACAAAAGAATCAATACCACTGTGGCTAAAGCCAAAGCTTTAAAACAGTTTGTAGAGCCATTGATTACAAAGGCTAAAGTTGAAAACAACCAAACAGTTGAAAAGGGAACTCACAATAGACGTGTAGTTTTTAAAAACCTTAGAGATAAGTATGCTGTAACAGAATTATTTGGCCAAGTTGCAGAAAAAGTTGCTGATCGTCCAGGTGGTTACACTAGAATTATCAAATTAGGAACTCGTTTAGGTGATAATGCTGATATGGCAATGATTGAGTTAGTAGATTTCAATGAACTTTACAACGCATCTAAAACACCTGCTAAGAAAACTACTAGAAGAAGTAGAGCTAAAAAGACTGAAGATGCACCTGTTTCAGAAGCACCAGCAGAAACTAAATCAGAAGAATAGATAATGAATTTTGATTTATAATATTATTGAAAAAGGATAAGTTGAAAAGCTTATCCTTTTTTTTATGTTTTTTTTGGAGGGAATATTATAAAGTATACGTGATTGAATTAATATGTTAGATTTTCTAAACCCTTCATAAATTAACAAGTAAGTATTTAAGCTTACTTATTTTTAAATTATTTTTGTCAAACTATAATATAGATTAATACAGAATGAAATATCAAACTAGAAAAAAAGCACTAATTCTTTTATCTGACGGAACTGTTTTTCATGGTAAGGCAGTTGGTGATAAAGAAGGAACAGCCTTTGGAGAGGTTTGTTTTAATACAGGTATGACTGGTTATCAAGAGATTTTTACAGATCCTTCATATTTTGGTCAGCTTATGGTAACTACTAATGCTCATATTGGTAATTATGGTACTGCATCTGAAGAAATTGAATCTGAATCAGTAAAAATTGCAGGATTAATTTGTAAAAATTTCAGTTATAATTACTCAAGAGCTGAAGCAGATTTAAGTCTTGAAGATTTTTTAGGTAATAATAATTTATTAGCAATTTCGGATGTTGATACTCGTGCATTAGTAAGTTATATTAGAGATAATGGGGCTATGAATGCTGTTATTTCTACTGATGTTGATAATTTGGAAGGGCTTAAAAAGCAATTAGCAGAAGTTCCTAGTATGGAAGGTTTAGAGTTAGCTTCTCAAGTTTCTACTAAAGAACCTTATTTTTATGGTGATGAAGATGCTACTTATAAAATTGCGGCTTTAGATATAGGCATTAAAAAGAACATACTTAGAAACTTAGCTAAAAGAGATGCTTATATTAAAGTATACCCTTTTAATAGTAGTTTTGAAAATATGAAAGACTTTGATGCTGATGGTTATTTTATATCAAATGGTCCTGGTGATCCAGAACCTTTAAATGACGCTATTAATACAGCCAAAGATATTATTGCTGAAAACAAACCTTTATTTGGTATCTGTTTAGGTCATCAAGTTATTGCTCTAGCAAATGGTATTTCAACTTATAAAATGCATAATGGTCATAGAGGAATTAATCATCCAATAATGAACTTGCAAACAGGTAAGGGTGAAATTACATCTCAAAATCATGGTTTTGCTATTAATAGAGAAGAAACTGAAGCGAATGAAAATGTTGAAGTTACTCACGTGCATTTAAATGATAAGACAGTTGCGGGTATAAAAATGAAAGATAAAAATGTTTTTTCTGTACAATATCACCCAGAGGCTAGTCCTGGACCACATGATGCTGATTATTTATTTGATCAGTTTTTTGATATGATAAAAACTAAAGCTAACTAAAACGTTATAGTTTAAATTTAGGTTATTTGTCACAGTTTTTAGGGTGTTGTGGCTATTTTCTAACACCTTACTTTTGTATATTTACAGCGATTTAAACATAAATTCAAAATTAAAAATATGAGTATCATAATTAACATTCATGCAAGGCAGATTTTAGATTCAAGAGGTAATCCTACGGTTGAAGTAGATGTAATTACTGAAAATGGAGTATTAGGTAGAGCGGCAGTTCCATCTGGAGCTTCTACTGGTGAGCATGAAGCTGTTGAGTTAAGAGATGGTGGTAAAGCATTTATGGGTAAAGGTGTTACAAAAGCGGTTGCTAATGTAAATACTGATATCGCTGAAGAAATTATTGGCATGTCTGTTTTTGAGCAAAATCTTATCGATCAAACTATGATAGATTTAGATGGTACTCCAAACAAATCTAAATTAGGAGCTAATGCAATTTTAGGTGTTTCTTTAGCAGTTGCTAAAGCAGCGGCAGCAGAATTGTCTATGCCTTTATATAGATACGTTGGTGGTGTAAGTGCAAATACTTTACCAGTACCAATGATGAATATTATTAATGGTGGTTCTCACTCTGATGCACCTATTGCTTTTCAAGAATTTATGGTAATGCCAGTTAAGGCGGCATCTTTTTCTCATGCAATGCAAATGGGAACTGAGATTTTTCATAACTTAAAGAAAGTATTACACGATAGAGGTTTAAGTACAGCTGTTGGTGATGAAGGTGGTTTTGCACCAAATTTAGCTGGTGGTACTGAAGATGCTTTAGATACTATTGCAAAAGCGGTTGATAAGGCGGGTTATAAATTAGGTGATGATGTTATGATTGCATTAGATTGTGCTGCTGCAGAATTTTATGTTGATGGTAAATATGACTATACTAAGTTTGAAGGTGAAACAGGTGTAATTAGAACTTCTGAAGAGCAAGCACAATACTTAGCTGATTTATCAACTAAATATCCTATTATTTCTATTGAAGATGGTATGGATGAGAATGACTGGGATGGATGGAAATCTTTAACAGAAAAAATCGGTGATAAAGTTCAATTAGTTGGTGATGATTTATTTGTTACTAATGTAGAGCGTTTATCTAAAGGTATTGAGAATGCAACTGCAAACTCTATACTTATTAAAGTTAACCAAATAGGTACACTTACTGAAACTATTGCAGCTGTAAATATGGCTAAAAATGCTGGGTATACTTCAGTAATGTCTCACCGTTCAGGGGAAACAGAAGATAATACTATTGCTGATTTAGCTGTAGCTTTAAATACAGGACAAATTAAAACAGGTTCAGCTTCAAGATCTGATAGAATGGCAAAATATAACCAATTACTTAGAATTGAAGAAGAATTAGGTGATATGGCATATTACCCACAAGAAAAAGCGTTTAAATTAAGCTAATATTTACGTTTTGATAATATAAAAAAGCCTTTCTGTAATTAGAAAGGCTTTTTTTTGTTAATTATATAAAATCTTTAACTTTTTAAAGAATTAAATAATTATATTGATGTATGTAATCAAAAATTCATTTTTATAAAAAACCATGTATGAATAATTTTCTTTTTGTTGCTGCTGAAAATGATGCAATAGCCAAATGCAAAGCAGGTGGTATGGGTGATGTTGTTAGAGATGTGCCACGCCAAATATCAGAAAGAAGAGATAGTGTGCATACTGTTGTGCCTTCATACTCTAGACTACATAAAGAAGGTGAGTTTGTTGAGAATTTATATTTTTACTTAAGAGGTGTTGAGTATACTGCAGAACTTTACAAAGTTGCACCAAAAAAAGAATATGATAATTTGTCATATTACGTAATACATCATCCAGAGATAGAAGCTGGTGATATAGCTCACATTTATCATAACGATCCAGAAGAGCCTTTTTATACAGATGCTATTAAATACATTATATTTTGCACAGCTGTCGCTCAGGCCGTAAAACAGAATGCATTTGGTACGGTTGATATTATTCATTTGCATGATTGGCATTCAAGCTTAATTCTGTTTTTAAGAGAATATCATCATGAGTACACTATTTTAAAACAATCAAGAATTGTCTACACCATTCATAATTTAGCAATACAGGGTATCAGACCTTTTGGAGGTAATTATTCATCAATGGAAAATTGGTTTCCTGATATTCCATTAGACTATGAGCGTTTACTAGATTACCGTTACAGAGACTGTATTAATTTAATGGCTGTAGGTGTTCGTTTTGCTGATGCTGTGCATACTGTTTCACCATCATACAAAGAGGATGTCTTAAAGCCAAGTAATCCTCCAGTGTTTATTGGAGGTGAAAATGTAGAGTATGATTTGCAGGTTGCAGATAATGAAGGACGTTTGTTTGGTATATTAAATGGTTCTAATTACAAAAATATAAGAGCAGCAAAAAAAGGAAGGTTATATAGAAATATTGTAAAAGCACTTTTTTGTTGGTTGCAAGAAGAATCTAAAAAATATAAGTCAGATTTTTTAGCCCATACAGGAGAAAAAATAATGACTTATGTAGATCAGAAACCAGGTTTTATTGTCTCAAGTGTTGCTAGGTTAACAGAACAGAAATTTTACTTTTTTAAACATTCTCCTGATGCATTTGTTCGTATTCTTGAAAAGCTTAAAAAAGAGAACGGAATTTTCATGCTTTTAGGAACTGGAGCTCCAGAATATGAAGAAATGTTTCGTAAAATAAGTTATGAGCACGATAACTTTATTTTCACCAATGGACAGTCAGAAGATTTAATTGATAGTATTTATTTGGAGTCTGATTTATACTTTATGCCAAGTTTATTTGAACCTTGTGGTATAAGTCAAATGTTGGCAATGCGGAATGGTCACCCGTGTTTGGTTCATTATACGGGTGGATTAAAAGATACTGTAAAACACCTAAAAACGGGTTTTGTTTTCGATGGAAATTCCACAGAAGAGAAAATAGAAAATATGATTGAATCTTTCGATATTGTGCTTGATATTTTCAAGAATGATAAAATTAAGTGGTCAAAAATTAAAGCAAACGCAAAAAAAGAACGATTTACTTGGGAAAAATCGGTCGATGAATACTACAAATTATTATATGCTATAACGATATAGCAAGTAAAAAGGCTTTTCTGGTTTAGAATAACTATTTTATTATAACTTTTGTTAATAAAACAACAAATGAGTTTTTTTGAATTGTGAATCATTGGTCTTTTTCTTAAATTTACGAAGTACTAAAAGTTAAAAAAACACATGTCAGAAAAAGCTACATTAGAATACAATGGAAAAAAATATGAATTTCCAATTATAAAGGGTACAGAAGAAGAATTAGCAATTGATATTAAAACATTAAGAGCAGGATCAGGAATTATAACAATTGACCCGGGTTATAAAAATACAGGCTCTTGTAAAAGTGCTATCACTTTCTTAGATGGTGAAAAAGGTATTCTTCGTTATAGGGGATATTCAATAGAAGAATTAGCAGAAAAAGCTGATTTTTTAGAAGTAGCATATTTATTAATTTTCGGAGAATTACCAAATTCTGAACAATTAGAAAATTTTCATAATGATATTAAATCTGAATCTCACGTAGATGAAGAAATGAAAAAGATTTTAGATGGTTTTCCAAAATCTGCACATCCAATGGGTGTGTTATCATCATTAACAAGTGCACTTATTGCATTTAACCCAACATCAGTAAATGTTACTTCTGAAAAAGAGATGTATTGGGCAATAGTACGTATCATGGCTAAGTTCCCAGTGTTAGTAGCTTGGGCAATGCGTAAGAAAAAAGGATTACCATTAGATTATGGTGATGATACTTTAGGTTATGTTGAAAACATTCATAAAATGATGTTTAAAAAACCTAATCAAGAATACAAGAAAAATAAGATTATTATAGATGCATTAGATAAACTTTTAATCTTACATGCTGATCATGAGCAAAACTGTTCTACATCAACTGTACGTATCGTAGGTTCTTCTCATGCTGGTTTATTTGCTTCATTATCTGCTGGTATTTCAGCTTTATGGGGTCCACTTCACGGTGGGGCAAACCAAGCTGTATTGGAAATGCTTGAAGCTATTGAGGCTGATGGTGGTGATACTAAAAAGTACATGGCTAAAGCTAAGGATAAAGAAGATCCGTTTAGGTTAATGGGCTTTGGTCACAGAGTTTATAAAAACTTTGATCCTCGAGCAAAAATCATCAAAGTTGCAGCAGATGAAGTTTTAGGTGATTTAGGTATTGATGATCCAATTTTAGCTATCGCCCAAGGTTTAGAAAAAGAAGCTTTAGAAGATCAATATTTTGTTGATAGAAAATTATATCCTAATGTAGATTTCTACTCAGGTATTATATACAGAGCTTTAGGTATTCCAACAGAAATGTTTACAGTAATGTTTGCATTGGGTAGATTACCAGGTTGGATTGCTCAATGGAGAGAAATGCGTTTAAATAATGAACCAATTGGTAGGCCAAGACAAGTGTATACTGGTGAAAATTTAAGATCTTTTGTTCCTGTGGAAAAGAGATAAATAGTTTACAATATTTTAATACAAGCTGCCTTTTTGTTTTCATACAAAAAGGCAGTTTTTTGTTATGATATGTTTATTTTTGGCTACTTAATACATAAAAATCAATATGCTTCGATTAAATGTTAAAAATGAAACTTCAAAATTAAAGGCGGTAATATTAGGTACGGCTGAAAGCTGCGGGCCTATACCTACTATTGAAGAGGCGTATGACCCTAAATCATTAGAACATATAATTGCAGGTACATATCCGTTAGAAAAAGATATGATTTTTGAGATGGATGCTTTTGCTACTGTTTTAAAAAAATATGATGTTGAAGTTTTTAGACCTAAGGTTTTAAAAGATTGTAACCAGATTTTTTCAAGAGATATTGCTTTTGTGATTGATAATGTTTTGTTTAAAGCAAACATATTACCTGATAGGGAAGAAGAGTACCAAGCAATAAATCATGTGTTAGCACAAATTAAAGCTTCAAAAATTGTTCACTTACCAGAAGAAGTACATATTGAAGGAGGTGATGTAATGCCTTGGAATGATCATATTTTTATAGGTACTTATACAGGTGATGATTATCCTGATCAAATTACAGCTAGAACAAACGGTGAAGCTGTAGCACATTTTAAAAAGATATTCCCTAATAAAACGGTGAAGTCTTTTGAATTACGAAAATCTACAAACGCAAAAGAGAATGCATTGCATTTAGATTGTTGTTTTCAGCCTATTGGAAAAAATAAAGCAATACTACATAAAAATGGCTTTTTGGTTGAAGAAGAGTATAATTGGTTGGTTAATTATTTTGGAAAAGAAAATGTTTTTGAAATTACAGGAGATGAAATGTATGCTATGTTTAGTAATGTTTTCTCAATCTCACAAGAGGTTATTGTTTCAGAAAAAAGCTTTACAAGATTAAATAACTGGTTAAGAGAGCAAGGTTTTACGGTTGAAGAAATTCCGTATGCTGAAATCTCAAAACAAGAAGGCTTGTTACGTTGTAGTACAATGCCTTTAATAAGAGAATAATAGATTAATTGTTTTAAAAACCCCTGACAAGGCATATGCAAATTACCAATAGTATTTTAATGATAAGACCAGTTGGTTTTCGTAAAAACGAGCAAACCGCTGTAAACAACTATTTTCAAGAAGATCTTGATATTAAAAATGCTGAAATAAATAAAAAAGCTCAGACGGAGTTTGATGCTTTTGTTACTGTTTTAAGAGAGAAAGGAGTACAAGTTACTGTGGTAGATGATACTAAATCCCCTGATACTCCAGATTCTATTTTCCCTAATAACTGGATTTCTTTTCATGAAGACGGTACTGTTGGTTTGTACCCAATGTTTGCTGAAAATAGAAGGAATGAGCGTAGAGAGGATATTTTTGAAGTTTTAGAAGAAAAAGGGTTTGTCATTAATAATGTTGTTGATTACACATCAGCAGAAGAAGAAGGTTTTTTCTTAGAAGGTACAGGTAGTATTTTGTTAGATAGAATGCATAAGAAAGCGTATTGTGCACTTTCTGATAGAGCAGATGAAGAACTGTTTATTGAGTTTTGTGAAGATTTTGATTACTTCCCTGTAATATTTACGGCAAATCAATCTGTTGATGGTCAGCGTATGCCAATTTATCATACTAATGTAATGATGGCAATGGGAGAAAAATTCTCAATCATTTGTGCGGATACCATTGATGATAAAAAAGAAAGAAAAGCTGTATTGGAACATTTGAATAATGATGGAAAAGAAATTATTAGAATAACAGAAAAGCAAATGCATCAGTTTGCAGGAAATATGTTGCAAGTCTTAGGCTCAAATGATAAACGTTATTTAGCAATGAGTTCAGCAGCTTTTAATAGTTTGACAGAAGATCAAATTAAAAAGATAAATAACCATTGCGAAATTATTCATAGTTCTCTTGATACTATTGAAACTTGCGGTGGTGGTAGTGCACGTTGTATGATGGCAGAAGTATTTTTACCAAAAGGCTAGTCTTTTTTTGTAGCAATACCACGCAACATACCTCCAAAAATAAAAAAGTGAAACGGTAATACACTATACCAATATAATCTGCCACGGAGGCCTCGAGGTCTAAACGTGGCAGTTTGATGTAATACATTTTGCTCATCTATTTTAAATTCAAGCCAAGCTTCACCAGGTAAACGCATTTCAGCAAAAAGTAATAAGCGTTTATTCTTTTTATCAGCCAATAAAACACGCCAGAAATCTAAAGAATCACCAGTGTAGATTTTATCAGGATGCGTTCGGCCACGTCGCAAACCAACACCACCGTATACTTTATCAATAAAACCTCTAATTTTCCAAAGCCAGTTTGCGTAATACCACCCTGTTTCGCCACCAATACGCCAAATATTATTTAAAGCTAATTTGGAGTCTTTTAAAGTAATACTTTTTTTATCGGTAAGAACACCATATTTGGGTACTTGAATATGTTTCTCAATATTCTTTCGAAATCGCCCACTAACCATACTATCTTTCCAACTACTAATAACAAGATTTTGCTCTATCTTTTTAAAAGCCATATCAATAGCTTGTGTGTAGGTATAGGGCTTAATTTTTAAAATATCCTGTAACCTTTGGTCTTTGGCTACAACTTCCATTTTCATGCTATCTACTAAGTTTATTGCTAATTTGTATGACGTAGCTGTAACAAAATACAACCAGTATGATGAAAGTTTAGGAGTCATAATTGGTATGGTAACAATCCAGTTTTTAAAACCACGGACTTTGGCATATTGATGTAACATCTCTTTATAAGTCAAAACATCTGGTCCAGCAATATCAAAAGAATCATTGTATGTTTTTTCGTTGCCTATAACACCTGTTAAATAGTTAATAACATCTCTAATGGCAATAGGTTGTGTTTTAGTAAGCACCCATTTTGGAGTAATCATGAAAGGTAATTTCTCACATAAATCACGAATAATTTCAAAAGAAGAACTTCCTGAACCTACAATAATTCCGGCTCTTAAAACAGTAAGTTTAAAATCACCTTGATATAAAATATCTTCTACATTTTTCCGTGAGCTTAGGTGTTTAGATAACTCATTGTCATTAACTATGCCACTTAAATAGATGACTTGTTGCACATTAGTTTGTGACATGTAATCATTAAAATTATGTGCAGTAACAGCTTCTTTTTCATCAAAATCTTGTGTAGATGAACTCATGGAGTGAATTAAGAAATAAGCTAAATCAATATCTTTAGGTATTTTGTTGTTGGTAACGTCATGTAATAAATCCAACTCTATAACTTCAATTTGCGCTTTGGTTTCTTCGTCAACTGAAAGCCTGTTTTTATCCCTAACTGCACAAACCAATTGATGACCAAGTGCTAATAATTGGGGTATAAGTCTCATACCAATATAGCCATTTGCGCCTGTAAGTAATATTTTCATAGTAGTTAGTTATAAGTCAGTTAAAGAAGTTGGTGAGTTATCTGCTTTGTAAGCTAATATTTTTTTAAAATATTTTTGAATTGCTTTAGTGTCAGCTTTTATTTTTATAAAATTATGATCTCTAAATACAGTATAGGCTGCAAAATCACCTTTGTAAATAACAAGTTTGTAAAACGGAATTACTAAAGCATAAGTTTCTAAAAGTGACCTAAACCTAATGATAATCCCTTTTGGTCTTAATTCTATATTACAAGTATTGGTGTTATTGTCAAGTATTAGTAGGTTGTTAATAGTTACGCTAGTATTAATAATAAATAGTTTTGGTGAACCAATACCGTTCATATTCCATCGTTCTTTAAGCGTAAATGGTTTACCAACTTCAGTATCAATTTTAGTGGTAATCTGTTTGTTATTATAAGATACATTAAAGAGCATAAGACTTGATTGAAATTTTATTTGAAAGAAAATTTAATACATTTTCTATAAAGTTAACAAAAATAGGGGTGCTTTAGAGATTATATTGACTGTAAAAGATTAAAAAATGATTAGTTTTGCAGGCTGATAAGTCCATATTTATGAATATCCAGAACGTTTTAGAAACCAAAGTAAAAGAAGCGGTTTCATCATTATACCAAGCCGAATTACCAACTGTAGAGTTTCAACCTACTCGAAAAGATTTTGAAGGTGATATTACCGTGGTCGTTTTTCCAATGTTACGTGTTGTAAAAGGTAATCCTGTTCAAATAGGAAATCAAATTGGTGAGTATTTGGTTAATGAGGTTGAAGAGGTGTCTTCCTTTAATGTGATTAAAGGTTTTTTAAATTTAGTTGTTAATGATAATTTTTATGTAAATTATTTTAATGCTATTGCTAAAGATGATTCATTTGGATTTGTAAAGCCAGATAACTCAAATGCAGTAATGGTTGAATATTCTTCGCCAAATACGAATAAACCTTTACATTTAGGACATATTAGAAATAACTTATTAGGATACTCAGTTGCTGAAATATTAAAAGCTTCGGGTAAAAAAGTATATAAGACTCAAATTATAAATGACCGTGGTATTCATATTTGTAAAAGTATGTTGGCATGGCAAAAATTTGGAGAAGGTGAAACTCCAGAGAGTACAGGTTTAAAAGGCGATAAGTTAGTTGGGAATTATTATGTAGCATTTGATAAGGCTTACAAAGCTGAAATTGCAGATTTAGTTGCAAAAGGTACTGATAAAGAAGTTGCAGAAAAACAAGCGCCAATTTTATTAGAAGCGCAACAAATGCTTTTAAAATGGGAAGCTGGTGATGAAAAGGTAGTAGCTCTTTGGAAGAAAATGAACCAATGGGTTTACGATGGTTTTGAAGTAACGTATAAGAATTTAGGAGTAGATTTTGATAATTTATATTACGAAAGTAATACTTATTTATTAGGGAAAGATATTGTTGCTGAAGGACTTGAAAAAGGAATTTTCTTCAAAAAAGAAGATGGTAGCGTTTGGATAGATTTGACCGAAGACGGACTTGATGAAAAAATTGTTTTAAGATCAGATGGTACTGCGGTTTACATGACCCAAGATATTGGTACTGCAATACAGCGTGTGAAAGATAATCCTGATGTTAGCGGTATGGTTTATACTGTTGGTAATGAGCAAGATTATCATTTTAAAGTTTTGTTTTTAATCTTGAAAAAATTAGGTTTCTCATGGTCTGAAAATTTATTCCATTTAAGCTACGGTATGGTAGATTTACCTAGTGGAAAAATGAAAAGTAGAGAGGGTACTGTTGTTGATGCTGATGATTTAATGAATGACATGACAAATACTGCTGGTGAAATATCAGAAGAATTAGGAAAGCTTGATGGTTATTCTAGTGAAGAAAAGCAAGACTTGTTTAAAATGATTGGTTTAGGAGCTTTAAAATATTATATTTTAAAAGTTGATCCTAAAAAACGAATTTTATTTAACCCTGAAGAGTCGGTAGATTTTCAAGGAAATACCGGGCCGTTTATTCAATATACATACGCGCGTATTCAATCGATATTAAGAAAAGCAAAAGAGTTAAATTTAGCTACAGTTGATGGATTAGTAGAACTTCATGAAAAAGAGAAGGAATTGATTAAACAATTACAATTATTTCCTGAAACTATTCAATTGGCGGCATCAAACTATAGTCCGGCATTAATTGCTAATTATACTTATGATTTGGTAAAAGAATTTAATTCGTTCTACCAAAATGTTTCAATTTTAGGAGAAGCTGATGATCAGAAAAAAGCCTTTAGAGTACAGTTATCTAAAAAAGTAAGTGATGTAATTCAGTTATCATTTAAACTTTTAGGTATTGATGTGCCAGAACGTATGTAGAATTCTAAATTAATTTATGGTAATAGGACCTATACTTTTTTTGTTGGCAATTCTTGCTTACTTTTTATACATATTACATTATGCGTATAGCCTATATTTTGCTAAAATAGAACCACTTACTTTATCAGAAAAGAAAATTATATTAAACAATTTTCCAGTATATAAAAAGCTATCTATAAGGCAAAAGCAAAAGTTTGAATACAGACTACTTAGGTTTCGGAAAGACAAACAATTTGTTTTTAATGGAGAAATACCAAGGCACGATGATATGGCATTGTTGTTAAGTGCAACAGCAACGATGCTTACTTTGGGTTTAAAAAATTATAAAATTCCAGCAATTGAACGAATTATAATTTATCCTGATCAATATTATTCTAAAATTACGAGACAAGATCATATTGGGGAATACAACCCCGGGTTAAAAACAATAGTAGTTTCTGCATTGCACGTAAAACAAGGTTTTCAAATTCCAAATGATAATAAAAATTTAGGAGTGCATGAATTTGCACATGCTTTAAGTTTTAATTCTATTATTGAAGACAGTAGAGAAGCTCGTTTTTTCAAAAAGCAGATTGATAAAGTAAATCATATGTTTGATAGCTCAACTTTTAATGAGAAACTTGAAAATAGTAATTACTTTAGAGCGTATAGTCGTACCAATATGCATGAATTTTTTGCTGTAGCTACAGAGAATTATGTAGAAACTCCTGAGCAATTTAAAATTGAATTTCCGGTGTTGTATGCTTTAATAGGTAGTATGCTAAAATTCGATTTCCATCAACCCGTTAATCGCACTTAATTTAAAGCCTAAAACATGATTTTGGATGTAAATAGTGGTTTTTAGTCTTCTTTCAGAATTTAAACAAGCTATTTTAGCAATTTAAGAGAGTAAAATAGTTAATAATTAGTTTATTATTTCGCTGTCACACTTCACACTTCGCATTGTTATTATTAAATTTGCAATTCTTGATAATTAAGGTAAGACTATGTTTGATAATTTAAGCGAAAAGCTAGATAAAGCACTTCATGTTCTAAAAGGACATGGACAAATTACAGAAATTAATGTTGCAGAGACTTTAAAAGAAGTCCGTAGAGCTTTATTAGATGCCGATGTTAACTTTAAAATTGCTAAAGAATTTACCAATAGAGTAAAAGAAAAAGCATTAGGTCAAGATGTATTAACATCTTTACAACCAGGCCAATTAATGGTGAAGCTTGTAAAAGATGAGTTAACTGAGTTAATGGGTGGTGATGTTGAAGGTATCAACTTAGGGTCAAATCCATCAGTAATATTAATGTCTGGTTTACAGGGGTCTGGTAAAACTACCTTTTCTGGTAAACTTGCCAATTATCTAAAAACAAAAAAAACAAAGAAACCTTTATTGGTTGCTTGTGATGTATATCGTCCGGCGGCAGTTGATCAATTACATGTAGTTGGTGAACAAATAGACGTTGAAGTTTTTTCTGATCGAGGAAATACTGATCCTGTTGCAATTTCAAAAGCAGGTATTGCATACGCAAAGGCAAACGGACACAATGTGGTAATTATTGATACCGCTGGTCGTTTAGCTGTTGATGAAGAAATGATGAACGAAATTGAAAACGTTCATAAAGCAATAAAGCCACAAGAAACTTTATTTGTTGTTGATGCCATGACAGGGCAAGATGCAGTAAATACAGCTAAAGCCTTTAATGATATTTTAAATTTTGATGGTGTTATACTGACAAAATTAGATGGTGATACTCGTGGTGGTGCCGCAATCTCAATTAAATCTGTAGTAAATAAACCAATTAAATTTATTGGTACAGGTGAAAAGATGGAAGCTATTGATGTTTTCTATCCTTCGCGTATGGCTGAGCGTATCTTAGGGATGGGTGATGTTGTGTCTTTAGTAGAAAGAGCACAAGAGCAATTTGATGAAGAAGAGAGTAGGAAGATTCAGAAAAAGATTGCTAAAAATCAATTTGGTTTTGATGACTTTTTAAGTCAGATTCAGCAAATTAAAAAAATGGGTAATATCAAAGACCTTATGGGAATGATTCCTGGTGCCGGTAAAGCATTAAAAGGTTTAGATATTGATGATGATGCTTTTAAACATGTTGAAGCAATCATACATTCAATGACTCCATTAGAAAGATCTACACCTTCAAAACTTAATGCAAGTAGAAAAAAGAGAGTAGCAAAAGGTAGTGGTAGAACCATACAAGAAGTAAACCAGTTACTTAAGCAATTTGATCAGATGAGTAAGATGATGAAAATGATGCAAGGCGGTGGCGGTAAAAAAATGATGCAAATGATGGGAGCAATGAAAGGGATGAAATAATCTCTTTTGTTGTTTTTTAAGTAGTTATATAATAGAATATTATCAGAAAACCAAAAACGAAAAGAAAACCACGATAATGGAAATATTAGACGGAAAAAAAGTATCTAATGAGATTAAGGAAGAGATTGCTGCTCAGGTAATTAAAATGCGCGAACGTGGTGAAAAAGTACCTCACTTAGCTGCTATTTTAGTTGGTAATGATGGGGCAAGTTTAACTTATGTAGGTAGTAAAGTAAGGTCTTGTGAAAAAATAGGATTTGAATCTACTTTAGTAAAAATGCCAAGTACGACTTCGGAACAAGAACTTTTGCAAAAAATTGAAGAATTAAACCAAGATGAAAATATTGATGGTTTTATAGTTCAATTGCCATTGCCACCGCAAATTGATACTCAAAAGGTGTTATTAGCTATTGATCCTGATAAAGATGTAGATGGTTTTCACCCAATGAATTTTGGTAAAATGGCATTGGATATGAGTACTTTTATACCTGCGACACCTTTTGGAATATTAGAACTTTTAGAACGTTACAATGTTGATACAAAAGGGAAGCATACAGTTGTAATAGGTAGAAGTCATATCGTAGGTAGACCAATGAGTATTTTAATGGGTAGAAAAGGCTGGCCAGGAAACTCAACAGTTACCTTAACACATAGTCATACTAAAAATATAACTCAAATTATATCACAGGCAGATATTGTTATTTCGGCATTAGGAGTACCAAAGTTTTTGAAAGCAGAAATGGTTAAGGATGATGCTGTTGTAATAGATGTTGGTATAACGCGTGTTGCTGATGATACTAAAGAAAAAGGATATTACATAACTGGTGATGTAGATTTTGAAAATGTAAGTAAAAAAGCTTCATTTATTACACCAGTTCCTGGCGGAGTTGGACCAATGACTATAGCAATGTTATTGAAAAATACACTACTAGCGAGAGAACGTCATAGAAGTAGAAAATAAGAGATATTTATATCGGTTTATATAAAATCATTTGTAGTTAGTTCTTACTAATTATGAATGATTTTTTTTGTTAATAAGGTTTTAAATTTGAGTTAAAATTTAGGTGATATTTTGTATATTGCAAAATATTAAAAACCAACCATTTATACCTTGTATACGAGGTATTTTACTTCATATTACGAATGAGCATAAGTATTGAACCTTTTTTTGAAAAATCACTAGATATATTTTGTATTGCAGACTATAATAGTCATTTTATAAAAGTAAACCCCGCATTTGTAAATCTTCTAGGATATACCGAAGATGAACTTTACGCGAAACATATTAAAAGTTTTATTTACGAAGAAGACGTTATGCGAACCTTGCAATATGGCGAAGAGTTACGAAAAAGTATTCCTTTAAATAATATAGAAAATAGATATGTAACTAAATCTGGTGAAATAGTCTGGTTACATTGGACTTTAATGGTTGTTCCTGAAGATAAGTTGATATACGGAATTGCAAAGGATATTACCTATAAGAAAAAATTGGAAGCAGAGCGTGTTGAAAAGCTTTTTGAACTCGATAAAAAAAGTAGAGATTTAAAGACTTTGAATTATAAGACTTCACATGATTTAAGGTCACCCATTAATAATATACAGACTTTAGTGGATTTAATTGAATTAGATGAAATTGAAGATCAACAATTATTGGAAATTATTGGTTTAATTAAAGAATCGTCTGATGGACTGAAACAATCCTTAGATGATTATGTTGATTGTATTGAAGAGGTTGATAACTTAGATTTAAAAATTGAAGAAATTAATTTTGAGTCTACTTTTAAAAAAGTACAATCTTCTATATTGGCGCTGATTAATGACTCTAGAGCAACTTTTATTTTTGACTTCTCTGAAGTGGAGAATGTAAACTTTAATAGAAGTTATATGGAGAGTATTTTGTTAAATTTTATAACAAATTCTATAAAATATGCCAGAACAGATGTTGCTCCAATTATAAAAATATCTTCAAAATTTGAAGGAGAAAAGGTGAAACTTATTTTTTCGGATAATGGCTTGGGTTTTGATATGAATAGAGTACAAAATAAAATTTTTAAAATAAGTCAAAAATTTCACAATTTAGAAGATAGTAAGGGGGTTGGCTTGTATTTAATTCATAACTATATAAAAGACCTAAATGGTGAAATCGCTGTTGAAAGTAAAGTGAACGAAGGCACAACTTTTACAATTACTTTTTAGAACAGTAAAATTCTATTTTACTGTTCTAAAAATGAAATAACCTGTTTGTTAACATCATCTTGATGTAATGAATGTCCTAAACCTTCTGTTTCAACTAAAGTACTGTTTTTCCAATTTTTATGAATGCTTTTTGCAGCACTAAAAGGAGCAATTTTATCAAACTTGTCATGAATAATAAGTCCAGGAACAGTGCTGTTTTTTACAAATGATGCGATTGAAAACTCATTAACTATTATATTAAATTTTTCAATAAAATATGCTTCTAAACTTTCAACAACGTTATCATTAAGTTGCAACAAGTTTTCATAGTGTTTCATAATTTCAGAAAGCTCAGATGGAGCTCCTAATGAAACTATTTTTTCAACACTATTATTTGGGTGTTTGTATTGATTGTATAGCGTTGTCATACCACCAACAGAATGTCCAATCACATATTTAGGTTTGTACTTAGTAATAATATCGTTTGCACATTTTGTGTAAATAGGAACATGCAAAATATCACCTGTAGAATTACCATGACCAGGAGCATCAATAGCAACAATATTATAACCAGCTTCTTTTAAAAAGCCTAATAAGTTTCGCCATCTATATACATTACTTTCCCAGCCGTGAAGTAATAAAACTGTCTCTTTTTCACCTTCCCATTTATAGGTTTGTAGGGTTATATTGTTTGATTCTACTTTCTCAAACTTAGCACTGTCTAAGAATTTTTTTTGAAATTCTTTTACACGTCCTTTTTGTGGTGTACAAAAAAGTAGAAATGCTTTTTCAACAGCTTTTTTCTTTGATACTTTAAAAAGAGTATTAATATAGCGACCAAATAATCTAGGAATGTATTTTTTCATTTTAGCTATTCTTCTTCTCTGTGAACTTTTGCGAAATCAAAAGCGGGTAAGCAAACTGCAATATACTCACATGGTTCAGTAAAGGGGTTAGCGTATTGTACTCTAGTGTTCTTGTTAATTTTTATTGATTGGCCTGCTTTTAAAATCACAGTCTCACCATCAATAATAAATTGCTTTTTACCTTTTATGATATAAGTATATTCATCAAATTCTGGAGTTTGAAAAGGTTCATTCCAGCCTGCAGGTGCAACCATATGTGCTAAGCTAAGGTTTGCATCATTTGTACTAGCATTACCAAAATGCTCTTCAATTAATTTACCATCAGTTGTTGGTACTATAAAAGGAGATTTTTGTATTATAAATTTTTTTATCATTAAAAAGTGAATTAAGCAATTTTAAATAAACAAAAGAACTATTCCCAAGCCATCCACATGTACTTTATTTTTGCTGTATCAGGTATTTGAACCTCTTCAATATTTGTACTTGAATTATACCTTAAACTAGCTGGTAATTGTTGCTTGTCAATTGTGAAGTATACACCAGAATCTTTTAATAAAATAACTACGTTGTTCATGGTAGTAATTATTTTTTTAATAGTGTAATTGTCTTTAATATCTTTAAAAGTACTGTTGATAGTAACTCCTTTTTCTGTTTTGTAACGAGCATCGTAAATTCTAATATTTTCAACAGTGGGTACGGAATCATTACTAGGTGTTAAACTTAATAAATGTGCGCCACCTTTTTCAAAAACTTCAATTTTTTGATAACTGAAACCATCTTTTATGACACGTTCGCTGTTATCATCTTCAGGTTCAGATGTAACATTACTCAAATTCATTTTAGGAATACCATTTGCGGCTACAATTGAGTCATTAGCGTAAAGTGTTTCTAAATCTGAAATTTTAGTTTCTTTCGTAAGCTGTCCAATAGCTGAATTTGTAATCTTAAAATTTGTGCTTTCCTTTTCACAATTAAAAAATATTAGTGATGACACGGTTAAAACAACTGATACAATTTTTTTCATTTTATATAATGTGGATATTAAATATTTATAAGAATTTTTAGCGTATTACTTTTTTTAATACACCTAATACTCCTCTAATAAAAGTTGCGCTAGTTAATACCTTAATTACAGGGTTTTGCCTAGTGCTTGTTCTACTTCGAGATGTGGATTTTGTTTTTGGTTTCCTTTTTTCTCTTTCGGCTATTGCTTCAGCTTTTTCTATTTTTTCATTCAGAATTTCATAGGCACTTTCACGATCAATAATATCATTGTATTTTTTAACTAATGATGAGCGATCAATTACTTCATTCAATTCACTTTCAGAAAGTATATCCATACGGCTCATTGGAGCGCGTAGCATTGTAGCGGCCAATGGTGTTGGTCTACCTTTTTCATCTAAAGCAGATATTAATGCTTCACCAATACCTAAAGATGTAAGTACTTCTTTTGTGTCATAAAATTCAGATTCAGGGTAGTTTTCTGCTGTTAATTTTATTGCTTTTCTATCACGAGCAGTAAAGGCACGCAAAGCATGTTGTACTTTTAAACCTAATTGAGATAATACATCATTTGGTACATCTGTTGGGTTTTGTGTAACAAAATATAACCCAATACCTTTTGAACGAATTAATTTTACAATACTTTCAATTTGATCTAATAAAGCTTTTGAAGCTTCTTTAAAAATTAAATGAGCTTCATCAATAAATAAAATTAACTCTGGCTGATCAGCGTCACCTTGTTCTGGAAATGTATCATATATTTCAGCTAATAGACTCAACATAAAAGTAGAAAACAATTTTGGTCTATCTTGTATATCAGTAAGTCTTAAAATGTTTATATAACCTTTTCCGTTTTCATCAATACGGGTCAAATCATTTACTTCAAAAGATTTTTCACCAAAAAATAAATCGGCGCCTTGTTGTTCTAATTCTATAATTTTTCGAAGAATTGCACCGGTAGAACTCGTACTAATTCTACCATAATCTTTAGTAAATTCAGCTTTACCACCATCAGTAGCATATTGAAGTACTTTTTTAAAATCTTTTAAATCTAAAAGCGGTAATTTATTATCGTCACAATATTTAAAAACAACAGCAACAATACCTTCTTGTGTTTCAGTTAAATCTAATATTCTTGATAATAGTGTAGGACCAAATTCAGAAACAGTTGCACGTAATTTCACACCATCTTGCTCTGATAAAGACAAAATCTCGACAGGAAATTTTTTAGATTCGAAAGGTAATCCAATTTTTTCATGTCTTTCATCAATTTTTTCATGCCCTGGGCTAGGTTGTGCTAAACCACTTAAATCACCTTTAAGATCCATTAACATGACTGGAATACCTTTTTCTGATAAGTTTTCCGCAAGTACTTGCAATGTTTTTGTTTTACCTGTACCAGTTGCACCAGCAATAAGTCCGTGTCTATTTAAAGTTTTTAGTGGGATTTTTACAAATGCATCCGTAAGTGTTTCACCGTCTAAAATTGCAGCTCCCATAGTGATAAAATCACCTTTAGTTCGGTATCCTTCTGTTATATGTTGAAAGAATTGGTCTTTGTTGCTCATCAAGTTAATTTTGCATAAAAATAAGCGTTTTTTAGGCAACTGAAAAAATCTAAAGGAGGTTAGATTTTTCAATTAAGACAAATTTAATAGTTGTGTGATAGACTCATAACTAAAATGTATCTTTGCAGCATGTTAGAGAATGAAGTTTTGACATTGGTCAATAAAGGGGAAATGTTACCTCTGATGGAAGAGTTTTATACAATTCAAGGAGAAGGTTTTCATAAAGGGACTGCCGCTTATTTTATTAGAGTTGGTGGTTGTGATGTTGGATGTCATTGGTGTGATGTGAAAGAAAGCTGGAATGCTGAAACACATCCTCCAACTGCGATTGATAAAATTATTACCAATGCGACCTCATATTCTGATACTATTGTGATTACTGGTGGAGAACCACTTACGTGGGATATGGGACCTTTAACCAAAGGTTTGAAAGCTAAAAATGTACAAACGCATATTGAAACATCTGGTGCTTACCCGTTATCTGGTGTTTGGGATTGGATTTGCTTATCTCCAAAGAAAAACAAATTACCAGAAGGTAGAATTTACGATGAAGCCCATGAGTTAAAAATGATAATTTTTAACAAGCATGATTTTATTTTTGCTGAAGAGCAAGCTGCAAAAACTAATAAAGACTGTATTTTATACTTACAACCAGAGTGGAGTGTTCGAGAGAAAATGGTGCCACTTATTGTTGATTATGTGATGAAAAACCCAAAATGGAAAGTATCATTACAAACCCACAAGTATTTAAATATACCTTAAAAAGAGTAGTGTGATTCTAACGACCTCCGTTAGCTGCGACATCTAATAAACATTCAGCATCTAAATCAGGAACCTGACCATTTTTAGCGGTAAGCATTTTGCTCATACCACTACTGAATTGTAATTCGGCACGCATTAAACAACCTTCTTGGTCACAATGTTGATTGCCGATAATTTCTCCATCATCATTTGTAGTTTCATCCTCATGATCATGTACCATGTCAGAACCAATATTTACTAATCCAAATAGGTGACCAAATTCATGATTAAGCGTAGCAGTTTCTACAGTAGCATTCGAAATTAATGTAGATGCCTTTGCTATTTCTCTAACCGATTCTTGGTAGATAACCATAGAAGTGTTTAAATACACAGCACCTAAAGTATATAAGCCAGAATCTGGGTCATCATCTTCAAAAGTTGTGTCTGAAAAGTAAATGTACATACCTAATGTAGTACCATCAGTATAAACTGTACGATTTTCTTGTTCTAAATCATAAACTTCTTGCGTGGATAAAGTAGCCTCATTTGGTGAGTCTAATTCTAAATATTGTACTTCAATATCTTCTTTAAAAGTTATTTCTTCTATAAATTCTAAATTATCTAAAATAGCGGCTTCCTCAGGTTGGTAACCTGTTACGTAAGCTACTTCAATAATTAACTTATCATAATTATCATTTGATAAAAAATCATTTGCTGATGCTCCAGTTTCTTGTTGATTAAGAGTTTTGTCTACAACAGTAGTAACTTCTTCATTCTCCTCTTCTGAACTTGAAGATGATTCACTCTTTGAGCAATTCCAAATTAAAAAGGCAGAAAGCCCTAAGATTAAAAATGATTTATTTTTCATAATTGAAGTTAAAAAACATAGGTACTTAGTATAACGTTTAGATCTTGATTCTATTATACAATTAAGCTTAGTGTGGCAAGATAATCATAATGTTCACCTTCAAATACTAATTTGCAGTTAAAATTATTAGCTATAGCAGCACGTTGAAGCGTATTGTAGTCAATATACAACCAATCAAAAGCTTCACTTTTTTGGTTTTTATATTCCATATTAAAAGTGACTTCACCATAATAATCATTATCCGGAATCCAATATCCACCGTCCTCATCTTCTTGAAACATGTAGATAATATCACTTGAATCGAGTATAATTTGACCGTTAGGTTTTAAAAGTGATTTCAAGTGATTGAAAAACTTATTTAATTGATTTAGTTTTCCAGCCAAACCAATACCGTTCATTAAAAGTAAAAGTGTATCATATTGTCTACCAGAATAATCATATATATTACTGCAAACAACATTCTTTACACCTCTTTTTTTACAAACTTCAATTGCGCCAGCAGAATAATCTAATGCAATAACATTGTGTCCTTTTTCTTGTAAATACAAGCTGTGGCTCCCGGCACCACAACCAATATCTAAAACATCACCTTTACATAATGCTAGTGCATTTTGTTCTAATTTAGGCATATTTTTATAATCACGAAACAAATATGGCACGGGTATTGTATCTTCCTCATCAAGTGAAGAGTAAGTTATAATATCAGCAGTATGTTTTTTGTTTTGAAAGTCTAAAACGGCATTTCCTAAAATATCAGTTGGCATTTAATTTGTAATTTGCGACAAAAATCAGGTATTTAATCAACTTATAAAATAAAAAAAACGAATCGATATGAAATTAATAAATAAGATATTCATTTTATTTCTAGCAATTGGAGTTACAAGTTGCGCTCAAGAAACAACCTTTTCAGAAGATGTAATAGCTTATTTAAAAGTAAACGGTTCAGCAAAACAATATGACTTTGCTTATGCTGAGTTATTAAAAATGCTTGAAAAACAATACCCTAAATCAGATTCAAATTCTGAAGGGTGGACGTATTTAATGGCGAATAAAGAAAAATATGTGGGTGAAATGACTGAACTTTTGATTCCGATTTATCAAAAGAATTTTGACCAAGACACAATAAAAAAAATGACTGCTTTTTATGAGAGTGATGCTGGTAAACAACTAACTAGTGACCCTACTAAAATGACAATAGAGCAAAAGACTGCATTAAATAAATTTTACGCTTCTGATGAAGGAAAATTAATATTAGAAAAACAACCTTTATTGGCTAAAGAAGTATCTAAAGCCTCAGAGGGTTGGAGTCGTAATTTATATGAAACAGCAGTAAGTTTATTAAAATAATGGAAGATATTATTGCAGGCTTACCGAAACTAGCAAAAGACAAACAAAATGAGAATAAAAAATTTTTCGCGAAGCTAAAAAAGAAACCGCCGAAAAATTTAGATTATCTTATGCAAGATTTGCATGCTGAAGAATTTGAAAGAACAGATTGTTTAGAATGTGCTAATTGCTGTAAAACTACAGGTCCACTTTTTACCAATGCAGATGTTGAACGCATAGCCAAGTATTTTAGATTAAAACCACAGCAATTTATAACGCAATATTTACGCGTAGATGAAGAGAATGATTATGTATTACAGCAAGTACCTTGTACTTTTTTAGGTACTGATAATTATTGTTCTATTTATGATGTGCGACCAAAAGCATGTAGAGAATTTCCACACACCGATCGTAAAAAGTTTCAACAGATTAGTAACTTAACAATAAAAAATGTTGCTATTTGCCCAGCTGCATATAATATTGTTGAAGCCATGAAAAGTAAGTTGAATAAGTAAACTTGAATTAAGTTATTTGTAAATTATTGTCTGTAAAATACGATCTTAATAAAGATCATCATAGATATTTATTATATTTATACCTATGGAAAGTTTAATTAACTATTTTGAAAACATCCCTTCATTACATCGTTCGTTAATATTAATAGGTGGAATTAGTTTTTTTTGGGTTTTAGAAGGAGCTATTCCTTTGGTGCGTTTTAATTACGGAAAATGGAAGCACGCGTTACCAAATTTGTTTTTCACGTTTACGACTGTAATTATAAATTTTGCATTGGCTTTTTTACTTTTAAAGACTAGCGATTGGGTTAGTGCTAATCAATTCGGTGTAATTAATTGGATTGCTTTACCATTATGGGCATACATACTTTTAGGAGTTATGCTGTTGGACTTTTTTGGTGCTTATCTAGCGCATTATACTGAGCATAAAGTAAAACCCCTTTGGATGGTGCATTTGGTGCATCACACAGATCATAATGTAGATACAACTACAGCAAATAGGCATCACCCATTAGAAAGTTTGGTGCGTTTTGGATTTACTTTATTTGGAGTGCTTGTAGTTGGAGCCCCAATTGGTATTGTAATGTTATACCAGTCTTTATCTTTAATATCAACACAGTTTAACCATGCAAATATTAAATTACCAAGAAAGTTAGATGATTTGCTAAGTTGGGTGATTGTATCACCTGATATGCATAAAGTGCATCATCATTATGTATTACCGTATACAGATTCTAACTACGGAAATATATTTTCTATTTGGGATAGAATGTTCGGAACTTTTATGAAATTAGATAGAGATGCTATAGTTTATGGGGTTGATACTTTTCCGGACGAACTTGAAAATGGAAATTTAAAATCTTTATTGAAACAACCTTTTCATACCTACAGAAACCCAACAACGCTAGTTGAAGATTAATTGTACATTAAATACTTACTTCTAATTTTTTTAAATTTTTCTACATCAGGTTGCCAAGTGGCTCTTATTGCAGTGGCGGTCATACCAGCTTCAATTTGTTTTTGAAGTTTTGTGGTTCCGGCATGTTTAGTAAATCCGCTAGTTAAAAAGAATTTACTCTTATCAGATGTATTTGTATATGCATCAACAATCCATTGTAAATCAACGGTGCTGAGGTTTTTGGTGTCTACTTTAGTTAAATCTACTCCGTAGCAAGTTTTACCTTTCTCTTTTGGGTATTTAGATCCAAAATTAGATTCAGGAATATAAGTAAAATCGTATTTTGTTGTATCTAAGAATGAAGCACCATAGCGTTGAAATTGAAACTCGGTTCCACGGCCAGCATTAATGTTTGTACCTTCAAAAAGCCCTAGGCTTGGGTATAGTTTAATTGATAAATCATTCGGTAAATTTGGTGAAGGGCGTATTGGTAAACTATAGAAAGTTTCATGAGTGTAATTATCTAAAGGAATCACTGTAAGTGAGGCTTTCTTCCCATTTTCAAGCCAAGCTTCTCTATTAATCATAGTAGCATACTCTCCAATTGTCATCCCATATACTAATGGGATTTCGGCCATTCCTAAAAAGCTAGTGTGTTCAGTTTCCATTGTTGGTCCGTCAACATAATGTGCATTTGGGTTTGGCCTATCTAAAACTACAATAGGAATATTATTTTCTGCACAAGCTTCCATTACCAATTGTAAAGTAGCGATGTATGTGTAAAAACGAACTCCAACATCTTGTATGTCAAAAAGTACTAGATCAATATCTTTAAGTTGTTCTTTTGATGGTTTTCTATTTTTACCATAAAGGGAAACTAATGGAAGTCCAGTTTTTGTATCAACACCATCTTTAAAATGTTCACCAGCATCAACCTTACCTCTAAAACCATGTTCAGGAGCAAATACTTTACTAATTTTTATTTGGGAGCTTAGAAGTGAATCTATCAAATGTGTATTTCCTTCTTCATGAAAAATAACACTAGTCTGGTTGGCAACAACAGCAATATTCTTGTTTTTTAATAGCGGAAAGTAAGCTTCGGTTTTACTAGAAGCAATAACCAATGGTGGTTTTTCAATTTCTTCGGTATTTATTTGAACAATATCTTTTAAGTTACTAATGGTTTTCTTTGTCTTTCCGCATGAAGAAAGTATCAAAACCAATAATAAAAATGTATTTTTGAGACAAGATAAAATCATCATAAATTGAATTTAGAATATTTTATTGCTAAACGACTTTCGGTAGGTAAAGCGCATAAAAATAGTGTATCGGCACCAATAATAAAAATAGCAATTGCTGCAATTGCTATAAGTATTGTAATGATGCTAATTGCGATTAGTACAGGTGTTGGTTTAAAGAAGAAAATTAGAGAAAAAGTAGCCGCTTTTAACGGTCATATTCAAATAAGTAACTACGATAATAATTACTCAGAAGTTTCTCTCGTTCCTGTTTCTATAGATCAAGAATTTTATCCAGAATTTAAAAATATTTCAGGTATACAACATGTGCAAGCTGTTGCTAGTAAAGGTGGTATTGTTCGTACAGATGATACTGTCGAAGGTATTTTGGCAAAAGGTGTTGGTAAAGATTATAATTGGGATGTTTTTAAAGAATACGTCGTAGAAGGTCATGTACCAGATTATAGTGGAGAACGTACGGATGATGTATTAATCTCAAGATTGTTAGCAAGCCGATTAAAATTAAAGTTAGGAGATACATTTATGTCTGTTTTTCTTCGAGATAATGATGCATCAAAAATACCAAATCAACAAAAATCAAAAATTGTAGGTATCTATGATAGTGGCTTTGAGGAGTTTGACGCAACTTATGTTTTTATGGATATTCGCCACATTCAGCGGATGAATAAATGGGATACAGATCAAATAGGAAATTTTGAAGTTTTTTTAGATGATTTTGATTCCATTGATGAAAAAAATAATGAGATTTACGGGCAAACACTATCAACATTAAACACAAAGTCGATAAAAGATAAATACATGAACATTTTTCAATGGATAGATCTTTTTGACTTTAATATCGCTTTAATTATTGGTATTATGATTATTGTTGGAGGTATAAACATGATCACGGCTTTATTGGTTTTGATATTAGAACGTACACCAATGATTGGAGTTCTAAAAGCATTGGGGTCATCAAATTGGGATGTGCGTAAAATATTTTTATACAATGCAGCTTATCTAATTAGTATAGGTTTGGTGTTGGGTAACACTATAGGTTTAGGTTTTGTATGGGCTCAAGATAAATTTCGATTATTCAAATTCCCCAATCCTAAAGAGTATTATATGGAATATATTCCGGTGCATATAGATATTACTTCTGTGGTATTCTTAAATATAGGAGTTATGATTTTATGTTTGCTAATGCTTATAGTTCCTTCTTATATAATTACTAGAATTACACCTGTAAAAGCCATTAAGTTTGATTAAATTTAAGTGCTAATTATCAATGAATACTTATGAAAACAAAATACTCATTAATTGCGCTACTATTTATAAGCCTAAACATCTTCTCTCAAAAGGTTTCTAAAACCGAAAAAAAGATTCTTTCTAGTGTAACGAAAAATAATAAAGAAGCTATTCAGTTTCTTGAAGATGTTGTGAACATTAATAGCGGTACTCTAAATTTAGAGGGAGTAAAAAAAGTTGGTTTTGTTTTTAAAGATGCTTTTGATGCTATAAATTTTAATACACAGTGGATAGAAATGCCAGCTGAATTAAATAGGGCAGGGCACTTATTTGCTGAGACTAATGGTACTAAAGGCAAAAAGCTATTATTAATTGGTCATTTAGATACTGTTTTTGAGGAAGATAGTCCTTTTCAAAAATTTGAAATGATTAACGATAGTATTGCTCATGCTCCTGGTGGTAATGACATGAAAGGTGGCAACGTGATTATTCTGTATGCATTAAAAGCCTTACAGGAAAATGGACTATTAAAAAATGCACAAATTATAGTTGCTTTTACGGGTGACGAAGAAAGTACTGGTAAACCTTTAACTATTAGTAGAAAAGATTTAGTCGATGCTGCTAAACGAAGTGATATTGCGTTGGGTTATGAAACGTCTACAGGTTTTAATTATGCAACCGTTGCCCGTAGAGGGTCTTCAAATTGGGAGGTAGAAGTTACAGGTAAAAGAGCACATTCTTCAGGGATATTTAATGATGAAGTTGGGGCTGGAGCTGTCTTTGAAATGTCAAGAATATTAAATGATTTTTATGAAGAAGTTAGAGGTGAAGAGTATCTAACTTTTAATCCTGGAGTTTTATTAGGTGGAACTTTTGTTGATTTTGATGCAAAAACGGGTAAAGGAGATGCTTTTGGCAAAACAAATGTTGTAGCGCAAACAGCTATAGTAAAAGGTGGTTTACGATTCATGTCTGAAGAACAAAAGGAAACTGCTAGAGCAAAGATGCGTGAGATAGTTAAAAATAATTTACCTCATACAAGTACAACTATTACTTTTCAAGATAGTTACCCAGCTATGAGACCTACAGAAGGGAATAAAACTTTATTGAAAGAATTAAACCAAGTAAGTTTAGATTTAGGTCAAGGTGAAGTTTTAGCTTATGACCCAGGAAAAAGAGGTGCAGCAGACACTTCATTTGTTGCCGAATATGTTGATGCTTTAGATGGTTTAGGAACTATGGGAACAGGAGCACATACACCAGAAGAAACAGTAAACTTAAATACTATAGAAGCTTTGACTAAAAGAACAGCAATTTTAATTTACAGATTAATAAATCAATAATATAATGACAACACTATCTTACAAAAATAAAACTGTAAAAATTGACCAAGGAGAATTGATAAGTTATCTTGTTGAAGGTCATGAGTATATTCATCAAAAGGGGAGTCCTGGTTGGCGAAGTGCAGATACTGAAATGTTTCCGATTATTGGCCCGACTGCTGATGCCAATTTTAGAGTAAAAACAGCTAAAGGTGAAGCCGTTCAAGATCAACATGGTTTGTTACGTGAAATGGATTATGAGTTAGAAAGTGCAGATGAAACTAAGGCAGTTTTTGAAAAAAAATATATAGCGGGTACACAGGTTAATAATTCAAAATTCCCTGCAAAATCAACAGAAGAAATTTTAGCTTGGCCGTATGACTTCACATTTAAGAAATCTTTTAATTTATCTGGAAACGGCTTAGTTATTAGTTTTTCTATCTCAGGGGAACAAAATATGCCTTTTATGCTAGGGTATCATCCGGCATTTAATTTAGTAACCAAAGCACCTATAATTAAAGCTAAAGGTAAAGAGATTACATTAGCTGAGGTTTTAGCTGTTGGTAATCGTGCTTATCAAGTAAAAAATTGTACTGAAATTGTTTTAAAAGATAAAAAAGAACTAAAAATAACGTCAGAAGGGTTTGGTAGTTTTATGCTTTGGACAGAAGTAGAAAACATGATTTGTATAGAACCAATTACTTTTTATCCATACGAAGTAAAGCAAGAAAATTTAGCTGAAGGTTTTATGTATTTAGAAGATAGAGAGGAGCAGTTTACGTTAACTATAGCAGTAGTTTAATTATTCTATTTATAAAGTTGTAGGTAACAAAAGTTACATTTTTTAAAAATCTATTGGCCTAAATTTGCCCCATGCAAAAATTTATACCTTTACTACAATGGTTGCCAAAATACCGAAAAGAAAACCTTTCAAAAGATTTGATTGCGGGACTAACTGTTGGTATTATTTTAATTCCGCAAGGTATGGCTTATGCTATGATAGCAGGTTTACCACCTGTTTATGGGTTGTATGCTGCGTTAATGCCAGTTCTAGGCTATTTGTTTTTAGGAACTTCTAGGCAAGTATCAGTAGGCCCAGTAGCAATGGATTCATTATTGGTAGCTGCAGGTTTAGGAACATTAGCTTTAACCGGAGTTGAAAATTATATTACCATGGCTGTTTTTTTAGCTTTTATGGTGGGTAGTATTCAATTTTTATTAGGGGTATTTAAAATGGGTTTTTTGGTTAATTTTTTATCAAAACCTGTAATTAGTGGCTTTACGTCAGCAGCTGCTTTAGTTATTATATTTAGTCAATTAAAGCATTTATTAGGTACAGAAACAGAGAAAAGTAACCATTTTCACCAATTAGTAATAAATGCTATTTCTAAAATTCCAGAAGCTAACATATATGATATAACTATTGGTGTTTTAGGAATTATAATAATCATGGTTATAAAGAAAATAAGCAAACGGATACCTTCAATACTAATTGTGGTCGTTTTGGGAATATTAGCGGTATACTTATTCAGTTTAGAAAATTTTGGAGTTCATATAGTAGGCAAAATTCCTACAGGGTTACCAAGTTTTGCTATTCCGGAAATCAACCTGAATAATGCATTACAAATTTGGCCTATCGCATTAACCTTAGCATTAGTTGGGTATTTAGAAACTATATCTATAGGTAAAGCATTAGAAGATAAATCAGGAGAAGAAACCATTCAACCTAACCAAGAATTAATTGCATTAGGAGTTTCAAATATGTTAGGTTCTTTATTTCAATCGTATTCCTCAACAGGTAGTTTTTCAAGGTCAGCTATAAACGGTGAAGCAGGAGCAAAAACAAATTTATCGGCTTTATTTAGTGTAATTATGGTGATAGGAACCTTGTTATTTTTAACTCCGGTTTTTTATTATTTGCCAAAAGCGGCATTAGCTAGTATAATCATGGTATCGGTACTTGGTTTAATTGATTTGACCTATGCTAAGAGACTTTGGAATAAACGAAAAGATGAGTTTTCAATTTTATTAATTACATTTTTAATCACATTATTTGTAGGTATTCCGCAAGGTATTTTAATTGGAGTTTTAAGTTCTCTACTATTAATGGTTTATAGAACATCAAAGCCACACTTTGCAGTTTTAGGAAAAATAAAAGATTCAGATTACTATAAAAATGTAGACCGATTTACAAACGATATTGATGTTCGCGATGACTTACTAATTATCCGTTTTGATTCGCAACTGTATTTTGGTAACACCAGTTATTTTAAAGAGCAGTTGTTTAATGAAATTGATAAAAAAGCTAGTAAATTGAAAGGTGTAATTCTTAATGCAGAAGCAATAAATTATATAGACTCATCTGCAGCACATATGCTTACAAAAGTAATACGAGAAATACATCAAAAAAACATACAGTTTTATATAGCAGGCGCAATAGGGCCTACACGTGACATTATATTTAGTAGTGGTATTATTGGTGAGTTACATAGAGAATTTTTGTTTGTTAGGACGAAAGATGCTGTTGACTTTTTTGATGACCCAACATCGTTAACGAGCATGCAAGGTAAAATTGCATATCAAAATAGGTTGAAAGTGTAACTATTGTTACTGTGGTAATTAAAAAATAAGGATATTTTTACAATATAAAATACAATTCATTTAAGTTTATTATTAAAGAAATAGATTATGAAGATTGAACAAATATATACAGGTTGTTTAGCACAAGGTACTTACTATATTGAGAGTGAAGGTGAAGTTGCTATTATAGATCCATTACGTGAAGTTGATCCTTATATTAAAAAAGCAACTGATGATAATGCTAAAATCAAATATATTTTTGAAACTCATTTTCATGCAGATTTTGTGAGTGGTCACGTAACACTAGCCAAAGAAACCGGTGCGCAAATTATTTACGGACCAAATGCAAATCCTTCTTTTGAAGCTATTATAGCAGTAGATGGTCAAGAGTTTAAAGTTGGAGCTTTAACAATAGTAGTTTTACATACTCCAGGGCATACAATGGAGAGTTCAACATACTTATTAAAGGATGAAAAAGGAAAAGACCATGCAATATTTTCTGGCGACACTTTATTTTTAGGTGATGTTGGCCGTCCAGATTTAGCACAGAAAGCTGCTGATATGACTCAAGAAGATTTGGCAGGCATTCTTTTTGATAGTTTACGGACTAAAATTATGCCTTTAGCAGATGATGTTATTGTATATCCAGCACATGGTGCAGGTTCAGCATGTGGTAAAAACATGATGAAAGAAACGGTTGATACTTTAGGCAATCAAAAGAAGATGAATTATGCACTTAGAGCTGATATGACCAAGGATGAATTCACAAAAGAAGTTACTGAAGGTTTGTTGCCACCACCAAAATACTTCCCTTTAAATGTAAAAATGAATAAAGAGGGATACGAAGATTTTAATGAGGTTTTAGAACGTGGCGCTACCGCGATGTCACCTGATGATTTTGAGAAAGCAGCAAATGAAACTGGAGCTATTGTTTTAGATGTACGTCATCAAAATGATTTTGTAAAAGGACACATCCCTAGATCAATATTTATTGGTTTGAATGGTGATTTTGCTCCTTGGGTTGGTGCATTAATTGCTGATGTAGAGCAACCATTATTATTGGTGACTCCTGAAGGAAAAGAAGAAGAAGCAATCACTCGTTTATCACGAGTTGGTTTTGATGGTACAATTGGGTTTTTAAAAGGCGGATTTGAAGCATGGAAAAATACATCAAAAGAAGTAGATACCATTACATCTATAACAGCAAAAGAAGTATCTGATGTTTTATCTAATGAAGCTCATGAAGTATTTGATGTTCGTAAAGAATCAGAATACATTTCTGAACATGTGATTAATGCTAAAAATACGCCTTTAAGTGATTTAAATAACTATTTAGATGCGTATCCTGAAAAAGGTACTTTTTACATGCATTGCGCAGGTGGTTACCGATCAGTTATCGCAGCATCAATTTTAAAAAGTAGAGGAATTCATAACTTTGTTGATATAGCAGGCGGTTTTGGTGCAATTAAAGAAACGCCAATAAAGGTTTCAAACTACGTATGCCCAAGTACACTTTAAAAATATAATAATCAAATAATTAGCCCTGTTTGCCTTAGTTGGTAAACGGGGCTAATTATTATTAATAAACTGATTTTTATCATTTTATTTAGTTGTTAAGAAGTATAATTTAGTAATATAATCAACAACTAAATACGATGTATAAGCAATTAATGATTTCACTGGTAAATTGGAATAACGGAATTATAATGATTGGCATTTTTGCCCTTGTGGTTATTGTACTTGTTCTAATTATTCTTTCATTTATCAATAGTGAAAAGCAAAAATGATTTTAATTAGTAAAGTCATAGATAAACTAGATTTCTAAAGTTTTTCCGGTTTATCTTTGACTTTCTTTTACAAACTTTCAGAAACGGCTTGAACTTCATCTAAAACACGAAGCAAGTTGCCACCCCATAATTTAGCTATTTCTTTCTCAGTATAGCCTCTTTTTACGAGCGCTAAGGTCACGTTAAAAGTTTCAGAAGCATCTGACCAACCTTCAATACCACCACCACCGTCAAAGTCAGAACTTATACCAACGTGGTCAATACCGATTAATTTTACCATATAATCTATATGGTCAATAAAATCAGAGACATTTACTGCAGGTGGTGCAATTTTATCATTAGCAACTAAATTTTTTCCTATTTTTTTTACCTCAGTGTAATTTTTAAAAAAAGCTTTCTTTTCAATATCTGAAAGTGTTTTAATTTCAGAGCGTTCATGTAAAGTGATGTTTAGCGAATCAGCTATTTTAGAATACACTTCTTTCATATATGCATCTCTAGCTTCGTGTTTTTCAGTGTTTAAGTATGAACTAAACGCAACAGTTTGTACAACTCCACCATTTTCTTTTAGTAGAAGTAATTGCTCGTCATCTAAATTTCTACTGTGCTCACATAAAGCTCTTGAAGAAGAGTGTGACGCAATAATTGGTGCTTTTGATAAAGCTATCATCTCTTTCATTGCTTCTTTTGAGGGGTGAGAAATGTCAATCATAATACCAAGCTTGTTCATTTCTTCCACGCCTTTTTTACCTAAATCACTTAAACCATTATAAAACCAAATACTATCTTTTTCACCAGTATTAGAATCTGAAAATTGACTATGACCATTATGTGATAATGAAATATAACGAGCACCTAAATCATAATACTTTTTAAAGTTTGTTAGGTCTTCACCAATGGGGTATGCGTTTTCAACACCAATCATAGCAACTTTTTTACCTGAATCGTGGATTCTTCTTACATCATCAGAATTTAAAGCTAATTCAATTCTTTCAGGAGCATATACCTCACACAAACGATGGATAGCATCAAACTTATCCATCGCATTTTTTGATGCTTTTTTATATCCAAATGGGGTTAAAGAGTCTTGACCAGTGTATACAATTAGCCAAGTAACATCAAGACCACCTTCTTCCATTTTAGGAAGATTAATTTGAGTATCTAGACGTTGCGTGTAATTTATAGTGTCATTAAAATGATCTACATTAATGTCATTATGCGTATCAATAGTAATTACATTCTTGTGAATACGTTGTGCTTTTTCTTCAATAGTTTCAGTTGGGTTAATTTCTTTTGCTGGCTCACCTTTGCAGGAGGTTAAAAAAGTAACGATTAACACTGTAAGATAAAGTGCTTGTTTGTTTTTCATTTTAATTATGAATTTTGGTTGATAATTAGTTTGCTATATTAAACTTAAGCTTTTTTAGACTTTATTTAAAAAAATAGCTGTAATAAATTATCTAATTGGTAAGTATCTAAATATTAATTGTTGCATTTTTAAACTATTCATTTTTGTTAGCTTTAATTGCGAATTTGATGTTTTCTGTATTATTTTTTTCGGGCCTATTGATATTAACTGTATTGTCAATAGTTATGGTATTTATCCTTTAGAATTTACATCGCGTTTTGGTTTTTCTCAAATTTTTATGCTAAGAGCAGAAATACCAGAACCTATGGGAGAGTTGTTATTCAAAGTAGCAACAGGTGATAATTTGAAATCATTTTGCTTAAAAAACCGTTTTACCTTAATGAAAAGTGCTAGTGCCATGAAACTTTTAACATTTAAATGAGCTAAAAAATCTCATTTGAGTTATAAATTATATATATTTTTGCTTATTATTAATAAGATATTACCTACATTTATATTGAATCCTTAGATTTAAAAATTATGAGAGTTGATAAAGTATGCATAATAGATGATGACCCTATCTTCGTTTATGGTACCAAAGTAATCTTGAATTATAATAGAAGTTTTTGTTCTAATATTATGGTTTATGAGAACGGAGAAGAGGCGTTAGAAGATCTAGTAAATGAATTAAAGAATGAAGAAAAATTACCAGAGGTTATTTTTTTAGATTTAAATATGCCAATTATGGATGGATGGGGTTTTTTAGATAATTTTTGTAAAATTCCAAATATAGAATCGCAAACAAGTATTTATATTTTAAGTTCATCAATTAATCCTGATGATATTAATAAGTCAAAAAATTATAGCATAGTTAAAGATTTTATTCAGAAACCTTTAACAGATGCAAAATTCACTAAATTACTTGAGGGTATTGAAGTTTGTAATAGTTAATTTAAGATTAGTCTAAAGTAAAAAAACCTCTTAATTTTAATTAAGAGGTTTTTTATAGTTTTAAGTGCTTTTAAAATTATACTGCGATTTTTTCAGCGACTTCCATTCGTTCCCAATTACGGTGTTGTGAAATAGCATTAATAAAATCTTTAGGATTTTTATTAATCAAAATTGCTTTGTCAGATTTGTTATTGGCTATAACTGTATTATTTAATAAATCTTCACCTTCGTTTGAAGTAGCTATAGCTTTACAATGCTTAAATGCTTCATTTATAAATTTGGTAAATTTTGCTTTAGATAGTAAAGCATCAATAGATTTTTTTCCTCCAGGAACATACAGCGCATCAAAAAGTACACTCTCAGTGGTCATTATTGAAGCATCAACTTTATGTTCCATATTTTCATCACAAATTATAGTGCCACCATGTGGCGCTACAAGTTTTACAACTGCATTTTCTTTTTCTAATGCTTTTTTCATAGCATCGAAATCTTTCATATTGAATCCGTCCGCAACTAAAAATGCAATTTGTCTTGTTGCAATAGAATCAAATTTTGTTTTCGCTTGACTCAATTCTGGAGATTCTTCCAAATATACCTTCTTTTTAACAGGTTGATGATCTTCAATATTTGCATTAGCTCCAATTGCTTGATTAATTGGTCTTTCAATATCATCAGGAATTTTCATACCAAGGTTTTCAGCAACACTGCTTGCTAAATCTTCATCTATCTGTGCAATTATCCAAAGCATACGGCTTTTAATATGCTCATGGTTACACTTCCCTAATTCAAAAGAATAAGCACCAATTACATGATTTTTTTCCCATTGCGCTAAACTTCTATAAAATAGTGCTGGTTGTGAAAAATGATCGCTAAAGCTTTCACTTCTGGTACGAATTTTATTTGCATCAATACGCTCTTGGTAAGCTTCAAAACCACCTTCTTCAACTGATGATAAGTAAGGGCAACCACCGCTTAATGAGTTGGGGAAATACGCTGTTTGTCCTTTAGGAATTTCGGTTTGCATATGTCCGTCCCTTTGGTTGTTATATGTTTCCGTAACTGGTTTATTAATCGGGATTTGATGGAAGTTATGACTCCCTAGTCTTGATAGTTGTGTATCTCTATATGAGAACAAACGACCTTGAAGTAGCGGATCATTCGTGAAATCTATTCCAGGAACTACATTGCCTGGTAAAAAGGCAACTTGTTCAGTTTCCGCAAAAAAGTTATCAGGATTTCTGTTTAAGACCATTTTCCCGATAATTTTTACAGGTACGGTTTCTTCAGGTATTAATTTAGTAGGGTCAAGTAAATCAAAATCAAATTTGTGTTCATCTGCTTCTGGTATAATTTGTAAACCTAATTCCCATTCAGGAAATTGACCTGCCTCAATAGCTTCCCATAAATCTCTTCTATGAAAATCTGAATCTGCACCACTAATTTTTAGAGCTTCATCCCATGTAACAGAATGCACCCCTAATTTTGGTTTCCAGTGGAATTTTACAAAATGAGCTTCTCCTTTTTTATTAATTAATCTAAAAGTATGAATACCAAAGCCTTCCATCATTCTAAAACTACGAGGAATACCTCTATCACTCATTACCCAAATATGATTGTGTAATGTTTCAGTAGTTAAAGAAACAAAATCATAAAAAGTATCATGTGCTGATGCTGCTTGTGGAATTTCGTTATTAGGTTCAGGTTTAACAGAATGTATCAAATCAGGAAACTTCATAGCATCTTGAATAAAAAAGACAGGCATGTTGTTACCTACCAAATCCCAAGTACCTTCCTCAGTATAAAACTTAACAGCAAAACCTCTAACATCACGTGCTAAATCTGTAGATCCTTTCGATCCTGCAACAGTAGAAAAACGGACAAATACAGGTGTTTTTCTTGAAGTATCTGTGAAAATACCAGCTTTAGAATACTCTTCAATACTGTCATAAAGTTCAAAATAACCATGAGCAGCACTACCTCTAGCGTGAACAATTCTTTCAGGAATACGCTCATGATCAAAATTGTGTATTTTTTCTCTCAAAAGAAAATCTTCTAATAAGGTTGCTCCTCTTGCACCAGCTTTTAATGAATTGTTAGTGTCATTAACTTTCAAGCCTTGTCGCGTTGTAAGTGGCTTATCTTTATAATCAATTTTAGAGTTCTCTAATTGTCTGCTTTTTTCTGTAGCTGTTTTTTTGTCTTCCATCTTGCTATGTTTTATAATGTAATAAGTGAACATAAATTTAGATGTATGTACCAAGTATAAATGACTATAAAAATAAAATGATTGACGCTAATGCAATACGGTTAAAACAAAAAAAAGTCATTACCTAAGTAATGACTTTTAAAATCTATTTAATGGGTGTTTTTAATTATTTACTATAAATGCATGAATTACACCTGGTAGCCAAGCAAACAGCGTTAGTAATACACTAATTAAAAAAGTGGTTCCTAATCCATGTTTTAAAAATACAGCTAATGGTGGTAATAAAATATTTAAAATAATAGTTAGTAGTGACATAATTTGTTTGTTTTTAAGTTATTACAAATTTAGAGTTTAACTACCATTCTTTTTAACGCAATCTATTCTTTTCTTATCTGATACAAAATTTCACAATTCTGTAACATATTAATATGAGCTAACAAAATGTGTTATATGATTAAATTATTGTCAACTTTAAGGCTAGTTTAGTATTAAAATTAATCAAAGAAATTATATATGTATAGCAACACAATTTTAAGTCAGATAACGGAATCTTTATTTGATATAGAAGAGAAGACATTAGTATTAATTATATTATCAGCTATAGGTATTTATATTGCTATAATAATTTATACGCGAATATTTGGCAAACGAAGTTTTTCAAAAATGTCAAGTTTTGATTTTGCGATGACAGTATCTGTTGGATCAATGATTGCTACAACTGTACTTTCAGACTCGGTTAATTTAAGTGAAGGAGCACTTGGTTTAGTAATGGTCTATGCCTTACAATTATTAGCGGCATATTTTAGAAGGTTTTCAACGTTTAGAAAAATAATTGATAACCAACCTACATTACTAATGGACGGTGAAGAAATTTTAAAAGAGAACTTAAAAAAAGTAAGGGTAACCGAAGGTGATTTAAGGTCTAAACTTAGAGAAGCTAATGTAATACGGCTATCAGATGTAAAAGCTGTAATATTTGAAACTACAGGAGATATGGTGGTATTGCACAAAGATGATAATACTGAGATTGAGCCTTGGATATTAAAAGATGTGAAGCGTTAGAAATAATAAATTATAAACCCCTTGAAAATTCAAGGGGTTTATAATTTGAGATATTAATATTCTCGCATTTTTTCTTTTCGTTTTGATAGTTGCCTTTCCAATTCATTTATTGTATCAGCAATAGCATTTTCAAAATTTTCATGACTTGACTCCGCAAACAATCGCGGACCAGGTAAACTTAATCTTATGTTACAGATTTTACCTGTTTCGTCTGATGAGGTGTTTTCTTCTTTAAAAAAAACATCAGCTCTAATAAGCATGTCATTTTTTTCTTTTAACCTATCTAATTTTTCTTTCACCATTGTTTCTAATCTGTCACTTGAAGTAACATCATGGTATTCGTATATAATCTGCATAGTTCTTTTATTTATTACAATTAATCATCCAACTGACACCATATTGGTCATTACACCTACCAAAATGTCCCCATTCTCTTTCTCTGAATTCATGGTGTATTCTACCACCAGTTGAGAGTTGGTCGAAAATTTCTTTAGCATCATCAACTTTGTCCAAATCAACACTCATGTGAATTTGACTTCCGTTATTAATAGGGGTGTCAGGGGAAGCATCATAAGCCATAAAATTCACACCTTTACCTTTTAATTCGGCATGTTGTAATTTGTTACGATAGTTACCCGGAACATCTATTTTTTTGTCCTCATAAGTTTGAAGGTTTTTGATTTCTGCATTAAATATATCCCCATAAAAGTTTAGGGCTTCTTGACAATTGCCATTAAAGGCTAAATAAGCTTGTACGTTCATAATTTTTTTGTTTTCATCTAAATTATAAACTTAGTAGAACAGCTATTTGCTCGATAAGAATAAGTTTTGATGCAATTCAGTTTTGCACTTATAGTAAAATAAAACTTTACATTTCAACGTAAAATAGAAACAAACAATAAATGGGTGTTTTTAATTGTTTTATTTTTAGTTAGCTATGTGTAGTAAATCAATTATTAGAACTTAAAACTACAAAGAGAAAATGGTAAAAGGTTGGTGTAAATTAATATATTATATAAATAGATAATAGGGTCGTATAAAACCAAAATACATAAATTCAGGGGAAATAAGTCTCTATTGTATTTATAATCAAAAAAACAATTTCAAAGTAAAAATAAGTTTAATAATAAATGAATAAGCAAACTCCAATCAAAGTCATATTGTGTATAATACTTCTTGCAGGAAGTACATTTCTTTATTTAGCTATAAGTCGTACTATTGATACGATAAATTTTATTAAAACATCACAACTAACAAAAGGATATATATACGATTTTGAAACTGAGAATAGTAGAGATTCTAATGGAGATAAATCTAGAAATAAATATACAAAAGTTTTGTTTGTTGATGATGATGGTAATAATGTTCGTATTCGCTCTTCAAGTTCAACTTCATTTACCACTGATAGAATAGGAGATGAGGTTGAAGTACGTTATATTACAGGAAAAAGCGAGGAAGCTCGCATTTCAAGTTTTTTCTCAGACATGTGGGGCTTAACGCTCTTGTTTGGTTTGTTTGGAATCATTTTTACGGCTCCAGGATTTATTCTAGTTTGGAATTTAGTTTATGATATAATATTTAACATTAAAAATAGGTGAGAGAAATAAACTTTTGTTTTTTAAGGTTATCCTCAATAAGTTTTAAATATTTGAGAGCTATTGTTTTTCGATAAGTAACTAAAATGAATCTTTCCCTTTTAAAAAATCAAGCTCATTAGTTTTTATAACGTAGCCTACACGAACCATTGATGTAAATTGATCGTAATCAATTAAATTCTCAGTGTAACCAGCAAACCATTCAAGCATTATATATTGATTTGAGTTGTGTTTAAAAGGTCGGTAATAAAATCGAGATCTAATTAAACCTTTCAAATCCCACTTTAAACCTTTTCTTGCTTTGATTTCAAAAATAAGTTTGTTTCGTATAAAATCATGTGAAGCTGTTACTTCTCCGAGTCCAACATAATCTAATAAATCAGAATTCCCTGCTTTGTAACTAAATGGAATCCAGCCTTTCACAGTTAAAATGGTTTTAGGACTTATATTTGTACTGTACTTAAGACTCAGTCTATTCCAGCTTCTAGAGTAAATACTATCTCTACCATTTGACTCATGTTCTAAGAAAAAGGAACCAAAACCTTTTAACCGGTTATTTTTATCAAAAAATGCTTTTCCTAAACCAATAGTTGGGTTAAAATTTATTTCTGTAAAAGGGTAGGAGTCTTTATATATATCCCAAAAAGCTTTTTGACTATAGGTTAAAAATAAATAAGTTTCCCAGGGTAAAACATTTTTAGTAATTAATTGTTTAAAACTAATTTGATATTTAGCATTGGCAGTATTGCTATTAATAGCTTTGTTTGTAGGTACACCTGTAATAAAATAATTGTCTTTATGTATTGTAAAATAGGGTGTATTTTGTAAAGTGTCTTTAAGTTCCTGCCTCGTAATATTTTGCCCTTTTAAAGTACAAGAATAAAGCACTGTAAAAATAAGGAGTAGTTTTATGGGCTCCAAAACATTAGCTTTTTTATAATTCATTTATTTTGATTGATATTATATCATGCATAGTTATAAAATTTTATGAAGGAATATTATCCCGATTGCAACTAAAGTTGATTAAATCAGATTTTAAATATGTTTTCTAAAAAACGAAAAATTAGGAATTATTAAACTAGGAGAAGTAAAATTGTCAACGATAAATATAAACCCTTATAAATACTAGCGTTTATAAGGGTTTTAGTGGAGCCGGGGAGAATCGAACTCCCGTCCAAACAAGCAATTACAATGCTTTCTACGTGCTTAGTTTTCATTTGGTTTTCGATGCACAACCGACTGAAAACGGCCTATTGTACACTTAGCTTCTTTAAATTTTAGTGGCAGTATCAAAGCAATACTACCCTTGTGTTGATATTTCTGGTGCTCCATAAAGAATCGCCATCAACAAGGGCTATTCAGGAACATCTCGCTTCTCTACCTTGTAGAGACGAGGCTAATCTTACTATAATTCAGATTAAGCGGCAAGAGCGTAATTGTTTTCGCCAATTAAAAGTGTGGAAAATGAGATTTACGAGCTGTATCCCAGCGCTCGGCATGCTTACATTCCAATTGGTCTCGCTGTCAAAACCAGTCGGCCCCATGAACTAGATACTTTTGTATCTGTAGTAGTTTGTTTAAGAACTACTATATTCGTTCTTTTCAATGAACTTAATAATGCTGTAAAAAATAAAACTATTTAAAACAGCGGTCGGCAAAGGTACTTCAAAAAGTATTCCAAAAAAAGTTTTGTTAGTCATCTTGTCATAAGTTAAATTTACAAGTAGTCATCAATCAAAAGTTATAAAAATACATTCTATGAAATTCGGAATTATTACAGAACGAAAAAACCCGCCAGACAAACGTGTTGTTTTATCACCTGATGCTTGTAAAAAAGTGCTTAAGAAATTTGACAAAGCAAGCATTTTAGTTGAGCCATCATCCATTAGAACTTTTAAAGATGATGCATATAAGAATGCTGGTATTACAGTGTCTGATGCTATGGAAGATTGCGATGTATTATTGGGTGTTAAGGAGGTTCCTATTGAAAACTTAATTCCGAATAAAAAATACTTTTTCTTTTCACATACCATAAAAAAACAACCTTATAATCGAGATTTATTATTGGCTGTTTTAAATAAGAATATAGAGTTGTATGATCATGAGGTTATAATTAATGAAAAAGAACAACGTTTAGTTGCTTTTGGTAGGTATGCGGGTATAGTTGGCGCATACAATGGTTTTAGAACATTTGGTTTAAAATTCAATTTGTTTCAATTGCCTAAAGCTGAAAATTTGACCGATCAAGAGGCATTAATTTCTGAGCTAAATAAAATTAAACTTCCAAACATTAAAATTCTATTAACCGGAAAAGGAAGAGTAGGTAATGGCGCGAAAGAAATGCTTGACGCAATGAATTTAAAAAAAGTAACTGTTGCATCGTATTTGGTTGATGATTTTGATGAGCCTGTATATTGCCAGATTGATGCATCGGAATACAACAAACGTAAAGATGGTGTTCGTGGTAATAAAGCTGATTTTTTTGCAAATCCAGATGAATACAAATCAGACTTTTTTCGCTTTGCAAAAGTGACAGACTTTTACATAGCGGGTCATTTTTATGCAGATGGTGCTCCGTATTTATTTACAAGAAAAGATGCCAAAGACTCGAAATTTAAAATTAAAGTTGTTGCTGATGTAAGTTGTGATATTGATGGTCCAGTGGCTTGTACTATAAAGCCTTCAACAATAGCAGATCCTATTTATGGATATGATCCAGAATCGGAATCAGAAACTGATTTTAAGCAAACAAATGCGATTGCAGTTATGGCTGTAGATAATTTACCTTGCGAGTTACCGCGTGATGCTAGTGTGGGTTTTGGTGAAGCATTTTTAAAGAATGTGATTCCTGCATTTTTTAATGATGATAAAAATGGTGTTTTAGAACGCGCAAGAATGACTGAAAATGGAAAGTTAACTAAACGATTTAGCTATTTGCAAGAGTATGTTGATGGTTTAGAATAGCTTATTTCTTATTTAATTTTTCAGATTTTAAAACCGTTTTTGCAATTAATAGATAAGATAGCCACATAAAGGCACCAAAAACAAAAGTCCATATCCAAGCTTCAATATAATATAAACTATTGACGATACCTTGTAAAAGAGTATAAGGCTTTGTGACTACATCCCAGGAGTTAAATCTTAAAAAGCGACCTAAGAATATTCCGTAACCACCTAATAAGCAAGTACTAATTACTACAAATTTTGAGATATTCTTATTATATTTTTTATGTAAAATATGGTATATATCTTGAATAGAAATGGCGCCTAAAACTAATCCGTTTGCGGCAAAAATAAATATCAAGATAAAATCAAACCATTGAATGCCATAGTTGTTGTCTACATGTTTTAAATCAGTAACTATATAAGGGCTATTAGGTATAAAAAGTAACCATAATACAAAAAACAGAATGCTTAGCGGTACTGATTGTTTTATTAATTTGAAGTGTTTTAAACCTTTAGAAAGTGCCAGTGGTATTATTGCTAAGAACAAATTCCACCATAAAAACGTAAAAAAAATTGTTTGCGTAGTAGCGACTCTTACAACTAGTAAAGCTGAGCCAATAAGAGTTAAATACCATAAAAAAAGGTAGATTTTATTACTTTTTACGCTATGAACAAGATGTTTCAAATTATCCTTTATTAGAATAACGACAATCGTTAAATATTGTTGTGAGTTTCGTGGTTACTTTTCTTACCATTAAAATAAATAATAAATATGCTTTATAATCGTTACTATCATCTAAACCAATTAGATTGTAACAATGAAAAAATATTTTGCACTAGGAGTGTTAATTATTAATATGTTTAGCTGTTCTACAGATAAAATGGAGGATGGTACTACTGAAATTGAAGATCAAATATTAACAGGTACTGTAGAAGGGCAAGCTTTTACTTTTATGGGAGGTATGGCCTTCTCAAGTACTAATTTTAGTGATGAAGAAGTGTATGTACTTAATTTAACGAATGAGTCAGTAACTTGTGAAACTGATATTTTCGATTACGGATTGAGAATTAGCGTAACTGTTTTAAAAGAAGAAGGAGAGCAAAATGATGTAAATATTGTCACTCAAGATGGCGATAATACACCATTTAATAGTCTACAACAATCAATTGAAATAACGATGATTTCTGATACTGAAATATCAGGAAAAATGTCATTAAATAAATCTGAATCATCAATAAGTCCAGAAAGTATTTTTGAAGGAACGTTTACAATTCCTATTTGTGATAATTAATTAAATATAGTTTTATATTATAAAAAAGGCTTTTAAGAATAAATCTTAAAAGCCTTTTTTTGTTTTATAATTTCTACTGTAAACCGTTTACAGTCTTTCTAATAGCAACTAAATTAGTTAGCAATCTTTCTAAATAATCTAAATGTAACATATTAGCACCATCACTTTTAGCATTTGCGGGATCAAAATGTGTTTCCATAAAAATACCATCAGCACCAGTAACAATACCAGCTCGGGCAATGGTTTCAATCATATCAGGTCTGCCACCAGTAACACCACTAGTTTGGTTTGGTTGTTGTAATGAGTGAGTAACATCTAAAACCACAGGCGCATATTGTTTCATAGTTGGTATTCCTCTAAAATCAACTATCATATCCTGGTAGCCAAACATAGTACCACGATCAGTTACCATAACTTGTTCGTTGTTTGAATCTGTTACTTTAGTAACGGCATGTTTCATACTTTCCGGACTCATAAACTGCCCTTTTTTTAAGTTTACCGTTTTACCTGTATTTGCCGCTGCAACAACTAAATCTGTCTGGCGAACTAAAAAAGCAGGTATTTGTAGTATATCAACATATTCTGCAGCTTTGGCAGCATCTTCATTAGTATGTATATCTGTAACTGTAGGCACTTTAAAAGTTTCTGATACTTTACGCAATATTTTTAAAGCTTTTTCATCGCCAATACCAGTAAAAGAATCTACTCTACTACGGTTTGCTTTTTTAAAACTTCCTTTAAAAATATAGGGAATATTCAACTTATCAGTTAGAGTAACTACTTTTTCAGCAATACGCATGGCCATATCTTCACCTTCAATAGCGCAAGGACCACAAAGCAGAAAAAAGTTATTACTATCTGTATGCTTAATTTGGGGTATTTTATCTAGTTTCATAGTGTGTGAAATATTAAAGAACAAAGATAGTTGATTTTATACCGAATTGATATTTGTTGAACTCACTATAAATCAGTCATCTAAAAAAAAACAAACTTTGTGTGACAGTAAAAAAAATAGAGTACCTTTGCGGAAAATTCAGCGGGAAAAGTTCCTAATAATTAAGTATATATGTCAGCAACAAAAAATATTGCCATTATTGCCCATGTCGATCACGGGAAAACTACCTTGGTAGATAAAATTATGTATCACTGTCAGTTGTTTAGAGAAAATCAAAACACAGGTGATTTAATCTTAGATAACAACGATCTAGAACGTGAAAGAGGTATTACAATTACTTCTAAAAACGTATCTGTTGTTTATAAAGACACTAAAATTAACATAATTGATACCCCTGGTCACGCCGATTTTGGTGGTGAAGTTGAGCGTGTATTAAATATGGCAGATGGTGTTTTATTGCTTGTAGATGCTTTTGAGGGTCCAATGCCTCAAACACGTTTTGTATTACAAAAAGCAATTGATATGGGGTTAAAGCCATGTGTAGTTGTAAATAAAGTAGATAAAGAAAACTGTACTCCTGAAGAAGTTCATGAGAAAGTTTTTGATTTAATGTTCGAATTAGGTGCTGAAGAATGGCAACTAGATTTTCCAACAGTTTACGGTTCAGCTAAAAATAACTGGATGAGTGAAGATTGGAAAAACGAAACTGAAAATATTGAGCCATTATTAGATATGGTTATCGAGCATATTCCAACTTTTGAACCAAAAGAAGGAAATACTCAAATGTTAATTACTTCTTTAGATTTCTCTTCATTTACTGGTCGTATTGCTATTGGTAGATTAGTTAGAGGTGGTTTAAAAGAAGGACAACAAGTTTCTTTGGTAAAAAGAGATGGTTCTATTGTAAAAACAAAAATAAAAGAGCTCTATACTTTTGAAGGTCTTGGTAGACTAAGAGTAGAAGAAGTTAAAACAGGAGATATTTGTGCTATTGTAGGTCTTGAAGGTTTTGAAATTGGTGATACTGTTGCTGATATTGAAAACCCTGAGGCATTAAAAACAATTGCTATTGATGAGCCAACGATGAGTATGTTGTTCACAATTAACGATTCTCCTTTCTTTGGTAAAGATGGTAAGTTTGTAACTTCTCGTCACATTAAAGATCGTTTAGAAAATGAATTAGAGAAAAACTTAGCATTACGTGTTAATGAAACTGATAGTGCTGATAAATTTTTAGTATTTGGTAGAGGTGTATTACACTTATCTGTATTAATTGAAACAATGCGTCGTGAAGGGTACGAACTTCAAATTGGACAGCCACAAGTAATTATCAAAGAAATTGATGGTGTTAAATGTGAGCCTGTTGAAGCATTAACTATTGATTTACCTGAAGAAGTTTCTGGTAAAGCTGTAGAGATGGTATCTATGCGTAAAGGAGAAATGACTAGTATGGAAGCTAAAGGAGATCGTATGATATGCGAATTCTTAATTCCTTCACGTGGTATCATAGGTCTTAGAAACCAATTATTAACTGCTACTGCTGGTGAGGCTATTATGGCACACCGTTTCTTAGAGTATCAACCAATGCGTGGGGATATTCCTCAACGTCAAAATGGTTCTTTAGTTTCTATGGAAACAGGTAAATCAATTCCTTATTCTATTGATAAATTACAAGATAGAGGTAAGTTCTTTGTTGATCCAGGAGAAGATATCTACGAAGGTCAAGTTATAGGTGAAAACTCAAGAGGTGATGATATGACTGTAAACATCACTAAAACTAAGAAGTTATCTAACGTACGTTCTTCAGGAGCAGATGATAAAGCTAAAATTGTACCAGCTATCAAATTCTCATTAGAAGAAGCTTTAGAATATATACAAAAAGATGAGTATGTTGAGGTGACTCCTTCTCATTTAAGATTGCGTAAAATTTACTTAACAGAAAATGAGCGTAAGCGTAATAAAATAGCATAATTAATTTAATTATTGATGCAATTAAATCCTAAGGTGAAAATCTTAGGATTTTTTTTGATATTTACTGAAATGAATTACGATATAGTACGACTACAATTAATCAATCTAAAAAGAGAAAAATGAAATTCAGTATTAAAATTGTTATGGTATTGTTTTTACTTGCGTTTGCAGCTTGTAAAAATGAACCTAAAAAAGAGAAAATAAATGAAAGTGCTACGCCAGAAATTGAAAAAGTGGCATATGATATTCCTGAATCTTGGGTAAATAAAAGAGTTGAAAAAGCTAAAGCTCGTTTGAACGCCAGCGAAGCAGGTAAAGTGTTATGGAATGGAATGGAAGCTCAAGGTGGATTAAAAAAATGGTTCAATAATGGCTATTTGTCTTTTCGATTTAACTACCAACCTTTAGATAAAGATAAAATAGCAAGAGATTCTTACCAAACAGTTGATACTTGGAATAATAAGGCAAGACATAATAGTATTGAAGACACGACAGCTATTTTTGGTTGGGATGGTAAAGAAGCTTGGATTAAGGCAGATAGTACAGCTTTTAAGTACGACACTAAATTTTGGGCTTTAACACCTATTTATTTATTTGCACACCCATTTGTTTTAGATGGTGAAGGTGTTAACCTTGAGCTTTTAGATGATAAAGAATACAAAGGTGTTATGCAAGATGTAATTAAAGTTACATTTGCTTCTGGTACTGGTGATGCTCCTGATGATTACTATGTTATTTATTTTGATAAGAGTACGCATGTTATGAGCGCAATTAGATATATAGTTTCATACCCAGGTTATTTTCCTAATGGAGGTCATGCACCTGAAAAAATTATGGAAATTGCAGCATGGGAAACAGTTGATGGAATTGATTTTCCAACAGTATTAAAAACACACTGGTCTAAAGACGGTAATTTAGGAGAATATATCACTAAAATTGAAGTATCTCAATTATCATTTTCACCTAACGTTCCAGAAAATTATTTTTCTAAGCCTGAAGGAGCAAGAGTTATCGAGTAATATATTTGGAATTTTCACCGAATAAAAAAAGCTTCAATCGAAAGATTGAAGCTTTTTGCTTTTAATGAATTCTATACTGTTATCTCTTTTTCGCAAACGATGCGCATGCAGCACCAATAATTCCGGCATAGTTTTTTAATTCTGCAGGGACAACGCGTGTGTCTATTTTAATGTATTTTTTATATTCATCAAAATCTTTAGAAGTTCCACCACCTAAAATAATTAAATCAGGTGAAGTTATTAGGTCTACGTGCTCTAAAAATTTATTAAAACGTTTTCCCCATTTTTTATAGCTCAGCTTTTCTTTTTCTTTGATAGATGCAGCAGCATACAATTCAAATTTGCTGTATTTTTTGTAAGGTATTTGTCCTAATTCAAAATTCGGAATTAATTCTCCGTTAAAAAATGCGCCACTACCTAAGCCTGTACCAATAGTAATCATCAATACAAGACCCATCTCGTCTTTTCCTGTGCCGTATTTCATAGTTGCATAACCAGCAGCATCAGCATCGTTTATTACGGTTACAGGCATACCTGTATAATCATTGAAAAGTTCTTCAATATTGACACCGAGCCATTTTTTGCTAAGATTTCCATGAGCTTTTGCAACTCCGTTTTTTATAATTGTAGGAAAACCGCAACCTATTGGTCCGTGGTAATCAAAATGTTTTACTATTTGTTGTACTACTAGTGCCATTTCTTCTGGCTTTCTAGATTTTGGTGTTTCTATGCGGTAGCGTTCTGTAAGTAATTCTCCTGTATTTGTATCTACTAAGGCTCCTTTAATTCCAGAACCTCCAATGTCAATTCCGAGTAATGTCATGAAAAAATTATTCTATTAGCTATAAAGTAACGAAAAAATATGCGGAATTATTAGGCTAGAATGCCTTTATGATACAAATAATCAAAAATAAGCTTATCAACTTCTGATACTTTTTCTTTGTCATCGTAGTTTAGCCAAGTATATTTTTCAATTTCAGAACCAGCTTTTAATTTACCTGAATATGAGCCAGAATAGCAAGTTAAACGAACAAGTATACCTGGCTTTTTTCCGGCTGCTTGAGCTTCAAAAACACCAATAAATTCAATAGATTCGGGTGAAATTGCAACATCTAAGTTTTCTTTAACCTGTCTTAAAAGGGCAGTTTTATCTTTTTCACCATTTTTGCGTTTCCCGCCCGGAATGTAAAATTTTGTTTTCCCTTTTGCTTGTATGCTTAATATTTGATGGTTTTCAATTCTTATCCACGCTAGTTTGTCAATGATTTGCTCCGTAGGTTCAACATAATAATCTATGGAGTTTAGTGAATGGTTTGGGTCTAGTTTATCTAAAATAGTGTCAATAAGCCTTCCTGACCACGTTAGGGTTTCTAATTGTTTGTTTCTACCAATAGCACTTGAAATTGTTTCATCTCTATTTCCAAACTTATAACCTCCGGTTTTAATCCAAAGTACATTTAATAAATGTTGCATAACCACATTGCCCAATTGGTCAATTGAGATGGCCATTTTTAAGCAAAATTCGCCAATACCTCTAAATCCTTTGGTAAATAGATTGTAAAATATGCCGTAAATAAACCCTAAAGGGGCTGTTATGGTTAGTAATATTATGGAAACAAGAAATAAGAGTACACCAATAAAAGCATTTGATTTTTTATCGGGCTGGTATGTTCGTTTTTTGAATATCATTGGTTGAGTTTAGGGGCTAGTAATTTACAAATAATTGCACATATGTTAAATGTTCATATATTAACTATGTATTATTTATTAAACCGCTTTTTGCACTACTTCAAAAACCTTATTACCATCACATTTTAATGTTTTAGAGGGGTATTTTAATAATAAAGCATAATCATGAGTGGCCATAACTATTGTACGCCCATTTTTATTAATGTCTTGTAGAACTTTCATTACTTCAACACTAGTTTGCGGGTCTAAATTACCCGTAGGCTCATCAGCAATAATAAGTTCAGGGTCATTTAACAAAGCACGTGCAATAGCAATACGTTGTTGCTCTCCACCAGACAATTCATGCGGAAATTTAAAACCTTTAGTTTTCATATCAACCTTAGTTAAAACTTCGGCTATTTGTGCGTCCATTTTAGATTTATCTTTCCAGCCTGTAGCTTTTAAAACAAATAAGAAATTGTTGTTAATAGTACGATCGGGTAGCAATTTAAAATCTTGAAAAACAATACCGATTTTTCGTCTTAAAAATGGAATTTCTTTTTCTTTTAATTTACGTAAATCAAAATCAACAATAGAGCCTTCGCCTTGTTGTAAAGGCAAATCACCATAAAGTGTTTTCATAAAACTACTTTTTCCGCTTCCTGTTTTTCCAATTAAATAGATGAATTCACCTTTCTTAATTTCTAAATTAATATCATTTAGTACTAAGTTTTCTTTTTGGAAAACAGCTACATCTTTTAATTTTAATATGATTTCTGCCATGCTGAATATTGTTGTTATAAAAGTAGTAAGTTAATACGGAAATAGAATCACTGTTACGCAAAAATCTTTAAAACAAAAACGGTGCTTTTCTAAGGTAATAAGGTGAATTTATATAGCCTAATTGTTAAAAAGAGCATAAAATTATTTTAAACCCTTAGTTTAAGTATCGGATTATTAGTGCTTATAGTTTAGTTGTTAAAATAAAAGCTAAATTTACATACTTAGGTACAATATTTGTCGTTGTATTATTAATTATAAGGTATTTCTTAATTGTTGGAGAACACTATGCTAAAGAAAAAAACCGCGCTACTGCTTAGCTTCTTAGGGGCTATTCACTTATTAGGTGCGCAAGAATCAAAAATTTATACCCACGATCAAAAAGAGTATCAACAAGCGTTGACACTTTATAGAAATGAGCAGTTTCAAGCAGCTCAAGCTATTTTTCAAAAAGTGCAAGAGAACACTGAAGACCCTGAAACGGAGGCTAATAGTGCTTATTATGCAGCAAATGCGGCAGTAAGGCTTAACCAGTATGGAGCTGATAAGTTGATGGAAGATTTTGTAACGGAATACCCAACGTCTACAAAACGAAATTCTGCTTATGCAGATGTTGCTGAGTATTATTTTGAAACAGGAAAATATCCTTATGCTCTAAAATGGTATAAAAAAGTAGACCAAAACTCTTTATCACGTAATGAGCTAGACAAGTATAATTTTAATTACGGTTATGCATTGTTTTCTTCAAACAATAAAGAGCAAGCAAAAAGCTATTTAGATAAAGTAACTACGTCACCAGTTTATGGTTCTCAAGCTAAATATTACCTAGGATATATCGCTTATCAACAAGATGATTATGACGGTGCAAATCAGCGTTTTGATGAAATCACAGATCAAAAGGTTTTAGAAGAGAAGCTATCATATTACCAGGCAGATTTAAACTTTAAATTAGGGAAATTTGAAGAGGCTATTGCATTAGCAAAAAAACAATATCCGAAGTCTGACCGAAATGAGAAATCACAATTAAGTAAAATTATTGGGGAGAGTTATTTTAATTTAAAGCAATACGATAATGCTATTCCTTATTTGCTTGAATACAATGGGCAAAAAGGTAAGTGGAATAATACAGATTATTATTTATTAGGATATAGCTATTACAAACAAGGTGATTATTCAAATGCAATTCAGCAGTTTAATAAAATTATTGGCGGTGATAATAGTGTAGCACAAAACGCTTATTATCATTTAGCAGAATGTTATTTAAAATTAGATAAAAAGCCTGAAGCTTTAAATGCTTTTAGAAATGCATCACAAATGAGTTTTTCAGAAGAAATTCAAAAAGATGCTTTTTTAAATTATGCTCGTTTAAGTTATGAGATAGGAAATGCTTATGAGAATGTGTCTAGTGTTTTAACGAACTACTTAGAGATGTATCCGAAAGATGAGCATCAAGCAGAAATTCAAGAATTATTGGTAGACTCATACATAACTTCAAAAAACTTTTCAGGTGCAATGGAGTTGTTAGAGAATAACAAATCGTATGCAAGTAAAGAAACGTACCAAAAAGTAGCTTTTTATTACGGAGTAGAACTATACACAGCAACGGATTATGCTGGCGCAATTACGGCTTTTGATAAATCTTTAGATAATGCAGAAAATGGTGTTTATGAATCAAGAGCTAGTTTCTGGAAAGCGGCATCAGCATACAATAGTAACAACTACAATGAAGCTTTAGAGGCATATTTGTTTGTGAAAAACAACAAGTTTGTACGTACAATTCCGGAATATGAAGAGCTTAATTATAATTTAGCATATACCTACTTCAAACTTAAAGATTATACTAATGCAACATCGTATTTTAATGATTATATAAATGTTAGCACCAATGCAGATAAAAAACACGATGCGTATTTACGTTTAGGTGATAGTTATTTTGTGTCTAGTAAGTACTGGCCTGCAATGGAAGCCTATAACAAAGCACTTGCGGGCTCAGGTACGGGAAAAGATTATGCTGCTTTTCAAAAAGCAATTAGTTATGGTTTTGTAAATAGAGTTGAAACTAAAATAGAAGAATTAAATGCTTTTATTTCACGTTATCCACACTCTATTTTAAAAGATGATGTTTTATTTGAGTTAGGTAGTACTTATGTTGGTGCAAATAAAGAATCAGAAGGTTTGCGTGCTTACGATAAGTTAATTACAGAATACAAAGCTAGTTCTTTAGTGCCAAAAGCAATTGTTCGTCAAGGCTTGGTATATTATAATACAAACCGTAATGAAGAGGCTTTATCAAAATTTAAAACAGTAGTTCGCGATTATCCTAATACACAAGAGGCAGTGCAATCGGTTACTACAGCAAAACTTATTTATGTTGATTTAGGTAGAGTTGATGAATATGCTGCTTGGGTGAGAGGTTTAGATTTTGTTGAAGTTACTGATGCGGAACTTGATAATGCAACATACGAATCTGCTGATCAAAAATATATTGAAGGCAATACAGAAGTTGCAATCCGTGGTTATGAAAAGTATTTAAAAGAATTCCCTAAAGGAATTCACTCTCTCAAAGCTAACTTTAATTTAGCGCAATTGTATTACGGTAAAGGTGAAAAAGACAATGCTTTAGTAAATTATAAGAATGTAATAACAAAAGGTTCTAGTGAATACTCAGAACAATCATTAACTAGAGTCTGTGAAATACATACGAATAACAATGATTACGAAACAGCTATACCTTATTTAGAGCAGTTAGAGCAAACAGCAAATATTCAACAGAATGTAACTTTTGCACAATCTAATCTAATGAAAGGGTATTACAGTAAGCGTAACTATACCAAAACAATAGTTTATGCTGAAAAAGTATTAGCTACCTCAAAAATTGACAATCGTATTAAGAGTGATGCGCAAATAATGATCGCACGGTCTGCAATTCAAACAAATGATATAGCAAAAGCTGAAGAAGCTTATGCGAAAGTATTGCCAATAGCTACAGGAGAGATTGCGGCAGAAGCCTTGTACTATGATGCGTATTTTAAAAATCAAGCAAGTGATTTTGAAGCGTCAAATGAATCAGTTCAAAAATTAGCAAAAGACTATGCTGCTTATAAAGAGTGGGGTGGTAAAGGTTTAATTTTAATGGCAAAAAACTTTGATGAGTTAGGCGATGCTTACCAAGCAACTTATATTTTAGATAGTGTGATTGCTAATTTTGATCAATATCCTGCTGTTGTTGAAGAAGCTAAAAAAGAAGCTTTTAGAATAAAATCTAAAGAAGCACAACGCAATTCATCTGTAAATCCTGAAAATTAAAATCACGTTGCAAAAGAGACACTATATGCACAAGCACATAAAAATATTCACATTTGCTTTGTTAGGCTTTTTACAGTCTGCCATAGCTCAAGATAAAGAAAAAGATAGTATTGGTACTGAAACAGTAACAGTGGTTAAGGCTTATAAACCAACAATTTCTGATGCGTTTAAAATAAAATCAGTTCCTGTTTTAAACGATTCTATTGCTTTAAAGAAAAAGAAGATCAACTATAGTATTAACTCTGTACCTGTAGCATCAACTTTTACACCGGCAAAAGGTAAGGCGTCAAAAGTTGAGAGAATACCACCGCCAGTTTTATATAATTCATATGCATCACTAGGTTTTGGCACGTATGATAATGCTGTGGCAGATTTATACACAAGTAGAGCATTAAGTAGAGAAGAGCGTTTAGACATTGGTCTTACACATCATTCTTCTCGTGCGCCAATTGATAGTATGGCACTTAAAAATGTGTTTTACAACACAAAACTAGCAGCTTCTTATTCTAAAACAGACCGTTATTTAGATTGGGGAACAGATCTAGTTTTACAACACAAGCTGTACAATTGGTATGGAGTTCCTGAAGGTGTTTATACTGATGAAGAGATTGATGCTATTGATCCAACCCAGAATTATTATAATGCTGAAATTGCAGGCCATATTAATGTTGATGATGCTTATTTTGAAAGTGCAGATGTTCTTGTGCGTCGTTTTTGGGATGCAACAAGCTCGGCAGAAAATAGAGTAGTATTAAATGGAACAGCCCAATTTCCTGTTCAAGATGAAAATTTGACGTTTAAAGCAAAATTAGATTATTTGGGTGGTAGCTTTTCAAATGCCGATATAAATAGTATAGAAAATACAGGAGGAATTGATTATAGTTTATTTCAAGTAGGAATAGGACCAAGTATTAGAATATTACGAGATGATTTAACTTTGAATTTAGGTGTTAATGTGGTTTTCGGAATGGATAATGAAAATAGCGAAAGTAATTTTTACATCTACCCAGATATTACGGCTAGTTATAGGTTGGTTGATGATACAGTTATTGCATATGGAGGTATTCAAGGGGAATTAATACAGAACTCATTTTATGGTTTTGTAGAAGAAAACCCATACGTTTCTCCAACATTAAGTATTGAGCCCACTGATAGAAAGTATAATGCTTATGTTGGTATTAAAGGGCAGTTGTTACCAAATTTGAGTTATAATGCAAAAGCATCTTACAAAGCAGAAAATAAAAGTCCTTTATATAAATGGAATCCTTTAAACGAGTTTAGAGATGATGAAAAAGGGTATACTTACCGTAATTCATTTGAAGTTTTTTATGATGATATTAGAACGTTAGGCATATTTGGTGAGTTAAATCTTGATATTAGAAGGAACTTTACTTTAGGAGTTAGTGGAGAAGCATATACATATAATACTGAAACAGATAATCCAGCTTGGAATTTACCAAAAGTAAAAGGATCGTTATTTGCAGACTACCAAATAGGAGAAAAATGGTTTGCAGGGTTAAATATCTTTTATGTGGGCGAACGTGAAGATTTAGTAAGTACAGTAGTAGCAGATGGTTTAGAAGATACAAGTTCAGAAGTATTAACTTTAAATAGCTATTTTGATGTGAATGCAAATTTAGGATATAGGTTTAATGAGCAACTTTCATTTTTTGCTAAAGCAAATAACATTGGTAATAGCGATTATTTACGTTGGGCAAATTATCCTGTTCAAGGGTTTCAATTGTTGGCAGGAGCAACGTATAAGTTTGATTTTTAATTGTTAAGAAATTAATTATAACGGTATAACTTTAAGCCACCATCTTTATCACAATGCTTATATGTGGTAAAAAATGGTGGTTTTTAGTTGTTTTAATAATGTTAATTTCATTTGAAAATACCTTTCAACGTATGTTTTTGTTACTCCAGCGATACAAAAAGTTGTTTCAAATACCAAATTGTAAGAATTTTCGTTAATTATTTATTAATTTGTAGTCAGAAAATTAAAAGAATAATTAAATGAAGCATTTTTCCCAAATCGTGTTTTTGTTTTTAGCGTTTATCAGCTTTTCAGTAAAAGGACAAAATTTAGTTAAAAATCCAAGTTTTGAAGATAATTTAAAATGTCCTGAAAAATTTGGAACTTTAGATGTCGATGCTAAAAATTGGCACAAACCCACATTAGGTACCACTGATTATTTTAGTACATGTAGTACTGAACTTCCTGTTCAAAATAACTTTATAGGTTCACAGAAGCCTTATCATGGTACAGCCTATGCAGGTATGTATTTATATGCACCAAAGGACTATAGAGAATATATTACTGCAGAATTAACTGAGCCACTGGAAAAAGACAAGCTCTATAAAGTGTCTTTTATGGTCAACCTTGCTGAAAATGTAGCATTTTCGGTAAAGGAGTTTGATGTGCTATTTACTAAAAGTAAATTGAGTTTAAATACCTCAAAAAATTTAGATGTTAGATATTTTAATGGTTCATCGAATATCAATTATAAAAAAATACCATTAAAAAATTACCTAACAGATTCTGAAGAATGGGTTGAGGTTTCAACGACTATAATGGCAAAAGGCAATGAGAGCTACTTAACCTTGGGTAATTTCAATTGTGATAAAAATACCTTTAAGCAAGAAGTTAAAAAAGCTTCTCGTAAATCTGCATATTATTTTATTGATATGGTTTCAGTGAGTATGATACCTTCATACAATCAAGATCAATTATATGTTATTGATGATTTATTTTTTGATTTTGATGAAACAAATATTGAAATAAATTACAATCAACAGTTGGCTGATTTGGTACTCTTTTTAAAAAATAATCCAAAATTAAATATTCATTTATATGGTCATACAGATGCTATGGGCGGAAAAGAGTACAATGAAGATTTGTCAAATAAAAGAGCAGCTACAGTTGCTAAATTTTTAATTAAGTCTGGTCTAAAAAAGAATCGCATTACTTGGAAAGGCTTTGGATTTAAAAAACCAGTAGTCAGCAATGATGAGCAAGATTTGAGATCTAAAAACCGAAGGGTAGAGTTTATGATATCAAAACCAAATAGTAATTACGCTAACACATATTATGAAGAATAAGCTATAGTTATTTTACTCTTTAATTTAAATAACTACTCTAGATAAATTTAAAAGAAAAGTTGAAACCNNNGGTTTCAACTTTTCTTTTATGCTATTCATCGAATATTTACGTAAGTATAGTATTACAAAAATATTTAAATTTCAGTTTTTTATAATTATTTTCAGTTTTCTATATTTTTTTAAAATGCTTAAAAATAAAGCCTTACGGATGATTTACACCTTTTTTTGGAAAAAAAAGTGAAATTTTTACTGCAATTTTATAAAATACCTTCCGTTAAAATTTCTGTGAAAACCAAATTAACCAAACCAACTATGAAAATTTTTACAATAGTGACACGTTCATTTATTTTGTTAGGATTTTTTTTATTAGCAGCAACCTACGGGAATTCTCAAAATTTGATTAATAATCCTAGTTTTGAAAATTTAGATAAATGTCCGAATAAGATTGGGGCATTTGATGAAATTACAAATAACTGGTTGAACGCCTCAAAAGGTAGTACAGATAGTTTTAGTGCTTGTAGTAACGTTGTGCCAACAGGTAATAATTTTATTGGTAATCAAGAAGCTTATGATGGCGATGTTTATGCAGGAATATATTTATTTGCTGAGAATGATTATAGAGAATATCTTTCTACAAAAATTAAAAAGCCATTAATAAAAGGAAAAACTTATATTGTTTCTTTTATGGTGAGTAGAGCTGAAAAAACTGAATTTGCAGTTGATGAATTTGATGTGTTGTTTACTCAGAAGGCACTAGATCAAAACAGTTCTAAATTTATTGATGTAAAACAACTGGCTAGCAGTTACGAAGCAAAAATAGTAGCAATTCCAGAGTATAATTTATACACAAAGTCTGATGGTTGGCAAGAAGTATCTGCAGTTTATGTTGCTAATGGTACTGAAAATTATATGACCATTGGCAATTTTAGATCTAATGTAAAAACTAGAAGGCTTAAAATTATAAATGCACCTAGAAAGGCTGCTTATTATTTTTTAGATATGGTTTCATTACAAGAAGATGAACCAATAAATTGGGATCAGAAATATGTAGTTGATAATCTTTTATTTAAACAAAATGAAGCAATTGTTGATTGTGAAAATAATGAGCAATTAAAAAGAGTATTACTTTATTTAAAAGCTTTTCCTGAAAAAAATATATTTGTTTATGGTCATACAGATGCTGTGGGAAATACATATGCCAACAAAGTATTGTCTGAGAAAAGAGCAAAATCTGTAGCTTCATTTTTAATTGAAAATGGTCTGAATAGGAACCGCGTGCAATACAAAGGTTTTGGAGATTCTGAGCCGATAGCAAATAATAGAACTAGAGAGGGAAAATTAAAAAACCGAAGAGTTGAGTTTGTTGTATCTGAAAGTTATACAGACAATTATGCAAGTTCTACTTTAGAAAAATAATCACTAATTATAATGTTAAACTAACTAATAAGCCCAAACATAATTGTTTGGGCTTATTAGTTAATTTAAATCTATTTCTTTTAAATTCTCGATGCGGTTTCTTTTTAAGAAGGCATCAATAGTTTCAAAATGTTCAATAACACGTTTGTCTTTAAATTCAAATACTTTTTGTGATAAACCTTGCAAAAAGTCCCTATCGTGAGAAACTAGTATTAGAGTGCCATCAAAATCTAACAGTGCTTCTTTTAAAACATCTTTTGACTTTAAATCTAAATGGTTAGTAGGCTCATCAAGTATTAATAGGTTCACAGGTTTAAGCAATAATTTAACCATAGCTAATCTTGTTTTTTCTCCACCAGAAAGCACGCTTACTTTTTTCTCAATGTCTTCACCGCCAAACATAAATCTCCCCAAAATATTTTTTATTTGGGTTCTAATATCACCTTTTGCAACTTCGTCTACCGTTTGAAAAACGGTTAAATCAGGATCTAAAAGTGACGCTTGATTCTGGGCAAAATATCCTACTTTAACATTGTGACCAAGTTCGCATGTTCCATCAAATGGTATTTCGCCCATAATAGCTTTTATCATGGTTGACTTTCCTTCACCATTTCTACCTACAAACGATACTTTCTCTCCGCGAGAAATACTCATGTTTGCATTTTTAAAAACGACATGGTCCCCGTAATTTTTAGATAAATCTGTGGCAGTAACAGGGTAATCGCCAGAGCGCTGTGCTGGTGGAAATTTTAAGCGTAATGATGAATTGTCTATTTCATCAATTTCAATGATCTCTAACTTCTCAAGCATACGCTCACGTGATGTTACTTGATTGGTTTTAGAGTAGGTGCCTTTAAAACGGTCTATAAACGCTTGGTTGTCTGCAATAAATTTCTGTTGTTCTTGGTATGCTTTTATTTGATGACTACGGCGGTCTTCACGCAATTGTAAATAATGTGAATAGTTTGCTTTATAGTCATAAATACGACCCATAGTTACCTCAATAGTACGGTTGGTAATATTATCAATAAATGTTTTATCGTGAGAGATAACTACTACAGCTTTAGCTTTGTTTAATAAAAAATCTTCAAGCCATATTACGGATTCAATATCTACGTGGTTAGTAGGCTCATCTAATAAAATTAAATCGGGTTTTTGTAAAAGTATTTTGGTAAGCTCAATACGCATACGCCAACCACCACTAAATTCACTCGTTTGTCTATGAAAATCTTTGCGTTTAAAACCTAAGCCACCTAAAGCTTTTTCAACTTCAGCTTCATAATTTATGTCTTCTAAAGCATAGTATTTTTCACCCAAGTCAGATACACGCTGAATAAGTGACATGTATTGGTCAGACTCATAATCAGTTCTGGTTTCTAACTGTTTGTTTAAGTCATCCATTTCAGCTTTCATTTCAAAAACTTGAGCAAAAGCTTTAGAAGCCTCTTCAAAAACAGTACAATTATCTTCAGTTAATAAATGTTGTGGTAAATAAGCAATAACAGCTTCTTTTGGGAAACGGATATTACCACGAGTTGCTTTTTGAACTCCTGCGATAATTTTCATCATAGTAGATTTTCCAGCTCCATTTTTACCCATTAAGGCAATCTTGTCTGTTTCGTTTATAACAAATGAAACATCACTAAAAAGTGTGTCACCACTAAACTCTACCGCAATATTATCTACAGAAATCATATTTAAAATTTTAGAATTGCAAACTTAATTAAAAGCATTTTATAAATGTCGCTGTTATAGTTCTAAAATCGAAATTGCAAGTATTGCTTACTTGTTGTAATTTGTACTTATAAATATTTAGTAATAAAAGATCAATTCTATTAATGAAAAAACTAATAATAGCGATAGCTATTTGCCTTATGGCATGTGAAACACCAAAAGAAAAAGTAGATTTAATTGTAGTGAATGCAAATGTATACACGGTTGATAATGGGTTTTCAAAAACCGAATCATTTGCCGTAAAAGATGGTAATTTCATTGCAGTTGGTACTAGCGATGAATTATTAAAGAAATATGAAGCTTCAGAAAAATTTGATGCTAAGGGTAAAACAATAGTGCCTGGTTTAATAGATGCGCATTGTCATTTTTATAGATTGGGATTGAATCAACAAGCAGTTAATTTAGAAGGAACTACCAGTTTTTCAGCTGTAGTTGATAGTATTGTAGCTTTTCAAGATAAAAACAAAAAAGAATTTATTTACGGTCGCGGATGGGATCAAAATGATTGGGAGGTAAAAGAATTCCCTACTAAAAGAGACTTGGACTCTATTTTTCCTGATACTCCAATTGCGATTGAGCGTATTGATGGTCATGCATATTTAGTGAATCAGAAAACATTAGATTTAGCAGGTATAACATTAAAAACTGAAGCTGTTGGTGGTGAAATTTATAAAATCGACGGAAAATTAACGGGTATTATTGTTGATGGACCAATGTCACTTGTAGACGCTATAATTCCAGAGCCCTCTAAACAAACAATGATTGATGCATTAAAAGATGCAGAACGAATTTCTATTGAAAATGGATTAACAACGGTTAACGATGCAGGATTGTCAAGAGAAACTATTGAGTTAATTGATAGTCTACAGCAAGCAGGAGATTTGAAAATTCGTATTTACGCAATGGTATCTAATTATCCTGAAAATTTGGACTATTACTTAAATAAGGGAATTGTTAAAACCGAAAAACTAAATGTAAGATCTGTAAAAGTATATGGTGATGGTGCTCTAGGTTCAAGAGGAGCTGTATTGAAAAAATCGTATTCGGATCACGATAATCATTTTGGTGCGATGGTAACACCGGTTGATGAAATTGAGAATTTAGCAAACAGAATTGCAACTACCGATTTTCAAATGAATACACATGCAATAGGTGATTCTGCAAATGTAGTAGTTTTAAAAGCTTATAAGAATGCATTAAAAGGTACTAATGATAGAAGGTGGAAAGTAGAGCATGCACAGATTTTAGATACGCTAGATTTTGATTATTTTAAAGAAGGAATTATACCATCAGTACAGCCAACACATGCAACTAGTGATATGTATTGGGCAGAAGATAGATTGGGAGCAAGCAGAATGTCAGGTGCTTATGCTTTTAAAACTTTATTAGATAAAGCAGGAATTATTGCGTTAGGTACAGATTTCCCTGTAGAACAAGTAAGTCCATTTTTAACTTTTCACGCCGCAGTTGCTAGGCAAGACATAGAAAATTATCCAGAAGGTGGTTTTCAGTCTGAAAATGCATTAACAAGAGAAGAGACTTTAAAAGGAATGACCATTTGGGCAGCGTATAGCAATTTTGAAGAGGATGAAAAAGGAAGTATTGAAGTTGGTAAGCTTGCTGATTTTACGGTTCTTGATAAAGATATTATGGCAATACCTGATGAAGAAACAGCACATGTAAAAGCAACTTCTGTATATATATCAGGTAAAAAGGTAAAATAGTTTATTTGGTTTCAAACATGTTTACATACTTTTTAGTAGATTTTTGAATATCTTCTGATAACACTTTTAACCAGTTCAACTGGGTTTGAATTAAATGCGCTTCTTGTAAATAAAGGCGCATTTTTTTATCAATAACAATTTTACCTGCTTCAATTTCTTTATCTCTAAGTTTTGATAGTCTGGTGTATGAATTTTTCAGCGCTTTTTGAGCAGTGTCAATATTTAAATGTTCTTTAATTACTGCGGTTTTGTCTTTGTTTAATAACGTCTCAGTATTTTCTAATTGATTTTCAATGTGTAAAATAAAAGCATTAAAATTGGCGCTTGATGATGTGGTTTCATGATTTTGGATAAAGCTTCCCATGGATGCTAATGCAGATACAAAAGTGTTATTAAGAGTTACTATTTCATAAATAAGGCCCATTTCTTTCTGTTTAGATTTTGGGTCTTGTGTCATGCGTTGAAAAGCAGCATTTAAATTACTAATTGCTAAAAAAGCTTCTTTTCTAGGTACTTTGTAATTTAAATTATTAATTTTTTTGGTGTGGTAAATTTCTTTTATCGCTTGTAAATAAACTTTGTTTTTTTGAATTGTTTCAATAAGAATAGGGTTTAAGTTCATATACTCCCATGTTGGCCAAATCAAATAATTTGCAAGTATTGCGAGTGTAGCACCAATTGCTGTGTCAATCACTCTAAATTGAATTACAGCTAAGCTATCTTGTTCAATCAAAGCATATAAAAAAATCACATTTATAGTAATAAAAGCAGCAGCAGACCTGTAGCTTTGTTGTATTAACCCTAAAGCAATAGTTAGTGATAACGTCGCCAAAACCATATATACAATAGTATTGGAGGTGATAAAAATAATTATACTAGCAAAACAAGCGCCAATAATTGTACCCACAATTCTATTAATAGAACGCTCTTTTGTTAGTCCGTAACTTGGTCGCATTAAAACAATTAATGTTAATACAATCCAATATGGGTTTTTAAGGCCAACCAAGGTTCCGAAGCAAAAACCAATAAGTACAGTAATAGTTAACCGCAGTGCATGTCTAAAAATAGGGGAGTTGATATTAAAGTGTTCTGCTAAAATATTTAAACTGTATTCTTCCGGAGTTATAAATTGGGAAGCTTCGTTTGTTTTAAGTTTTACTTTTTTAGCTCCATTAACATTATTCATTACGCGTCTTATGGCACGAACTTTTGCTATTTGTTGTGCTTGATAATCAAATAAATTTCTAAGTATTATAATAGCCTCTCTTCGTTGTGTAGAGTCAGTCAGGTCATTTGATTTTTTGTAATTTTCAATTGATTTCTCTACAAGACTTAATCCATCTAAAAGTTCTGTTTTACTTTGCACCTTTTTTTTATTGATTAACTTTTCAGATAACACTTGCAGGTGTTTTCCCATTGTTAAATTCAATTTTTTAAACTCTTTTAAAAGATGTTTGTCATTTACGATAGTATCAATTTTAGTATAATCAAATGTATTGGCAAGAGCTAATTCAAGAATGTCAATAAGAGATATAAATATCAATACACGTTTTTCATCAAAGTGTGTTCGGCCAACTTTTGTTCGTTCACTTAAAAGAAGCTCTCTTAAAACTTCGTGCTTTTCATTAAGCTGTGTTTGTATTTTTAATATTTCAACTAAAAGTTTATCTCTTTTAGTTTTTTTAAGCAATAGTTTACCTCTAATTTTTAAGTAACTACCTGTTAGGTATAATGTCTCAGAAATTAATTGGTCTTCGTCTTTTTTTGGTGCTATCCAATGAAAAATAAATAGAACGAGTAAAAACCAAAGCCCACCAACGCCAATTAATCCGGTATGAACCCATATTGCATTACCAGATATATTATTAGCAAGTGTTAATACAATGGCTAATAAACCCGAAAATGCGATTAATGACCCCCTAAATCCGTAAGCAGATATTAAAGAAATAAAAAATGTAAGTACAGCCAAAGTGGCAATTAATAAAGCAAAATGGACTTGTGAAAAAGAGACGAGAACAGTCACAATCATAGTAAGTGTAATACTCACTAAAGTAGAAAGAGTTTTTCTTTTAAGTGTGCCGGGTATATTGCCAGGAGCATTTAAAAAAACACCAATAGCAATAGGTATTGCATAGGTAATATCGCTAAAAAAATAAAAAGCAATTAATGGTGTAATTACAGCTATAGTTTGCACTATACCTCGGTAGAGGTTAGAGCTTTTAAGAAATAAAGTAATAGCCTTTAAATATTCCTTTAACATAATAACAAATGTAAACACTATATCTCTTTTAAAAGTGATGATAGTAATACTTTTATATTAAAAAACCCGAAGTAAGTACTTCGGGTTTTGATGTTTATAGGTGTAATGCTATTACATTTTAGTCGCTACAGGGACAGAAACTCTAACAGTTCCCCATCCTAAAACTAAAGCAGCACCATTACCTTCTTCATTAAAAGCAATAGAAAAAGCTTCAAGAGAATCGGCGCCAGAACTAACCGTACCTTTTACTCTAATTACATCAGCACTTTCGTCATAAGAATAAGCACCCCATTGGTTTAATTTAGAGTTTAATATAATTGTCCACTCTTTAGCGCCAGGTATTGTGAATAAAGAATATGTACCAGCTTTAACTAAGCTATTTCCAAATGTAGTGTCTTTGTAAAAAGTTATTTCAACAGATTCATTTGCACCTGTTCTCCAAACCGCACCTGCAGGAGCAAGCTCAGCAACAGAACGTCCTTTAAGTTGTGGTCTACTATAAATTACTTTTACTACTTTTTCAGCTTTTTTGTAGCTTGTTGGGTAGGCAGCAGCATCTAAAGGACTTTTGTCTAAACTGCTAAATTTCTGTGCATTTGCGTTAGTAGTAAATACTAAACAAACTAATAATGTTGTTACTGCAATAATTTTTTTCATCGTTTTTTTTAGTGTTAAGGCTTTATAATTGTTTTTTATCTAATACTAAGGTCGGAGTATTTTATCAAACTTACAAAAAAAGAGATTTTTAATGTAAATCATATTATTACATTACATTTTCATTTTATAACTGTTTTTAAAGTTATAAAATGAAATCATTTATTGAATTAAGGTTTTTTTGTAGAAGCTTAAAGTGCATCTTTGCTTAAGAATTGCTTTTAATATAGAAAGATATGTGTGGAATAGTATGTGCATTTGATGTAAAAGAGAGTGCTGAGGATTTAAGACCTCAGTTACTAGAGATGTCTAAGAAAATTAGACATAGAGGACCAGACTGGAGCGGAATATTTGCAAATGAAAAAGCAATATTGGCACATGAGCGTTTAGCAATTGTAGATCCAGCTTCAGGAAAACAACCGTTATTTAGTAAAGACAATAAATTGGTACTTGCTGCCAATGGTGAAATATATAATCATAGAGAATTAAGAAAACAGTTTGAAGGAAAGTATGACTTTCAAACAGAATCAGATTGTGAAGTAATACTTGCTTTATACCAAGAAAAAGGCGTTGACTTTATTGACGAGTTAAATGGTATTTTTGGTTTTACAATTTATGATGTTGAAAAAGACGAGTATTTTGTAGCAAGAGATCATATGGGTATTATTCCCTTATATATGGGATGGGATAAAAATGGTACATTCTATGTGGCTTCAGAATTAAAAGCTTTAGAAGGTACTTGTACTAAAATAGAACTTTTTCCTCCAGGGCATTACTTACATAGTTCAGATGGAGAATTGAAAAAATGGTACTCTAGAGACTGGATGGAATATGATGCAGTTAAAGAAAATGAAACTAGCATACAAGAAATCAAAGAAGCTTTAGAGGCTGCAGTTCACAGACAATTAATGTCTGATGTGCCTTACGGAGTATTATTATCAGGAGGCTTAGACTCTTCTGTAACTTCAGCAGTTGCAAAAAAATATGCGCAAAAGCGTATTGAGAGTGGTGATACCAAAGATGCTTGGTACCCACAATTACATTCGTTTTCAGTAGGTTTAGATGGTTCGCCTGATTTAGCTGCGGCTCAAAAAGTAGCAGATCATATTGGAACTGTGCACCATGAAATTAAATTTACAATACAAGAAGGTTTAGATGCTATTAAAGATGTAGTTTATAACCTTGAAACTTATGATATTACTACCATTAGAGCTTCTACTCCTATGTATTTAATGGCAAGGGTTATTAAATCTATGGGTATTAAAATGGTGCTTTCGGGTGAAGGTGCAGATGAGTTGTTTGGTGGGTATTTATATTTTCATAAAGCACCAAATGCGCAAGAGTTTCATGAAGAAACTGTTCGTAAGTTAAGCAAATTACACATGTATGATTGTTTACGTGCCAACAAATCACTTGCTGCTTGGGGTATTGAAGGTCGTGTGCCATTCTTAGATAAAGAATTTATGGATGTAGCTATGCGTATTAATCCTGAAGATAAAATGATCAACGGAGAGCGTATGGAAAAATGGGTTGTTCGTAAAGCTTTTGAAGATATGTTACCTGAAAGTGTAGCTTGGAGACAAAAAGAACAATTCTCTGATGGAGTTGGTTATAGCTGGATTGATACTTTAAAAGAAGTGGTAAATACCGAAGTTTCTGATGAACAATTAGCAAACGCTAAATTCAGATTCCCATTACAAACCCCAACATCAAAAGAAGAGTTTTATTACCGTTCAATATTTGAAGAGCATTTTCCTTCAGATGCAGCTGCATTATGTGTGCCACAAGAAGCATCAGTAGCTTGTAGTACTAAAATTGCTTTAGAATGGGATGAAGCATTCAAAAACATGAACGATCCTTCTGGTAGAGCAGTTGCGAATGTACATGATGATGCTTATGTAAAAGCGTAATATTTTTATCAATGAGTTAACACTGTTTGCAGTATTAATTATATTTAGTCCGTAAGAAGCACTCGTAAGGGTGCTTCTTTAGTTTTTATGGTTATCACTGGGTATAGTATGGAAATTCACTGAAAAGTCCTTAAACTTTAGTTTTTTTACAGCTATTGTTAATAACTTAGTGTATACTAGGCTTTGTAAAACAATTTAGTCAACTCGCTAATCGTTATATTTGTAAGATTGCTAAAATTATATTGAAACTATTTTATTTATGAGCGAAGAAGCAAATAAAGACGAGCAAAAAAAGAATAATTATTCAGCAGATAGTATCCAGGCTCTAGAAGGTATGGAGCATGTGCGTATGCGTCCTTCCATGTATATTGGAGATGTTGGCGTTAGAGGTTTGCACCATTTAGTTTATGAGGTTGTAGATAACTCTATTGATGAAGCAATGGGTGGTCATTGTGATACAATAAGTGTTGCGATAAATGAAGATAATTCTATTACGGTTAGAGATAATGGTCGTGGTATTCCAGTAGATATACATAAAAAAGAAGGAGTGTCAGCATTGCAAGTTGTAATGACTAAAATTGGTGCTGGTGGTAAGTTTGATAAAGATTCATATAAGGTATCGGGTGGTTTGCACGGTGTGGGTGTATCTTGTGTTAATGCATTATCTACACATTTAAAAGCTACCGTATTTCGTAATGGAACTATTTATGAACAAGAATATGAAAAAGGTAAAGCGCAATATCCTGTAAAGAGTATTGGCGAAACTGAAGATAGAGGTACTGAGGTTACTTTTTACCCTGATGATTCTATATTTACTCAAACTACGGAGTTTAGTTATGAGACCCTTTCAAATAGAATGCGTGAGTTAGCGTATTTGAACAAAGGTGTTTCAATTACCATGACAGATAAAAGAAAGAAAGATAAAGAGAGCCCGAGTGGTTTTCTTGAAGAACGTTTCTTTTCTGAAGAGGGATTAAAAGAATTTATAAAATTCTTAGACGGAAATCGTGAGCCACTGATCAATGGAGTGATATCTATGGAGGGTGAGAAAAACGGAATTCCTGTTGAAGTTGCTATGGTGTACAATACTTCGTATACTGAGAATTTACATTCATATGTAAACAATATAAATACACATGAAGGTGGTACGCACTTATCTGGTTTTAGAAGAGGTTTAACAGGTACTTTAAAAAAGTATGCTGATGCTTCAGGAATGTTAGATAAGCTAAAATTTGAAATTCAAGGTGATGATTTTAGAGAAGGTTTAACGGCTATTGTTTCTGTAAAAGTTGGTGAGCCACAATTCGAAGGGCAAACAAAAACTAAGTTAGGTAACAGAGAAGTTTCAAGTGCAGTAAGTCAGGCAGTGTCTGAAATGCTAACGAATTATTTAGAAGAAAATCCTGAAGATGCAAAAACTATTATTCAAAAAGTAGTTCTTGCGGCAACAGCACGTCACGCAGCAACAAAAGCGCGTGAAATGGTACAGCGTAAAACGGTAATGAGTATAGGTGGTTTACCTGGAAAATTATCAGACTGCTCTGACCAAAATCCTGAAAATTGTGAAGTATTCCTTGTAGAGGGAGATTCGGCGGGTGGTACTGCTAAACAGGGGCGTGATCGTATGTTTCAAGCAATTTTGCCATTAAGAGGTAAAATTTTGAATGTTGAAAAAGCGATGACACACAAGGTTTTTGAAAACGAAGAAATTAAAAATATTTACACAGCTTTAGGGGTAACTATCGGAACAGAAGAAGATAGTAAGGCCTTAAATTTAGATAAATTAAGATATCATAAAGTAGTAATCATGTGTGATGCCGATGTCGATGGTAGCCACATTGAAACATTAATTCTTACATTCTTCTTTAGATATATGCGAGAATTAATTGAAGGCGGTCATGTATATATAGCAACGCCACCTTTATATTTAGTTAAAAAAGGACAGAAAAAACGTTACGCTTGGAATGATCAAGAACGTGACGAAATCGCTGAGAGTTTTAATGGTAGTGTTGGTATACAACGTTACAAAGGTCTTGGTGAGATGAATGCTGAACAATTATGGGATACAACAATGAACCCTGAGTTTAGAACATTAAGACAAGTTACTATTGATAATGCTACGGAAACGGATCGTGTATTTTCTATGTTGATGGGTGATGAAGTTCCGCCACGTAGAGAGTTTATTGAGAAAAATGCTGTTTATGCGAACATTGATGCATAAAAAAATATAGTTACACAACAAAAACTCGCACTAACAGTGCGAGTTTTTTAGTTTTAAGGCAAAATGTAAAAATTATGAAATCTATTTTATTTTTTGTGTTACTGTTGTGCAGTACATTACTAATGTCTCAAGCTAATATTAATGAAGTTTTTGCGGCCGGCGTAGATGATGCGGAACGCTTTACAAACGATTATATGGCACCAGTTTCTGAAGGCTTAATTTACAGTATATCCAATGGGTGGTATAATTCGGCAAGTTCAAAACCATTGGCGGGTTTTGAAATTTCAATTATAGCAAATGGGGCTTCTTTTAAAAATAATGAAGATAAAAAAGCTTTTGTTTTAAATACAGCAGACTATGATAATCTTCAATTTGTTGATGGCAGTACTTCAAAATCTGTTTCTACAGGTTTAGGTGATATTGAAAATGTTATGGTGTATGTAGAAGATGAAAATGGACTTTTTAGAGAAGAATTTGAGCTTCCAACAGGTTTGGCATCGGAAAATATAAATTTTGTTCCATCAGCATTTGTTCAAGTAAGTGTAGGTTTAATTAAGGGTTTTGAAGTTAAAGCGCGATTTTTGCCAAAAATAGATACAGATAATGCATCAATGGGTTTTTATGGTGTAGGATTGCAACATGAGTTTACGAGTTTGTTACCTTTAGAAAAAGTATGGCCAATTGCAATTTCTGGTGTTATAGGGTATACGCACTTAGATGGAAGTTATGATTTTACAGATACAGGTATTGTGTCAGGAGAAGATCAAAGAATAGAAACGGATGTAAATACGTGGGTTTTTCAAGCTGTTGTATCTACAAAAATGCCAATAATCAATTTTTATGGTGGTATTGGTTATTTAACGGGTAAATCAGAAACAGATGTTTTAGGAACTTACGAAGTAACTTCAGGTCCTTTTCAGCAAACAATTACAGATCCTTTCTCTTTAACTAAGGAAGCTAGTGGTGTTACGGCAAATATCGGTACTAAATTAAAATTAGGATTCTTTAGACTTCATGCGGATTATGCAATAGCGGAATTTAATAGTTTGTCAGTAGGTGTAAACTTTGGATTTAGGTGATTATCTTGATGTAAGTAAGATTTTTACTTGCTTATTTTGTATGATAATTATTGAAATATATATGTAGTATTTTTACTACTTTAAAAGGTGTTTTTTATAAATAAAAAACACCTTTTTTATTATATTTGAATCTAAAATTAATTATATTTACTCAAAGTGTCTCCCGTAATTGGTTTTGGATTAAAGTAAAAAATTGATGTAATCTGTTGTATTTTATGTGGAGAAAGTTTTTTAAAATATTTACTCTTTTATATATTCCATTATTGGTATTGTCCATTATTCTAGGTGTAGTTCAAAAGAAAGAACAGTACTTGAATTTAGAGGAAATAGAAAAGAGGGGAGTAGCTTATAAAAAGAATTTTTTATCCGATTTATGTAATTCTCTAATTTATTCCACACAATATTGGAGTAATATTGAATATCCTGTAGGTTTTAATACCAGTAAAAACCGATCTCGTTTTATAGGTCCTTACATTAATTTTATAAATGGATTTACAGATTATGATCAATTTCGTTTTATAGATGTAAACGGACGTGAATTTGTTAGGTATGAAAGGAAGCGTGGGGGTGATATGGTTCGTGGAATGCTGCAAGATAAGTCAGATAGAGACTATGTTATTAATGGTCTTAAGTTGAAAAAAGGACAAATTTATCTTACTTCAATTGATTTAAATAAAGAAAATGGAGTGTATGAAAGGCCATATAAACCAGTTTTAAGAGGAATTGCTCCAATTTTTGATTCAACAGATAAAAAAATAGGTGTTGTTGTCATAAATTTTAAAATGACTAGAATTTTGAGTCTTTTAAAATCGCAAATATCAAATAGTAACTTTTATTTAATAGATGACGATTATAATATTATAACCTCAAATACCACGTCATTAGATTTGGGTTATAAATTAAAAAATGACTCAGAAGAAGTATTAGAAAAATTCAGTTTAAATATTGAAGGTTTTGCTAATCATGAGTCAAGTTTTATTGAAAAAAATAGTTTATGGACTTTTGAAAATTTTTCCTTAGAGAATACGCTATCAAAACTAGGAGGAAACTTAAAAAGTCAGCCAGAAGTTATAAGTTCCTCTAATTGGATAATTGTTCATGAAATTTATCCTAAACTATTAAAAAAAACGCTAGGCCATGTTTATAATGAGTTTGTGATTTTCAACTGTTTCGCAATATTAACTTTGGCGATAATTGCATTTACTTTTGTAAAAAGCAGGGAAAGAGAAGGTCAGTTTTATGTTGAATTGCAAGAAAAAAACAATTCATTGGAAAAAAATAAAGAACAATTGCAGATTACAAACAATAAGATAAAAGAGATCAATACTCGATTAAAAGTTAGAAATAATCAATTGAAAGAGTTTAATTATTTGGTGTGTCATAATTTAAGAGCTCCGGTTACTAGTATGTCGATAATTGTTGATATGATTAAGAAGGAAGATAATATAGATAATGTGAGAACATTGCTTCCTAAGTTAATCGATGTATCAACAAGTGTAACAGTTTTAACAGAGGATATTAGAGAATACGTGACTATTCTTGAGCAGAACGAGGTTGTTATAGAGTCTATTGAGTTAAATGACCAAATAGCATTAATTAAAAATGATTTTCCTGAAACACTTTTAGGTGATTTTAATGTAATATTAGAATTGGAAGCTTGGAATGTGATAAATTTTTCAAAATTTTACTTAAAAAGTGTTATACAGAACTTATTATCTAATGCGATAAAATATAAAAAGGATGATGTGGATTCTCATATAATTTTTTCAACCAAAATTGAAGATTCACGTAAAGTGCTTTATGTAAAAGATAATGGTAGAGGAATAGATTTAGACCGACATGGTGAAAATATGTTTAAGTTGTACAAAAGGTTTCATCGCAATACTTCTGGGAAGGGTATGGGGTTATTTTTAGTAAAATCACAACTTGAAGCTTTGAACGCTCAAATTAGTGTTGAAAGTATAGTAGGAAAGGGAACAACATTCAAAATTAAATTTTAATATGGGAAAAGAAAATGTATTAATTGTAGATGATGATGAAATATACTTATACCTTATACAAAGAGTGTTAAGAGAGCTCTCAAACGGAGTGGAAATTTACACATCTACTGATGGTGAACAGGCCTTAGACTTTATAAGAAAGTGTGATGAAGATAAGCAGCTAGCTCCTAAAGTTATACTTTTAGATGTTAATATGCCATTTTTAGACGGTTGGGGCTTTTTAGATGAGTTCAAAAAGCTAAAAGTAAATTTTGATGATAAAATCTTTATTTATTTAGTAACATCTTCAGAAATGCCAGCAGATAAAAAGCGTGCACTAGAATACGAAGAGTTAACAGGGTATATCGTAAAGCCTATCTCAGAAAAAAAATTGTCTGGAATGCTTACAGAAGTTTTTTCAGAAATGCGTACACAATGAGTATTAAGTCATTTTGAAAATTCATAAATTACTTAATACGTTTTTTTTTTTTTTTTTTATTATAACTATTCTCTAGTGGCTAATATTTCGCCGTCACTGTCTTGTAGTGTAGATGACTCTATTAGTGTGGCAGTTTCTTCAGGTAAATCGGTTCCTGGGTATTGAATTGTGTATAAGCCATTTTCAATACTCCAAGAAAAATCTGTCTGCATAATTAATACGTCGTCACTATATTCGTGGTAACGGCCTAAATAGGCATCATTAAAAATCCATTCGTATTCAGTTTCTGAAGTTTTCTCTGTAGTAGATGAATTAAGTTCTATGGTATTTGTCCAAATACCAATAATTGGATCATCATTAATTGTGGTAGTCTTTGAACAGCTCACAAAAACTGTTGTAGCACAAAGTGCCATGAAAAACAGGGGCTTTTTCATAATAAGTAGGTTTAATTTGGGAATTTAAATTTAGTGAAGATGACTGGTTTTCAATTTTTTTTTCGATGTACGGTGTTAATTGGATTGATTTTTCGATATATGGTAGGTTTTTTTAACAAAAGAGGGTTTTAATTTTAAGTAAAAACTAACAAAGACGTCGTTTAAAAAACAATTTCTACAACAGTTATTCTATTAAATTTCAGTACTTTTGAATATAATAAATTCAATACAAAAAAATATAAAATGAAAGTTACAGTAGTAGGAGCAGGTGCTGTTGGTGCAAGTTGTGCTGAGTACATTGCGATTAAAGATTTTGCATCTGAAGTAGTATTATTAGATATTAAAGAGGGCTATGCAGAAGGTAAAGCAATGGATTTAATGCAAACAGCTTCTTTAAATGGTTTTGATACAAAAATTACAGGTATAACTAATGATTATGCTGCTACAGCAGGTAGTGATGTAGCTGTAATCACATCAGGTATTCCACGTAAGCCAGGTATGACTAGAGAAGAGTTAATAGGTATTAATGCCGGAATTGTGAAAATGGTTTCTTCTAGTATTATTGAGCATTCTCCTAATTGTATTTTAATCGTTGTAAGTAACCCTATGGATACAATGACGTATTTAGTACACAAAACTTTAGGTCTTCCTAAAAATCAAATTATAGGTATGGGTGGTGCTTTAGATAGCGCACGTTTCAAATACCGTTTAGCTGAAGCTTTAGAGGCTCCAATTTCAGATGTTGACGGTATGGTTATCGGTGGACACAGTGATACAGGTATGGTTCCATTAACTGGGCATGCAACACGTAATAGCATTAAAGTTTCTGAATTTTTGTCAGAAGAGAGATTAGAGCAAGTAGCGGCTGATACTAAAGTTGGTGGTGCTACATTAACAAAATTACTAGGTACAAGTGCTTGGTATGCTCCAGGTGCTGCGGTTTCTAGTATGGTTCAAGCAATTGCTTGTGATCAAAAGAAAATGTTCCCATGTTCAGCTTATCTTGAAGGTGAGTATGATTTAAGCGATATTTGTATTGGTGTTCCAGTTATTTTAGGTAAAAACGGAATCGAGCAAATAGTTGATATTCCATTAAGTGACGCTGACAAAACAAAGATACAAGAAAGTGCTGCAGGAGTTAAGAAAACAAATGCATTGTTAGAGCTTTAATGCTTTATTTTAATAAAATTGAAAGGGCAGTTGTCAATGTGATAACTGCCCTTGCTTATAAATGCAAAAAATTATTGTCATTTCCTTTCTTTAATGATATATTTGCACGCTTACAAAAAAAACCAGAAATTAATATAGTAACTAATGCAAAATAAAGGTCTTATAAAGCTTTTCGCTTTTTTGTTTGGATTGGTAAGTATTTACCAGTTATCATACACGTTCATCGCGAACAGTGTTGAGAAGAAAGCGGCAAGTAATGCAGCAAGCAGTATAGCTAGTACTGAAAGTGATTACCTAAGTCAAAGAAAAGATTTAGAAGTCAAGTATTTAGACTCTATTGGAGATGAATCAATTTTAGGTTTTACAACCTATAATGATGCGAAGAAAAAAGAGCTTAACAAGGGGTTAGATTTAAAAGGTGGTATTAATGTTACTTTACAAATATCAGTAAAAGATATTTTAAAAGGATTAGCAAATAACACTAAAAATTTAGCTTTTAACAAGGCTTTAGCTGAAGCTGATACAGCATCAAAAAATAGTAGTGATACGTATGTAGATCTATTTTTTGAAGCTTTTGAAAACTTAAAAGGAGATTCAAAATTAGCTTCTCCTGAAATTTTTGCTAATAAAGGATTAAGTGATGTTGTTAATTTTCAAATGTCTGATGACGAGGTAAAGCCTATCATTAGAACTAAAATTGACGAATCAATTGTGTCTGCTTTTGAAGTATTAAGAGAACGTATTGATGGTTTTGGTGTTTCTCAACCAAACATTCAAAGAGAAGGTACTTCAGGTCGTATTTTGGTTGAATTACCAGGAGCTAAAGATATAGCAAGAGCACAAGAGTTACTTTCTAGTACAGCGCAATTAGAATTCTGGGAAACTTACAGACCAGACAATCAATATTTAAGTAGATTCTTATACGATGTAAATGAAAAATTAAAAACTATTGTTGAGGTTGAAGAGCCAGAAACGGTTTCTAAACAAGAGTCTGAGATAGATTCTTTACTTTCAGATGTATCTCAAGATTCTATTGATTTTGCTAGTCAAGTAAATCCATTAATTGATTTATTAATTCCTGCAGATCCAAATGGTTTCTCATTTATTAGAGCATCAGTTAATGATACAGCTCAAATAAGCGCATATTTAAATATGCCAGAAATTAAAAGAATTATTCCTAAAGAATTACAATTTGTAAAATTCTTATGGGAAAGACCAACTGAAGGAGCTGAAGTAGTTGGACTATATGCTTTAAAATCAAATAGAGCTGCTGCTCCAAGGATTAGTGGTGATGTTGTTAGTGATGCTAGTGATGTTTTCGATACTAGTAACAGACCTGCAGTTAGTATGAGTATGAATACTAAAGGTGCTAAAGATTGGCAAAAACTTACAAGTGATGCTAATGTTAATGGTACTGGTATTGCAATTGTACTTGATAATAAAGTGTACACTGCTCCAGGTTGTTCTGTAGTAGGTGGTATATCTGGTGGACGTACTGAAATTACAGGTACATTCACAATCAATGAAACAAAAGATATTGCAAATGTTCTTAGAGCGGGTAAATTACCTGCAAGAGCAGAAATTATTGCATCAGAAATTGTTGGTCCTTCATTAGGTCAAGAAGCAATTACAAGTGGTTTCAATTCATTTGCAATTGCAATGTTATTTGTGTTGTTATGGATGATTTTCTATTATGGTAAAGCAGGTGCCTTTGCCGATATTGCTTTATTATTCAACATCTTATTAATATTTGGTGTATTAACAAGTATAAAAGCTGTATTAACATTACCTGGTATTGCTGGTATTGTATTAACAATTGGTATGTCGGTTGATGCGAACGTACTTATATTTGAGCGTATAAAAGAAGAAATTGCAAATGGTAAAGGTAAAGCCTTAGCTATTGCAGATGGTTTTAGTAACGCATTATCATCTATTTTAGATGCAAACATTACAACTGGTCTTACTGCAATTATTCTTTTCATATTTGGTTCAGGACCAATTAAAGGTTTTGCTACTACTTTAATTATAGGTATTTTAACTTCTTTATTTACAGCGATATTTGTCACAAGATTGTTAATCGAATGGTACTTATCTGGTAAAGACAGAAAATTAGAATTCTCAACAGGAATTACTAAAAACTTATTTAAAAATATTAATGTTGATTTCCTATCTAAAAGAAAAATCGCATATATTTTATCATCAGCTTTAGTTGTTGTTGGGTTGTATTCATTACTATTCGGTCCTGGTTTACAGCAAGGTGTTGATTTTGTTGGAGGTCGTTCTTACCAAATTCGTTTTGAACAGGCTGTAAGTCCTTCTGAAATGGCAACAGAATTAAACAGTGTATTTGGTAGTGGTACTAATGTGAAAACTTTTGGTGATGACAATCAAGTGAAAATAACAACACCTTATAAAGTAGAGGTTGAAGGTATTGAGGTTGATAATGAAATTCAAAAAAAGCTTTATACAACATTACAGAAATATTTGCCAGACGGATTAACTTATGAAGAGTTTACTGTTGCTAGTGATGTAAAAACGGTAGGTATTATGCAATCTGTAAAAGTAGGTCCTACTATTGCAGATGATATTAAGAACAATGCTTTATGGGCAATTATAGGTTCATTAGCAGTGGTATTTTTATATATCTTATTCCGTTTCCGTAAATGGCAATTCTCATTAGGTGCTGTAGTTGCAGTTTTCCATGATGTTTTAATTGTATTGGGCATATTCTCTATCTTCGGAAAAATAATGCCTTTTAATATGGAGATTGATCAAGCATTTATAGCGGCAATCTTAACTGTAATTGGTTACTCACTGAATGATACGGTGGTTGTATTTGATCGTATTCGAGAAATAGTTGGTGAAAGAGGTTGGAAAGCTGGTGAAAACACAAATTTAGCATTAAACAGTACATTAGGTAGAACACTGAATACTTCATTAACTACTGTTATTGTGCTTATCGCAATATTCGCTTTTGGTGGAGATTCATTAAGAGGATTTATGTTTGCAATGATTATAGGTGTATTAGTAGGTACATACTCTTCATTATTTATTGCAACTCCTGTAATGTTTGATACATTAAAAAGTAAAATTCAAAAAGGTGGAAAAGAAGAATAGATTCTAATTTTCATTTTAAATTATAATAATGAAGCCCTGAAAGTATAACTTTCAGGGCTTTATTTATTTAGTAAGAGCTAGTTAAAGTTGTTAGTTAGATTTTTAATGTTGTTTATTATTAATTGTAGTAAATAATGAATTAGTTATGATTTTAGATAATTAAAAAACCTTAGAAACTAAGGTTTCTAAGGCTTTTTAATATTAGAGCTATTTGGTACTTAATTAACCTTGATATGCTGGTAAATTAAATACAAAAGAACTTCCTTCTTTAGGCTTGCTTAAAACTGTAATCGTAGTTTCATGTAAATCCATTATCTTTTTAACAATTGCTAAACCTAAGCCAGAACCTTGTTTACTAGCTTTATCAACTTGTTTGTAACGATCGAAAATAAAAGGCTGTTCATTTACAGGTATTCCTGTTCCGGTATCTGAAATATTAATTTCAATATTTTTAGATAATTTGCTTAATGAAAGAGTTACGGCCCCATAAGGATCAGTATACTTAATAGCATTTTCAAGAAGATTTTGTAATGCTCTTTCAACTAAACTTACATCGGCAAAAACCAAACAGTTTTCTTCAGGACAATCTAATGTTAAGATTATTTCTTTTTTCTGAGCGATAACTTTAAATTTAGCAATCAAATCGTAAGACAGTTCGGTGATAGAAAATGGTTCTTTAATTGGTGATATTTGTTCAGCTTCTAGTTTAGAGTACTCAAATAACTGATTAATTAAATTAGATAATTTGTCTACATTATCATGTGTAATTTGCAAGTAGTTATCCTTTTCTTTTTCTGATAATGAATCTTTCTTAATTTGTAAAGTTTCAATGTATCCTTTTAAAATTGCTAACGGTGTACGTAAATCGTGTGATACGTTTGCAATTAATTCTCTTCTAAGTGTATCAACTGATTTCATTTTTTCCATATTATCAACAATTGTGTCTGCCATATCATTAAACGAATGTGCAAATACTTCAATATCTGAACCTTCTGGGTTTTCAATTCTTGCATTTAAATCTCCTTCTCTAAACCTAATAACAGTATTTGTAATGATTCGTAAATTCTTAGTTAAGAACCAGATGCTCAACAAACCAATTATTGCAGAGAATACCATAGTTAAAAGTGTTGCTCCAAAACCTAATTGTTTAAAATATGAGCTTAATAGGTTTTCGCTAATATTTAAAAAATCTTCTCCTGTTAAAATAATGTATACGAAGCCTTTTTTTTCTTCAACACTATATGGTGCAACAGAGAATATTTTTTTTGAATCTGGATTTCTAGGGTCATCACCCTCAATAAATATTTTACCATCTGCAGCTATAAATTTTTTAATAGGTGCTAATGCTACTGTTTTGGTTACTGAACTGTCATTATCAAGCACCACAGAATATAAAACTTCACCAATGTCATTTAATAGGTAAACCTCAATACTGTGATTTACTGCCATCATATCATGCATCAAATCACCAAACAATTGTTTGTTTACACTTCCATCTTCTAAAAATGGTGAAGCATTTGAAAATTTCTCTTGTATTACATGGTTTGCAACATTTGCATTTACTTGCTGTATGGTAGCCTTATTGTATTTATTAGCGTAATAACCCGTTATAAATATATAAGAGACGCCCATCAATAGTACTAAAAAGCCAAATGCAAGCCATAGTTTTTTAATTAACTTAGGGGTAAGTGTTTTGTATTCTGTACTCATGAGTATATATCTTCATTAAATTTGTAACCAACTCCCCATGTGGTGAGTATGTAATGTGGGTTTGCCATGTCAGACTCTATTTTAGCTCTTAGTCTGTTTATATGTGAGTTTACAGTATGTTCATAACCGTTAAAATTATATCCCCAAATAATATTCAATAATTCTGTTCTTGAGTAATTTCTCCCTGGATTGTTAGCCATTAAAACCAGTAGTTCAAACTCTTTTGGAGAAAGTTCTATTTTGTCTTCGTTAAGTAAAACTTTGCGTTTGTCTACATCAATTTTTAAGCCGTCAATGGTAATTAATGAAGAATCTTTTTTATCTTCTTTAATAGTATTTGTTCTTCGCATAACTGCTTTTATACGCGCTAAAAGTTCACGAATACTAAAAGGTTTGGTAATGTAGTCATCAGCTCCAATTTCAAGTCCTAATACACGGTCTATCTCTTCAGATTTTGCTGTTAGCATAATAATAGGAGTGCTTTTTTCGGCTCTAACATTTTTACATATTTCAATACCATTCATACTTGGCAGTGTTAAGTCAAGTATAATTAGATCGTAATTATTTTCAAGGGCCATTTTAAGTCCCATTGCGCCATCGGTTGCTTTTGAGGTTTTGTATGTTTGGTCGGTAAGATGAATTTCTAATAGTTGTACTATTTCTAAATCATCTTCAATTATTAAGATGTTTTTCATAATTAAATACGAATGAAGTTAAAAAGTATCACGGAAGTATCACAGATTTTGATTTATAGGTAAACGGCTAAAAATGAGGTTCAGGAGAAACTCGTTTTTTATTAGTAGTCATTAAAAAGCGCTCCTTACAAATGTTGCAGAAACTTTAATTATTTAGGATTGGCTTATTTTGATTTTTTTTTCAAATAAGTTTTTGTGAAGCAGGAGATTATATTTAATTTGATTGTTGAATATTTTATGCCTGTAATAAGGTTGTTGTGATACTTTTATTTACAAAAACTAAAAATCTTAGTAAACCACTTCTTGAAGATTTTTTTAAGTTAAGTCTTCAATGGCTAAATGTTTCCGAATAAATTAAGATGTGAAATAGTAGTAATTAGAGTAGAACTTAATCTTGATAATCGTAAAGATCTATTTGTTTTTTAAACTTTAGGCTAGCGATATAGGAGTTGAAAGCTATTGAAAAACAAAACTTGTTTCAAATATAGGAGTTAGTTATCCCTAGTGAACTGTTTCAGGACAATTAAATTTTATACTTTTTTTGAAAGAGAGCTTATTTTAGCTCTCTTTTATTTTATAATAGTTCCGTAAGAGCCACTTTTGCTTTTCTTCAATTCAAATATATTTTCAGGCAGTAAACCAGGTTCATCTCTATGAGAAACAAATAATATGGTTGTTGTGCTTTCTTGAGCTATTTTATTTGTTAAGGCAACAAATAAAGAAGCACTTTCATCATCTAAATTTTCAGTAGGCTCATCAAGTATTAGTAATAAAGGATGCTTTATCATTGCTCTAGCTACCATTATTAATCGTTGTTGTCCAATGGGTAGTTCAATAAAAATACTATTTTTTAAGTGTTGAATATTTAAAACATTAAGCCATTCTTGTGCTAAGCTAATTTGTGTCTCAGTTGGGTATTTGTATAGGCCAATAGAATCATTTAAGCCAGAAATAAGCATGTGTTGCACAGTGTGTTCACCATAAAAATTATTGGTTAAAGTAGGAGAGTAGTAACCTATTTTTTTCTTGATATCCCAGATGCTTTCTTCGCTACCTTTCTTTTTTCCGAATAAATACAAATCTTGACCATAACCCTTACTGTTTTCACCAGTAATCATAGATAGTAGCGTAGTTTTTCCACTACCATTTTTACCTTTTAGCTGCCAAAACTCTCCTTTTTTAATTGCCCAATTAATATTAGTAATTATTGGTTTGTCTTCATAACTTACAGATACGTTATTTAAATAAATTAAAATGTCATCGGTGTAAGCTATTTTTTCTAATGGTCCTGGTATTTTAAATTTAAAATAGTCTTTATGAATTATAGTTTCTTCATTTTTTTCAACTTCAGTTAAATTACCATTAGTTTGAAATTTAAATTCATTTTTTATAAAATCTAAGGCGTCACTTTTTCTGCTGATAAGTAGAATAAAAGTAATCTCAGAAGCTAACTCTTTAAGTGTGATTTTAAGTTGCTCTTTTGAGCTAAAATCTAAATTATCAAAAGGGTTATCTAAGATTATATAGTCAAGATTGGTTGTGAGTAAATGTTTTAAAACAATTTTCTTTTGCTCACCACTAGACATTGACTTTAAGGTCTGTGAAAGTCCTTCTGTAACCGTTTTAATATCATGTTTTTCTTCTTCATTAATAAACTCATCTATTTTGCTTTTTGATAGAATTGAACCTTTTAAAGCGTTAAATTTCTCAAATACAGAAGTAGCTCTTTTTTCAAGTATACCGTTAATGAAACTTGATGTATCAGTAGTGTTATTAATAAATATTGTAAAGTGTTGCATGCTTGTGTAAGTGAAAATTAAATATGAACTCTAAATATATGAACAGGATTGTTATTGTATGTGGTTGTTTTGTCAATATTCATCAAGTTATTTTGAGCGATTTTTTGTGATGGTTTATTGTCAATATGTATTATAGATATTAATGACTTAGCTAATTTATTCTCAATCGCATATATTTTACATTTCTGAGCCGCTTCTGTTGCAAAACCCTTATACCAATATTCAGGCAGAAGTGAATAGGCTATTTCAATTTCTTTTATATTATTGACCTTTTGAACCAATAAACCACACAAGCCAATAAATTCACCATTACTTTTGTTAATCAGCGCAAGTTTGCCGCCCAAATTATTTTCATATCTAAACAATGTTCGATCAAAATCTTGATGACAAGCTTCTATTGGGTTTTTTGGTAGTCCTGACCAAAATTCAGAAGTTCTTTTGTCTTTATGAAAGGGCAACCACTTTTCAAAATCATTAGAAGTGATTTTTCTGAATAATAAACGTTCAGATGTTACGCTATCCATTAAATAGTCATTCATCTGGTAGTGGAAATTTATTGTTTTGTAAAAGAGATACTATCTTTAACTTCTAAAAGAAGTTCTTGTGCTAAGCCCGCATTTAATTCTAAAACATATTTTACAGGAACTTGAGATGATAATCCTATTTCGTTATGTGGTTCGGCATTTTCTTGAAAACTTGCAATGCGCATATTCTCATCAATAAAAATAATGTCTAATGGGATTTCAGTATTTTTCATGTAAAAAGAATGCATAGCAACATCAGGAAAAATAAAAAGCATACCACAATCTTTTTTCATTGACTCTCGGTACATTAATCCTGTTTCAGTTTCATAATCACTGTCAGCAATTTCAATATCAAATTGCGCAATTATAGAATCTGTCTTTTCTTTATAAATTTTAAGCTCACCTTCTTTTTCAAAGATTACCGCTTCAGTTTTTACAATATTTTTTTGCTCATCTTTACATGAAGTAATGCAGATTGAAGCGCAGAAAAGTATAACAAATAACGTTCTAAACATTTAATTATGATTTAGTTGGTCTGAACATGAAATAAAGGCCAATAATAATAAAAGGGATACTTAGCCATTGCCCAATAGCTAATACTTCCATGGATGCGTCAAGTGAGTTTTGGCGTTCTTTTACGTATTCAACAAAGAAACGAACAGACCATAAAAGCACTAAAAATGTACCAAATAAGAATCCTGGTTTATCTTTTTTATCAGTTTTCCAGTAGAAATACGATAAAATTAAAAACACAAAAATATAACAAATGCCTTCGTATAATTGTCCTGGATGCCTATATGGAATAGCATTTAAAACATCAGCGTATTTAGGGTTGTTTTCAATTAAATCATAAGCAACATTTGCAGTTTTTGCTTTAGTTAATTGCATTGCTCTATAAGCAGGTAAATCATCAGAATTACGAACAAACTTTGTTGCAAATATAAATGACTTTTCTACCGTTTTACCAACAATTTCAGAGTTGAAAAAGTTACCCAGACGAACAAAAAATGCACCAATTGCTGATGGTATTACCAAACGATCTAAAATCCATAAAACTTTAAATTCAGGGTGTTTTTTAGTGTATAGAAATATAGCAAGTATAATACCTATCGTTGCGCCGTGACTAGCAAGCCCAGTGAAACCAGTAAATTCATAACCACTAATAAAACCAAATAGATTGCCATCGGCTGTTTCGCGAATTGGTAGTAAAATTTCTAATAAATGATTTTGGTAATACGCCCAATCATAAAAGAAAACGTGACCTAAACGAGCACCTAACATAGTTGCTAAAACAGTATAAATAAAAAGAGAATCTAATTGTTCAAGCGTTTTATTTTCTTTCAGAAAAATTTTCTTCATTATATACCATCCCACAGCAAAAGCGGCGATCCAAAGTAGGTTATAATATTTTATTTGGATGAAACCGATGTTGAATAAAGTGTCATTCGGATTCCAAGTAATACCTAAAAAGTACATTTATAATAATTTTGAAGGGCTAAGATAAGAAAATACCAGCTAGACAGCCAGTTGCTGTGTAAAGAAAAAATAAATTTATAAAAAGTAAATGGTTAATTTAATCAAGGTACAGGGTCGTGACCTTTTCCTCCCCAAGGATTACAACTTATAATACGTTTTAAACTTAGCCAACCACCTTTAAATAAACCATGCTTTTTTAATGCTTCAAGTGTATACTGTGAGCAAGTTGGTACATACCTACAACTTGCTGGTGTATAAGGTGAAATTACCACTTGGTAAAAACGAACTAGCAAAATAAATGGAGCGATTAATATTTTTTTCATTCAGAAAATATTCTAAACAAAAATACAATAATCTAAAAAAGAAAAACCCGCTGAATAGCGGGTTTTTAAGTATTATTTAATAATTATGTTGTAGCAAAAGAAATAGGTTTTAAATGTTTTTCTTCAACTTCGGTAAATAAACGTGATTTAGTCATAAACCGATAACCTAAAGGTATTTCTAAAGAAAAACTAGCACCTCGGCCTTCAACAATATCAATTAATAGTTGGGTGTGTTTCCAATATTCAAATTGATCTTTTGACATGTAAAATTCGCAACCTGCTATGATACCTAAAAAAACATCATTTTCATTTAAGATTAAATCATCTTTCTCAAAACACATAGGAGCAGAGCCATCACAGCAACCACCACTTTGGTGAAACATAAGTTCACCATGTGTGGCTTTTAGTTGTGATACTATGTTTTTTGCTTCATCGGTAATTAAGACTCTTGGTACATTCATATCATTTTTTTTAAAAGAATCCTTGCGCTTTTTTGTCGTAAGAAATTAGCATGTTTTTAGTTTGACGGTAGTGGCTAAGCATCATTTTATGATTTTCTCTACCTATCCCAGATTTTTTGTAACCACCAAAAGGAGCATGTGCAGGGTATAAATGGTAGCAGTTTACCCAAACTCTACCCGCTTTCACAGCACGCGATATTTGATATGCTTGGTGTGTGTCCCTAGTCCAAACACCAGCACCTAAACCATATAGTGTATCATTTGCTATTTCAATAGCTTCTGCTTCGTCTTTAAAAGTAGTGACACATAATACGGGGCCAAAAATTTCTTCTTGAAAAACACGCATTTTATTATTTCCTTTTAATATAGTTGGTTGAATGTAATAACCACCTTCTAAACCTTCATTGTAAGCAGCTTCGCCACCCGTGATAAGTTCACAACCTTCTTCTTTACCAATTTTAATATAGTTTAGTATTTTTTCATATTGATCATTTGATACTTGTGCACCCATCATGGTTGTTGGGTCTAACGGATGGCCGATTTTAATTGCTTTAGTACGCTCAACTACGCGTTCAATAAATTTGTCATAAATACTTTCTTGAACAAGCATGCGTGAAGGGCAGGTACATATCTCCCCTTGATTTAAAGCAAACATTACTGCGCCTTCAATACATTTATCAAAGAAATCATCATCAGCATCCATAATGTTTTCAAAGAAAATATTTGGTGATTTTCCACCTAATTCAAGCGTAACAGGTGTAATGTTTTTTGACGCATATTGCATAATTAATTGTCCGGTAGTAGTTTCACCTGTAAAAGCAACTTTGTTAATTCGTGAACTTGAAGCTAAAGGTTTGCCTGCTTCTGCACCAAAGCCATTTACAATATTTAATACACCAGCTGGTAAAATATCTTCAATAAGTTCCATTAAAACCAAAATACTAACAGGTGTTTGTTCTGCTGGTTTTAATACAACGCAGTTTCCTGCGGCCAATGCCGGTGCAACCTTCCACGTTGCCATAAGTATAGGGAAGTTCCAAGGAATTATTTGAGCAACAACACCAAGTGGTTCAGTAACATTTAAAGCTACAGTATTAGCGTCTAACTCACTAACAGAACCTTCTTCGGCTCTAATAACTCCTGCAAAATATCTAAAATGATCAATAGCTAAAGGTAAATCAGCAGCCATTGTTTCACGTAATGCCTTTCCATTATCCCAGGTTTCCGCTCTTGCTAATATTTCTAAGTTTTTCTCCATAACATCAGCAATTTTTAAAAGCAGATTACTTCTTTTGGTTGCAGATGAACTGTTCCATTCAGGTGCAGCTTTCCAAGCGGCATCAATTGCTTTTTCTACATCTTCAGACGTTGACCTCGCAATTTTGGTGAAGTTGTTGCCGTCTACGGGAGATTTGTTTTCAAAATATTTTCCATTTGTAGGTGAAACCCATTTTCCACCAATATAATTGTCATATTGATTTTTGAATTTTGGTTTTTCTAATGTGTTGCGTTCTGCTGTTTGTATATTGCTCATAGTTTAAATATTTTATAAGATTAATAACATTTTCTGTGATATGAATTGTTATATGTTGATTGTCAATCACCTTATAAAATTAGTTTTCATCTTTTTAAATTGATTGAATAATTCTATCAATTTGATGTACAATTCTGCTATTTATTATTAATTTAAGATTTTTTAACTTATAATTTTATATATTCAATATAATGTAAGGTGATAAATTATTTAAATCGTTATTTGTTATGATTGAGTTGTCCGATGATTTTCTAAAGAATAGAAAATTAGAGTCTTTAGTTGAAAATAAAACTTCTTATACTTTAAAGAGTGCAGCTTTGCATATTTTTGAAACTCATAAACAAGCTAGCGAGGTTCTGTTGAGTTTTGATCAGCCTGTTTTAGCAAGTATGATTGTAGGTAGAAAAGTGATGCATTTACGAGAGCATCAATCATTTGATTTTTTACCAGGAGAGTCTTTAATATTACCAGCAAATGAAACCATGTGCATTGATTTTCCTGAAGCGAAATATAAAAACCCAACAAAATGTTTAGCAATGGCTATTTCTGAAGATAAAATTAAGAATGTGCTAAGGTTAATGAATGAAAATATGCCGAAAGATAACGGTAATGAGTGGGGGTTAATGGATTACAATTTTCATTTTGTAAATGACTTAGGGATATATCAAATACTACAAAGACTACTTTTTTTGTTTACAGAAAACCATCAATCAAAAGATTTTTTTGTAGATAATATGCTTCGAGAGCTAATTATTAGAATATTGCAGACTAATGAACGAATGATTTATACGCCAGAAACATTAGCATTAGCCGAGGAGAGTAGGCTTACATTTATTGTGAAATATATTAGAGAAAACCTACATGAATCTTTAACTGTTGAAGAATTAAGTAAAAAGGCTTGTATGAGTCCGTCACATTTTCATCGCACTTTTAAAAATGAATTAGGGCTTTCACCTATTGGTTTTATAAATAATGAAAGAATAAAACTAGCAGTAAGTCTTCTTCAAAATTCTAAAAGAAAGATAAAAGATATTTATATGGAGTGTGGTTTTGAAAGCAGGTCTTATTTCAACCGTGTTTTCAAAACCAAACAACATATTTCTCCAGGGGAATATCAATTAAAAATGAAGCAACATCTGTATTAAGATACACTAAATGTTGTGCCATCTTTACCATCTTTAAGTTGGATACCTAAAGCAGCTAATTGATCTCTAATTTTATCGGATGTGGCAAAATCTTTATTGTCACGAGCTTCTTTTCTCAATTGTATTAATAGCGAAACTACATCAGGTAATTTGTCACTGTCTGTAGCAGAAGTATTTTTGTTTTCTAAACCTAAAACGTCAAATACAAAAGCATTTAAGGTTTCTTGTAAAAGTGTTTTATCGCTTTCAGTTATGCTAGCTTTACCTTCTTTTAAAGCATTTATTTGTTTAACAGCTTCAAATAAATGAGCAATAAGTGTAGGAGAATTAAAGTCATCATTCATAGCATCATAACACTTTTGTCTCCATGCACTAACATCAAAAGTAGAAGTGTTTGATGTGTTCAGAGCTTCAATAGCGTTAATAGCATCCATTAATTTTGTATACCCTTTTTCTGATGCTAATAGTGCATCATTACTCAAATCTAATATGCTCGTGTAATGTGCTTGCATCATAAAAAAGCGAACAACAGTAGGTGAAAAAGCTTTTGAGAGTATGTTATTTTCTCCAGTAAATATTTCTTCAGGTAGAATGTTATTGCCTGTTGATTTAGCCATTTTTTTACCATTCATGGTAAGCATATTAGCATGCATCCAATATTTAACGGGTGAAGTACCATTACTAGCTTCTGCTTGTGCAATTTCACACTCGTGATGTGGGAATTTTAAATCCATACCGCCACCGTGAATGTCAAAAGTTTTGCCTAAGTATTTTGTGCTCATAGCAGTACACTCAAGATGCCAACCAGGGAAACCATCTCCCCAAGGTGAAGGCCATCTCATAATATGCTGTGGCTCTGCTTTTTTCCAAAGGGCAAAATCTTGCGGACTTTTTTTCTCGTCTTGAGCGGTAAGCTCACGAGTATTTGATATCATATCTTCAAGCTTACGACCACTAAGTTTCCCGTAATTATGAGAGTCGTTAAATTTTGGTACATTAAAATAAACAGAACCATTTATCTCGTATGCAAAACCTTTTTCAATAATATCTTTTATAATTTCAATTTGCTCAATAATATGACCCGTAGCAGTTGGCTCTATGCTAGGAGGTAAAAAGTTGAACTTTTGAAGAATCGTATGAAAATCTACAGTATATCGCTGTACTACTTCCATAGGTTCTATACGTTCTAAACGAGCTTTTTTTGCAATCTTATCTTCACCCTCGTCTGCATCATTCTCTAAATGGCCAGCATCGGTAATATTACGAACGTATCTTACTTTATAACCTAAATGTTTTAGGTATCTAAAAATCATATCAAAAGACATGAAAGTACGGCAGTTACCTAAGTGTACATTACTATAGACTGTAGGTCCGCAAACATACATGCCAACATAGCCTTCGCTAATTGATTCAAATACTTCTTTTTGTCCGTTTAATGAATTGTAAACCTTTAAAGGCTGGCTTTTATATAATTGCATTCGAGATAAAAACTTTAAAATTTAGTTTCTAGTTTTATAAAATTTAAGAACTCACGTCTTGTAGCTTCCTCTTTAAATTTACCACCATATTCTGCAGTAACTGTACTACTTTCAATATCACGGATTCCTCTTGAGTTCACGCATAAATGTTTAGCATCAATAATACATGCAACATCTTCAGTATTCAAAACTTTCTGCAATTCGCGAACTATTTGAATATTTAAACGCTCTTGTACTTGAGGTCTTTTTGCAAAATAATCTACAATTCGGTTCATTTTTGATAAACCTACGACATTACCGTTTGATATGTAGGCAACATGAGCTCGCCCAACTATAGGTAGTAAATGGTGCTCACAAGTACTGTAAAGTGTTATGTTTTTTTCAACTAACATTTCACCGTACTTATACTTGTTATCAAATGTAGAAGACTTCGGTTTTTTATCTGGGTGCAAACCAGAAAATATTTCGTTTACAAACATTTTAGCAACTCGGTTAGGAGTTCCCTTTAAACTATCATCTGTAAGGTCAAGACCTAGTGTTTCAAGTATTTGAGTAACGTTTTCTTTAATTTTGACAATTTTTTCATCATCACTTAATGCAAAAGCATTGTCGCGTAAAGGCGTATCTTCAGAAGAAGATATGTGATCATCACCCATTTGGTCAAATTGCTCTTCTATTGCGCTATCAATTTTCATTTTTAATCATCTCTTAAGTCGTGCAAAGATATACATAATCTAATATTTAACAGCATGTTTACCTTGTTACACAACATTAATTAGTGCGTCGTTTGTCGTGTTTTTAATTTTGAACTTACGCTCAACCAATTTTAAATGAGATATTGTCTACTTTTTACTTTTTTATTCTTGTATAATTTTTTGGTAGCACAAGTATCTCCAGATTGTTCTACTGCTGTTACAATTTGCGATAATACGCCTGTAAATAGTGGTACAAATGGGTATGGAGTAGATGACTTTGATGATGCTGATACTTCAGGGTGTTTAGAGAAAACATTATCGGGTGCAATTGAATCTAACTCGGCTTGGTATAGATTTAGAACAAGCGCGTCAGGGCAATTAGGTTTTAATATTAGCGTAGATGAATCTGAAGATTGGGATTTTGCTCTTTATGCTTCTGATAATTGTGATAATTTAGGTGAACCTGTTCGTTGTAATTTTTTAGATAATGATGATGAAAATAAATTTCTTGGGGTAGGAGAAGACCCCACTGGTAATACCGAAAATATTAATTATGAAGATTGGCTTGAGGTTGAACCTGGTGAGGATTATTACCTATTAATTAATAATTTTTCGAATGTAAACTCAGGTTTTTCTATTCAATTCTCTGGTAATATTTTTGTAGCAAACCCATATGATGCTTTAGATTGTTTTATTAATAATACTTTATTGGGCCCACCAATTGCTGCTTGTGAGTCTGATTTTGTAGAATTAGATGCAACTACTAGCGATGCGATTTCTTATGATTGGTTTAAAGATATTGGTAGTGGTTATGAGCAAATCATTGGAGAAAATAATGCAACTTTAGAAGTTACTGAGTCTGCTTTATATAGAGCTATGGTACGTACAACTACCGAAGATATTGTTGGTGAAGTACAGGTTTATTTTACTCTAAATCCTATTGCAAATGATGTAGTTGATTCCACTTATTGTTATGATGATGAGTTTATTGATTTAACAAGTTTTGATGCTGAAGTATTGGGCTCTCAAAGTTCAGACGATTTTGTGGTTTCGTATTATGCAACTTTTAATGATGCTGTAAATGGTGAAAACGCACTTGATGTAAATCATTTTAAAACTAGTGGTACTGAGACTGTCTATGTTAGGTTAAGCTCTTTTGAAAACCCAAAGTGTTATGACGTTTCGCAAGACTTTAATCTCATTATTTCAGAAGAAATTGAAGAAGATTTTCCATTAGTTGTGTATCAATGTGAAGGTGAATCTAATGTAGTTGTTGGTGATGATACGCCTGATACTAGTTACAGTTATATGTGGGATTCTGGTGAAGATACAGCTACCATAAATGTGCCATCATCAGGTGTTTATGAGCTAACCATTACAAATGCAATAGGTGCTATAATTTGTAGTGAAACTTTTGAAATTGAGGTAATTGTGTCTTTAAGTCCTGAAATTTCAAACGTAATTATTGATGATCTTCAGGAAGAAAACTCTGTGACTATTGAAACAACCACCAACGGTGATTATGAATATAAACTTGATAACGGAGCATACCAATCATCACCTATTTTTAAGGATGTATTGGCTGGTGAGCATATTGTTTACGTAAACGATTTAAATGGTTGTGGTGAAGTCTCTGAAAGTATTGTAGTAATTGGTTTTTTAAAATTTTTCACACCTAATAGCGACGGTATAAATGACTCTTGGTCTATTGCTGGTTGGGATGAATTAACCGATGCAAGTGTTTTAATATTTGATCGTTACGGTAAGTTAATTAAACAATTATCAACTACAGATCCTGATTGGGAAGGGTTTTATAATGGCATTCAAATGCCAGCTTCTGATTATTGGTTTAAACTCACGTACGTGAATAATGATGGCGCCAGAACCGAAGCGAAATACTTAAATAGTCATTTTTCTTTAAAAAGGTAATTCTCTTTTAAAGCGTATTTCATCGATTAAAAGCAATTATTCAAGGCTAATTGTACTAAAATTGCGTAAATCATGTTATTTATAGGTATAACAGGTTTTTAACGAGATGAAATTATTTTTTAGCCTTCTATTTTTAGCACTATTTTCTGCGGTAAGCGCACAAAATTCTCCAGATTGTAGAACAGCAATACCTGTATGTGCAGATACTCCGTATTTAGGAACTGCAGATGGTTTAGGAGATATTGAAGATTTTGACCCTGAGGTTATTACGGAAACTGGTTGTTTGGAAAAAGGAAGTGTAAGTTCTGCAAATATTGAGCATAACACATCTTGGTTTGTGTTTAGAGCAGGAACTGATGGTGAAGTTGGTTTTGATATTGAAGCCCTTTCTGATACAGCAGAATGGGATTTTGCTGTTTATGGTCCTGATGTTGATTGCGCCACTATAAGTGATGGTACAGCGCAACCCATTCGTTGTAATTATGAGGTGAATGAAACTAGCTTTACAGGTGTAGGGGTAAATCCTGAAAATGGACAAGAAGGAATGCCTAATCTTACGCAGAGTTTAAATACGTATGATGAGTGGTTAGATGTTCAAGAAGGCGAACTGTATTATATCTTAATAAATAATTTTAGTACAAATTTTGATGGAGATTCCGAACCGTTTGAATTAACATTTACAGGTAGTTCAGTTGAAGCTGATCAAGATACTGCTCTGGATTGTACGTTAAGAGATGAGTTTTTGGGGCTCGATATTTTTGCATGTGAAGGTGATGAAGATATTACTTTAAGTGCTTTAAGGTCACCTGCAGGACCTGATATAGCAAATGTTACTTGGAGCGTTGATTATGAAGACGATGGAGTAATTGATGCAGTTTTGGCAACTGGGCCAGCGGAAGAAGAGCTAATTGTAACAACTGACTTAGCGAGTTCAGGTAGGTATTTTGTTGAGATAGCTACAAGTTTGGCGGATACCTATGTAGATGATATTTTAATTACCATATTTACAATTCCGGTTTTAGAAGAAATAGTAATTGTAAATTCAAATGTTTCAAATGATCCTGATCAAAATAATATTAGAGTTATTGTTGAGGATTTGAGAGGAAACGGTTCTTACGAATATGCTTTAAACGACGGTGAATTTCAAGAAGATCCAGAGTTTTATGATATCCCGCCAGGTTTAAATACAATTACTATTAATGATTTGAATGGTTGTGGAATCACTGAGCCAGAAGAATTTTTAATGGTAGGTTATCCTAAATTTTTCACTCCTAATGGTGATGGTATTAACGACACATGGAACATTCAAGGTATAGATACTTTTGACGATCCTGTGGTGTACATTTTTGATCGATATGGTAAATTATTAAAGCAATTAGATGCTAATACATCTTGGGATGGTACTTTTGTAGGGAAACAAATGCCAGCTTCTGATTATTGGTTTAAGTTTGAATCCGGCGATCAAGAAGATGGTTTAATTGTTGCAAGACCACTCCAAACTCATTTTAGTTTAAAAAGATAAAGACCCACTTTTGTGAGTCTTTTAGATATTAAATTTATATGGTGTTAAATTTATTAAAAATTCACCGTATATGATAAAGTTACATTGGTGTTTGTACGGTCAACATTTAAAGTTGGTGTAGCATCTGTGCTTAAAACTGATTCTTTACTATCTTGCGAATATGTATTTATAGCCAAATCAAGTTTACTAGGTCCAAAATTGAATCCAATACCACTGGAATAGCCTGTTAAGTCTCCAATAGTATTGTTGTTATAAGGGCTTTCTTCGTACCTAAAACCACCTCTTAAGCTAAATTGTTTAATTCTGTATTCTCCACCAAGTCTAAAAGTAGATACTGCTCCCAACTCTTCGCTTATTAATTCATTCTGGCTTTCAAATGATGGGTCACTTTCTGGTCTAAGTTCTGCTTTTGACATATCCTGGTAACTGTAATCTAAACTTAATAAGCCATTAGTGCCAAATATAACTGCCACACTACCTGTTAATTCGCTAGGAACTTTTATGGTGTACTTTTCATATAGATTAACAATATTAAAATTAATAAAGTCAATTTCATTGTCAGCTAAATCAGAATTAATCTGTTGTGAAAATTGATCTTCAAGTCTGTACCATGTTGGTGATTTATAACTAGCACCTAATCTTACGTTATTATTAATTTTTTTAATAGCTCCAAGGTCAAAAGAAAAAGCATTTCCATCGGTAATTAAAAAGTTGTCAAAATATGCAAATTGTATTTGAGAACTTGCATCATAACCAGTTTCAGTAAGCTCATTAAGTTGCTCATAATAAATACTATTAATATTTATTGAAGCTCCTAAATAAAGATCATCTCGGTATTGTCCTCCAATATTAAACGTGTATCTATCATTATACCCGCTCGTAACTTTTCTGTATTCTTGATCTACGGTCGTATAAGTAGCATTGCTTTCGTAAGCAATATTATTTTCATCATCAGGGTCTATAGCATTAATTAACCCCCCATATAGACCTAAAAAGGCTTGTTGACTACCGAAACCTAAGCTGGCACCGATATCTAAATAAGCTTCTTCAATAAATTCTCCATTCTGTATTTGTAAAAGACCAAGTTGTTCTCCATCAGCAAAGCTTAAAAAATAATTATCTATGCCGTTTGCTGTATTATAAGAAGCTGTGTATTCGCTATTAAAATCTTGAACTTTATCAAAATTGAAACCTAAACTAATTTTTTTCCAATTGCTATTAGGGTTTTTGCTATTTAAAACAATAACACCACCTATTTGATTGAAGTTAAATTCGTTTGTTGAAGTTTTTGGAGCAAAATCAACGTTCATATATGCTTCATTTTTCACATTGTAGTTTGAAGCAGAGATAGTAAATTGACTATTGTTAAAAACTGCTGATCCTGCAGGGTTTACATTTAATGAAGACAAATCGCCACCTAATGCCCCGAAAGCACCGCTCATTGCTTGGTAACGGGCAGTTCCTTGTGTGTTGTCTTTACTGTATAAAAGAACATCATTAATGTTTTGAGCATTTGAAAAAAAGCATGTAAGTCCTACTATGAAAAGAATATGTTTTTTCATTTTATGAATTTAAATAAATTTTTAATCAATTAATTTCTTCTACTTGAAGATGACCTAGAGCCACTTGAACTTCTGCTAGAACTTCCAGAACTTCTTGAGGTGCTGCTAGAGCTTCTACTAGAACTACGGCTTGAAGATGATGACCTTGAAGGTGTGCTAGCTCTGCTTGTAGAACTACTTCTTGATGTTCTAGGAGTATATGTTCTTGATGTTGAACGGGAAGTAGTTGTACTTCTTGATGTTCTGGGAGTATATGTTCTACTTGTTGTGCCAGTTCTATAAATTCTTCCAGACGCTGAACGTGTATACGTAGGTTGCGTTCTTGTGCTTCTGCTAGTTCTATATTGTGAATTTCTAGAAGTTGTAGCAGATGAACGTCCTGTGGTAGATGAAGCTCTTCTTGATGTCGCGTTTGATCTACTGTTAGAATATCTAGCGTTTATTGAGTTTATTCTAGCTCTATTGTAAGTTAAATACCTATTGTTGAATCTATTGTAACTGTTATATCTGCTGTAATAAGGTCTATTGTATCCGTAAAATCCGTTCCAGCCGTAATAACTATTCCAACCCCAGTTGTTCCATCCCCAAGGTCTGCCCCAGTAGCCATTGTAGTAACCACCCCAGCCCCAATTGTTATAACCGTAACCGTAATAACCCCAATTATTGTAGCCATTGTATCCCCAGTTATCATTGTACGAAATGGAAACACTAGTTGGGTTATCACCCCAATTTCCATAACCATTGTAATAGTCATCTTCGTAATAAACCTCGTCATCATAAACAACATCGTCTTCTCCCTCAATGTAAGCTTGGCTATAATAACCATCAATATCAGTAAAAATTTCATTGTCTTCATTATCTAAAATTTCTTGATATTCATCTGCTTTTTGTCCGAAATAAGTAGCGTACTTGTTTTCTGTATTTTGAACCTGTTGCGGTTGTTGCCTTGAAACATATTGGTTTTCATTTGAGTAAATACCATCATTATCATAATAAGATGATTGTTGATATGAACCACATGAAATTACAAGTAAAGCCAAAATTGGCGTGTATATTGCGAATCTGATTTTGTTACTGGTAGGAGAATGAGTCATCATTAAAAAATTTAATTGTTGAACAATGTAAAAATAGTTAGTTTTACCGAACTATTTCATATAATAAGGCGCAAGTTTTGTGCCAAACTTACAATAATGAGTAAAAAACTAACGAAGAGAAGCGAGGATTATTCTAAATGGTACAATGAACTTGTGGTTAAAGCCGATTTGGCTGAAAATTCAGGAGTTAGAGGTTGTATGGTAATTAAACCTTATGGATATGCTATTTGGGAAAAAATGCAAGCAGCTTTAGATAAAATGTTTAAAGAGACAGGGCATGAAAATGCTTATTTTCCATTATTTATCCCTAAATCTTATTTAAGCAAAGAAGCTAGCCATGTTGAAGGTTTTGCAAAAGAATGCGCTGTAGTAACACATTATAGGTTGAAAAATGCAGAAGATGGTAGTGGTGTAATTGTTGACCCTGAAGCAAAATTAGAAGAAGAGTTAATTGTTAGACCAACGTCAGAAACTATTATTTGGGATACTTATAGAAAATGGATTCAATCTTATAGAGATTTGCCAATATTAGTAAATCAATGGGCGAATGTTGTACGTTGGGAAATGAGAACTCGTTTATTTTTACGTACTGCAGAATTTTTATGGCAAGAAGGACATACTGCTCATGCTACTGAAAAAGAAGCAATTGCAGAAGCGGAACAAATGATGAATGTTTATGCTGATTTTGCTCAAGAGCACATGGCTGTGCCTGTTATAAAAGGATTTAAAACGGAAAGCGAGCGTTTTGCTGGTGCTGTTGAAACTTACTGTATTGAGGCGTTAATGCAAGATGGTAAGGCGTTACAAGCGGGGACTTCTCACTTTTTAGGACAGAATTTTGCAAAAGCTTTTGATGTTAAATTTGCTTCAAAAGAAGGTAAGCAAGAATTGGTTTGGGCAACATCTTGGGGAGTTTCTACACGATTAATGGGGGCTTTAGTAATGACGCATAGTGATGATCATGGTTTGGTGTTACCACCAAAATTAGCGCCAATACAAGTGGTTATTGTGCCTATTTATAAAGGGGAAGAACAATTAGATCAAATTTCAGATAGAGTTGATCCACTGATTAAAGAATTGCGCTCTAAAGGTGTTTCTGTGAAGTTTGATAATAGAGATACATATAAGCCAGGATTTAAATTTGCTGAATATGAATTAAAAGGAGTTCCTATTCGTTTGGCAATTGGTAAGCGTGATATGGAAAATAACACCTACGAAGTTGCACGTAGAGATACTTTTGAAAAAGAGACTATAAATGCAGATGATATTGTAGCGAAAATTGAGTTTTTACTAGAAGATATTCAGGAAAATATTTACAATAAAGCACTCGATTATCGTGAAAATCATATCACAGAAGTAAATTCTTATGAAGAATTTAAAGAAATTTTAGAAAATAAAGGAGGTTTTATTGCAGCGCATTGGGATGGCTCAAAAGAAACAGAAGAACAAATTAAAAATGAGACAAAGGCAACGATACGTTGCATTCCCATAGAAGCAAAAGAAGAAAGTGGTGTGTGTATCGTGAGTGGAAAACCTTCAACTAAACGCGTATTATTCGCAAAGGCATATTAATTTTGAAAAAAAATATAATTTGCTATTGCAATAGTGAAAAATAGTTGTATTTTTGCATCCGCAATTACGCAAAATATTGGTCCGTTCGTCTAGGGGTTAGGACGCCAGGTTTTCATCCTGGTAACAGGGGTTCGATTCCCCTACGGACTACAGATTAACTAAGTATGACTTTTGTAAGTTGTTTTTAGTAATTTAAGTTTTATTACATAATTATTTGGTCCGTTCGTCTAGGGGTTAGGACGCCAGGTTTTCATCCTGGTAACAGGGGTTCGATTCCCCTACGGACTACTTTTAAAAAATTTAGGATAATATCCTGATTAAACAAAACAAAAAATAAAATGGCAAATCACAAGTCAGCATTAAAGAGAATTAGAAGAAACGAAGCAGTACGTTTACGTAACAAATATCAACATAAAACAATGCGTAATGCGTTAAGAAAGTTACGTGCTGAAGAAGATAAGAAAGCGGCTGAAACTTTATTTCCTACTGTTGTTAGTATGATTGATAAATTAGCTAAGCGTAATATTATTCATTCTAATAAGGCGGCTAACTTAAAAAGTAAATTATCTAAGCAAATTGCTTCTTTAGCATAAGCTATATTTACTTTTCTATAATATTTAAAAGCATTCAATTTTATATTGAATGCTTTTTTTCGTTTTAAACTTTTTTGATACTTATTCTTTATTCAAAAAACAAGTTATGTAAATACCTACCTGGTGCTAAGGTGAATCCTCCTGCAATTATAAGCGCTCCAAAGTATAACATTCTCATTTTTATTTTATGAGCTTTAATGTCTCCTTTTTTTACGGCTATTATTGCTGTGGGAACGGAATAGAGTGTTAGTAAGCTAAATAAATGAATCCATCCAAAATGATTTAAAAGCTGACTACCAACCTTTGCAGGGATCAATAAACTTACCATAGCGGTGAAAAACATTAGTGATAAGTAAATTTTGCCTATTATTCGATGATTTTTAGTTCCTTTTTTATTTAATAATAGATAGGCTCCAATAAAAATACACGGTGCTACTGTGAACAAGTGTAAAAACATAAGTACTTTGTAAGTTGTCATTCTTTATTTTTTTATCAAAAAAATGACTTTATATGTTTCGTTTTTAAATTGTTATTCTCAATTGTAGTATATGTAAACTGAATTGTAAAAAAATTAGACTTAAAGTATTTTTCTTTGATTTGTAATGAAACTCTAAGTCTAATTTTTAATGTATACGTATTAAAATTAAATTGTATTTTTATTTTATTTGAAATTTATCATCTTCAGGGCTTGGGGTGTATCTTCCTTCTACTTGATCCCAATAATTCTCATCACCCATCATTTCTCTAATTCTTTCTATTGTAGTCGAAGCAGAAGCGGTTGTATTTCCTGTCTCCTTTCTTTGTAATAGCCAATTAACTTTAACTTCTAATGGAGCGTCAAATTCTAAAGACCAAAAATAACTGTGTCTTGTATTTACATGTTTTTCTCCGATACTAATAGCATCTACATACCAATATCTTTGACTTTGGTAGGTTACAATATCTTTTAAAGATTCATTTTGATCACCAATTCCAGCATCTAAAATTAATGAGGAACTATACCATGTAGTTGCTAAATTATTTTTTTTAATCATTTCATCAATATACCATCTAACACGTTCACCAGTCCAATCATTACTTCCGTCTCCATTATAGTCTGTTAAATAGTTTTTGGCGTCTTTGCTCCAAAAAGGATCTAAAAGTTCAAGTCTATTAGGCATAATTTCTAAAGGAATTTCATTGTTGGAAATAGCTTCACTAAATAGAAATGCAGTGTAACTAGCTAATTGATTGCCTAAAGAGTGACCTACAAATCTAATATCGTTACTTGTGTTTTCTGCTATTATTTCGCTAATTTGATTGTAGGCTTCTTGAGCTAAAGAACTTGTGGGAGATTGCTCTTCTGAATACGAGCCATCACTAAGCCTGTAACGCATGTTTTTTGGCCCATTTATACTCCATATTTTTGCTTCTGCATCTTTAAGTTCAGATTCATCGGCGAATTGATTCCAGTAGAATATTCCTACGTTCCAACCTTTTCTTTTCCATATTTCTACAGTGTTAATATTTGTATCATATTCACTATCTGTAAATTGAAAATCTTCTCTATTATATTCATCAATAGAACTATCTAATTGCCATCCATGAAAGTAAATTACTGTAGGTTTTGAAGCGTCATAATAGGAAGATGAAACTTCAATTTTTTTATCATTTTTTTCATCATAGCCTTTTGTAGATTCATTTTCAGAGTTAAACCAGTAGATTCCATAATCTAAGTAATCACTTTCACTAGCTTGTAGGCTTAAGGTTTCTTGAATTTCAATTTCGTTTATAGACTCTTTATTACAGCTATATAATAAAATGGAAATTGAAACGTAGAAAACTGCTTTTAAATTGTTGGTTGTCATTTTTTAAATAATATTTAGGGTTCTCCTTAAAAGTAGTTATAATTTTAAATTACTAAACAGTAATAACTTAACTTTTTTTAACAAAAAAATATTACAAAAAAAGTATACTCACTATAGCATTTTATAATTTACCTTATGAAGGGTATTGTGGGCTAAATGTGTTAATTAGCTTATTAAATTAATCTAATTAGTATTGTATGATTTAATTTTTAATTCTGAGTTAGAATTTAATCGCTAGGTAATGATATTAAATTTAAAATAAGTTGTTGTAAAGCAGTTTTTTAAAGAATTTGAAGTTTTGTATTTTTATTAATGATTAAGTGGGGAGATTTTGTGTCTAGTCTTTTAATTTACCCTTCATTTGAATAAAACCATATATGAAACAACCGTACATTAATACTACTAATGCTAGATGAATTTTAGATAAAAAAAAGTTTAGTTCAATTGATCTTAAGGTGTATAATATGTTTATCGGGATAAAGCCAATATGAAATATTATAAGTCCTAAGCTAATCCAGAATAATATGCTTTTTTTAAATAAACTTTTTTTAATATTTTCCTTTAAAAGCATACTTGCAGAAAGTATTAGTACAATTCCTCCAATTGTATAAGAGAAAATTAAAGGATAGATTATTATGTTTGTAAATAATAAATTGATAATAAAGGAAAAGAAATATATTAAGGAGCCAATAAAAATTAATTTTTTTGAATTTGAATAATGCCAATACAAATAAAAAAAATATCCAAAAAAGAGTATGTCATATATATTGTAAATTAAAAAATTGTATTTTGAGTATAGATTAGTGAAGAAAGGGTTTTTTTCTGGGTCTAAGTTAATGATAAGACCTAGTAATTCTGTTAGAAAAACATACATTATTAGTATTGGAAAATGCTTTAATTTACTATCGAAGTATTTAGAATACCTGTACAATGAGGCTAAAATCACTAAAAAACTAAGTGTAATAAAATAGTTTAGTATTATCGCTTTTAGCAAAATAAGTAGCTTTATTAATTTTAATTAAAATCTGAATTATTTGGAGGAGGCCCCATATTTCCTTTATTTATTATCAAACTCTCATCTTCTGAAAATAATTTGTTTGAGTTGATATTTAAACTAGGTGTTAGTGTTGCGTGAGATTTTGTAGTTTGATCTTGTATAACTCCTGATTCATTATTTATTACTTCAGGGTAATCACGAATTAAAGCAGCCTCTTTTTTTTCATCACCTAAATTTTTAATGTAAAACCCATAATTAAAAGTATCAACTCTCATAGTTGGTAATATGAAAAAAGAATTCTGTCGTGGGTGTTTGACTTCTTTTTTATCAGGAAAATCTTTTTTGTTAGGATAAGTAGAAAAGTAGAAGCGTAGTGTTTCTATTTTTACTCCGGCTTCTTTTGCTTCTTGTTCTACGTATGCTATATAGTTTTTAATGGTTTCAATATCATAGTCTCCATAACGGGAAGCTACAAAGCTACTGCCGTCTTCATAAGGTTCTTCGGTTAATTCAATTAGTTTAGCTCTTTTTTCGGTGTAGTTATCATACTCTAGCTTTGCTTCACTTATTGATATTATTTGATCAGGAGCATTTACTTCCTTTTTTGTTTCGTTACAAGAGATTAAAAAAGATGTAATTACTAATAAGCCATAAATTAGGTTGTTCTTCATGGTAAATAGTTTCTGTTGGCTGTTTATTTAATACGTAGATTATTGATATTGTAAATATATTTGATTGGCTTAACTTATAAAAGTCTAAGGTGTTAATTATTAGTAGTATAAAACAACAAAGTCCAATAAATTAATTTATTGGACTTTGTTTATTGTTTGAGAAGGAAGCTTTTATTGACTCATTGTCATTAAAAATTCTTCATTGTTTTTGGTTTGTTTAATGCGTTGCTCAATAAACTCCATAGCTTCAACAGGGTTCATGTCTGCAAGGTATTTACGCATAATCCACATACGCTGTATAGTGGCTTCATCAAGTAGTAAATCATCTCTACGGGTGCTTGAAGAGGTAAGGTCAATGGCAGGGAATATTCTTCTGTTAGATATTTTACGATCTAATTGAAGTTCCATGTTACCGGTACCTTTAAATTCTTCGAAAATAACTTCATCCATTTTTGAGCCAGTTTCAGTTAAAGCTGTAGCGATAATAGAAAGTGAACCGCCACCTTCAATATTACGAGCAGCACCAAAAAAACGTTTTGGTTTGTTTAAGGCATTGGCATCTACGCCACCACTTAACACTTTACCAGAAGCTGGTTGAACGGTGTTGTATGCTCTGGCTAAACGAGTGATTGAATCTAAAAGAATTACTACGTCGTGACCACATTCGACTAATCTTTTTGCTTTTTCTAAAACAATATTAGCTATACGAACATGTTCAGAAGGTTCTTTGTCAAAAGTAGAAGCAACTACTTCACCTTTAACATTACGTTGCATATCAGTAACTTCTTCAGGACGCTCATCGATTAATAAAATAATTTGATAAACTTCAGGATGATTTGCTGCAATACCATTTGCTATTTCTTTTAACAACATGGTTTTACCAGTTTTAGGCTGGGCAACAATCATACCTCTTTGTCCTTTTCCTATTGGTGAGAATAGGTCAATAATTCTTGTAGAAATAGAAGCCTGACGGTCTGATAATTTAAATTTTTCTTGAGGAAAAAGAGGTGTTAAATGCTCAAAAGCAACACGATCACGTACTACTTGAGGGTCAATACCATTAATTTTATTTACTTTAATTAGGGGAAAATATTTTTCACCTTCCTTGGGTGGACGTACATTTCCTAATACAGTATCACCAGTTTTTAAGCCAAATAAACGTATTTGTGATTGTGAAACATAAATATCATCAGGTGATGATAAGTAATTGTAATCAGAAGAACGTAAAAAACCGTAACCATCTTGCATAATGTCAAGAACACCTTCGCTAGCAATAATGCTATCAAATTCGTATTCTGGAGCTTTATAGCGATTCTTTAAATCTTTATCAAAATTATTATTTTTTTCCTGCTTTTGACGTGGATTTGGTTTGTTTTGGTTATTGTGAACTGGAGTCTTTTTTTGAAACTCTTTTTTCTGAGGAGTATTTGTATTCTTCTGTTGCGGAGATCTTGGCTCCCTAGGAGTATCGGTCTTTTTTTCTGGTTGCGTTTTTGCAACATTTGTTTTTTTGGCAACAGGCCTTGGGTTTGGCTTTGTAGGTTTGTTTTCTACAGTTTTTTCTGTGCTTTCGGTAGCTTTTTCAGCAACAACTCTAGGTTTTTTAGCCCTTGGAGCTCTAGGTTTTGGCTTTGCTGGTTTAGCTTCATCAGCTTTAATTTGTTCTGTTTTGGCAGGTGCTTTTTGGCTAATTGCTTCTTGAACAACTTTTGGGTTTGCTGCTTGTACATCTAAGATTTGATATACTAAGTCTAATTTTTTTAAGGTTTTGTACTTTGGTACATTTAAACCATTAGCAATTTCCTGAAGCTCAGGAAGCTTTTTTGATTTTAAATCTGAAATCTCAAACATTAATAATTGAATAAATTATACGTCTTAATAAAATGAAGTGTATTCTAATTTTTTTTTATGATAATTGTTGGAACGATGTCCGATAAATGGTGAGTGTTCTAATATAACAAGACAATATTACAAATTATTTTCAATATTTCATTGATATTTCTGAAAAAGACAGTTATTTTGCAGCTTGAAATTAGATTTAGACTAAATGATTCAAAGAATTCAAACATTATATTTGTTCATAGTAATACTTTTGGCGGGTGTTTTACCGTTTATGATTGATGTGTGGCCTGTTGTAAATGAAGTAAGTTTGTTTTCAACAAATGAATTGTTGTATATTGCCATCGCATTAGGAGGTGTTGCTCTTTTAGCTTTAATAGCTATTTTAATGTTTAAAACCAGAAAAAAGCAGTTTGTGATTAACAGACTGAATATGATATTAAATTTTTTTTTACTAGGATTTTTCGTTTATCGATTACTAACATTATCTGGAGAAATGAATATTTCTGAGAAGGGTATTGGGGTTTACATTCCTATCTTTTCTATCGTTTTATTAGTCTTGGCAAACAAGGCAATTAAGAAGGATGAAGACCTTGTAAAATCTGTTGATCGTTTGCGTTAAACCTAACATCTTAGTAGTATTAGTGCGTGAACCCGGGGTAGTGCCCGGGTTTTTTATTACCTGAAATTTAAGTTCGTACAGTGATTTTTCTTACCGTATAGTTTGATTTTGCAATAAAAGGCTTATGTATTCGTTTAACAACACCTTAACACAATTTAAACTTTTTATGAAAAATTTCAACCTAAGTATTTATGTTTTATTTTTTACATTTTGCTTATCTGGTTATAGCCAAAGTGCAAATTTAAACAGAGAGCCTTTCAAAGTTGCTTATGTGAAACTTCCATCAAAACCTGTTCTTGATGATGCTAAAAGAACATATTCTTCCAACTCTAGAGCTGTAAGAATTTCAGGTTTTACTAAAGTAGCAACCAATGGAACTATTGATTTTAATTTAGATTTTCATGGTACCACTGTTGGCGACATAGATATAAAAAAAGAGACTGAAGAGGAAAAAGATAAAGATGGTAATGTTACATCAACAAAGCATTTTTATTATGCGGTTACTACTTTTTCAACTACAGCTACATTAACCATTAGTAATATGGATTCAGGTGAAAACTTGTCATACCCTTATTCTGAAAAAACAGGTTATACGGGGTCTAAATATAGATCATACAATGAGGCCAGTAAATCATATAATAGAAATAGATATTCGATTAGAGATAAACATAGAGCTGAACACCGTAGCTCAATAGAAAGTACAGTTTCTTACAGAGTAAACTCTATTTACGGTTATGAGCCTTACGAAAGTTTAACAGGTAATATTTTTTGGATTTTAGCAACTAAAAAACATCCAGAATATCAAAAACATCAAGAAACATATGAAGCTTTAAAAACTATTTTTGATGAAATGGAATACGATCAAACGGTTGAACCACTTTTAGAAAATGTACAACCATATGTAGATTATTTTAATGATGTTGTTGCTAGATATGATAAAGACGATAGAAAATCTAAAAAGTTAAGATACGCTAGTTTTTATAACATTGCTATGATTTATTTAAAGTTAGATCAACCTTTAAAAGCAAAAGAATATGCGAATAAATTAATTGATAATGATTACGATAAAGGTGATGGAAAAAGAATTAATAACTCTGCTGATAAATTAATTGCTCTTTTTGAAACAAATAAAACGGATAGTAGACATTTTGAAGTAATTACAGAAGATGTTTCAAATGAGCCAGTAGTTACAGAAGTTTTAGTTGAGGCTGAAGAAGAAGATACTTCTGAAAAATCAATAGCTTTTTTAATAACTGCACAAAATGACACATTACAAACAACAGTTTCAGCAAACGAATTAGCAAAAATGAGTGTGGTAGTAAATGTTTTAGGAACAGGAAATGAACATGAAGTATATGAAGCTCAAAATGCTAAAAAAATGGTAGTAGCAAATGGAGATACATATGAAGTTGTTGATTTTAAATCGGCATTAGCAAATGATGCGACTTCAGTCCCAAAGTTTGCAAAAGTTTTGATTGAAGGAGAAAAAATTAATTTGTATGCCCACCAAGGTTCAGAGTTTGTATTACAATTAAAAGATAGAGAAACTACAACTTCAACAATGAGTAAAAATTTTGTTTTTGGTTTTAATAAAGAGTTGAGTGTTTTTGCTGAAGACTGTCTAGCTTTAAAGGCCAAAGTTAACACGGGTGAATTTAAAAATAAGAAAGAAGATTTAATTAAATTTGCTCAAGAATTAAACAGCTGTAATTAGGTATATCAATAGTTTTGGTAGTTAAAAAGCGATTAGTATAAGTGTTAATCGCTTTTTGAATTTTCACCTTTTACCTAGTTCGATAATTTCAAGGTTTTTAATTTCATCTCCTTCAATTACAAACTGTAACATGGTTCTTACTTGATGAAAACCGTGCTTGCCACAAGCACCAGGGTTCATGTGTAATAAATTAAGTTTTTTGTCCCACATAACTTTTAAGATGTGTGAGTGACCCGAAATAAATAATTTTGGCGGATTGTTTTTGATACTTTCTTTAATTCTGGGCGAATATTTATTTGGGTAACCACCAATGTGTGTCATCCAAACATCAACACCTTCACACATAAATCTATTGTCTAAAGGGAATTCCATTTGGGCAATATGATCATCAATATTACCATAAACAGCTCTTATAGGCTTTATTTTTTTTAGTTGATTTGTAACGATAAGTGAGCCAATATCGCCTGCATGCCATATTTCATCAGCCTTATTTGCATATTTTAATATTTTCTCATCAATATGACTATGAGTGTCTGAAAGTAAGAGTATTCGAGTCATTAAATTAGTTTCGGAATAATTTAAATTAAAGTTTAGTAGAGTGTTGTTTTCTAAAAGATTGCTTAAAGTAAAAAAACAAACTCATATTTCTTTAGTACCTTTGTTGCTCACAAAAATAGCATATTCAATTGAGATATTTTGTTGAGTTCTCTTACTTCGGAGAACATTATCATGGTTGGCAAAAGCAACCTAATGCAATCACTGTTCAAGAGGTTTTAGAAGATGCTTTTTCTAAGATTTTAGGTGAAACTATTAGCTTAATGGGTGCAGGTAGAACTGATGCTGGAGTACATGCTAAACAAATGTATGCACATTTTGATCATGGAGAAATTGAAGTTATAGATCAACTAGTATATAAGCTTAATTCTTTTTTACCAAAAGACATTGCTGTACAAGGGGTTTTTAATACGGTTGATGATGCTCATGCACGCTTTCATGCTTGTGCTCGAACCTATGAGTATTGGTTAGTACAGAAGAAAAACCCTTTTTATATAAATCATGCACACTATGTGAAACATTCATTAAATGTTGAAAAAATGAATGAAGCAGCAACCATGATTATGAGTTTTAATGATTTTGAGTGTTTTTCAAAAGTGCATACTGATGTGCATACATTTTTATGTGATATTCGTTTCTCTAACTGGGAGTTAAAAGGTGATGTTTTAGTATTTACCATAACTGCAAACCGTTTTTTACGAAATATGGTAAGGGCTATAGTTGGTACCTTGTTAGATGTTGGCTTAGGTAAAATTGAAGTTGATACTGTTAAAGCTATTATAAAAAGTAAGGATAGAGCTCAGGCAGGGGTTTCAGTGCCTGCAAAAGGCTTATATTTGACACGAGTTTTATACCCAGAAAACATAGTTAAAACCAATGGATAAAAAGTCAGGAAAAGCATTTGATTATATCTTATTTAAACGACTAGTTGGCTACACAAAACCTTACAGAGTTACTTTTTATGGAGTTGCAATAGCGGCAATATTATTGTCAGGTTTTGCAGTAATGACTGCTATAATTGTTGGTGATATTGTTGATGAGGCTATTACATTAAAAGACAGTCAAAAGTTATTGTATTTAACAATTGCTATGCTGTCCGTTCTTTTAGGACAGGTAATAAGTCAATTAGCTTTCAATTATTATGCAAATTGGTTAGGTGAATCTGTAATAAAAGATGTAAGAATAGATCTTTTTAAAAAAATGATGGGTTTTAAAATGAAATATTTTGATAACTCATCCATAGGTGTTTTAGTTACAAGAGCAGTTGCTGATATGCAACGTATCGGAGAGATTTTTAGTCAAGGTTTTTTCGTGATAATTGCTGATTTACTAAAAATGATTGTTGTAGGTGGTGTAATGTTATTCCAGAATTGGAAATTGGCCTTAATCGTTTTTGCTCTTATGCCAATAATAGCATACGCGACGCGTGTTTTTCAAAAGGCGATGAAAATTGCTTTTACAGAGGTAAGATCTCAGGTGTCTAACCTGAATTCATTTGTGCAAGAACGTATATCTGGTATTAAAATAGTACAGCTTTTTAATAGTGAAGAAAGTGAAAAAGAAAGTTTTAGAATAATAAATGAGAAACATAAAAATGCTTGGTTAAAAACAGTGTGGTATAATTCTATCTTTTTTCCGATTGCAGAAATAGTATCGTCTATTGCAGTAGGGTTGATAGTTTGGTATGGCGGACTTTTGAATATCGCCAATGTAGGGCCAAATGAATACGGAGCAATTTTTGCTTTTATATTATTGGCAGATATGCTTTTTAGACCACTTCGTCAAATTGCAGATAAATTTAACACCTTACAGATGGGAATGGTTGCTGCGGGCCGTGTATTTAAAATATTAGACACCGATAGTAAAATTGAAGATTCTGGTATTGTAGAAAAAGAACTTGTAAAAGGTGATATTGAATTTTCTAATGTACGTTTTGGATATTTAGAAGATGAAGAAGTACTCCATGGAATTTCATTTAATGTAAAAGCAGGAGAAACTGTTGCAATTGTTGGTTCTACAGGTGCTGGGAAATCTACTATTATTAATTTACTGAATCGATTTTATGAGATTAATTCTGGTGTAATTTCTGTTGATGGCACAAGTATTAAAGATTATAAATTAGCTTCATTAAGAGCTAAAATTGCAGTTGTTTTACAAGATGTTTTTCTGTTTGCAGATACTATAAAAAACAATATATCATTAAAAGAATCTTCTGTTAGTTTTGAAGCTATAGAAAATGCAGCTAAAGAAATTGGAGTACACGATTTTATCACAAGTTTACCTGACGGTTACAATTACAATGTAAAAGAAAGGGGTGCAATGCTGTCAAGTGGACAACGACAGTTAATAGCCTTTTTACGTGCTTACGTAAGTAACCCTAGTATTTTAATTTTAGATGAAGCCACGTCTTCAATTGATACTTATTCAGAACAGTTAATACAAAAAGCAACTGATAAAATTACGGAAGGCAGAACTTCAATAATTATAGCTCACCGTTTGGCTACAATAAAAAAAGCAGATAAGATTATTGTAATGGATGCTGGTAAAATTGTAGAAGTAGGAACTCATAAAGAGTTGCTTGAGAACGAGGGTTATTATAATGATTTATATGTGGCTCAATTTTTATCAGAAGAAGTTGCTTAATTACATTAAATCTTCTTTAAGAATACTGCTTAAATCATTGATATCTTTATATAAAATAAATTTACCACCTTTAATATAAGTTATCATACCAGTTTCTTCACTAACAACAATTACAAGTGAATCTGTTTTTTCGGTAATGCCAACAGCAGCTCTATGTCTTAAACCAAAACGCAAAGGAATACTTCTATCATTAGATACTGGAAGTATAACCCTAGTTGCTACAATGTAGTTGTTTTCTATAATTGTTGCGCCATCGTGTAACGGACTATTTTTATAAAATATACTTTCTATAATTGGTTGGTTAATCTCAATATACATTTTGTCTCCACTAGATTTTACAAAATCTAGAGAATTATTTCTAGCGATTACGATAATAGCTCCAGTTTTTGTAGCACTCATTTTTTCGCAAGCGCTTAATAATGCATCAACATCTGTTTTAATAGCTGTTGATTCAGGTTTTAAAAATTTAAAATGTTTGATAAAGTTTCGTTTGTTCGCAAAATTAGTAGAACCAATCATCAACAAAAATTTTCTGATTTCTTGTTGAAAAACAATGATTAATGCTATTAAACCTACAGACATAAAACCACCAATCATGCTACTTATCATTTTCATTTCAAGTAGCTCAGTAAGTTTCCAAAACCCCCAAAATAAAACTATACCAATAAAAATATTAATAGCCACAGTACCACGGACTAATTTATAAATATAGTATAGTAGTACAGCGACAAGTAATATGTCTATAAAATCTGTTATTTTAAAATCTAATAAATTTAAAAAATCCAAGTCAGGTGTTTTTTGTAAAAATAGAAAAATTGCAGCACTTAAATCGAGTTATTTTGTCTTTAATTGTTTTGTAATTTTAATACATTCAATTGCTTCTTTTACATCATGTACTCTTAATATATTAGCTCCGTTAATAAGTGCAATTGTGTTTAATACCGAAGTCCCATTTAAAGCATTTTGAGCATCATTTTCTAATATTTTATAAATCATAGATTTTCTGCTAATACCTACCAATATTGGAGATTTGGTTGTTCTAAATAAACTTAATTTTTGCATTAACTCGTAATTTTGAGCAACTGTTTTTGAAAACCCAAAACCAGGATCAATAATTATGTCGTTTATTTTTTTTGAATGAGCTATGTTGATTTTTTCAGAGAAATATTTTAAAATGTCGACAATTAAATTATTATAATCAGTTTGTTTTTGCATGTTCTGTGGAGTACCTTTCATATGCATCATTATATATGGTACTTGGTGTTTAGCAATTGTATCGAACATTTGCTTGTCAAGATTTCCTGCTGAAATATCATTAATAAGAGAGGCGCCATGAATAATACATTCATAGGCAATTTTACTTCTAAACGTATCAATTGAAATATTAATTTCAGGAAATTCCTTAGTTAATAGTTTAACTATCGGAATAATTCTAGACAATTCTTCATCTTCTGAAACAAAATCGGCGCCAGGTCTAGAGCTGTATGCGCCAACATCAATAAAAGTCGCACCTTCAATTAACATTTTATTTACTTGGTTAATTATACTAGTTACATTTTTATAGTTTCCGCCATCAAAAAAAGAATCAGGAGTAACATTAAGAATGCCCATTACTTTTGGGTTGTTTAGATCAATAAGTTTTCCTCTACAATTAATGGTCATTATATTTTGTAATTAGTTAAGATTTGATTGAACTGATTAAGTTTAAAGCGGGATACTTGAACAATTAAAAATTTTGAACGAAATTTACACAAATTAGAAACAATACATGCAGGAAACTTCAGAACAATACGATGCAATAATAAAAACGTGTAGAGATTTATTTGCAAAAAAGATGAAAGATTATGGTAGTGCATGGAGAATTTTGAGATTACCCTCGCTAACAGATCAAATTTTTATAAAAGCACAACGTATTCGTAGTCTTCAAGAAAATGAAGTTAGAAAAGTAGAAGAGGGGGAGCAATCGGAATTTATAGGTATTATTAACTATTCTATAATGGCATTAATTCAAATAGAAAAGGGTATTGCAGATCAGCCAGATGTTGATACAGAGGAGGCTGTTCTTTTGTTTGATAAACATGTAGAAATAACTAAAACCTTAATGCAGAATAAAAATCATGATTACGGCGAAGCTTGGCGTGATATGCGTGTAAGCTCATTGACTGATTTGATTCTGCAAAAATTATTGCGAGTAAAACAAATAGAAGATAATAAAGGTAAAACTTTGGTTAGTGAAGGTATTGATGCTAATTACCAAGATATGGTTAATTATGCTGTATTTGCAATGATACATTTAACCACAGAATCTAAATAATAACGAATGAAAATTTTAGTAAATATAAGTAGATTTTTTGTTGGTATATTATTTATAATTAGTGGTTTCATAAAACTCAACGATCCTGTAGGTTTTTCATTTAAACTTGAAGAGTATTTTAGCGTTGGAGTATTAAATATGCCATTTTTTGAGCCTCACGCTTTAAAAATTGCATTGTTTGTAGTGATACTAGAAGTTCTTTTGGGTGTATTATTATTAATAGGCTTTAGAATACGTTTTACTATTTGGGCTTTATTAGTAATGATTATAGGCTTTACATTTTTAACTTTTTACTCAGCGTATTTTAATAAAGTTACAGATTGTGGATGTTTTGGCGATGCATTAAAGTTGACACCATGGGAATCGTTTACAAAAGATTTGGTATTATTAGTTCTTATTATAGTTTTATTTATTGGTAGAAAATATTTAAAACCTTTGTTTAGTGCTTCATTAAATAGAATAGTTACTAGTTTGGCACTGTTGAGCTGTGTGATTTTTGCATATTATGTATTAAACCATTTGCCAGCAATAGATTTTAGAGCTTATAAAATAGGAGCTAATATAGAGGAAGGTATGACAACACCTGATGATGCTCCAAAGGCAATTTTTGATTACGCTTGGAAGTTTAATGTAAATGGTGAAGAAAAAATTATTACCACACAAGGCGATTACCCAACTGTAGATGGTGATTTTATAGACGTAGAAACCACAGAAGTGCAAGCTGGTTATGAACCTCCAATACATGACTTTACAATAGAAAAAGATGGTGTAGATGTGGCATTTGAATTATTGCAAGAGCCTAAGTTATTGGCTGTAATTGCCTATGATTTAGATAAAAGCAATTATGAAGCTTTTGAAAATATAAAAACAGTTGCTGACGTTGCAATTAAAGAAGGGTATAAAGTGATTGGTATGTCAGCTTCTAATGAAGAGTTTGCAACAAAATTAATAAAAGAGTACAAGTTGAATTTTGATTTTTATTTTACAGATCAAACAACTCTAAAAACAATAGTTAGGTCAAACCCTGGAGTCTTGATTCTACAAAAAGGTACGATTAAACAAAAAGTCCATTTTAATGATTTAGATGAATTAAAGTTCTAAACCATTAAGAGAAAAAGAAATTAATATAATAGAAAAACAATTAAGATGAGAAGTAAAATTGTAGCGGGAAATTGGAAAATGAACAAGAATATTTCTGAAACGGAAGCATTGTTGACTGAATTAGCTGCTAAATTACCAGATACAAGCGCAGAGGTTATGGTTGCACCAACCTATGTTAATTTAACTGAAGCGGTACGTGTTTTAGAAACATCAACAATTGAGGTGATTGCTCAAAACATGCATTTTGCTGAAAGCGGAGCGTATACAGGTGAGATTTCTGCTGATATGTTATTAAGTATTGGTATTGATACTGCTATAATTGGTCACTCTGAGCGTAGAGCTTATTTTGGTGAAACTGATGAAATTTTAGCTAAAAAAGTTGAAACAGCACTTTCAAAAAACATTAGAGTAATGTTCTGTTTTGGAGAAGAGTTGGAAGATCGTAAATCTGAAAATCATTTTAATGTTGTTGAATCTCAATTGAAAAATGCTTTATTTTCATTAGATGCTAGTGCTTGGAAAAACATTGTGTTGGCTTACGAGCCAGTTTGGGCAATTGGTACAGGCGAAACAGCTTCACCAGAACAAGCGCAAGAAATGCATGCTTTTATTCGTAAAACAATAACTGAAGCTTATGATGCTACTATAGCAAATAATGTTTCTATTTTATATGGAGGTAGTGTAAAACCAGGAAATGCAGTAGAAATTTTTTCTAAGCCGGATGTTGATGGTGGGCTTATTGGTGGTGCTGCTTTAAAAGCGGATGATTTTATTGCAATTATCAACGCAATATAAACTCTTATTAAATAAAAATACAACCAAGGGCATTCAATTTAGAATGCCCTTTTATATGTTTAAGAATGCAGAAAGATAATATTTACATAGAATACACTTTTACGGTTACTCCTTTGCAACCAGCCTCTGATATATTAATGGCGGAATTAGGTGAAGTACTTTTTGAAAGTTTTGTAGAGACTGAAGATGGAGTTTTGGCATATATTAATAAAGTAGATTGGAACCCTAATATATTAGACAATGTTTCAATTACTGAAAATGAAAATTTCAAAATAACATCAGCGTATAAAGAAATAGCTCAAGAAAATTGGAATGCTACTTGGGAGCAAAACTTTAATCCTATTCAGGTTGATGAAAAATGTGTGGTTCGTGCACCATTTCATGAAAAACCAAATGTAGACTATGATATTGTTATAGAGCCGAAAATGAGTTTTGGTACTGGCCATCATGAAACAACACATATGATGTTGCAACATATTTTAAATACTGATGTTGAAGGACTAAGTGTTTTAGATATGGGAAGTGGTACGGGTGTTTTAGCAATTTTGGCAGCTATGAAAAATGCTAAAACTATTGATGCTATAGATATTGATAATTGGTGTTATTTAAACGCTTTAGAAAATGTTGAGCGTAACAATTGTAGTCATATTAATGTATATGAAGGTGATGCAAGTTTGCTAGAGGGTAAAAAGTATGATGTTATAATAGCGAATATCAATAGAAATATTTTATTAAATGATATTCCTACATATGCTAAGTGTCTAAATGAATCAGGAACTTTATTTTTAAGTGGTTTTTATTCTGAAGATATGCCGACCATTTTAGAAGCTTGTAAAGAAAATGGACTGAAATATGTATCAAATCTTGAAAAAAATAACTGGATTGCTGTAGTTTGTCGAAAACCTTAAAATTTTCTTAATAAATCAGTTGAAGTGTAATAAAAAATCGTTTACTTGTACTTGTATTGCTAAATTTTCCAGAATTTAATACAATTATATTAACCAATTTTACACAATTAATTATGAAAAAATGCGATTTAATTATTATTCCTTTGTTACTTTTATTAGTAGCTAGTTCTTGTTCAAAAGAAAATGAAGTTTTAGAACAAGAGCCAGTTGCTGAAAATGTCGAACAAACCTCTTTAGAAATTACAGATGAGGTTATTAGTGTTTTCAAAGAGAACTATTACAATGTAAGTGATATCAGTGTAGCAGATTTTATGCTACCTGATGGAACATTAGAGTCTCGATATCAATTAGAAGGGGATATCTTCTTTTCAGCAGAACAGTTTGAAAATTTATCTCAATTAGATATCTCAACAAGTAAAAATTATCATACAACTAACCTAGTATCTCCAAGAACATTAACTATAATAGGTTATACTGGAGGTTCTAATGCTTTATCAACTAAAGAGCAGACTGCTCTGCAATATGCAGTGAATAATTATAATGCTCTTAACTTGAGTATCAATTTTACTTTGACGTTTGGTACTGATTATCAAGATAAAGATATGGTAATATATCATAATCCTAATGAATCTGGGGCAGGTGGATCTGCTGGTTTTCCGAGTAATGGAGATCCGCATCAATTAATTCAGATTTACGGTTTAGAAAATTATGATGTTAATGTTATTGAACACGTAATAACTCATGAGATGGGTCATTCAGTAGGATTTAGACATACAGATTGGTTTAGTCGTCAAAGTTGTGGTCAAAATGTAAATGAAGGAACTGCAGGTGTAGGAGCTATTCCAATACCAGGTACTCCTGAGTCTTATGACTCGACATCAATTATGTTAGCTTGTTTTAGTTCAGGCGAAGATGGAGAATTTAATTCAAATGATATTATAGCTTTAAATTATCTTTATTAGGTATTTTAAACATTAATATAATTAGCAATACTATTAAAGACACTTTTGTAAAAAGTGTCTTTTTTATTATTATAAGATATTAAAAATATGAAGTGAACTTTTTATTTTCATGAACGGAAATTAAATCTAAGCTTTTTTAATTTTATATAATTTGTATCTTAGTATAAAAATTACGACTATGAGTATAAAAGAAAAGATCTTAGAGGATCTTCTTGTAGAGGAAGAGACGGTAAAACAAAATGAAATTGTTCTATTTAATGATGAGGTGAATACTTTTGATCATGTAATTGAAACACTAATAGGTGTTTGTGATCATACACCAGAGCAGGCAGAACAATGCTCAATAATAGTGCATCATAACGGAAAATGTACAGTTAAAACAGGTGATTATGACGATCTAAAACCTCGTTGTAGTAAGCTGTTACAAGCAGGTTTAAGTGCCGAAATAGTATAGTTGATTTATAAAATTTTTTAAAACAACTAATTTTATTATAGTTTTAAAAATAAATTCAACTTGCGTAATTTAATTCAATTATTACTTCTTCTAATTTGTGTAAATTTTTCTTTTTCACAAGAATTACCTCCTATATTAAATTTTACACCAACGGAATATAATGGTGAAAATCAAAACTGGAGCATATCACAATCAAAAGATAAATATATATATGTTGGTAATAATAGGGGTTTATTAGAATATAACGGTGCGGTTTGGCAATCGTATCAATCTTCAAATGGTTCTTACATAAGGGCGGTAGCAACGGTTGAAAATACTGTTTTCACTGGTTGTTATATGGATTTTGGTTTTTGGACTAAAGATGAATATGGTTCTTTAAGCTATCAGTCCTTAAAAAGTCAATTACCAACACCGATGATTGAAGATGAGGAAATTTGGAATATTCTTCATTTAGATAATTGGGTATTATTCCAGTCTTTACAACGCATTTATATTTATAACTTAAACGATGAAACTTTCAATATTGTAAATTCTGTTTCAAACCGAGCAAGAATTTATAATGTAGATGGTGCTGTTTATTTCCAACAGAGTGGTAAAGGTATTTTCAAAATAGAAAATGGCAAGGCATTATTATTTTCTGAAGATGATATTTTTAAAACAAAAACCGTAATTGATATTTTTAAAACGGTAAATGGAGTAACTGCTCTAACTGAAAATGCTAACTTTTATACTTTAACCAATTCAGGTAGTCGTATTTGGGATTTCCCAGCTTTAGAAAAACTAAAAGCTGTTAATGTGTACAGCAGTATACAATTAAGAGATGGTAGTTTTATGTTGGGTACTATTTCTGACGGATTATATCATATTAGTGCTAATGGTGATTTATTAGAAATAATTAATCAGAAAAAAGGACTTACAAGTAATACCGTGCATGCAATATATGAAGATGTTGAAGGTGATGTTTGGCTTGCTTTGAATAATGGTATAAGTGCAGTTAATTTAGATACTCCTTTTTTTGAATATATTGATAATATTGGGAAAATAGGTGTTGTTTATACAGCATCTGTTTTTAATGGTAATTTATATTTAGGTACAAATCAAGGCCTTTTTTATAAAAAGAAAAATTCAAATAACGATTTTGAGTTTGTGAAAAATACGAACGGTCAAGTTTGGGCATTGAAAGTAATTGATGAAACTCTGTTTTGTGGACATAATAGTGGAACTTTCATTGTAAATGAAGCTGGTGCCACTAAAATAGCCTCAGTACCAGGAACTTGGGATATAAAGCCTGTTCCTAATGCTGATTCATTACTAATACAGGGTAATTATAGGGGTTTAAGCGTTTTGCATAAGCAAAATGGTAATTGGACTTTTAGGAATAATATTGAAGGTTTTGATATTTCTACTCGTTTTTTTGAAATTTTAAATTCAGGAGAACTTATAGTTAATCATGGTTTCAAAGGTGATTTTAGATTAACGTTTGATGAAGCAATAACTAAAGTTGTTTCAGTAAATGAAATCCCGTCAATGGGAACGGAAACGTGTTTGTTGAGTTATGAAGATGATATTATCTATAAATGTAATAATGGAATATTTAGGTACAATCAAAAAAACTCAAAATTTGAAAAAGATACCATATATACAAATCTGTTATATGCTGATGATGAAAAACCTATAGGAGTTTTAAATTCTGATCAATCAAGTGATCGCTTATGGGCTTTTACTAGTAAAAATATAATTGCTATTTCGAAAGGGAAATTAAATAGCACTCCTGAAGTTGAAAAAATTTCGATTCCAGATTCATTTCGAAAAAAAATTGGTGTTTTAGGTTTTGAGAATATTACTGAACTTGGTGTAGGAAAGTATTTAATAGGAATTTCTGATGGCTATTTAACCCTAGACTTAAATAAGATTGTAAAAAATCAGAACTATACCATTAAAATAAATTATGTCGGTGTTAAAGAGAGAGATTCTTTAAATGCATCTCGTGTAGTCATTAATTCAAGCTTGAACGAATTTAAAAATACTGAGAATACATTTCATTTTAAATTTAGTGTGCCTCGTTATAATAAGTATTCCGGCGTTACGTATGAGTACCAACTAAATGGGCAAAATGATGAATGGAGTGAAGCTTCAAAATCTTCAGAAGTAACTTTTGAAAATTTACCATTTGGTACTTATGAGTTTAAGGTAAAAGCAAAAGTAGGTAATATTACTACAGAGAATATAGCATCATATTCTTTTGAGGTATTGAGACCGTGGTATTTATCTAATTTGATGTTAATAACTTACTTTTTAGCTTTTATTTTACTTGGATATTTGATTCATAGACTTTACCGTAATTATTATAAAAAACAGCAGAAGGCATTGTTAAAAGAGAATCAAAAGCGACTTAAGCGGAAAAAAATTAAAAGTGAGAAAAAGTTGATTCAAATTAAAAATGAAAAGCTTAATCAAGAAATTGATAATAAAAATAGAGAGTTAGCTATTTCTACAATGAGTATTATAAAAAAGAATGAATTTTTAAACAATTTAAAAACTCAGTTGGAACAAGTGAAATCTACAAGTCAAATCTCTAATGTTATTAAGGTAATAGACAAGAATATTAATAATGATGATGATTGGAAGTTATTTGAAGATGCATTCAATAATGCAGATAAAGATTTCTTAAATAAGATTAAAGCAATACATCCAACATTAACTCCTAATGATTTACGCTTGTGTGCATATTTACGTCTCAATTTATCTTCAAAAGAAATAGCTCCTTTATTAAACATTTCGGTGCGAAGTGTTGAAGTAAAAAGATATCGATTGCGTAAAAAAATGGAGCTTCCACATGAAATTAGTTTGACAAACTATATTTTAAAACTACAATAAACAATACACGCTGTAAAATTACCACAACATTACCTATACAAGGCTATTTATTCACCAGTCTTTAACATAACATTATATTAATTTTTTTAACGCCATAGCACTGATTATCATTGCGAAATTGGTTATTTGAAGCTATTTAATTACGACATGTATATTTTTTGTTGTGGTTAATTATTATAATGATAAAATATACCGTCTTAAATTGTGACATATAAAATCAAAACATATGAAATACATAATTTTGTTTCTCACAACGTTCTTTCTGACTACAACAAGTTGGTCGCAAGATTTTACTGTTAATGGTACAGTTAATGACTCTGGAATTGATCAAGTTTTACCAGGAGTAAATGTTATTGTAAAGGATCAAACAAGAGGAACCACAACAGATTTTGATGGAAATTTTTCTATCAGTAAATTGAATATAGGAGACGTATTAGTATTCTCTTATATAGGTTATGCTACTAAAGAAATTGCTATAAAAGGTGATGGTTTTTTAACAGTTACTTTAGATGAAGATGTAAGTGCACTTGAAGAAATTGTAGTAGTAGGTTATGGTACTCAAAAAGTAACTAAAGTTTCTGGGGCAATTTCAACCGTTAAAACTGAGTCTATTGAGAAGTTAAAACCATTAAGAGTAGAAGAAGCTTTACAGGGGAGTGCTTCTGGTGTATCAGTTATTCAAAGTGGTTCTCCAGGTAGTAAGCCAACTGTTTTAGTACGTGGTATTCCTTCATTTACTGGAGTAGATCCTGTTGTAATTATTGATGGTGTGCCACAAACATTAGACGATTTAAATTCTATTAACTCTGCAGATATTGAGTCTTTAAACATTCTTAAAGATGCTGCATCTACTGCAATATATGGTGTAAAAGGGGGTAATGGTGTTATTGTTGTAACTACTAAGAGTGGTAGAAATAATGAAAAAACAGAATTTTCATTTAATACATATACAGGTGTTCAATCTGTATACAGAAAAGTTGGAGTTTTGAATGCATCTGAATATGCTTTCATGATAAATGAAGGTAGTGTAGCTGCAGGAGGTGATTTAATTTTTTCTGATATTTCTTCATTAGGAAAAGGAACAGACTGGCAAGATCAAGTATTTAAAGATGCTATGGTAACTGCACATACTATATCTGCTCGTGGAGGAACTGAAAAATTAGGGTATTTTTTATCAGCTGGTTATCAAGGTCAAGGTGGTATTGTAGGTGGTAGTGATAAATCTAATTTTAATCGTATTAATATTACGGCAAACTTAAATTTTCAACTAGCACCTAAATTGAAATTTATTTTAAATACCACATATGCGAATATTAAAACTAAAACTGTAGCTGAAAATTCGTTCAACTCTATATTAGGTAATGCTTTAAATTTTGACCCTACAGTTTCGGTTTATAATAATAATGCTGATGATTTTGCTACCTACGGGTATAGTAACTTGTTGTTGTCTGAAATTTTCAACCCTGTTCAGCGTTTAGATAACACGTATAACCAAAGCAATGGAGATAAATTATACGGTAAATTTGAATTTCAATACGATATTTTAGATAACCTTAAAATAACGTCACGTTTAGGATATACAAAATGGGATCAAGTTGGAAAAAGCTTTACACCATTAGCGTATTACGGACCTAATAATGTATCAAGTGACTATTATTCTGATGGTACTATAAAAACTCAAGATGTTGAGAATGATGATGGAACTATTACTACAATACAATCATTTCATAATAGTGTAACAGAATCAGAATCATCCAACTTTAGTTATACTTTTGAAACTTTTGCTAATTACTTTTTTAATATTAATGACCAACACAATTTTGATGTTGTATTGGGTATTTCTAGAAGTAAATCAACTGGAGATGATATCTCTGTAACCAGACAAGATGTTAGAGATAATTCTTGGGAATGGGCTGATATTACTTCTGCTACAGGTTTGAATACAGAATTAAATACAAACGCATACACAGGCTCTTCTAGTCAAGATTTAGAGCGTAGAAACGTTTCTTACTTCAGTAGAATCAATTATGATTATGAAGGAACATATTTAGCTTCTTTTTCAGCACGTCGTGATGGTTCAATTGCTTTTGGTGAAGATAACAAGTTTGCTAATTTTTATGCAGGTTCATTAGGTTGGGTTGTTACAAATGAAGACTTTTTTAATGTAGAAGCTATTAATTTTTTGAAAGTTAGAGGTAGTTATGGTACTGTAGGTAATGAGAATGTTGATCCTCAATATGTAAGTATAGAAATCGGAGGTCCTAGTTATAATTCTACTGCAAACAGTAATGGGTATACTTTTGGTTCAACTTTTGAGTCAGGAGCAACAGTAAATACATTTAGTAATACAGAGTTAGCATGGGAGAAACAAACGCAATACAATATTGGTTTTGATGCTACCATTTTAAATAATTTTTCAATCACTGCCGATTATTTTAATAAAACAGTTGATGGATTATTGTTTTTAGATGCAGTTCCTTTATATGCTGGAACTTCTGAACCTGTATATTCTAATATTGGTAGTACGGAAAGTAAAGGTTTCGATTTAACCTTAGCTTACAAGAACAATAGAAGTAATGCTTTAAAAGTAAATACTTCAATAAACTTTACCAATTCTAAAAATATGGTAACTGAAACCAATAGTGATGGAAGTGCTTTTTATTCTGGTGGATCATACTTTAATGGACAAAGTCACTTAGTTACTCGTTTTGAAAAAGGCTTTACTCCAGGTTATTTCTATGGCTATAAAACAGATGGTTTATTTCAAAATCAAACAGAAGTTGATGAACATGCAACACAAAGTGGTGCGCAAGCCGGAGATATTCGTTTTGTAGATACTAATGGTGACGGAACAATTGATGATGATGATAAAGTACAAATAGGAGATCCTTATGCGGACTTTACATTAGGTTGGAATTTAAGTTTAGAGTACAAAAATTTTGATATGAGTATGTTTACGTATGCTTCTGTAGGTAATGATGTGTTTAGAGCTTACGAACGTAATGCACAATATTCAAATAAATTTAGAAGTATTTTAAATAGATGGACTGGAGAAGGAACAACTAATGATGCTAGAAATCCAAGGTATACTTTTGAAGATACTAACAGTAATATTAGACCATCAGATAGATATGTAGAAGATGGTAGTTTCATTAAACTTAAAAGTTTAATTGTTGGTTATACCATACCAGAAATCCAGAATAATTTTTTCAGTAAAATACGTGTTTATGCACAAGCGAAAAACTTATTGACATTAACTGAATATTCTGGTTTTGATCCTGAAATCGGAGTAGGTGGTTCTCCACTAGAAACTGGAGTTGATAGAGGAGCTTACCCGCAAGCAAGAACTTTCTTAATCGGTTTAGATCTTAAATTTTAATAATCAGAAAATAATTTAGTATGAAAAATATAAAGAAAAATATAGGGTTAATCATCATACTTTCAATCTTTGTTGGTTGTTCTGATGTTGTTGAATTTGATCCGCATGATGAATATGTGGTTACGGAGGAAGATTATTTACAAACGGAATCTGATTATGAAACCATGGCAGTTAGTTGTTACACGCCTATGCAATGGCTAAATCAAATGGTTGTTATAGGTGATATTGCTTCCGATAATGCAGTAACAGGTGGTGAAAATGCTTCTGATGCTGTTTCATTGCAACAAGTAGATGATTATACTGTTTTGACAAACAATAGTACAACTTATGATTTATACTTATCTGCTTACGAGGGTGTAAACAGAGCAAACTATTTGATAAGTTATAAAGATCAAAATATTAATGGTGAAACCATTGATTTTGATAGAAAAGAAGAAATGTATGGCGAAGTTTATTTTTTAAGAGCTTATTACTATTTCAATTTGGTAAGAATGTTTGGAGATGTTGTATTATTTACTGAAAAAAAATTAGACTTAACTGATTTCGGAACTTACGAACGTTCTCCAAAAGAAGATGTTTATGCACAAATAGAAACAGATTTACTAAGTGCAATAAGTGCTTTACCTACTTCGGCATCTCAAGAAGGACGTGTTACAATATATGCAGCACAAGCACTTTTAGGTAAAGTGTATTTATACGAAGAGAAATTTGACGAAGCAGCTACAATTTTAGAGAATGTGGTAAATGGTCCATTTACTTTATTCGAAACTTTTGATGATATCTTTCTATTATCAGGAGAAAATGGTTCTGAGTCTGTTTTTGAAGTGCAATATTCTAATGGTCAACCTTATTATAACTGGGGAGGACAAACAAGAGGACAAGGTAACTATGCTGTTCAACAATGTGGTGTTAGAGGTTTTAGCGGTACGGAAGCGATGCCTTACAATGCAGGCTGGAGTACAAATTTACCAACACAAGATTTGGCATCAGCTTATGATGATGGAGATCAAAGAAAAGACGCTACTGTTTTTGATGTAGCAGCATATGCAGAAGAGAATCCTGATTTAGAAGTTTCTTTTCAAGTAGCTCCTTATAAAAATACTGATTTATATAACAAAAAGTATTTACCAAGAAAAGGAGAAACTAGTGGACAAGTTGAATTAAATTATGAAAATAATCAACGCATTATTCGTTATTCAGATGTTTTACTTATGGCTGCTGAAGCAAATTTAAGAGCATCGTCAGTTAATCAAGCAAAAGCACAAACGTATTTAGATTTAGTGAGAGATAGAGCTTTTAGTGATGAAGATCATAGAGTAACGGCTACACTGCAAAATATTTGGGATGAACGAAGATTAGAGTTAGCAATGGAAGGTGATCGTTTTTTCGATTTAGTTAGAACAGGCCAGGCAGCTACAGTTTTAAGTGGTTATAACGCAACAACTAATGGGCTTTTTCCAATTCCGCAAACTGAAGTAGATAATTTTGGACTAACTCAAAATGAAGGATATTAAAACTAAAACATATAATATGAAAGCATTAAAATATTTTTTAAGCACCTTATTAGTTGTTTCATTTATTTGGAGTTGCGAAGAGGATGAGTTTGGAAGTACTGATTTTGTTAACAATATCGAGGCGCCTGTAAATGTAGCTGCTTCAGTTAGCGTAACACAAGATAATACAGGTTTAGTAACAATAACACCCTCTTCTAGTGGTGCTGTTAGTTATACAATTGATTTTGGAGATAATTCTGATAGTATTGAAGGCATTATAGCAGGTAATAGTGCCGAACATAATTACGCTGAAGGTACGTATCAAGCAATTATTACAGCAGTTGGTATAAACGGTTTAACCACTTCTGTTGTGCAAGAGATTACAGTGTCATTCAATGCTCCTGAAAACTTAGTAGTTACGATTGAAAATGATGCAGCAATAACAAAACAAGTAAATGTTACTGCTATAGCAGATTATGCAACTTCTTATGAAGTTTATTTTGGAGAATCGGCAGATGAAACACCAGTTGAATTTGGTACTGAGGAAACAGTATCATATCAATACGAAGAGGCAGGAACTTATACAATTACTGTAATTGCAATGAGTGCAGCAATTGAAACATTAGAATATAGTGAAGAATTTTTGGTAACTGAAATTTTGCAACCAGTAGTAGCAGTAGCAACCCCAACTAGCCTTGCTGCTAATGTTATTTCTGTTTTTAGTGATGAATACACTGATCCTGATCCAATAGACTATTATCCGGATTGGGGACAGTCAACTACATATACTCAAATTGAAGTAGAAGGTAATAATATTATTCAGTATGGTGATTTAACATATCAGGGTATTAATTTTGATACAGCAGCAATTGATGCTTCAGAAATGGAATTTATTCATGTAGATATATGGACTGCAGATGATAATTTTGATGCAAAAATATCGCCAATAAGTTCTGGACCTTTTGAGGCAGCTTATGATTTAGAGTTAAATGCAAATGAATGGACTTCTTTTGATATTCCAATTTCATATTTTACTGAAGCAAATGCGTCGTTGGATTTTTCTAATATTATCCAGTTTAAATTTGATGGAGTTGACTCTGGTACAGGATCAATATTTGTAGATAACCTATATTTTTACAAGCAACCTTCATTAGTTCTTGCTGATTTGACTGGTACATGGAAAATGTCTTCAGAGGCAGGTTCACTAGGTGTTGGGCCAAGTGTAGGTGATATTTCTTGGTGGAATTGTGATGAAAGTTGTATTACTGAGAGATTGTGCTATTATGATGATTCTTATGTATTTAATGAAGATGGGTCTTTTCAGAATATATTAGATTCAGAAACTTGGGTAGAAGGCTGGCAAGGGGGATCTGATTCTTGTGGAACACCAGTTGCACCACATGATGGATCAGCATCAGCTACATATATATACGATGAGACTGCAGGTACTGTTACTATAAATGGGACAGGAGCATATATAGGGTTAGCGAAAGCTACAAATACCGGAGAACTTACTGATGTTGCAGATACACCAGCATTTATAATCTATAATATTAGCTTTATAGATACAAATACGATTAGTGTATATGTTGAAGCTGGTTCAGGTGTATTTTGGCAATATAAATTAGTTAGAATTTAAAAAGAGGAAGTATGAAAAATATAAAATATTATATAGGATCTTTATTAGTATTAGCTATGTTTTTTGCTAGTTGTCATGAAGATGAACTAGTTTTAGGAGAGACAGTAACTCCTTCAAATTTATCAGTAACTGCTGAAATTGTAGGTGTAGATGATGATAACCCTTATGGAGATGGTAGTGGTGCTGTAAACTTTACTGCAGTAGCTGATGATGCGTTATCGTATAAATATATTTATGATGGTCAAGAAACAGTAGAATCATCAGGTGAGCTTACCCTTAATTTTTCTACAACAGGTGTAAACGTATATTCAATTACTGTTTTGGCGATTGGTGAAGGTGGACTTTCCTCTAGTACTACTATTGATGTTGAAGTGTTAGCATTGTATGAAGCACCAGATGATTTATTGCAAATGCTAGTAGGTGATGGATCTGTTACTTGGCGTATAAAAGCAGAAGCTGCATCACATTTTGGACTTGGTCCAGTAGATGGAGAAGTGCAAGCTGAATGGTATGCTGCAGCTGCCTACGAAAAAGATGGAGTAGGAATGTATGATGATAGATATATTTTTAATACAGACGGTACTTATACTCATATAACAAACGGTTTAAATGATGACCCTACGGAAGATACATCGGGAACTATTTTTGGACGAACTGTTTTAGTTGATGAATTACAAGGTACTGGAGAAGGAACAGAAAATGGATCTGATGTTGAAAACTACCCTTATGACGACTTTATTGGAGAATGGAGCTTAACAGCGCCAAACGACCAGGAAACTTTAACATTAAGTGGGACAGGGTTTTTAGGATATTATATTGGAGGTAATCATAGTTATAAAATATTTAGCCGTTCAGATACTGAAATGGTCGTAAGTTCAACAGATGGAAATTCAGAATTTGATTGGTGGTTTACATTAACCAGTGAAGAAGAAACAGATGAAGAAGCTACAGAAGAATTTGTATCTGAATTCAACACATTATATTGGTCGGAAGAATTTGAAGTTGATGGGGCTCCTGCAACTGCATTTTGGACATACGACCTAGGTGATGGTGGCTGGGGTAATAATGAAGTACAAACATATACCGATGATGAAACTAATGTTATAGTTGAAGATGGTGTCTTGAAAATTACAGCTTTAGCCGATGGTTCAGGTGGATATACTTCTGCAAGATTAAAAACGCAAGATTTATTTGATTTCAAATACGGTAGAGTAGAAGTAAGTGCAAAATTACCTTCAGCTCAAGGTACTTGGCCTGCAATTTGGATGTTAGGTTCAGATTTTGAAACAGTAGGATGGCCATTATGTGGTGAAATTGACATCATGGAACAAACAGGTGATGATAAAAACACGAGTTTAGGTACTTTTCACTGGTCTAATGATGGAGCAACAGCTAGTTATGGCGAGAGTTTAGCAGTTGAAAATGCTTCGTCTGAATTTCATTTATACACACTTGAATGGACAGAAGATAAACTTACTATTTTATTAGATAATGTTACAGTAGTGACAATGGATAATAATTCAGAATTACCATTTTATGATAAGGAGTTTTTCATGATTCTTAATATAGCTATGGGTGGTACACTAGGTGGTGATATTGATCCAGACTTCACAGAAGATAGCATGGAAATAGATTATATAAGAATTTATCAATAAGTTGAGTTTTTGATATGAGTGGTAGAACTGATAACTCTACCGCTCTTATTTTAAAGAAAAAGTTAAAACATGAAGAAAATTAAAATAGGAATATGCTTAAGTTTATTTTTAAACTTAGCATTTGGTCAACAACCTTCTGTCAAAACCATAGACCAAAAAGTAGATTCATTATTAAGCATAATGACCATTAAAGAAAAAATTGGTCAAATGAATCAATATAACGGATTTTGGAATGTTACGGGTCCAACACCAGTTGAAGGTGATGCGGCAAATAAATATGATCACTTAAAGTCAGGCTTAGTAGGTTCTATGCTTAATGTTAGAGGTGTAGAAGAAGTGCTTAAAGTACAAAAAATTGCAGTTGAAGAAACTCGTTTAGGTATCCCTTTAATAATTGGTTTTGATGTAATTCATGGGTATAAAACATTAAGTCCTATTCCATTAGCAGAAGCGGCAAGTTGGGATTTGGAGGCAATCCGTAAATCATCTGAAATTGCAGCAACAGAAGCGGCGGCAAGTGGAATTAACTGGACATTTGCTCCTATGGTTGATATTTCAAGAGATGCGCGTTGGGGTAGAGTAATGGAGGGTTCTGGAGAGGATCCATATTTAGGTGGTAAAATTGCCTATGCTAGAGTAAAAGGTTTTCAAGGTGATGATTTAACCTCACCAAATACAATTGCAGCTACAGCAAAACATTTTGCCGGTTATGGTTTTGCAGAAGCTGGTAGAGATTATAATACGGTTGATGTTGGTACATCAACATTATATAATATTATTTTTCCTCCGTTTCAAGAAGCTATAAAAGCAGATGTAAAAACATTTATGAATTCTTTTAACGAGCTTAATGGAATACCTGCAACAGGTAATGCTTTTTTACAACGAGAAGTTTTAAAAGGTGATTGGAATTACAAAGGTTTTATGGTATCTGATTGGGGATCAATGATTGAAATGATTGATCATGGTTATGCAAAAGATGGCAAACATGCGGCTGAATTAGCTCTTAATGCTGGTTCTGATATGGATATGGAATCTTATGTGTATGTAAAATATATTGAAGAATTGGTAGCTGAAGGTAAATTAGATATTGCTAAAGTTGATGATGCGGTTAAGAGAATATTACGTGTAAAATTTGAACTTGGTTTGTTTGACGACCCTTATAAATATTGTGATTTAGGTAGAGAAAAAAAAGTAATTGGTCAAAAAGCACATCAAGAAGGCGTTTTAGATATGGCTAAAAAGTCTATTGTTTTATTAAAAAATGAGAATGAACTTTTACCTCTTAAGAAAAAAGGACAAAAAATAGCATTGATAGGTCCTTTAGCTGCGGATAAAAACAGTCCATTAGGTAGTTGGAGAATTGCTGGAGATGATAATACTGCAATATCTGTTTTAGAAGGTATGCAAGAGTATAAAAAGAATAAATTAACATACCAAGAGGGTGTAAAACTTAGTATTGGTGAAAATGATTTTGTAAAAGAATTTAAAGTTAATACTACTGATAGAACTGGAATTACTGAGGCTGTTGCTTTAGCTAAAAAAAGTGATGTTGTGGTAATGGTAATTGGTGAGTATAGCTATCAAACTGGTGAAGCTCGTAGTAGAACATCACTTGATATTCCTGGTTTACAAGAAGAATTACTTAAAGAAGTTTATAAGGTAAATAAAAACGTTGTATTAGTTTTAATGAACGGTAGACCTTTAGCAATTACTTGGGAACAAGAAAATATCCCAACAATTGTAGAAGCTTGGCATTTAGGTACACAAAGTGGTAATGCAATTGCGCAAGTTTTATACGGTGATTATAACCCAAGTGGAAAATTACCAATGACATTTCCTAAAAATGTAGGTCAAGTTCCTATTTATTACAACCATAAAAATACGGGTAGACCAACAAACCCTGGTGATGATGTTGTTTTTTGGTCTCACTACAGTGATGTAAGTAACGAGCCTTTATATCCTTTTGGTCATGGTTTAAGTTATTCTAAGTTCGAATACTCAAATATAAAATTGAGCGCAAATGCTATAACTGAAAATGAAAAAATCAGGGTGTCGTTTACATTAAAAAACACTAGTAATATTGAAGGTAAGGAAGTTGCGCAGTTATATATTAAAGATTTATTTGCGAGTGTAACAAGACCAGTAAGAGAGCTTAAAGATTTTAAAATGGTTACATTAAAACCAAATGAGTCTAAAGAAGTGTCTTTTGATATTACTAAGGAAAAACTTCAGTTTTATACTGCCAATAACAAATGGGAAGTTGAACCAGGTAATTTTAAAGTATTTGTTGGTGGTAGCTCAAAAACATCACTTGAAGCCGATTTTTCTGTAAAATAAAATCTATTTTAAAATGAAATTAAGTGCAAAGTTTACATTTCTGGTATTGTCAATTGTTTCTTTTAGTTGTGCCCAAGAAAAAAAAATGGTATGGGAAGAAAATTTTGACGGCGATACGTTAAATGAGGAAGTTTGGAATTTTGAATTAGGTGATGGTTGCCCTAACATTTGCGGTTGGGGAAATAATGAAAAGCAAGTATACACCAAAACTAACCACACTTTAAAAGATGGTTTTTTACACATAAAAGTTAAGAAAGAGGATGGTATTTATACATCTACAAGAATAACTACAGCGGGTAAAAAGAAATTTAAATATGGAAAAATTGAAGCTAGAGCAAAAATTACTTTAACTAAAGGTTTATGGCCTGCCTTTTGGATGCTAGGCGCTAATATTAATGAAGTTGGTTGGCCAAAAAGTGGTGAGATTGATATTTTAGAATATATAGGAAAAAAACCAGATAGTGTATTCACATCACTTCATTTTCCTGACCATTGGGGTGGAAATGCGTATACAAAAACTACTGAGGTGAAAAATGTAGAAGAAGGTTTTCATAACTATGCTATAAATTGGACTCCAGATATTATTGAGTTTTTTATTGATGATATTAAAGTGTTTGAGTATCAAGTTGAAGAAAAAACAGAAGAGAATTGGCCTTTTGATCAACCTTTTTATTTTATTTTAAATACTGCTGTAGGTGGTAATTTAGGAGGTAGTGAAATTGATGATAGCGACCTTCCTGAAGATTTTGTTATTGACTACATTCGTGTATACGAAAATTAGATAATTGCAACTTAAACATAAATAATCCTGATATAGAAATGAAATTCTGTATCAGGATTATTGTTTTTTAGAGTAGATCTAATGTGGTAACTTATTTTTTAATAAACCATATACAAATGTACCCAACATTGCAGCTAGTATAACTAAAACCATGCTAAAAACTCCTGTGCCTAGTAAAATATACATTGGTCCTGGGCAAGCACCAGCTAAAGCCCAGCCTAAGCCAAAAATACTACCACCAATTAGGTAACGAGCAATGCTTTTATTTTTATTAGGGATTGCGATTAGTTCACCTTCAATATTTTTTACTTTAAATTTTTTCAAAAGAAAAATAAATAATGCGCCTAGACCTACAGCTGTACCAATAATTCCGTACATATGGAAAGATTGAAATTTGAACATTTCAAAAATCCTATACCAAGAAACTGCTTCTGATTTAACCAAAACAATACCAAAAAAAATACCAACAAATAAAAATTTTAAAAACTTCATAATTTAAAAGATTAAGGGTAAAATAAAGTGAGTCATAATTAATCCGCCGATAAAAAAGCCAATAACAGCTATTAATGATGGTAATTGTAAATTACTCAAACCTGATATTGCATGACCAGAAGTACAGCCACCAGCATATCGTGTTCCAAAACCAACTAGAAAACCAGCTACAATTATAATTGCTAAGCCTTTTAAGGTTAAAATACTATCCCAGCTATAAATTTCATCTGGAACTAATTTTTCTCCAATATTGGTAAAGCCAAAAGCTTGTAAATCCGTTATTGTAGCTTCGCTTAAAGCAATAGGTGTTCCGTTAGATAAAAATTGGGTAGCGATAAAACCACCAATAATAGCACCTAATACAACAGTTAAATTCCATCGTTGTGATTTCCAATCAAATTTGAAAAAATCAGCATATTTGTCAGCACCGCTAATGGTACAGAGTGTTCTCAGGTTTGAGGACATCCCAAAAGTTTTTCCGAATAAAATTAAGAACAGCATAGTAATAGCTATTAATGGGCCAGTAATATACCATGGCCAAGGTTGTAACAAAAAGTCCATTGTCATTTTTTTTATGCAAATATATAAGCTGCAATTCAGATTGTCTGTAACATAAATTACATAGTAGTTTTAATTTGTAAAAATGATGAAAATTATAAAAGTGTATTGTTTTTATATGAAACTTGCCTAGGAAAATCAAAACAGCTATAAAATAGCACTACAATTGTATCATTTTATAAGTTTAATATGTGTTTTGTGTTGTAATTTATAACTTTATTGAAGTTAAGTGTTTTGATATTGTAACTACAATGACTTTTTGAGTTATAAAGTCATATCCAAATGCAATAAATCGGTATTAAACATTTGGAGAATAGAAGTTTAAATATATATATTGAATGGATAATCGATTATTTTTCAACTATTTATAACTTTTAAAACAATTCAACTATGATTATTATCGCTAAAGTATTATTAGAATTAACACTATCACTAATCATTGTACTAATGTAACATAAATCATATAGGCCTATATGATAAAGACTGTCTATAGGCGGTCTTTATTTTTTATATCTTTCATTCTATATTTGTAAAAAAATAAAAATGAAGAAATCATTATTTAAAGTATTAGCAAAAATTAATAAATTAATACTTCCTTCGTTTTCAAAAAAGTCATTAGACCTTTCAAAAGCAACAAAGTTTCAATTAGCAATTATTGGTTGGCGTTACTATGTTACCATAAATGCTATAGATTAATATGTTTTACACTTTTTAAAGGGATAAGAAGAGTAAACTAAATCTAATTTATTTAGGTGCAATTCTACTTTAAAGAATAAACTCTCAAAAAAAATTATTTTTTTACGCTAGTAATTTTGCTGTAAATTTAAAAAGAAATATATTTGCACCCCGTTAAGGGAAAAATATTAAGGCCTCGTGGCGCAACTGAATAGCGCACTTGATTACGGCTCAAGAGGTTACTGGTTTGAATCCAGTCGAGGTCACTAAAAGCTGTTCAAACGGCACAAAACCATGTAAGTCTTATGATTTACATGGTTTTTACTTTTTTAAAGGATTACTTAAATTTATTAAAAGCTGTTCTCTACTAATTGGATAGAACTATTTATAGTGTTAATATCACTTGCGCTATTTCCGTTTTTATAAATTTTTGGAGTAAGGCCAACGTATTACTCTAATAATTTTAGGTTTTTAAATCTTTCAATTTACAAATACTACTGCAGGTAACTGTTCTCAGGATGCTTTATAGAAATATCAAGAAGATATTTGTCGATAAAACTAGAACTGCACATATAGCAGTTTAATGTTATTAGAACTAGAAATAACAGAAATAATAAAAATACTCCAAAACATCATATTTATTATTTAAATAAAGAAAAATCTGACAATATTAGTGGATAAATATGCATTATTTGAAAAAAAAATTTAATTTAGTCGTGCAATAAAGCTTTTAATACTCTTATGTATCCCCCTAAGAAAGAGTAAGTATCGCAATAGTTGAAAAACTAATTTCTCAAATAAATTAATTGATGAGTATAAGAAAATTAACCATTATTTCAACTTGTGGATATTGCACTATATTATTATGTCTTCTAGTAATTTCCGGTTGGTGGTTAGATATTCAAACTCTCCGTAGTATCGTTCCAGGTTTACCTGAAACTACACCAATGACAGCTACTTTAATTTTGCTACTCGGTTTGGCATTGGTTTTGTCTGATAAAATTTCCAAAAGTTATCCAAAACAAAGGTATACTGTAACTTATAAGGTTATTATCACAATTGTAATAGTTGTTGCAATATTTACGGGGCTTCAATATATATTTAACCTTCCACCAAGTATAGAAACTATTTTTCAACCACAGATATCAAACTTTCATGATTCTGTTTTTGTAGGGAGGCCATCAGTTCGTACGGTACTCACTTTTCTATTTATCGGTTTTGCTATGTTTTTTACTTATTCAAAAAAGCGTACTCTTCAAAATATAGCTGTTGTTTTTTCAATATTAGGACTGGTGCTCCCGTGGATTGCGCTTTTTGGCTATTCAACCGCAACAAGAGAATTATACCAAATACCTAACTTTCCAAAAACGGGAATGTCCCCAATTACGGCACTTATTTTTATTATCCTGGATCTTGGAGTTATGAATTTGTGGCCGAATAAAGGGATTATTGGTTTATTCAGTTCCTCATCACCAAGTGTAAAAATGTTAAGAATATTTCTTCTCATTGTAACTTTGGTGCCCTTAGTATTGAGTTGGTTAGTACCATATTTTATTGATCAAGAGTATTTATATAGAGGTTTTGATTTGGTAATTGAATGGGGAGTTTTTATTCTTTTTTTAGCCGGAGCAATAATATGGGGGGGAATAATAAGTGATAAAAGGGACCTAGAAAAAGAAGAGTTGCTTAATTCATTAAAACAAGCTGAAGAACAATTTCGAACGTTAATAGAATTGGCTCCTGATGCCATGATAATTGTAGATAGTAAAGGTTTTATTACCCTAACCAATGAACAGTCAAGAAAATTATTTGAATATACAGAAGATGAGATGGTTGGAATGGAAATAGAATTGTTATTGCCAAAACAATTTTCAGCATCTCATAAAGAATTAAGAGAGAGTTATTACAAATCTGCCCAAACAAGAATAATGGGAGATGGTAAGATTTTAAAGGGGGTAAATAAAAGTGGTAAAGTCTTTCCTATAGAGATTGGCTTAAGTCCTATTAAAATAAAATCTGAGTTAATGATATCAGCCATTGTACGTGATATTACAACAAGAATAAAAGCTGAAGACAAAATAAAAAACTATGTAAGAAACCTAGGCTTAGTGAATCAAATAGCGAGAATAGCCTATTATGAAGCTGATTCAGGACTTGATAAATTTATGATTTCTGAAAACTTTTGTAATTTATTCGGTGCTGAAAAAAGGATGCTTAGTCGTGAAGAAATGAGAGCACTATTCCATCCTGACGATTTGAAAAAATTTAAAGGAATTTTAGATCAGGCTCTAGAAAAAGAAGAAAATTTTGAAATCGAATTTCGCATCATAAATCCGTTAACAAAAGAAACATTTCATGTAAATAATTACAACTATTTCACACGAGACTCTCTTGGTAACATTCAGGTGCTTGGACTTCTGCAAGATATCACACAGCAAAAAAAGGTGAATGAAGAACTAATTGAACTCAATAAAAATCTCGAACAAAAAATTAAGGAAAGAACTTCAGAACTTAAAAAAGCACATGACAATCTTGAAAAAAAGGTAGAAATTCGGACAGAGCAGTTGCAAATGTCAAACAAGGAATTAGAAGCATTTAGTTATTCGGTTTCCCACGATTTACGTGCACCTTTAAGAGCTATTACTGGATTTAGCGCCATTCTTAAAAATGATTATGAAGTTTTATTAGGTAATGAGGGTAAACGAATTATTTCCATCATCGTGAACAATACAACCCGGATGGGACAACTTATTGATGATATACTTGTTTTTTCTAGGCTTAGCCGATCAGAATTATCAACAACTCATTTAAACTTGAAAAATATTTTTGAAGAAGTTTATTTAAGACAATTAGAAGAAAACGATAATGCAGATAGAAATATTGAATTTACAGTTGAAGATATCCCCTCGGCTAAAGGTGATCGGACGATGATAACGCAAGTTATAGTCAATTTGGTTTCTAACGCTTTAAAATATACAAAACCAAAGGAAAGAACAATCATTCGTATTGGTTACGAGAAAGAAAATGATAAAATTATTTATCATGTAAAAGATAATGGTGTAGGTTTTGATGAGCGACATAAATCAAAACTCTTTGAAGTTTTTCAACGTTTACATAACGAGCGTGATTTTTCGGGTACAGGTATCGGATTAGCAATTGTACAAAGGGTAATCTCTAAACACGGAGGTCAAGTCTGGGGTACGAGCGTGTTAAATGAAGGAGCTGTATTTTATTTTACGTTACCATAATTTATAAAAAATAACACAATTTGAAGTATTATGAACACTACTGATTATATAGAAGTTCTTTTGGTAGAGGATCGACCTGAAGACGCTGAGTTAACAATACGGTCGTTAAAAGAAAATAACTTTATGAATAAAATAAAGTTAATTGAAGACGGACAAGAAGCCCTTGATTATTTATTTGGAGAAGGAATATATGAGGGTGCTAGACCTGAACTTCCAAAACTTTTATTACTTGACTTAAAACTACCTAAAGTTAGTGGTTTAGAAGTGTTAGAACGTATAAGAGATGATGAAAAACTTAAGCACTTACCTGTAGTGATTTTAACTTCGTCCAATGAAAATATGGATATAGAAACAGCATACAAACTAGGTGCTAATAGTTACATTGTAAAACCCGTAGATTTTATAAATTTTGCTCAAGCAATTAAGGAAGTTGGGATGTATTGGCTTGTGTTAAATAGATCTTTAAACAAATAACTTAAGTGTATGTATAAGGAAGTAACAAAAAAAAATCAAACCATACGTATATTAATTCTTGAAGACTCACCTACCGATGCTGAACTTATTATAAGAGCATTGGAAGATGAAGATTTTATTGTTGACGCAAAAATAGTTGATGAAGAACATGAGTTTAGACATGGCATAAGTGAATTTAGGCCAGAAATAATTTTATCAGATTATTCACTTCCTACAATTACAGGACTTGAAGCCTTAGCTATTGCTACACAAGAATGTCCAGAAATTCCTTTTGTTTTTATAACAGGTACAATAGGTGAAGAAATAGCAGCAGAAACTATATTGAATGGTGCAGCAGGTCTTATTCTAAAGTCACATTTATACAAGTTGCCACAAACAATAAACAAAATTATTAATGACGAATCAAGATGGAGGCAAATTAGGTTCAATAATGCTAAAGAACGGATTAATTTAAGAATCCAGAAAAACCAAAAAGCTTTAGAAAGAATGGACGAGTTTATTACAAACAGAAGAACGGCTAAATTATCAAATGAAATAGTTGACGATATCAAAGATATGGTCAAAAACTTAAAAGGTATTTCTAATGATTTAAATAACCAAAAAGGAGAATAAGTTGATGGTTTATGGAAAAACAAACTGAGAAAAAAAGGAATATAGAATCTTTAGGTAAGTATGTTGTTGCTATTGGAGCATCTGCTGGAGGGTTAGATGCAATTAATGATTTTTTTGAAAATGTACCATTAAAGACAAACCTTAGTTTTGTTTTAATTCAGCACCTTTCACCTGATTATAAATCAATGATGCCAGAATTGTTGGCTAAGCATACCAAACTTAAAGTTAGTAAAATAACCGATGCTACAGCAGTACAACCCAATTGTGTTTACACAATACCAGCAGATAAAAACGTCACTATATTAAAAGGTAAACTATACCTTGAAGATAGAGGAAAACCAAAAACATTAAACCTTCCTATTAATATATTTTTAAAATCTTTAGCAGAGGATCAAAAAAAGAGAGCTATAGCTGTTATACTTTCAGGTACAGGGAGTGACGGGACTTTAGGTGTAGAGTCAATTAAAGAGCAAGGCGGTATGGTTATCGCGCAAGATCCACAGACAGCTGCATTCGACAGTATGCCTAAAAGTATTATAACAACTGGATTAGCAGATTTTATTTTGTCTCCTCCAGAAATGCCTGAGACTATAACCAACTACGTGAAGCATCCTTATGTAAAGCAGTTGGACCCTGTTGATGATGATTTAATAGATTCATTAGCTGATATATTACATCAAATTTTAGATTTTTTATATCAGAAAATAAACATGGACTTTAGAAACTACAAAAAGGCTACTTTAATTCGTCGAATTGAACGGAGAATGGGGATTAATAATATCTTGAGTAAGGGGCAGTATTTAAAGTTTTTAAAAACAAGTGACGAAGAAGCTACTCTTTTAAGTAATGATATCCTTATAGGAGTTACTGGCTTTTTTAGGGATAGAAAAGCATTTGAATTACTTGATGAAAAGGTTTTGAGTGTATTAGTAAAAAATAAAGAACCTGGTAAAGAATTACGAGTTTGGGTAGCTGGTTGTTCTTCAGGGCAAGAGGTTTATACTTTAGGAATTCTACTGAAAGAGCAATGTCGTAAGCAAAATAAAGAAATCACTATTAAAATTTTTGCAACAGATATAGATCAAAGAGCTATAAACAAGGCAAGTAAGGGAGTTTATTCTGAAGCGATTGAACAGGAAGTTCCAAGTGAGTTGTTACACCGTTACTTTTCTAAAGCAGAAGATCAATACCATATTAAGAAAGAATTAAGGGAGTTAGCAATTTTCGCTAGGCATGATATTAGCCGGGACCCTCCTTTTAATAATATTGATTTAGCTACTTGTCGTAATCTGTTGATCTATATTGAGCCATTATTGCAGGAGAAAATAATTGCTTTAATTCATTTCTCTTTGGTAGAAAAAGGATATTTATTTTTAGGAATAAGTGAAAGCTTAAATGCGTACTCAAAAGTTTTTCATGAAATAGACAAAAAACATAAAATTTTTCAGAATCAGAGTGTCAATCGTGTTATAGACATCAACCGTTTATTTCCGTTTGATCAAATGAAAAAACCTAAAAAGGAAGAACAAAAAATTGAAGAAAATTCACCAAGAGTAATTTCTAAATCTAAAATACTTGCAAATTTTAAAGACGCTTTACTTGACGATCTTGTTCCACCAACGGTAATTATAAATAGTAATCAAGAAGTAGTACATGTTGCTGGAGAGATTGATAAATATTTAAAATTGCCTAAAAAGCAACTTACATTAAACGTTTTAAAAATGGTTGATGAGCAGTTGTATGTTACTTTAAGCAACACTATTTCAAAAGTAAGAAGTAACAAAAATAAAACTATATCTCCTGTAATTATATTTGAATCAGAAACGAGCATCTTGCTTAATATTATAGCAAAACCTTATACTGAAACTATTAGTAGGGTAGAATATTATATTATAAGTTTTATAGAAGCCAAACAATCTCATAAAACTCAGTCGAATTCACGTGCTAAAACTGCACTCTCTAATGAGAAAAATGAACATATAAAGCGACTGGAAGAAGAAATTAAAGAAACAAAAGACTATCTGCAATCAACGGTTGAGGAATTAGAAACTTCTAATGAAGAGCTACAAGCTACTAATGAAGAGTTAATGGCTGCAAATGAAGAGCTACAAAGCAGTAATGAAGAATTGCAAAGTGTAAATGAAGAATTATACACGGTAAATAATGAATTTCAAGATAAAATTTCAGAAATGACTGAGCTGAATGATGACTTGAATAACTTTATACAAAGCACGCGAATAGCTACATTGTTTTTAGATGAAAACCTTTGCATAAAAAGATATACTAATATTATTACACCGCTGATAAAAATTTCAAGTAACGATTTAGGTAGGTATATAGGAGATTTTACGCATGTTTTCAAATCATTTGACATGATTGCTGTAACGCAAGATGTATTGAACAATTTTGAAAAAATTGAGAGAGAAGTAGCAACTAATGAGGGGAAAATTTACCTAATGCAGGCATTGCCTTATGTCACTTCAAAAAAAGAAGTTAGGGGAGTAGTGATAACTTTTGTAGATATAAATGAACTAAAGAAAATAGAAACAGTTCTAAAAAAACAAACAGAAGAGTTAGAGATAAACAACAAAGAACTAGAGCAGTTTGCCTATTTAGCGGCGCATGATTTGAAAGCTCCAATAACAAACCTAAAAGCATTAACGGGTCTTATTGATAAGAATGGAAACGATTTTATAAATAAGAATAATAGTATTCCTTATGGTAAGTTAAAAGAAGTGATTTTACGTATGGAAAGGACTATTGGTATTTTAAATGAAGTAATTACAATTAAAAAGAATCTTGATCTTAGGCCAGAGGCCATTAATTTAGATGAAGCCTTTAAAGAGGTTATGGTATCTATTGAAGATCAAGCTACATCAGTCAAAGCAAAAATAAAAACCAATTTTATTGGGTGTCCTGAAGTGTATTTTCCTGCTATTCATCTTAATAGTATTTTACAAAATCTGATTACTAATGCCATTAAGTATAAAAAAGCAAACGTTGCACCAGTGATTGAAATTTACAGCGAAAAAGATTCAGGTTATGATAAACTTTATGTTAGCGACAATGGAAGAGGTATAGATTTAGAGTCCTATGGGTCTAAATTGTTTGGTCTTTTTCAACGCTTTCATTTAGATACTGCGGGCAAGGGAATTGGCTTGCATATCACGAAATCTATTATTGAGAGATACAACGGTTATATTGAAGTTAAAAGCAAAAAAGGGGAAGGCACAACTTTTATAGTGTATTTTAAAAATAAAAATACATGGAAAAATAAACATTTAAACAATTAGTATTTTATTATTAAATATCTAAAATAACAAGATTATGGAAACTTATTCACATTTAAAAGTACTATTAATTGAAGATGATGGAGTAACTAATTATTTATCAAAAATTGAGCTTAATAGTTGTGGCTTGACAAATATTTCCGTTACGGAAAATGGGCAAGAAGCGATAGAATATTTAAAAAAAGAAGAAACGCCACCCGATATAATTTTATTAGACTTAAATATGCCTATAATGGGTGGAATAGAGTTTCTTCAAAAAAGTTACGAAATGGAATTATGCATACCTTCAAGAATTTTTATTTTAACCTCTTCCATTAGGCCAGAAGACAAAATTAAGATACATGAATTTGATAATGTAAAAGATTATTTAGAAAAACCATTGACATCTTTAAAAGTAGAAAATATTTTAAAAAATTTTTAAATTAATTTTTAGGACTTTTGTTTGCAAGAGAAAGTAAAACAAATCTTCTCAATTTTATTCTTTATCTTAAAGTATTGTTTTTAATAATAATTATTTATCAAATGTGTTCCATATCTCTAACTTTATTTACTCCTAAATTTAATTCTATAATTTGAAGGTTTGAATTTAAATCTTCAGCTTGAGATTGTAATTTAGCTCTTGTGACTTCTGGTAATTTGGCATCACTCAAAACTTTTTGATAATAAGAAATTAAAAGCTGTTCTCTTTCAATAAGCAGTTTATCAACATCAAAACCTTCAATGTTTCTTTCTAAGAGTTGTGATAACATCGGGTTATAAATATGATGTTTATCTTCTAATGTGGTAGGAGCATAATTGTATTTAATAGTTTTTATTTCTTCTAAAATTGCTTTGGAAAATTTTCTTTGGGTGATTAATCTTCTTTCAAAATACTTTTGATGGCGCGGATGCCTATCTGATTGCACCAATGTTGCGAAAACATTTTCAGAATCTATAGTCTCTTGATATAGTTGTTCTAATAATTCAAAATTTTTTATTTCTCTATTTATTTTCATGATATTAGATTTAGTAATTATTAAAATTAATTGTTGTTCATAGAATAAAATATTACTGTAAAATATTTTAAGTCAAAAACTTACATTAAAGTTAGCATTACTCTTCAATAGAAAATAACTCAAATACTATTATTCTTAATCACTATAAAAACCAATACCCTTTGTGAGTTATATATTCTTAAGTCATGATTAATAAGTATGTTTCAATTTAAAATCGTTAAAATATTTTCTTAAATTTTTATTAAAATGCAATTTTGAGTCATTCTCTTTTATATTTTTAGTAATGGATACTTTCAACATTTAATATTTTTTAATCGAATAAAAAGTTTGATGAAAAGAGTTTTTTTTCTATTTTTTTTTATTGTTTGCTACAATTTGAGTGCACAGAAAGCACATTTTCAAACGGCGGGTTTATGGCATCCTGATTTAGATTTTACGACCGATGCTGTTATTATTTATGGTCCGCCAGAAGATTTTAGTAAAAATGCTAATTCATGGAAGCAAAAAGGCTATGAAATACAGTCAATGATGAGTAGTTCTTGGGGGCATAGTGCTTTTTTTAAGTCAATTGGCTTCAATGATTTAAGTAAAAACCCGTATGCTCAGAAAGATGAAAATGGAAATGTAGCTAAACACGGTGAGCACGAGTTTTATATTGTTCCTGATTTAATTTTTACAAATTATTTAAAAGAGAATATTTCTAATATAATTGATAATGGTGCTTCTGCAATTTATTTAGAAGAGCCTGAATATTTTAACTATACGGGTTACTCTAAAGTTTTTAAACAGAATTGGCAACTTAAATATAATACGCTGTGGTTAAATCAATATTCTTCAGCAGATGCGTACTACAATTCAGCACTATTAAAGTCAGATTTTTATTTTAAACACTTAAAAGCTTTAGCTAAGCATATTAAAATATATTCAAACGATAAAGTTAAATGTTACATCCCGACACATTCAATTTTAAACTACTCATTATGGCAAATAATTAGTCCTGAAACTAGTTTTAATACTATTGATGAGGTTGATGGTTACATTGGCCAAGTTTGGACAGGCACAGCAAGAACTCCTATTTATTATAATGGAATTTATAAAGAACGAACATTTGAAAATGCTTATTTAGAATATGCTTCATTAAGGGCAATGGCATATTCAGGTGATAAGAAAATATTTTTTTTAACAGACCCAATTGAAGATGATCCTGAGCATACTTGGGATGATTATAGAGAAAATTATCATAAAACATTTGTAGCTCAGATGCTGTTTTCTGATGTTTCTAATTATGAGGTGTTGCCGTGGCCAGATCGTATTTTTTTTAAAAGCTATTTAGATAGAAATGGTGAGAAAAGTATAATATCAAAAGAGCTTTCAATTTTAATTAATGCGATGCATGATATTGGTAGCTCAGAATATAAGACTAGCCCAATTGGAGTTATGTTATCAAGAACTCTAATGTATCAATCTAATTACAATAGGGAGAGTTATGAAGATAAAAGAAGCTCAAATTTTTATGGGTTGGCATTGCCTTTAGTAAAGCATGGTATAAATCCTAATATTGTTTTTTTAGAAGAGTTCTCGCAATCTATAAAAGATACAAAAGTACTATTGGTCACCTATGAGAATATGAAACCTTTATCAAAAGAATATCACAATAGTATTCTTAAATGGATAAAAAGTGGCGGAGTGCTTTTATTTTTTGGGGAAAATAAAAATGTGTTTAATACTATAAATCAGTGGTGGACAAAGGATGGTTACACTTATCCTGCAAAACATTTATTTGAGGTATTAGGAGTAGAAGAATCTGAAGAATTACAAACTGTAGGTAGAGGAAAGTTTTTATTTGTAAATGAAAACCCCGAAAAATATGTTCTTAACCCAAAAGGTCAAGACTCATTAACTAGTAGGTTAAAAGAAGTGTTTGAGGTAATTGATGAGCCATGGTTAACAAAAAATTACTTTAAAGAAACTAGGGGTGCATATAATGTAATTAGTGTAATGAATGAAAGTGAAACAAATCAACCCTATAATTTAAAAGGGAATTACGTTGACCTTTTTAATGCTTCATTACCTATTTTAAACGAAATAGAAACGAAACCAAATGAGGTTAATTTTTTATATGATTTAGACCATCTTGATTCAGATACAGATTTTAAAATTATTGCGTCATCTTTTCGAGTTTTAGAGACTACAAAATCAAAAAAAAGTTACACTTTAAAAATAAAAGGAGCGACAAGTGCAAAAGGTATCGCTCGTTTTTATTGTAATGAGAAACCAAAAAGAGTATTATTAAACGGGGAAAAAGTTACTATGGAATCAGGACCAAATGCTACATATTTAATAAACTTTACTCAAGTAAAAAATAGCAATACATTAGAAATCATCATTAAATAATTATATTTTGATAAATAACTCAGTACAGTATAAAGTAATTTTAATAGCTATTTGTATTTTGGCTTTTTCGTGCAAAAATGAAGAAACTTCAGATACAGAAAAAGTAAGTAGTAATCAACTTTTAACGGATTATGTAAATCCATTAATGGGTACTGATTCTTCATTTGAATTATCAAACGGAAATACTTACCCAGCAATTGCTACGCCTTGGGGTATGAATTTTTGGTCGCCAATGACTTCTAAAATGGGTGATGGTTGGATGTATAAGTACAGTGACAATAAAATTAGAGGAATTAAACAAACACATCAACCTAGTCCTTGGATAAATGATTATGGTGCTTTTTCTTTAATGGCAGTTACTGGTGAGTTAAAGTTTCAAGAAGATAAACGTGAATCATGGTTTTCTCATAAATCAGAAAATGTAAAACCGTATCATTACGAGGTTTATTTAGCAGAATATGATGTTACTGCAGAAGTTAGCCCTACAGAGAGAGCCGCGCATTTTAAATTTACTTTTCCTGAGGATGAATCGTATATTATTTTAGATGGTTTTAATAAAGGTTCAATGGTTAAAATTATACCTGAAGAGCGAAAAATAATAGGGTACAGTAGAAATAATAATGGAGGTGTGCCTGAAAATTTCCATAATTATTTTGTAGCAGAATTTGATAAGGATTTTGAAGTTAATCATACTTGGGAAGACGGTTGGAAATTAATTGAAGATTCTATAGAAAGCATAGGAGAGCATGTTGGTGCTATCGTTGGTTTCAAAACTAAAAAAGGAGAAGCCGTAAATGTAAAAGTAGCATCTTCATTTATAAGTCTTGAGCAAGCACAAATAAATTTAGATAGAGAGATTGGTCAAGATGATTTTCAAACTACAATGGATAAGGCAAAAAATGCTTGGGAAAAGGAGTTAGGGAGAATTGTTGTTGAAGATGATAATATTGATAACCTTAGAACCTTTTATTCTTGTCTGTATAGAGTTTTATTGTTTCCTAGAAAAATGTATGAGTTTAATGCATCTAATGAAATAGTTCATTATAGTCCGTATAATGGGGAAGTATTACCTGGATATATGTTTACAGATAATGGCTTTTGGGATACTTTTAGAGCGGTTTTTCCATTTTTTAATATGATGTACCCAGAATTAAATGGGAATATTATGGAAGGATTAGTTAATACTTATAAAGAGTCTGGTTGGTTGCCGGAATGGGCAAGTCCAGGGCATCGTGATTGTATGATTGGGTCAAATTCTTCTCCAATTATTGCAGATGCTATTTTGAAAGGTGTTAATGTTGATAATGTTGAGTTATTATTAAAGGCAGTATTACAAAATGCTTCAACTTCTGAAAACAGACCTCTTTCAAACGGAAATGTTATAAAATCCGTTGGTAGAGAAGGGGTAGAATATTACAATAAGTTAGGTTATGTGCCTTATGATGTTGGTATTGATGAAAATGTAGCAAGAACTCTAGAGTATGCTTATGCAGATTTTACTATTGCGCAAATGGCTCATAAAATTGGAGAAGAAGAATTAGCAAATAAATTTTACAAACAATCATTAAACTATAAAAATGTTTTTGATTCTGATACCAAATGGATGCGTGGTAAAAATGAAGACGGAACTTTTCAAAAACCATTTAACCCATTAAAATGGGGGGATGCATTTACCGAGGGTAATAGTGTTCATTATACATGGTCAGTTTTTCATGATATACAAGGTTTAGTAAATTTAATTGGTGGTGATAAAGCTTTTGAAGGTAAATTGGATAGTGTTTTTAATATGCCGCCAGATTTTGATAATTCATACTACGGGTTTACAATACATGAGATAAGAGAAATGCAAATAATGAATATGGGTAACTATGCGCATGGTAATCAGCCAATTCAGCATATGATTTACTTGTATAATTATGTAAACGCATCCCATAAAACACAAGAAAAAATTAGAGAAGTATTATCAAAACTATATTCTTCTAAACCTGATGGTTATTGTGGTGATGAAGACAATGGTCAAACCTCTGCTTGGTACGTATTTAGTGCAATAGGTTTTTACCCAGTAACTCCAGCTGTTAATGAATATGTAATTGGTAGTCCATTATTTAACAAGGTTACATTGCATTTAGAAAATGGTAATAATTTTACTATTTCGGCACCAAATAATTCAAAAGATAACATATATATAAAGTCGGCAACTTTAAATGACGAAGTATATGATAAATCTTTTATCTCTTCTGATAATGTTCAAAAAGGAGGAGTTTTAAACTTCACAATGGATTCTGTTCCTAATAAAAAATGGGCAAATGAGGTAAAATCTCGGCCATATTCTTTTTCTAATTAAATTTAAAAATCACAATTCTATATTCATTTATGGAATTGCGATTTTTTTAATGAACAATCTTTTTTCCAAAAATTAATTTGTAGTTAAAAGAAACTCAATTATAATCACATTTCTTATAAAAAATAATTTTTTGATAAAGTTCTAGGATTTTATTAAAAACGAATATTTTATATTCATTTTGTTATATGCGTAATTAAATATATATAAAATTAAATTTTTATAACTTTTATGTTGGCTTAACGATACTGCTATTTAACTTTTCACTGTAGTTGTTGGTCGAAATTTTTAAATTTATCATAATTTTTTTATAAAATTTATTAATGAAATTGTGGGTTTTTTAACAACGAGGATACAACCCCAGATTATCTCTTAATATTAATTATTAACTTAAAGAATGCTGTATGTGTAAAAAAATGCTAAATTTTTTAGTGATTGTGTTTCTGTTCTCCAGCGGAACAGTATTAGCACAAAAAAAGTCAATTTCAGGTGTCATTAACGACGAGTCTGGTATGCCAGTGCCTGGAGCAAATATTGTCTTAAAGGGAACAAATAATGGTGTAATTACAGATTTCGATGGGAATTATACCATTGAATTTTCAGAGGAAGGGATTTTGGAATATTCAATGTTAGGTTTTGTAAGTCAAAGTATTCCAACTAATGGACAAACTGTAATAAACGTAACCTTAATTGAAGATGTACAAACCTTAAATGAAGTAGTTGTAACTGCTTTAGGTATTAAAAAAGAAAAAAAAGCCTTAGGGTATTCTGTGCAAGAAGTTTCAGGAGATGTTTTAACAAATGGTTCTAACGGTAATGTATCTACTGCTTTGCAAGGTAAAGTTGCAGGTGTTGAAATTACAACCACAGGTGGTGTAGGTGGTAATACGAGAATTGAACTAAGAGGTAATAGTTCTCTTACGGACAATAATGATGTACTGTGGGTTGTTGATGGAGTTCCATTTTCTGCAGGTGATTCAAGTGATGGTGGTTTATTTAATGGAACGTCAAACGGTGGTGGTTTATTAGATATAAACCCTGATGATATAGAATCAATGTCTGTGTTAAAGGGTGGAAGTGCAGCTGCATTATATGGTTCTCGTGGAGCTAATGGTGTTGTAGTTGTTACTACAAAAAGCGGAAAGCAATCTTCAGGTTTAGGTATTTCATACACAGGTAGTGTTATGGTATCTAATGCGGCCTATTTTCTAGATTTACAAGAACAGTATGGACAAGGTAATCAAAGAGTTTACGATGAGAATTCAACAAGTAGTTGGGGGCCAATATTTGATGGATCATTAAAGACTAGTTGGACTGGTGAAGAATTAGCTTATGTAGCTGAGAAAGATCGTCTTAAAAACTTCACAGAAATGGGAGTTAGTAGTAAGCACACCTTTTCATTTACAAATGGTAATGATAAAGGATCTTATAGAGCTACTGTTTCTAAAGAATGGAATGAAGGTATTTTTAAAAATCATGAAGTGGATAAATTAAATTATGATTTTAAATCTTCCTATCAAATCAACGATTGGTTAAATATGGATGCTAAAGCTTCATATATTAAAAATGAAGGTAGTCAGCGTCCTAATCAAGGTTTTTATAGTGCGGTTTCATATTTTAATGCAATGCCAGCAAATATAAGGTTAGTTGATTTAGCTCCTGGGTATGATATTGTAAATAATGAGCATATCGAGAAACTGTATACAACTGCTAATGCAAATTTCAGAAACCCATATTTTATTCAAGAACAAACGGTTAATAGTGATGAGCGTAATCGTTTCTTCGGTAATTTAACAGCAAACATCAGTTTTTCTGAACATTTGAAATTACGTCTAAGATATGGTTTAGATAATTATAGATACGAAACTGTAAGTGGTTATTTATATGCAGATACTGTTAATGATCAGAGGCCAAACTATAATACTTCAGAAAAATTCTTCTCGGAAGAAAATATAGAGGCATTATTAAGTTATAATAATGACTTTGGTGAAGATTTTAGTTTTGGTATGAGTGCCGGAGCGAATAAAATGAACAATAATTCTGATGAGTTGAGTTCTTCGTCAGGAAAATTAATTTCAGAAGATACATTTTTCTTATCAGGAGCTGAAGATGCATCTACAATTTCAACAACTGAAGATTTTTCGGAGAGAGAAATTCAATCTGTTTATGGATTTGTAGATTTATCGTATAAAGATTATTTATTTTTTAACGCAACAGCTAGAAATGACTGGTCTTCTGCATTACCAGCAGACAATAACTCATATTTTTATCCTTCGGCAAGTTTAAGTGCACTTATTTCAGAAATGGTTGAAATGCCAACTTGGATAAGTTATTTAAAATTAAGAGGGTCATGGGCTGAGGTAGGAAAAGATACAGACCCATACAATACTACACAGGTCTATACTTTAGGGCAAGGTAATTATAACTTAACAACCACTTCAGAGCCAAATAACCTTGTAAATAGTGATTTAAAACCAGAGATTTCATCATCTTCAGAAGTGGGTGTAGATCTTAGATTATTTAAAGGTTTATTAGGTTTTGATTTTACTTACTATGATGAGAAAACTAAAAACCAAATTGCAGTTGTTAGTTTAGATCAAAGTTCTGGATATTCAGGTAGGTATGATAACCTGGGTTTAATTACAAATAGAGGTATAGAGTTAATGACTACAATATCTCCAATTAGAAAAGATAAATTTAGAGTAGATCTTAGTTTAAATTTCTCTAAAAATAAAGGTGTAGTAGAAGAATTATCAACTTCAGTTGATGATGATGAATTTTATACATTTCTAACGGATAATGATGGGGTACAAGTTCGAGGAACTGAAGGAGAAAGAATGGGTGATATTTTTGGTTATGCTTATGTTAGAGACGATCAAGGTAGTATTGTTGTAGGTAGTGATGGTTTACCAATAGTAGATGATGAAAGACAAGTTTTAGGGAATATCCAACCAGATTTTAATGGAGGTATAGGTTTGAATGTTACTTATAAAAATTTCTCATTAAATACATTATTTGCAGTTCAGCAAGGTGGAGAAATTTATTCTTTAACAGAAGCTAGCGCCACAGGAAGCGGTAATACGTTGAAGACATTGAGTTTAGGTAGAGAAGCTTTTGTAGTTGATGCTAATTTTGAAGATGGTAGTGCCAATACAGTGCTTGTTGAGCCTGAGGCTTATTGGGAAAAAGTATCTGGCATAACAGAAGAGTTTATTTATGATGCTTCATATATGAAATTGAGTGAAATATCTATAGGGTATAACTTCCCAGTATCTACTTTGGGAAAAAAAGCTCAAAGCATGCTTTCAAGTGCTAGAATATCATTAGTGGGTAGAAACTTATTTTATGTTTATAAGAATACACCAGGAACGGTTCCTGATGCAAGTTCATATAGTACGTCTTATGGAGCAAAAGCATTTGATTTTTCTCCAGTACCAGTATCTAGAGTAGTTGGTTGTTCATTAAACCTTAAATTTTAATAATTGAGAAACATGAAAAAATATATCATATTTATAAAAGTACTGCTACTAACAATTGTAGTTGGCTGTACAGAAGATTTTGAAGAGATAAATACGCCTAGTAATGCAGTCACTGAAGTAGACCCTTCTTGGGTTTTTAATCAAATGCTTCAAAAACCGGTTACTAATTACCAAAGAAATATTAATTTATATCCAGATTTCTATGCGCAATATTGGTCAAATACCGTTTCTAGTTTTGAATCACCAAGATATGAGTATGTTGATGGTTGGATAGGAAATCAGTGGAATGAATTTTATACGGGTTCTTTAGCAGATTATAATGCGCAATTAGATTTTTATGGTGATGATCCTACATATACAAATGCGCTTGCCCAAATGGAAATTTGGATTTGTGCAGAATGGCAACGTATGACAGATACTTATGGTGACATTCCTTATTATGGAGCAGGTGTAGGAGAAACGGTACCCTACAATACTCAAGAGGAAATTTATTATGATTTAATTGATAGATTAACAACTGCGGTAAATACCATAAATGAAGATGATACAACTCAATATGTCTTTCCTGATAATTATGATTTAATATTTAGTGGAGACTTAAGTAAATGGAAGCGTTTTGGAAATTCAATGCGATTGCGCTTAGCAATGAGAATGTCTAATGTAGATGCGGTAAAGGCCCAAACAGAAGCTGTAGCAGCTATTACGGCAGGTGTTATGACTAGTAATGATGATGGAGCGCACATACCATTATGGGCTTCGGGCTGGTACGATTATTTACATCAAATGGCTTATAATTGGGATAATATTAGAATTTCTAAGACTTTTACTGATCACTTATATAATCAGTCTAGTATAGGTGAAGACCCTAGAGCGTCATTTTGGTTAACATATAAAGAGGATAATTATACTTTAGATGATGAAACTGTATTTACAGGTGTTGAAAATGGTTACGATTTAGTTCCTGATAATGCTCTTGCTGGGGCAACGATTAATCTTGATGGTGATTACGTTGGTTTTGTAGGTGATGGAGGAGATACAGCATACTATATGCCGTATATGTTTTATTCTGAGGTAGTATTTTTAACGGCAGAAGCCGCTTTGAGAGGTTGGGCATCAGGTGATGCAAATTCACTTTATTTAGAAGGTGTTCAAGCTTCGATGGATTATGTGGGAGTAGATGCCACAAGTGCTGCTGATTACATAAGTGGTTTGCCAACAATTTCAGGAGCAAGTGAAGAAAGTTTAAAGCAATTAATTACTCAAAAATGGATTGCAAACTTTCCAAATGGTTCAGAGTCTTGGGCAGATTTTAGACGTACTGACTATCCAGATATTACATTGCCTATTGATGGTGTGAGTAGTAGTGCTTCTGTTGCATCAGGAACTTGGGTAAAAAGAATTAGATATCCTGATAATCAACACGATTTAAATAGTGAAAGCATGCCTTCGTCACAAAATACTGTGAGTACTGATAGAATGGATATTAAATTATGGTGGGATACTGCAAATACGAATACTAAAGCTAACGGTTTAATGAATAGTAATTTTTAATATAATTTAAATAAAAATATATTTAGGTTTAACCTCTGTAGATAGAATTGTCTACAGAGGTTTTTCTTTTTTACAAAAAAAGTATAATAAATATTTCAAATTTGAAAAGCTGACTTTGTTTAAGTATTTTAGTATTAATTCAAACAAAAGTAGAATTAAAATTTTTGGAGTATGAGTAAAGATAAAAAACCAGACAATGTTGTTTTTAACTTGAAGTCAGATAAATATGATGCTTCATTAAGGCCATATGGAACTAACTTGAGTGCTCCTAAAATTAAAGTTACAGATACAGTCGCTTGGAAAAATAGAAGTATTAATAGGGTTAATCATAAAGTAAAGACTAAATTTTTAGAATTAAAATTAGCTTACGATAAAATGATACAAGAGTTTGAATACAATCAACTCATTTTTGATTCTAAGTTTTCTTTTGAGCCAATAATAGGGGAGACTTACTATTTGTACAAGAGAGATAATAGTGAAACATTTTTATCATTAATAGAGCCAGAACATTGTAAATTTAATTATTTAGGTAGTTTTTATTTAAATGCAGAACAAATTTGGCAAAAAATATAAGTCAATATATTAGTTATATTAAATACGAAAAGAAAAATGAATAACCATAATATATATATAATCGGTTCTGGTGTTAGTGGGTTAATCGCAGCAAAAGTTTTAGAGGATTATGGATTCAGTCCCAATATTTTAGAGGCTTCCAGTAAAGTTGGAGGTAGAGTTAAGACAGATATTGTATCGGGTTATCAATTAGATAGAGGTTTTCAAGTTTTGCTAACAGCTTATCCTCTTGCTAAAAAGTATTTAAATATTGATGCTTTAAATCTTCAAAAATTTAGCCCTGGGGCAGTTATTTTTAATGAAGGTAAGCAGAATATTCTAGGTGATCCACTTAGGGAAACTTCATTGTTGATTCCCACAATTTTCTCTAGAATTGGTAATTTCTCAGATAAAATTAAAGTTTTGAGATTGAATAAAGCTTTAAAAAGTAAAACGGTAGATGAAATTTTTAAAGAAAAAGAGAAAACGACATTAGCATATTTAATAGATTTTGGTTTCTCTTCACAGATGATAGATTGCTTTTTTAAGCCATTTTTTTCAGGTATATTTTTGGAGTCAAATTTGAATACTTCGAGCAGAATGTTTGAATTTATTTATAAAATGTTCGGCGAGGGTTATGCCGCATTACCTAAATCTGGCATTCAGGCTATACCTAATCAAATAGCAGAAAGTTTGAATAGAACAAATATTCAATTTAATTCAGTTGTCAATTCAGTAAAAGACGGACATATTACTTTAAAAAACGGAAATGAATTAGAAAGTGATTTTACTATTGTTGCAACCAAGGCAAGTTCTTTAATTTCAAATTTGAAAAATCAAGCTATAAAATGGAAATCTTGCGACACGTTGTATTTTGAAACGGAACATAGGGTTGTAGAAAAACCTTTAATTGGTTTAATTCCTAACCCAAAAGCATTGATAAATAATATATTTTATAATACAAGTTTGAAAACAGATTCTTCAGCTACAAAAGAATTGTTATCTGTGACTATAGTTAAAAAACACAATTTAACTGAAGAGGAGTTAATATTTGAAATCAAAAAAGAATTAGATGATTATTGTGGAATTTCTTCTTGTAAGTTTCTAAAACGATATAATATACCCTTTGCACTTCCAGATTTAGACTCAGTTGAATATGATATTGAGCCATCGGAAACGCAATTAACTTCTCGTATATTTCTTGCAGGAGATATGCAATTGAATGGATCATTAAATGCAGCTATGCTCTCGGGTGAAAAAGCTGCTTTAGCTGTAGTTAATGCAATAAATGAGAATTAGCTTACTCTAAAATTTTTCTAAGAAAACGTTATCTATCAATGTTAAATTAGACATTAAAACTTTTAAGAATTTTAAGATGATATAAGCTCATAGGTTTTTAAATTATACATCAACTTTTCCTATAAATCGTTTGTTCAGATTACTGCAAAATTTTCTCATATTACGGTGCTAATTCATATACTATTATTGCTAATTAGAGTACTTTTTTTGCAATAATATTGTTTATGTATTATTTTTTTATCAAAAACATAAATTAAACCCATTAAGATTGTAAATTAGGTAATTCAACTTAATTAAATTAAAACAAATTATGGGTATTATTTCATTTATAGGCTTTACGCTTCTTGTTGCAATTATAGCTTATTTTTCTACACGTAAGACTGATGAAAAATCTTCTGACGGTTATTTTTTAGGAGGTAGAAGTCTAACAGGCCCTGTTATTGCGGGCTCTTTATTACTTACCAATTTGTCTACAGAGCAAATTGTTGGAATGAATGGAGTTTCTTTTTCTGATGGACTTCCAATTATTGCTTATGAAGTTTTAGCAGCCATAGCAATGGTATTTACAGCATTTGTTTTATTGCCTAAGTACTTAAAAAGTGGAATAGCTACCATACCCCAATTCCTTGAAAACAGGTATGGCAAAACAACAAAAACAATTGTTTCATTATTATTTTTAATGGGCTATGCAATATCAATGCTACCTACAGTATTGTACTCAGGAGCATTAGCGATAAATACTATGTTTGATATGCCTGAATCTTTAGGCATGGCTCCTGAAGCTACATTATGGGTTACAGTTTGGGCAATTGGGTTAATAGGGAGTGTTTATGCAATTTTCGGTGGGTTAAGAGCTGTTGCTGTGTCAGATTCTATTAATGCTATTGGTTTGATTATTGGAGGATCTTTAATTCCGATTTTTGGATTGATGTATATTGGTGATGGTAATATTTTTGTTGGCTTAAATACATTAACCACTGAATTGCCAGAAAAGTTTGAAATTATAGGTGGGCCAGAATCTTCGGTTCCATTTTGGACATTATTTACAGGTATGATTATTGTCAACTTTTATTATTGGGGAACAAATCAAGCTATAATACAACGTGCTTTAGGTGCTAAAAATTTAAAAGAAGGTCAAAAAGGTTTATTACTAGCCGCTTTTATAAAAATATTGGGTCCAATTATTGTAGTCTTACCAGGTATAATAGCTTTTTACATATTTAATGGTGATTTGTCCAATGCAGATGAGGCTTATCCAATGCTAGTGAAAAAGATATTGCCTACTGCTTTTATTGGTTTTTTTGCAGCCGTTTTGTTTGGTGCAATATTAAGCTCATTTAATAGTGCATTAAATAGCTCTGTAACCTTGTTTGGTTTAGATTTTTATAAAGAATACATCAATAAAAACGCATCAGAAATTCAAGTTGTTAAAGCAGGTAAAACTTTCGGTATAGTTCTGGCTTTATTTTCTATGGCTATTGCTCCTTTATTATATGGTGTTGAAGGTGGTATTTTTACCTATTTACAAGAACTTAATGGTTCATATAGTGTTCCAATCTTAGCTATCATAATTGTTGGTGTGTTTTCTAAAAAGGTTACAGGTAAAGCTGCTAATATTGCAATTGTATTTAGTGTTATTACTTATTTAATTTCTTTATACGTTATTAAACCAATGTTTGTAGAGTCTGGAATATATTTCCCTCATTTTTTACATATAATGGGAATCATATTTGTTTTAGCATTAGCAATCATGTTTGCATTTAGTGCGGTAAAACCAAGAGAAACAGATTATGTTCAAGTTTATACAGAGCAAGTTGATATTGCAAATTGGAAATATTTGAAACCTGTAGGTTTTATAGTTTGTGGACTAGTATTAACCTTATATATAGCACTTTCTTAATTGACGTAAAAAATGATTTTAAAAAAGACTCTAAGTTATAAGAGTCTTTTTTTATTGTAAAAATTTGACTTCACTTATATTTGTGAAAAAGTATTTAAAATGCAAGATTTTGGTTTTATAGTTGTTGGGCTCGTATTATTAATTTTAGGCGGTAGTTGGTTGCTAAAAGCGGCAGTAGCTTTATCACTTAGGTTAAATATTCCAAAAATTGTTATAGGTATGACGGTGGTTTCTTTTGCTACTTCAGCACCAGAATTAATAGTGAGTATTAAAGCAGCACTTGATGGGTTTCCTGATTTAGCTTTGGGGAATGTAGTAGGTTCAAACATAGCAAACTTAGGCTTAGTGTTGGGTATAACAGTAATATTAGGGGCGATAAATGTGAAAAAGAGTTTTTATACTACAGATTGGCCAGTAATGATGATTGCATCCATAATATTTTTTGTTTTTATATTTTTTGATCATGAAATTCAAAGATATGAAGGTGTATTAATGCTGGTTTTTCTGTGCGCATTTTTAATTTATCTATTAAAATTTCAGAAGCAGGCAGTTGAGGAAGAAATAACTGAGGAAGAAGAAGAATCTTTACCTACTTATAAAACAGTATTATTTTTAATAATTGGTGGTGTAGCTTTATGGGGTGGATCTGAATTATTAATTAGTGGCGCTGTAGGTATGGCAACAAGTTTTGGGGTTACTGAACGTGTTATAGCAATTACGGTAGTTTCAATTGGAACAAGTATTCCTGAGCTAGCGGCGTCAATAATTGCAGTAATTAAAAAAGAGAAAGCAATATCATTAGGAAATCTATTGGGGTCTAATATTTTTAATATTCTTGCAGTGTTAGGAATTACATCAATAATAACACCAATCAAAGCGGTAGATCTTGGTTTACTAAATAATGATATCTTCTGGATGCTAGGTATTTCTTTATTATTATTGCCTCTTGTATTTGTGCCGAAGAAAATGCAACTAGGCAAGTTGGAAGGTGTTATATTGTTAGCAACGTATATCACATTTGTTTACTTTACTATTCAGTAACTAAGCTTAAAAATAGAAATATAAAAAAAGTGCTGTTGAATATTCAACAGCACTTTTTAGTATGTATAAAAATTTAAAATCTATATTAGATCTTTGCAGATTTAACAGTTTTAATAATTCTACCAGCAATTTTGTATGGGTCACCGTTTGAAGCAGGTCTTCTGTCTTCTAACCAACCTTTCCAACCTTTCTCAACAGTAATAATTGGAATACGGATTGAAGCACCTCTATCAGAAACTCCAAAAGAGAAATCAGTAATAGCAGCAGTTTCGTGCTCACCAGTTAAACGTTGATCATTAAACTCACCATATACAGCAATGTGCTCATCAACTACAGGACGGAAAGCTTCACATATTTTTTCATAAGTTTCTTTAGAACCACAAGTTCTTAAAACTTCGTTAGAGAAGTTAGCATGCATACCTGATCCATTCCAATCCATATCTTTTCCTAATGGTTTTGGGTGGTAATCAATATAGTAACCATATTTTTCAGTTAAACGGTCTAGTAAGTATCTAGCAATCCAAATTTCATCACCAGCTTTTTTAGCTCCTTTAGCGAATAATTGGAATTCCCATTGACCAGAAGCAACCTCTTGGTTAATACCTTCAAAGTTTAATCCTGCATCAATACATAAATCAGCATGTTCTTCAACTAATCCTCTACCGTGAGTATTTTTACCGCCAACTGAACAGTAATACATACCTTGTGGGGCAGGGTAACCACCAACAGGGAAACCTAGTGGTAATTGAGTTTTAGTATCCATGATAAAGTATTCTTGCTCAAAACCAAACCAGAAATCATTATCATCATCATCAATAGTAGCTCTACCATTAGAAACGTGAGGAGTACCATCAGCATTCATAACTTCTGTCATTACTAACCATCCGTTAATACGTGCTGGATCTGGGTAAATAGCAACTGGAACTAATAAACAATCAGAAGAACCACCTTCAGCTTGTCTTGTAGAAGAACCGTCAAAAGACCAGTTTCCAAGTTCTTCAAGTGTACCTTTAAAATCTTCATGCTCTTCAACTTTTGTTTTACTACGCATGTTTTGTGTTGGAAAATAACCATCCAACCATATGTATTCTAATTTAATTTTGGCCATAATAAATTTTAATTATTTTTTCTTTTAGATTTTATCAAAAGTAAAAATTTTTAACTTTACTTCTGGTTTTTGAGGGGGTTATTATTAAATTATTCACTATATTTCTGTAAGACCATAATTTTATAGGGGTATTTTGAAATTAATATATTTATATCAGCTTAAAATTATTAAATCGTTAATTTTGCAATCGGTAATAATCGAGAAATAATTATGACTAATATAAGATTCGATGCTATCTCAAAAAGTTATCAGAGAGAGCGTATAACGATAGAGGAAAAAGGGAGACGTTCTGAACTTTTTGCAGTTAATGTATTTAATAAAGAAAGAATGTTGCAATACCTTACTAAAGATGCTTTAGAGAGTGTAGAAAGTGCAATGTTTTCAGGTTCTAAAATTGATAGAAAAATAGCAGATCAAGTTGCTGAATCTATGAAGGCTTGGGCAATAACAATGGGAGCAACACATTATACTCATTGGTTTCAACCTTTAACTGGGGCAACAGCAGAAAAGCATGATGCTTTTTTTGATTTATTACCTGATGGTAGAGCTTTAGAAAAATTTGGTGGTGGACAATTAGTGCAACAAGAACCTGATGCCTCAAGTTTCCCTAGTGGAGGTATTAGAAATACTTTTGAGGCTCGTGGTTATACTGCTTGGGATCCTACTTCACCAGCTTTTATTTATGGTACAACATTATGTATACCCACAATATTTGTGTCTTATACAGGCGAGGCTTTAGATAATAAGGCTCCGCTTTTAAGAGCATTAAATGCTGTTGATGAAGCAGCGACTGCGGTAGCTAAATATTTTGATAAAAATGTATCTAAGGTTAGTGCAACATTAGGTTGGGAACAAGAATATTTTTTGTTAGATAAAGCATTGGCTTTTTCAAGACCTGACATTGTAATGACTGGTCGTACGTTAATTGGGAATAAAGCAGCTAAAGGTCAACAGTTAGATGACCATTATTTTGGAGTGATTCCTGATCGTGTTTTGAGCTTTATGAGTGATCTTGAAAAGGAATGTACTAAATTAGGTATTCCTGTAAAAACAAGACACAATGAGGTTGCGCCTAATCAATTTGAATTAGCGCCAATTTTTGAAGAGGCAAATTTAGCGGTAGATCATAATCTGTTATTGATGGATGTGATGGATAAAATTGCTGATAAACATAGTTTTAAAGTTCTTTTTCATGAAAAGCCATTTGCAGGTATAAATGGTTCAGGTAAACATAATAACTGGTCTTTAGCAACAAATACAGGGGTTAACCTTTTAAGTCCTGGTTCAACACCAATGAAAAACCTTCAGTTTTTAACTTTTTTTATTAATACGATAAAGGCGGTTGATAATTATGAAGAACTAATGCGTTCATCAATAGCTTCAGCAAGTAATGATCATAGGTTGGGCGCAAATGAAGCTCCACCAGCCATATTTTCAATATTTGTAGGTTCTCAATTAAGCAATGTTTTAGATGAATTAGAAGGAGTTTCAAAAGGAAAATTATCACCACAAGAAAAAACCCAGCTTAAACTTAATGTTGTGGGTAAAATACCTGAAATATTATTAGATAATACAGATAGGAATAGAACTTCTCCTTTTGCATTTACAGGTAATAAATTTGAAATGCGTGGTGTTGGTGCAAAAACAAATTGTGCAAAACCAATGACGGTTTTAAATACAATTGTAGCCAAACAATTACAAGACTTTAAAAAAGAAGTTGATGTACTTATAGATAAAAAGAGTCTTAAAAAAGATGAGGCTGTATTTAATGTTTTACGTGAATACATTAAGACTTCAAAAAGAATTCGTTTTGATGGTGATGGTTATAGTAAAGAATGGGAAAATGAAGCTGTACGTAGAAAACTGAGTAATAATAAAAATACACCTAGTGCATTGCAAATAATGACAGCTAAAGAAAGCATCGCTTTGTTTAAGTCTATGAAAGTAATGAGTGAAGTTGAAATAGCGGCTCGAAAAGAAGTTGATTTAGAAACCTACATTTTTCAAATTCAAATAGAAGGTAGAGTGTATAATGAGTTGGTGTATAGCTATATTATTCCAACAGCAATTGATTACCAAAACGAGTTAATTAAAAATGTGATGGGTTTAAAAGATATATATGGTGCTGCTCATAAAAAATTATCAGACGGTCAATTATCAATTATAGAACAAATTGCAGAACATATTGTAGCATTAAAAAAATTAACTGATTTAATGATTGATGCGCGTAGAAGTGCAAATAGTTTAAAAGACGTTAATAAAAAAGCTTTTGCATACTGCGATAATGTAAAACCTTATTTTGATCAAATAAGATCGCATTGCGATAGACTAGAAAGGTTAATGGATGATAGACTTTGGCCATTAACGAAGTATAGAGAACTATTATTCCAAAAATAAAAAACAATAATTTTCATTTAAAAGCACACATTTACGTGTGCTTTTTTAATGATTCTACTATTTTTGTGCAAAATCAAGATTTCAATGAGTTCATCAAATAGTGAAAGGTATAATCAAAGAGGTGTTTCTGCGTCAAAGGAAGATGTGCATAATGCCATTAAGAATATTGACAAAGGATTATTTCCTCAAGCTTTCTGTAAAATAGTGCCAGATTATTTAACGAATGATGATGACTATTGTTTGGTAATGCATGCAGATGGTGCAGGAACAAAATCTTCTTTAGCATACATGTATTGGAAAGAAACAGGAGATGTTTCTGTTTGGAAAGGCATTGCACAAGATGCACTTATTATGAATATTGATGATTTAATATGTGTAGGTGCTACAGATAATATTATGCTTTCTTCTACTATTGGTAGAAATAAAAATAAAATTCCAGGAGAAGTGCTTTCTGCAATTATTAATGGTACAGAGGAATTGATTTCTGATTTAAATGATCACGGAATTACAATTCGTTCAACAGGAGGTGAAACTGCTGATGTTGGTGATTTGGTACGTACTATTATTGTAGATTCTACCGTAACAGCACGTTTAAAAAGAACCGATGTTATTGATAATGCAAAGATTAAAGCTGGTGATGTTATAGTTGGTTTAGAATCATTTGGTCAAGCTACCTATGAAAAAGAGTATAATGGCGGTATGGGAAGTAACGGTTTAACTTCTGCTCGCCATGATGTTTTCTCAAAATATTTAGCAGATAAATACCCCGAAAGTTTTGATGCTGAGGTTCCTGAAGATTTAGTGTATTCTGGTAATATAAAATTGACTGATGCTGTTGAAAACTCACCTATTGATGCAGGTAAATTGGTATTGTCACCAACAAGAACCTATGCGCCAATAGTAAAAAAGGTATTAAGTAAATTTAATTCAGATGATATTCACGGTATGGTACACTGTAGTGGTGGTGCGCAGACCAAAATATTACACTTTGTTGAAGATTTACACATTATAAAAGATAATCTATTTGATGTGCCACCATTGTTCAAGTTAATACAAGAACAATCAAAAACAGATTGGAAAGAAATGTACCAAGTGTTTAATTGTGGTCACCGTTTAGAGTTTTATGTAAATGAAGCTGTGGCTTCAGATATTATAAAAATAGCAACAAGCTTTAACGTAAAAGGCCAAATTATTGGTAGGGTAGAGGATGCATCTACTAAAAAGCTTACAATTAATAGCGAATACGGTACTTTCACATACTAATACTTTTTGTTTATCGTTGTTTCTTTAAATAAGCAACGATTATGAATAGAAAAGCATTTTTAAAAACAATAGGGGCAAGTGCTGCATTTGCAGTAAGTTTCCCTTGTTTACACGGTTGTTCTTCTGATAGTGGAGATAGTACGATTGATGATGAAGTTGAAACACCAACTAATATTGATTTTACTATAGACTTAAATTCAGAAGAAGCTTCAAATTTAGCTGATAACGGTGGTTTTATTCTTAAGAACTTGGTAGTAGTAGCCCGAAATTTAGAAGGGGACTATGTTGCTGCTACGCAAATTTGTAGTCACGAAGCTAATGAAGATGTCCGTTTTGTTACAGACGATGGAGAAGCTTTTTATTATTGCTCAGTTCACGGATCACGATTTGCACAAGATGGTACGCCATTAAATCAAGTTGACGAAAATGAAGCTAAGCCATTGACTATATACAATATAGAATTGTTAGATGGAGATTTATTACATGTTTTTGAATAAGAAACAAATAGGTTTGAAATGCGCTGTACTTTAAAAATGAAAAATATAATCGCAATCATATTTCTTTTTTTAATAAATATTGTAAGCAGTCAAAATTGGCATAAAACTTACAATGATGCAGTTGTTGATGCTAAAGAAAATAATAAGTCTTTAATTCTTGTTTTTTCTGGTTCAGATTGGTGCGCTCCGTGCATTAAATTAGATAGAAAAATATGGCAATCAGAAGAATTTGTTGTTTATGCAGAAAAGCATTATTCGTTATATAAAGCAGATTTTCCAAGAAAAAAAGTAAATCAACTTCCTGAAGATTTATTGGACGTAAACAAAGCTTTAGCAGAAAAATACAATACAAAAGGGTATTACCCATTAGTTGTGGTTTTAAATTCAGAAAATGAATTTTTAGGAGAAACGGGGTATATAAAAGTAATTCCTAAAGACTATATTGCAATCTTAAATGCATTTATAGATTGAAGAAAATTATCCCCCTGATTGTATTTATTTTGTCGTTCACCAGCTATAGCCAACAAAATAAGTATGTTACTGTAATGAAATCCATGAAGTTAATGGGTTCAAGGTTTGATATTACTATTGTTGATACTTCCGAAGAAAAAGCAAATAAACATATTCTAGAAGCTGTTGCTGAAATTAATAGAATTGAAAAAATAATATCTTCTTGGGATTCCGATTCTGAAACTTCAAAAATTAATAAAAATGCAGGGATTAAACCTGTAAAAGTCAGTGCTGAGTTAATAAGTTTGATAGAGAGAGCAATTAAGATTTCTGAAATTTCAGATGGTGCTTTTGATATTACTTACGCATCAATGGATAAAATTTGGAAGTTTGACGGTACTATGAAAAACATTCCTACTGCTTTAGAAATGGAACAATCCGTAAAAAAAGTTGGCTATAAAAATATTGTTTTAGATAAAGAGGCATCTACTGTTTTTTTGAAAAATAAAGGTGTAAAGATTGGCTTTGGTGCTATTGGTAAGGGCTATGCGGCTGATAAAGCAAAAGCTTTGATGAAATCAAAAAATATTTTTGCGGGTATTATAAATGCATCTGGGGACTTATCTGCTTGGGGAAAACAGGCTAGTGGCGAAAAATGGATAGTAGGAATTTCAAATCCTTTAGACAAAGAAAAAGTGTTTTCTTGGTTGCCAATTATGGATTCTTCTGTTGCAACATCAGGTAATTACGAGAAATTTATACTATGTAAAGGAGAGAAATATTCTCATATCATTGATCCAAGAACAGGATACCCTTCAAAAGGAATCAACAGTGTTACTATTTTTTCAAAAAGCGCGGAGTTATGTGATGCTTTAGCAACAGCAGTATTTATAATGGGAAAAGACACTGGTTTGTCGTTTATTAATCAATTAAAAGGCGTTGATGTTATAATTGTAGATTCAAATAATGAAATTCATAAAAGTGAAGGTATTGAATTCACTAAAAATCAGTAATTTTAAGTCAATGAAAAAGTTGTTATATATACTATTATTAGTTGTTAGTAGTACATCATGTGTAGCTGTTAAACAATATGATAAAGTATATTTAAATGATGATGATATGTTACTTTCTGCAAAGAATATAGAACGCTCTGAAACTAATTTTCAAGTGTATCGAGAAGCTTCGGCTGGTGCAAACGGAGGTAAAACAGGTGGCGGTTGCGGTTGTAATTAAAAAATATTAAATAGACAATTCAGAAAAAGATTTCTTTTGAAAAAAATACTTTTTATAATTTTTTTATTAGTTTCATTTTTAGTTGTAGCTCAAGACACTACGTATAAAAAACGTGTTTTAGAAGCTACAGAAATTGATGCATTGTTTAGTTATTACAATCAAGATGGAGAACATGCGGCAGTTACAGGTGGTGAAGGAACAGAGGAATTAGATGACACTACAGCTTCCCTTATAGTCCGTTTACCTATAAATGAAGATGATGTTTTAACCGTTGATGTAGGTGTTTCGGCATATTCATCAGCATCTTCAAGCAATATAAATCCATTAGATGGTGATTTTTCAACAACAGTTTCATCTTATATAGCGTCATCGGGAGCATCTCAATCAGATGTTTTAACTTATGTGAACCCGACATACCAACATAGTTCAGACAATCGAAATAAAATATGGAACGTAAATGCTTATTTTTCTAAAGAATATGATTATTCTTCTATAGGTTTCGGTGGTGGTTATTCTTATTTGTTTAATCAGAAAAACACAGAACTATCAGCAAATATAAAAGTGTATTTAGATAAATGGAATCCGCAATACCCAGTGGAACTAAAAAATGGTTTTTTTGATAGCAGAATAGAAGGAGAAGGTACATATAGTCCGATTTTTGTCGTATTTGATAATGAAAACAGAAACACGTATTCATTGTCTTTAGGTTTTTCGCAAATTTTAAGCAAACGCTTACAAGGGTCTATATCCGTTGATTTTGTTACCCAAAATGGGTTGTTGAGTACACCTTTTCAGAGAGTATATTTTGCCAATGTTGATGATTTTTTTATTGATGATTTTCAGTTAGCAGACAATGTAGAACAGTTGCCAGATTCTCGATTTAAATTGCCAATTGGTGGTCGCTTAAACTATTATTTGAGTGATACTTTTATTATAAAAAGTTATTATCGTTATTACACAGATGATTGGGGGGTTAGTGCACATACAGCAAGTGTTGAAGTGCCTGTTAAATTAGGAAGCTTATTTACACTGTACCCTAATTACAGGTTTTATACACAATCAGCTTCTGATTATTTTTACCCAAAAGAAGTAGCACTCTCTACATCAGATTATTACACTTCGGATTATGATTTGTCGAATTTTAATGCACACCAATATGGATTAGGAATTAGATATAAAGACATATTTACAACTGCTAAATTACTGACCTTTGGTTTAAAAATTATTGATTTTAGGTTCAGTAAATATGACCGAAATGATGGTTTAGATTCCTATATTTTCAGTTTTGGAACTACTTTTGTTCGTTAATGAGTGAAAAATATGCTTTTTTGTGACTTAACCCATCGATAAAAATAGCGCTATGATTACGAGAGTATTTATCGTAAATTTGCACAAAATGTTAGCACGATTATGTTAGATAAATTAAATATAGTAAAACAACGTTTTGATGAGGTATCAGATTTGATTATTCAACCTGATGTGATTGCAGATCAAAAACGTTATGTACAGCTAAATAAAGAATATAAGGATTTAAGTAACCTTGTAAAGAAAAGAGATATATACATTGAGTACACTAACAATATAGAAGAAGCTCAAGAGATTATAACCGATGGTAGTGATGCTGAGATGGTCGAAATGGCCAAAATGCAACTAGATGAAGCTAAATCAGCAATACCAGAACTAGAAGAAGAGATTAAACTACTGCTGATACCAAAAGACCCTGAAGATTCTAAGAATGTGGTTGTTGAGGTGCGTGCAGGAACTGGTGGAGATGAAGCAAGTATTTTTGCAGGAGATTTACACCGTATGTATACTAAGTATTGCGAATCTAAAGGTTGGAAAACCAACGTTATAGATTTAAGTGAAGGTACAAGTGGTGGTTATAAAGAAATTCAATTTGAAGTAACGGGTGAAGATGTTTACGGTACTTTAAAATTTGAAGCAGGTGTACACCGTGTACAGCGTGTACCACAAACAGAAACCCAAGGTCGTGTGCATACAAGTGCAGCAACCGTAATGGTTTTGCCAGAAGCAGAAGATTTTGATGTGCAAATAGATCCTAAAGATGTAAGAATAGATTTTTTCTGTTCTTCAGGTCCTGGTGGTCAATCGGTAAACACAACATATTCTGCGGTGCGTTTAACACACGTTCCAACAGGGTTAGTTGCACAATGTCAAGATCAAAAGTCTCAACATAAAAATAAAGAAAAAGCATTTAGAGTATTGCGTTCTCGTTTATACGATCAAGAGTTAGCGAAAAAGCAAGAAGAAGATGCTGCTAAACGTAGTTCGCAAGTAAGTAGTGGTGACCGTTCAGCTAAAATTAGAACGTATAACTATGCACAAGGTAGGGTTACAGATCATAGAATAGGTTTTACATTATATGATTTGCCAAATATTATGAATGGTGATATTCAAAAAATTATTGATGAATTAATGTTGGTGGAAAATACAGAAAAGCTGAAAGAAGCTTCTGAGATTTTTTAAACTAAAAACTAGCATTAAAACTATATTCGTTTAAAACCAGAGTAATGACCACAGAGCAGTTAGTAGCACAAATTCATAAAAAACAATCTTTTTTATGTGTAGGGTTAGATGTAGACTTAAATAAAATTCCTAAACATTTATTAGAAGAGGAAGATCCTATTTTTGCTTTTAATAAAGCCATTATTGACGCTACGCACGAGCACTGCGTTGCATATAAGCCTAATACCGCTTTTTATGAAGCCTATGGGATAAAAGGGTGGCAAGCATTAGAAAAAACAATTCAATATTTAAATACAAATTATCCAGATTTGTATACCATTGCTGATGCTAAACGTGGTGATATAGGCAATACATCAACAATGTATGCAAAAGCATTTTTTGAGGACCTAGGTTTTGATTCTGTTACTATAGCACCTTATATGGGTAAAGATTCTGTGGAACCTTTTTTAGCTTTTAAAAATAAACATACAATACTATTGGCTCTAACATCAAATCAAGGAGCATTTGATTTTCAAACAAAAGAGGTTGATGGAAAAGAACTTTATAAACAAGTATTGGAGACTTCTAAGACGTATGAGAATGCTGATAACTTAATGTATGTAGTGGGAGCGACAAAGGCTACTTTTTTAGAAGATATAAGAGCAATTGTTCCAAATAGTTTTCTTTTAGTTCCGGGTGTTGGTGCGCAAGGTGGAAGCTTAACTGAAGTATCTAAATATGGTATGACTGATACCGTTGGTTTACTTGTAAATTCTTCAAGAGGAATCATTTATTCCTCAAATGAGGGAAATTTTGCTGAAGCAGCCAAAGCAAGTGCTAAAAAATTACAAGAACAAATGGCAAATGAATTAAAAGCACGATTTTAAACTATAAATCGTTTAATAACTTTTCAAATTTTTCTGCTTTTGATTGAAAAAACTCACCTAATTTAGTGTTTGCATATTTCAAATTACTTGATTTATTAGTGAAATTTTGAAGTAGATTTTCAATGCGCTTTATTGATTGTGCTTCACTGTTAATTGGTTGAACAGCACCTACTTTACAATATTGATTTTTCATGATTGTGTTTTATTATTTTCGAATTTAATGTAGAATTGGTAATTTTCTTACAAAAATCGATATACATAGTTATATAATAGTTATCGTGATATTAATAATTTTTTAAATTGGTGAACTGCAAAAAAGTATCGATGAAAGGTTTTGTATAAAAGAAAAATAGTTGCTGTAAAAGCTTTTTTAATTTATTTTTAAAAATGGAGTATATTTACAAAAAACTAATTACTTGTTAAGCTATACCAAACACATTCATAAAACGTCTACAAAATGGGTGACTTTCGTTCATGGAGCAGGAGGTAGTTCTACAATTTGGTTTAGGCAGGTAAGAGAATTTAAAAAGCATTTTAATGTTTTACTTTTAGATTTAAGAGGGCATGGAAACTCTAAAGTTAATTTAAAAGACGCTTTTAGTGATAAGTATACTTTTGATTTTATAACGGATGATATTCTACATGTTATTGATCATGAAAATATTCAGAAATCACATTTTGTAGGTATTTCATTGGGGACTATTTTAATTAGAAATTTAGCAGAAAAATATCCTAATCGTGTTGAAAGCATGATAATGGGTGGCGCTATTATGAAATTAAATTTAAGATCTCAAGTGTTGATACGTTTGGGAGTTATTTTTAAATCGGTAGTACCATATATCTGGTTATATAAGTTTTTTGCTTTTATAATAATGCCTAATAAAAACCATAAAGAGTCAAGATCTCTTTTTGTGCGAGAAGCTAAGAAATTGTATCAAAAAGAATTTATAAAATGGTTTAAATTAACTTCAGAAATTAATCCATTACTACGTTTTTTTAGAATGGTAGATATAAAAATTCCTACGCTATATGTTATGGGAAGAGAAGATTATTTGTTTTTACCATCAATTCAAAAAATTGTAAAATCACATGAAAGCTCTGAATTATTTATTGTTGAAGAATGTGGTCATGTTGTAAATGTAGAACAACCACAAATATTTAATGATAAAGTTATAGGGTATTTAAATAAGATTTAAATGTCTTAAACATTTTCTTGTTATTCAAAAACTTCATAAATAAAAACAGCCATGAAATATTTCATGGCTGTTTTGTATATAATTGGTTTTTAGATTTGTTTATTCAACATCAAAAAACAATTTTGTTGTTTGCGTATCTCCACCAATTGCATTGGAAGCTTCGTTGTAATTTGCTTCATTTAAATTTTGTTCATCAACTGGGTATGTATATCTAGTTGGAACAGGACTCTTTTCATCTTCATCTCCTGGCAAATTGAATGTAGGACTGTCATAAACCCTCCAAGAAGTCCATGCTTCATAACCTCTATTGTACATCGCTATCCATAATTGATTTCCAATTTTTTCTTTCCATGTTCCAGGTGCAGTTGTATAAGCTACATCAGCGTTAGCTAAATAATCTTCAACATTCGTAGCTCCCCAATAATCAAAAGAAGCAGTAATACCTGCATTATATAAGGTTTCAGCATCACCTGAAGAACTCGAAATACCTCTTTCAGCAACATCTGCTAAATAAAATGATACTTCAGCATAATCAATTAAACATGCAGGGTTTTCTGGATCAAGCATGGGATCACCAATATGAGAATAACTAGTATAAGCATTAGTTGCGCCATATATACCACCAAGATAGGTGTCTTCTCCTAAATTGTCGTCAAAATAATAGGCTCTTCTAGGGTCATTTAAATTATTCATAAAATCAACTAATGTATTAGCAGGAACAAAATCAGAACGGCCGGACTGAACTAAATCTACCCAAACAGGATTGGTATTAGGTGTAGAGCTTTCGTAAGTAATTTCAGCATTGTCATCATTTGAAGTAAAAACACCTCCACTAATTGCAGTATTAATAGCATCTGTAGCTTCATCTGTCATTTCAGAAACATCAATAACTCTTAAACCCATTCTTAATAATAATGAATATCCAAATTTAGTCCAAGAAGTAGCGTCACCAGAGTAAATAGGATCAGAAGAATCAAACCCTGTTCCTGATATAGTAGGAATTACTGTATTTAAACGAGATATTAAATCACTATAAATAGTTACTGCATCATCATACTCAGGTAAAATGTATTCACTATCGTTCAATGCTTGACTATAAGGAATGTCTCCAAAAGTTTCTACTAATTGTGCCCATGTGTATATTTCTAAAACTTCTATTTGGGCATTTCTAGAATCTTTTTCTTCTTGTGTTAATTCATCATCTGCATCAACGATTTCTTTAGCACTCTTTAAGTCAAATAATACATTTTCATACATTTCTGACCAATGAGTACCCGGTATGCTTCTTGTCGTGAAATCATAATTAGCTTCATCTGTATAAGTAGTTTCAGTCCAATGTTGTCCTAACATTCTAAAAATGTTAGTATTTACACTGGTGCTAGTCATTTGATCAAATAAACTTTTAGTAGCAGAATTAAATAAAGAACTCGCTTCTACCTCAACAGGATTTTTTGGATCTGTATTTAAGCTTTCATAAACGTCGTCTGATTGACACGATCCTAATGTAATTATAGTCAGAGCGGTTATTAATATTTTTTTCATAATTTTCATTTTAAAACTGTAATTTAATACTTGCACCTATTTCTCTAATTGACGGATAAGAACCTGATTGGTATCCTTGAACATTTCCAGAACTTAATCCAGCTTCAGGGTCAGCATATGGTACATTTTTATGTATAATCCATAAATTTCTACCAATAAATGAAATTGAAGCGTTAGAGAATGGTGTTTGGTCTAGTACTTTTGAACTAAGGTTGTAAGTTAAGTTAACCTCACGTAATTTTACATAACCAGCATCATAAACATGTAATTTATTAGGAGCTCTTGCATATCCATAAGGGTTTGCATAATTACTAAAATCTGCTCTTACTTCATTAGTGTTACCATTTTCATCAACACCTTTTAAGATTAAACCTCCAGAATTTGCACCATAGTTACCTACAGTTCCTGTTATAGGATTTCTTAATGGATTACCTAAATCATTATCAGCTACTGACCAATCATATAAACCAGTTGCATATCCATACCAAGTATCTAATGAAAATACGTCACCACCTTTTTGAACATCAATTAAAAAACCTAAACTAAAGTTTTTATATTTAAAAGTGTTGTATAATCCTCCAGTCCATTCAGCGTTGATATCTCCAATAACGTCATTGTTAGTTGATGTTCTTAAGTAAGCACCACTTGTCTGGCTAATTACTTTTTGACCATCATCAGCATAAATAAAATCAGATCCTCTAATTGTTCCGTAAGCTTCACCTGGTGTTGCATTAATTGAAACACCACCTTGTAAAGATGCTAATTGAAGGTTGTCAATACCATTTAATAATTCAACAACTAAACTTCTGTTTCTAGCCCAGTTAGCAGTTACATCCCATTGAAAGTTATCTGTTTTTATAGGGGTTGCACTCAATTGCACTTCCCATCCTTTATTTTCAATAGTTCCTGCATTTAAAATAGAAGATCCATAGCCTGTTGAAGAAGATAATGGTATGCTGGTAATTTGATTTATATTTTGGGTATTATAATAAGAAACATCAAAACTAACTCTTCTGTCTAAAAATGCCATTTCAAGTCCAAATTCAGTGCTTTCTTGTCTTTCTGGTAATAAATCAGAATTTGATTTAGTAGTAGAATTAGATGCTATTCCGTTACCATTAAAAGGAGTACCAATAGAATATGTATTGAATACATTATATGGATCTGTAGCATTACCAACTTCTGCATAGTTTGCTCTTAATTTTCCAAAGGTCAACCAATTTGCGTCAATTAATTGAGAAAATATTAAACTACCTGAAACAGAAAAATAACCATATCGGTTATCTGCTGTAGGTAAAGTAGAAGATCTATCTGTTCTATAAGACCCTTCTATATAAGCGAAATTATCATAACCTAAACTTGCTCTAATATACTCACCGTCAACCATTGATGTTGCATCGTATTCAGTAGGAGCTTCAATAGAACTCACACTGTTTGATAATGCATAGAAACCAGCTAAACTTAAACCTCCGTTAGTTTCTGCAAAAATACTATTGGTTTTATTTCTTCTAATATTCATACCAACCGTACCCTCCAAGCTTATTTTTTCAGAAAGATATTTATTGAAATTTAACATGAAATCATAATTGTATTCTGCAACATTGTTGTTAAATCTAGAATAAGAAGAAACATCAGCACTACCAACATTTATTCTTTCTTCTTGTAAGGCTGCATAAGTATCAAAAGAGAATCTTCCTATTGCAGTTAACCAATCAGTAACCTCATAATCTAATGCGAAATTACCAAAGTATCTATTTCTTGTATCCGTTTCATAATTTTCATAGAAAGTCCAATAAGGGTTGTCTGAATAGATAGGTGATAAATCCTCTGGCCCATTAGGGTTCCAAGTAATATTCTCTCTTGTGGCAAAATAAGCTTCTTTTTGTTGAGCAAAATCAACATTCATTTGACTCCATTGTCTGAATTGTTGCATAATGTTACCTGAGCTATACCCTGTACCATTTCTACCTTTACCATCTGTTTTTACAAAGTTGAAGTAAGCAGAAGCAGTAAGTTTATCTGATAAATCTTGAGAACCACTAAACGAGACAGTATTTCTTTTTATAGAACTGTTAGGTAAATTACCGCTTTGTGTTAAGTTAGTCACACCTAATCTAAAGCTACTTGTTTCTGTTCCTCCATCTAATGCAAAAGAGTTAACAGCAGTTGTGCTAGTTTCCCAAACATAATTAGGGTTATTAGCACCTGCTACCCAAGGAGTAGCTTCTTGGTAAGTATCTAATTGAGGATAAATAGAGTTCCATTGGTATACCAATAAATTTTCATCAAATGCAGCGCCATAAGATGCATCTTCAGTAAAAGGTGTGGTCAAATCATCAATTCCATCTCCATTAACGTCATATTCATTAAAGTAAGAATCCTCATTTGGTCCATAAAACGCACCATAACCAGCACCATATTTGTTTTGGTATTTTGGTAATGTTGATGAGTCAGCAGTACCTAAAGTGATACTTGAAGTGACTGTTACTCCAAGCCCCTTATTTTTTTTACCTTTTTTAGTTGTAATCATAACAACGCCATTTGATGCTCTTGATCCGTATAATGCAGTTGCAGCAGCACCTTTAAGAACGTTAATGGTAGCAATATCGTCAGGATTGATGTCAGATGCAGCATTACCATAATCGTATCCACCAGTACCACTTTGTTGACCATCAGTATTTGAGTTTCCATTGTCAATTGGAATACCATCTACTACAAATAAAGCTTGGTTGTTTCCTGATATAGAATTGTTACCTCTAATGACTACGTTTGTTGATCCACCTAGGTTTCCTGAGCTTTTAATACTTAAACCTGCTACTTTACCAGATAGAGAGTTAACAAAGTTGTTGCTTTTTACATTAGAGACAGCGTCACCTTTAACCTCTTGAGTTGCATAACCTAAAGATTTTTTTTCTCTTTTAATTCCTAAAGCTGTTACAACAACTTCATCAAGTGATTGTGCATCTTCTAAAAGCGTAACATCAATTTTGTTAGATGTACCCACAGTTTTTTCAACAGTTTTTTGTCCAATGTATGAAAAGACTAAAATTGCTCCTTGTGGTGCACTGATGGTATAATTACCATCAAAATCTGTTTGGGTTCCTACGGATGAACCTTTAATAAGAATACTTGAACCAGGTAATGGTAAGCCGTTTTGATCTGATACCACACCAGATACTGTTTTTTCTTGTCCATGAACTATCAAGGACAAAAGAAAAATCTTAAGAAATAATAAATACTTAATTCTCATGAAGATTAATTTTGAGTTAGTTGTTAATAATTAATATTTAGTCGTCTAAATAGAAGGTGTGAGAGGTTAGTCTATTTTTTTAAGGAGTGACTAATTCTAATAAAAAACGAATCAAAGTAAAAAGAACTTTACGATAATTTTTTTAACTAACCTCTTTTGACCAACTATATCTATCAAAAGAAGTGAATAGTGTTAGTTAACTGTTAATTTCCGACCTAAGTAAACTATTCCCGACTTAAATTAACGTTAACTTTTAGTTTAAGTGACTGTTAAACAGGTTTTTGGATTGAAGTTTAAAGAGTGTTAAATTTTAAGCTAATTTTATGTTAAGCGAAGTGTTTAAAAGACTTTTTTAATGCTTTTTGATACTCTAAAGGAGTCTTTTGATGTCTTTTTTTGAAGGCTTTGTAAAAAGAAACTTTATTATTGAAACCAGATTCGTAAATTAAATCTGCAACCACTATTTCCTTTTTAGAGTTTTCAATAATATTTATGGCCTCATTAATTCGGTAATCATTAATTAGTTCATAATAATTTTTACCAAACTCTTGGTTTATAGTTTGTGATAAACTATAACGATCAGTATCAAGCTTTGTAGCAAGTTTTTCTAAAGTTAATCCGTTCTCAAGGTAAATTTTGTCAAGTGATAATGATTTTTCTAATTCGGTTTTAAGAGCTTTAAGCATGTCATCTGTTAGACTTGAATTTTTATATTTAGTGTTAACTTCATTTTTCAATTCATTGTCTTCTATCAACAGCATATTTGGTTGTATAAACAATATAAAACCTATAAAACTAATTATTACAGCATAAAGTATTGCTATAAAATATATGGTTAAAGAGTTTACAAGTTCATCATATTCAAAGTAAGACCTAGCGGTAAGTATTACAAATAATATAATAGTGAATGTAAGTATAGTAATAAACCATTTTTTGTTAATAGTGTTTAGTTGGCTTTTATTTTTTGTAAATAACTTGATTAGTAATAAAAGGTATAAACCAGTGTAAATAGCTTTTAGAGACACATTATTTAGTGTTCCTGTTAGGAATTCATTCTCATAAAAATTAATAAATATGTAAAAGCATAGCATTAAAGTTGGAATTAAATAATGTAATGTAATTTTAGATGATGGATTATTTCTATTTCTTTTTTTTGACAGATATAAATATAAAGTTGGAAGCCAAAAATAATATTGAGCACGAAAAAGAGGAATTATGGGATTGTAGTTTAATCCTTTCCACCAATATATAGATAGTTCTAAAAGCATTAATGATACACCATTTAAAAATATACCGAAGTAAATATTTTTACCATCTTTTTTATAGTGATTGATTAATATCTTATTAGCGACAAAAATGCCAAACAGTGCATTTAGCATAAATAACCAATCTATAAAGGTTTTGAGGTTATTATTGTCTGGTTCTTTAAAAATTTCAGAACTTGCACTCTCAGTATTAGAAAATGAAGGTTGTATATTTTCAGATAATATACTTTTATTTAAATTTTGTTTTGTTTTTTCTTGATTGTAAATAAGTTTAATACTATTATTTACTGTAGTATACGACTTATTTATAGCAAATAGTAGCGTAAATATAAATACGGTAAAAGTAAATAAACGTCTGTTGTTCAAAATTTATGAATTTCCGCAAAAATAGAAATAATTAAGAAGCCTAGCTGATTTATAACTAAAACTTAACAGATAGTGATATTTGTAAAATTTATTTAAATTTTGAGCATAAAAAAACCGGTGCTCCCACCGGTTTTAGACTAACTAACTCAAAAAATTACTAAACTCAAATATTATTTGATTACAAAAGTAATATGTATTTAATTTTCCAAAGTTAAAATAACCTTAGGGAATTGTTATAAATACTTATATAATATTTAACGTAACCTTTTTTAAGTTATTGTATTATTTATAAAAAAATGTAAGATTAATCTTGCAAAGCGAAAACTTGCTTTAATAAATCTGTTGTTCTTGATGATGTTTGTGTTCTAATTTCTTTTTCTTCAACGGCTATCATGGTATAAACACCTTCTAATGCCTCTTGTGTAACATAATCTGTTAAATCAGGATTTACTTTAGTTACAAAAGGAATGTTATTGTATTTGTTAATTAAATTACTCCAAACTTGATCGGCACCAACTTTATCAAAAGAATTTTTAATTACTGGGCTAAATGAAGCGTATAAATCTGTTTCTGTAGCAGTAGTTAAATAGGTTGTAGCAGCATTATCATCACCTAACAAAATGTTTTTTGCATCACTAAAAGTAATTCCCTTAACAGCATTAACAAAAATTGGAGTAGCTTCTGATACTGCATCCTCAGCTGCACGGTTTAAAACTTTTAGACCTTCATCAGCTAAACTGCTTAAACCTATTTTTCTAAGAGCGTCATCAACTTTTTGTAACTCTTCAGGTAGAGCAATTTTTACCAATTCATTTTTGAAGAAGCCATCTTCTTGTGTAAGCTTGGTTACCTGTTTGTCAATTCCTAATTCTAAGGCTTCTCTTAAGCCACTAGCAATTTGATCATTACCTATAGACGTAGTTTGTGGTAATTGGTTAACAACTTGTTGTAATTCATTACAGCTAAACATTAAAAAGCAAATACTAAGTGCTAAAATTTTATTTTTCATAGTTTATTTATATTAATTTTTCACAAATTTAATTTTATATATTTCTTTAAGAAAAAATAACAGTTTTATTATTGTAAACCATTGTTTTTCTTTTAATATGTAATTTAACTGCTCTTGATAAAACAATCTTTTCTAAGTCACGACCTTTAGTCACAAAGTCTTCAATAGAATGTGTATGTGTTACAGTTGTAGTGTCTTGTTCGATTATTGGTCCTGCATCTAATTCTTCAGTTACATAATGTCCAGTTGCTCCAATTATTTTGACACCTCTTTTAAAAGCGGCATGATAAGGCTTTGCACCTGCAAAAGCAGGTAAAAATGAATGATGAATATTGATAATTTTATTTGGGTATTCATTAATTACTCTACTCGTAACAATTTGCATGTACCTTGCTAATACAATAAAATCTATATGATGCTCTTTCAGTAATTTTAATTGTTGTGTTTCTGCTTCTGTTTTGGTTTCTTTTGTAACAGGTATATGATAAAACGGAATATTGAACTGCTCAGCAATAAAGCTTAAATCTTTATGGTTACTTATAATAAATGGGATCTCAACCTCTAGTTCTCCAGAATTAAACCTACTCAATAAATCGTATAAGCAATGATTGTATTTTGAAACAAAAAGAGCCATTTTGGGTTTTATCTCACTGGTATGAATACTCCACTCAATACTATATTTCTCGGTAAGGTCATTGTTAAATTTGGATTTAAAACCTTCTAACGAAAATATGTCATCAGAAAATTCACTCTCTAATCGCATAAAAAGTTCACCAGATTCCTTATCAACATGTTGGTCTATATAGATAATATTACCGCCTTGCATGTGTATAAAACCAGTTACTGTGCATATAATTCCAGATTGGTCAGGGCAGTGTATGAGTATTGTAGTTTTCAAATGTAAATGTTTATATCGCTAAATTATAATTTTATAAAACAACAATGCTTATAAGTATATTGTTTTTACGATATTCAACTTAAATATTTATGAATAATACGGTAAGAAAGGTTAGGTAAAAATATTGATTTAAAAATAAAAAACGCTCTTATAAAGAGCGTTTCCAAATTTTGTATGATTTTCTAAAAATTTTTATTTCTTCCCTAAGTAAGTTTATATATTCCTTTTCTTTTAAGCCATCTTTTTCAAGTCCCATACAGTATGACAAAATATTTTTTGTCATTATATTTATATGGTGAATAGTTGAAGTTCTAATGTGTTTAGAATCAGATCTTTCAGCTAATTCTATTTTTTGAGGAATTAAAATTGCATCTGTCAATATAGAATCAGCGATGATATCTCTATGACTTTTAGATTTATATAAGTGTAATAGATCTTTATTATAAGAAACGTATGCTGCAATTTCTCGACTTATATGACATAAATCAAGAGCTTTACGATATACCGGTAATGTACTTAAATTTCGATAAGGCATTTTAGAGCAATTTTTTTATAAAATTACGACCAGATTTTAATTTTTAACTTGTTATTAGTTGGTAAATGTTTAAATTAGCTTTGTATTACTAATTTTTTAAACAAAAAAACCTTTGAAACAAAAGATAGATGACTTTAACTGGAGTATTCTCCAAAGTTTACAAAAAAATGCTCGAGAAACTTTTGCTACAATTGGTAGAAAAATTGGATTAACGCCACCTGCAGTAGCGGAGCGAATAAAGAAAATGGAGGATTTAGGAGTTATAAGTGGTTATAGAACAATTGTTTCTCATACACATGCAGGTTATCAATTAACCGCAATTATAACCTTAAGAGCATTTATGGGAAAATTAAAACCTTTTTTAGAAGCGGTTAAAACTTATGAAGAGGTGGTGAATTGTTACAGAATTACTGGTGATGAAAATATTATTATGCAAGTGGTACTTAAAGATCAATTTCATTTAGAAAAATTTATTGATCGATTAATTCAATATGGAGAAACTAGAACTCACATAATTTTATCAGAGGTTGTGTCTAACGCACCAATTAAAAAGAAAATGTCATAAAAGTGTAAAAGTGTATTTGTTATATTTTGTAGTTTTAAGTAGTTGTTGGCTAGGTTTTTGATAATTGTTCATATATGAGAAATTTATTTTTTTACGCATTTGTTATTACAAGTTTACTATCTGTAAATGCACAAAAATTGACCTTAAAAAAGGGGGTGATTATTGATTCAATTATAATTAATGATACAATACAAGAAAGTTATGCTCTTTTTCTGCCTTCAAATTTTGATACAACTAAAAAATGGCCAATAGTTTTTGCTTTTGATGTGAATGGTCAGGGTAGTATGTCTTTAAAAAAACTCAGGCAAGGTGCAGAAAAGAACGGTTATATTTTGGCGGCGACTAATAATGTGTTTGATTCCATCTCATTGACTAAAAATATACTTGTAACAAGTAGAATGATGAATAATGTTTTTTCTATATTGCCTATTCATCAGAAGAGGATTTATGTTGCAGGTTTTGATTATGGAGCAAGGTATGCTTCAATTTTACCAATTGTAATCAAAAATTTAAACGGCGTAATATCATTCGAAGAGCCAATTTCAAATTCAGATGTATTAAATCCTAATAAACCTTTCCATTATATAGGTGTTTCGAGTATTGAAAATTTCAATTTACAAGAAATGCAATTAACAGAGAAATCATTAAATAAATTACGTTTTTCAAATCAATTATATGTGTACGATAAACAAAGTTTAAATGTTTTCAATATAATAGATAAGGCTTTTGAATCTTTCACTCTGAGTGCTATGGCTAAAGGTGTTATAGCTAAAGATTCAATATTTATTAATGAAACATATAATACTAATCTTAGTCAAATTAACAAATTAGTAGAAAAGAAAAAACTTTTAGCAGCGTTTGATTTAATGATGATAGTTGAGGAAATTTACAGACCTTTAAAAGAGGTTGAAGATCTTAAATCGAAATATAAAACTTTAAAAAAAGAGAAAACTTATAAAGCATTAAAACGCACTGAAACCAATACTTACTTTAAAGAAGTACTGTTGCGAGAAGATTTTGATTATGCGATTTATGAAGATGTTTTAACGTATAATTTTAACAACCTAGGTTGGTGGAAGTATCAATCAGAAGAAATAGAAAAGTTTATTGCGGATAATGATGCTCAAGTTAGTAACATGGGAAAACGCTTGAGCGGTTTTGTTGATTATTTGGTTGATAGCAATTTAAAAACTTTAAATGGAGAAGAAAATCTTGATGAAGAAGGACTTCTTTTTCTTTGGATGTTAAATACAATTATTCATCCGAATGATTTTCAGGCCTATAAAAATATTATTTCATATAGTGCAAAACATGAAGATTACGACACGGCTCTTTTTTACTTAGAAGAATTATTAAAGGCAGGTTATAAAAATAAAGAATCACTATATACTATTGAAAACACTGCGCTTTTAAAAATTACACCTGAGTATAATGTTTTGATAAATAAGTATTTAAAAGGTGCCCGTTATGAAGTTATTGAGCAATAAAATGTGGTACTTTATTTACATCCCAATCAATTACTAAGCCTTTAGCTAGCGATTGTGCAACTTCTTTACCGTACAAATATTCGCATAAATAAAGTGAAGCTTCAAAACTTTTTGCACCTCCGGCAGAAGTAATATATTTTCCGTCATGTACAAATAGAGAGTTTTTTTTCACATTTAATTGAGGAAACATTTTTTGATATTTATTTAAATCACCAGGAAAAGTTGTTGAGATAATTGTATCAAGTAAACCCGCTTTAGCTAAAACAAAAGCACCGTCACAGTGGCTAGTCATAAATTTAGCTTTTTCATCTACTTTTTTTACAAAACTAATCATTACAACATCTTCCAAATCGGTGTCTAAATGGTGTTCAGCACTTGGTACTACTAAAATATCTATGCTGGGCATGTTGTTTTTAGTGTAATCAAAGTCTGGCAATATTTTAACACCTTCAAAAGTAGTAATTGGGTCTAAAGTATTTGCAACAGTAAAAACATTCATTGCTTTAATATTCTCTCGGTATTGTGTATGCTGAAAAATATCAAAAGGGGCAGTAAACTCAGTGTTATAGGTTCCATTCATGATTAAAAAAGCAACATTATAGCGGTCAGGTTTAATAATTAATTCCTTATTAGCCTTATTTTTACGAGCATTTGGGTTCATGCATGATAGAATGCAAAATGAAAATAATAAAAGTAGGGTGGTTCTTTTCATTCTTAATGACAATTGTTTGCTTCGAAAGTACAAACAAATGATAAATATATTAAAAACAATATGTTGTATTTTTGATATCAAATATAGAATTATGAGACTCTTACTAATAGTTTTAACGGTTTTTATTGTTGGTTGTAACGGAAAAAAGAAATACCATGATATCGTTGAAAATAAAATAACTCAAGACACACCTAATGCTATTGCTGATATTCTAGAATTTCAGAAAGAGTTAAATGAGGAGTATAAAGACCCTGAAACTTCACCTCTATATGATAAGGATAGGGTGAATTTTGAATCCTTAGATTTTTTTGCACCTGATACCACATATAGGGTAATGGCTAGGTTTGAAAGAACACCCGATGCTTTACCTTTTTTTATGCCTACTACCACTAATAGAAAATCAAAAGAAGTAGTATTTGGTATTTTATATTTTAAATTGTTAGGTGATGATTATCAATTAGAAGTGTATCAAAATTCACAATTAAAACTTAGAAGTGGTTTTAAAGATTATTTGTTTTTACCTTTTTTAGATGAAACTAATGGGAAAGAAACCTACTCTGGCGGCAGGTATATTGATTTAAGAATACCCGATGGAGATTCTATTTTATTAGACTTTAATAAGGCATATAACCCTTATTGTGCTTATAATAAAAAATATTCTTGTCCGGTTGTACCCAAGGTTAATACGTTAAATGTATCAATTAAAGCAGGGGTAAAGGCGTTTAAAAAATAGAATATGTTTTGGTTTATTTTGAAAGCAGTTTGTGTGTTATAAATGATCCTTTAAGTTTGATTTATTTTTAGCTCACGACCTGTAGTTTTTCTTTTGTTCTTATTTGATATGTTTGTTGAATATCTGAAATAAAAATTTTACCATCTCCTAAATTACCAGTATAGGCATTATCTAATATAGAATCTACTGTACGTTGCATTAATTCATCAGTAACAACAATTGATAATTGTCGTCTTTGAATTTCACTTGTGCTATAGGATATACCACGGTAAACGTGACCCTGCTTTTCATTTCCGACTCCAGTAACATCCCAATAAGTGTAAAAAATATTATCTATTCTGTTTAATGCTTTTTTTACGTCATCAAATGTTGACTTTCTAATTATAGCTTCAATTTTTTTCATGGTTTATTGTGTTTGGTGTAAGTGAAGTATTGTTAATTTATTTAAATATATAACTTATAAAATTTTTATATCGTATAAATTTAGTTTTCAAACATAAAAAAAGCGAGAGTTTCATTTGAAACTCTCGCTTTACTATAAGTTATTGCTGTATTACCTCTTAGAAAGAATAAATAGCAGCAATTAAGAATGAAGATAAGCTACTAGATGCAGCACTGTCATTATCAATATATGGCTCGTCGTCACTCCAAGAATCTAATCTTATTTCTGGCTTGATGATTAAATTTTCAACAGTATAGCTACCAGTTAATGTAGCAGCAAAAACACTAGGGTCATCTGTACCATCAACTCCATCAAAAGTAGAGAAGTATTCACCTCTTAATCCTAAAGAGAAGCTATCAGAAGTTGCAACTTGCGGGTATAATGCTGCACCAGCAAAACCAGCACCTTCATTATCAGCATAAGCAGCATTAAGTCCTAAAAAGAAAGTATCTGATAAATCAAAACCACCAGTATAGTCTATTTCAAAACCTAAACTTGTGTTGTTGTCATAATAAAAATTTAAATATTGTCCTGAGTAGCCTAATTGAGCCCCTAATGAATACTCTCCAGTAAAATTATTATTAACATCAGTTGGGTTCATTATAGCAAGCATTAAGCTAAAATCTTCTGATAAAGCAAAATCAGCTTTTAAACCAACATGTGAAAAAGGTCCATTTGAGAATAAATAAGAAGTACTATAGTTGAAATTTCCAACAGGAGATATTACCTCATATCCTAAGTAAGTGTTAAAGCGACCAAGAGTTAATGTTGTTCCTTCAGATACATTCCAATAAGCATACAATTGATTAACAAAAACTCCGGTATCACCACCAACAGCACTAAGACCTCTAGGACCAAATGCTAAATCTGCTACAGCACCTGTTTTAGCGCCTTCGTAACTTGCTATAACATTAGCCATACCTAAAGCAAATCCAGTTTCATCAGCAAAAGATGTACCTGGGTTAACAAAACCACCAGTAACGTTATCAGCTACATCTGTAGTGCTTAAGTTTGTTCTATAATAAGCATCAACACTACCACTGATGTTTAATTTTTTTTCTTCCTCTTCTTGAGCAACTGCTGTTGTACCTACAAATGCTAATGCTAAAAAGAAAATATTTTTTACGTATTTTTTTGTTGAAATTGTTTTCATAATTGATTTGTTGTTTCCCTCTTTGGGATTGTTGTTTTTGATTTATTGAATATTAAAAATAAAGGGTGCTGTTGATACACCCTTTATAGTGAGTGAGTTTAATAATGAGTTTTGAGTTTTATTTATCGTTGATAGTAAATTCAGGGTAAGCACTAGAATCATGCTCATGAATATCTAAACCATCAATTTCTTCTTCTTTAGTAACTCTTAATCCTATTGTTTTCTTAAGAATAAATAATACTATGAATGAAGCTACTGCCGCCCATACTATGTATGCTAATGATCCATAAATTTGAACAATTAATAAGCTAGCGCCACCGCCATTTAAAAGACCACCATCAAGTGCAAATACACCAACTAATACAGTACCTATAAAACCACATACACCGTGTACAGATATTGCACCAACTGGATCATCAATTTTTAATTTTTTATCAATAAACTCAATAGAGAATACTACTAAAATACCACAAACTAAACCTATTGCTAAAGCTCCCCATGCATCTACAGCACCACAACCAGCGGTAATACCAACTAAACCAGCTAATGCACCGTTTAATGTCATGGAGATGTCTGGCTTACCATACTTAATCCATGTAAGGAACAAGGCAGCCATTGCGCCAATTGCAGCAGCTAAATTTGTGTTTATAATTACGCTACCAGCAGCAACAGTATCGTCACCACCCCAAGCTAATTGAGAACCACCGTTAAATCCGAACCATCCTAACCAAAGGATTAATACACCTAATGCACCATAAGTCATATTGTGACCAGGTATTACGTTTACTTTTCCATCTTCGTATTTTCCGATACGTGGACCTACTAATATAGCAGCAACTAAGGCAGCTGCGCCACCTACAGCATGTACTACTGAAGAACCTGCGAAATCTACAAAACCAGCAACATTTAACCATGCATCATCGTCAAATGGCCAGTACCAGCTACCAGAAATTGGATAGATGATAGTTGTTAATATTGCAGAGAATATTAAATAAGTAGAAAATTTTGTTCTTCCTGCAATAGCTCCAGAAACAATTGTTGCTGCTGTTGCACAGAATACTGTTTGGAAGAATAAGTTATACCAATCTGTTGCAGAGAAAAAGAAATATCCTTGATCTGCAGGGCTAGATCTGAAGAAGCCACCCATTACAAGGTCACTACCATACATAATACCGTAACCTACGGCCCAAAACATAATAGAACCAATACAAAGGTCCATTACATTTTTCATAATAATATTACCAGAATTTTTACTACGTGTAAAACCAATTTCTACTAATGTAAATCCTGCTTGCATAAAGAATACCAAAACTGCGGCAATGGTAATCCACAATGCTCCCATGTCACCGTTTATTGTTGAAACGGCTGCGTCTAATGCTTCTTGTTGTACGTCATTCATAATAAATGTGTTTTAATAATTTTTTGAGTTAGTTAGTTTATTCCAGCTTGCCCGCTTTCTTTAGTTCTGATTCTGTAAGCTTCATTTACTTCGGAAACAAATACTTTTCCGTCGCCTACATTACCTGTACTAGCAGCTTCTAAAATTGTGCTAACAGTTTTTTCAAGAAATTCATCAGATACAACAATAGTTAAATACCTTCTTTGTATATCAGATGTACTGTATGATATACCACGATAAACATGACCTTGTTTCTCGTTACCAACTCCAGTTACATCCCAGTAACTAAAGAAGTTTACTTCAATTTGATGTAGCGCTTTTTTTACTTCATCAAATTTTGATTTTCGGATAATTGCCTCGATTTTTTTCATAATTGATTTGTTTGTTGACAAAACAAATGTATGTTAAAATGTTTAACACCCTAAAAAAATAGAGGTTTGATATTATATTTTTGTGTTTATAATAATTAAGCCCCCTTTTTTTTATGGGTATCGATAAAAAAAATCGATTTTATTAATTTTAATTAAAGAGGCTCTGGTTGTTTTTGTGAAAATTGTGGTATATATAGATTTTATCACTTGTTTTTTTGAGAATTGTTTAATAAACAGATAAAAAAGAAGAGAAAATGAAAAAAATAAAATTACTATCACTCAATGTGTTATTTGTAACAAAATCTATTTTTGTTAAAATTTGAGAAATAGACGTAAGTATAGTTACGTATATGTCTACGTATTAAGTGCTTATGCTTAAACTTTAATAGGATATACGATTGGTTACTTAAATAAGCTTATCAAAACTTATTCTGAGTAAAAAAACATTAAATTAAAATAAAGTTCTTGAAGTTTGAACTATTCATTCAATCGAAGCTTACTATACAATTATAGTAATAACTTTTTACTAATGAGGTGTAATTATTGAGATTTTATCAATCTATGTTTAAACTGCTTTCTTGTATTTAGCCTCAGAGTAGTTCATAGGGTAAACACGAGATGTTGTAGATAATTTGGAAAAACTAGATGTAGCTTTCTTCTGTTTAGATTTATTTCTATTTACACTAAAAACTAATAAAATTGCATTTACTGCAATTAAAGTCATTAAAATACTGAAAAACGTTACCATAGAACTACGTGTTATAGTGTTACAACGCAAAAATACGACTTTTCTTACGTAAAAGTTAAAAATAATACAAAAGTGGTGATTTTTGTAAGGAGTCTAAAAAATGAGTTAATTTTTGAGTAATTCTTTAATTACGAACAAAGTTATGATGAATAATATGAATGTTGCTACAATCCAGATAACTCCCTTATAGTTTTTGCGGTGTAGATTAATATCTTTTCTGTATGTAAAAAAGGTAATTATTGTAAAAACAATAAAAAATAGTATACCGAAAATTAATTGTCCTTTGCTGAACATATTTTATATTTTTATGCGAAAATAATCTAATTAAGATAAATTAATAATACAAAGGATGAAAAATAAACTTGATGCTGTGGCGCTTTTTCATGAAACTTTTGGGATGGGCGTTCCTAGAGTAATGAAAGCAGATATAGGTTCGCGTAAAAATTTACTTCGTTATAATTTAATGGCAGAAGAAAATCAAGAATATTTAGATGCGGCTGAGAATAATGATATGGTTGAAGTTGCCGATGCACTTGGAGATATGTTGTATATTTTATGTGGGACTATATTAGAACATGGCATGGAATATAAAATAGAAGAAGTATTTGATGAAATACAACGTAGTAATATGAGTAAATTAGATGCAGACGGCAAACCTATTTACAGGGAAGATGGTAAAATATTAAAGGGACCTAATTATTTTAAGCCAAATATAAAATCAATATTAGAGTCATAAAAAAACCGCCTATTAGGCGGTTTTTAGTTTTATGTATAAAAAAGGTTTAAATTAAAATTAAGCTTCGAATCTCCAGCCAAATTTATCTTCAGACCTATTGTATTGAATATCTGTAATTAACTTTTTTAAAGAACTGGCATAACTTTCAGGTAGTTCTGGTAAATCATAATCTGTACCTTTATAACCAAATGTTGCTATTGGAGATATTACAGCTGCAGTACCAGCGCCAAACATTTCTTTTAAAGACCCGTTTTTAGCAGCTTCAACAACTTCAGAAACTGTAATTTTTCGCACTTCAACATTTATATTTTGATCTTTAGCAATCTCTAAAATACTTTTACGAGTAATCCCATCTAGTATTCTGTCACTTGTGGGTCCAGTAATTAAAGTATCGTTTATACGAATAAAAATATTCATTGCACCAGCTTCTTCAATATACTCATGTGTATTATCATCGGTCCATATAACTTGATTGTATCCTTTTTCAACAGCAAGTTGTGTTGGGTAAAACTGCCCAGCATAATTACCGCCAGCCTTAGCATAACCAACGCCACCATTTGCTGATCTTGAATATTTTTCTTCAATTAAAACTTTTACTTTGCCTGAAAAGTAAGCACCTGAAGGAGCCAAGCAAATCATGAATTTATACTCATCTGCTGGTGACGCATGAAAACCTTGACCTGATGCAAAAATAAAAGGTCTAATATACAAGGAGCTTCCATCTTGTTTAGGTATCCAGTTTTCATCAGTTTTTAAAAGGGTCTTCAATCCTTTCATGAAAAATTCTTCTGGAATTTCTGGTATTGCTAATCTTTTAGCAGATATATTTAATCTTTTATGGTTGTCTAAAGGTCTAAAAAGCCATACTTTTTCTTCAGTATCTTTATAAGCCTTCATTCCCTCAAAAATAGATTGTCCGTAATGGAAAATTTTAGCAGACGGATCAAGGGTTAGTGGCCCGTAAGGGACAACTTGAGGAGCTTCCCAAGCTCCGTTTTTGTAATTACAGACTAACATATGATCTGTAAAAACGCTCCCAAATGATAAATTATCAAAATCTATCTGGTCAATTTTTGATGTCGTACTTTTTTCAACCGTAACAAAGTTTTTTCCGGTAGTTTCCATTTGTTTTTTATTTAAAGGAATAAAATTAGTGAATTATAGTAATTTGAGCTTCATTTTTTCTATAAAAATGAGCAACTTTGTATGTAAAGGGTAAATACTAATATTTATGAAACGATTTAACATTTTACTTGTATTATTGTTGCTTATAATCTCTTGTGAAGGGCAGTCTAAAAAACCTTTAGAAGTTGAAACGGTATCAGAACAACAGAAATACACTTCTTACGGTGCTAGATTTAATTTAGAAAATTCTAGTAATGTGAAAGAAATGTCTAAAGTATATGAAAATTTAAATGTTTTAGATACGTTACAAACTACCTTTTCAGCAACTGTACTCGATGTTTGTCAAGCTAAAGGCTGTTGGATGAAACTTCAGTTAGATGATAAAAATACTACAATGGTAAAATTTAAAGACTATGGCTTTTTTGTACCTAAAAATATAATAGGAAAGGATGTAGTTGTAAATGGTTTGGCTTTTGTTGAGCAAATGTCTGTTGAAGATCAAAAACACTATGCTTTAGATGGTGGAAAATCGGAAGAAGAGATAGCTAAAATTATAAAACCCAAAAAAACATTTAGGTTTAATGCTGATGGTGTTTTGTTAAAAGAATAATTTGGAAAGAAAAATAATTAAAACATCTGATGGCTCAACAACAATTCAGATTGTTGATTGGAACGAACAATACCATTCAATTCACGGTGCAATACAAGAAGCCTATCATGTATTTATTAAAAATGGACTTTCGCTTTTTGAAAATGAATCAATTGCTATTTTAGAGATAGGTTTTGGTACAGGTTTAAATGCTATAATTACAAGTATTGAATCTGAAAAAAGAAACTTAAAAATAGATTTTGTTGGAGTAGAGGCATACCCTGTTAATAATGAAGAGATTTTACAGTTAAATTATCTTGAAGAATTAAATGTGCCCGATTATAAAGATCAATTTACTGAAATGCATGCATCAGAATGGGGAAAACCTTGCGAAATTTCAGAAACCTTTTCATTAACAAAACAGCAAAAATTTTTTATCGATATTAAAGATGTTGATGCGTATAATCTTATTTATTTTGATGCTTTTGGTGCACGTGTTCAACCTGAGTTATGGACTGAAGATATCTTTTTAATAATGTTTAAAGCTTTAAAGAAAAATGGTGTTTTGGTAACTTATGCTGCTAAAGGTAGTGTACGTAGGGCAATGCAAGCAGTAGGTTTTCAAGTAGAGCGTTTGCCTGGTCCTCCGGGAAAAAGAGAAATGCTTAGAGCAACTAAATTATTAAATGATATAAGATAATTATTTAATTAATAATGTCTTAAATGTTGCCTTTAATTAGTGTTAAACCTACATTAAATATGAGTTTCTAACTACAAAAAAAGTACCTTTATTAAAAATTATTTATGAGAGTGTTGATTACTGGTGCAACTGGCTTAGTAGGTAGTGCTATTGTAGCTATTTGCCATAAAAATAATGTTGCGGTAAATTATCTAACGACTAGTAAAGATAAAATTGAAACTCTAGATAATTATAAAGGTTTTTATTGGAACCCTGATAATTCTGAAATTGATGCTAATTGTTTTAAAGGTGTTACTTCAATAATAAATTTAGCAGGGGCTACCATATCAAAAAGATGGACTGAATCTTATAAAAAGAGGATATTAACAAGTAGAATAAATTCTTTACGAGTATTAAATAAAGGCTTGCAAAAAATAGATGCTTCTACTATAAAATCTTTTGTATCAGCATCAGCAATAGGAATTTATCCAAATTCATTATCTAAACTCTATAATGAAGATGATGAGCTTGAAATTGATGGTTTTTTATCTGAAGTTGTAAATGCTTGGGAAAAAGAAATTGATACTTTTAAGAATTTTGATATGACTGTAGCTAAAGTGAGGATAGGCTTGGTTTTATCAAATAAAGGTGGTGCGTTACCAGAAATGGTAAAGCCAATCAAATGGTATGTGGGGAGTCCTTTTGGTTCAGGTAAACAGTGGCAATCTTGGATTCATATTAACGATTTAGCCCGTATATTTTTATTTGCTTCAGAGAATGAACTTGAAGGTGTTTTTAATGGTGTTGCATCAAATCCAGTGACGAATGAGAAGTTGGTTTCAGAAACAGCAAAGATACTTGGTACTTCTGTATTTTTACCCAACGTTCCCGCATCAGTATTAAAAATTGTTTTAGGTGATATGTCAGCCTTATTATTAGATGGCCAAAGGGTAAGTAATAAAAAAATTCTTAGCGAAGGTTTTGATTTTAAGTATCAAAATGTTTGCAATGCATTGTCTTCATTTTATGGTAAGTAAGGAAGTTTAAAGTAGTGTTATTATCAAGCAGTGTCATAAAGTTAGTTTCTATTCCTTTTTAAGTTTAAATAATTCTAGTTTCAGTCAAAAACTAGTCAATAGTCATGTTTTGCCATAAAGTTTGGTGACATTTTGACATTTTTAAAGAATTGGCAGTACTTTTGCCAATTGTAAATTGCAGATTTCAAAATTGAATCACAAATGAGCGATAAAAATAAATCAGAAGATATAGTAGACGAGAATTTAGAACAAGAAGTTCCTGAAACTCAAGAAGAGCAAGTTGAAGTTGAAGAACTTTCTGTTGAAGAGCAGTTAAAAGAAGATTTAGCTAAAGAAAAAGATAAATTTTTGAGACTTTTTGCTGAATTTGAAAACTACAAAAAAAGAACTTCAAAAGAACGTATGGATTTATTCCGTACTGCAGGACAAGAGGTTATTGTAGCACTTTTACCGGTTTCTGATGATTTTGACAGGGCTTTACCTGAATTAGCTAAATCAGAAGATAAAGAGATGTTTAAAGGTGTTGAGCTAATTCAAAATAAATTTAAGCAGGTATTAAAAGCTAAAGGTTTAGAAGAAGTTGAGGCTAAAGCGGGCGATGTTTTTGATGCAGAAATTCATGATGCAATAACTCAAATACCAGCGCCAGATAAAAAAATGAAAGGAAAAATAATTGATGTCATCGAAAAAGGTTTTAAACTAGGTGATAAAATTATCCGTCATCCAAAAGTGGTTGTTGGTAATTAAAAAATAGGTATGAAGGAAGATTATTACGACATATTAGGCATTAGTAAAGGTGCTACAGCAGCAGAGATAAAAAAAGCATATCGTAAAAAGGCAGTACAGTATCACCCAGATAAAAACCCTGGAGATTCTAAAGCCGAAGAAATGTTTAAAAAAGCGGCTGAAGCTTATGAAGTGTTAAGCGACGAAAATAAAAAAGCGCGTTACGACCAATACGGTCACCAAGCCTTTGATGGTTCAGGTGGTTTTGGCGGAGGCGGAGGTGGTATGAATATGGATGACATATTCAGCCAGTTCGGTGATATTTTCGGAGGCGGTGGCTTCGGAGGTGGTTTTGGTGGTTTTGGCGGCGGTGGCGGAGGCCAACGTAGAACTAAAGGTAGTAGCCTTAAAATTCGAGTTTCATTAACATTAGAAGATGTAGCTAATGGTGTTGAAAAGAAAATAAAAGTTAAACGAAAAGTACAAGCAAAAGGGGTGACCTATAAAACTTGTGCAACATGTGGCGGTAGAGGGCAAGTAGCTAAAGTTACCAATACAATATTAGGAAGAATGCAAACAGCAGCTACCTGTACTACATGTGGTGGTAGCGGACAGATTATAGATAACAGACCTAGTGAGGCAGACGCTCAAGGTATGATTGTTAAAGAAGAAACTGTTTCTGTAAAAATTCCGGGTGGTGTTGAAGATGGTATGCAACTTAAAGTTTCAGGAAAAGGTAACGATGCTCCAGGCAACGGTATTCCTGGTGATTTAATTGTAGCTATTGAAACGCAAGAGCATGAAACATTAAAACGTGAAGGTGATAATTTGCATTACGATTTGTATGTAAGTATTTCTGAAGCTGTTTTAGGTACATCAAAAGAAATTGATGCTGTAACAGGTAAAGTTCGTATTAAACTTGAGCCAGGTATTCAATCAGGTAAAATATTACGCTTAAGAGGTAAAGGTATTGCAAGCTTAAATGGTTATGGTGCTGGTGATTTATTAGTACACGTAAATGTCTGGACACCAAAAACTTTGAATAAAGAACAGCGAGAGTTTTTTGAGAAAATGCAGACAAATGAAAATTTTGTACCAAGTCCAGAAAAGTCAGACAAATCTTTCTTTGAAAAAGTAAAAGATATGTTCTCTTAAGAATATGAGAAAATATTATTAAAAAAAATGTATATTTGAAAATAACATTGGGTAACCAATGTTAATTTTCTTTTTCATAGCAATTTTTTTTCCCATCCTTAATCTAACTAAGGGTGGGTTTTGCTTTTAAATACACTTATTTTTAACTTAAAAAGGGTTAGTGTTTTTAAAATTAAATTGACCAAACTGTTAACCTTTTTTAAACCAAATCAATATCTTTGATAAAATTGTTTGCATGAACCATATTTTGGTAACTAAAGAAGTAAGCAAAAGTTATGGCGATTATACCGCTTTAAATAAAATTTCTTTAGAAATCCCTGAAAATAGTATTTACGGTTTACTTGGCCCTAATGGCGCAGGTAAAACTTCACTAATAAGAATAATCAATCAAATTACTCATCCAGATTCTGGGGAGGTCTTTTTTAACGGAGAACTTTTAAATCCTAATCATATTGCTATGATTGGCTATTTGCCAGAAGAGCGTGGTTTGTATAAAAGTATGAAGGTTGGTGAGCAAGCTTTATATTTAGCACAATTAAAAGGCATGTCTAAAACCGAAGCTCAAAAAAAGCTTAAATATTGGTTTGATAGGTTTGAGATTGGTGATTGGTGGAATAAAAAAGTACAAGAACTTTCAAAAGGGATGGCACAGAAAGTACAGTTTATTGTTACTGTATTGCATGAGCCAAAGCTTTTAATTTTTGATGAGCCATTTAGTGGTTTTGACCCAATTAATGCAAATATCATAAAAGATGAAATTCTTGAGTTGAAGAAAAAAGGAACTTCAATTATATTTTCTACGCACCGTATGGAATCTGTTGAAGAGCTATGTGAACATATAGCACTCATTTATCAATCTGAAAAAATATTAGATGGTAGACTTACAGATATAAAAAGAGAGTACAAGAAAAATATATTTGAAGTGGGTATGCAAACTTCAAACGGATTAGAAATTGTGAGTGATTTAAAAAATCATTTTACAATTTCTGAAGAAAGCTTTGATGCTATAGAAAACCAACTTAACTTCAATTTGCAAATTGTCTCTAAAACTTCACGAGAAATTTTAACGCATTTAGCGTCTAAAGCTCCTATTAATCACTTTTTAGAGAAAATACCCACAGCAAACGATATCTTTATAGAAACGATCCAAAATAAAGGCTCAAATGGATAAATTATTACTTATAATTAAGAGAGAATATTTAGCTAAAGTTCGTAATAAATCATTTGTTATAATGACCTTTTTAAGCCCCCTTTTAATGGTAGCTATGGTTGTTTTAATTGCTTTTTTAACGAAGTTAAATGACAGTGAAAAACAAATTATTACTGTTTTAAACGAAAGTGATTTTTTTAGTAATGAATTTGTTACTACAGAAACAACTTCATATATAAATTTAAAAGACTTGCCTTTAGATGTAGCTATAGATTCTACTGAAAATATGGGCTATTATGGCATGTTGCATATTCCCGAAGCATCCAATATTGAAGATGTTGCAATAAAAACTTTTTTCTATACTAAAGAGGCGCCAAGCACTACTGTTTTAGAAAAGTTAGAAAGTATATTTAAAACCAGACTTGAACAAGATAGGTTGTATGAAATTGGAGTGTCTAAACAACAATTTGCAACCATCCAAGAGCCTTATACGATGCAGACTGCAACATTTTCCGGTGAACTTAATGTAAAAGGTTTTAATGAAATTAAAGCTTTTATAGGTGGTGGCTTTGGTTATTTAATAATGATGTTTATTATTATTTATGGTGGTTTTGTGATGCGTAGCGTTATTGAAGAGAAAACAAGTAGAATTATTGAAGTTATCATCTCATCAGTTAAACCATTTCAGTTAATGATGGGAAAAATTATTGGTACTTCACTTGCAGGTATAACACAATTTGCAATCTGGATTATTTCTGCATCAATATTATTAACTGCCGTTGTTTTCTTTTTTGATATTGATCCATCAAGTTTTGATGCTGCCAACCAAATGGGAGTTCAAGCAGTTCCTGCGGCTATGCCATCTGTAGGTATGGTAAATGAAAAAATAATTGCTTTAGGTATGGAGGTTTACAAAATTCCATGGGTAATGTTGATCAGTTTTTTTATCGTATATTTTTTGTTAGGCTATTTAATTTACAGTTCAATTTATGCGGCTATTGGTGCTGCGGTTGATAATGAAACTGATACACAGCAATTTGTGTTCCCAGTAATAATGCCTTTAATGTTGGCTATTTACGTAGGTTTCTTTTCAGTATTCAATAATCCACATGGTCCAACGGCAGTAGCGTTTTCATTATTTCCGCTAACCTCACCAATTGTAATGCTAATGCGTTTGTCTAGTGGTTTAGGTGAAGGTGGTGTTCCTATTTGGCAATTAGTTGTATCTATTTTATTATTAATTATTACTTTTATTGGTATTGTATGGTTCGCAGCCAAAATATACCGAATAGGTATTTTAATGTATGGTAAAAAACCTAGCTACAAAGAATTGTACAAGTGGTTAAAGTATTAAATAATGCAACAAAATAACGCCGAAACAGTAAAAGAGATCATAGAAAATGATATTTGGGGGTCTATTAAAAATTTTCTTGAAATAGGCGTTCATTTCGGTAAGGGTGAAAAAGAAATTCACATTACCATTGGTCTTATATTACTTCTTTTTGTAGCTTTTTTATTTACCAGTTTTGTGCTCAAATGGTTGCGTGTTCTTTTCACGCGTAACATGCAAAATGATGATAAACTAAAATTTATAAGTGTTTTTAAGTTTATTAGGTATGTAGTTTATTTGGTGGTTATTGTAGTAACCATGAGTGCGGCGGGTATTAATATATCTATTTTACTAACAGCATCAGCAGCACTTTTTGTTGGTTTAGGACTTGCGTTACAAGAACTTTTTCAAGATATTATTGGAGGTATTTTTATAATTGTAGATAAATCATTAAGTGTAGGTGATATTGTTGAAATAAACGGAAAAGTTGGTAAGGTTTTTGAAATAAAATTGAGGACAACGCGATGTATTACTAGAGATGATAAGGTTGTAATTATTCCAAACCATAAGTTTATTAGTGAAACTATTTACAATTACACTCAAAACCATAAATCAACTCGTGAAACAGTGCGCTTAGGTGTAGCATATGGTAGTGATGTGGATTTGGTCACTAAACTTCTTATAGAAGCTGTAATTGGTGAAAAGGGAGTTTTAAAGAATCCTAAACCATTTGTAATTTTTGAAGATTTTGGAGATTCAGCTTTAATTTTTGCAGTCAATTTTTATATAAGTGATAGTTTTTCTGACCCAAGAATAAAAAGTGCTATTAGGTATAAAATTGATGCCAAGTTTAGAGAAAACAATATAAGCATACCATTTCCACAACGCGATGTTTATATAAAAAGAAGTTAAACACATTTCATTTATACTGTTAAGTATCTGAAATTTAAAATAAAAAATATGCCAAGAATACTAGTTATAGAAGACGAAGCAGCAATTAGAAGAGTTTTAGTAAAAATACTTTCAGAAGAAAATGACACCTATTCTGTTGATGAAGCTGAAGATGGTTTAAAAGGTATTGAGATTTTAAAAAAAGAGGATTACGACTTAGTTATTTGTGATATTAAAATGCCAAAAATGGATGGTGTTGAAGTGTTAGAAGCGTGTAAAAAGATAAAACCAGAAATTCCATTTGTTATGATATCTGGTCATGGAGATTTAGATACTGCCGTAAATACAATGCGTTTAGGAGCTTTTGATTATATCTCTAAACCACCAGATTTAAATAGATTATTGACAACTGTTCGTAATGCTTTAGATAAAAAAGAATTGGTTGTTGAAAATAAAATTCTGAAGAAAAAGGTAAGTAAAAATTACCAAATGATTGGTGAGAGTGATGCTATATCATCTATAAAAGAGATGATTGAGAAGGTTGCCCCAACTGATGCTCGTGTACTAATTACAGGTCCGAATGGTACAGGTAAGGAGTTAGTGGCTCATTGGATTCATGAAAAAAGCCAACGTAGTAGCGGTACATTTATAGAAGTTAACTGTGCGGCAATTCCGTCTGAACTTATAGAGAGCGAATTGTTTGGACATGTTAAAGGTGCATTTACTTCAGCTGTAAAAGATAGAGCAGGTAAGTTTGAAGCAGCTAATAACGGAACCATTTTTTTAGATGAAATAGGAGATATGAGTTTATCTGCTCAAGCAAAAGTATTAAGGGCTTTGCAAGAAAGTAAAATTTCAAGAGTTGGTACAGATAAGGATATAAAAGTAAATGTTAGAGTAGTAGCGGCAACTAACAAAGATTTAAAATTAGAAATTGAAGAAGGTCGTTTTAGAGAAGATTTATACCACAGACTTGCTGTAATTTTAGTTAAAGTTCCTGCTTTAAACGATAGGCGTGATGATATTCCGTTACTAATCAAGCATTTTGCAAAAAAAATAGCTTCAGAACAGGGCTCAGTACCAAAGATATTTAGTGATAAAGCTATTGCATTACTAAAAGAGTACGACTGGACAGGTAATATTCGCGAACTACGAAACGTAGTTGAAAGACTTATAATTCTAGGAAAACCTGAAGTAGATGTAGATGATGTTAAACTATTTGCTAGTAAGTAAATAGTTTAATTATTGCATTCAGGTAATTTTTTAAGCGCATCAGTTACTATTTCTTTAGTTCTTAAATTGTAATATCTTTTACTGTCAGTAAGGTCTTGTCTTAATAATTGATCTTGGCACTCGTTTTCAAGTTTTACCATATATCCCTTGGCATTAGAACAATCAAGAACTTTAATAACCTCGTCTAATGAATTTTTAAATTTTTTAAGAGAAATATCAATTTTTTGATGCATTTCTCTTTCGCTAGGCATTTTAGAATAAAGGCTGGGCGTTTTTTCGGCAGGCTCTGTGGTATTTAAAGTTAAAACATCATTTTGATACTTGCTTTGGTGTAAATGGTGTTTGTTTAATGACTCTAAACTTGTTGATGTGTTTTCTAAAACCCTGTTTAATAATACATGAGCAGCACTTATTGTTGATGTTCTGGTAGCTTTTACTAAATTTTCTAAACCTTTAAATAAGCTTTTAGAAGCCTCGCTACAGCCACAGTCATTCAATTGTTTTTTTGTTTTTTCAATGGCATTAATAGCTTTGTAGGTCTGATATTTTGTTTTATTTAAGTCAGTTTCTAGTAGTGCTTTTTGCGTCTGTGAAGTAATATACTCAATATTTGAACCTACATATTCACATGCTTTTTCCGAAGAAAAAGATGTTAAAAAAAATAAAAGCGATAAACAAAGTAGGAGGATTTTGTTTTTCATAGGTTAAGAATTGAGTTTAATAACATTTGGGGTGTTACACCACAAATATAGATAGCGAGTTTTAAACTTATTTTTTTATTCGATAAACTGCTTGGTTGTTAGTTTAACTCAGGTTTGTGAGTATGAGGTTTTGCTTTATTTGATCAAAAGCTATTTAATCTAAATATACAAAAAACAGATAAGTCGTGATTTCACACTTTTTCAAAATTACAATAGCTATTTTTAATAAGAGTTATAGAAACCCTAATTAACATTTTATAAGCATTTAGGTATACTTTTAGTTTTATTTTCTAAAAAAAATTATCTTCATGAGATGAAGAAAATAAATACAGATACATATAAGGTAATCAAACCGGTTGATTTAAAGGCGATAAATACTTTTGAAGATTTTGACACAGATGATGATAAGCTTAAAAAAGTATTAAAAAAAATACGACGTGAACTAGGTGAATTTCAAGACACAATGTATGCACATGGTAAGTATAGTGTTTTATTATGCTTACAGGGTATGGATACTTCTGGTAAAGATAGTTTGATTCGTGAGGTTTTTAAAGATTTTAATGCTAGAGGTGTGGTGGTGCATAGCTTTAAGGTGCCAACAGAATTAGAAAAAAAACATGACTATTTATGGCGTCATTATATTTCGTTACCAGCAAAAGGTAAAGTAGGGGTGTTTAATAGAACTCATTATGAAAATGTTTTGGTAACAAGGGTTCACCCAGAATATGTTCTGAGTGAGCATATTCCGGGTATTCATTCCGTTAAAGATTTAGATGAAAAGTTTTGGGAAAGTAGATTTGAACAAATCAATAATTTTGAGAAGCATATAACCGCAAATGGTACTATAGTATTTAAATTCTTTTTACATCTGTCAAAAGAAGAACAGCGCCAAAGACTTTTGCGTAGGTTGGCATTAAAAGAGAAAAACTGGAAATTTTCTCCAGGCGATTTAAAAGAACGTAAACTTTGGGATAAGTATCAAGAATGTTATGAAGAAGCAATTAATAAAACTTCAAAAAAAAATGCACCTTGGTTTGTAATACCGGCAGACAATAAAAAAGCAGCTCGCGTGATTGTAGCACAAATTTTATTAAAAGAGTTAAAAAAGTATAAAGATATTAAGGAACCAGAGCTGAACGATAAAATAAAAGCTAATTTAGAGGATTATAAAAAACAATTAGAAACCGAACAAGAATGAAAAGATTATTAAGCTTAGTTACTTTTTTTATAATATCATCTGCTATTTCACAGAATACTGATGAAGCTCAATTAAAATCTATTTATGATACAGCACTTACAAATGGTAAAGGGTATGATTGGTTAAACCATTTATCAAACCAAATTGGAGGTCGCCTTTCAGGATCAGTGCAAGCACAACAAGCTGTAGATTATACAAAAAGTCAACTAGAAACCTTAGTAGGGCTTGATCGCGTGTGGTTGCAACCTGTAATGGTGCCAAAATGGACACGTGGTTTACCTGAGTTTGCTTATTTTGAAACAGAACCAGGAATTACTACTAATGTTCCAATTTGTGCATTAGGAGGGTCTGTTAGTACACCATCAATAGGCATAAAAACTAAAGTTGTTGAAGTTAAAAGCTTAGATGATTTAGCCATTTTAGGGAAACAACGATTAGAAGGTAATATTGTTTTTTTTAACAGACCGATGGATGCTACGGAAATTACTACGTTTACCGCATATTCTGGTTGTGTAGACCAACGATATTCTGGTGCAGCAGAAGCAGCTAAATATGGTGCAGTAGGTGTAATTGTTCGTTCAATGAATCTTAGGCAAGATGATTTTCCGCATACAGGCTCAATGAGCTATGGTGATACTCCTGTAAAAGATAGAATTCCAGCAGCAGCAATTAGTACTAATGCGGCAGATTTATTGAGTATTTCTTTAAGTTTAAATCCTGATATAAAATTCTATTTTAAACAAAATTGCCAGCAGTATAATGATGTGCAATCTTACAATGTGATAGGAGAGATAAAAGGAACTACAAACCCAGATGAAATTATAGTTGTAGGTGGGCATTTAGATTCTTGGGATTTAGGTGATGGTTCACATGACGATGGAGTAGGTTGTGTACAAAGTATGGAGGTGCTTCGCTTACTAAAAGAGACTGGTTATAAGCCAAAAAGGACACTTAGAGTAGTTCTGTTTATGAATGAAGAAAATGGTTTACGAGGAGGAAATAAATATGCAGAGGTAGCAAAGAATAAAAATGAGAAACACATTTTTGCATTAGAAAGTGATGCTGGTGGTTTTTCTCCACGTGGTTTTACGTTTAATTGTACCGATGCTAATTTTGAAAAAGTGCAAAGTTGGAAATCACTTTTTGAACCTTATTTAATTCATCTTTTTGATAGAGGTTTTAGTGGTGCTGATATTAGACCTTTAAATAATGATAAAATGGTTTTAGCGGGTTTAAGGCCAGATTCTCAACGCTATTTTGATCACCATCATGCGGCAAATGATACTTTTGAGCATGTGAATAAGCGTGAACTTCAATTAGGAGCAGCTACAATGGCAAGTTTGGTGTATTTGTTTGATAACTATGGTATTGAAGAAAATTAAATACGTAAACTGTTTGTAAATATAAATTGGCAATTTGCTGTATCTTGGTCTTGACTAATAATTATACTTAAAAACATCAACAAATGAAAAACAAGTTTATTATTGCAATTGTAGGCATTAGTATGTTTTATTCTTGTAAAAACGAAAAAACAGAAACATCAAAAGAACCATCTAGAGGTATTATTTTGGAAAATATGGATACCACAGTAAGTCCAAAGAATAATTTTTATAAATATGTGAACGGAAGCTGGTTAAAAAACACTGAAATTCCTGATGATAGATCTACTTGGGGAGGATTTAGTGTATTAAGAAAATCAACCGATGCAGATGTTTTAAAAATAATAGATAAAGCCGAAAAAAGTGGAAAATATGCAGCTTCTACAGATCAGGCTAAAGCATTGTATTTGTTTGAATCTAAGTTAGATACAGTTAAAAGAAATCAATTAGGAGTTACACCTATATTACCTGCAATTAAAGCAATTAATCAAACAAAAAATATTTCTGAATTACAAACATTAATAGTTACTAATCCTGCTGTAAGTGCACCATTTTTAGGAATTAATATTCGTGCTAACCTAGCTAATAGTAAAATGAATGCCGTTTATTTAAGAGATAATAGACTTGGTTTACCCGATCGTGATTATTATTTAGATCAAGATGAAAAATCTAAAGAAATAAGAGAAAAATATGTAGAACATATAACAAGAATGTTAAAGTATATAGGTGAAAATGAAGCAGAATCAAAGAAAATTGCAACTAAAATCCTTGCAATGGAGACAACGTTGGCGACACCTAAATTAGACAAAGTAGCAAGGCGTGATGCTAGAAATTTGAATAATCCTAAAACAATACAACAGGCACAAAATCTTATTCCGGCAATTGATCTTTCTAAAATGATGGAAGATATGGGGGTTACTAAAAATGTTGATACGTTAATAGTTACACAACCTAAGTATGTGCAAGAATTAAATGATTTTTTAAATAAAACCTCTTTTGAAGATATAAAAAAGTTAGTTGAGTGGACTACTTTTAATAATGTCACTGGTAGGTTGACAACTGAAATTGAAACTGCAGATTGGGATTTTTATAGTAAGTATTTAAGAGGAGATAAAAAACAAAGACCAGCAGATGAAAGAGCATTAGCAACTGTAAATGGTACTGTAGGTGAAGCATTAGGTAAATTGTATGTAGATGAAATGTTTCCGCCAGAAGCCAAAGAAAAAGCAGAAATAATGATTAAAAATATTATTTCTGCATTTCAAAATAGAATTAAAGTTTTAGATTGGATGAGTGACTCAACCAAAGTTAAAGCTGTAGAAAAGTTAGACAAGTTTACTGTTAAAATAGGATATCCTGACAAGTGGGAAGATTATGTTTCTTTAGAAGTTACAGAAAACAATAGTTATTTTGATAATATATTAGCAGTGCAAAAGTGGAATAAGGCTAAAGATTTAGAAAAAATTGGAGAGCTAGTTGATCGTACTGAGTGGGGAATGTCTCCACAAACGGTAAATGCATATTTTAATCCATTAAATAATGAGATTGTATTTCCAGCAGCAATATTACAGCCACCTTTTTATGATTATTTAGCTGATGACGCAGTTAACTATGGAGGTATAGGTGCTGTTATAGGACATGAAATTTCTCATGCTTTTGATGATAGTGGTTCTCGTTTTGATGCTAATGGAAATCTTGTAAATTGGTGGACAGAAGAAGATTTAGCTAAATTTACAGAACGTAGTGGAGCTTTATCTGACCAATATGATAAAATTGAAGTGCTAGATAGTGTGTTTGTAAATGGTAAATTTACATTAGGCGAAAATATTGGAGATCTAGGTGGTGTTTTAGGGGCATATGATGGCTTACAGCAATATTTTAAAGACAATGATAAGCCAGATCCAATTGATGGTTTTACAGCAGAGCAACGCTTTTTTATGTCTTGGGCAACTGTTTGGCGTACTTTATCAAGAGAAGATGCATTGCGTACGCAAGTAAAAACTGATCCACATTCTCCTGGTAGATATAGAGCTACACAACCATTGCAAAATGTTGATGCTTTTTATGAAGCTTTTGATATCCAAAAAGGAGACTCAATGTATTTAGCACCAGAAGCTAGAGTAAGAATTTGGTAATTCTAATATATTAAATATTAGTAAAAGGGGATCAAAAATTGATTCCCTTTTTTTATTATAAATACTTGGAGGTTAAAAGTATCAGGTGTTTTCTAAGCCAAAACAAAGTAGTACATTTGCGCAACAAAAAATAAAGTAAAATGAAAGACGGAATCTACGCAAAATTCAATACTTCAAAAGGAGAAATACTAGTTGAACTTACGCATGACAAAACGCCTGGTACAGTAGGTAATTTTGTTGCATTAGCAGAAGGTAACTTAGAAAATAAAGTAAAACCACAAGGAACACCTTATTATGATGGTTTAAAATTTCACCGTGTAATACCTGATTTTATGGTACAAGGTGGTTGCCCTCAAGGTACAGGTACTGGTGATGCAGGTTATAAATTTGATGATGAGTTTCACACAGATTTAAAACATGATGGTCCTGGTGTTCTTTCTATGGCAAACGCAGGTCCTGGAACTAATGGCAGTCAATTTTTTATTACACATGTAGCTACACCATGGTTAGATAACAAACATACTGTTTTTGGTAAAGTTGCAGAAGGACAAGATGTTGTTGATGCCATTGCGCAAGGAGATAAAATAGATTCTTTAGAAATTGTACGCGTTGGTGCTGATGCTGAAGCGTGGAATGCAGTTGAAGCTTTTAGAACATTTGAAGGTTCAAGAGAAAAGAGATTAGCAGAAGAAAAAGCAAAGCAAGCCGCGGAATTAGATAAAGTTGCAGCAGGTTTTGACGAAACTGAAAGTGGTTTACGCTATAAAATAGTACAAAAAGGTAATGGTCAAAAAGCGGAAGCTGGTATGCAAGTTTCTGTTCATTATGAAGGTTCGTTAATTGATGGAACTGTTTTTGATTCTTCTTACAAAAGAAAAGAGCCAATAGATTTTCAAGTTGGTGTTGGTCAAGTAATCCCGGGATGGGATGAAGGTATTTGTTTATTAAGCGTAGGTGATAAGGCAAGGTTTGTAATACCTTCTAATTTAGCTTACGGTAGTGCAGGTGCAGGAGGTGTAATTCCACCAGATGCAACATTAATTTTTGATGTAGAGTTAATGAAGGTTAGCTAAAACTATCTCAAAATAATTTATAAAAAAGGAGCTTCAATGTAAATTGAAGCTCCTTTTTTTATTTTTTAGACTTTGTTTTATTTTGATTTACGCTAAATACAAGTAATGCAAGATTAATGAAAAGTAACAATCCGAAAATCTGAAAAAATGTGCCCATAATGAGTGAGTTATTAGTTTTGTTATAAAAATAGGAGTAACTAGCTTTTCTATATAGATGTTATAACTCTAAAATGGTTGCGTTATTGTGTAATTTTTTTTAATATTTATTTAAGATAAGTACTTTCTTAAAGTTTAGTGTAATAAAAAAGCCCAACCGGGCGGTTGAGCTTTTAATTTTTTTCAAAAAAATTGTTACGTATGTATTAAAGTACTTTAACGTTTACTGCGTTCAATCCTTTTTTACCTTGTTGTAATTCAAATTCTACAACATCACCTTCACGAATTTCATCTATTAAACCAGAGATGTGTACAAAGTGATCTTCGCTTGAGCCCTCTTCAGTGATAAATCCAAAACCTTTAGAATCATTGAAGAATTTTACTGTTCCTTTATTCATTATAAAATATTAAAAAAATTAATTAAGTCACAAAGGTAGTGTATTAATATTTAACGCAGTCTTTTTTTGAATGTTATATTTAATTTGTTAACCATTAATTTACAATAGATTACACTTTACAAATTAGGTTGCGGTGTCATACGTAGGTATGGTTTAATTTCTTCAACCCCTTTTGTAAATATTTTTTTAGCATCATCTGTAGCAATAGCAGGGCTAATTACAACATCTTCGCCATTTTTCCAGTTTGCTGGTGTAGCTACTTTATGGTATGCTGTTAACTGTAAAGAATCTATTACACGTAAAAGTTCATTAAAGTTACGCCCTGTTGATGCCGGGTAAGTAATCATTAACTTAATAGTTTTATCTGGAGCAATAATAAATACTGAACGTACTGTTAACGTGCTATCTGCATTTGGGTGAATCATGTCATACAAATCAGATACTTTTTTATCTTCATCTGCAATGATTGGGAAATTAACTTCGGTTTTTTGAACTTCGTTAATATCTTTAATCCACTCTTTATGTGATGCGGCACCATCAACACTAAGTGCAAGCATTTTTACATTTCTTTTATCAAACTCATCTTTAAATTTTGCAGCTGTACCTAACTCTGTCGTACAAACAGGTGTGAAATCTGCAGGGTGTGAAAATAAAATTCCCCAGCCATCACCTAAATAATCATACAGGTTAATCATCCCCATTGAGCTATCTGCTGTAAAATCTGGAGCAGCATCTCCTAATCTTAATGTTGGCATTGTATATGTTTTTTAAGTTAAAAATTATATTATCCTATAAAATTAGTAGATTAAAAAGGTTATTCCATCAAATTGAGGTTAAAAATGTATTAAAATTTACTATTTTTAAGAGATGAAAGATTTAGCTTTAGAAAAATTAAAATATCCAATAGGTGAATTTAAATGCCCAGACGTTATAACTGAAGAGCAAATTAAAATTTGGATTGCAGCTTTAGAAATGTTGCCTCAAAGTGTTTTTGAAACTATAGGAACACTTTCTGCTAAACAATTAGAAACACCATATAGGCCAGGGGGTTGGACTATTCGTCAATTAGTGCATCATTTTGCAGATAGTCATCATCACTGTTACACGCGTTTTAAATGGGCGCTAACTGAAGATGGTCCAATAATTAAAGCGTATGAAGAAAAAGATTGGAGTGAACTATTCGATGCTAAAACGGCTCCAATACAGTTATCGTTAGATTATTTGAAAGCTTTGCACGCCAAGCTAGTATATTTATTAAAGGGTTTATCTAAAACAGATTTAAAAAAATATTATATACATCCTGAAAGTAATGAAAAGGTTACTGTTGCTGAAAATATTGGTAGATATGCTTGGCATAGTAATCATCATGTAGCACATTTAAAAGGCATCGTAGCACGTAATAATTGGTAATAGTTATATAAAAAAATTATGGAAACAATTAGTTGGTCCGATTTTGTAAAAGTTGATATTAGAATAGGTACAATAATAAGCGTGAATGATTTTCCAGAAGCACGAAACCCTGCTTATAAATTAGAAATTGATTTTGGAGATGAAATAGGGGTGAAGAAGACTTCTGCTCAAATAACTACGCTTTATAAAAAAGAAGATTTATTGAATAGGCAAATAATGGCGGTTGTAAACTTCCCGAAAAAACAAATAGCAAACTTTATGAGTGAATGTTTGGTGATGGGTGCTGTTGAGGGTAAAGATGTTACTTTACTGCATCCGGGCTTAAAAGTAAAAAACGGACTCAAAGTATCTTAAAGGTAGTATTATACAACAAACGGCTCTTGATAAAAGAACCGTTTATTGTAATTATAATTTTGTAAATGATTATAAGAGGTCGCTAAAGAAAATTGCGTTCATTAATAATTTATTGGTACCAAACCAAAAACCTCTAAAGTTTGTATTGTCTGTAAAAACAACGACTCTTCCTTTACCTAAATGTTGTGTTTGAAAAGGCACACTATTTTTAAGTAATTTGATTTTTTCTTCAGAAATGTAACCGCTTAACAAAGGATTGTTAGTATATTGAATAGGGTTGTTATAACTTTCTTTATTCGGCTCAATATAAACGTTAGTGTTTCTAAAAAAGGGTAACATATTATTTTTGTAACCGTATGAAATTGGGTGAGATCTATCTATTTTAGTTTCAAAAATAGCACCGCCAGTAACTTGAGCACCCGAAAATTGTCTTTTTTGCTCATAGCTAATATCTTTCGCTATCAACGTATCTTTCTTGAATTTTAAATCAATAAACTCATTTTTCGAAAGCCATTCAGTAGTACTTCTGTACCCAATTACGGTACCACCATCTTTTACCCATTCTCTAAGTTTTTCAGTTTCGGATTTATCAAAAGCTTTTCTTGAATTTGGGATGATTATTGCCGTATATCTACTTAAATCTGCTCTGCTAAAATAATCTGTATCAAGCTTGGTAATGTTAATGTCATAACGTTGGTCAAATAAATGCCAAACCTCTCCAGCATCATACGATGTAATTCCATTACCAACAATAACTGCAACTTTTTGTTTTTTTATAGTGTTAAACTTTCCACTTCCTAAATCAATACCTAATGTATGACCAGTTCCTACGGAAGAAATAATAATATGATTTTCTTTGGCAACTTCGGTTAAAAAAGTATAAAGCTCGTCTGTACTTAAGTTTTGGTTTTGTACTGGAATCATAATAGTTCCGTAATCAAAAGTTCTACCCCCAACAGTAAAAGGCTTTTCGCCAACTTTAGCTCTAATGCCTTTATTTAATATTTTATTTAATGCTTTGGGTGTATAATACTCATTCCACTCAAATAAATAAGCATAATTAGTTTTAGTTTCAATGCTCCCAGTCAAAGGCTGTAAATCTGTTACTTCATCACCAGCATTTGATAACGAGTTAACTTCAGTATAATCTAAATTAAAAGCCAAAGGAAATGTCCAGCCTGAAATGTCATAAAAAAGACTGTCAGTGAACGTAGTTCTTTTTTCAAACATTGCTTTAACCAAACGACTGTTTCTTTGATTGCTAGGTATTACGTAACTAGTTTCTTTTTTAAAAGACTTACCGTTTATAACAACATCTTTATTTAATTTTTGAAATTTAATTTTCTGACGTTGTAATATCTCTGCCAAGTGCCATGCTTTAGCAGCATCTTTAGAGTCTCCAAAAATGATTGCTTTTGTTTTATTTTTAGAATTTTCAATAGCTGCATCTTTAAAAAAATTTTGCTGATATTGTAATAATTTTACACGCATGTTTTTTGCAGCTTCAATTGTTGATATAGCTGTTGTAAATTGATTGCGAATGGTAAAAGGGAATGTAAGTATACCATTGTCACTTTCTTGAATATGACCACGAGAACTTGCCTGTTCAAATAAAATACCTATACCACCATTAACATCAGGAAAAGTTGAACCTTTACCATAATAATAATCGTCATAATTCTCTTCGGAAAAATAAAGTGAACCAATTTTATCTAATGCTTTTGAGTGAAAAGTACTTATTTCGCCAGTTAATTCTTGATTTATTTTGGGTGTCAAAGGGTGTACTCTTGTTGGTTCACCTGGTTGAAAAAAGAAGGTAGAATTTGTTCCCATTTCATGGTGATCAGTCAAAATATTAGGCATCCATTTATGAAAAGTTGTAATTCTTGCTCTACTTTCAGGTAACTGTACGGGCAACCAATCTCTGTTCATATCAAACCAATAGTGATTAGTTCTGCCACCAGGCCAAACTTCATGATATTCTCTATCGTTATTGTCAGCATTTAAATTGTTGCTTTTGTTTGTGTTTGCCCAGTATGAAAAACGTTGTAAACCATCAGGATTAAATGAAGGGTCTAAAAGTATTACTGTATGAGCTAATAAGTCTTCAATTTCAGGACCTTCAACAGCGGCTAGGTAATAGGCGTAAGCTAAAGCGGCATTTGAACCGCTAGCTTCATTACCATGAATTGAAAAACCCTGATATACTACAATTGGTAGGTCATTAACATCGTTACTGTAGCCTTCATTAGTTGTAATAGCAAGATGTTCTTTTTGTATTTGATTTATATTTTTTAAGTTGTTAGGAGAACTAACAGTTAGTAATAACAATGGCCTACCTTCATAAGTTTCTCCTCTATTCTCAATAGAAATCCGGTCACTTGAAGCTGCTAAAGCTTTCATGTAAAAAACTAATTTATCATGTGTTACGTGCCATTCACCAACCTCATGCCCAATAATTGAGGCAGGAGTAGGAATGCTTTTATTGTAACTAACATTATCAGGTAGGTAATAGTTAAGTGATAAGTTTTCTTGCGCCTGTAATGTTATAGTAACTAAGACAAGAGCGAGTAAGAGCAGTTTTTTCATTTTTGAGTTTTAGATTAGTTTTTTATAAAAATAAAAAACGGCTCTTAAAAATAAGAGCCGTTATAAATAATTTAAGAAAGAATACGTTATATATCGTCAAAACTTACATTTGTAAAACTTTCTGTAGTTTCAACTTTTTGAACTTCATCCTCTTTTTTAAAGTCTTTTTGGTGTCGTTCCGATATCACTTCTTCACCTTTTTCATCAATAATGTAATTCATCATGTCATCTAAGTTGTCTTTAAAAGCAGAAAAATCTTCCTTGTAAAGATAAATTTTGTGCTTTTTGTAATGAAATGATCCGTCATCATTTGTGAACTTTTTACTTTCAGTTACTGTTAGGTAGTAATCACCAGCCTTTGTGCTTCTAACATCAAAAAAATAAGTTCTTCTTCCAGCTCTTAGAACTTTAGAGTAAATTTCCTCTTGTTCTATTGAATCTTTTCCCCCCATTTGCAAAATATTCTATAGTTATAATTAGTGTATCTTTCAAAAGTGAAAAAAAAAAGCTAATCTGACAACTTTTTTTAGTTTTCTTTGTCAATAAGTTGGTTATTATAGAGTTCTTTGTAATAACCATCGGTATTTATTAACGAATTGTGAATGCCTTGTTGTAAAATATCACCATCTTTTAAAACGATAATCTTATCAGCATTTTTAGCGGAAGAAACTCTGTGGCTCACAATCAATGTGGTTTTGTTTTCAGAAGCATTCTTTAAATTGTTTAATATTTTCTCTTCTGTTTCAGTATCAACAGCAGATAAACAATCATCAAACAAGTATATTTTAGGATCTTTTAATAGGGCACGAGCAATCGAAACTCTTTGTTTTTGACCACCACTAAGTGTAATACCTCTTTCACCTAAAATGGTATCGTATTTGTTAGCAAATTCTTTAATGTTTTTATGAACTACTGCTTTTTTGGCTACATTAATGACCTCTTCGTCAGTAGCATCTTTTTTACCAAACTTTATATTATTCTTTATAGTGTCAGAGAATAGAAAAGCATCTTGTGGTACAGCGCCAATTTCATTACGAACACTATTTAAATTCAACTTTTTAATAGGAACATCGTCAAGTAGAATTTCACCAGAGGTAACATCATACAAACGAGCAACAAGATCTAAAATGGTAGATTTTCCAGAACCTGTTTTGCCTATAAAGGCAACAGTTTCACCTGCTTCAATGGTAAATGATATGTTTTTAAGAGCAGTAATTTCAGTGTCATCATAGGTGAACGTAACATTCCGAAACTCAATTTTTCCATTTATAGGTGTACTTTCAGTTACTTCATTAATAATTTCTGGTTGCACATCTAAAAACTCATTTATTCTTTTTTGAGATGCTTCTGCACGTTGCACAATTGATGTTAGCCAACCTACGACAGCAACAGGCCAAGTAAGCATATTTACATAAATTACAAATTCAGCGATAACACCAATAGAATCAATTTCGCCATTAATGTATTGTTGGCCACCAATATAAATTACAAATATGTTGCTAATACCAATAAGTAAAATCATTAAAGGAAAGAACCAAGCATTAACTTTTGCTAAATTCATGCTTTTAATTTTACCTTCAATGGCTAGTTCTTCAAGCTCTTTATTAATATTATCTTCTAATCCGTAAGCTTTAATTACTGATATGCCTGAGAAAGATTCTTGGGTAAAAGTTGATAATTTAGATAAGTATTCTTGTACGATAGTACTACGCTTGTGTATTACTTTACTGATTTGATATATTAAAACCGATAAAATAGGTAGTGGTATTAAAGTGTAAGCAGCCAATTTAGGAGCTGTTAAAAACATTAGAGGGACAATGCATGAAAACATGGTAACGGTATTCATACCATACATAATTGCCGGACCTGAATACATACGTACTTGACCAACATCTTCACTAATTCTGTTCATTAAATCTCCAGTTCTATTTTTTTTGTAGAAGTTTAAACTTAAGAACTGATAATGGTCAAAAATCTCATTTTTTAAATCATATTCAATGTATCTTGATACTTTAATAATAGTTTGGCGCATTAAAAAAGTAAAAAGAGCGGCCAAAATTGCAGTACCTAAAATAATAAATATATTCTCTAATAAAAGTTCTTTGGCTTCGTCTTTTGAAATTAAATCTTTACCATAATCTTCAACAACTTTAATAGATTTTTTTACAAACGAAGGGGTGAAAAGTGAAAAAACTCGAGCAATGACAGTGATAGTTAGTCCAAGAAGTAGTTGTACAGCGTATTTTTTTAAATATTTATTAATATACTTTAATTCCTTCATATAGCGGTTAACCTAATAATATAGTTGAGTTTGATAAATTATCATGCAAAGATAATTTATTAATAGAAACCTAAATGTTATAAAACTGATAAGATATAATCAAAGCATTACATACTTTTAAAAATATAGTTCTACTTTTGCAACTTCAAGTTTAACCAATTAAGTTCTTTAAAAATGCTTACAAGAAGGCATGTGCGCGTAAAAGTAATGCAAGGTATCTATGCATTAAACCGTTCTAAAGATGATTCTTTAGAAAAACAACAAAAATTTTTAAAGTTCAGTATTGAAAACACGTACAATTTGTACTTGTTGATGATGAGTCTTTTAAAAGAAATTCATGATTTAACTAAAGAACAAGTTGAATTGTCATCAAAAAAATACATTAAAAATTCTACTAAGAGTTTTGAAGATGACAAAAAGTTTGTGAAAAACAGATTTTTAAAACTAATTTCTGAAAATGAGGTTTTAATAGAAGAGTTTAAAATACGTAAGTTAGAAAACTGGTATTTAAACGAAGAGTATGTTAAGTTACTTTATAAAGAAATTATCGCGAGTGATTTGTATATGAAGTATATGGACTCTGGCGCTTCTACTTTTGAAGAAGATAAGCAGTTTGTTTTAGATGTGTTTAAAACAATTATAGCACCAAACGAAAAAATCTACGATTATTTTGAAGATGATAAACTAACCTGGGTAGATGATATACCATTAGTAAATACATTCATTTTAAAATTATTAAAAAAAGCAAAGCCCGATACTGTAGCATCGTACTTTTTACCACCATTGGTAAAAGACCAAGATGATATTGAGTTTTCAAAAAGATTATTATCAAAAACATTATTGAATAATGAATCTTTAATATCAGAAATTGAAGGCAAAACACCTAACTGGGATAAAGATAGGATTGCAGATATTGATGGTATTTTATTGAAAATGGCAATTGCAGAATTGTTATACTTCCCATCAATACCTGAAAGAGTTACTATTAATGAGTATTTAGAGCTAGCAAAGGAGTATAGTACCCCAAAAAGTAGCACTTTCATAAACGGAATTTTGGATAAACTTGTTAAAGAATACCAAAAAAATGGCAAACTCAATAAAATGGGTAGAGGCTTATTGTAAATATTGTTACATTTACTCTAAAATTTAATAAAATAATTTAAAAACTGTTATGAGAAAAATAGTTATCACATTAAACGTATTACTATTAATTGCTTTAGTTTCATGTAAAGACGATGCTAAAAGCAAAGTTAATACTACAAACGTACAAGCAGCAGCAGAAAGAGATGATGCCGCTAAAAAACTTCCTGTTATGACTTTTGAAAAAGTTGAGCATGATTTCGGAAATATTATTCAAAGTACACCACAAGAAACGGTATTTAAATTTACGAATACTGGTGATGCACCTTTAATTATTACAAATGCAAAAAGTACATGTGGTTGTACAGTTCCTGAAAAACCAGAAGGACCAATCGCTCCAGGTGAAACTGGTGAGCTGTTAGTTAAATTTAACGGTTCAGGTAAAAATGCTGTAACTAAAGTTATTACAGTATCAGCAAATACAGCAAAAGGTACAGAGCAATTGAAAATTAAAGCATTTGTTACACCTAAAGATAGTGCGCCAGTAGGGCCATTGAAAAATTCATAATTTTATGTCAGAGAATATTACACAGTTTCTTCCAATTTTAGCAATTTTTGCTGTTTTTTACTTTTTTATGTTAATGCCTCAAAGAAAGCGTCAAAAACAAGAAAAGAAATTTTCGGAAGAACTAAAAAGAGGAGATAAAGTAGTTACTAAAAGTGGTATGCACGGAAAGGTTGTAGAATTAAATGACAAAGATGCGTCTGTTGTTATTGAAACTATGGCTGGTAAAATTAAGTTTGATCGTTCAGCTCTTTCAATGGAAATGAGTGCTAAGCTTAATGCCCCTGTAACTGAAAAGAAATAATATACTTTTCCTTTTTCACAAAATAAAAAAAAAGCACCGTTACGGTGCTTTTTTATTTTAAATAACTGTTATTTCAAAGCTGTCAATTCACATATTTTTACAATAACATCAATTGCACTTTTTATACTTTCTACAGGTACATATTCATATTTGCCATGAAAATTATGTCCGCCAGCAAAAATATTAGGGCAAGGTAAACCCATAAAACTTAATTGTGACCCATCAGTACCACCTCTAATCGGTTTTAAAATAGGAGTGATGTTTAATGATTCCATAGCTTCTTTGGCAGTTTCTACAATATGAAAAACAGGTTCTACTTTTTCTTTCATATTATAATACTGATCTTTTATAGTAACCGCTACACAATCTTCACCATAAGTATTATTTAATTTAGTTGCTATTTTTAATAATAACTCTTTTCGAGCTTCAAATATTTCTCTGTCATGATCTCTAACAATCAAATCTAATTTTGCATTTTCAATTTCACCAGAAATATGATGGATATGAAAAAAACCTTCACGTCCCGTTGTTCTTTGCGGTACTTCATTTTCTGGTAAAAGTGACATAAATTCATTCGCAATGCTAACAGCATTTATCATTTTACCTTTTGCGTAACCTGGGTGCACACTTTTTCCTGTGATAGTAACTGTTGCGCCTGCAGCGTTAAAATTTTCATATTCTAATTCTCCAATCTGGCTACCATCCATAGTGTAGGCGTATACTGCGCCAAATTTTTCAACATCAAATTTATGAGCGCCACGACCAATTTCTTCATCAGGAGTAAAACCTACTTTAATGGTTCCGTGTTTAATTTTCGGGTGATTTATTAAATACTCCATAGCGCAAATAATTTCTGTAATGCCAGCTTTATCATCCGCACCTAGTAAAGTTGTACCATCGGTAGTAATAATAGTTTGGCCTTTATATTGTAATAAATCATCAAAATAATCAGGAGATAGAATAATATTTTTCTCTTGATTTAAAATGATATCTTTTCCATCATAATTTTTGATAATTTGAGGATTTATATTTGAGCCAGAAAAGTCAGGAGAAGTATCAAAATGCGAAATAAAACCAATTACTGGTACATCTTTAGCGTCAGTATTGCTAGGTAATGTCGCCATAATATAGGCATTATCATCAATAGTAACATTTTGCATGCCAATATCCTTTAAATCACTTACAAGTTTATGTGCTAAATCCCATTGTTTTTCAGTACTTGGTGTTGCTTTTGATGTTGGATCGCTTTGCGTATCAATTTTTACGTAGCTTAAAAATCTATCTATAATATCTTGCATGCTGTCATTTTTTGTATAAAAGTACAATTTGGAGTTAGTTTTATGAATTTAAATTTGTCTATTCTTGGTAGTAAAACATACTTTTTTTTTAATACTGCGTTATTGCTATAGTGCAATCTTTATAAAAATTAAGTTACTGTTATGATTATTAAACAAGCGTTATTGTTGTCCTTTTTTGGATTTATGTTTTTAAGTGCTCAATCTCAAGTATGTATTTTAGATATTGGGAGTAATAATTCTGATAAAATAATTGAAAATTTTCAATTGAAAGATGAGCAATTGACAACTTTAAAAACATTAAAGAGTGATTTAAAGGCGGAATTAACAATTTTAGAAAAAGAAGAAAAAGACCTTTTTGAAAATCATCCGCAAAGCACACCTGAAGAATTAACAGTATTAGGTCAAAAACATAAAGCTATTGAAAATAAAATGTTTGAAGCTACTATCAAATATGACCAAAAATTGATTTCAACCTTTAATGAAAAGCAATATGAACGCTATGTTTTATTGTGTAATACTGCTGGTAGATCACCAATTAGAGCTTTAGAGAAGTAACGTTAACTTTTGTGTTAATAAAATTATTTGGAAACATTAAAGATAACAAGCGTTGTTTGTATTTTTGACGAAATTTCCAAATCATGTACAAATACTTATTACGTCCAGTTTTATTCTTATTTGACCCAGAAAAAGTCCATTATTTTATTTTTGGAGCGGTTAAATTTTTGGATAAGATTGGGTTCTCTAAGATTTTTAAATCAATTTATCTAGTAGAAGATAAGAGGCTTGAACGTAATTTATTTGGTATTGATTTTAAAAATCCGGTAGGTTTAGCGGCTGGTTTTGATAAAAATGCTAAGTTGTATAATCAGCTTTCTGATTTTGGCTTCGGATTTATTGAGATAGGTACACTTACGCCTAAACCTCAAGATGGAAATCCCAAAAAAAGATTATTCAGACTAAAAGATGATAAGGCAATTATTAACAGAATGGGTTTTAATAACCTTGGAGTTTTAGAAGCTGTTGAACAATTAAAGAAAGAACACCGAGTAATTATCGGAGGAAATATTGGTAAAAACAAAATAACACCAAACGATAAAGCTATACTAGATTATACTATTTGTTTTGACAGTCTTTTTGATCATGTTGATTATTTTGTAGTTAATGTAAGTTCACCAAATACTCCGGGTTTGCGTGAGTTGCAAGATAAAGAGCCTTTAACTAAACTGTTGAACAAGTTAAAAGCACAGAATACAAAACTGGCTATAAAAAAGAATGTAAAAGAGAAGCCGATTCTGCTTAAAATTGCTCCAGATTTGACTGATGATCAATTATTAGATATTATTACGATTGTTGCTGATACTAAAATTGAAGGTATTATAGCATCAAATACAACTATTAGTAGAGAAGGTTTAAAATCTCACCAATTATTACAAGAAGAAAAAGGAGGTTTAAGTGGTGCGCCTTTGAAGAATAGAAGTACAGAAGTTATCCGTTTCTTATCGGAAAAGAGTAATAAAGCTTTCCCAATTATAGGTGTTGGAGGTATAAATACAGCAGAAGATGCATTAGAAAAATTAGATGCAGGTGCAGATTTAGTACAACTTTGGACAGGTTTTATTTACGAAGGACCTGCTTTAGTTAAAAAAATAAATAAAGCTTTATTAGAAAGGTCTTAATGTAATTTAAAAATCTATTGGCGTGAACTATGAAATTCTATATTCATTTATAGTAGCAACAATAGCGTTGGCATTTGCTCCTGGGCCAGATAATATTTATGTACTTACCCAAAGTATTGTAAATGGTAAAAAGTATGGTGTTGTTACTACATTGGGCCTTATTTCAGGTTGTTTAGTTCATACAGCTTTATTAGCATTCGGAGTTTCTGCTTTAATTAAGGAGAGTAATATCTTATTTTTTACAATCAAATTATTTGGTGCATTTTATTTGTTTTATCTAGCTTACCAAGTATTTAAAAGTTCAGAAGAAATTGATATGACAGTGAGTTTTGTTAATAAACAAAGCTTGTTAAAAGTTTATAAGCAAGGTTTTTTAATGAATTTACTGAACCCTAAAGTAGCTATATTTTTTCTTGCATTTTTTCCAGGATTCCTTTTCAGTGATAGCTTAAGCACTGTTATTCAATTTGGCATATTGGGTTTTATATTTATAATTACAGCTTTTGTGGTGTTTTCATTAATTGCTTTTTTGTCGGGTAGTTTAGCTAAGTTTTTAAAAGAGAATAAAAATTTTAGAGTATTTTTAAAATGGTTGCAAATAGTGGTTTTTACAGGAATAGGACTTTACTTGTTGTTTTCAAATAAATAGTAGTAATTTTATACCACTTGTAAAACACGAATGTCAAACGAAGTTAAAATAATTGAATGCCCAAGAGATGCTATGCAAGGCATTAAAACTTTTATTCCTACGGAAGAAAAAGTAAAATACATTCAGTCATTATTAAACTGTGGTTTTGATACTATAGATGTTGGTAGTTTTGTATCACCAAAAGCGATACCGCAAATGGCAGACACAGCTGAGGTGTTATCATTGCTTGATACCTCAATAACAAAAAGTAAATTCCTTTCAATAGTTGCTAATGTTCGCGGTGCTCAAGATGCTGTAGAGCAAGAGAAAATAGACTATTTGGGCTATCCTTTTTCAATTTCTGAAAACTTTCAAATGCGTAATACGCATAAAACTATTGATGAGTCTGTAATTATTCTAGAAGAAATTTTAGCAATAGCATCTAAAGCGAATAAAAAAGTAGTCACCTATATATCTATGGGCTTTGGTAATCCTTATGGCGATCCTTGGAATGTTGAAATCGTGGGGGAGTGGACAGAGAAATTAGCTGGTATGGGAGCTAATATACTTTCTTTATCTGATACCGTCGGTACATCCACACCAACTGAGATTGAATATTTGTTTTCAAATTTAATACCTAAATACCCTAATGTTGAATTTGGTGCGCATTTACATACTACACCTTCAAAATGGCATGAAAAAGTTGATGCTGCTTATAAGGCAGGGTGCCGAAGGTTTGATGGTGCAGTACAAGGTTTTGGTGGTTGCCCAATGGCTAAAGATGAGTTAACAGGTAATATGCCTACAGAAAAAATGCTTTCTTATTTTACTTCAGTGAAAGCAAACAGTAATGTTAACTGGATGGTTTTTGAAGCGGCATATAACAAAGCCTCTGAATTGTTCCATTTTTATCATTAAATAATTTCAAAATTATTTATATTAATTCTAGTTAGTTTTTAAACTGTTGTTTTTAAGATTTTTAGCCTTTTATTTAAATATAGTCTAAATATAAATACTTGTTTTACAGCACATTACATTTTATTGTGTAATGATTTATTTGTAGATTTAATATGAATTTAAAAATAAAAATTATGTCAATAAGAATAGGAAATAGCTGTGTTAATTGTCAAGAAATCACTGAAGGACAATTTTGTAGCGCGCACCAAGTAAAAGTTAACGATCATTATACTTGTGATAGTTTTGAGATGCAAGTAGCATTAAAGAATGATCCAAATTGCGAAACATGTTCAAGATTTAATAGTCCGTCTTGTGCTAATCCTCAAAAGGCTGCATCAGGTATGTTGTGTTCTCACTGGGCACCAATGAACGCTCAAGCTCAGGCATAATTAAATAAATATAAAGGTCTTATAGATTTTTGAAAGTTAATTCTTCAGCTA
>NZ_JAHKQN010000020.1:0-33893 GCF_018861125.1 Cellulophaga baltica | reverse complement strand
TAGCTGAAGAATTAACTTTTTTTTATCAGCTTTAATTAGAGATATTAATTGTACCTTTGTGTGCAATTAATATTTAATTGCCATGCAAGCACATCTTGATAAAATTGTTGGAGAAGGTCTTACTTATGATGACGTACTCTTAGTCCCAGCTTTTTCTGAAGTACTTCCAAGAGAAGTAAATATTCAAACAAAATTTACGCGTAATATAACCATTAATGTTCCTATTGTATCTGCTGCTATGGATACGGTAACGGAATCTAAAATGGCAATTGCTATGGCACAAGAAGGTGGTATAGGTGTTTTGCATAAAAACATGACCATTGAAGAACAAGCATTGAAGGTGCGTAAAGTGAAACGTGCAGAAAGCGGTATGATTATCGATCCTGTGACGTTGCCTTTAAATTCTTTTGTTCGCGACGCAAAAGCTTCAATGAAAGAGTTTAGTATTGGCGGGATTCCTATTGTTGATGATGCAGGTAAATTATTAGGTATTGTTACTAATAGAGATTTACGTTTCGAAAAAAACAATGATCGCCCACTTTCTGAAGTAATGACGACTAAAAATCTTGTAACTGTAAGCGAAGGTACCTCACTAGAGCAAGCAGAGGATATTTTACAAGAAAATAAGATTGAAAAATTACCAGTAGTTGATAAAGATTATAAACTAGTAGGTTTAATTACGTTTAGAGATATAACAAAACTAACTCAAAAACCTACAGCAAATAAAGACCAATACGGTCGTTTAAGAGTTGCAGCTGCATTGGGTGTGACTGCTGATGCTGTTGATAGAGCAGAAGCATTGGTTAACGCAGGTGTTGATGCTGTTGTTATTGATACTGCTCACGGGCATACTAGAGGTGTTGTTGAGGTTTTAAAAAGTGTAAAAACTAAATTTCCTGACTTAGATGTTATTGTTGGAAATATAGCAACAGGTGACGCTGCTAAATATTTAGTAGAAGCTGGTGCTGATGCTGTAAAAGTTGGTATTGGTCCTGGGTCTATATGTACAACGCGTGTAGTTGCAGGGGTTGGATTTCCTCAATTTTCAGCTGTATTAGAAGTTTCAGCGGCTATAAAAGGTACAGGTGTTCCAGTAATTGCAGATGGTGGTATTCGCTATACGGGTGATATACCAAAAGCAATTGCAGCAGGAGCTGATACTGTTATGTTAGGTTCGCTTTTAGCAGGAACTAAAGAATCTCCTGGTGAAACTATTATATACGAAGGGCGTAAGTTTAAGTCGTACCGTGGTATGGGTTCTGTTGAGGCAATGAAACAAGGCTCTAAAGACAGGTATTTTCAAGATGTTGAAGATGATATTAAGAAATTAGTACCAGAAGGTATTGTAGGGCGTGTTCCTTATAAAGGGGAATTATATGAAAGTATTCACCAATTTGTAGGCGGTTTAAAAGCCGGTATGGGATATTGCGGAGCAAAAGATATTGAAACTTTAAAAGAAACAGGGAAGTTTGTAAAAATTACAGCAAGTGGTATTAATGAAAGTCATCCACATGATGTTACAATTACTAAAGAATCTCCTAATTATAGTAGGTAAATAGAGAGTTTTGGTCACAAAAAATAAAAAAGAGGCTATGTAGCCTCTTTTTTATTTAAAATTTATTTTTTCTTATTTAGTACCTTCTCCAGTGTATGTTTGCCAGTCTTTTTCTTTATGAATATTTTCTCCGAAATATTTAGCGATTTGTAAAAAAGCATCAGGTTTTTGATATCCTGGCACAGGAGAAAGCATATTCATTTTTTCGTCTAAAAAGATAGTAGTTGGGTAGCTCATTTTTCCTTGCATTAATGCAGCAGCAAATTCGTGATAACCATTTCTGCCTGAGGCAACAAATTTGAATGTCTTACCTTTAAATTCTATAGGTTCTTTTCCTTCACCGTCTAATTTAACCATATAGTAGTTTTCAGACATGTACTTGGCTACTTCTTCGTTTTGAAAAGTATCTTTATCCATTTTTTTACACCAACCACACCAATCTGTATAAACATCTATAAATATTTTTTTAGGGTTTTTATCTGTCTGGGCTAAATTAACCGCTTCATCCCATGACAACCATGTTACTTCTTGCGCATTCATACTAAGTGATAAAAATGCTATAAATAAGAAAAGAGAAAACTTTTTGGTATTCATAATATTGATTTTGTGAGTCTAAATATGGTCGTTTAGTCTAGTTATTACAGTAAACCTAACGTTACATAGTGCTTTTTATTTTTTATATGCTGTTAAAGTAAAACTAATTTGGGCAGAATAAAAAAATCCTGCTATAAACAGGATTTTATTGGTATTCAAAATATTAAGATTAAACTTATTTAGCTACAGCTTTCGCTTTTTCCTTTTTCGCAAATAAGTTTTCAGTGTCTACTTGGTTTCGTGTGATGTCGTCTAATGTTTCGCGTTCACGTATCAAAATTGCTTCACCATTGTACCACAAAACTTCTGGTGGTCTAAATCTACTATTGTAGTTGCTTGCCATTGTAAAGCAATATGCACCTGAATTTTTAAAACGAAGAATATCACCTTCTGATATTTCGTTGATTCTTCTGTTGCTTGCAAATGTATCTGTCTCACAAATGTATCCTACTACAGAGTAGTAACGTTCTCTACCTTCTGGGTTAGAGATGTTTTCAATCTGGTGGTATGATCCGTAAAGCATTGGACGTATTAAGTGGTTGAAACCAGAATCAATACTAGCAAATACAGTAGATGTAGTTTGTTTTACTACATTTACTTTCGCTAAAAAGCTACCAGCTTCACTAACTAAAAATTTACCAGGTTCGAAAGCTAATGTTAATTCTTTACCGTATTCTTTACAGAAAGAATTGAATTTTTCTGATAATTTTTTACCTAATTCTTCAATATTAGTTTCAATATCAGCTTCTTTATAAGGTACTTTAAAACCACTACCAAAATCAATAAAATCTAATTTTTTAAAGTTTTTAGCAGTTTCAAAAAGAATTTCTGAAGCGTAAAGAAATACATCAATATCTAAAATATCACTACCTGTATGCATGTGAATACCATTGATATTCATTTTGGTAAGCTCTACAATTCGTAATAAATGTGGAATTTGGTGAATGCTAATTCCAAATTTAGAATCAATATGACCTACCGAAATGTTAGAATTGCCACCAGCCATTACGTGTGGGTTAATTCTAATACAAACAGGTACATTTGGGTGCTTGCTTCCAAACTGTTCTAAAACAGATAAATTATCTATATTAATTCGAACACCTAATTTAGATGCTTCTTCAATTTCTTCAAGAGAAACTCCGTTTGGGGTAAATATTATGTTTTCAGGTTTAAAACCAGCTAAAAGTCCTAATTGTACTTCTTGTATAGATACCGTATCTAAGCCGCTACCAAGACTATTCATTAGTTTTAATATGGTAATATTAGATAAGGCTTTACAAGCGTAATTTAATTTTAATTTTTTGACATCACTAAAAGCATTGGTCAGTCTGTTGAACTGAGAAATGATTTTTTCTGCATCATAAACGTAAACAGGATCTCCGTACGTTTTTGCTATCTGTAATAAATCGTTCTGCGTCATTGCAATAAAATTTTGAGCAAATCTAGACTTCTTCTACCATTCGGACAAAATAATTTATCAATAAATCAAAATACAACAAATTGTTATATTTAAAACAGGATATAGGTAGATATCAGGTTTTGAGGGGTGTTTAGTGATATTCATGTGTTATCATTTTAATAATTTAGAAAATAGCATGGATATTTCATTAGGGTAATTAGTATTGGTTTGCTATTTTTGTTCATATAAAATAAAGACACGATTTACTTATGAATCTTCACGAATATCAAGGAAAAGAAATTTTGGCAAGTTTTGGGGTACGTATCCAAAGAGGAATTGTAGCTCAGAATGCAAAAGAGGCTGTAGATGCTGCAAAGCAATTAACAGCTGAAACAGGAACAGGTTGGCACGTTATTAAAGCACAAGTTCATGCAGGTGGACGTGGAAAAGGTGGCGGTGTTAAATTAGCTAAAAACCTAAAAGAGGTTGAAGAAATTGCAGGACAAATTATTGGAATGAATTTAGTAACTCCTCAAACTTCAGCAGAAGGTAAAAAAGTACATCAAGTTTTAGTAGCTGAAGATGTTTATTACCCAGGTGATAGTGAAACTAGCGAATTTTATGTTTCAGTTTTATTAAACCGTGGAACAGGTAGAAATATGATTATGTATTCTACTGAAGGTGGTATGGATATTGAAGAGGTAGCTGAAAGTACACCACACTTAATATTTACTGAAGAAATTGATCCGGCAACAGGTTTGTTACCTTTCCAAGCTCGTAAAATAGCCTTTAACTTAGGTTTATCAGGTACAGCTTTTAAAGAAATGACGAAATTTATCGCTTCTTTATATAAAGCATATGTTGAGAGTGATTCTAGTATGTTTGAAATTAATCCAGTTTTAAAAACTTCGGATGATAAAATAATGGCTGTTGATGCTAAAGTGTCTATTGATGATAATGCATTATATAGAAGAAAGCAATATGCTGAAATGCGTGATCTTAGAGAAGAGAATGCAATTGAGGTTGAAGCTGGTGCTTTAGGATTAAACTATGTTGACCTTGATGGTAACGTTGGTTGTATGGTTAATGGTGCTGGTTTAGCAATGGCAACTATGGATTTAATTAAGCAAGCAGGTGGTGAGCCAGCTAACTTTTTAGATGTTGGTGGTACTGCTGATGCTGCACGTGTTGAGGCGGCTTTTGAGATTATCTTAAAAGATCCTGCTGTAAAAGCTATCTTGATTAACATATTTGGTGGTATCGTTCGTTGTGATCGTGTTGCTCAAGGTGTAATTGATGCTTATAAAAACATGGGAACTATAAATGTGCCAATTATTGTACGTTTACAAGGTACTAATGCTGATGTAGCTAAAGAATTAATTGATAATTCTGGTTTAGATGTACAATCTGCAGTGCAATTCCAAGAAGCAGCTGATAAAGTAAAAGAAGTTTTAGCTTAACACTAAAATATAAATATTAAAGAGGGTAATGTTTTCTTAACATTACCCTCTTTTTTTTGTTTGCAATAGAATTGAAAATTAGCTGCGGTATTATCACCATTTATAAGGGAATTTTTGCATAAAATGATGCTTAATGAAGTTTTCTATTAAATAAGTTTAAGTAAGAAAAAACTTTCGAAAATTTTTAATTTTTAATGAATTGTTATGCAATTTAAATATGGGTTAAGCCTCTTGTTGTTATTCGGATAGCTCATTTTTTACAATTAATTTTGACATGTAAATTAAAGAGTACTAGAGAAAATATAGAATGTATTAAATTGGAATTTAAGTGATCATTATATTTTCAACAGTGTCTTTTTAAGTCATCAATTAAATATTAATTTTTTTAAAAGAAATATTATGAAGAAAATTAGTTTAGCAATCGTAATGTTATTTGTAAGCGTTTCAATAATGGCTAATGATAACAAGAAATCAAATAATGCTGATAAACCAGCTAGAAGTTTATCTATTCAAATAGGTGAAATTTTAGGTAATAACTCAATTAAAGTAGAGGAAGACTTAACGGCAAATGTATTATTTACTCTGAATGAAGATAGAGAGATTGTAATATTATCAGTAACTACAGATAGTGAAGTTATTGAGCACTATGTAAAATCTAAATTAAACTACCAAAAAGTGAATTTAGATAACTACCGTGAAGGTAGAACTTATACTATCCCTGTTAGAATTACGGCTTAAATTTTATGGTTAAAAAATTAAAATCCTAAGCATTGCTTAGGATTTTTTTTTGTTCTTATAATTACCGTGAACTATATTTTTGTCAAACTTCTTTTCTTGTTTCGCTTTAAAGTCTGAGTTATATTTTTTCTTAGGCTTTGGTACTACATTATTTTTTTTAAGATGAGCAAGTGTTTCCTTAGGGTTTTTAGGGTTGTCTTTTTCACCTCTAAAATGAATAACAAGTCCGTTTAAGAAATTACGCAATATTTGGTCACCACACTCCATGTAATTAGGGTGGTCTTCTTTTCTAAATAAGGCTCCTAACTCAGCTTTTGAGATTTTAAAATCTACAAGCTTCAAAATTTCAACAATTTCATCATCTCGTAACATTAAAGCTACTCTGAGCTTTTTTAGAACATCATTATTAGTCATATAAATAATTTTTTGCAAGGTACTATTTTAAATAATATTCAAGGTTAGATTATGACTTGTTATATGAAATGTGACAATAAACTACTTGTAACCTATCTTAGTTGAGACAAAATGTCATTATTTTAATTATCAATAGAGACAAAATGTCATAAAAATTGTGTTGGTATAGGATTTGAATACTTGTAACCAAACAAGAATATTTAAAAAGATATAATTATGAGTACAGTAAATAAAAATCTAGATTTTCCAGCATTAATGAATGAAATATTTAACCCAGATTGGTTTGGTGGTGCACAAGCGCAAGTTTCTTCAAAATTGCCAGCTGTAAATATAAGGGAAAGTGATTTAGCTTTCGAATTAGAACTAATAGTTCCTGGCAGAAAGAAAGAAGATTTTAAAATTGAAGTAGATAATGAATTGTTGACTATTTCATCTGATTCTAAAGTTGAAAAAGAAACAGAAGAAAATGATACTTCATTTAGTTACAGACGAAAAGAATTCTCATTCTCAGCATTTAAAAGAGCTTTTAATTTACCTGAAACAATAGACACAGATAAAATTGAAGCAAACTATGAAAACGGAGTTTTGAGTTTTGATCTTCCAAAAAAGGAAGAAGCATTACCAAAACCAAAGCGAGTAATTGGTTTAAACTAAAAATATTAACGAGATAAGTAACTAGTTTAATTAGTGTTTAATAGTTATTTATATTTTTGATTTAGGTTGGTTGTTGAGGCGTCTCGATTAGTAATAATTAAGACGCTTTTTTTATTCTGCAGTTTGTAGCGCTTTAATTTCATCTCTAAGTTTAGCTGCTTGCATAAAATCTAACTCTTTCGCAGCCTTTTCCATTGCTTTTCGTTTTTCGCGAATAAGTTTTTCTTTTTGTTCTTTAGTCAAGTATTCTAAATCAGGTTCTGCAGCACGTAATTCTTCTTTTTCAAAATGATATGTAGAAACCGAATTTTTAGATAATGCACTATCTAAACTTTTGTTTAAAGCCTTTGGTTTTAAATTGTGTTTTGTGTTGTATGCTATTTGTTTTTCTCTACGGTAGTTTGTTTCATCAATAGTAGTTTGCATACTATCTGTTATTTTATCAGCATACATAATTGCTTTACCATTTAAGTTTCTAGCGGCTCTACCAACAGTTTGAGTTAACGAGCGGTTGCTGCGTAAAAAACCTTCTTTGTCAGCATCTAAAATAGCTACTAATGATACTTCGGGCAAATCTAAACCCTCACGTAAAAGGTTAACACCAATTAGCACATCAAAAATACCTTTCCGTAAATCTTGCATAATTTCAACACGCTCTAGAGTATCAACATCACTGTGTATATATCGGCATCGCACACTAATTCTATCTAAATATTTAGCCAATTCTTCAGCCATTCTTTTAGTAAGTGTAGTAACTAAAGTTCTTTCGTCCTTTTCATTACGCTGTTGAATTTCTTCAACCAAATCATCAATCTGATTTAAACTTGGACGTACTTCGATTATAGGATCTAGAAGTCCTGTGGGTCTTATAATTTGTTCAACATACACACCTTGTGTTAGTTGTAATTCATAATCAGCGGGAGTAGCACTCACGTAAATAACTTGATTTTGTAAAGCCTCAAATTCTTCAAACTTTAAGGGTCTATTATCCATAGCAGCAGGCAATCTAAAACCGTATTCTACTAAATTCTCTTTACGAGAGCGGTCACCACCGTACATGGCATGAACTTGTGAAATGGTTACATGACTTTCATCAACTACCATCAAATAATCGTCAGGAAAATAATCTAATAAGCAGAAAGGTCTTGTGCCTGGTTCTCTGCCATCTAAGTAACGCGAGTAGTTTTCAATACCAGAGCAATATCCTAATTCACGTATCATTTCTAAATCAAAATTCGTACGCTCTTCTAAACGTTTAGCCTCTAAGGGTTTTCCGATTTCTTTAAAATAATCAACTTGTTTTACCATGTCATCTTGAATTTGATGAATGGCATTCTGTAAAATATCAGGAGAAGTTACAAACATATTCGCAGGGTATATGTTTAACGTTTCGTAGTTTTCTATTTTTGTATTTTTTAAAGGGTCAAATGCTTCAATTTCCTCAATTTCATCACCAAAGAAATGGATTCTGAAAGCATGATCGGCATAACTAGGAAAAACATCAACTACATCACCTTTTACTCTAAAGTTACCGTTATGGAACTCTGCTGTGGTTCTAGAATATAGACTTTGTACTAATTGATGTAAAAATTTTGTTCGCGAAATTACTTGATCTTTATGAACAGAAATAACGTTTTTTTGAAATTCTATTGGGTTACCAATACCATATAAACAAGAAACCGAAGCAATCACAATAACATCTCTTCGCCCAGAAAGTAGGGAGGAAGTAGTACTTAATCGTAATTTTTCAATATCTTCATTTATAGATAAATCCTTTTCTATATATAAACCAGATGTTGGTATGTATGCTTCTGGCTGGTAATAATCGTAATAAGAAACAAAATATTCCACTGCATTTTCAGGGAAAAATTGTTTAAATTCAGAATATAATTGTGCTGCTAAAGTTTTATTGTGAGCCAATATTAAGGTAGGTTTTTGAACATTTTCAATCACATTAGCAACTGTAAATGTTTTTCCGGAACCAGTAACACCTAAAAGTGTTTGGTATTTTTCTTCGGTTTCAATTCCTTCAACTAATTGCTTAATAGCACCCGGTTGATCTCCTGTTGGTTTAAATTCTGATACTACCTTAAATTTCATTCTATAAAATTACAAAAGGCAGTTTTAAAAAATAGATACAAGTGCTCTTATTTTTAACTCGTTTTATCTTTTTAAAGCAAAATGCCCAGTAAAAGTTCGGCCATCTTCAAGGTTTACTTTAAACCAATAGTCAGAAGCTGGTACCTGATTTCCATTTATTGTCCCGTCCCATCCTTTGGAATTAGGAGAAAAATTTGCAACTAAATTTCCTACTCTATCAAAAACTGAAATAAAACTATTTGTATTAAACATTTCATTAGCTCCAATAATTTGCCAATAATCATTTGTACCATCGCCGTTAGGGGTAAAGAATTTTGGGTAGCCAACAATAGCAATTTCTTCATTTGAAATTCCACAACCATTAGTATCATTTACATAAACAGTATAAAAACCAGGTTCAAGATTGGAAAAATTAGTGTTGGTTTGATAATTAATACCATCTAAAGAATATTCGTAATTTCCATCACCAGTCACAAAAACTTCAACGGTATTATTATCGGAAATGTCTTTGATTTCAATGTTATTAATTATAGCAATATTTGAGGGTTCTACTATAAAGCTCTTAATTGAAGAGCAAATAATTATTTCATTGGTTGTACTGTAATCATACCCTAATTCTAATTGGTAATTTCCAGATTCCGTAATTGTTACAGTTGGCAAGTTTGATATTTCATTTTCGGTTGTAGCATCTAGTTTAACCCATTTATATACGTCATAACCAGTTGGTGCATCTAAAACTAAATCAATGCCATCAGTACATAAGTAATGAGTTTCCAGAAAAGAGAATTCTGGTGTAGCGTTTACAATAAGTTCAATCTCTTCAATTCTTTGGCATTCATTACCATCTTCAATTCTAACAATTAAAGAAGTTGATTCCGTAGCATATATACCCTTAATTTCATTTTGTTCTAAAGAAGCATCAATTAGTGAAGTATAAAATTGTACTTTTTGATTTTGAAAACTAGACGCTTTAATTAAGTCTGTATTAAAATCACCAATAAGTAAATCATCACTTAAAGAATTATTACAGGCATAGTATGGACTTTGATTGTTTAATAAAACATTAGTAGTTAAAATGGTGATATCCAACTCTCCAATAGTGGTACAGCCTAAACTATTGGTAGCAGTGTAAATAAGAGTTTGGTTAAATGGAGTTGTATTGGTATAATTAATAGTATTTTCAATGGGCTGATCATTTTCTAAATCAGAATCATTCTCATAAAAATAGAAGATGTAATCTTCTTCATAAGTTTCGAAAATATAGGATTGCTCTAAATTTACGGTAGTAATTCCGTCTGTGAAATTTTGTTCATCAATATCACATTGAACAAGTGTTAGTTTTTCGGTAGGAGGCAAAGGATTAACGCTGATTACAGCTTCACCAATTATAGGGCATTTTGATGTGTCAGAAAAACTAATATTTAATGTATATTCACCAGAATCAGTCATTGCTAAATTATCAATAGTATAAATATTGCTTGTATTAGGAAGAACAACATCATCTTTTTTCCATAGATACGTGGCATCGGCATAATACTCAGTTTCTAAAGTTAAACTTTTACCTTCACAAATTTCTAAGGCATTTACAGCTCTACCATCTTCATTTGTCATTAATGTTATTTTTTCAAAAAAAGATTGAATAAAAGGAGGTAAACCTTGTGTGCCGTTATTATTACCTAAGGCTACAGCATTGTGAATATAATTAGAATTAGTGCCTTCTTCATCAGGATTGTTAATTACACCTAAGTAAGGTGTTCCGTTTTCGTAATTAATACTAATGTTTCGGTATATTTTTCCGTTTTCACCGAGTTGTAAAGCACCTCTGTATCCGATTCTGTTATCTAAAATTTCTACAGAATTATCAATATTACTAGCTGTTAAATCTAATTGTAATAGTTGCGATTCACTTATAACATTTTCACCTTCAGTATAACGTACAGTGTACAGAAATTCTTGATTTGGAGAAAATTCGATGCCATAATAATTCCAATCATCAATATAGTTTAATAGTTTTTCTTGATTAGATATTATTCCAGTATCAGCATCAAAATCATAAATGTAAAGTCCGGAAGAACTATTAGCAGAAGCTATTTTTTTTCCATCGGAAGTTATTTTTAAATATCCTCTAGGGTCATTAATATTAGAATTTGTAAAAGTTGATTTTACAGCAGTATTAACAACACCATTAGGGTTAACTTCAAAGGCATGATATGTGTTGAAAAATCCAGTATAACTACCATTATCTGATGATAAAGTGATAACCCATAAAGATTTATCAAAACAATTTTTAACAACTGCAGCAATTTTCTCAGAGCAATCAGCTAATAAATTTATGTTTTTTTGAATTACAGCACCTAAGCCATTATTTGCAGTAATATCAATTGTAGAATAGTTTAAACCTCGGTCAGGATCGTTTTCATACGCAGTAGTATCTACTGTAAAAATATAATAAATATTAGGATCTTCTGGTTTTGGAACAATGATAGCGGATTGCGTACTTGATGGGTCTCCATATAGCCCAGTTCCGTTCTCCATTAGTTCATGATTGCGATTATAAACTCGTATTCCGTCAGTGTAAAATAAAAGACTCCCAGCGTCATCAGAAATACTAGCGCAACCCTCGTAAGTATTTAATTGTCCATTACTTAATGCAGTCACACTTCCATCACTATTAAATGTGATACCAGCATTTTCACCAAAGTACCAATTTGATGTTTCTCCTTGTGAAAAGATAAATGAAAATGAAAATAAAAAATAAAAGAATGTAAAGTAGTTTTTTTTCATAGTGATGTTCAGTCGCTACAAGATACTACAAATCTCTCTTTTTCAATATTGTATAAGATAAAAACATAAATATACCAACCCAAGCGAGAACAATTAAAACATTATACCAATGCACGGCGTAGTCTACTGTTAACTCTGTACCTAACTGATTGCTTATAGATTTTACAGCTTTAAATTTAGAAAAAGGTTCTATTATTAAATTGGACATTGAAGACAAAGGTAGCACGTGCATAATCGTATCAGACACTTCCTTGCTGAATAATTTCCAACTACCAAATCGAAAGATTACGTTCTCGAAAATTGCCCACCATAATATTAAAAAACCGAGAGCAAATGCAGATCGTTTAACTAAAATACCTAAGAAAAGACAGAAAGAGAAAAATCCAACTAATTTTACGAAATAGGCTAAAAAGTATTCTAAATTAGAAAAAACTATTGAAAATTCATCATAATTTGAATATAACATTCCTAAAACAAGCGAAACTAGAAAAACAAAAACAGTAGATATTATAGAGAAAGTAATCACCATTAAAAACTTACTCAATAGAAACTCTTTTTTTGACAGCCCATCAATTAAATTCTGTTTTATAGTTTTGTTGCTGTATTCATTAGCGGTCATGGAAACAATTACAATTGCAAAAAATAATTTAAACCATGAAGCGATATAAGTATTTAAGTGCCAGATATAAGGAAAATCAAAAACCCCTTGGTCAGCAATATTAAATACTATTGGCGGATTGTCTATTCTAATCATAGAGATTAGTGCCAAACTCAATATTAAAATAAAGTATGAGAAAATAAGCACTTTACTAGCTTTACTATTCCAAAGTTTTATAAATTCTATTTGTAGTAAACGTATCATTTTATTTTTTTATCAGGTTGATTAATTGCTAGAGTTTGAAGTAAGAGTAAGAAATTGTTTTTCTAAACTTTCTTTTCGTTTAGAAAGATGCGATAAAATAATTCCTCTATCAAAAAGATCTTTATTTAATTCTTCTGCTTCAATCTCCTCTTTTAAATAGGCAGTTATTAAACCATCATTTAAAGTAACATTTTTAAATGAATGATTTTGTTCTAAAAATGATAGTAAAGCTTTTTCATTTTTAGATTTTAATTCAAAAAAGCCATGACTAGCAAGCATATTATCTACACGACCAGAATAGAGTTTTTTTCCTTTTCTTAGAATTACAACATGACTACATACTTTTTCAACTTCATCTAATAAATGTGAAGCTAAAAGTATAGTAGTACCTTGGCTTGCAATTTTTTTTATGATTTCTCTAATTTGATGAATTCCTTGAGGGTCTAAACCATTGGTAGGTTCATCAAGTATTAAAATTTCAGGATCGTTAAGTAGGGCAGAAGCAATAGCTAAACGCTGTTTCATACCAAGTGAGTATGTACTGAATTTACTATTCTTACGGTCTAAAAGACCTACTAATTCTAGTTTTTCTTCAATTTTAGTATTTGGAACTTCTTTAATTTTACATACTAAATTTAAGTTTTGAACAGCAGTCATGTAAGGGTAAAAGTTAGGTCGTTCTATAATTGCACCTACTTTTTTTAATGCTTTGTGAGTAGAGGTAGTTCCATCAAACCAACTAAAATCTCCTGATGTTTTATTAACAACATTAAGTGCAATACCTAATGTGGTTGATTTTCCACTACCGTTAGGCCCTAAAATGCCATAAACATTGCCTTTTTCTATCGTAAATGATAAATCGTTTACAGCTACAAGAGCACCAAATTTTTTAGTTAAATTGGTTACAGTAAGAATTTTTTCCAAAATGTAGATTTTTAGGTTGTTTATGTATGACGAATTAACGTATTAATTGTTACATATAATCTTAAAAATCTAAAAATTACCTATTAAAACTAATTTCTGTTTACTCTATAGGTTATTCTTCGGTTGGTAATAACTGTTTTCACTTTTACATTTAGTTGCGCATTTTCAGATGTAGTATCATCACAAATAAAGCTATTGTTACTGATAACTACTCTGTATAAATATTCATTTTTAGTTAGATCAGCACCTAAAACAGTCAGGGTGTTAGTTTGTGTGCCAGAATAATCAGTACCATTAGAGATATTATTGAAATTTAAACCACCATCAATACTTACTTGCCATTGGAAAGTATCATCATCTGTTGCGCTAACAGAAAATATAGCATCGCTACTATCAAAAATAGTTACATCACTAGGTTGTGTTGTAATGGTAGGAGGTGCTCCTGATTCTTGAAATTCATATGTGCCATTAGTATTATTATCAGCAGGAACAGTATATGAAGCAGCTACTACGGTACCATTTGAATCAACCGTAGGAGTTCCTGATCCGTATTCACCACCATCACCACCATCAGCATTTAAATCGTTATAAGCTTCATTTGCATCCGAACAACCATCATCATCACTATCTAGGTCTACACGATCAAATAATCCATCTCCATCTGTGTCAGCACAAGAGTTACTCGGTGTTAAACTAACATTATCTAAAAAAAGTTGATCATGAGGTTGCGCTGTAGAAACTCCTTCAAAGCGTAATTGCGTTGAGTTTGTAGTGGCGGTAAATAAAACTGTTACTGTAGAAGTGTTAGATAAGTTTCCTCCGCCAGTATTTGAAGTATCACCTCCATTTTCAATACTCATTTGATCCGATACTTTTGAGTATACTAAAGTTCCACCAATATATGCATTTAACGTTGATGAGTTTATATATGATGAAACAGTACCTACATCAAAACTAAGAATATAGGTTGTACCAGCTACAACGGTTAAATTTTGATATAACGGTTTAGTTCCTGTATTATAATCGGCATAATAAGCATAACCTGAATAATCTGGATTTTGCCAATTAGAACCATCAGGAGTCCAACCCTCAAAATAATAGGATGTAAAACCTCCGTTAAAAACAACATCAGTTCCTCCTCCAGAAGCACATTCAATAGAATCTAATATACCATCATTATCATCATCTAAATCATCACTATCAATTACACCATCTAAATCAGTATCATTGTTTACAGTCACATTGGCACTTGGACTATCTTCTGTAAAATTAGAATCTACCTGATCTTGTGTATGAGTGGCAGTATTTGTAAATGTTTCAGATTCGGAGTTGTTAGGTAATTCATTAGCAGTAGCAACAATAGTTATAGATTCTAATTCGCCAGCATTTAAAGTTCCAACGTTCCAATTAGGAGAGGACCAACTACCTAAAGTAGGACTTGCGGAAACTAAAGTAAAACCTGAAGGCATAACATCTGATACAATTATGTTTGTAGCTGGATCTATACCAAAATTTTCTACAGTAATTTTAAAAGAAACAGATTCTCCTTCTAAAACATCTGTTTTATCAGCAGTTTTTTTAACAACTATATCAGGGTCACAATAAAAAGCGGAAATAGGTTGAGAATCATAGCTACAAGTACCTTTACTTACTCTAACAAAATAATCACCAGCTGTTGTAGGTGAGTAAGTAGAAAATATTGCTCCAGAAATAAGGCTACCATCACCATACCATTGATAAGTGTCATAAGTACCAGAAACAATTTCTATATCAGCTCCAGGCAGACATCCTCCACCTTCTACTTCTAATTCTACTTCAGGAACAGTATCAAAACCTGAAAAGTATCCAGCTATACCACGAGCCCCATTAAAACCTATAAACCCTACGGCAATAGGACCAGTTGAATTTACACTTACATTTCCGGTAAGATCAGAAATATAAAAAGTTTTCCATTCTGTAGAACCTGTAACAGCTGTTGATGCAGGTAAAGTTACTTCACCAGTATCATCAGTAATTGTTATATTTTCATCGGGTGTAGAAGTCGAAGCAATAACGGTTACACCACCTGTCATAGTAATGCCTGCAGCATCTTCAATATGACTAATGTTATTTACCTCATCAGGCAATAAGCAGTTAACTGGGGCTATAAAATTTAAACCGATAGTATGTATAGCAGATGCACCAGCTAAACATTGATATGCATAAGCATCTTTAGAAGTTGTGATATACATGTTAGCGCCTGGTGTTGCACTTGAATAGTTGGTTGAAGGAATTTCAAAATAATCTCCGTCATTTATTGTTGCTATAGCTGTGGTGCTACCATTTACGTAAATACTTGTGTTATTTTGTGTTCCTATAATAATAGGAAATTCAGTTTCCGTAGTACCATTACCTCTTATAAAAACATACTCTTTACCTATTTTATCTTGAGGAACTGGTTGGTCAATAGCAGCGTCTCTGTTAGAGGCACCACTTTTTACAGCAATATTTAACCCTCCATTACTTATAACTATAGGATTGTTAGAGATTACGTCAGCACCAATCCATCCATCAATATTAGCAGTAGTTTCAGCAGTATAAGCTTCAAAAACAAAAGTTTCATTTTCATTTAATGTAATTGTATAGCTATCATCAGTAATACCGTCACGATCACCTGCAAGTCTAAACTCACAATCAGGATTATAGCCCGAAAGTGTAACTGTGGTATTATCTTCAGTAGCCATTATTCCTAGAACATTTGTTAAGCTACTATGGGTTCCACGATTAGCAATACCACCCCATTTAAAATGTGTACCCATAGCTTGTCTACCCTTACTGGTAAGTGAGGTAGCTTGAGCACTAGATCTTCCTCTGTAGTTTACATAAAATTTTTCACCTCCAGGAGATTCAAATCGTAAACCAGCAGTTGTTAGTACAATACCTGTATTTGCATCAGTAACTATAGTTATTTCATTATTTCCTGTGCCTAAAATTATTTCTTGTGGTGTAGCATTTGAAAGCGAAACAGAGGTGTATAGAGTAGTGGAAGTACCTTGATATACATTTACAGTAAATGTTGCGTCTTCAGGAGTAGACAAATAGATGTATTGTTGTTGAACAGCTTGATTATTGCCTCCTTGTTTTAAAGGTGGCAAGTAGTGTAAATCACTTAATTGACTAAACCCAAATTTAGAGCATAGTAAAATTATAAGAATTATTAAATGTTTTTTTTTCATTATTGACAATAAACTAAGTCTTAGATTGAAAGTGACTTTATCAAAAGTAAAATAAGACAACCTATCTTAAAAAGTCAATTGTTTGTTGTAAAAAGGATTGTAAATGTTGTAAGCATTGAAGATTCGATAGAAAAATAAAAAAGCCAAATAAACTTTTAGGTCTATTTGGCTTTTAATATTTATTAATAATTAACGGTATAGCGTGAAATTACTTATAAATTCTCGGTCATCATCTTCACCATTTAATTTAATCAAATACCAATAATCACCAGTTGGTAAATTTGTATTTTGATATAAACCATCCCAACCACTTGGATTATCTTGTAATTTATAAACTTCTCTACCATAACGGTCGAAAATAACAATGTAGATATCAGGGAATTGAGTAATATTCTTTGGAATCCATAAATCATTAGTACCATCGCCATCAGGTGTAAAGAAATTAGGTATTTCAATATCAATAAATTCAATATAAATACTAGTAATAGCTTCACAACCATTCGCATCTACGACACGAACCTCATAAGTATCAGTTCTAGTGATTCCGAATGTATTGTCACTACCGTTATCTTCACCATCAAAATAATAGGTGTAATCTTCTTTACCACCACTTACTGTTGCAGTAATTTCATTTATATCTTCTTGTGTAGCAACAATAGTTAAAGCTGTATAACCAATAACTTCAAAGTCAAAAGTTTGCAAACAACCATTGGCATGTGCTATTGCAATATAATGAGATCCTGCAGTCATATTTGTAAAATCAGGCTCAAGAACAAAAGCAGCAGAATCGGTAGAGTCTAATGCGTAAAGAACATCATCACTAACAGTTTCATCTTCTAATGTAATGCTTAAACTATTAGTTGGTGTGTCACCTGTACATTCATAAATTACTTCAGGTGTAGCATTTAAGTTTACGCCTACTTCAATAGTAACAACTTCGTTAAGCGTACAACCATTCGCATCTTTTATATATACAGTATGGAAACCTGCTGATAAGTTTTCATATAAAACTTTATCTTGAACAAAATCACTATCCTCGTTAGAATTAAGACTAGTACTATATGGAGCAGTACCACCAGTTATAGCTAATGAGATAGAACCATCGCTACTATCAAAACAAATTTCGTCTTGAACTGTAGAAGTTATTTCTAACTCAGCAGGTTCGGTAATCGTAAACTCAATTACTTCATAACAACCAAGGCTATCTTGAGCAATTACTGTGTAATCTCCTGGCTCTAAATCTTCAAAAGTATTATCTTCATCAAATTGATTTAAGTTTGGAGAAATAGCATAAATGTAATCTCCTGTTCCTCCAGTTAAGTTTACTACAACACTACCATCATCTTCACCATTACAGCTAATATTTGTAACATCATAATTAACTACTAAAGCATCTGGTTCTTCAATTAGTATTTCTTCAGAAATAACTTCACAATCTCTACTTTGAACTCTAACATAATATGTTCCGCTAGGTAAGTCAGAAAAAGTGCCACTAAATTGATTTGCTCGTACTTCTACAGTGGCGCTTGCATCTTCAAATAAAGCATATTCATAATCACCAAGTCCTCCATCTGCTTCCGCAATTATTACTGCTGAATCATCACCAGCACAATTAATTTTAGCGGCAGCAATATCTAAAGTTACCGTTAAATCTTCAATAGGACTTACTGTTAGTTCATTTGATATAATTGAAACACAATTGAAATCATCTTTTACATAGTAGCTATAAGTGCCTACTGGCATGTCAGTGAATAAATGAGTATCAGCACCGTTTGTTTCATTCATCGCACTGAAAGTGATTCCATCTTCACTCCATTCAAACGGAGCAGTTCCTCCAGTTGCAATAAGTAAAAGATCAGCACCATCAAGACAACTTATTGCACTTTCTGTTATTAAAATAGCATCAACATCAGTTGGTTCAACTATTTCAACAATAGAAGTTTCATACTCACAATTAATATCATCAGTAACACTTATACTATAGAAACCAGCACCTAAATTATTAAAATCAGGACTTGTTTGTGTAACAGAGTTACGTAATAATGTTGTACCAGCAGCATCGTCATAAGTATTTAGACTATAACTGTAATTAGGACTAACATTTCTAGCATCTAAAACAAATGAAACGGCACCATCAGTATCACCAGTACATTCAAGTTGCGTATCAGTAATTGTACCTGTTAATGGATCTGGTTCTTCTAATGTAAATATATCATTAAATACTTGAACACACCCAAGTGCATCAGTAATTGTTACCGTATAGTCATCTGCAACTAAACCTTCAAAAAGATTAGCGTAAACTTCAGTAGCAGTTTGTGCTTCACTTGTAGTAGTACCACCAGAAGTAATTTCATAATTTATAGCAATAGTATAAGGACCAACACCTCCTTGAGGAGTAATATTAGCTGTACCTTCACTGTTAGAACAACCCACATTAGATGTTTCAATTGTATCTAAAGTTATTGCAGCATCTGGCGTTGAAATTGTAAATGCACGTTCTTGAGTACATTCAGGGAAACCAGCTTGAGCAACTCTAACTATATAATTACCAGCGGCAACAGGGATAGTAGCAGTTGTACCAGTACCAGTAAAAGTGCCTTGATCGTCTGTTCTGGTTGTTGAAGTTCCATCTGTATTTAAAACTTCCCATTCAAAATCACCTGTATATGTTGCATCAGTAAATGTAACCTCAATACTTCCATCATCACCAAAACAAACTACATTAGAAATGACATCAACAGTTACATCAAATGTATTTGGTTGCTCAACGGTATGTGTAACATATATTTCACAACCTGTTGTAATATTTCTAACTCCGAATGTATGTGTACCCACAGCTAAATCATCAAAAGTATTATCACCAGCCGCCTCGTATGTAGTAGCAGGTAATTGTCTGAACTCATAATTAGTAGGGGTTGATGTGAAATCAGTATATGTACTCGTAACATCAATACTAATATCTTCACCAGCATTCACACAATCAATGTCTTCGTCAACACTTACTGTTGCATCAACTAAAGCGTCAAATGCATTCACAGTAACTGTTTGTTCAGAAGAACAACCTGCATCATCATAAACTCTAACAATTACATCTCCACCAGATAAATCAATATACTGATAAGAACTAGTTGTACCATCTTGTAAAACAGTGCTTGTTGCGTCATCAATAAATACATATCTATTATATGTACCAGTTCCATTTGCAATGGAAGTTTCATCTAAAGTAATTACAGCATTATTTGATGTGTTATCAGAAGTACAACCAAATTGAGTAACAACTGGAGTGTCAAATGTAATTGCTAAATTTTCATCTATTGTTACAGTTTCTGTAGTTGTACAACCATTAGTACCTGTTGCAATAACATCATAAGTACCACCTGGTAAACCTGCAAAACCATTAATTGTACTGTTATAAGTAGCACTTGCAGGACTTATAGTATATGTTAATGGACTAATTCCATTATCACTTTCAATAACAGTAATTGTACCATCAGAACTTCCAGCACATGATACAGCTGTTGTTGTAGCTGTAAAGCTTGGTTCAACTTGAGCGACAATTTCAATAATAAACTCAATAGGGTCACAAGCTGGGGTATTGTTATCATAGACAGCCACTGTATATGTTCCAGCTGTAGAAGCTCCATCCCAAACTATTGAATTAGCAGGGTTTGGTAAAGCGGTTCTTGCTTGTGAATCAGTTGTAGTAGGACCAGTAACTTCATATTCAAAAGTACCATAGCCATCAAAAGCAGTTATTGTAATTTCAGCGTTAGGACTTGTACTACAATCTAACAATTTGGTTATTTGAGCCGTAGCTTGGAATTTAGATGCAATTTCAAAAGTTTCAGAGTTACCGCAACCATTTACATCTTGAATTTCAATAGTTTGCGTTGCAGTTGATGAGCTTAATCCTGTAACGGTATAAACACCATTTACGAAATTAGAACTCTGTAGTGCACCACCATTAACACTTAAGTTGTATGTAGCAGTATCTGTAGTAGTTAAAGTAACTTCTACTTGATAAAGACCTTCATCAACACAGTAATCAACAACATCAATTGAAGAAATTGAAGGAGCAATGTCAAAATCAATTGTTACAGGAGTTTCTTGTATACAATCATTAGCATCTTTAATATAAACTATGTAATCACCAGCAACATCATTATAAGTAGTACTTGTTGTCCACCCTGTATCCGTTGTAGTTGGAGCAGTAGCAGTATCTGTTAAATATTGATATTCGTAAGGTGCAACACCATAATTTCCTGATGCAGTAATAGTACCATCATCATTACAATTTTGATTTTTAGTAGCACTAGCACTAACTTCTAAAAGAGTAGGAGCTTGGTCAATTACAAAAGTGTCTGATGCCATTACACAACCGGTATTTGTACCATCATTTTCTGTAAAAAGAATGTAGTATTCACTAGGAGGAAGATTTGTTGCTATATCTGTTCCTGTAGTTGCAGTAGAAATTGTACCTATAATACCCGTAGTATTATTATCAGGATATGTATAAATCTCATAATCAACACTTGTTGCATCGTAATTATCAATAGTAAATTCAACAATACCGTCGTTACTACCAAAACAAGTAATTGATGTTGTAGTATCAATTGTAGACGTTAAATTAGAATTTGTGGCTACTGGAGTCGTAGCAGTTTGATAATATTCACAACTACTAGTTGCATCGTGAACTATAAAATTATAAGTAACTCCTGGGTTTAAACCTGTAAAATTATAACTTGGAAGCCCATTACTAGATAGTGTACCAAGATGCCAATCAGGGTCAGATGCCGAAAATGTCGGTGCTGGATATTGCGCAAAGTAATATGGTCCACCACTCAATGTTGTTCCAGATGTATTATCAGCTTCTACTAACATTTCACCACTACCAATAGTACAACCTGAAATTCCTGATGCCGTTATTAATACATCAACACTTGGGCTTATTGCTACGGTACTTGATGTTTGACAACCGTTTATATCAGTTACTGTTACAGTGTAATCACCAAAATTTAAATCAGTAAATGTATGATCATTAGAACCTGTTGAAGTGTCATACGATTCAGAAACACTAAAGTCAGCATTATTAATTCTATATATATAGGTCGAGCTACCTCCAGAAGCATCAATAGTAATACTACCTAACTCAGTACCTGAACCTCCACAAGTTATATCTGTGTGAGATATATTGGGTGTTAATATTAGTGGTTCGTCAATTGTAACTGTTTGCTCAACAAAACAAGCATTACTATCTGTAACTCTAACAGTATAATCTCCGGCAGGTAAACTCGTAGTTTGATTAACATAATCTACACTATCCGTATCATTATAAACATTTATTGTATACGGAGCTAAACCAACTGATGTATCAATTATAACATCTAAAGCACCAGTATTATCTCCGTTACAGCTTAAATCTGTTATATCAATATTAGTTATCACTGGAGGGTCTGCATCTGTTACTTCTACAGCATTTGTAATAAATATACAAGCTGGAGATGAAGTGTCTGTTACTCGGAAATAATAAGTGCCAGCAACAGACGTATTGTATGTATCTTCAAGGAAACCAGTTGTATCCCAAGGACCAGCATCAGAGTTAGACCACTCATAAGTATAGTTAGTATCGCCACCAGTAATATTTAAATTAATTACAGCATCATCAATACATGTTTTATCTGTAGCTAAAGCTGCATTACCAGTTAATTGAGGACTAATTGTAATAATTTCATCAACAGGACCACAACCAGAACCGTCATTTACTTCAATAGTATAAGTACCATTTGTTAAACCTGTAAAAGTATATTTAGTTGCTGTAGATGGAGTAGGGGTTTGCCATGCACCACCGTCAATTCTAAATGTATAATCGCCATTACCAGATGTAATATCAACCTCAATTGTAGCATCACTAGCACCTTCATAACAAGATGTAGCTAATAAATCAAATTCTATATCTGCCGGACTATTCACTGTAATTGCTGTAGGTAAAAGAGCCTCACAATCATTATCATCTTTAACACGTACTAAATAGTCGCCAGCATTAGTAACTGTAAAAATTGTTGTTGTTTGATAAGGAGTAATTATATTAGCTGAGGTATCTTCTAATTGATACTCATAACCAGGAGTTCCGCCAGAAGCAGAAGCTTCTAATGTTGCACCAGAATTACAAGTAAGCTCAGCTGTTTGTATTAAACTAGGGATTATTGCAGTTGGGGCAATTAACGTTACCGAAGTAGCAGAAGTAGCTGTACAAGTATTGTCAGTTACCTTGCGTACTATAATTGAATAAGTACCATCAGCTAAATTTGCAGGTGTTGTAAAATCTTCGCTAGTTTCAGCTATCCAAGTTGTTCCACCATCAGTAGAATACTCGTATCCAGTAGTTGTATCAAAGTTTTCAACTTCAAAACGGATACTGCCATCAGAATCTCCATTACAAGTAGGGTCTGTACTCCCTAAAATAGCAACACTAAATTCTTGATCAGCTTCAACTACAACAGTTAAATCTTGTGTAGTTTCACAAACTTCAGGAGCTTGAGTTGCTTGAATATCATCTAAAACTAAGAAGTTACCGTTGTCACTATCTAAATTAGTACGTAACACAATACCAACAACTGTATTTGCTCCTGGATTAAGAGTTACTTCACGTAAATGCCAGTCATCAGCATCAGTATTTTTCGGAATTGCAGTTGTTGCAGTACTATTTATCACAGTTCCAGATGCATCAACTAATTCTATTAGAACTTCAGGGTCATTACCAGAAGCACTATCTATTAATAAGTTGTATCCATAAAAAGAGATAGTAATATCTTGATCAGCTAATACGTCTAAATCATTTCTTGACCATAAAATATTTCCATTACCTACTGAGGTACTAACACCTATAGCCATGAATCTACCATCTACCAAACCAGAGTGATCGTTTGGTGTTCTCCATGACGTATTTGGGTTTGTTACAACATCAGTAACAGCGTACTCACCGTTAACTAATATACCTGCTGGCCCCAAGTTACAATCCGTATCAGTACCGTCTTGTGGTTCGTAACAATAGCCAGTTCCAATTTCTTCAATTTCAGTAGTTGAACCAGAACCGAAATATTCTAGTAATATTGTGCTTTGATCAGAACTAAGAGTGCTACTATAACCTACACTTATATTGTATGTGCCTGCAACATAAGGGCTAAATACATTAGAGTCTGAAGGCGTGTTTTCTATACCATCAATACTATATGTGTAATCAAAATCTGTACTATTATCTGTTGTAATTGTAATTGTTCCGTTTCCATCACAATCATAAGTTACATCGCTATCTAAAATAGGATCGGTTTCTGTACTTGGTACATTTATAACCATATCAAAAGTACAACCAAGGTTATCTCTTACAGTTAATATATAGAAACCTGCTGTTAAATTTTGTTCGTTTACTGTACTGAATGAAGAACCACCATCAAAACTATATTCGTAAGTGCCACTACCGCTACCACCACTAGCATTTAATATTTTTACTAATGCTCCGTTTGTTGGATCACAAGAAGCATCTTCAACAATAGCAGCAGAAGCAGTTAATCTATAAGGTTCATCAATCTCATATTCAAGTGTAGTAACACATCTTGAAGTAGAGGTTCCGCTTGAATCTTCTACAGAAATAGTATAAGTACCACCGCCTAAATTAGAAAATGTATTAGTACTTTGGTATGTAGTTCCACCATCAATACTATAATTGTAAGGAGCTGTACCACCACTTGCTGTGATTGTTAATGTTGACGTAGATGAATCAGCACAAACAATATCAGTATTTGTAGCACTAACAACAACTTCACCTAAATCAATTAAAGTAACACTGTTTGATAATGTACTACAATTACTAGCATCAATTAGAACAAATACATATTCACCTGCGTCAGTTCCATCTAAGAATAAAAAGTCATTTGTATCTTGTTTTTCAGAGTCAGGAATATCATCAATACTAGCATATAATTCAACACCATCTTTACTCCATATAGCCATTTCATAATCTGTAGCTGTATTTCCACCACTTGGTGTAACTGTAATTAAACCTGAGTTACAAGTAATATTTTCTGTAACACTAGCTGTTAAATCTAAATCTTCATACTCATCTACTGTAATAGATTGTGTATCAGTACAACCATCATCAGTAGTCGTTATTACAATATAATCTCCCGCAGGTACACTATTAAAAGTATATGTGTTATCATTTACAGCAACCATTTCTTGAAAGAAAGTTCCAGCACCACTGTTTGTACCATCGTCTAAACGAAGTTCATAACTATAATTAGGTAATGCATTTAAAGCTTGAATTGAAATTGTACCAAAGCCAGAGCAATCTGCAGTTGTAAAATCTACGTTAACTTCATATTCTAATTCTTGAATACCAATTTCTTCTGTTTCAAAAACACAAGCATTTTCAATAGGGTCTCCAGTAGTTGGGTCAAGTGTTGTAATTTGTACTTTGTAAGAGCCACTTGTTGTGATATCAAAATTAGGACCATTACCATCAGAAAAGGGAACAACAACTGTGTCAGAAGTTGTATCTACTAATTGATAACCATAGTTTGCACTTGGGTTTGTAATTCTAATATTACCAGGAGTTTCACATAATATATCAGAAGATATATATTCAATATCTAGTGTGTTTTTAAATACATTAAAATAGAAACGACTGAAACAACCATTTGTATAGTTTATTACTACCCTATATTTACCACTATCAGTAAGGCTGTAGTTGTTTTGTGTTGCTAAATCATTCCATGTACAAGAAGTACTTGTATTGGCACAATCATCACCAATATCCGTACAACTAGTTTCGTCTAATTGTTGCCAAACGATACTATCAGCATCTGTAATTCCTAATTGAATTAATGCTTCATCATTTTCACCACATAAAAATATTTGTGGAATTTCACTACCATCAATAGAGCAGAACAAAATTTCACCTTGTAAATCATTATCTGGGTTTGTATCTGCATTTACCTCGTTAAAGTATTCTAAAACAGGATTAGTTTGTGTTTCACCAAAAAGTTCAACCGTAATAAGTTCAACCAAATCAGAGCAATCTGTTGCTCCTGATTTTTCAACAATATAATTACCTGTTTCAGTTATAAATAATGTGCTAGGATCATTGTCTGAATCACCATCGTCAATTGCATCTTCGCCAGCATCAATTTGACCATTACCATTAGAGTCAATAGCCCAAACATACGTAGCAAAACCTGAACCAGCAGTTAAAGTAGCATCATCACCACATAATTGAACAGTTCTAGCAACATTACAGTTTTCTAAATCATTTAAAATACTATTTGAAGCAACTGAAACTTCGTCACTACAAGTTGGTGTCATTGTTGAGCCAGGTTCGTCACTAAACGTATTTGTATTGGTAACACCTTGGTAAGTAGAGTAGGCTAAATTTTCAACTGTTTCAGAACAAGCGTCGACAAATAAAGAACATTCAGAAGAAAGTGTGACCGTCATTCTAATGGTATATTCGGGGTCACCTGCTTCAACCAAATCATCAGGAATTTCAAAAGTGATTATGTTGTTAACAGCATCGTAAGTGTAGTTTACAGAATTATTTGCAAGCGTAACATCAACATTGTCTAAAGTTACATTGCTAGGTAAAACATCTCTAATAGTATAGTCTGTTGCATCATCATCTCCAGTATTTTGAAAACGTAGTACATAGTCAAAAGTATCACCAAGGCTAATTTCGGTACCATTGATATCATTACCACCTAGATCTTCAGAAGTATTTTGTAAAATAATTTCAGGTGCTAATACATAAGTATAAGAAGCAGCAATTACGGCACCAGTATCAGGATCTACGACAGGTGTTCCAGAGCCATATTCACCACCATCATCGGCATCCGCATTATTGTCTTTGTAAAACTCATCAGCATCAGTACAACCATCATCATCACTATCTAAATCTATATTATTAGGGTAACCGTCACCATCAGAATCTACACAGGTTTCAGCTACAGCTATGTTTATGTTTACATCATCAACGAAATTACCACTTCCAGCTGCTCCTGAAGCAGTAGAAACAGCTTCAAAAACAAAAACTGTGTTGGTTTGCCCAACAGGTACTGTATATGTGCCAGAATATAATATCCAAGCAGTATTATCAGAAGACATTGTTTGTTGTACTGTAGCACTAGCTAGGTCAGCTCCAATTCTTAATTGCATTTCATCAACACCATCTCTACCTCTGTGCCTGAAAGACCAGTTCATTACAGTGCCAGGTGTTAAGCATAAGTTTTGATATAATGCTCCATATTGGGTTGCATTTATTTCAGCATGCTGGTTACCATCATAAGAATTAACTCCTCGAAAGCCAGATTCCCATATTTCTATTCTTGAATCTGTAGCTGTAGTCAGCCATCCAGGTACTGCACTTTCGTTAAGAAGGGAATAATCAGATACATCTGGATCTTCAAAGCTTTCATTTATAATGGATTCAAAACAGAATGAACCATCACATTCGTCACTGTCATAAATACCATCATTATCATCATCAACATCTACAATATCAACAACACCATCATTGTCAAAATCATTATGAACAATTATTGAGGCAGACATAATATCTTCAGTAATATTCTCATCAACCTGATCCTGTGTGTGTGTTACAGTATTTGTAACATTAATTAATGGGTCAATATCAATCTCATCACCAACAACCTCAAGTTCTAAGGTTACTTTTTCACCTGGTTCTAAAGTACCTATATTCCATACACTTCCGTTCCATGTTCCAGTTGTAGTAGAACCACTTACTAAAGTAAGTCCTGCAGGAATATTATCGGTAACTTGTAAATTAGTAACATCTTCGAAACCAAAACTTTCCACTTCTATGGTAAATATAGCAGTTTCACCTTCTGTAATTTCCGACTCATCTACTGTTTTGTTGACTACAATGTCTGTTTCACAATAAAAAATTGTGAGCGTTTGCGAATCATAGGTACATGGACCTTTTGTACCTCTAAGATAATAATCACCTGCTATTGTTGCAGCATAGTCAAATGAATTAGCTCCTTCAATTATAGCTCCATCAAAATACCATTGGTATGCATCAAAATTATCATCTGAAGCTTCAAATATCGTAGAGCCAGAAAAGCAATCCCCTACAGTACCTCCGTTAATATCTAGAACGACTTCAGGAACAGTATCAAAACCAGAGAAATAACCTGCAACTCCACGGTTACTATTGTAACCAAAAAAACCAATAGCCATAGGTCCAGTTGATGTTACGCTAATATCTCCAGATAGATTAGGAATAAAAAATGTTTTCCAATCACTAGAGCCAGTAACTGCATCTGAGGCTGGCATAGAAGTATATTCAACACCATCTTCATATACTATAATGTTTTCATCAGGAGTGCTAACCGAAGCAATGATGGTTAATCCACCAGTCAAAGTAGTCCCAGCCATACTGGTTATACTTGGAATATTATCAAGACTGTCAGGTAGTAGGCAATTTACTGGAGCAATAAAATTTAAACCGATAGTTTGTTGTCCAGACGCTCCTGCTAAGCATTGGTATGCATAAGCATCTTTAGAAGTGGTTACTAGCATATTTGCGCCAGCCGTAGCACTTGAATAATAAGTACTTGGAATTTGATAGTACTCTCCTTCATCTATAGTAGTTTCAGGAGTTGTTGATCCATTAATAAAAATATTTGTATTGTCTTGTGTTGCAATTATTAAAGGAAACTCAGTATTGGTTGTACCATTACCTCTTATAAATACATACTCTTTACCTAAGTTTTCTAGAGGAACAGGTTGATCAAGACCTGCATCACGACTTGCACTTCCTGAGACGACACCAAAATTAATAGCTCCGTTGCTAATAACAATATCTTTATCAGACTCTAAAGAAGCTCCAAGCCATCCTTGTTTTTGGGCTGTTGTTCCAGATGAACCTACATAGGCCTCAAATACAAATGATTCATTTGCATTTAAAGTAATGGTATAAGTGTCTGCTGTTATTCCAGCTGAATTTGTTCCTAATCTAAATACACAATCATTATCATAACCAGATAGTGTTATAGTAGTATTATCTTCAGTAGCCATTATACCTAAAGTATTAGAAAGAGAAGAATTTGTTCCAATGTTAGGAACTCCACCCCATTTAAAACTAGTACCCATGGCTTTTCTTCCTTTTGAAGTCAAAGAAGCTGCTTGTGGAGTAGAACTACCTCTGTAGTTAACGTAAAATTCCTCACCACCGGTTGACTCAAAACGAAGACCGCTATCTGTTAAAACTACACCAGTATTAGCATCTTCAACTAAAGTAACATTGTTATTACTGTTAGCTAATGTCCAAATTGCTGGATTGCTATTATCAATGGTAAAAGTATTGACAGCTGTAGTATTGGTTCCTTGGTAAACATTTACAGTAAATGATGTAGTTTCAGGTGTTGATAAATATACCGCTTGATTTGTTATCGTGTTACTTGTTCCTCCTTGTTTTAATGGCGGTAAGTAGTGTAAATCACTTAACTGCGCATAACCAACTAAATTAGCAGAAATAAATAGGATAAATATTAATAAACGTGTCTTCATTTTGGTGTAGTAATTATTCAGGATATAAAAAAAAGATTAAATGGAGATGTAACCAATTCTTTGTTGTGAAGTGTGATAGTTGTGTAGCGTACGCCGTTTTTCTTGTTGCATCAAAAGCACATTAGGAATATTCCTACAATAGTTAAAATTATATTAAAATTAATTTGGATTGTTAGTTTCATAATTAAGTAATAACTTTAAAAATTACAGATTATTTTTAGTGATAATATATATGGAAGAAGAAAAACTTATGTCGAAAAAAAAACCAGCTTACCCTGTCAGCGATAGGTTAAATAGGTTTTTAGAGCGTTATAGTAGAACTATTGAAATCCCAATTTTTTATGAGGATTTGTTACGTTTTTCCGGTTCTGTTGTAGTTTATGACTCGAATGATGAAGACAGTTTATGGGTGCGTGTGTATTATTCTGAATATGAAAGAGCGGAAATAGATTTAAGCCTTAAAAAAGTATATTCTATTTTAATATCAGATGGAGGAGATTCAATATTTCAATATTTGAATGTCGATGCAGTTGATTATTGTACTTTCGGAAATTCTAAACCATTTCGAATAAAAGTTAGAAATATACTAAACGATAACTTCACTTATTTTTATGTAAAAAAAACCGATGCTTCTCGTATTTATGGTCTAGAATTAGAGCATATGCTTTCGCCATATAATCTTAATTATTTAGTGTATAAAGACACTTTAATTGAAGAGCATATTGCAGGAATTCCAGGAGACTCTTTTATTAAAGATTTTTTACCGCATTGTACTGAGATCGAGAAAGCACAATTAGCTAAAGAGTTTGTAAAATTTAATGAACGTTGTATGATACGCCTTTTAGGTGATATGCGATCTTACAATTACGTAATTGTAACAACTCATGATTTTGATCACGTGGTTTATAAAATTAGAGCTATTGATTTTGATCAGCAATGTTATGAAGGGAAACTAAAAGTATATAGGCCACAATTTTTTAAAGAGAATTACCAAATGGTAGAGCTAGTTAGAAATAAGCTACAGTCAAAATCAGTAGATCAATATAAATTAGAAGAACGATCTATAGTAGCAAAAAGAATAAAGAGTTCAGGAAACAGGATTAAGCGTTTAATAGGTGCTTGCTTGTCAGATAATATATCTACGGTTGAAAATATTGAAGAGTTAAAATCTCAAATTTATGAGTTAACATCAGATATGAAATTTAAAGAGTGTACAAAAATGGGCGAAGTATTGCACCTCGCCCTAGATTTTGTTAAACGTAATTATGAAGATGTAAGTATGAAACAAATAATGGAACAAAACATCAACATAAAAAAATAAAAATCAGTAATTTAGCTTTTTTGTTCCTTGTTAAAATAAACAAGATAGTAATACATTTGTTTCTCTTCATCCCAACCTTTTTCTACAAATTTTTCTGCAGATTCTGGGTTAATGAAGTCTAATTTTATTTGAACGTTAGTATCTAAATTTATAACGTTTTTTATTTTTTTTCGAGCATCAGAAACAGCTTTATTGGCAATGTCAAATGTAGATACATCTTCTACACTATATTTTGGTCCTTTTTCAACCTTATAGTGTTTAAATTCCGGAATTAATTCAGGATTCTCCATTACTTCATTTAAAAAGTTAGTCTCTTCAAATGAATCGTTTTTTGCAAAATGGTTTACAGCTCGGTTCATAAACAAGACTTCTTGTTGCTTATCTTCAGCAGGTAAAACCACATCTTTAGCAAAATTCTGACAGAATTTTAAATAGTTTTTTGTTTTAAAATTATCATCAGACAAAGCCTCAACACCTAAAAAGTCTTCTAACCAATATTTAGTATCGTAACGGTTACTATCTACTGATAATACTTTGTAGCCTTCTTCTTTTTCTGAATCAAAGATTAAACAACCTTTATCTAGTTTATTAATGTTGATACCTTGCTGAACTATTATATCAAGATTATCTTCTTTTTCTTCAAACTGAATAAAATCGTGTTTTAACTCACTTTTAAAAATACCTATAGCGTTAACTTTTACATTGTCTAATAAAACACCAGATAAATAGGCAATATAAACTTCACCACTTTTAATATGTGGGTGGTTAGATTGTTCGTATAAATAAGTTGCTATTTTTTTTGAATTAGCATGTAAACTGTCTTCATCAGAAAAAATATCAGAGACAATTTGATACATTTCATTAAACTCAACATCTACCTCATTTGCGAAATGAAAATAATTCTCTTCTTTTTCTCTAAATGGTTTGAAAAAATATTCTTTTAAAAGGCCTGTAGTCTCATCATTTAAAGCGTGTGAACCTCTTGATAAAAAAATAGCTTCACCTTTATTTTTATTTCCTACGCGGTGTAGTGAAATAGTTTCAATTTGGGTAGAATATAAATTAATCATTATATATAAGTAGTTAGTGTGTTTATTGTGTTTTTAATTCCAATTTTCGTCAAAATCTAAATCTTCATAACTATCAAATGAATCTAAATCTTCATCATCATTAAAATTGAAAGAAGGATCTGCCTCAAACTTTTTTTCTGGAGGAGAATCAGGTATTTCACCAAAGCTAAATAATATGTTAGGGTAAGCTCTACCGTCTTCTGCTTCTGCTATATCAGCTAATTCAACAAAAAATGTCCACATGCTTAGAAAATCATAAACATATATAAGTTTAGGTGTTTTTTCAGTTACAATATCTTCTAAAAATGTTTCGTTCATTAAACGAATATCAGAGCCATTTTCACTTATATCATGTAGTGCAATTTCTTCATCTTGGTTCCATTCTTCATCACAGGTATAAAAAGAAGCCATTTCATTACCTAAAAACCCAAAAGCTTGCGTAATAGAATTATGAAAATCTTCTAATGTAGTACTTGCTTCAATTTCAATATCTCTAAAGATATCGTCTTCTGCATCTAATATAATTCTGATTTTGTAAATCATATCTTTAATTTTTAAAAGGCGACAAAGTTACAAAGTTTTAAGACTCTGTCTTGTTTTTATTGTCTCTAATATTAAATAGAATTGCACACCAAATAGGAGTGAAGCTATAACTAAATGTATTGGTTGACTACCAAATGGAAAATCAAGATAATACATTGATATTCCTGAAATTATTTCAATCAATAATAAAATTAAAACCCAATTAAATTTTGAGAATCCTAACTTGAATTTATAAATGTAAAATGCTAAGTATAAGTTTAATAGTGTAACTAAGATAGAAAAACTTCTATGAATATAAAATTGTAAAGTTGGGTTGCTCAACCATTGCCCTTTTGTAAATTCTCCATAAATATCAGATTGATGGTCTACAAATTGCCGAACTTGAGTACCTAAAACTACTTGTATTAATGTAGCACAAAGCGTAAGTATGAATAAAAATTGAATTTTTTTACTGGGTTTGTTTTCTTTTTTGTGCTCTGTTGAAGTTTTATAAATTACATAAAGAAGCATAGCAACAATCACTAATGCCATAACCATATGCATTGTTATTTTTACGGGTTCTAATACCGAATAAACCACTGTTGCTCCTAACCAAGCTTGAAATCCCATTCCAAATACTACAAGCCATGATAGTATGGTAATCATCTTTTGCTTTTTCCAATAACTAAATGATAAAATTGCTAAAATTAAGGTTGCAATGCCTGCTAATGCTCCACAAAGTCTATTAACATATTCTACCCAAGTATGTGATACATTAAATATTGCGTAATCATGTTTGGTATAAGCATCCCAGTTGTCACTATTGTATTTTTCAGTGGTAGTAAAGTAACCATTTGCAACTTTCAATGTTTCATTATAAATGATAACTTGTCCTTGCTCAAAATCTCTATTTTTTTGCCATTGTAAGGTTTCAGCATCTGTTGGAGGTATATAATAACCAAAGCATTTTGGCCAATCAGGACAGCCCATTCCGCTACCAGTCATGCGAACTACTGCACCAGCAACAATCACTAAATAAACTAATACAAGGGTTATTTTTGCCGTTTTTCTAAAGTGTTTTTGCATGCTAAAAATTTAGAATACAAAATTACTATACTTTATGTTATAAAAGAAGGAAGAAAGCTTTTTGATTTTTTAATATATACTAAAAAACAAAAGAGGATTTTCAAATAAGAAAACCCTCTTTTCAGAAAATGTGGTTTCACAACCTATTCCACCACAATAAATTCAGATCTTCTGTTCAATTGGTGTTTTTTAGCAGTACACTTAGTATTGTTATCACACTCATTAGTTAACTGTGTTTCACCAAAACCTTTATAAGTTAATCGATTAGCACTAACACCTTTATTAATTAAATAGTCATAAGTGCTTTTAGCTCTTCGCTGTGATAAGTTTTCATTGTAAGTATCATTTCCTCTAGCATCGGTATGTGAACCAATGCGAACGTTCACTTCAGGATATTGTTTTAAATACGCAATCACTTTTTCCATGATTACTTGCGCATCTCTTCTGATATATGATTTATCAAAATCAAAGTATATTTTCTCTAAGTTTAATTTTTGTGCTAAATCAGCCCCTAAATCTGCAGGAGTAAAGCTAGAGGCTAATAACAACTCTAAATCTTTCAGACCTTTAGCATCAATAATTTCAAAACTAAGACTACCCTCTTCGTAATTCTCTT
>NZ_JAHKQN010000023.1 GCF_018861125.1 Cellulophaga baltica | reverse complement strand
CTTTATTCAGGACGGGTCATAATTGTGTACAACGTGTTTGTGTATGCTTTGTTGCGTTGGTTTAGCGTAAATTTAGCAAATAAATACTGAATAGAAAATCCGCGAGGATTTTCGTAAGTTGGCTAAAAGAAAGCAATAAAATATACACGGTGTTGCACCTAGTTTTTATAGTTTATTTCTCTAAAAACTTTCTGAAGTGTTTCCTTTTCTCCATTTGGCTTTCTGAGAACCTTTATAAATTCAATCCAATTTCCATTTGAGTCATATTTATAATTCAATTCGTGAAAATATGGTTCTTTAATATCTGTTAAAATCCAATACATTTCAGTTGGATCATTCATTTTATTAGTTTTAACAATATATTTTTGATTAAAATTGCCTTTTGTTTCGTTTTCTAATTTTCCTTGATAATTAAATTCCATTAAAGTAAACTTACTATTTTTATAGTCATAATTTACCACTTGCATTCTTGTATCTTCTGTTCCAACAATCGTACTTTCAATTTTGATTGGAAAATTTAGTTTGTCATAAAAAACAATATATTTAAGATATACTTCTCCAGCATCATTTATTTTTTTCTTAATCTTTTTCTTTTTTTGTATTCGTATTTAACTAAAGTTTCATACCATTTTCCACTATTATATTTTATGTTTCCTTTGTAATTTATAATTCTATTTTTAGAATCTAAATCGATTAGTTCTTTTGCTGATAATTCAGATTGTTTGAATTTTTCAATTTCAATTCTACTTTTAGTTTTAAAATCATAAATTATTTTTTCAGTCAAAATTTTTGATGAATATGCAAAAGTAGTGTCAAGAACTATAATAGTTTCAGGGTTTCCAAATTTAACTTTGAAATAATCTTTTGATGAAACTATTTCAGAAATTTCAGAATAAAAAGTTGGTTCAATTTCTTGACTTTGAGAAAATATCTGAATTGATAAAATAAGTAAGATAAATGGTGTAATTTTTTTCATTCCGTAAATTAGGTGCAACGGTTTAGCTATGAACAGTACGGGAGCAAACTAGCGTTTGCTTTCCGCCACGCACATAGCGAAATCTTTTGGTTTTGTTTTTTCTTTTTTTGTGTCAAAGCGAAATCCCAAAGATTTCGCGACCTCATAAAAATACGCAAACCTTAGCGTTTAAAACCTAAGCCCGTATTGTTTATAGGTTTTGTTGTAACCAGTTTTATTCCAGAGTGTTAATTAAATCCGAGTAAATTTTCCATTCCTTGTCCTCAATTATTTTATACTCAAATTCTCTCTGTTTTCCGTTCTCCTTTATAAATTCCATGAGTCCAGTTGCACCATCTTTTTCATTTGTTACAAGGTTGAATACTCTTTCTTCATTGTAGGTTGTACGACCAATGTAGTAATTGGATATCTTGTTTTGCGTCAAATTACTTTCAATAAACATTTCAAAATTGTCAAGAACCTCCAATTCATCTTCTGATGGTAATTTAGAAGCATTTTCAATGGCGTATTTTGTTTTGATTTCAATGAAATAAAAGAATTCTTCTTTATGAGGAAACCGTTCGAATCCTTTATTTGCAACAATTAGTTTGGGTACGCCTTCAATAATTAAATCGTTTGTACCATATTCTTCAGGAACTACATAAGTATCTCTTTCTATTGGTTGGTTTTTGTCGGCATTACCAACATCAAATCCATCATATGATGTTACATTGAATTCATCTGCAACTGCATATAGACTTTTATTCAGTTCGAATAATGAATTTGCATCATGAATTTCAATTCTTTCCATATGCAACCAGTATTCTCCTGTATCATCTGGATAAATGTCAACGTATTCAAATCCGTCTTTTTTTAAATGTTCCGATACTTTTTCTAATTGTTTTGGTTCAACATTAGTGAAGAAATACCCATATAACATTTTGATTTCCGTATCAACTCCGTTTGAGTGCATGTTTGTAAACATTTCTTGGACTTTTTCGAATGCAATCATATTGGAATTCTGTTTGTTTTGTGATTTTCCTTTACAAGAAGTTAGAAGAATTGTAATTAGTAGTAGAATTATTTGTTTGGTCATTCTTATATTTTAAAGGCTTTTTTAAATTGGTTACAACGTTGTTGTATAAGATTAGTTGCGTGATTTAAGCACTAAAGTTAGCAAATAAATCACAGATAGAAAGTCCGCAAGGACTTTCGTAAATTGGCTAAAACTAGCAATTAATTTTATACGGTGTTGGCAACTGTTTTTGTTTTTTTATTCATTTTTCTCATCCAATATGTTATTATAAATCCTCCAATAATTCCAGGAATAAACCAACCATAAAAACTTGGAAAAAATTCATTCACTACTACAAATGCAGTTGTTGCTGAAATGTAACCTCCTAACATTTTTCCTAAATGTAATTTCAACCATCCTTTTCTCAATCGTTCAGGGTTTTTAAATAATATTAAATCTCTTACAGAAAATATTATTCCAACAATTGCAAAAACGACAAGAATTATATTTATACTTTTCGTTAGTATGATTGGTAGTGAAATCATTAAAATTCCAGTTATAATCATAATAATTGATATTAATTTGTCAATTTTCAAATCAGGATGTTTTCTTTTAAAATTCAAAGCTCTATTTCCTGTTAAAACAAAATATAGACTAAAAATTCCGACTGCGAATAAAAATGGACTTTCGTGTTTGGGCAAAACAGCAACTATCATAGCTATTATTCCAGATAATATCATAGAATAGAAAAAAATCAGTCCAGATTTTCTGTGAATATTTTTTCCTTTTTTGGCAATTATTGAAATCAAACCTGCAAGCAAAGCAAAACCACCAAATGTTGCGTGAATGTATATTAATATTTGTATCGTTTTTTCCATTTTTCAGTTGTATCTAACGATACAAAATTCAGACAATAAATTCATTTAGTTTATTTTTATTTACTGAATTGTTGTTTTTCAGCGATGAGTTGGTCAAATAGTTGCCAACGTTAAATATATGGCAAGTGGGGCAGAAAGTAAAAAATAACTTTCGGTTAAGCCACAAGCCAAATCTTTTTATTTTGTTTTAATTTTTCTCATTTAATACCAAATAAAAAGATTTGGCGACTTTGTAAATAGACAATGAACTTTTGATTAAGCACTAATCGCCCAATTTGCTATATATAGTGTTGTAGAGCGTTTTTATTTTTCCATTTATTATATCACTCACTTCTTTTGCTCTGTCAACTATCATAAAGTGCTCTCCTTTGTCAATCAAAATATTATTATTTCCTTTTGGTGGAAGTAATTTATCTTTTGTTCCGCATACTTTAATCAAATTTTGCAAGTGTGATTGATTTTTCCAATTCAGCAATTCTCTAATCGCCCATTTTGTAAAACTCAAGTCAGTATCGTCTAAAATAGAATCCAATAATACCTTGTTTTTAGTTCCAAACATATAGTAAGCAATTACTTTTGGTGGATTTAATAGTTTTTCAGGAACTAATTCAATCAGTTTTGATTTTCCAGCAAATTTTATAATTCCACTAAGTTCAGTTCTAGTTTCTACAGATGAAATTAGAATTGTGAATTTTGGTTTTGTCAATTTACTTATTTCAGTTGCAATTAATCCTCCAAAACTGACTCCTAAAATTCCGAACTCTTCTTTATTTCCGATTCCATATTCTTTAATCAGCCGTTTTGAATATTCAACAATTGGTTCTTTAACTTTAGGTTTAATCCATTCGACAGGAATTAAATCGTATTCAAGAGTCAAATATTTAAAAACTCTTTCATCAGCACCAAGTCCACTAATTGCAAAGATTTTCATTCAGTTTTTAGATTGGTTTTTAATGTCTTGTCCTG
>NZ_JAHKQN010000002.1 GCF_018861125.1 Cellulophaga baltica | reverse complement strand
CGAAATAAAACGCTGTACAGCAATGGCTATAGTTAATACGGGTTTTGGTGCTTAATCCAAAGTTTAGAGCTTTCAACCAAGTCCGCCAAATCTTTTGATTTGGCTTTAAAACAAAAAAGATAAAACAAAATAAAAAGTTTTGGCTAAGTGCTTAATCGGAAATTTAGTAATTTTAATTCCCGCACTAACCATAGCCTAAACGTTATATGCAAGCTGAAAAAAATCCAAACTATGATTAAACATTGTTTTATAACCTTAATATTTCTTTTCAATTTCACCATTGTAATTGGACAAACGGAAACGCAAATAAAAATCCCTGAATTTGATGATAATTTCAGTAAAACGGTCCAAATCCTTGAAAACAGTAAAACTGATATTGACTATAAATCATTTAGAGAAAGTTTTATTGAAAGTGAACAATTCAAAATTGCGTCTGAAAAAAGTTCTGAATTTAGAGATTTGAAAAAAGGAATGTATCGACAAATGTCTGAATCGAAATACGACAGCATTATTACTACAACAAAAAAAATGTTGAGTATTGACTACACGAGTATGACAGCGCATAAAATATTAAGACAGACCTATGAAATTATCGGAGATACAATTAATGCAAAAAAATATAAAACAATTCAATTTGGACTTTTAAGGTCGATTGTTAATAATGGAGATGGAAAATCTTGCGAAAATGGTTGGTCTGTGATACAAATATCTGAAGAGTATTTTATTTTAAATATGCTCGGAGTCGAATTAAAAACTCAAAGTATAGATGGTGGAGTTTGTGACCGAATGGAAGTTACTGATGAAAATGGAGAAGATAAAACTTATTATTTTGAGATAAGTAATATTTTTAAAGCTCGTGAAAATTTGAAACGGAAATAAAGCCTGCACATAACAATATATATAAAAAATAGGGCTTTTGTGCTAACTCTAAAGTTCAGTGTTTATTTACAAAGTCCGCTAAATATAAAATTTGGCATTTAAACGAAAATTAAAAACAAAATTTTTATATTTAGCTAAGTATTAAACTCGAAATGTAGTGCTTATCATCTGCCCTACTTTCCATATACGAACCGTTAGCAAAAATACCTAAAAACAAATCTAAATTAGGAATACGACCGAATTGAAAAGCAAAACAAAACTCTTACTACTTCTAAAAGTGGATAAATTATCGGACTTAAAAGAAAATGCCAATTTTTATATCGCGTTAGGAATAAGTTTAATAATCAGTTTGCTGATAACATTACATCCTTCCAATTTAGAAACGCTGAATGAGCTTGGTAATCTGAAATGGATTATGGTAATGGCTGGAATTGTTGGAATGACCGGATTATCGATAGTTGGAATTTTTGGATACGTTTTACTAATTGTTTATTCGATACCTTCCATTAAACGTAAGATAAAAGAGAAACAGATTTCATCAATTTTCGGAACTATTTTTCAATTTTTTATGATTGTTGCTATGACTTGGCCTATTCCAATGTTAGTAATTAAATCATTTGCAAAATTATATTTTAATTATACCTTTCCAGACTTTTTCTAAACTGACCTTAGACTGACTTAGGTTATCAAGAATAGAAAAGTACTTTTGCTAACAATGCCTATAATTAATACGGACTTTGGGTTTTACGCCAAGGTCTGTGTATATTTATGATGTCGCAAAATCTTTGGGATTTTGCTTTCGAACTAAAAAAGAAAAAACAAAACCAAAAGCTTTTGCTTAGCGCGTAGTTGGAAATCCATCGGATTTCCGCGCCGCACTAATCATAGCCTGACCGTTAGTCTCAAGTTAAAAAATATCGTTTTTCATAATTATATTATTGTTTATCAATAATTTTATTATATTTGAATAATAATTTATTCGAACATGAAAAACACCATTTTATTTAAATCGCTAGTCGACATTCTTTATTTCCTTCACTTTATTGGATTGATTGGAATAGTATTTATTATACCCTTTGGCATTGTAAATATCAATCAAGTCAATATAAATGTTGAAGATTGGAGTATGTTCTATTGGGCAATTCTAATTTTGAGTTTAATCACTTACGTAATATTTCTAAGAGGATTATATTTTTTAAGAAAAATGGCAAGGTTCTTACTATCAAATAAATATTTCTCGGAAAAAATTATTGGCAATTTAAAAAAATCAGGGAGTCATTTTTTGCTTACTGGAATTATTTCATTTGCACTTTATGCTATTCTGTGGCTAAATAAACTCTATGGAGGTAAATTTGAACTAATTTATGACACCAACTTATTAGTTCCTCTCTTTTTAACGATTATTGGAATGTTTTTTATCATCCAAAGTAACACGCTCAATTTGGCAAAAAATATAAAAGAAGAAAATGAACTAACAGTTTAATTTATGGCTATAATAATAAACCTTGATGTTATGCTAGCCAAACGAAAAATGAAAAGTAAAGAACTCGCAAAAATAATTGGAATTACAACAGCCAATATTTCAATTTTAAAATCGGGAAAGGCTAAGGCTATTCGTTTTTCGACATTAGAATCTATATGTAAAGCTCTTGATTGTCAGCCTGCCGATTTAATGGAATATTCTGATGCTGAATAAAAAACCTGTGGCTAACAATGCCTATAATTAATGTGGGGTTTAGGTTTTTACGCTAAGGTCTGTGTATATTTATGAAGTCGCAAAATCTTTAGGATTTTGCTTTGAACAAGAAAAAATAAAACAAAACAAAACAAAAAGATTTGGCTACGAGCTGTGGCGGTTTAGGAATTGCTTCTTTGCTCCCCACACTAATCATAGCCTGAACGTTGTAGCACATTAGAAGAAACTTATGGGATTAGCGATAGAAATAGTAAAATTTTTTAGCCCTATTACTTTGCCAAAAGTAAATGGGAGTACTCAGCCAACCTCAATTGCTGATTTTAACAACTCAAAATCAGGTATGAATTTGTTGGAAATCGTAAGGTTCTGTGATATTCTGGAAAGACAAAACATATTACTAAGAGTTGGGAATAAAGATAGGTCAATGATGGGACCTTGTTATGTTTCAATGATTGAATCCCCTAAAAATGAACTGAATGAAAGTTATGACTTGTTATGTGGTGGGTTTATATCAGTTAGAAATAAGTTTCAAAATTCAATATTTCCTTTAATAGCTACAACAATAGAAGGAAAACCAGACATTGGAACTGCCTTCTATATGCGAACAGCAACAGATTTTTTTATAATTACAGCATATCATTGCATTGATAAAATGTCAGAAGTACAAATACCGTTGTCTGAAAAAGTAAATGTTGAACCTATTAAAATTTATAAATCTCAAAACGAAAATGTAGATATTGCTATAATTCAAGTCAATAAACTAAATGAAATACACATACCAATGTTTACAGACGAATGTAAAATTTTAGATGATATATTAACTATTGGATATCCGCCAATTCCAGGTTTTGATGCCTTTCAAATTGCTGAGTTAGCTACTGTAAATTCTACAATCAGAGCATCAAAAGGAAATATTCTTGGTATCGAAAACTCCTATTTAGACAGACTTGATTACTTATTATTAAATGCAAGAGTCAAAGGAGGTAATAGCGGAAGTCCAATAATAAATAATTTAGGTTACGCTTGCGGAATATTAGTAAATATACCAACAAACCCACAGGACAATACTAAATTGGATGACTTAGGATATGGATTAGGTTTGTCTTCAAAAGAAATTGACTTAATAATTCAAAATATAGAAAACGAAAAAACAGTTGAAATAGGTTTTGAACTGACAGAAAACGGATTTAGAGTGCGTTAATAACGTGCTACAACAAAGTATATAAAAAATAGCGCAAGTTGTTTCTAATACAAAGGCTTGGGCATTTTTGGAAAGTCGCCAAATTTTTAAATTTGACGAATTCTCAAAAATAAAGTAATTAATAAAATTTAAAAATTCGGCTTGTGTATTATCCGAAATTTATCGCTTACTTTCAGCGCTACTTTTCATATACGAGACGTTGTGCAACATATTGA
>NZ_JAHKQN010000007.1 GCF_018861125.1 Cellulophaga baltica | reverse complement strand
GGACAAGACATTAAAAAAAGATGAATAAATATTTAATTTTACTATTAATCAGTTTAAGCACAACTCAAATCAATGCTCAAACTGAAGAATCTTCACTTCTTCTCGAATTGAATATGGAATATCAATACTTGAAAATGGCGATTGAAGACAATAAGGATTTGGTTTATATCCATGACAACTTAAGTGACATGGAGAGATATCTCAAACTATCAAAAGCCAAAGTTGAACAAGCTGAATTAGATAATAAAACAAAAAAAATGATTATTGATTATTTAGATTCTTATTCTAGCATAAAGCCTATCCAAGTATTTATTGGTACTAAAAAAGACGAAACTACTTTAAATCAATTCAAAGAAATCCTCTTTATTCTAAGGGAATCTTTAAATAAAATATATAAGAGAACTCTTAATTCAGAGTTTATACATGAGTTGGATATTTTATCAGGAATTTATGCTTCAGGTAAAAAATTCTATCCACTTTACTCTTCAAGTCAAAAATTACTATTAAAAAATAAAAAAGTAATTAATGAACTTTATCCCCAAGTAAGGAAAAAAAACCCTGAAATAAAGAAGTTTGTCAAAATGTTAAATAAAAAAGAAGAATTCTCGATAAAGGACTTAGACAAAATAATGAAGTTTTTTTTAGCTGATTTAAGAAAAGAATACATTGATACAATAAGCACTAATCTAAAAAACTAATGCCAACAAAACCTATAAACAATACGGGCCTCGGGCTTAACCGAAAGGTTTGTGTATTTTTATGAAGTCCGCAAAATCTTTTGGATTTTGCTCTGGATAGGAAAAAATAAATCAAAATAAACAGTTTTGGTTAAGTGCTTAATCGGAAATTATTCACTTTTTAATCCCGTATTAACCATACGAGCAGAGACGTTGGCACCAATATGAATAAAACATTGAAATATCAAATAATTTTAGTTCTAACTCTAATTTCTTGTCAATCTAAAAACATAAAACAAATGGAATTAACGAATGAAAAAATGATTGAGTATTCAATTTTTAAAGAAATGTATGAAGACCAATATTTTCCAAATAATCTTGTTGACAAAGGAAAAAACATTCTAATTGATTTATGCTGTAAAATAGAAAATGAAAAGCCAAAAACTCTTGAAGAATTATACACTTTGACTCATAACGCAACGAATAAATTTAACGACTTACAAGAACAGTTTTATGAAAATGATAGTGAAATAGAAACTGCTGCACGAGAATGTATCGCAATGGATTTTGAGTTCATCTCTAAATCATATGGTTTTGAAGCTGATACTGAAGATTTAATTGCAGCTAGAGATTGGTAGGCTGATATGGGAATATTTGAATTTATTTTTGGAAAGACGATTAAAATAGATAATGAGTTCTTTGGGAAAATGATTTTTCTTGAGGACAAAAAGGAACCGCTTAAAAACTATTTTGAATGCAGAAGACACTTTAAACCAACTGATGACATTATAGAAATTGGAATTGAGGGAAATAAAACTGGACCGACAGAATTACAGAAAGATTTCTTTCGCAAAATTGAATCTGATTATGACAAAATAATCTCTTCAGTAAGGCCATTAATTGAAAACGAATTCCAAAACTGGAAAGAAGATTTTAAGATAACCGATTTCCGAAAAGAATTTAAAGCGGTTTATCTGTTTTTACCAAGATGCAAAAATGAACCTAAATCTTGGGAAATAGCATTTGAAACGGAACACGATTTAAATCATACAATTACAATGACAATGTCTGATTTAAAAGCAACTGAAATACTGATTGACGGATAAAATACTGGTACCAACAAAGAACTGAGGTAAAAAACAAACAAAATCTTCGTTAAATTTAGATACTATTACTCTAGGCTCATAGATTCAAAAACAGATTCTTTGAGCTTTTTTATTGTATTAATTTTCTATTTATTTAGGCAATATAGAAACGTAAGTTTCATCAAACGGCCTTTTAGATTTTGCAATAGCAAAGCACTGTTTTAATAACTTATTAGCTACTGCTATTAAGGCAAGTTATTGTTGAATATTCGTACGGAACAATAAAACGCAAGCGGAGTTTTAATTATATCATCATTAGAAAAACAAGAACGTCTATTTTTTATACTAACATTACTTGTATTAGACTTATAAAAGCTATTCTAATGAGTTTTAAAGTAGAATACCTAGATAATTTAAAAAATAAAATCTTGGTATACAGCTAATTCAAAAAACTGTATTTTAGTAGAAATATATAAAATAGCAGTAAGTTATTAGACAAACTGCCGTTGTACTTAATGTAAAAAAAACATTCAGGAAATTGACAGAATTACAGCAATATATTACTTCCTACTTTGGAATCACAAACCAAAATATGGACAACATAACATCCCTATTCACGGAATCGGAACTGAAAAAAGGAGCGTTTTTCACGAAATCTGGTCAATATTGCGAAAAACTGAGTTTTGTGCGAAGTGGTTTTATTCGAGTTTTTGCAAACGCTAATGACAAAGAAATTACGCAATGGATTTCTACCAAAGGCTATTTCATAACCGATTTGTACAGTTTTACATTCAAACATAGAGCAAAATGGAATATTCAGGCATTAACGGACTGTGAACTTTACACAATCGATAAAGAAAATTACGCACTTTTGAACAATTTAGTTCCAAATTGGGCGGAAATGGAAAAACAATTTATTGCAGGTTGTTTCATTCAATTAGAAGATAGAGTTTTTAGCCATTTATCACTTAGTGCCGAAGAACGTTATGATAAACTTTTTGAGAACAATAAAGAGCTTTTTAACCAAGTTCCATTACAATATCTAGCTTCAATGCTCGGAATGTCGCCTGAAACTTTCAGTAGAATAAGAAACAAAAAGATTTCTTGATTTTTGTCAAGAGCAAGAACTCGATTTGAACCGAACTTTGTCAGATAAATTAAAAATTATGGCAAAGCAAATTAACACATCGATTACGATAAACGCAAGTAAAGAGAAAATATGGAAAACACTTACCGAATTTGAAAAATATCCCGAATGGAATTCATTTATTAAGGCGGTAAATGGAGAAGTAAAAGTTGGAAACCAAATTCAGGTAAAATTACAAGGAATGATCTTTAAACCAATCGTATTGACCTTTAAAGAAAATACAGAATTAAAATGGCTTGGTCATCTTTGGTTCAAAGGACTTTTTGACGGAGAACATAAATTCAAACTGACTGACAACGGAAACGGAACGACCAATTTTGAGCAGAGCGAAACTTTTAGCGGAATATTAGTCAAATTAGTTACCAAGAATTTAGACAAGGAAACCAAGAATGGTTTTGAACAAATGAATCGGGAATTGAAGTTACGTGCGGAAAAATATTAAGCACAACAAATAACTGAGGTGAAAAACTAGTTCTACTGCTAATATCTCATTTTCAAACCTTTAATTAGTTACATTTTCGATTGAAATTTTTGTTGTAATTTTATTCAAATATTTTAATTGAATAGTAAAAATAATTTTGTGAAAGTAGCGATAATAGGTTTCGGTAATATTGGTAAATATCTTGCAAATTGGGTGGTTAACGAACCTAGTTTTGAATTAAGTTATGTTGTAGCTAGAAGAGAAATTGATAAAGATAGTTTTGACTTTAAAAATCAACCAGTAAGCATTAGAAAAGAAATTACTGCAGACCTAATTAACGATGTTGATATTATTATTGAATGTGCCACTAAAGATGTAGTGTCACAGTTATTAAAATATGAAGAACTTGATCGTGAGGGTTTAAAATTTATAGCCATTAGTACAGGTGGTTTGTATCAAAATAAAGCAGTTTTAAACAACTTAAAAAATTGCGAGGTAATTTTACCAGTAGGGGCAATTGCAGGGCTTGATGCTATAAAAGCAGTGAATGATGAGATTTCTTCAATTAATTTAAAAACAACAAAACATCCTAAAAGTTTAGAGGGTGCTCCATTTTTTGAGACTTCAAACATTGATTTATCATCAATAAAAACCGTTCAAACTATCTGGGAAGGTAAAGTTAGTGAGGCTGTAAGTTTATTTCCTAAAAATATAAATGTAGGAGCAAGTATCTATTTTGCATCAAAATGTGAAGATTTAACTATTCAAATAGTTGCTGATCCTTACACGACTAGCAATATGCATGAGATTACATGCGAAGGTGATTTTGGTAAAATTTATACTCGAACTGAAAACCAACCAAGCCCTAGTAACCCAAAAACAAGTTTCTTAGCGGTTAAAAGTGTGGTTAGCATACTGAGAAATATGAATGCAAGTATTAAAATTAATTAAACGTGAGTTTCGTTTACGGTTTTAAAATATGTCAAATTTAATACCGTATTAATTAATACCTTGAACCCCTTAACCCGCTAAATTAAATGAATGCCAAAAAGTTAGTATTAGAAAGTAGGTTTAAAACCCATCAAAAAATACACCTAATACTTACCATTGGGGCTCCTTTTATCTTCATAATATTTTCACTAATAACTATGGGTTTAAATGCTATTGGTAATTTTATTTTACTAGTGTTCATTTTAATGTATGTATTATTGGTTTGTTTAGCATTTACAAAACGAGGATTGTTAAGTCTAAATTCAGAATTATATAGAGGTTTGTTTTTTAGTGATAAACTTATATTGAAAAAGAAAATTGATTTAAATAATAAAACTGATGTAGCTATATTAAAGTTTAAAAGAAGCCAGAAAATGGCATGGTTTTCTGTAGCAAAACCAGATTTGGCTTCAGATTTTAATGCTTTTGATATTACACTTTTGAATAAAAAATATACCCAAAAAGAAATGTTAGTTTCATTAAGTAATGAAGCTATTTGTAAAATAGCTATTAACTTTTTAGAAAAAGAATTTGGATTACAGCATGAGGTTTATAGTCCAAATTTTAGATAAGAATAACTTCTGATTACAACCAATAACTATTGAAAACAAAATGTTAGTTAGAAGATTAATATAAACTGAATAGCTTAGAGAGTAGTATATAATGTGTAACTTTTTTAATTAAAAGAATGTTTGTATGCATTCGTTAGATAAAACTTATACTTGAAAAACCTAATAAAAATAGCATATAGAATAGTTCTATTTATTCTTTTGACCATACTAACCCAAATTGGTGGGGTAGTGTATTTAGCAAGTTTAATTATTATTAAACAATGGAATAAAAAATTGAGATTTAAAACACTAATTGTTTTTATAAGCCTTTACCTATTTTCAACTCTTATACTTGTACCGCTAGTAGCTCCACTTTTTGGAAGAGAAAAAGTAAAGCACTCTAAGAAAATAAACCCTGCAAATTACATGACTGTTTTATTGAACAGAAATTATGTAACTCCTGAACTTAATGATTTATTAAGAGCAACAATAAAGGAGCTAAATGGCACAGCTATTGAAATTCATTATTTAGATGCAAGTTTTCCTTTTATAAACAAATTTCCTTTGTTACCACATTTAAGTCATAATGACGGAAAGAAAATAGACCTAAGTTTAATCTACGAGACCAAAAATGGAGATGTTTCAAATAAACAAAAATCAAACAGTGGTTATGGACTTTTTGAAAACCCAAAACAAGGAGAGTATAATCAAATAGATAAGTGTATAGGCAATGGCTTTATTCAATATGATTTTTCAAAGTATCTAACATTAGGCGAAATAAATAAAGAGTTAGTTTTTTCAGAAAACGGGACTAAAGAGCTCATTGAGAATATTTTAAAAAGTAGTGATTTAGGGAAGTTATTTATTGAACCCCATTTAAAAAACAGAATGCAATTAAATAATAATAAGATTAGGTATCATGGTTGTAGCGCCGTAAGACACGATGATCATATTCACATTCAACTGAAATAGAATAAAAGAAAGAGATTATTTGTAAAAAAAAACCTTCTGACTGCTCAGAAGGTTTTTAGCTTTATAAAAATTATGGTTTAAAATTTATTTTCAACTTCAGCAGCTTCCAACATTAAATAATGCAAGTCTGTATTTTTAATAAAGGGCTGTAATAAATTACTACCAGGGCCGTACATTGCCAATTCAACATAGTCTGCAGAGTGTTGCATACTTATCCAACCTACAGAGTTGTATTGTTTTTGTATAGATGCTAATGCATTAAAAGGCAGGTGTTTTGGGTTGTAAAGTCCTTCTTCGCTACTTAAATCTGTATAATAGTTTAAAAGTAGTTTTGCCTCTTCGTTGGTAATGCTGATGTTATTGGCATAATTTATACGTTCTTTTAATGTCGCCGCAGAAGTGGTTTTTGTAACACCATTCAAAACCCAATCATTTGTGTGTTTGTAGTTTTGTATGGTATCAAAATTTTTATTCGCATATTTACCGTAAATTACACCAGGGTTTGCGTTACCATGATCTGTAGTAATAATTACTAGAGTCTCTTCATCTTTTTCAGCAAAATCCATGGCTACTTTTACCGCTTCATCATGTGCTACTTGATCGTAAATAAGTCCTGAAATATCATTACCATGTGCTGCCCAATCAACTTTTCCTGCTTCAACCTGTAAAACAAAACCTTCAGCATGGTCTTTCATACTATCAATAGCTTTTTTTGTCATTTCAGCCAATGTCGGAATTTTTTCATGTAATTCTTTATCATTTTCACGGTCAATAGAATAGGGGAGCCCTTCTTCATCAAAAACCCCTATAATAGGTTTGTCTGTAGTGGCATTAAACATTTCTTTTTTTGATTGAACAACTTCAAAACCATTAGCAGTAAAGGCTTTGTACATATCTTTTTTATCCTTTCTACTTTCAGAAGAAAAATACTTATTACCGCCACCCATCATCACATCAAACTTTAAATCTAAATATTTCTCGGCAATAGTTTCTTGTTCATTTCTTGATTTAGAATTGATGCAGAAACCGGCAGGAGTAGCATGTGTAATAGGTACGGTAGTAACACACCCGGCTTTTTTACCAACAGCTTTAAACTTTTGCCAAATAGGTAAATGTTCTTCACCATTTTCACTAACATTTAAAGCACCATTATTAATACGAACACCACCACCCCAAGAAGAACTTGCTGCTGCAGAATCGGTTACAATAGAACTTGCGGAAGCCATATCCATCAAACTTCTTTTTACGCGGTTATCTTTATACAATTGCAACCAATTGGTGCCATTGCCTGTTTTACGCGATAAATACAAATCGGTCATGTTTAGCGTACCAATACTCATACCATCACTTACAACGATAATAATGTTTTTCGCTTTTTTGTTTTTGTTTCCAATTGCTTGCGAAAAAGTGTTTGCGCTACCACTAATAGGGTTTAACAATGTGGTGCCTAAAGTGAATAGCGATCCGTTCCTGAAAAATTTTCTTCTGTTCATTTTAATAGTGTTGTTAATTAGTTTTTTAATAGTCCTTCTGCTTCGTTTATGATGTAATTAAAATGTGCTACATTATCGGCGTTTAATTCTAAAGTGCCTGTAATGGTTACTATTTCATCGGTTTGAAAATTGGGTTTTTCTTTAAATTGAACTTCTACGGCCGTTTCAGGTCCACCAACACCACAGAAAAAACAAGAAGCCATTGGCCCTTTAGAGACAATAAATAATTTTCCATCAGGATCAATATTTAAAAAGTAGCCAGTAATTGTCACTTGTTTTCCTTCTAATGATTGCATGGTATCACTAAATGCTGGGTATAAAAAGTATTCCCCATATGTAGGGAAAAATTTCTCTGAAAATTCTACATCAGCGAGGTTATCCCATGTGATGTTTTTTTGACTGAAACAAGAGATGCAAGTTAGAAATAGAAAGGTAAATAAAAGGTTATTTTTCATGACTTAGAATTGTTGATATATTCATTTTAATTATTGGATAAATAGCAAGTAAAATGGAGAGAATAATAACAGTAAAAATCAAACCTGCTATTTGCAAATATGCCATAAACGGCAGGCCTTGCGCTAAGTTTTGAATTTGATTTGTTTGTATGCTTTGTAATAAAACAGACACTCCAATTTTTGATATTAAAAAACCTGTGAGGTAAGCTAAAACTCCAATTATGATTCCTTCATACAAAATCATTCTAACCAATTGAAAGTTACTGGCACCGTAAGTTCTCAAAAGAGCTAAGTCAAAAGCTCGCTCTTTTACCATTTTGTAAAAGCTTACAAAAAGTGTTAAACTTGAAATTACTAAAATTAAATAAGCAATCCATAATACTGTTTTAAGTCCGACACCTGTATATTGATACAACTTATCTAACTCATATTTAGGCAAAGCAGCCTGCATATTTGTTTTTTCGTTTATGCGTCTCGGTAAGGTTAAAAGTCCTATTGGAGAAGTAAATGAAAGCAATAAAGAAGTAATTTCTTTTTTTTCATTATGTTGATGTTTGGTTTCGTGATGGGCTTCCTCATGCTCATCATGTTCTTCTTCATGATGCTCTTCCTCTTCGTGATGGTGCAGATCCCAAACACTTTCAAGTTTTGTGGTAATTAGTCGGTCAATAACGGTGTGTGTAGGTGCATAAATACCTACTACTTCTAATTCTTCATCATGCACCTCTTCAGATTTTTCTACCAAATCATGTGCACTTAAAATATGATCTCCTAATTTTAAATGTAATTGTTCCGCTACTGTATGACCGAGAACTACTTGCATTGATTTATTAGGTGTAGCTCCTGTTGCCAATTTAGCATTGTATAAGCTTGCAAAATCATCAGTAGTGCCTACAATTTTGTAGCCTTTGTAATTGTCACCATATGAGATGGGCACCGCAGTTTTTACCAAAGGGTTCTTAGCAATTTTTTTTGCTTCGTTATAGTTGATATTCCCCGTAGGATTATCCATATGTAATACCGAGGCTAATACTAGTTGTAGTGGACTACCTTTGGCACCAACAACCAAATCAATACCCGCCAAATTATTTTCTATTTGGTATTCGAAAGAGGTGGTCAATGCTTTTATACCTAAAAGCAACGCAATACTTAAACCTAAAGTAACGACACTTAAAAAAGTATATAACGCTTTAGATTTCATGTTCAGCATGCTTATTTTCAATATATTCATAATACGATAGATTTTGAAAATAATGACTTAATTCTATGATCGTGCGTAATCACAATTAGGTTAGCATTGGTACGCTTTGCTTGTTGTAAAAGCAATTCAATAACTAGTTTGCAATTTTCATCGTCTAAACTAGAGGTGGGCTCATCGGCTAATATAACTTGCGGATAATGAACTACAGCCATTGCAATACCTAAACGTTGCAATTGCCCTTCACTAAGCTCATTAGGCTTGCTATTTTTTAAGGCCAATAAATCCAATTGTTTTAGTAGGTCAAATACGAATGTTTTATTCATAGATTTTCTACTAAAAAGTAGCCTAGCTTGTAAATTATCAATAACAGATAAAGATTGTATTGCGTAGTTTTTTTGAAAAACAAGTCCAATATTTAAACCTCTAAACCGGTCTAATTTGTTGCTAGAAAATGAATTTAAACGGTTGTGATCAATAGTAATAGCACCACTAGCAGGTTGTAATAAACCTGCTAATAAGTGTAATAATGTTGTTTTTCCTATTCCTGATTTGCCTAAAATTAGCAGATTTTCACCTTCATTAAGATCTATATCAGGAAAGTTAAAAACAGCTGTTTTTTTGGGGTAACTAAAAGTTACGTCTGTTGTTCTTACCATTTTTATCTACTTTTATCGAGCAATAGGCCATTGGTCTTGTTGGGTGAATAAATCATCTTGCCACAATCTAATTTCATGATCATTTAATAAACAATCATTTAACTGCCCTAAAACTTTTTGTTTATCTAAATATTGACCAATAAAAACTAGTTCTGTTTTTCGGTCACCAAATATAGGATCCCAACCAGCTTCAATTTGAGTTGTGTTTTCAGCATAAGCTGCATAATTAATTCGTTCCCCATATGGCATTGACGCCCACCAAACACCAGCATTATCAGCTTTAGAAGAACCGCCAGCAGTGCTCCATATTAGCGCTTGTTCTGGTCGTGATGCTAACCAAAACAACCCTTTGCTACGTATAATTGTTCTAGGAAAATCAGTATTTAAATAGCTTAAAAAACGCTCTGGATGAAATGGTTTTTTACTTCTAAAAACAATAGAACTAATACCGTATTCTTCAGTTTCTGGTACATGTTCGTTTTCTAATTCTTTAATCCAACCTGCGGAAGCTTCCGCCTTTTCATAATCAAAAAGCCCAGTATTTAATACATTTTCAGGTTCAATTTCAGCATTTGTAGTGCTAATAATTACAGCCTCAGGATTCAATTTTTTAATAATAGCATGTAGCTCTTTTAAATCGGTTTCAGATACCAAATCCATTTTATTTAAAATGATAACATTGGCAAATTCAATTTGATCGGTTAATAGATTAACAATAGTTCTATCATCACCTTCAATAGTTGTTAGCGCTCTAGTGGTAAGGTAATCTGCACTTGAAAAATCTTTTAAAAAGTTAAAAGCATCTACCACAGTCACCATGGTATCTACATAACTAAATCGGCTTAAATCTATGGTGCCATCTTCACTTTCAAAAGTGAAAGTTTGCGCAACCGGTATAGGTTCGCTAATACCAGTACTTTCAATTAATAGGTAATCAAATTTGTTTTGTGTAGCCAGTTTTTCTACCTCAATCATTAAATCTTCACGTAGGGTACAGCAAATACAGCCGTTAGACATTTCTACGAGTTTTTCTTCGGTTCTTGATAATGTGTTTTCACTAGCTATAAATTGAGCGTCAATATTTACCTCGCTCATATCATTAACAATTACCGCCACTTTTAGCCCTTGTTTGTTGTGTAAAATGTGATTTAGTAATGTTGTTTTACCCGCGCCTAAAAAACCACTTAATACGGTTACAGGAAGTTTTTTCATGTATATAGTACTATTAATTAGAAACAAAGCTGTTTCTGTTTTTTTAGATAATTGAATGGACTACGTAGAATGAAATAGTAAGTTCAAAAACCGAATATTTACATGCGGAATTTAGACTTCTATTTTACGTAAAATGGAAAAGTAATAGACTATTGTGTAGGAGGTGGCCTTGAGAAAAGTTGACCAGATACATTGTTACTTTGCGGAACAGCACTGAACGATTCAATGCTTTTTTTATGAAAAATAATTTCCCTGTTCACAATTGCATAATCATTTAGATTAGTTGCAATTGCAGGAGTTAAATTATGTGTAATTGAATGATCACAAACAAGGCAATGTACCGTTTTGTGTTTGTCGTCATTATGTAATAATTCATGAAGACCTACCATTTTCATCGAAAGGAAAATGACAAGCAACAGATAGGTAATGCTATTTTTTAACCGACCGCTTTTCATGTGTTACAAAACTACTAAAAATACCTAGTGTATATGTTAATGAAAATACAATAAACTATTTTTTGAATTTCTATTTTGCTACGATTTCGGAAAATAAAAAAAATTAATTTAGATTTTTTTGAAACCTGTACTGTAACAATTTAAAATTGTGAGTGTCTCTTTTGTGTAAAGATTACAAACAATTATTTTTAGTTACTCAAAAAACAACCAATGAAACAAGCATTACTATTTTTAGGTGTATTATTTTTATTTAACTGTAATAAAGAAAATAAACCATCAGAACCACTAAAAGAAGAAGTTGTTGAGGTTGAAAGTTCAAAAATTAAAGTATTAAATTTTGCAACCTTTCATTTTGGGAACACACCTGATGCTCATAAAACGGAATTTGATGAAAATGATGCAGCTGCTCATAAAGAGGTTAGAGAACTTTCAAAAATGTTAGCAGCATTTAAACCTACAATTATATGTATTGAAAACTTGCCAGAATACAATGATGAAATAAATAACGTTTACCAAAAGTTTTTAAAAAATCCAGCTAAATTAAATACAATTTATGGTGAGCGCAGTATGGTTGCTTTTGATGTGGCAAGGTTAAGCAATGTTCAAAAATTATATGGCATAGATCATCAAATGGGATATAACTATTCTGTAGGGGATTTTTTTGAACGCAGTCCGGAATATACTAATGCCATTGATTCAGAAACATATTTAGAGCTTACGAATGAACCTTTTAAAGATTACCCAACATTAGAAAAAAGAATGGAAACATTTGATTCCCTTTCTTTAGTTGAAAAATTAAAAGTAATGAATGAACCTGCTTATCATGACTTTTCAATAAATACTAATGCAGATAAGTTATTGTATGTGGGAACAGAAAATAATTTTGAAGGAGCAAATCAAGCGGCATTATTTTACGAACGAAATATGAAAATATATTCAAATTTGAATAGAATTCCGATGACAAAAGAGGATCGAGTTTTTATTATTATGGGAGTTGCTCACACCGCTTTTTTACGGGAATTCATGAAAAGGAGTCCGAAATTTGAAATGGTAAATGCCTTAGATTACTTAAAATAAAATGGTTAGCTATAATTAACGAAAACCAATAATTTTAATTACCTCAATTTTATGACTCTTTTATTAATGCAACTTAGTTGTATTAATAAAAAATGGTTTACATTTGTCTTTTATGAAAACGGAAAAGTAAAAGGTATTTTAAACTAAGTTTGATTTATTAGTCTTAATCTTTTCTCTGCTTTTAACACTAAAACTCAAAACTATAAATCATTAAAATTATGTTTGAAGTAATTATAATTGGCGGAAGTTATTCAGGACTTTCAGCAGGTATGGCTTTAGGGAGAGCCTTAAGAAATGTTCTAATAATTGATGCCGGACAACCGTGTAATCAGCAAACGCCACATTCGCATAATTTTATAACTCAAGATGGTAAAACACCAAAAGAGATTTCACAGCTTGCAAAACAACAAGTTGAAAAATATGATACGGTTAAGTTTTATGATGGACTCGTTGTTAATACTATAAAAACTTCAGGCGGATTTGAAATTACTACCAACAAGAAAGATACATTTCTAACAGAAAAAATTATTTTTGCGACAGGTATAAAAGACATTATGCCTAATATAAAAGGTTTTGCTTCGTGTTGGGGAATATCGGTAATTCATTGCCCGTATTGCCACGGATACGAAGTAAAAAATATAAAAACAGGTATTTTAGCAAATGGAAACAATGCTTTTCATTATGCGCAACTTATTAGCAACTGGACCAAAGATCTTACTGTATTTACCAATGGAAAATCTACATTAACAGTAGAACAAACGGATAAAATAAAGCAACATAATATTGCTATTATTGAAAAAGAAGTTATAGCATTAGAACATATAAACGGAAAGCTTAAAGAGATTATTTTTACTGATAATTCTAGTTTTGAGCTTAAAGCTTTGTATGCACGACCAGAATTTAAACATCATACAAATATTCCAGAAAAACTTGGTTGTGAATTAACCGAACACGGACTTTTAAAAGTAGATATGTTCCAAAAAACTACTGTAAAAAATATTCTTGCTTGCGGCGATAATGCTAGTCTATTTAGATCTGTATCTGTTGCAGTAGCTTCAGGGAATATGGCAGGTGCATTTTTAAATAATCAAATGACGGAAAAAGAGTTTTAATTAGCCGTTAATGTATACTATTGACTCTATTTTTCTTTTTTTTCAAACAGTATATTTTAATTTTTAAAATATACAAGTCGTTTATATCATTATAGTAATTATCTATCTGTATAATTTAACTGTTCAATAGGTTTTCACTAATTTTATGAGCTTCAAAAATGAAGAAGAAGACAATGTTGATTTTACAATAAAAAAAGAAAAATGGGAACATTAAGAGAACAAACCGACGCTAAAATAGAGACAGGCAGAAAAGCGAAACCTGAATTTATGCAAGGCGTTGACGATGTAATAAAAGAAGCAAAAGCATTTGAAGAAGGTAAAGATGCACTTAAAGTAGATGATAAAGCTCCAGATTTTAATTTACCTAATGCAGAGGGTGCGCAAGTTTCATTGTCAGGGTTATTAGAAAAAGGACCCGTAGTTGTCACATTTTACCGCGGTAGTTGGTGTCCGTATTGCAACTTACAACTTAGAGCTTTACAGACTAAATTAGGGGAAATTCAAGAATTAGGTGCAACATTAGTAGCTATTAGCCCCGAAGTGCCTGATGGTTCATTATCAAAGAATGAAATTAGTGAAATGGATTTTATTGTGCTTTCTGATCAAGATGCTAAAGTTGCTTCGCAATACGGTGTAGCTTGGGAAGTACCAGAGTTTTTAATGGAGCATATGCGTGTAGATCGCGGTCTTGATTTAAAGAAGGTGAATAATGGAAATGCAAATGTATTACCAATACCAGGAACTTTTATTTTAGGTACAGATGGTATTGTAAAATGGAACTACGTGAATGTAGATTATAGAACACGATCAGAACCAGACGAGATTGTTGAAGCTTTAAAAAAGCTTTAATAATAAAGTAATTTATAGTATTGAAAGCCAAATTTTAATGATTTGGCTTTTTGTTTTCTTTAAAATTTAAGAGAAGAAACTATAATCACTTAATACCAAGTAATTTATTAAAAGATTTTACTTCACATTTATAAAACAGGATAAGTTTTTGTTTGAATGTCTTTAATAAACTACGCATTTAAAAAGTATTAAAATTTTAATTATTTGACGCCAAAGTGTGTGAATTGTTACACTTATTATAAAAAATAAGATCAATTAACTAATAAGTTGCAATCACTAGAGCTTGTGCATAGCTTAGCATAACAAATTATTTTCGTTAAAATAGACTGAAGAGTAGCGTAAAATTTTATAGAATTGTATGGAAGCTATAATTACTATTGTTGGCTTTTTAGGAGCAGGAAAAACAACCTTGCTAAAACATTTAATTACCAGTTTTAGTAATGCTGGTTGGAGCCCGTATGTGATACTTAACGATTATGAAAATGCGTATATTGATGCGCACCAACTGACCGATAAAGTTGCTCCAAAATGGGTAAAAGCACTTACCGGTAGTTGTATTTGTTGCAGTGGCATAAATGAGTTAAGAGATTATGTAAATGGCATTCCAAAACGTGATAACGGAATTACGCTGATAGAAGCAAACGGCACATCTGATGCCTGTTCACTAATGGAATTTTTAGGTGTTGGGCTCAATGATCGGTTTTTGCCACCCATACAAATATCCGTAGTAGATGTAAATAATTGGCAAAAAAGAGGTGAGCATAATGAACTTGAAGCAAACCAAATACTCGTATCATCATTAATTATATTAACACATATTGATAATGCTACTGAAAGCAGAAAAGAAGCCGTTGTAAAAGCATTAAAAGAAATGAATTCTTTTGCTAAAATAATTACAATAGATAAGCTTGATGTAAAGTTATTGCCAGAGCTCACCCAATCAAAAAAAGCCATTAAAAAAATAGAACATTTAAAAACACATTGGTCTTCTTGTTCTATAGATTTGCCTAGCGTACCAAAACTAGCCTCAATAGATGAAATTTGTAAACGATTGCCCAAAACTATTTTAAGAGTAAAAGGGTGCACTCAAATTGAAGGTGATGATAAATACACCTATTTTGAGCGTAAACCAGATGGCGAAGTATTTGTACGGCCGTTTAACGGAACACCTACAACAGGACCTAAACTTTTAACAATTGGGCCCGGTAGTAGTATTGATTTATTAAAAAAAGTAATTAAACAAAGTTTGAATGTAACCAAAAAATAACTTTTTGATTTTTAATTATGTATGCGGTTTTAAATTGTTAAATTGTATATTCAATTTTGAATACACTCAGTTTAAAACCAACCAAATGAAAATGTACTACGTTAAGTTTATCATCATTTTATGTTTAATATTTACGGTAAACATACAAGCACAAGACACGTTGGTAGATGTCGGAGGATATAAAATACATTTCAATATATTAAAAGGTGAGGGCACACCAATACTTTTTGAAGCTGGTGCAGGTAATGATGCTACAGTCTGGAACTCTATTTTAGAACAAATACATCAGGTAACAGGTACAACATTAATCTCTTATGATAGATCTGGCTTTGGACAAAGTGAATTGAATCCGAATTTAAAAAATGCAACAGATTACGGGATTTTAAATGGTTTAAAAGAGCTGGAAGTTGGGCTTTTAAAATTGGGTTATGATAATGATATTTTGCTAGTTTCTCATTCTTATGGTGGACTTTACAACTTATTATACGCAGATAAATATCCTGAAAAAGTAAAATCGGTTGTTTTAATTGATGTGACACTCAATAATTTCTGGAATGATGAATTATTAGCAATGCGAGATGCAAATGTTGATATTAACCAAATAGAAAAAAATACAGGAGACTATTATTTAAACTACAATTACAATAGAACAATGCGGTATGGGAGGCAGGTAAATTTCCCCAATACAATACCGATTATAAATGTATTTCCTGAAAATTCTTTTCCCGGTTTCCCAGCAGTACTTTCAAAACGCTGGTTGCAACTTCATAAAGATTTTGGAGCGCAAAATAAAAACGTAGAAAATAGTATAGCCAAAGGGAGTACTCATGCTATTTTTCAAGATAACCCCGCACTTATTGTTCATATAATTAGCAAAGCTTATAGTGAAACACTACCTACAAATCAACAAAATACTATGCTTAAAAAGGCTTTAAGTAATGCCATTGAAATGACCATTGAAACGAAGATAAATAACCGTTCAGAGCATGATTTAAATACATTAGGCTACACCTTTTTACAAAACGAAGAAATAGCCAAGGCTTTAGCCATTTTTAAAACAAACACATTATTATTTCCGGGTAGTTCTAATGTGTATGATAGCTATGGTGAAGCGTTGGTAAAAGCAAATAGGAATGAAGAGGCTATTGAAATGTATGAAAAGGCACTTGAATTAAACCCCAAGAATGAAAATACAAAAGTTGCTTTGCAGAAAATTAAAAAAGAGAAGTAAGAAGACTGTTTTGTATAGTTTTTTTAACCAGAAAAAATATTAAAATTTAAAAAAAAGATGGGTCATTGCGGAAAACCGCAAACTATTGTAAAATAGCTTATTGATATTTGACAACCTGTAAATTAAAAAATAGTTTTATTTACAAAACATATTTATATTGCAATTAGTAAGAATTTTCAACCTTAAAACTGCGGAGGCTAAAAAATGCAAAACGGAACAAAAGTTCCGCATAGCCAACCAAAAAGGCATTATAACCGGAAGAAAGTTCCGCATATAAACAAGTTGGCAACAAGCTGAAAA
>NZ_JAHKQN010000017.1 GCF_018861125.1 Cellulophaga baltica | reverse complement strand
AGTACCGTCTAATTACTTTATCATTTTTATACATAATGTTTAAAATTATGTAGCCTTTATTCAGGACGGGTCATAATTGCTGGTAAAGTGTTTGTGTATGGTTAGTTGCGTGGTTTAGCAACTAAATTAGTAAACTTTTACGAACCTGTGAATATTCCGAAGGAATATTCACAAGTAGGCTCAATAAAGCAATTAAATATACACGTTGTTGTGCCCAGTTATTTTAAACGATAGATTGTCTTATTTTTTTCTCCTATTTTTTCAAATAAATTTAATTCAGCTCCTTTTTTTAAATCTCTACTCGCAGTTGCTGAAGAAATATCTTTAAAAATATCCATATAATCTTTTCTTGTGAAATCAGTTTTATTTAATGAAACATAATATTCTAATCTATCTTTTTCATTTAACGTTCGATTATTGAAATCTAATAGTTCACTTATTGAAATATCAATAACGTTTAGCATATATTCAATAAACTTTGTTGACTTTCCAGATTTATCACTTTCTGCTAAAGACTTGTAATATTTTTCCTGGTCTTTACTAATTAGAGTTTCAAAAGGCAAAAACTCAAAAATTGGATATTTTTCCATTAAAATTAAAGTTTGCCATAATCTTCCCATTCTACCATTTCCATCCAAAAATGGATGTATAAATTCCATTTCGTAATGGAAAACACAACTTTTAATTAATTCAATTTCATCAGACTTTTTCAAATATTCAAAAAGGTCTTTCATTAAGTATGGCACATTTCCAAAAGGTGGTGCTAAATGCTCAACTTTTGAGCCTTTTACAATTCCGACACTTTGATTTCTATATTTTCCAGAATTTTCAATTAAACCTTCCATTAAGTTTTGATGGGCTTTTAAAAAGGATTTTTCATTTGAAGGATTATAATCTTCTAAGTTTTCATAGATTTTAATTGCATTTAAAACTTCAAGAACATCTTTTTTAGGACCAATAACTCTTTTGTTTTCAAGAAGTGCTGTTATTTGTTCTTCTGTAAGTGTGTTTCCTTCTATTTTTAGAGACGAATGAATAGTTTTTATTCTATTCTGTTTTCTCAATTTCGGTGAAGGTTTGTTTAATAAATTAGCATTTACTTCTCCTATTTTCTCTGAAATGGAAGTTATTAATTTTAAAATAGAAGATGTTATTTCGTAAGGTGGTTTCATTTGTGATACTATCATTTGATACTATCAAAGATACAATCATTTAATCTGAATTATCTTATGAAACGTGATTTTTTAATTGGGCACAACGTTTAGGCTATGGTTAGTGCGGGAATTAAAATTACTAAATTTCCGATTAAGCACTTAGCCAAAACTTTTTATTTTGTTTTATCTTTTTTGTTTTAAAGCCAAATCAAAAGATTTGGCGGACTTGGTTGAAAGCTCTAAACTTTGGATTAAGCACCAAAACCCGTATTAACTATAGCCATTGTTGTACAGCGTTTTATTTCG
>NZ_JAHKQN010000016.1 GCF_018861125.1 Cellulophaga baltica | reverse complement strand
TATCTCTACCAACTTTAATGTTGGCTTTAGCAAACTCATTATCTAATGATTTTTCGAGTTTACGCACGCCTTCTCTAGGAAGGGATTTACGTTTTTTACTTACAATTTCTATAATTTGTTGTTCTATTTTTAAACGTTTATCAGCTCTAGATTTGTATTTGTAATACGCATCACGTTTAAGTCCAAAACAACTAGCTATAGTTGATAAAGAAGCAAATCCCTTAGCTCTATTTCTAGTTTTAATAAAGGCTAGATATTGAGTTTTTTTTTAAGTTGCTGAACATTTTTATATCCTAATTTTTCAGCAGCTACTTCCAGGTAAGATTCTTCTACCATAGCATCGAGATCCTTTTTAAGCAGTAGCTTTTTAAGTTTTTCATTCTCTTTTTGTAGCGCTTTAATTCTAGATATTTCGTCTTTAGTTTCCACTTTTACTCTGGTGTTCATTAAGTCTTTACGATTATACTTTTTAATCCACTCATTGACTGTTGTAGGTGCAATAGAGTAGAGTTTACAAAGTTCGCTCTTTCTATGTTTTCCGGTTGTAAGTTCGGCTAAAATTTTTAATTTAAAAGGTTCTGAGTACCGTCTAATTACTTTGTCATTTTTATACATAATGTTTAAAATTATGTAGCCTTTATTCAGGACGGGTCAAAATGAATGGCAACGTTGTTGTGTATGGTTAGTTGCGTGGTTAAGCAACTAAATTAGTAAACAAATCACAGATAGAAAATTCCAGCGGAATTTTCGTAAGTCGGCAGTGACCAAGCAATTAATTATACACGGTGTTGTAGGTAGTTTTTATTCAGTTTCTGGAAATTCAATTCCGATGATTTCTGCTTCTCCGATTTTTCTTGCTCCCTCGTGAATCCACCATTTTCGTCCGATGTCCATATATTCATCAATCGGTTGTATTGATAAAAATCGAACTAAAACCTCTTTAGTTTCTCCAGGCAATATCAATTCATCTTGTTCTAATTGAATATCTCCTATATATGCATATTTAAATTGTCCATTTGTTTCGTATTCAAAGACATGATTTGGTCTTAATCCAGTTTTGAATCCAGTTTTTCTTCCACCTTGTTCAGTTGTCAATAATGTTAAGTTTGCTTTAACGTGAATCAATTCAGGTGTTTCGTCAAGGTCAAAATCGGTAATGCTACAATCAGTATATTTTCCAAAAGCGTGAGTGTCAAAAACTTTCCCATATCCTAAATTCAGCCATCTCTTATAAATCAATTTTCCATTGAAATATAAATAAAGCTCATTGTCATCTTTTATTTCCTTTCTTACTATCACAGTTTTTATTTCCGATAACCATTTATTTCGATAAAGTCAGCTTGTTCAAGAAACTCCACGTTCAGCTTTTTCAGTTCAACTTTTAATTCTGATTTATTTTTCAGAATAATCTGCTCTAATTCCAAGAACTCAATAAAATTGCCTGAATTGTCAATCAAAATCGAGCTTTTTTCAAGTTCAAAAATGTGGTCAGCTTTTTTAATTTCCGATGACAGAAGAGTTTTTAATTCAAATTCAGAGTGATGCTGTTCAATCCATTCAAAAATCCGATACCACTTTTGATTGTTTAATAAACTCCCATTGGTTTTTTCCAATATAAAATTCCGAGTTTCTTTAATTCGAGAGTCTCGTTTTTCTTTACTTATTAAATGATATAGTTCACTTTTTTTGCTCATTGCTTAAATTACCTACAACGTGTATGTGTATGATTAGTTGCGTGGTTTAGCACGTAATTTAGCAAATAAAAACCGAATAGAATATTCCGCAGGAATATTCGTAAGTAGGCTAGAACCAAGCAATTAATTATACACGTGGTTGTGCGTTCGTTTTTTTACTCGATTAACAATTTCAAATCCCAAATATTCTTTCAGTTTCGGGAATTTGTATCTATAATATTCATTCCAATAGCTTATCATTCTACTTTCAGTCTGTTGCCAATATTTAGGGTTTTTAGCTCTAAATTCAGCATAGTAATCCAAAGTGTTTTCGTTTATTTTTTTGTCAATAATTGGAAGCAATTCATAAACGTATTCGCCAATCAATTGAATAATGAATGGAATTGTCCATTTCTCCGAATTCTGTGATAATAAATTCAGTCTTTTTTCTCTTAAATATCCATTATGATGTCGCAAGTAAATACAATTTAATATATCTTTTTGTTTATCAGTCAATGTTTTTTCCAATTCAGGATTTGGCTCGTCAAAGTAAAGTCTGTATGGAATTGTCAGAGTTTCATTTTCAAGTGTTAAATTCAATTCATTTTCATGAATCAGATTTTCAACTTGATGAATTTTTCCGTCACATAATTTGACTTTATTATTTTCAAATGGGATTATTTTCATAACTTCTTTTAAGTCCGAATGCAGTTTTTTCGGGAAAGATTTGGTTAGTCTTTCCTTATATTCAGATTTTAAATTTTTCTTAAATATTTTCAACATTTTTTCGGTTTCCTCAAATGACGCACAACGTGTTTGTATATGGTTTGTTGCGTGGTTTAAGCAACTAATTTAGTAAATAATTACCGACCAAGAAAGTCCGCGAGGACTTTCGTAAGTAGGCGAGAAGCCAGCAATAAATTATATACGGTGTTGGCAGTAGTTATTTTATTTTCCACAATTCGTATGTGATTTCAGATAATTCATTTGTTCTATTGTCAACTATTGTTTTGTCCCAATTCTTTTGAGTTTCATATTTAGAGCAAAATTCTTTAACAGTTTTCAATTCAGATTTTTTGAATTTTTCTATTTTTTTGTCGAAGCTAATATTTCCTATTTTAGAATTTATCTTACCATCAAGTGGTAAAAGATTTCCCATTTGTGAAACCCAAATCTCATTATTTTTTTGACTTTCTATATGTTCAAGAGTTATGTTATATACTTTTAATTCGTCTGTTTCTTTTGTGTTATTTTCTAATGTGCTGAAAATATATTGAATCAATTTTTTATCTCTTGTTATTTTGTTTGTAAATCTGAGTTTAGAAAAATTGGTTTTATAAATTTCTTCATCAGGTGTTTTTGTTTTTAATTTTTCAAAAAGATCTTTTAAATTATCCTTAATCTTTTGCTTGTCAGTTAGTTTTCTTAAACTTCTTGAGTGTTTTGAATAAAGACTTTCTAATCCAGAAGCTCTTTGTGATGAAATAGCAGTAAAAAGAAAATGAAATTTTTCAATTTTATTGATAGTTTCTCTTAAAACGTTTATGTTAATTAGCTTTTTGTCATAAAGAGTAAATAATGTTAGAAATAAAGGTCTATGTTGTGTAACTCTAAAAGTATTTAATGCAACTAACGAATAGTAAATATCTTTCCCTTCTTGCTCTTTCCAATCAAGTTGATTTGGTGAAATAATTTTTGAATAGTATTCAGAAACTTTTATTAATTCGTTAATGAAATTCTTGTATTCTTTTTTTGTTTGAGTTACATTTTTTTGAAATGATTCGTAAATTTTTCTTTCTGTTAAAAATTCAAATTTTGAAATCCAAAAGTGTCTGAAAAAAGTAGAAATATTTACTCCATATTCTCTTTCCCTTAAAGTTGTTTTAATGGTTTTCCAATTTTCTTTTGCAAAATCGGTAGGATGTTCATCGGATAAAATTTCAAAGATTTTGTTTTTTATTAAATCAATTGTTTCTAAATCTTTCCCTTTAGCATTTAAAGTTTCAAATATTTTTTCCGCTTGCTTTTTATCTTTTACAGTTATAAAAATGGTTTTGCAATCTAAAAGTTGATCTCTAATTATTTTTAGTATATCGATGTATTTAAAAGGCTCTTCTCTAAACTTTAAAGATTCAAAAGTCTTACTTAAACTTGTTTCTGTTAATTTCTTATAAAAATAGTCATAAGCAAAAAGTAAGTTTTTTTCTTCTTCAGTTTCGGGAATGTATGCTTGTTCTTTTTCGAAATTTTGGATTCGTCTTTGTAAAAATGGCTTTGGATTTTCATTTTCTAATTTAAAAAACGGATTGAAATCCCCATCTTTACCTTCTACATATGAATAACAACTTTTTGCTAAATTTTCATCAATTGTTTTTAATAACTGTGTTAGAACAGAAAACATTATTGTTATAGTAGTTAATCGTTGTTGACCATCTACAACATCAAATTCTATGTCATTGGAATCATCTCCAATTAAGACTAATGCTCCTATGAAATAGTCAGAAGTTTCTAAATTTTTGTTGGAATATTTAATTTGTTTAATGATATCATTCCAAAATGTTAGAAGTTCTTCTTTTTCCCAAGAATATTCTCTTTGAAATCGAGGAATAATATATTTCCTATTCAATGTTAAAATGTCCTTTATTGTTCTTGGGTATGCAGATAGGTTCATATGTGTGTTTTAATTACTGCCAACGTTTGAGCTAAGCGTAGTGCGGAAATAAGGAAACTTTTCGTTTCCGTCTGCGCACTAAGCTAAAGCTTATTGTTTTGATTTATTTTTTATTGTCAAAAGCTAAATCCATAAGATTTAGCGACTTCATAAATATAAACTGACCTTTCGATTTTTTTCTAAACTCCGCATTACGTTTAGGTTTTGTTGTCATTAGTTTTTATTCCGTAATATAATTTTCAAATTCAGATTTACTTACATTTTTCACAACAGTTGGCTTCTCCACTCTTAATTGACCTCTGTCAGTTACAGAAACTAATTTTTCATTTGGTAATTCCATAAAATATTGAAATTCCCTTTTGTCAAAGTCATATTTTGACCAAGCGAAAGTTCCTTTCTTATCTTCGTTTTGATAATAATCCGTTTCCGATTTGGAATCCAAAATTCCATACTCAATTATTTTTTTAAAATGTCCATTTGTCGGTTCAGGTTTCCACCAATAAGTTGTGAATTGCTCAGACTCATAATCACTAACTTTCCAATCTGATTTCAAAGTAGGTATTCCTAGTTGTTCACGTTCTGAATTGAATTCCATTCCGTGATTTTTATTTAAAGGAACGAGTAATTCGTAAGCTTTATTTATTCCAAAGTAAATAGCAATATAAATTATCCCTTTTCCTAACCCCTTTCCCAAAGTTTTAACCGAGAAAGAAAACTCTTTTGGGTCAGCTTTGTAATCATAATAATACGCTAAGAATATTGGTGCGATTAATAGTAATCCTAATAATATGATAATTGTGTAACTCAAATTCTATAAAATTAATGACAACGG
>NZ_JAHKQN010000009.1 GCF_018861125.1 Cellulophaga baltica | reverse complement strand
TCAATATGTTGCACAACGTTGTTGTGTATGGTTAGTTGCGTGGTTAAGCAACTAAATTAGCAAACTTTTACGAACCCGTGAATATTCCGCAGGAATATTCGCAAGTAGGCTCAATAAAGCAATTAATTATACACGGTGTTACCCAACGTTTTTTATCATTTCGCTTATTCTATTTTCCACTTCTGTTTTTAAAATTCCGCCGTAATAATCTCGAACAAAGGGATGGTCAAAATCTTCGTGAGGAAAAATTTCAGGTCTGTCATTTCCACTTTTTGTCATTACGTCGCAAGGAATTGAAGACGTATCTCCATATTCAGGAACATTGCTACATAACCAACCAAAATATCCAGTTTCGTGATTCGGATTATTGTAATTTCCTTTATAGTCTAAATAACTTTTTTCGCTTAATGATACCCAAAGTCCGTATTCCAAAGTTTCACAAGCGTCTTTTACTTTTTGAGTAAGTGTTACTCTTATAAAACGGTCAATTTGGTCTTCGTAATGAATTTCGCAAAAGTCCGATTCTAATTTTCCAAGTTCAGACTTTTCTTGGTCGGAAAGGAAATCGTAATTCGCAGGCGATTTAAACGCTAAAGCAGGCCATTCCGAATGGACTTTTCCACATTCAGAGCACTTAAATTCAGTCGTTTTATTTTTCTTTCTTTTCCAAAACATTATTCATTCGGTATTGTAACAAAACCAGTCCAAATCATAACAATATAGATTAAGCACATTATCGATGCAATTTTAAAAAACACTGTGAAAATTTTAAAAATTACAGGTGCTTTTTCGACCAATCCTGTTTCATTTCTGACGTGAAAATCTTTTAATCTTCCTGTAAGTATTGGTCCGACTTTTCTAAAAAAGAAAAATCCGAAAAGCATAAATAAAGAAAGTCCAATTTTAAATCCCATTTCGGTTGTTGTTAAATGTTGGGTAACGGTTTGTATATGAAAAGTAGCGTTTTTAAAACACTAACTTTTCAGAAAGCAAGATAATTAATTAAAAACAAAAACGGTTCAGGTTGTCACCTAAACCGCTATTTTTTATATACATCTTAAGTTTGATTTCTATTAAATTTAGCTATTAATCAGAAAGAACAAAAGAGAGAATTAAGGTTACTATATACGGTGAAGCTTTAGATCTCGTTTTCAA
>NZ_JAHKQN010000031.1 GCF_018861125.1 Cellulophaga baltica | reverse complement strand
TATAGATTCTATAGAACATTTAGTTTAGGTTAGTCAAGTACAGTTCAGTATAAACCAAAAAAAAGTCCTTCATAATTAAATGAAGGACTTGATTTAAAAAAAGGCGACGACCTACTCTCCCACTTGGTATAGCAGTACCATCGGCGCTGATGGGCTTAACTTCCCTGTTCGGAATGGTAAGGGGTGGACCCCATCGCCATGGTCACCTTAAACTTTTAGTTGCTATTGCAACAATATTTTAATTACTTAATTTTAGTACTAGCTTTCACTATATACCTATCTAAGTATAACATATTAAAGGGACAAAATGGTGCTAATAGCACTCACTAATAAACACTTTACTCTAATTAAAGTAAGCTACGATTTTTGGTGACTTATATTGTAAAAAGGAAGTCCGCCCCCTAATTAAAGGGGGCAAGTAGTGCAAGCCTATGGGCTATTAGTATCACTCGGCTACAGACATTACTGCCCTTCTACCTATGACCTATCAACGTAGTCATCTCCTACGGCCCTTTAAAGAAATCTCATCTTGTGGCTGGTTTCGCGCTTATATGCTTTCAGCGCTTATCCAATCCCGACATAGCTACCCAGCAATGCTCCTGGCGGAACAACTGGTGCACCAGCGGTCAGTCCAACTCGGTCCTCTCGTACTAGAGTCAGATCCACGCAAATTTCTAACGCCCGCAGTAGATAGAGACCGAACTGTCTCACGACGTTCTGAACCCAGCTCGCGTGCCACTTTAATGGGCGAACAGCCCAACCCTTGGGACCTTCTCCAGCCCCAGGATGTGACGAGCCGACATCGAGGTGCCAAACCCCCCCGTCGATATGAGCTCTTGGGGGAGATCAGCCTGTTATCCCCGGCGTACCTTTTATCCTTTGAGCGATGGCCCTTCCATACGGAACCACCGGATCACTATGCTCTTGTTTCCAACCTGTTCGGCCTGTATGCCTCTCAGTCAAGCACCCTTGTGCCATTGCACTCTACGCACGGTTACCAAGCGTGCTGAGGGTACCTTTAGAAGCCTCCGTTACTCTTTTGGAGGCGACCACCCCAGTCAAACTACCCACCACGCACTGTTCTCTCAATAGAGAGTTAGGCTCTAGATAAGCAAAGGCTGGTATTTCAACAATGACTCCACAACGCCTAGCGACGCCGCTTCAAAGTCTCCCAGCTATCCTACACATTACTTACCCAGAACCAATACGAAGCTATAGTAAAGGTGCACGGGGTCTTTTCGTCCCACTGCGGGTAACCGGCATCTTCACCGATACTACAATTTCACCGAGCTCATGGCCGAGACAGTGTCCAGATCGTTGCACCATTCGTGCAGGTCGGAACTTACCCGACAAGGAATTTCGCTACCTTAGGACCGTTATAGTTACGGCCGCCGTTTACTGGGGCTTCAATTCAATGCTTCGCCGAAGCTAACATCTCCTCTTAACCTTCCAGCACCGGGCAGGTGTCAGGCCCTATACGTCATCTTTCGATTTTGCAGAGCCCTGTGTTTTTGATAAACAGTCGCCTGGACCTCTTCACTGCGGCCCATCCGAAGATGGGCGACCCTTCTCCCGAAGTTACGGGTCTATTTTGCCTAGTTCCTTAGCCATGAATCTCTCGAGCGCCTTAGAATACTCATCCCAACCACCTGTGTCGGTTTACGGTACGGGCTGCTTCACTTGTTTTTCTCGGAGGATGTTACGCTGGATTATCAACTTGGCCGAAGCCTCATCGTACTATCGGGGTGTTACCACTCCCTTCAACGTGCTATTCCGTCAGCACGCACCAACACCACATCCCCGTCACTTTTAACGTGAGCAGGTAGCAGAATATTAACTGCTTGTCCATCCACTACCCCTTTCGGGTTCGCGTTAGGTCCCGACTGACCCCCAGCTGATTAGCATAGCTGGGGAAACCTTGGTCTTTCGGCGTGCGGGTTTCTCGCCCGCATTATCGTTACTTATGCCTACATTTTCGTTTCTATGCGTTCCAGCAAACCTTACAGTTCACCTTCAACACCCATAGAATGCTCCCCTACCCCTCTGTACCGAGTACAGAAGCCATAGCTTCGGTGGTATACTTATGCCCGATTATTATCCATGCGGAATCGCTCGACCAGTGAGCTGTTACGCACTCTTTAAATGAATGGCTGCTTCCAAGCCAACATCCTGGCTGTCAATGCAATTCCACCGCGTTATATCAACTTAGCATACACTTGGGGACCTTAGCTGATGGTCCGGGTTCTTTCCCTCTCGGACATGGACCTTAGCACCCATGCCCTCACTGCTGTGAAACATTTTATAGCATTCGGAGTTTGTCAGGAATTGGTAGGCGGTGAAGCCCCCGCATCCAATCAGTAGCTCTACCTCTATAAAACTATCACAACGCTGCACCTAAATGCATTTCGGGGAGTACGAGCTATTTCCGAGTTTGATTGGCCTTTCACCCCTACCCACAGGTCATCCCAAGACTTTTCAACGTCAACGGGTTCGGTCCTCCACTTTGGGTTAACAAAGCTTCAACCTGCCCATGGGTAGATCACACGGTTTCGCGTCTACTACTACTAACTATGGCGCCCTATTCAGACTCGCTTTCGCTACGGCTCCGATCCTTAAAATCTTAACCTTGCTAGTAAAAGTAACTCGTAGGCTCATTATGCAAAAGGCACGCCGTCACCCCTAAAGGCTCCGACCGCTTGTAAGCGTATGGTTTCAGGATCTTTTTCACTCCGTTATTCACGGTTCTTTTCACCTTTCCCTCACGGTACTGGTTCACTATCGGTCTCTCAGGAGTATTTAGCCTTACCGGATGGTCCCGGCAAATTCATACAAGGTTTCACGTGCCCCGCACTACTCAGGATACCACTATCTATAACGCTCTTTACTTATACGGGACTATCACCCTCTTCGGTTTGTCTTTCCAAACAATTCTAATTCATTACGCATAAAATATCGTGGTCCTACAACCCCAGCATTGCCGAAACAATACTGGTTTGGGCTAATCCGCTTTCGCTCGCCACTACTAACGGAATCACTTTTGTTTTCTCCTCCTCCGGCTACTTAGATGTTTCAGTTCACCGGGTTTGCTTGCCTTACGGCATGACTGGCCTTCAACCAGACAGGTTGCCCCATTCGGATATCCGCGGATCACAAGTTGTGTGCACCTCCCCGCAGCTTTTCGCAGCTTATCACGTCCTTCATCGCCTCTGAGAGCCTAGGCATCCCCCATACGCCCTTTTCTAGCTTGTCACTAGTCCTTTTTATTCTTTATATAATTACTACTATATCACTACAGCAGTACCTCTATCGTACTTTACTCTATTTTTAATTTGTGTTTCTTTGTGTTTACAGTATCCCTGAAGATATCTATAATCACTTTGTCCCAATATGTCAATGAACTTATGGTCTATAAAAGACCTTGGTGGAGAATATCGGAGTCGAACCGATGACCTCCTGCGTGCAAGGCAGGCGCTCTAGCCAGCTGAGCTAATCCCCCATTTCTCTATAAGTTGGCAGTTGCCAGTTTACAGTTGACAGGTTTCCCAACTTCTAGAATTTCCAATATTTCAATTTTTAATGAACGTGTTTCTAAAACTTCATCATAACCAAATCACTTCAATTACAAATCTATCTTAGGCAGTAGTCTCAGGCAGACTCGAACTGCCGACCTCTACATTATCAGTGTAGCGCTCTAACCAGCTGAGCTATGAGACTCTCACTTTGCGAATCCTTTCAGACTCTATCAATATTATATATAACATATACATGAGACAGCAATAAATATAAAAAATAACTTAAAAATACAAGGACTAGTTTTTTCAATCGTAATGTATCATCGAGATGCTTTTCTCTAGAAAGGAGGTGTTCCAGCCGCACCTTCCGGTACGGCTACCTTGTTACGACTTAGCCCTAGTTACCGATCTTGCCCTAGGCCGCTCCTTACGGTGACGGACTTCAGGCACTCCCGGCTTCCATGGCTTGACGGGCGGTGTGTACAAGGCCCGGGAACGTATTCACCGGATCATGGCTGATATCCGATTACTAGCGATTCCAGCTTCACGGGGTCGAGTTGCAGACCCCGATCCGAACTGTGACCGGTTTTATAGATTCGCTCCTATTTGCATAGTGGCTGCTCTCTGTACCGGCCATTGTAGCACGTGTGTGGCCCAGGACGTAAGGGCCGTGATGATTTGACGTCATCCCCACCTTCCTCACGGTTTGCACCGGCAGTCTCGTTAGAGTCCCCATCATAACATGCTGGCAACTAACGACAGGGGTTGCGCTCGTTATAGGACTTAACCTGACACCTCACGGCACGAGCTGACGACAACCATGCAGCACCTTGTAAATTGTCCGAAGAAAAGTCTATCTCTAAACCTGTCAATCTACATTTAAGCCCTGGTAAGGTTCCTCGCGTATCATCGAATTAAACCACATGCTCCACCGCTTGTGCGGGCCCCCGTCAATTCCTTTGAGTTTCATTCTTGCGAACGTACTCCCCAGGTGGGATACTTATCACTTTCGCTTGGCCGCTCAATCCGAAGACCGAACAGCTAGTATCCATCGTTTACGGCGTGGACTACCAGGGTATCTAATCCTGTTCGCTACCCACGCTTTCGTCCATCAGCGTCAGTGTATACTTAGTGACCTGCCTTCGCAATCGGTATTCTATGTAATATCTATGCATTTCACCGCTACACTACATATTCTAGCCACTTCAATATAACTCAAGACCGCCAGTATCAAAGGCAGTGCTACGGTTGAGCCGCAGCATTTCACCTCTGACTTAACAGCCCGCCTACGGACCCTTTAAACCCAATAATTCCGGATAACGCTCGGACCCTCCGTATTACCGCGGCTGCTGGCACGGAGTTAGCCGGTCCTTATTCTTACAGTACCGTCATCAATCTACACGTAGATCTTATTCTTCCTGTATAAAAGTAGTTTACAACCCATAGGGCAGTCTTCCTACACGCGGCATGGCTGGATCAGAGTTGCCTCCATTGTCCAATATTCCTCACTGCTGCCTCCCGTAGGAGTCTGGTCCGTGTCTCAGTACCAGTGTGGGGGATCTCCCTCTCAGGACCCCTACCCATCGAAGTCTTGGTAAGCCGTTACCTTACCAACTAACTAATGGGACGCATGCTCATCTCTTACCGTAACCTTTAATATAAAACCGATGCCAGTCATATATCACATAAGATATTAATCCAAATTTCTCTGGGCTATCCCTTAGTAAGAGGTAGATTGCATACGCGTTGCGCACCCGTGCGCCGGTCGTCAGCAAGAGCAAGCTCCTCTGTTACCCCTCGACTTGCATGTGTTAGGCCTGCCGCTAGCGTTCATCCTGAGCCAGGATCAAACTCTTCATCGTTGTTTTGTAAATATTATTACATCATCAAACAATACCAAATTCAAACCCTAGCCCTTCGTATTTTTTAAGCTAATTCTTTAATTCTTTATCCAATTATCGTTTCCAATAATTGAACGCTGTCTCACAATATGTCAATGAACTTTTATTCCTTTTTAATGCCTAATTGCGTATCGTTGTTTCCCTAAGCGGGTGCAAATATACACACCTTTTCTTAACCCACAAGCATAAAAACAAAAAATATTTAATCTTTTTTTAAACCATAAACCAA
>NZ_JAHKQN010000035.1 GCF_018861125.1 Cellulophaga baltica | reverse complement strand
CCAAGAAGCAGACGAGGTAACAATAGAAGATACGGCAGGTAATTTCACATCAACAGATGTAGAAGGTGCTTTGACAGAGTTAGCAAACCGTTCCGATGAAACTATTTATGTAACGGACGGAACACTTACAGCTGATAGAACTGTTAATATGGGCGGTAATAATTTAGATTTTGATGGAGTAGCCTTCTTTGATGAAAGTACTTCTAGTCTAGGTATAGGTGCTTATGCAAATACAGTTTCAGAGTCTACTTTTCATAGTTCTAGTGACCAAACAGGTAATGGAGCAATAGAAACGGGTTGGGTTTATACTCAAGCAATAGAAGCTGTTGATGAAAAAGGAGGCAGTAGTGCCGGAATAATTTTAGGTGATGATAATAACTTTAATACAGGTGGTGATGAGTTAACTTTTGTTACTGACGGTGCCGCCCAAATGAGAGTTAGCCCTAGTGGAGCTACTAATGGTACAATTAGGATTGAGCAATATGGAGATAATACAATGACGGGTACAGCAACTACTTTGTTGGGTGTTGAGTCTGATGGAGATATTGTAGAAGTAAACTCTTTAAAAGCATCTAAAATATTTTACCCACCATCAATCGCGGTTGACGCTTCTACTAATGGAACATTTACTATTGATTTATATGATCAATATGTTTCACAATATGGTTCTCCAGCCGTTGCAAGTGCAGGAGCACCTGCGGCAATACCAACATACGGAGCTACAGAATTGTACTACTATGTTACTTATGCAGACCCAACAGTTTTTGGTACTATGACTATTGATGCGAATGGTACTTTATCTTATGAAATAGTAGGACAACCATCAGATTATAACTCATTAATTAACGTTGTATTTGTTGTAAAATAATATAAGCGAATAAAAACATTTTATCTTAAAAATTTGAAATCAAATCATACATATAAAATTCTATTCGCTATACTATTTGGTGTGCTTTGCTCTAATTTGAGTAGTGCTCAATATTTATTGCAAGCACCTAATAGTACTGATGAAAATAATTACAAGTGGTACGAAGCAACTGATACGAGTACGGTTCTTAGTACTGAGTTTTTTTACGAGGTAAACCAACCAGGAGTTTATTTTGCAACGTATGATGGTACAAAATGTGGTAAAAATGCAACTAGTTACTTTATTTTAACAGATTGTGAGTCTCCTAATAATGAAGTTGTTTTAGATGTTTCGGCAAATATTCCAACAGGGGCTTCAGTAAGTTGGTCACCAACCTTAACAGGAGATCAAAGTGCCCCAGAGGTTTTAGCAACCAAAGATGTAGAAAAATATGTAGCGACATTAGTAAAAGCAGGTAACTCAATTGAGTTACCCAATTTTACGGTAGTATGTATGAGTGAGGCTAGTAATTTAGAAGATGATATTGTTGAGCTTGATGAAGATACTAGTATTGTTGTTCCAATTTTTGATAATGATGAAGATTTACCTTCAGTAGGTACATTAACAACCACAGACCCAAGTAATGGTGCAATTACAATTGACGATAATGGTACGCCAAATGATCCTTCAGATGATATTGTAACTTATATTCCAAATGCTGAATACAATGGACCAGACGCATTTACATATACGGTTTGTAATAGTTTTGGAGATTGTAGTACGGCTACTGTAGAAGTAGACGTATTACCAATTGTTGATACATATGATGATGTAGTTACAACCGAAGAAAATGAAGCCTTTATTATTGATGATTGGCAACTTAATGATAACGATTTGCCAACAGAAGGTGCATTTACAACAACACAACCAACTAATGGAGCAGTTGAAGTTGATGATAATGGTACACCAAATGATCCTTCAGATGATTTTATTACTTACACACCAAATGAAGATTATGTAGGTACGGATAGTTTTGAGTACACAATTTGCGATACAAATGTGAACTGCAGTACTTCAATAATTAATATCGTTGTTACCGATGCGGTTATTTTAGATACTGATAGTGACGGAATATTAGATGCTTGGGAGGATTTAAACCTTGACGGTGATAACGATCCAGCTACAGACCCTACAGATACTGATGGTGACGGAATTGCAGATTATTTAGATGTTGATAGCGATGACGATGGTATTCCTGATAATGTTGAAGCACAGTATACTGATGATTATATAGCACCAAGTGGCGAAGATATTAATGGAAATGGCTTAGACGATGCTTATGAAATAGAAGGTAATTTAGGGCTGATTCCTATAGATACTGATGGTGATGGTTTACCAGATAATTTAGATGAAGATAGTGATGATGATAACGTGCCAGATAATATTGAAGCACACGATTATGATAATGATGGTATTGCCGATGTAACTTTCATAGGTTCAGATAAAGATAACGACGGACTTGATGATGGCTACGAAGGAGAAACATCAATTGATATTGATGTTAATGATGAAATAAGCGATCCTTATACTGATTTACCTAATACTGATGGAGATAATGAGTCTAACTATCGTGATGATGATGATGATGATGATGGTATTGCCACAAGAGATGAAGATACCAACCTAGATGGTGATTATTCTAATGATGATGATAATTCAAATAATATTCCAAATTATCTTGAGGCTGATTTAGCAGTTACAGGTGAAGAAATAGAAGTGTTTAATGTTATTACACCAAATGGTGATGGAGCTCATGATGAACTAATTATTACGGGACTTGAAAACTTCCCTAATAATACTTTGAAAATTTATAATAGATGGGGTGTATTGGTTTATCAAACTAAAGCATACAATACTCAAGGTAATGTTTTTGATGGAACATCAACAGGTCGTGTAACTGTAAATACAGACAGTAAATTACCTGTAGGTACTTACTTCTATATTTTAGATTATGAAGATGCTGTTAATAATAAACAACAGTTGTCAGGATACATATACATAAACAGATAGTATATATGAACACATTTAAGTATAAAATATTTAATGGAATTTTTTCTCTACTATTTTTTTTAGTTTATCTAAATACAAATGTAGCGATAGGGCAACAAGATGCACAATATACCCAGTACATGTATAATACGGTTAGTGTAAATCCTGGTTATGCTGGCTCGAGAGGTAATTTAAGTATAGGGCTTTTACACCGTTCGCAATGGGTAGGTTTAGATGGTGCGCCAAAAACGCAAACATTTAATATTCATTCACCAATTGGTTATAAAGGTATGGGTTTAGGTTTGTCAATTGTAAATGATGAAATAGGCCCAACTTCTGAAACTGCTTTTGATGTTGATTTCTCTTATACAATTCAGACTTCAGTAGATGCTAAATTAAGTTTCGGGTTAAAGGCTAGTGCTAATTTATTAGATATTAGATTTTCAGACTTAAACCAATACACAACTGATCAGACTTTGCAACAAGATATACAAAATAAACTTTCTCCTAATATAGGAGCAGGTGCCTATTATCATACCGAAAAGTTTTATTTAGGTCTTTCTGTACCAAGAATATTAGAGACATCACATTTTGAATCTACATCTATATCAACAGCGAATGAAAAAATGAACCTGTATTTGATTACTGGTTATGTTTGGGATTTGAATCCAGATTTAAAATTTAAACCTACATTATTAACAAAAGCTGTAAAAGGTTCTCCTTTACAGGTAGATCTTTCTGCAAACTTCATGTTTAAAGATAAACTTATTTTGGGTGCTGCATACCGTTGGGATGCTGCATTAAGCGGTATGTTTGGTTTCTATATTTCAGAAGGGTTTCTTTTAGGCTTAGCTTATGATAAAGAAACTACTGATCTTGGTAATACGTCATTTAATGATGGTTCTTTTGAGGTTTTATTAAGGTATGATTTTATCAAAACAAAAGGAAATTTAAAATCACCTAGATTTTTCTAAATTCTCTTTAAAAAAAACATTTTTAATTATTTTAAATTTAGTTAGTCTTTATAAATCATGTAAAGGTGTTATTTTTGTGTGTGTTGTAGTAATTGCTACAAACATTATAAAAATTAGAATTTGAAAGAAGAAAATGTAATCCTTGTTAATGAACAAAATGAGCAAATTGGTACAATGCCAAAAATGGAAGCTCATGAAAAAGCAGTATTGCACCGTGCATTTTCTGTTTTTGTTATGAATGACAAAGGGGAGACTATGCTGCAACAAAGAGCAGCACATAAATACCATTCACCATTATTATGGACCAACACATGTTGTAGTCACCAACGTGTGGGAGAGTCTAATATAGAAGCAGGTAAACGCCGTTTGCAAGAAGAAATGGGTTTTGTAACAGAATTGAAAGAGCTTTTTTCATTCATATACAAAGCACCTTTTGATAATGGTTTAACTGAGCATGAATTAGATCATGTTATGGTTGGTTATTCAAACCAAGAACCTAATATTAACCCTGATGAGGTTGAAGCTTGGAAATGGATGCAACCAGAAGCAATTAAGCTTGATATTGCAACTAATCCTGATAATTATACAGCGTGGTTCAAAATTATTTTCGAAAAATTCTATATTCATATTACCGAAAACAAGTTTAAATCATGAAGGTAAAAGTAAGTAGAAAAGCACATTTTAATGCAGCTCATAGATTGTACAGATCAGATTGGGATTTAGAACAAAATACTGCAGTTTTTGGCTTGTGTAGTAATCCTAACTTTCACGGGCATAATTACGATTTAATTGTAAGCGTAACTGGTGAAATTGATCAAGAAACTGGCTTTGTAATGGATATGAAAGTTTTAAAAGATTTGATAAAGAGTGAAATAGAAGACTCTTTTGATCATAAAAACTTGAATATTGAAGTGCCTGAGTTTAAAAACTTGAATCCAACATCTGAAAATATAGCAGTCGTTATATACAACAAATTACGACCACACATAGCAACAGAAAAAGATATTGAGGTAGTTTTATATGAAACTCCTAGAAATTTTGTGACCTATACAGGTGCATAAACAGTATAAAATAATTAGTTAAACATAAACAAACAAAAGCATGTATCCATTAAAATTTAATCCAATATTAAAAGAACGTCTTTGGGGCGGTAGCAAGCTAGGTGATATTTTTGGGAAGCCAATTACGAGTGATATAACAGGTGAAAGTTGGGAGATATCAACGGTTAAAGGTGATGTTTCTGTAGTTTCTAATGGTGCATTGGCTGGTAAAACTCTACAAGATTTAATTGATAATGATGCAGAAACTTTTTTAGGTAAAAGTGTTGTTGAGCGTTTTGGAAAAGAATTCCCAATTCTTATTAAATTTATTGATGCAAAGCAAGATTTGTCAATTCAATTACATCCTAATGATGCTTTAGCAAAAGAACGTCATGATTCATTTGGTAAAACAGAAATGTGGTACATTATGGATGCTGATAAAGGAGCCGATTTAATAGTTGGTTTTAATAAAGATGTAAAAAAAGAAGAATACCAAGCGAGTCTTGAAAATGATACTTTGTTAGATCTTTTAAATTATGAAAAAGTAAAAGAAGGCGATACGTTTTTTATTAATACAGGAAAAATACATGCCATTGGTGCAGGTGTTGTTTTAGCAGAAATTCAGCAAACATCAGATGTTACCTACCGTGTTTTTGATTTTAATAGAAAAGATAAAGAAGGTAATTTACGTGAGTTGCATACTGATATGGCTTTAGATGCTATGGATTACGATAAAAAAGATGATTTTATTATAGATTACAACAAACAAGCAGATGTAGTTAATGATATGGTTGATTGTCCGTATTTTAAAACCAACTACATTAACTTGACTAAAGATTTAGAACAAGATATTACAACTCGCGATTCATTTACAATTTATATGTGTGTTTCTGGTAGTGCAACTGTTGCTACAGAAGGTGGTGAAGTTTCAATTAAAAAAGGAGAAACAACTTTAGTACCTGCAAACGCAACTAACGTGACTATTAAGACAGATGCGGTAACACTTTTAGAAGTTACTATTTAAAAAGTAATTAATTAAGAATCAAGTATTCTTAAAAAGAGTATTTTTGCATTAAATAAAAATAGTAACAAATGGCAAGTGTAAGAGATTTAAAAAAAGATATAAATTACGTTTTAGGAGATATTATTGAAGCAGTGTATTTTTGGGAAGCTTCAAATGGAAAAAAGACTACTAAAGAAGGTTCTGATTTAATTGATGAAGCAATAGCTGTTTTTGATGATTTGATTGTAAAAGTAAATCAAAATGTAGAAAACAGGAGTAAACATCTGAAAGCTGTAAAAGCTGAGTTAGAAGAAAAAGCAACAAGTTTAGTTGAAAAATTAAATAAGTTAGGGTAATTTTTCTTAGCGTATTATAGAAACAAAAAAAGCATTCATTTAATGGATGCTTTTTTTTGTTTCTATACCCTGTAGAATATGACATTAATATAATTTAAGGTTGTTTTTTATAGAAAATTAAATTTATTATGTAAAAAATAAATACCTGTAGTTCATCGAATTACGCACTTACTTTTTGTTCAACTGGTGGTTTGTATTTAATTTAACGCTCTAAATATTACAACCATGCCTAAGATAATTACGCCTAAACTTATTATTGATGGAGAAACTTTTCTTCCTAAATCAGGTTTTAAAGTATCTATAGAACAATCAATGGGAGCGCATAGTTCTTTTAGTGTTGTTTTTCAAACCAATGCTACTGAGGGTTACAATGGTATATTAATGAATAATTCAATTAATTATTCAGGTAAGAAGATATCCATAGGTATTAATGATGGTGAATTAGAATATGTAGGAATTATCACTTCCGTAAGTTTACAAAAAGGTATTGGAGCATCAGGTGCTATTGTTATTTCGGGTCAAGGTGCAAGTATTTTATTATCTAGATCTGTACAATGTTTCAGTTATGAAGAAGGTACTTCGTTTAGTCAAGTAATTTCAGATACTTTTAACGGCCATGCTACCGATCTTTTAAAAACGGAAATTGGCACAGGTACCGATATTCAATTACCATACACCGTACAATACAACGAATCTGATTTTTCATTTTTGCAACGTATGTGTGCACGTTATGGCGTTTGGATGTATGATAACGGACGTACTTTTTGTGTAGGCCGTACAGGTGATCAACAATTAAATGGTGTTTACGGACAAAACATCCAGAATTTTGGACTTGCCACTACTTTACAATCACAAAATAGCGGTTTTAAATCTCAAGATTGGGTAAATGATAGCGAATTAGAAGCAGTTTCCTCATCATTTAGCGCTCAAAATGGCCATATGTATGCCGGAGTTGTAAAAAGTGAATCGGAAGCATTATTTGCTAAAAAAGAAAACTATTCTTGGAATTACAACCAAAATGAATATAGCGGTCAACAAGGTTTAGACCATATGACTAAAGTAGATACCTTATCAAAGGCTGCAAATATGATTATTGCCAGTGGTACTTCTGAAATTGTAGGGTTACGAGTTGGTGATAGTTTAACTATTGAAGGGACAAGTTTTTCAGATAAAACAAGACGTGATGCTTTTGGATCGTATATGATTACCAAAGTAGCACATCGTTTTGACCATAGCGGAAATTATGAGAATCATTTTGAAGGAGTACCCGAAGGTACAGAACACCCGCATTACAGTGCTGTTTTTGCAACACCAACAGCAGAAGAACAACGCGGAAAAGTTTTAGACAATAACGACCCTGATGGTTTAGGGAGAATAAAAGTACAATTTCCGTGGCAGAGCCCTATGGGAACTACTACACCATGGATAAAAATGAATACCCCTTACGGTGGTAATGGAAAAGGATTCTATTTTATACCTGAGGTAGATGAAGAAGTATTGGTTGGTTTTGAGAACAACAACCCTGAAAAACCTTATGTGTTAAGTGCAGGATTTAATAGCAGTGCTAAAAGTGGTTTTGCTGACCCTGATAATAATTTGAAGGTGATACAGACCAGAAGTGGAAATAAAGTTTTGATGAATGATCAAGATGGTAGTGTAACCATTGCAGATGCAGATGGAAATACTGTAATAATGAATGGAAGTGGAGAGATAACCATTAGTGCTAATAAAAAATTGACACTAAGTTCTGAAGAGATTAATATTATGGCCTCTAAAACGGTTAATATAGACGGAACAAATAATGTGAATATTGCTTCTAAAGAGGTAATCGCAGAAGGTTCTGCTAAAGTTACGTTGAATAGTGATGCTAAAATTGAAGCAACAGCACCAAGCACAAACATTGAAGGTGCTGCAGAATTAAAATTAACGAGTGGGGGTATTTTAGATGTTGATGGTACTGCAATGACCAATGTAAAAGGTGGTTTGTTGAATCTTAATTGTAGCTAGTAAATCATGAATAACGAGCATAATCCTGTAGCACAATTAGTTACAGATATTCAACAAAAATGGCTTAAAGAAATAAGTCCATATCCTCATTTACAATGGGTGCGGTGGATTATTAAATCTGATCAAGCACGTTTGTATGAAGGTTTCTTAAGATTAGAGTCTACACCACATGGTGCTATTCCTGATATACCTGTTGTTTTGCTTACGCCTTTTGAGAATAGCAATATACATAGCAAACATATTATTCGTGATTGGTTAGATAATTTTGAAAAAGACCAAAAAACTCAAGATAAGATAACAAAGGGACATTTAAATTTTGTTTGGGATTTTCAATATTTTAAAAAAGAATTGCAACAAAAAAATACAAATTTTGATGTTTTATTGGTTGAATTGTTAAAATCATTTCAAGAAGCGTTACCAAATTCAGAAAATCATTTAACATTAGCGTTATTCCCTTATACTGTACAATCTCCTTCAGATTATAAATTATGGATGGACAAACTGTTAACATTAGGCCTCCCAATTAAAACTAGGTTGATGGTTTTTGATTATGAACCAGAGAATTATCTTGAATCGCTCCAAATTAAATTTAAGTCAGTTAGCAAATCGTTGATTGTTCCAATAGATTTAGAAGGGGCTATGAAAAAAATAGCAATAAATGGAGATCCAAATGATCCGGAACTACAATTTAGACAATGTATGTTAGAGATGGGTACGAGTGTAACAAAAAATAACAGACAGCGATTACATCAATGGGGGCAAAAAGGAATAGAAGTCACCCAAAAATCTGGTGATAAGTCTTCATTTGCCACAGCACATACTGTTTATGCAGGTATGTTATTCAATTTTAAAGAATTTGATACTATTGATAAACTCTTGAAACAGGCGCTAACTATAGGAAAACAAGCACTTAATTCAGGTGATAATACAGCAAAGGCAATTGTATTACAAACTTATGGTTTTATGGCTTCAAGTATGCAACACCAAAAAAATATAGATGCAGCAGCTGATTTATTTTGTAAGCAAGCAGAAGTAGCAATATCATTTCAAATGGTGCAACAAGCATTAGCGGCATATATTACAGGCTATACGTTAGTCAAAAAAAAACGTAAAAAGAGGTATAAGGTAATAGTGCAAGAAGCTTATGAGTTTGGCATCACCTTAACAGAAGAGGAGCTAAAAACAAGTTCATTAAATATTGTAGCACTAGAATACTATAGTTTTTCTGATAAAAAAACTCAAAATAAAATTGATGCATTTATGAATGTTCTTGAAGATGAAAATTGGAAAGAAAAATTAGCAAGGGAACAAGCAAATTTTAAAGCCGGAATTGTAGCTTAACAATTAAAAATATAGAAGTATGTTATTAGCCAATAAGCATTTTACACCTGTACTAGGAATAGACATACATATTGTAATACTCTTAGGAGTACCTACACCTTTACCGCATCCGTTTATTGGGATGGTAATGGACCCTATGGATTATATACCCTTTATAGGTTCAACGGTAAATGTAAATAGTGTGCCAAAAGGCAATAGCCAAACAGCAGGCATGTTGGGTACTTATTTTCATATTCCTATGGGCGGACCATTTTTAATGGCTCCAATGATTGGTCATGATTCTATGAACTTTTTTGGAAGTACAACAGTGAATGCTGAAGATAATTATTTTTCACCGTCAGGACATATGCTAATGACTTGTAGTGATATAGGGATGCCATTATCACTAACTCCGGGTAAAAAAATGCGACCAATACCTAGTATGTATTTACCCACTTCTATGAGTATACCCTTACCTATGGGTAAAACAGTTATGGTGGGTGGTCCTTACGCTCCCGATCTACTGGGGCTTTTAATGGGGCTTGTTATGAGTTATGGTTTTGGGTCTTTAATGAAAATAGGAGGCAAAGCTTTAAAAAAACTAAATCATGGAGTGCTCAAAAAATTTAAATCTACAGAGGGTTTAAGTAAAAAACTCTGCAAAATGGGCTTTGAGCCTGTAGATTTAGTTACAGGGCGTATGGTGTATGATGGTGAAGACTTTACCATTCCAGGACCTATCCCTATTCAATGGGAACGTAATTGGTATTCAGATTCTGGTTATGAAGGACTAATGGGTCATGGCTTTCATAGCAATTACGATCTTTCTTTGCATCTAGTACCCGAAGAAGATGCCATAGTGTTACGACTACCTGACGGGCGTGTTACCGCAATGCCAATGCTTTATATTCCAGAAGAAGAATATTATAATCGGCAAGAAAAGCTAACATTGCGCTATGTAGATAAATACACCTATGAGCTTGAAGATAAAAACACATCACTAACGTATGTGTATAAAAAGCGTACTCCCAATCTTTACAAACCAGCTGAAATTATAAATGCTGATGGATTTAAATTAGCTTTAGAATACAACAGCGCCAATGCGCTTACCGCTATTCAAGATAGTGTTGGTCGTATTTTAGAATTGGCATTAGATCAATACAATAGAGTTACCAACATACAAATTATACATAAGGGAAAAATAAGGCAATTACTATCGTATGGCTATAATAAAGAAGGTGATTTAATAAGAATTACTGACGCAGTAGACCAACATACGCTTATGGAGTATGAGAACCATCTTATGGTTAAAAAAACCGATAGAAATGGTCAAGCATTCTATTGGAAATACGATGGTAAAAAAACAGGAGCAAAATGTATAGAAACTTGGGGAGATGGTGATATTCTTTCTGGGACTTTAGAGTACAGAAAAAATTACAATATCATAACCAATTCTTTGGGGGCTCAAACAATTTATTATTTCAATAATTTAAACCTGTGTACACAAGTTACAGATCCTTTAGGGGGACATATTTTTCATGAATATACTGAGTTTATGGAGCCTTATCGTGATATTGACGAAGAAGGTAATATTACAGGCTACAGTTACGACCAGAAAGGAAATCTTACCAGTATTCACCAACCAGACGGGGCTGTAGTCACTTTTGTTTATGATGAAAAAGATAGATTAGTACTTACCAAGTATCCCGTAGGTGGCGCCATAGTTCGTTCGTATAAAAAAGATAAATTACATGCCGTAATAGGTACTGATGGCGGAGTAACTTCTTTTGATTATAATGACAAAGGATTAATTAAAGAAGTGCGCGATAATGCCGGAAATATTTCAGAGTTAGTCTATGATGCAGATTATAATTTGGCACAAATGCACCTGCCCAATGAAGCAGTTGCCGAGTGGGAATATGATGCATGGGGGCGTTGTATTAAAATAGTAAATGCCGAAGGTTATGAAGAGAGCTTTGTGTATGACGATTTAGATAGAGTACGCCAAGTGGTAGAACCAGACCACAACCAAATTCTGTTAAAATACAATGCCTACGATGAAGTAACCGAAATGCACCAACGTAATGGCAAGGTAAAGTTTGAATACACTCCTATGGGGAGTTTAAAAATGCGTGAAGAACGAGGCAGAAAAGTGTTTTTTAATTATGATACCGAAGAGCAATTACGTTATATAGATAATGAACATGGCGAACGCTACCGTTATAAACGAAATGCAAATGGCGCTATAGTTCAAGAAATTGGTTTTGATGGCTTAACCAGAATTTACCAACGCGACCGTGCAGGTAAAGTACAACGCATAAACAGGCCCGAAGGCAGATTTACCGATTATGAATATGACAATAACGGCCGAATTACCAGAGCAGAACATAGCGATGGTAATTGGGAAACGTATAGTTACAACCAAAACGGACAATTAATTGAAGCTGTAAACCTAAACACTAAAGTTCAATTTATTCGGAACGCTAGCGGAGCGGTAGTAGCCGAATACCAAGATGGGCATTTGGTAAAAAGTAGCTATGATAATTTAGGCAACCGTACAAAAATAAGCAGTAGCCTAGGGGCTGATATAACTTTTGATAGAAATAAAATTGGGCAAATTGAAGCTATGAATGCCCAATTAAATGTACCTGAAGAAGCTAATGTAGCACCCAATATTACAAAAGTAGCAACGCCATGGGCCGTTAATTTTGCTTATGATTCCGTAGGTATGGAAGTAGAACGGATGTTACCTGGCGGTATTAAAGCTACAAAAAAATACGATGAAGCAGGCAGGCCCATACAACATGTTGTAACGCGAGGCCGTAATGAAATGCGACACCGTACTTATGCGTGGAATGCTAATGACCGACTTAGCAGAATGGTCAACCAACTAACACAAGGTCAAGTTACTTACAGCTATGACAATTTTGGAAGTTTAGCAACAGCTAAATATGAAAACCACGATATGGATTATAAATTACCCGATGAGGTAGGTAATTTATACCGTAACAAAAACCAAACAGACCGTAAATACAATTCGGGAGGTCAATTGGCAGAAGCTAATGGAACCAAATATCATTATGATGAAGAGGGTAACATTATCGTAAAACAAACCCCGAAAGGTACCTTTAAGTACCAATGGTATGGCAACGGAATGCTTAAAGCTGTAGAACGCCCAGACCAACAAACAATAAGTTTTGAGTATGATGCATTAGGCAGAAGAACCGCTAAAATTGATCAGCCTAAATTTGGCAATCAAGGTATAATTACCCGTTTTGTTTGGGATGGTAATGTACCGTTGCACGAATGGCGCTACAAACTAAAAAACAGACCAGATTTAGTGGTAGATGAATTTGGGTTACTGAGCACAAGCAAGCCAGAACCCATTGAAAATTTAATTACGTGGGTTTTTGATGAAAATAGCTTTAAACCCGCAGCTAAAATTACAGAAGAAGACACCTACTCTATTATTACAGATTATTTAGGGACACCTGTAGAAATGTACAATAGTAAAGGTGAAAAAACTTGGCAAGTTGAATATGATATTTACGGAAAAGTACGTAAACTTGTAACAGGTTCATTGGCAGATTGCCCTTTTAGGTATCAAGGACAGTACGAGGATGTAGAAACGGGGCTGTATTATAACAGGTTTAGATACTACTCTCCTGATAGCGGAACTTATATAAGTCAAGATCCAATTGGGTTAGCTGGTGGAATGCCCAATATGTACAGCTATGTAAATGATAGCAATAATTGGATAGATCCATTAGGCTTGATGGGTATAGGCGCTTGGGGAGAAAAAGTTGCTTCGAAATATCTTGCAAATAATGGCCATACGATTTTGGGATCAGTCCAAAATGCTTCTGGACACGGATTTGATCTTGTTACAAAAACTCTAAATGGTGATATTAATATAATTGAAGTAAAAACGAGTAAAAGTAATTGGAGAAGTAAAAGTAATATGTCTAAATGGACAAATAATAATATTGGTAAAATATCTGGAAACACAAATGGAAGATGGAAAAATATGCCTGATTATCAGAAAAATTTGATGAGTATGATTGATGACGCCAAACAAAATGGTAAACTCAAAAACAAATTATTACAAATCAATATTGACAAACGTAAAATTCGACTAAAGTGTAAATCATAATGCAAAAACTAATTAATAAGGCAATTAAGCATTATAGCTATAATTCCGATTTGGATAAAAATTCGGATATACAGGAATTTTATAAAAGATATGTTTTCTCGTTTAATAATTATAAAAAGAATAAATACGATTTTGCTAATTTTTATCATAAACTAAATGGTAATCCAAATTGCACCCATATCAAAGCAAAAAATCTTTTGTTTCAAGGTGATGAGGATAGTTGGAAGTATTTTGAACGCACAGCAGTTTTTTGGACGTATGGACATAATAACGATAAATGGATAGACCATTTAAAAGGAGCGTATGAGTATGCTTTATACGTAGAAAGAGAAGATTTAATAAAACTACTTTTTGAGAAATCTTTAGCATATTTAACAGACAAAGAGAATTTATCTAACAAAGATTTTAAAAAGCAAAAAGTTTACCCAAGCACACAATTAGCACATTTTTTAATTGAGAAATGGTTAGGTAATAATCCTGTAAAAAATTTGATTTCAAACTATGGGAATGGTTACGGTGTTTATCAAAAACTAATTGATAATTGGGATGATTTTTCTAAAATTGAACCAAGCTATTGGGATAATCTTTGTGAGTGTCATTTAAACGGAATCGGCTTACAGCGTGGCGAAAAATGGGAAAATGAAGAGTTTTTAACAAGTGGCTTAATCCCAATGGAATTAATCAATTTATTCAAAGTGCGAAAAAAGTTGGACTTAAATATTCCAACCATTAATAATGCTCTTTTTGATACTAATATGGTAAAGAATCCTGTTATTCCAACAGGTTACAATGAGGATTTAGATTTAAAATTTAAACTAATTGACTTAACTGTAAAAACAAAGAAGAAATATACTTTTCAAGAGATTGAAGAACACATAAAATCTGAAAATGGTAATGAAGTAAAAATATTTGAATAATATTCAAATTAAAAAGAATGAAGACTACAATTTTTATAATATTGTGGTTTTTTCTTGCTCAAAAACTTTGTTTTTAACTATTTTTCTCAAGCTATTAACATTTACCCATGATAGCGCTCGTTTGCAACGAGTGCCATATCGAGTAAGAAATAACACAAAAGCTATCTAAACATTTAGATAGCTTTTGTGTTTTAAAAATTGACTAGCGCGATATAAAGAGGTCAAAAACTTGCCAGGCAAAATAAAATATTTACGTAAAAAGTACGTAAACTTATAATAGGTGCTACGTATAATTTTTCTTTTTTTATTTAAACACCTATTTTAATCATTATAATACTTTAATTTTAAGTCTAAATAATTGATTAATTATTAAACATATACTTATTACGACCATGCTCAAACTCACTATTAGTCTTCTTTTTTTATTATTTATTGTTCCAACCCAAGCTCAAGATTTAGATCCAAGTTGGATAAAGGCCAACGCTACAATTACTGATATTCATAAAAATATTGGTCGTAGAGGTAGAACACATGCTTTCGCGGATGTAACTTTTACTGGTAAAAAAGGAGATATTTATTCCACAAGAGTTGAGCTTTTGGCAATTCCAATTTACGGAGCTATAAGCTCTATTGGTGATGAAATTGTTATTTATTACAATCCTGATACACCACAGATTGCTAGATCAAAAAATATATCTTTTTTTAATACCTATGGAATGTATGTATTAATTGCTATAGGTGTTTTATATAGTGGAGTAAGACTTTTTAAGTTAAGAAAGAAAAGTGTTGCATAAAAAACTCATTATCAAAAAAAGTATTTTATAGTAAAGCTATTATGCTGAAATAATAAAATTAACATTTAAAATTAGAGAGTTGCAAACTTTTACAGAATTCACGTTTTATGAGCAGTTTTTGGAAAGCAGCCCCTTTAGAAAAGGTTATTAGGCATAAGATAGATTATCATCAAGTAAAGGAAGAGCAAATTAAACCAGGAAAAAGATTAAATATACAAGAAGCAAATGACCTATTTTTTGTTAGGAATGTATCGGTAAGCTTAACTCATTTTTGGACATCTATACATATGGCGTCATTATTGTTAGTTTTTTTTTAATAATTCTTTTTACACAAGATAATGTAGAGTTAGAGGTGTTTATTTTACCAATTTTCCCCTTTTTGATTGCATTAATTTTTCTAATGATTCATGTAATGGCACCAGTTAAAGAAATAGTGTTAGATCGTTTAAATGGTAAAATCACCTACCCAAAAACCTTTATTGATAAAGAGCATAGAACTATTGAGTTTGATTCTTTACATGTCTATAGAACTTTAACCAGCACTGGTGATTTTGCCTTAACAGGTGAAAAATTATATATTAAAAATCGCAAATACAATTATACTTGGCATTTAAAATCTAATGAATGTTTAGAATATTGGAGTTTTATGGTTTGGTACATGGATAGAAACCGTCCTTTGCCACCAGGTAGCGCTTTTGATCCATACCGAGAAAATGATTACCTAAGACGCAAAGCAGAGGGTTTTCCAAAGCCCTTGTATCCAAGTGGTGTTACTACGCCAGAAGCTAAACCCACATGGCAAAAAGAACGTAAGAAAATTGGTGGTTGGTAAGATTAGGTTATTTTTAAACACTTATAAAACATCATTATAAATAAAAATTATAAAAACGGATAATTTGGTATACCTTTAAAATAGTGTAGTTCGACTGATAGTTGGTAATTAATAGTGCTATAATTTACTTGAAGAAAAAGAACATTTTGCTTATTAAATTTTGGATTTTTATGATAAAAAAAATAATTGTAACTAGTGTAATTATTATAAGTTTAAGCGCATGTAATTTTTTAAGCTCTAATTCAAGAAAAAAAGCTGCGAGTACTGATGACTCAAAACAATTAAACTCTGAAGAAAAAAATATTGTTAATAATTCAGATGATTTAACTATAACGCCAAAGTACGACGAGCCTAGGTATAAAGAATTAATGACGCAATTTGAAAAACAAGAGCACCGTTTTGAAATTGATGCGTGTGAATTCAAATATAATGGGAAGTCTTTTTTTATTGGAGATTCTTACGAGAAAATACTAAGTATTTTTGGTGGGCATGAGGATGAATTATTTTTGTCTAAAAAACATTCAAAAAGTAGTTTTAATTATGATGATATTAAACTAAGATTTCGGCAGTCGGAGCCGGAAAAAAAACTAATTGTACTAGATTTAGCTTTAGATAGAAGATTTACGGGTGATGTTGCACCACCTTTTGAAATAATATTACTTAGAAAAATTCCTTATAAATTAGGAAACTCGTTAAATGAATTTATGGACTTATCTGATCTTAATCATGATAAATTAAAACATACTCATCATTCATTTTATTTTGAACAAGAGAAATGTACTCCAAATAAAAATGGAAGAATTTCAACAACAGTGCATTCTAACCCTATTTATAAAAATATAGGAGGGGGTCATATGACGATTAGGGGGGCTTTTGATCCAGAATCTACTGGTCCGATTCGAAATCTGACAGTTCGATTATCAACTCAGTAGAGAAAATAACGAATACACTATCACCGTTAGCGCTCGTATGCAACGAGTGCAGTCCATAGTAAGAAACAACAATAAAAGCTATCTATACATTTAGATAACTATTGAGTTTGATTCTTTACATGTATATAAAACTTTAACCAGCACTGGTGATTTTGCTTTAACAGGAGAAAAAATATATATTAAAGATCGCAAATACAATTACACTTGGGACCTAGAATCTAATGAATGTTTAGAATATTGGAGATTTATAGTTTGGTAAATGGATAGAAACCATCCTTTGCCACCAGGTAGCGCTTTTGATCCATACCGAGAAAATGATTATTTAAGGCGCAAAGCAGAAGGTTTCCCAAAGCCCTTGTACCAAAGTGGTGTTACTACGCCAGAAGCTAAACCCGCATGGCAAAAAGAACGTAAGAAAATTGGTGGTTGGTAATATAATATATAAGTCGTCCTAATAAAAAAAATAATTTATTTTAGTACGACGACTTATGCTTAACTTATATTTATTCTTTTTCAGCTTTAATTTCTTCTAAATGTTTTTTTAAGTCTTTCCCATATTTAGAGTTTGCTACATCAGAAGGTAAAACACTATTAATAGAATCTAAATACTTAACATTTGCATCAGGTACTTCATTTACTGCAATATAAGGAGCTACAAATGATTCCTTATTGTTTAATGCAAAATTTAAAGCGTAAGCATAACTTCTATATAAATTTTTATCACTCAGTTTTACTAATGAATCTAATGCTATAGAGTCATTTTGAAATTTAGGATCAAACCGAGCTTGTAATATGCTTAAACTTTTGGTATTAAAGCGAGACATTCCTTTTAAGTATTCTTGATAAATATCGTTAGATTTTGATCCGTTTATTTTAGCATCTGTTTCAAAATTATCCCAAGATGTATTTATAGTTATGGCTCCCGGTTCTCCAAAAAAGCGAATACGGTCATTAATGTCATTATAATCTTTTTTGGTCAAGTATAAATAAAACATATCAGGACTTTCAAGTTCTGTTTCAAAGCTAAATGTTCCATTTCCTTTTACTTCTAAAGAATCTAAAGTCACTAAAATAGTATCTTTTAATTGTTGTAGGTATAATGTTCCTTTTTTCAACCCTTTTACATTGCCTGTAACAGTCATGTTTTTTTCAGAGTTAGAACAAGAAAATAGGAAAAGTCCAAGTACGGACATTAAAAGTATTTTTTTCATGGTTTTAATTTTGGTAGGGCAAATATCACTTTTTTTTTGGTTTCGATTCTTCATTATTTAGGTTGATATAAGTTATTTATACACAATTTTATAAACTAGAAGCAATTTCCATTAGGTAAGCACAAAGCAAAGCACCACCAGTACCCACAACATAACCAAAAACAGCTAGTAAGACTCCAACGGATGTTAACGAAGGGTGAAACTCAGCAGCAACAACAGGAGCAGATGCTGCACCACCAACATTTGCTTGACTACCCACAGCCAAGAAAAAGAAAGGGGCTTTAATTATTTTAGCAACTATAATTAGTAAAAGCGCATGAATACTAATCCAGATAAGTCCGACTACAATTAATCCTGGATTTTCAAGTACCTGAGCAATATCGACTTTCATACCAATAGTAGCGACGAGAATGTAGATAAATAAGCCGCCAATTTTACTAGCACCAGCTCCTTCGTAATTTTTAGCATTTGTGAACGATAAAATAATACCAGCAATAGTTGCAATAACCACCATCCAAAAGAATTTTGAGCCTAAAAAAGATAAGAAATTTTTGGGGTTAGCTACTGCGACGATATTTTCAACAAGATAATCACTAATATTATTCCCAAAAAAATGGGCGACACCAACAGCTGTAAAAGCTAATGAAAGCATTATTATGTAATCTTGTAACGTAGGTACACGCGTTATTTTTTCAGTAAAGGCAGTTACTTTTACTTTTAATTTTTCAATAGCACTGGTATCTGCTTTAAGCCATTTATCTATTTTAGAAGTTTTGCCAATACCGAATAGTAAAACAGCCATCCAGATATTTGCAACAGCAATATCTACCAAAACCATAGCGCCATATTTTTCAGGGTTATATTTAAAAACTTCATACATAGCGGCTTGGTTAGCACCACCGCCAATCCAGCTACCTGCAATGGTAGATAAGCCTCTCCAAATAGCATCAAAATCATTACCACCTACAGTTTCAGGAGATACCATAGAAACTAATAATATAGCAATAGGACCGCCAATGATAATACCAACGGACCCTGTTAAAAACATAATCAAAGCTTTAGAGCCTAAATTTAAAATGGCTTTTAAATCAATACTTAAAGTCATTAAAACTAGCGCAGCGGGTAACAAATACCTACTAGCAACAAAATAGAGTTTTGATGAATGGTTAATAATAGTGCCATTATCATCTAATGTTTCCCAATGCTCAGCAACAACACCTGTAGAAGATAGTACTGCGGGCAATAAATAGCACATTAGTACTGCGGGTACAACAGAATAGAATTTTTTCCAAAATCCTTTTTTTATAGATGAGGTGTAAAATATAAAACCTAAACAAAGTGCGAGTAAACCAAAAACAATAGCATCGTCAGTAATTATTGGTTCAGGTAATTTTATTTCAGCCATAAAAGAAAAAGTAGTTTGTTCTTACCAAATATAAACAAACTATAAAATATGATTGTTAATAAAAACAGCAACTCCATGATCTGTATTATCAAGTGTTGTGTAATTAGCAATTTCTTTTACTTCATCTCGTGCGTTACCAACAGCAACACCACAACCAACGTTTTTCAGCATTTCAAGATCATTGTAATTGTCACCAAAAGCAACAATATCTTCTAAAGTTTCGGCATCAGTTAATAGTAATTTTATAGCTGAAAGTTTTGAAACCGATTTAGGAGCAATTTCAATCAGCGTATCGTTTGATCTGTAAATAGCAATTTGCTCTCCGAATTTTTCTTCCAGAATTGGATAAATAGCGTCACAAGTATTTTTTGTGCCCATCATCATTATTTTGTGAGCACCAGTTATATCAAGTTTTTCCCAATCATTAAAAGTAGCTATTGTTGATCTATATTCAGGAATAGCTTTTGTATTTCTAATTTCTTTTTCAACACGTTCAGAAGTTGTTTCAACACACCATTCATCTTTATAATACAAGCCTAATTTTATATTGTGATCTTCAGATAATTGATATATTTTTTTCAATACAGCTAACGGAATAGTTACAGATTCAATTTCTTTGGATTTATCTAAAACTAAAGCACCATTGTAACAAATTATAGGCTCGTTTTCTACACCTAAATCTTTTTGAATATAAGTCATAGATTTTGGCATTCTAGCAGAAACCAAAATAACCTTTGTGTTATCCTTGATTTTATTTAATGTGGTAATAGTAGTTTTTGATACATCACTTTTTGTTGAAAGTAATGTACCATCTAAGTCAGAACAAAGAATTTTATATTTCAAAATAATTGTTTTTTAATTATGTAGACAATATGTGAATTTTAAATTTATTGTCCTACTACTAAGCTAATAATATGAATGTTTTATTTTATAAATTCAATCAGAGTTTCTAGCATTTTAGGTGAAATTGGATATTTAGCATCAATATAAGCTTGTTGATTTTCAGTTAAAGAATTTACTTCTTTCATTAAATGATTCATTTTTGGAATAATCTCTAGTTTAGCTTTTGAGCAAGCAGTTTTTAATTTTTCTGCGTTTGAAACTGTAACTTGAGTATCAGCATCGCCGTTTAATATAAGTATGGGAATGTTTAGTTTTTTAATCTCTTTTTCAGGATTAATAGCAACCCAATGTTTTACAAAACTTCTATTTTGAGGGGCAAAAATAGCTTGTAACATTGGATTGACTGCTGCTATAGAATCTTTCTCCATGAGTTCAATAAAGTGATCTTTAGCAATGTTTCCCAATTCAGGATTTTGTGCGCTAATTTGTTGTACAACTATCTTATCAAAAGTTTCTCCTGCTCCGGCCATAGAAATATAAGACTTTACATCATTTTTTGCTGCAAGCATAGCAACTAATGATCCTTGGCTATGTCCAATTAAATGTATACCACTAAAGCGATCATCACTTTTAAAATAGTGAATTACAACTTTAGCATCTTGAACAAAATCATCAATAGTGATATCTTTTAGTTGATCTAAATTTTGGGGTATAGAAGTGCGTTTATCGTACCTGTAAAACGCAATACTTTGGTTATTTAAACTATCAGCTAGAGCCTTTATATAATTTATTTGTATTGGAGTTCCTTTTTGGTTTCCATTTCTATCAATATTACCCGAACCATGAATAAATATTACTAAGGGTTGTTTTTTGTCAATTTTAGAATAACTCAACGTACCTGGAATAGAGATTTTGTTATTAGTAAGGTTGATTTCTTCCTTAATTATCTGAGAAAATGAAAGTATGTAACTTAATATTAAAATTGTAGTGAGTGGCTTTTTCATTAGTAGGGTAGATTAGTAATTAGTATTTTAGAGATGATTTCAGCAACAATCACACACATAAAAAAAAGAACTATATGTTTTATTTCTTTAGCATTTGTAGCGACTTTATAACCATTGTGGAGTAGTGCAATACTCCAAATCAATATTAGAATAGAAACTAATGAGAATATTGTTAAGATGATAAAAAAGCTGACTGGTATACTTGATAAATCAGGGATTTTATCAGTAGTTAGCGTATTTAATAGGGTTGTGTTAATTTTTTCTATTGTTGTACCTGTATTAAAAATCGGCACAAAACAAAGCGGAATTCTAGAGATTAAGCTACTGTTTAAAATATCAATAAACCGTGTTTTTTTATTAATGTAAATCCCTAAAAAGAATAGTAGAATACTTAATAAACTGATGTTTATTAAATTATCAAGAAGGGGTTGCCAAAAATTGATACTCTCAACAAAGTGAATATCAATTATACCGTCAAATCTGGCATTAAAAACATAAGCAAGACACGAACCTAACAGAGTGGCAATAATACCAATGATTAGTAATTTATTTTCTTGATATTTTTTTATAGGGTTGAATAGAATTGTTTTCATGTTTTAAGAATTAGGTTGTAATGCTTCAATAATTTCATCTAGTTTATTGCGCATTGTAGGATAACTAATATCCATTTGGATAGCCATTTTTTTTAGGCTTCCACTATTTAAAACAAATTGCAAAACAAATTCTTGATCTTCAGGGGATAATTGAAGTATTTTAGGAAGGTTAAATGTGCCTGAAATTATAGTATCACAATTTGAGCAAGAAAGCTCACTGACTAAAAGATTACTTTCGCAACTAGGACAAAATATGGGTAACTTTTTCATATGCTAAACGTATTTGTTAGCAATAAAAGTAAGTAAAATATTAATTAAATTAAATATAAAATAAATAAAATTTATTTTATGTTTAATTTAATTTTAATTAGAATCAAATTTTCTACTCTTTTTCTTATTCGGATTTTTAAATAAACGTTTTAAAAATCCATCTTTTTTAATAGGTTCACAATCTAAGAGACTTAAAACCTCATCAGTTGGTTTTTCAAACTTTGCGTTTGTGATTGCGTTGTAATTTTTATCTTTATTTAATTTCTGTAAAAACAAAGCAAACATAGGTAAGGCTGCATTTGCTCCTTGACCTAAACTAGTACTCTTAAAACCAAGTTCATGATTATCTAACCCAACCCAAGTAATATGTACTAATTTAGGTGTAATACCTACAAACCAAGCATCTTTATTATTTTGTGTAGTACCTGTTTTACCTGCAATATCATTCTTTATATTATAAGAATTTCTAATTCTTGATGCTGTACCAGAATTTATGGTAGCTTTCATCATTTCTATCATTATTTGTCTGGTTTCATCAGAAAATGCTTCTTTTTCTGCAATTTCAGGTTTAAAAACTTCTAAAATAGAATCTTTACTATTCTCTATTCTGTTAATTAAAAACGGCGTAACATGTTTTCCGTTATTCACAAAACTAGCGTAAGCACCGGCCATTTCACTTAATTTAATCTCTCCAGTACCTAAAGCTAATGAAGGTTCTTCGGGTAATTCTGCCGTAATTCCCATTTTATTTGCTTGTCGAATTACATTTAAAACACCTGTTTTTTCCAACACTTTTACAGCAACAGTATTTACACTATTACTAAGTGCTTGTTCCATAGAGTAGTTGAGGTAAGCTTCTTCTTTATCGCCTGAGTTGCTTGGAGACCATCCTTTTAAATTTTTGTACTCTACTTCTTCAGCAGAAAAATAAGTACATGGTGTAATTCCGTTCTCAAGTGCGGCAGTGTAAACTACAGGTTTAAAAGTAGAACCAACTTGGCGCTTACTTTGTGAAATGTGATCGTATTTATAGTATTTAAAATTTACACCACCAATCCATGTTTTTACAGCACCAGAATTAGGGTCAATACCCAATGAACCAGTATTTAAAAATTTCATGTAATGTTGTATGCTGTCAATTACCGATGCTTCAACTTGTTTTTCTTCATTCCAATCAATAAATGTCATTGCTTTTTTCTTACTTAATGAATCAATTATTTTGTCTTCGGATAATCCACTTTCTTTTAGTTTCCTATAACTAGCTGTTCTTTTTAAAACTTTAATAACAAGATTTTTATCTTTTAACCAAGGTGCATTTTTGCCATAGCTTTTTTCAAAACTATTTTGCAGTTTAGATAAATGCTCAACCATAGCTTCCTCGGCCATTTTTTGCATCTTATAATCTAGCGTAGTATATATTTTTAAACCAGAAGTATAAATATTATATTCATTACCTTTCTCTTTTTGATCGGAACTCCATTTCGTAAGTTGTTTTCGTACTTCTTCTCTAAAATAAGGTGCTAAACCATCATTATAATTAAAATCGCGGTAATCAAGTTCCAGTGGAAGATTAGATATACTGTCTTTTTCAGCTTCAGAAATGAACTCATTTTTAAACATAGCATTTATTACTAAGTTTCTTCTTCTTAAACTATTTTCAGTATGTATCCTGGGGTTGTAGCCATAAGTAGCTTTTAACATTCCGACTAAAACCGCACTTTCTTCAGTAGTTAAGTTTCTTGCTTTTTTATTGAAAAACTTAAGTGATGCGCTTTCAATACCAAAAGTATTATCTCCAAAACTTACGGTATTTAAATAATGATAAAGAACTTCATCTTTGTTATATAAATCCTCTATCCTTGATGCTATAAACATCTCTTTTATTTTGTCTACAGCAATATTGGTTTTGTTTCTATCTTTTCTTGGGTATAAATTTTTTGCTAATTGTTGCGTAATGGTACTACCTCCACCAGAACTTTGGTCTTGCATTAAAATGGATTTTATAGCGACCCTAAATAAACTAGGATAATCTACTCCTGAATGACTGTAAAACCGTTCGTCTTCAATTGAAATTAACGCGTTTTTTAAGTTTTCAGGAAATTCTTCAAAAGCAATAGGTTGCCTGTCAAATAAGTAATATTTACCTATTAATACACTATCTGCAGTATATACTTCACTAGCTTTTTGGTATTCTAATTTTGATAATTCCGTTTTGCTAGGTAATTTACCCCATATACCTATATATATACTAAAAAGAAATAGGAACACAATACCAACAAAAGTGAGTGCTGCAATTAGTCCGTATCTTAAAATTGGAGATTTAATTTTTTTCAGAATCAAGGTAGTGGTTTTTATAAAAGTTAAAAGTTTAAAATCTATATACGAGTTAGCAATAGGTTTAAGTTCAAAATCTTTACTTTTGAGTTGAATTTATTTTTTTGATGCTAGCTTTCGCAAAGGTTAGCTAATTTTTTTTGAGATGAAGAAACTATCCATTTTATTACTAACACTATCAATTCAATTTTCATTTTCTAATGATTATGATTGGGGAAAAACAGGACATAGAGCTACAGGTGAAGTTGCACAACAACATTTATCAAGAAAAGCCAAAAAGGCAATTTATAAAATATTAGATGGAGAAAGTTTAGCACTTGTTTCTACCTATGCAGACGATATAAAATCAGATAGAAGTTATAAAGCATTTAGCCCGTGGCATTATGTGAATTTTTCTGCTGATGAAAAATATACTGACATCACTCCAAGTGAGCATGGTGATGTAATACAAGGTATTAGAAAGTGTATTGAAGTTATAAAAGATAAAAATAGTACGGAAGTAGATAGAGCATTTTATTTGAAGTTTTTAGTGCATTTAATGGGCGATTTGCACCAACCATTACATGTTGGTCATGCAGAAGATAAAGGTGGTAATGATATTCAAGTACAATGGTTTGGTAAAGGTAGTAACTTGCACCGTGTTTGGGATAGTAATATGATTGACGATTACGGAATGAGCTATACTGAAATTGCAGCTAATTTACCTGTGCTTAATAAAAAAGAAATTAAGCAAGTACAAAGTGGTGATATTTTAGATTGGGTTGAAGAGTCTCAAAAACTAGCAGCTGTTGTATACGGTTCAGTTGAAAAAGGTGAAAAATTAAGTTATAGGTACAGCTACGATTATTTAAGCGTTGTGGAAGATCAACTACAAAAAGGAGGGTTGCGTTTGGCGAAAGTGTTAAACGATTTATTTAAATAATAGTTCTGAAAGTTAAGTTTATTCTTTCATTAATAGGTTTAGCTGTTTTTGGTATTTGATGTAGCCAATGGGTTTGTGTTTCGCCTGACATTATTAATAGGCTACCGCTTTCTAATTCCATTTTGTGTTTTAATCTCTTATCAGTTCTGTGTTTTAAATGAAAAACACGTTTTTGCCCTAATGAAATAGATGCTATACTAGGGTTTTCGCCTAGTTCTTTTTCGTTATCAGAATGCCAGCCATTACTGTCTTTACCGTTTCGGTATAGGTTTAGTAAACAAGTGGTGTATGAGGTATTACTTTTTTCTTCTACCAACTTTTTTAATTCTAAAAGCTCTTTAGTAAATAAATGAGGTTGCATGGTAATGCCAGAGTAGGAGTATGGCTTATCGTTATCGGCGTATAAAGCTGTTAATCTTGGTTGTGCATATACTTTACCAAATACTTTTATATCATCTTGTTGCCAAGAAATCGTTTTTCTAAAAACCTCAAAATACTCTAAAGCAAAATCAGAAGCTAAAAAATTAGGATAATAACTAATATCGCTATCAGGTAAGTTTAAATGAACAGGTTCAGAAAATAAGCTATTCATTCGCTATTGTAAAAGAGATTTTAATTGATTTCTATATTCTGATGGATTTTGGCCTGTAAACTGTTTGAATGATTTATTAAAATGAGAAAAGTTATTAAAACCACATTCAAAACAAACCTCAGTAATACTCATTGGTTTTTCAGCTAATAATTTAGACGCATGAACCAAACGATATTCATTTACAAACTGTACAAAGGTCTTTTTTGTAATCTTTTTGAAATACCTGCAAAATGAAGGAACAGTCATACTAACCATATTAGCAATTTCAACTAAAGTAATTTCTTCTCTAAAATTTGTTTTAACAAAATTGAAAACAATATTTATTCTGTCATTATCTTTAATAGAGGTTTCCATTGAAAAACCTTCAGCATTTAATAGTTTAAACTCATTAGAATTTGCCAGTTCATTTAATATATTTAGGATTGATAGCAAACGTTGAAAATCTGTCTGGTATTCCAAAATTTCTATTTTTTCACCAATTTTCTTTTTTGTGCTACCATAAAAAGCTATGCCCCCTTTACAACTTTCAAAAATGTTTTGTATTTTTTTCATTTCAGGAATGTCAAAAAAATCATTGCCCAAAAAATCTAATTTCATTTGAACAACAGTTTCACTTTTATTTCCTGTCAACCTATCGGTTAGGCCACAGTGAGGTAAATTAGAACCTATTAATATAAGGTCGCCATCAGAATAGTAAGACACATGACTTCCAATTTGTCTTTTACCTGAACCACCATTTATATATACCAGTTCAATCTCTGGGTGATAATGCCAGTCATTATTTACTTTTTCTTTACTCTCATCAAATTTTTGATAGGTAAAAGAGTGACCAAAATCTGGTGCTATAACTTTAAAAGTAGGTTTTTGTAAAATCATACTACAAATGTTTAATAAATGATATAATAATTTAAGCCTAAAATCATAGATATGTGCAAAGTTACCTAAAACTTGTGTTATATTAACGTTAACGAAACATTGAAATTGTTAGTAGGGTAAAATAGCATAGAAATTGGAAAATTGTGACGAGATTTAAACAGATTTAACCATCTACCTTTGCCATGTAAATAAATTAGTAGTCATTTAAACCAAACAATTATGAGAAATTTTCTAAAATTTACAGCGGTGGTAGCCTTAATGTTATGTACAACAGCAGTTATGGCAGATGAGATGAAAGAGAACTTAAAAGCAACTAAAAATGCTAAGAGTTTAATTTTCGAATTGAGTGAAATTTCTAACAACACGAATATTCAGTTTATGGATAGTGACAATCATGTTATTTATTCTAGCTATGCGTCAAGCAAAAAAGGATTTCGTAAGAAGTTTGATTTAAGTAAATTAAGTGAAGGTGTTTACACTTTTAAATTAGACGGAGCAATTAAAACAGTTACATATACAGTTGCTCTTGATGCTGAAGGTGTTACAGTTATTGATAAAGTAGAATACACAAAGCCTGTTTTTACGCAAAGAGGAAATATTGTATTAGTAAACCTTTTAAATGATACAAAAGAAGGTGTGTCAATCAACGTTTACGATTCAAGCGATAGATTATTATTTACTGAAGAAGTAGCTGATTCATTAACTTTTGAGAAAGCAATTGACTTTGGAACTGCTTTTGAAGGTGAATATACAGTAACTGTTAAAGATGCACATGGTGTGTACAGTACTATAGTAACAAAATAAACAATATTGGTTTTAAGTTAAGTTGAGTTAATTTTTTAAACCAAAGGGGAGCACTTGCTCCCCTTTTTCTATTTATATATTTTTCTGTTTTATTTATTACTAGCAATCCAAGTGGTAATCTTTTTTTCAAGTAATGCTAATGGTACACAGCCTGTTTCTAGTACTTGATTATGATATTCTTTAATATCAAATTTGTCTCCCAACTCTTTTTGAGCTTTAGCTCTCAATTCCAATATCTTTAATTGCCCAATTTTATAAGATAAAGCCTGACCAGGATTTGCCATATAGCGCTCAATCTCAGAAGTAATTCCTGCTTCAGATTCTGCTTCATTTTCTAATGAATATTGAATAGCTTGTTCTCTAGTCCATCCTTTTGAATGTAAACCAGTATCAACAACAAGTCTAATTGCTCTGTGCATTTCTGCACCTAACATTCCAAAATATTGATATGGATCTGTATATAAGCCTAATTCTTTTCCTAAAGATTCGGTATATAAAGCCCAACCTTCACCATAAGCACTATACCATAACGTTTTTCTAAACTTAGGTAATTCCTCATTTTCTTGTGTTAATGATATTTGAAAGTGATGTCCTGGAATAGCTTCGTGTAAAAATAAATCTTCATCAGAATACATGTTGTATTTTGTTACATCTGGAATTGGAACATAAAAAATACCAGGTCTAGTACCGTCAATAGATCCAGAGTTGTATTCTGCACTTGCTGATGCTTCTCTAAAAGCTTCTGTTCTACGAACCTCAAAAGGCGTTTTAGGTTGTTTGCCAAAAAGTTTGTCAACCTGGGGTTTCATTTTTGCATGAATCTCATTAAAATTTGCAATTACTTGTTCTGGTGAAGTAAAAGGCATTAATTCTTTCTTATTACGTACAAAGTCAAAAAAAGCTTTTAAGTCTCCTTCAAAACCAACTTCTTTTTTTACTTTTTCCATTTCTGAAGAAATTCGAGCTACTTCGCTTAAACCCAATTCATGAATTTCAGTAGCGGTCATATCAGTTGTGGTATATAACTTTATAGAATAGTCATAATACTCTTTTCCTTTCGGGATACCTTCAATACCACTTGTGGTTCTTGCAGCATTAATATATTCCGAATTCATAAAATCATATAAATTTTGATATGCAGGAATTATTTTGTCTGTTATGATGGTAGTGTAAGCTTCTGTCAAACGGTCAGCATCTATATCAGAAAAATCATCGGGCATATTTTTAATAGGACTAAAAAAAAGATGATTTTCTAAATTTTTATTAGTCATGTCTTTAAGTTGTGGTGCAACTTTAACAACTAGTGATTTTGGTAAAACGTATCCGGTTTTAACTCCTTCTTCCATTTTAGTTTTAGCACTTGCCAACCATTCGGTATAAGAATTTAAACGCTTTAGCCAATTGTCATAATCTTCTACAGTTTTAAATGGTTGTGCTCCTTCACCACTTGCTAGTTGCCCCATCATTAACTGCATGGTCCACATTTGATCAACCGGGAAAAGGTCTTCCCTAAAACTTAATCGCTCTAAATTTCTATCGCATTCCCAAAGTAATATTTCTTTACTCATTTGCTGACTAGAGGTAAGAGAAGCTTCATCAATTGAGGCTATTTTTTCTTTATAGTTAGTGTAGAATGCATTTTCAGATGCCTTAAAAGCATCAGTCAAATTATTCGGTAATATATCATTATATCTGGCATCACCTTGAAAAGTAGCGTTTAAAGGGTAAAGTTTTAATCCTTCTTCAAAATAATTGTCTAATAAACTATCAAATTCAGTATTTTGAACAGTAATAGTTTCTTCTTTCTTCACTTCTTCTTTACAAGAATAAAAGCCTATAATACACAAGGCAGTAATTAGAATTTTTTTCATAATTTTCATTTATTTAAGCAAATTTTTCACGCGTTCTTTTTTGTAATTAGGTAAAGCATCATTTTCTAAAATAAGTCGTATGGTACGTTGGTCTTTTTCTTTAGCAAACAAAAACTCATAATATTGGTGAATAGTTAACGCGTTAGTTGATTGTGTTTTTAAAAGCATAGTGTCACCAATAGTTACAGTACCGGTTTCTAATATTTTAATATATGTGCCTGGGTAATTGTGTTGTACAAACTGTTTTATTATTTTTTGATCTTGAAACCTTACGCCTAATTTATAACAAGGTTCTCTGGGTTGTGTAATTTGAACCAAAGCAGAACCTAATTCATATACATCACCAATTCTTAGTGTTGATTCATCGAGACCTTTAATAGTAAGGTTTTCGCCAAACATACCCCAGTTCCAATCTAAATTTGGGTATAAGTTTTTCCAGTAATCATATTGCTCTGCAGCATATAAATAGCAAGCTTTATTTACACCGCCATGATACCTTCTGTCAATTACAGTATCATTATCAACATCTTCTGTATTTAAAAATAAAGGTTTGTTAGTTGGGTATTTGTATATACCAGTTTGTTCTTCTTTGCCATTCCATTTAATGGTTGTAGATGTTCCAATATTTGTTGAGATTACCTTCATCTGATAAAGGTAAAAACTTAGAGGAAATTAAAAAGAGAATTGAAATTTAATATTGTAAGTACCAATAGGCCCAATACATAAGTACAAATTGTAAAGGAACACGTAGAATTAAAATCCATTTAGGAATACCAGCACTTTCTTTTTTACCTGAAAGCATATAAAAATGAACTAATAAAAATACAGCCAACATAGCAATAATACCGTAAATAGCTAAGTTTTTTGTGCTTGAAAAACACAATCCAATACCCAAAATAATTTCTGCTAAACCACTTAATGCAACAAGTAACTTGTGCTTAGGTAAAAATCTAGGCATAATTCGTAAATACGTTTTTGGTTTTATAAAGTGCATAATACCAGCAAATACGTATATAGTTGCCATAATATATAAGTGAAAAGGGTATTGCATAACTGTTAATCTTTAAAATGCCAAAAAGGAATAGTCACTAAAGTATCATTCTTTACTCTGGTAGAATCATTTGGTGGTGCTAAAATACGTAGTATATGTTTGCCTTCTGGTAAATTTCTAATATTTAGATACGTTTCAAAACCGAGTCTTTTGTGTTTATCTGTTGTAACAGTGTACTCAGTAGAGAATTGAAGTGTGTCGATTTTAATTGAATATATTTTGCTAAATGTATCTAAGTATTCACTTTCTTTTTTGTGATTTTCTGAGTTGTCTATACCAAAATCAATTCCTCTTAAATCTATTTCAGGCTTAACAGATTTATTAGTTTTAAAAATTTGGTCTTCTATTTCTTCTTTATATAAAATGAAAACCTTTAAATATGAAGTATTTATAACTTTAGACGGGATGGAGGCAATTTGTATGAAATCTTCATTTTTTGAAAGTAGATCATCGTAGTTTCTTGGGTTCGAATAGCTTTCCCATGATACTTGATTATCATTTAAATAATTGGATTGTTTAAAGTTTATGTTATCTAACAAGGAAACTATTAAATATAGTGGGATTAAAACAAACATTAATTTTTTTCCAAATTTGTTATCTAAGAAATTGTAAACCAATGGTCTATATAAAAAAGATAAAGTTAAATAACTGAATAACCAGTAAATTGGAAAGTACATTTTAGCAATCAACTTATTCTTTTTTAAAATTCCTTGACCAATAAAGTCTATAAATACTACAAAAGATAAAAATATGTAGATGCACAGAGTTATGCTAAAAAGTACTAGAGCCCATATATTTTCTGATATATGTGAGTTATCAATTAAAAAATATGAAACGGAAAGTATTACGAAAAGAAATATAAAGAACGCTAGAACATAAAATATTAGTAAGAAAGATATAGCGAAAAGAATACTACAATACTTTTCTAACTCTCCAATATACTTGTCAAAAGAACCTATTTTCTTTTTTAAATAAAATGTGAATTTATCGGTGTAATTTAAAGTCTTGTAATCAATATCGCCTGAAACATATCTTAAGCCTACTGCACCAATCCATAAACCTCTGAAAATTACATGTAATATTAGGTTAAAAGTTAAAATACTCCATATTGAGCCAATAATTTTCCATAGCAAGTCTAAAAAATCAAGATCCATTTCTTTTGCTTTTAATGAAGCAACATTAATGGGGTCATATGCTAATATTAAAGCATAAATAGCAAACCCTGATATAATTAATTCAAGCTGCCAACTTTCTTGTTGTAATTTATCTAACCATTTTTTAAAAGCAGGACTACGGTAATCGTTATTCATTGGTAGGTTATAGGTTGTTTGCAGAAAGATACTAACTTTCTGTAAATAAAAAAGCCACACTAAATGAATAGTGTGGCTTGCTTTAAATTGATGAATTCAATTTATTTTACCATCTCGTAACTGCGTTTGATAAAGTTCGTAAGTTCTTCACCTTTTAATAGTCCTTTTGATAAACGAGCTAAATCTAAAGATTGATTTATTAATCGTTCTTTTTTCTTAGCTGTTTTAGTATTTAATATTTCAGACACTAAATCACTGTTTGTGTTTACAATTAGGTTATACATTTCTGGCATGTTATCCATTCCAAACATTCCGCCGCCACCGCCGGTTTGTTGCATCTCTTTCATACGACGCATAAACTCAGGTTCTGTAATGGTAAATGGAGAAGATTCGCTGTCCATAGCTTCTAATTGAACTGTAAAGGTTTTGTCTGTAATTGTCTCTTCCAATTCTTTTTTCAAAGTCTCTTTTTCTTCATCAGATAACTTAGAAATTTGCTCTTCATCTTTTTTGATTAGATTATCTATATGATCCGCATCTACACGAGCAAAAGAAATGTTCTCTTTTGATGTCTCTAATTTTTGCATTAAGTGCGAAATAATTGGAGAATCTAAAAGTAATACTTCATATCCTTTAGCTTTAGCAGCTTCAATATAACTGTGTTGAGCTTCTTTGTCAGAAGCATAAAGAATAACTAATTTATCATCTTTATCAGTTTGGTTTGTTTTAAGCTTTTCTTGTAATTCTTCAAAAGTGAAAAACTTACCATCTACCGTTGGGTATAAAGCAAACTTATCAGCTTTGTCAAAGAACTTATCTTCAGAAAGCATACCGTACTCAATAACTATTTTAATATCATTCCATTTTGCTTCAAAATCTTCTCTATTGTTTTTAAATAAAGAGGCAAGTTTATCAGCAACTTTTCTAGTAATGTATGATGATATTTTTTTAACAGCACCATCAGCTTGTAAGTACGAACGAGAAACGTTTAATGGAATATCTGGTGAATCAACTACACCACGTAACATCATTAAAAATTCAGGAACAATACCTTCAACATTATCAGTTACGTAAACTTGATTTTGATACAGTTGAATTCTATCTTTTTGAGAATTTAAATCATTAGTTAACCTTGGGAAATATAAGATACCTGTTAAGTTAAAAGGGTAATCTACATTCAAGTGAATATGGAATAAAGGCTCCTCAAACTGTGTTGGATATAATTCTCTGTAGAAATTTTGATAATCTTCAGTTTCTAATTCAGAGGGTTGTTTTGTCCAAGCCGGATTAGGGTTGTTAATGATATTATCAACCTCTTGTGTAGGAGCTTCATCTTCTTCTTTAGCGCCTTCAGGTTTTGGTAATGTTTCTGTTTTAGTTCCGAATTTTATAGGAACTGGCATGAACTTATTGTACTTCGTTAAAAGCTCGCTAATTCTATTATCTTCTAAAAATTCAGTAGAATCTTCAGCAACGTGTAATACAATTTCAGTACCTCTTTCAGTTTTATCAGAAGCTTCTAATTCAAAATTAGGAGAACCATCACAAGACCAATGTACGGCAGGCTCATCTTTAAAGCTCTTAGTAATTATTTCTACTTTTTCTGCAACCATAAATGCAGAATAGAAACCTAAACCAAAGTGACCGATAATACCAGAATCTTTAGCAGTGTCTTTATATTTATCTAAAAACTCTTCTGCACCAGAAAATGCTACTTCGTTTATGTATTTTTTTACTTCGTCTTCGGTCATACCTAGACCTTGATCAATAATATGGATTTTCTTCCCTTCTTTATCAACCTTTATTTCTATAACCGGATTCCCGTACTCAACAGAAGCTTCACCAATTGATGTCAAATGCTTTAATTTTAAAGTAGCATCTGTGGCATTAGAAATCAACTCTCTTAAAAATATTTCGTGATCGCTGTATAAGAATTTCTTTATTAATGGAAATATATTATCTACCGACACATTAATTTTACCTGTAGCCATATGTAATTTAAAATTTTAATTTATTAATATGGTTTGCTAGTAGTCAAAAAAAATACCATTGTATGGTAAAGTGACAAACTGACATAAAGCACTGATTGAGACCCTAATTTTTCTGTTTGAGTTAAAATTGTCTGACAATTTATACAATTTACTCTAGTTTAATATTTTTGTTTAATTTTTTTAGGAAATAGTTAAACAAAAGTGTAGTTTTATATCATAATATGGTTAGATAGAGGTTGCTATGAAAAAGAAAATCTTTCTATACTCAATATTATATAAGTTGTTGTTAAAACGTATTTCGTATAACGGAATACGTTTTTTTAACCTTAACTTTAGTGTAGCATACTACTTTTATTATGTTTTAACCTATTAAAAATAAAGATCATGGCTAAAAAATCACAAAAAGAAAAACTTACCGATGATGTTATAATTGGTATGTATATGGATTATGTTTTAGAACATGAAACTGTTCCTAAATCAATTTATAAATTCTGCAAAAGCAATGAGATTAAGGAAGAAGAATTTTATAAATTCTTCGGATCAATCGAAACAATACAAACGGCAATTTGGGAAAAGTTTTATACCAATACCCATAGTTTAATTGTCACTAGTGATGATTATGATAGTTATTCAAATAAAGATAAGATGCTTACATTTTATTTCTCAATGTTTGAGTTGCTTACTATGAATAGGAGTTATGTGCTTTTTACTCTAAAAGAGCATAAAAACTTATTAAAAAACTTAAGTCAGTTAAAAGGCTTAAGAGGTCATATAAAAACATTTGCCACAGAATTAATTAATGATGGTAACTCAGATAAGAATTTCAAACTGACAAAAAAGAATCCTAAAGTGTTTTCTGAAGGTGCTTGGTTTCAATTTTTATTTCTTTTAAAATTTTGGATGGATGATTCAAGTCCTGCATTTGAGAAAACTGATGTGGCCATTGAAAAATCTGTAAATACAGTATTTGATGTTTTTGAAAATACACCTTTAGATAGCTTAATTGATTTTGGTAAGTTTTTGTATAAAGAAAACTTCGCATAATTCTGTTTAATTAGATACCGTTACAATGAAGACATTAGATAAAATCCCTACGGGAAAGATAGAAAGAGCCGGTAAACTTGTGAAAACAGGAGTTAAAATAGGTGGTAATTACGTAAAGTATTATAGTAAAAAAATTGTAAATCCTGAGCTAAATAAAGATGAGCTTAACGAGGATAATGCTGGTGATATTTATGATGGCTTAAAAAGTTTAAAGGGTAGTGCGCTTAAAGTAGCGCAAATGCTGAGTATGGAAAAAAACTTGTTACCAGCTGCTTATGTTGAAAAATTCTCATTAGCGCAATTTTCTGTACCACCACTTTCAGCGCCATTAGTTCGTAAAACATTTAAAAAATACCAAGGGCAATACCCTGATGAGGTTTTTGATACTTTTGAAAAAGATTCTATAAATGCAGCGAGTATAGGCCAGGTGCATAAGGCAACCAAAAACGGGAAAGCACTAGCGGTGAAAATTCAATACCCTGGAGTTGCGGAAAGTATTTCAAGTGATTTAGCTATTGTAAAGCCAATCGCTATAAAAATGTTTAACCTACAAGGTAAAGATTCTGATAAGTATTTTAAAGAAGTAGAAAACAAGCTTGTTGAAGAAACCAATTACCTGCTTGAAATGAAACAAAGCCAAGAAATAACCAAAGCTTGTGCTGTAATATCAAATTTAGAGTTTCCTAATTACTATCCTGAGTATTCTAGTGAGCGAATCATTACGATGGATTGGATGAATGGTGTTCATTTAAGCGAGTTTACTAAAACAGATTTTAATGAAGCTACTGGAAGTAAATTAGGACAAGCTTTATGGGATTTTTACATGTATCAGATTCATGGTCTTCGTAAAGTTCATGCAGACCCACATCCTGGAAACTTTTTAGTGAGTGAAAAAGAAAGTTTAATAGCCATAGATTTTGGTTGTATAAAAGAAATTCCGGACGAGTTTTATATTCCATATTTTGAATTAGCAAAAAAAGAAGTTATTGAAGATGATGCTAAATTTATGGATAAACTATATGAGCTTGAAATATTAATGGAAACAGACTCACCTTCTGAATTAAAATTCTTCAAAGCACTTTTTAAAGAAATGCTGACACTCTTTACATCACCATTTAATGAAGAAAATTTTGATTTTGGTTCTGATAATTTTTGGGAGAAAATTGCAGATTTAAGTCAGCGCTACTCTCAAGATAATCAAATTAGAAAAATGAATGGTAACCGTGGATCAACTCATTTTTTATATATGAATAGAACGTTTTTTGGGTTATTTAATCTGTTGCACGATTTAAAGGCTAAAGTTGAGGTAAATAGCTTTAAGCAGTATTTACGTTAAAAATAGATGCTTCTGTGTTATTTCAATTTAGGCAAGTAGACTTTAATATCTATAATATTACTTAAATTGCGCCATTAAAAATTTATTTAATTTGTAGTTTTAGTAGAAATCATCTCAATAGAACTCAGAAAAAAAATATATGTATAATTCAAAAATAATAGGATTAGGGCATTATGTGCCAGAAAACGTAGTTACCAATGATGATTTATCAAAGGTAATGGATACCAATGATGAATGGATTCAGGAGCGAACTGGTATAAAAGAAAGACGCCATGTTGTAAAAGGTGATGGTGATACTACAACTTCAATGGGTGTAAAAGCTGCTAAAGTTGCCATTGAGCGTGCTGGGATAGATAAAGATGATATAGACTTTATAGTTTTTGCAACATTGAGTCCTGATTATTATTTTCCTGGGCCAGGAGTTTTAGTGCAAAGAGATTTAGGAATAAAAACTGTAGGTGCTCTTGATGTGAGAAACCAATGTTCAGGTTTTATTTATGGTATATCTGTAGCGGATCAATATATTAAAAGTGGTATGTATAAAAACATATTGGTTATTGGTTCTGAAGTTCACTCTCACGGGTTAGATATGACTACAAGAGGTCGTGCAGTATCCGTAATATTTGGTGATGGTGCAGGTGCGGCTATTTTAAGTAGAGAAGAAGATACTTCAAAAGGTATCTTATCTACGCATTTACATTCTGAAGGGCAACATGCTGAAGAATTATCATTGCTTGCTCCAGGGATGGGTAATAGATGGGTTAGTGATATTATTGCAGATAATGATCCAAATGATGAATCATATTTACCGCATATGAATGGGCAATTTGTATTTAAAAATGCAGTAGTTCGTTTTAGTGAGGTAATTGTTGAAGGTTTAAAAGCTAATAAATTAGAGGCTACTGATATTGATTTGTTGGTGCCACACCAAGCAAACCTTAGAATATCTCAATTCATTCAAAAGAAATTTGGTTTAAAAGACGATCAAGTGTTTAATAATATTATGAATTATGGAAACACAACTGCAGCTTCAATTCCGATAGCTTTAACAGAAGCATGGGAGCAAGGCAGGGTAAAAGAAGGTGATACTGTAGTGTTAGCTGCTTTCGGTAGTGGCTTTACATGGGGTAGCGCTATTATTAAATGGTAAATAACAGCCTGTTTATAAAAAAGTAAAACCCTGATGTTTCCATCAGGGTTTTTAATTATCGATAATGTGCACTAAACACTAACCATTAACTATAAAAATACAGCATTAACGACAAAATTATAAATATCTTTGATACGGCTAATAGACGTAAATTATTTTAAAAACTTTCAATTATTAACAAACTTTAACATCAAATTCGATATAATGCCAAAGACACTCGTTATAGGGGCTTCATTAAAACCAGAAAGGTACAGTAATATTGCTGTGAAAAGGCTCGTAGAAAATTCTATCAAGACCGAAGCTTACGGTTTAAAAGAAGGTAAAATAGGTTCAGTACAAATTAAAACCAATTTTACCGATTTACAAAATATACATACAGTTACTTTATATTTAAATCCCAAAAGGCAGGTTTATATTTATGATGATATTTTAAACTTAAAACCTAAAAGAGTGATCTTTAACCCTAGAACAGAGAATGTTGAGTTTTATAATTTATTAGAAAAGCAGGGAATAGAAGTTGAAGTTGCATGTACTTTAGTTTTGTTGGCAACTAATCAATATAATTAGATTTTTAAAAATTATCTTACAAAATACGTTAGTAATTCTTTAGTGTTTAGCTGTTGTTTCTTAATTCATAATTAATAGTTGCATAAAATATTAAGATTAAAAATTAAGAACAGTTCGTATAATATTGTAATTTCGCTACCATGGAATTTTCTTCAAAATTTTTAGAAAATGCAGTGTATGAAATCTCTCAATTGCCGGGAATAGGTAAGCGTACAGCATTGCGTTTAGCTTTACATTTATTAAAACAGCCAGAAGAACAAACAAGCAGACTCTCTGGGGCGCTTGAAAATTTACGTTCTCAAATTAAATTTTGTAAAAACTGTCATAATATATCTGATGTTGAATTGTGTGAAATTTGTTCAAACCCTAAAAGAGATACAACATTAGTTTGTGTTGTTGAAGATATTAGAGATGTAATGGCTATTGAGAATACTGGACAGTATAGAGGTTTGTATCATGTACTAGGAGGTAAAATATCACCAATGGAATGTGTAGGCCCACAAGATCTAACAATTTCATCATTGGTAGATAAAGTAAAAAACGGAATGGTTAATGAGTTGATTTTTGCCTTAAGTTCTACAATGGAAGGAGATACTACTAACTTTTATATTTTCAAACAGTTAGAAGGTTTGAGTGTGAAAACTTCAACAATAGCAAGAGGTATTGCTGTAGGTGATGAATTGGAATATGCTGATGAGGTAACTCTTGGGCGGAGTATTTTAAATAGAATTCCGTTTGAAAACTCAATGAAAGCTTCTTGAAAATAGATGAAGTTAATATAATGAAAACGCGATTTTTTTAGTATTTTCGCAATAAAGTATTATAATCAAGTACATTTGTTAAATATATGTCAAAATTTGAATTGAAATTACCGCAAATGGGAGAAAGCGTTGCAGAGGCAACGCTAACAACATGGTTAAAAGAAGTTGGTGATACAATAGAAATGGATGAAGCAGTTTTTGAAATTGCTACAGATAAAGTAGATTCTGAAGTGCCAAGTGAAGTAGAAGGTGTTTTGGTTGAAAAACTTTTTAATGTTGATGATGTTGTGTCGGTAGGGCAAACAGTAGCAATTATAGAAATTGATGGTGAAGCGTCAAATGAAATACCTGTAAAAACAGAAGAAGTAGTTACAGAAGATTCTAATGATGTGGAAGCGGAAGTGTTAGAGAAAGAAATTTCTTTCGTACGTGAATCTGTAGGGGCTCCAGTAGCTGTTCAAAGTACTACAGATCGTTTTTATTCTCCTTTAGTTAAAAACATTGCTAAAGAAGAAGGTGTTTCTGGTTCTGAGCTGGATAATATTGTGGGTACAGGAAAAGATGGTCGTGTTACAAAAACAGATATCATTGATTATGTAACGGCTAAAAAATCAGGTAAGCAACCCATTGAAAATAAGGTAGAAGTAGAGAAGCCAGTTGAGGCTCCTGTAAAAGAAGAATCTGTAGTTGTTAATTCGCAACCTAAAACTATTGTTCAAAAAGCGGCAAGTCCTGAAGTGGTAGAAGCTGCTATTTCAAACGGACATGAAGTTGTGCCTATGACAAGAATGGGGAAATTGATTTCTCAATATATGATTAAGAGTGTTTCAACTTCGGCACATGTTCAGAGTTTTATTGAGGTTGATGTTACTAATATTGTTAACTGGAGAAATAAAGTAAAAACTTCTTTTCAAAATAGAGAAGGAGAAAAATTGACCTTTACGCCTATATTTATGGAAGCTGTTGCGATGGCTTTAAAAAAGTATCCTTTGATAAATATATCGGTTGAAGGTGATACAATTATCAAAAAGAAAAATATTAATATAGGTATGGCGGCGGCTTTACCAGATGGTAATTTAATAGTTCCGGTAATAAAAAATGCAGACCAACTTAACTTGGTTGGTATGGCAAAAGCCGTGAATGATTTAGCAAGTAGAAGTAGAGCTAATAAATTAAAGCCAGATGAAATTAAAGAAGGCACATATACGGTAACAAACGTAGGTACCTTTGGTAGTGTTTTTGGTACACCTATTATTAATCAGCCACAAGTTGCAATTTTAGCTTTAGGTGCTATTCGAAAAGTACCATCAGTAATTGAAACTGCTGAAGGTGATTTTATTGGTATACGTAGTAAAATGTATTTATCGCATAGTTATGATCACCGTGTTGTTAACGGAGCGCTTGGTGGAATGTTTATAAAAGCAGTAGCCGATTACCTTGAAGCTTGGGATGTAAATAGAGAAGTTTAAGTTTTTCTAAATTTAAAAATTATATAAAATGCTCCTTAATTATGGAGCATTTTTTTGTTAATAATGCTTTTTGAAATATGGTTAAATTGTGCATTTCATTTTTTGAACATGTATATTTGTTAAAATTTTAGTAAACATGCAATTAAAGTTAACCCGTCCTATTTGTTTTTTTGATTTAGAAACAACAGGTGTAAACGTGGCGAAAGATAGAATAGTTGAAATAGCTATACTTAAAATTTTTCCTAACGGAAATAAGGAAAGTAAAACTTGGTTGGTAAACCCCGAAATGGTTATACCTGATGAGGTTATTGCTGTTCATGGTATATCAAATGAAAAAGTGGCAAATGAACCTACTTTTAAAGAGCTTTCAAAAGATATTTATAATATGATAAAGGATAGCGATTTAGGAGGCTTTAATTCTGATCGTTTTGATATTCCTTTATTAGCAGAAGAAATGTTACGTGCTGATGTTGATTTTGATATGAAAAATACCGTATCTGTTGATGTTCAAACTATTTTTCATAAAATGGAAAAAAGAACTTTAGGTGCGGCTTATAAGTTTTATTGTGATAAAGACTTGGTTGATGCGCATAGTGCGGCAGCAGATACTAATGCGACATATGAGGTGCTACTTTCTCAGTTAGATAGGTATCCTGATTTGGAAAATAATGTAAAAAAATTAGCGGCCTTTTCATCGCATAAAAGAACGGTAGATTTTGCTGGTTTTATTATTTATGATGAAGATGATGAAGAGATTTTTTCTTTTGGGAAGCACAAAGGAAAAAAAGTGCATGATGTTTTGGAAAAAGAACCTGGGTATTTTAGTTGGATTTTGAATGCAGACTTTCCTTTATACACCAAAAAAATATTAACGCAAATAAAATTAAGTAAGTTAAATAATAAGTTAGGATAATGCGTTTTTTTTTATTGTTCTTGTTTGTTGTAACTCAGTTAACTGCGCAAGAAGTATATTTTGAGGGTGTTGTTTACGATAGTAAAACAAATGAAACAGTACCGTTTGTAAACCTTAGTTTTTTAGAAACTTTAAAAGGGACATCTTCTGATGAAGAAGGTCATTTTTTTATGGATTTACCTGCAAGTTATTTAGATAAACAATTGCATTTATCGTCGTTAGGATATAACGATACGGTGGTAAGTGCACGCTCTGTCTTTAAAGCTAAAAAGTTTAAAATGGTTCCAGAATCATTTGAGCTAAATGAGGTTGTGGTTACAGAAACTTTGGGTGACATGTCAGTTTTAAATCCTATTAGTAGCAGTAGCTTAGTGAGCGGTTTTTCATCATCAACCACGCCTTGGGTATTAGCTTTGTATTTCCCAAATATAGGGCAACAGAAAAAATATGTAAATAAAGTCACTATCTTTTTTCAAAAAAATGAAGGCTTTAAAGGTGATGCATCAAAGTTCAGAATTAGATTGTATGATGTTGATCCAAAAACAAAGCATCCTACTAAAGATTTATTACATAAGAGTGTAGTTTTAGAAACAGAAACTGGTAAAGATTATGTTTCAATTGATTTGTCAGCTTTCAATATAAAAATGCCACAGCAAGGTGTTTATATAGGTTTGGAATGGTTGTTTGTGCCGTTTAATTGGTATAAAAACACCGAAAAAAATAATATAACAAATAAATTGTTTGTTGAAGATAGATTTGCCCCTACCTTTAGTGGAATGTATTCTAAAAATCAAAACTATAAAGTTATGGTTTACGGAATGGGTGAGTGGGTTGATTTTGTGGTTAAGTCAAAAGATAAAAATCAGAATTTTATACCTGCTGTAAGTTTAAAATTGGCAAAAAAATAGTTCTAAAAATTTAGCACATGAAAATAATCTGTATTGGTCGTAATTATACTGCTCATATAGCAGAGTTGCAAAATGAAAAACCAACTGATCCTGTTGTTTTTATAAAACCAGATTCTTCGGTATTACCTAAAGAGCAAGATTTTTATATTCCAGAATTTTCGAATGACATTCATTACGAAGTTGAAGTGTTGGTAAAAATCAAAAAAGTAGGAAAACATATTGAAGAAAAATTTGCGCCTAATTATTATGATGAAATAGGTTTAGGAATCGATTTTACAGCTCGTGATGTGCAACAAAAATTAAAAGAAAAAGGGTTGCCTTGGGAGAAAGCAAAAGGTTTTGACGGTGCTTCTGTAATAGGAAAATGGGTATCAAAAGAAGAATTTTTAGATGTAAATAATTTAAATTTCTCATTAGCTAAAAACGATGAAATAGTGCAGGATGGCAACACTAACCTGATGCTGTGGAAGATAGATGAGATCATATCATATGTAAGTAAGTATTTCACCCTTAAAAAGGGTGATGTGTTGTTTACAGGTACGCCAGCGGGTGTTGGTAGTGTTGAAACTAATGATTATCTTTCAGGAAAGTTAGAAAATATTGAAATGTTCAATGTAAACATTAAATAAAAAGATGATATATAGTCTCGATAAAATAAATGAATTGGCGGATGGTGATGAAGAGTTTATATTGTCTGTAGTTTCTGTTTTTTTAGAAGAAGTGCCTGAAGATTTATCACTTCTAGAAACTGCTGTAGATGCTAAAGATTTTCCTTCTATATATCAACTAGCGCATAAAATTAAACCTAATGTTGATTTATTAGGCATGGAGCAAACACGAGCAAATGCTTTGGCTATTGAAAATTTAGGTAAAGAAGGTGTTAATGGTGCTGCTGTAGATGAAATATTTCCAATTCTTAAAAAAGATATTCATCAGGTAATAGGAGAATTAAAAAACGACTTCGACGTATAATGCAAGCAGAGATTATTACAATTGGCGATGAAATACTCATTGGTCAAATTGTAGATACAAATTCAGCTTTTATAGCTGAAGAATTTAATAAAATAGGACTTTCTGTTTATCAAATAACATCAGTGCAAGATGATCGGTTGCATATTTTGCAAGCTTTAGAAAATGCTGAAAAAAATGTTGATGTTGTTATCATAACTGGCGGTTTAGGTCCTACAAAAGATGATATTACCAAACATACACTTTGTGAGTACTTTAATGATTATTTAAAGCAAGACGATGCTGTTCTTAAGCATGTAGAAGAAATTTTTGCTAAATATTCTGATAGACCTTTGTTGCAAGTAAATAAAGATCAAGCATTACTGCCCTCAAAAGCAACTACTTTGTTTAATGAACAAGGTACTGCCCCTGGTATGTGGATGAAATCTAAATCAAATACTGTTTTTGTTTCATTGCCTGGTGTCCCTTTTGAAATGAAAGCATTGATTAAGAATCAAGTAATTCCTAAAATTCAGTCAGAATTTAAATTACCATTTATTCTCCACAAAACAATTGTTACATACGGGGTAGGAGAAAGTGCTTTGGCAGCACAGATTGAAGATTGGGAGAATCAATTGCCAGCACATATAAGTTTAGCTTATTTACCAAGTTTAGGCTCAGTACGGTTACGATTAAGTGCAAAAGGTGATAGTAAAGAAGCTGTAAATAAAGATGTTAACTTAGAGGTAAAAAAACTTTATGAGCTTATAAGTGATGTTACTTATGGTGAAGAAGGTGAAGATATTCACGAGGTTGTGGTAAAGCTATTGAAAAGTAAAAATATGACCTTGGCTACCGCAGAAAGTTTTACGGGCGGAAGTATTGCTTCTAAAATTACAGCAAAACCAGGATCATCAGCTTATTATAAAGGTACAGTAGTGAGTTATGCTACAGAGGCAAAAATAAACGTATTGCAAATACCAGAAGAAATTATAAACACTTATTCTGTAGTAAGTAAACAAGTGGTTGAAGCAATGGCTTTGAATGTAAAAAAGCTATTAAATGCAGATTTTGCAATTGCAACCACAGGTAATGCCGGACCTGAAAAAGGAGACTCAAATGAGGAGGTTGGAGACGTTTTTATTGCGGTGGCAACGCCAAGTGGTGTTTATTCAGAGCAATTTAAGATGGGAACGCAAAGGGAAAGAGTTGTGCAACGTTCTGTAAATAAGGCGTTTGAGCTTTTGGAAAAAGAAATTTTAAATTTCTAAAAAAGAAGTTTGTGCAAATGATAAAAAAGTTCTAAATTTGCATCCTGTTTAAAAATAACAAATCCTAGCGATATGTCAAAAGTTTGCGAAATTACTGGAAAGAGAGCTATGTTTGGAAACAATGTTTCGTTTTCCATCAATAAAACAAGAAGAAGATTCGATGTAAATCTTTCTAAAAAGCGTTTTTATATTCCTGAAGAAGACCGTTGGGTTACTTTAAAGGTATCTGCAAGGGCTTTAAAGTCAATTAATAAAAAAGGTATTTCTGCAGTTTTGAAAGAAGCTAAAGCAAACGGGATATTAAAATAATCCTTAAAAAAATCTAGTAAAATGGCTAAGAAAGGTAATAGAATCCAAGTGATATTGGAATGTACAGAGCATAAAGAATCAGGTCAACCTGGTACTTCAAGATACATTACAACAAAAAACAAAAAGAACACTCCAGATAGAATAGAGATTAAAAAATTTAATCCTATCCTTAAGAGAATGACTGTTCATAAAGAAATTAAATAAGGTTTTCGTTTATAACGAGAATGATAAAAATATAAATCATGGCAAAGAAGACGGTAGCAAGTTTACAAACCAGTTCAAAAAGATTAACCAAAGCTATAAAAATGGTTAAATCTCCTAAGTCTGGTGCTTATACATTTACTGAGGCTGTAATGGATCCAAGTAAAGTTAACGATTGGTTAAGTAAGCAGTAAAAAAGATATTCCAATTTTAATATTGGTAAAAAGCTACTTTCGAAAGAAAGTAGCTTTTTTTTGTTTATAAAAGTTTGACTGTAGCTGTTTTATAACAAATGGTGTAAGCTGTCGAACATAAATAATCTATGCAGTTTTATAAGGCCTTATTTCATATATTTGATATATAGAATTTTAATAGGAATATGAGTTTATTTAAAAAGTTGTTTTCTTCTCAAAAAAAGGAAACATTAGATAAAGGTTTAGAGAAATCAAAAACTTCCTTTTTAGGGAAGTTAAGTAAGGCTGTTGCAGGAAAATCAAAGGTTGACGATGATGTTCTTGATGATTTAGAGGAAGTTTTAGTAGCGTCAGATGTAGGTGTTGAAACTACCTTGAAAATTATCAAAGCTATTGAAGCGCGGGTTGCTAAAGATAAATATGTAGGTACTGATGAGTTGAATGAAATTTTGCGTGAAGAAATTGCACGTTTACTTTCTGAAACCAATTCAGGTGATGCTACAGAGTTTGAAATACCAAAAGGTAAAAAACCATATGTAATTATGGTTGTGGGTGTTAATGGTGTTGGAAAAACAACGACTATTGGTAAGTTAGCGTACCAGTTTAAACAAAAAGGTTTAAAAGTTGTTTTAGGTGCTGGTGATACATTTAGGGCTGCGGCTATAGACCAATTGCAAATTTGGGCAGATAGAGTTGATATACCTATTGTAAAGCAACAAATGGGTAGTGACCCTGCTTCAGTTGCTTTTGACACCTTAAGTTCAGCTGTTACTCAAGATGCCGATGTAGTAATAATAGATACTGCTGGTCGTTTGCATAATAAGATTAATTTAATGAACGAGCTTTCAAAAGTGAGCCGTGTAATGCAAAAAGTTGTGCCAGAAACGCCACATGATGTATTATTGGTTTTAGATGGTTCTACAGGGCAAAATGCGTTTGAGCAAGCAAAACAATTTACAAAAGCTACTAATGTAACTTCATTGGCGGTAACTAAATTAGATGGTACTGCTAAAGGTGGAGTTGTAATTGGTATATCTGATCAGTTTAAAATACCTGTAAAGTATATTGGGGTTGGTGAAGGTATTGAAGATTTGCAAGTGTTCAATAAATACGAATTTGTAGATTCTTTTTTTAGTAAGAATTAGGTGTGAGTATTCTTAATGCATATATCTGTTTATTATTTGTCATAAAGACTATGAAATAAAACTTCTTTAAGAAACTTACTGAAGTAGGAATTGCAATTGAAAAGCTTATTTAAATTACTCCTTTTTGAACCCTTAAATGTAATAACTCAAATTGGATGATTAGTTTATTTAGTAAGTTTAGTAATTTCAAATAAATGGAATTTTAAACTTAAGTTTAAAATAGTAATAATTTTTTATTTGCTTATATCTATTCTCTATATTTTTTTATTGTTCCTGTAATTGCGCCAATATTTGGTCGGGAAAAAGTAAAACATTCTGAGAAAATAAGTTCAGCAAATTATATGACGGTATTGCTAAATAGGAATTATGTAAAACCTAAGTTGAATGAATTGTTAAGTACTACTGCAAATAATTTAAAAGGGACAGAGATTGAAATTCAGTACTTAGATGCAAATTTCCCTTTTATAGATAACTTTCCATTGATTCCTCGCTTAAGTCATAATTACAGAAAGAAAATCGATATAAGCTTGAGATACGAAACAGAAAGCGGAATTGTAAAAAACGTACAAAAATCTGTCAGCGGTTATGGGATTTTTGAAAACCCTAAACCAAATGAATTTGATCATATTAATAATTGTTTAAAAAAAGGTCGTTTTTAGTATGACTTCCGAAAATATTTGACTTTTGGAGCAATTAATAAAGATTATATTTTTTATGAAATAGGGGCAAGAAAGTTGATAAATAGTATTTTAAATAATAATATTTAGCAAAGCTGTTTGTTGAACCACATTTGAAAAACAGATTAAAATTAGAAGATAGTAGAATAAGATATCACGGATGCAGAGCAGTAAGACATGATGATCATATTCACGTACAATTAAAATAAAAGACGTACGTATAGCTGAACCTGCAATAATTGGATTTAGATTTTAATCGTAATTTTTTTGTGTTCTCACGGTTAAATTAAAATCATGGAAGTTTGGTGTTTTAATATGATAAATAGAAAAATCACTTGTTTGATATGAAAACAAAGGATTGTTTATATTTTTTCTAATTTGCGCTTGGTAAAAACACTTATAATTAAATAGTCATAAGCTAAACTGATGGAATTAGTTGGAAATAGCTATGTTTTTTAGGGTTAATTTATCTTATCATTTACTAAAAAGTTAAATAGATAATAAACATTCTACATAAACTAAAAATATTTAATTTTAATGTATGAATGTGCAACTAGAAAAAATAGCTAGGTCTGATTTTGAAAATTATTTTCAGTTAGTAAGTAATGCTGAAGTAATGAAAATGATAACGACAAAACCTTTAGACCTAGAGGAAGCTAAATCAGATTTTAATACTCTGATTAAAAAAAATGAACTTAATCCTAACTACGGAAAGTTTAAAATTGTAAACACTGAAACTAATAAAGTTTTAGGAATAGCAAAACTAGAAGCATCTGAATCTAATGTTACTGCCGTTGAAATAGGGTATATGCTTTTACCTGATTATTGGGGCAAAGGCATAGCAAGTACTATGGCGAAGTTGCTGGTCGAGAATGGTAAAAAACAAAATTCTATAAAAAATATTATAGCAATAATTGATCCTGAAAATATAGCTTCAAGAAAAATCTTAACTAAAAATGGTTTTGCTCTAAAAGAGCATAAAATAATTGATGGTTTGCAAAGAGAAGTACTTCAATTAAAAATTGGTAACAGTAACTAATTTAATAATCTTAAACTTTAACTCAAATACGTAAAAAAGATAGTGAGTAATGTATAATTTTAAAAACGATTATAGCGAAGGTTGTCACCCTAATATATTAAAAAAACTTGTAGAGACAAACTCAATACAACAATTAGGATACGGTGAAGATATTTATTCATTAGAAGCAAAAGAATTACTAAAACAAAAATTAGGTAATTCAGATGCTGCTATTTATTTTACATCAGGTGGTACACAAAGTAATTTATTAGTAATTTCTAGTTTATTGAAAGCTCATGAGGCTGTTATAAGTGCAAATACAGGGCATATTTTTGTTCATGAAACAGGAGCGATAGAAGCTGTCGGGCATAGAATAATAACTGTTGATACAGATAATGGGAAATTGGCTCCAGAGGGAATTCAAAAGGCATTACAAGCATACTCATTTAGGCCTCATGTTGTAAAACCTAAAATGGTTTATATTTCTAACTCTACTGAAATTGGAACTATATACAGTAAAACCGAACTCCAAGAATTATTTGAATTTTGTAAAGGAGAGAACCTGCTACTTTTTTTAGACGGAGCAAGGTTAGGACATGCGTTAACAGCTGAAAAAAATGATTTATCACTTTCTGATATTGGAAAATTTACAGATGTTTTTTATATCGGTGGTACAAAAAATGGTGCTTTGTTAGGCGAAGCAATCGTATTTAATAATGCTAATTTGGCACCCGACTTTGATTACGTATTAAAACAGAAAGGTGCTTTACTTGCAAAAGGTAGGTTGCTAGGTATTCAATTTCTTGAGTTATTTAAAGATGATTTGTATTTTAAATTGGCTAAACACGCTAATTGTATGGCTATGAAAATTTCTGATGCAGTGAGAGACAATGGCTATTCATTTTTAACACACTCAACTACGAATCAGATTTTTCCAATTTTACCTAAATTGTTAATTGAAAAATTGAGTGAGAACTATGCCTTCTATGAATGGAAAGTAATTGATGAGAATAATGCTGTAATTAGGATTATCACTTCATGGGCAACAGATGAGACTGTAGTGAATGAATTTATAACTATTTTAAATCAACTCAAAAAAGAATCATGAATTATCACTTTAGAAAAGCAACAGTTTCAGAAATACCACAGATATGGGAAATATTGAAGCAAGCAATACAAAGAAGAAAAGAAGATGGTAGTAACCAATGGCAAGATGGTTATCCTAATTTAGCAATTGTAACCAATGATGTAGAGAAAGAAGTTGGGTATGTTTTGTGTGATGATAATGGTACAATTATCGGCTATAGTGTGTTGTTAGTTAATGACGAACCTGAGTATGAGAAAATTGAAGGTGAATGGCTTACTAATGAAGATTTTGTAGTGTTTCACCGTGTTGCTATATCTGAAGATTATCTTGGACGAGGGTTTGCCAAAAAAATATTTAAATACATTGAAGATTTTGCTTTAACTCGTAAAATTTATAGTTTGAAGGTAGATACTAATTTTGATAATGCTCCGATGCTGAATATTTTTGATAAGTTGGGGTATACGTATTGCGGAGAAGTATATTTTAGAGGGAGTCCAAGGAAAGCTTATGAAAAAAAATTATCTTAAAATAAGCTTTTAATAAATTGACCTAAAGTTTTTTGTGTCATTTTTTATTAAAAACTGATTTTTTAATCAATTGATTTTACGCATTTTTAATTTTAGTAAAAGAGCTTTTTGTAACTTTATGTAGGTTCTTAAGTGTTGTTTTTTGAACTGTAACATAAATTATTTAAAGATGAAAATAGCTGTATTTAGTACTAAATCCTACGATCAGGAATATTTTGAAAAAAATAATAAACATTACAATTTTCAATTTTCTTTTTTTGAGACAGCGTTAAATATACATACTGTTAACCTTACTAAGGGTTTTGATGTAGTTTGTGTTTTTGTAAATGATACAATTGATAAAAAAACTATTCTTGCGCTTTCTGCTAATGGTATTAAATTAGTGGCCCTGCGTTGTGCAGGTTTTAATAATGTTGATCTTGAGGCTATAAAGAATAATAACTTAAAAGTAGTTCGAGTTCCTGCGTATTCACCTGAAGCGGTAGCAGAATATGCTATTGCTTTGATTTTAACTTTAAACAGAAAAACTCATAAAGCTTATAATAGAGTTAGAGAAGGAAATTTTTCATTAAAAAACTTAATTGGTTTTAATTTGCATAATAAAACGGTTGGAGTTATTGGTACTGGAAAAATTGGAGCTTCTTTTTGCAAGATTTTAAAAGGTTTTGGTTGTAGAATAATTGCTTTTGATATTTATAAAAATGAAGACTTATTAAGTTTAGGTGTAGAGTACATGCAGTTGAATCAAGTCTTTAAACAAGCGGATATTCTTTCATTGCATTGTCCATTAAATGAAGGAACAAAGCATGTTGTGAATAAAAGGTCAATAGCTTCAATGAAAGATGGTGTTATGATTATTAATACAAGCCGTGGTGCATTAGTTAATACTGTAGATGTTATTGAGGGTTTAATTAATAAAAAAATAGGCTATTTAGGTATTGATGTATATGAGCAAGAAGAAAATTTATTTTTTGAAGATTTGTCAGAACATATAATTCAAGATGAGCATATATTAAGGCTAATGAGTTTTCCTAATGTATTAATAACTTCGCATCAAGCTTTTTTTACAAAAGAAGCTATGGATGAAATTACAATGACTACTCTTGAAAATATTAACTTATTTAAAAATAACGATATGTTAAATAATGAAGTTAAGTAAAGGTAGGTGTTTGTTTAATTATATTTTACGACTATTTTTTATACAAAAGAACTTTATTATTTATGAAAAACTTTTTAATATGTATTGCGCTATTAGTAATTGTATCGTGTAAAGAAAACAAACAAGTTTCAGAAACCCAGAATATTTGGGAGCCTTATAATGATTCATTGGAAGTGATAGCAAATGCAGATCATGAAATCTCGCGAATGCAATATAAGCTAGTCCAGTCTAAAGTGTTAGATAAAAATGACGTTTTTTTACCATTATATAATAAAGTTTCTTCAATTTCTGAATCTGATTATAATACCTGGAAGCCATTAATTTTAGAGCAAAATATACCAAATATTCAATCACATATTTTGGCGGGAAATTTAACGTATGAGAAGTTGGTGTTATTCTATTTATACCGAATATATAAGTATGAATTGAATAAAGACGTTACATTAAATACTATTATTTCATTGAATAAGGATGTTATTGAACAAGCAAAATCTTGTGATGAAGCATTGGCTAAGTTCCCGGATAAAAAACGACATCAAATTTATGGAATGCCAATTCTGTTAAAAGATAATATTGATACTAAAGGTATGAAAACCACTGCAGGAGCAATAGCATTTATGAATAATGAAACTGATGATGCATTTGTTGTAACGCAATTAAAGAAAAATGGAGCTTTAATTTTAGGTAAGGTTAACCTAAGTGAATGGGCGTATTTTTTGTGTACGGGTTGTCCTGTTGGTTATAGTGCCGTTGGCGGACAAACATTAAACCCTTATGGACGTAAAGTTTTTGAAACCGGAGGTTCTAGTTCAGGTAGTGGAACTGCTGTAGCTGCAAATTATGCTGTAGTCGCTGTAGGTACAGAAACTTCAGGATCAATATTGTCACCTTCGAGTCAGAATTCTGTTGTAGGCTTAAAACCAACTATTGGTTTGCTAAGTAGAAGTGGAATAGTGCCAATATCAAGCACTTTAGATACTCCTGGTCCAATGGCTAAAAATGTAATTGATACGGCAATTTTATTATCTGCAATGACAGGTAAAGATAATGCTGATAAAAGTTCAGTAACAACAAATAAAAATTATGTTGATGCTGTAACAAATACAGCTTCTTTATCAGGAAAAAGATTTGGTGCGTTTAAAAATTTAATAGATTCAGATAGTATTTATGCAACTACAATAAATACATTGAAAAGTCTTGGTGCAACAATTGTTGAATTCACACCAAATAAAGTTGATTTACCAGGGTTTAGAAGTATATTAAGTATTGATATGAAAAATGATTTACCATCTTATATTCAGGCTAATGTTTTAAATAAAGATGAGTTGCAAGTTTCTAATATACCTGACCTTATTGAATTCAATAAACAAGATAGTTTAATTAGGATACCTTATGGGCAAGCTTTGTTTGAGGGTATTGTAGCAGATTCTGTAACTGCAGAGGGATTAAATGATATCATTGCTAATTTAGAAAATAAAAGCAGAGCTCATTTTAATGCTATTCTTGATGAAAACAATTTAGATGCAATTTTGAGTGTTAATAATTATTATGCAGGTTTTGCAGCTGTAGCAAAATATCCAGCTTTGACTGTGCCTATGGGATACAAACCAACGGGTGAACCTGAAAGTTTGACTTTTATAGGAAAACAGTTTGAGGAATATAAATTATTACAACTAGGTGTAATTTTTGAGCAAGCAACAAAAATTAGAAAAACACCTTTTGGTTATATTAATTAAATTTGGGTAATTAAAATAGTCATTGTAATTTTAATACCAATGAATGGTATGCTGATACCGTTTTTGTAATTGCAAAAATAGTGTCAAGTTGTATTTTAAATTAGAAATTTTTTATATGTGTTTTAAACTATTTCAAATAGTTGAAGTCTAATTGTAAAACCCCAAAACCCCAAAACCCCGTAATGATGAAAATCAAAAAATTAACTTACTTATCAGTACTTTTTTTGTTAGTTGTTTTTAGTTCGTGTAGTAGTGATAATAGTGACGGTGATTCTGTTTCTGAAACAGAAGAAACAACCGTAGCTGATGATGACTGTACATTGGTTTACGAGTTAGATGACTCAAGAGGCGCTTGTGATCAAACTTTAACAGAAACATCAATATATGAAGAATCAACTTCAGGTGGTTTTAGGTTAATAAGTGCTAATAGTATTCCTGGTCATAAAGTAGGTTTATTTGGCCAGGTTCAAAATGCTTTAAATCCTAATGAAATTTCAGAACAAGATGAAAGTTATAGCATAACAAATACGCCAACTTTAGCAAGTTCATTTACAGCTTTGCTTGGTGAAGATGGAATAGATTATAGATTTGGAATTCTTTTTAATGGAGTTGAGCTTGATCCGATTGCAGCAGAACCTTTTCCGCATGAAGGTATTTTAAGTGAAAATGTTAATTGGGAATGGAACTTAGAAGCCACAAATGTTGATTTAGGTTTAGATTGTAGTAATGCACATGTACAACCTAGTGGTCAATATCATTACCATGGTTCACCTGATTTGTATTTAGATGATTTAGCTGTTGAAACGAATCAAATGACTTTAATAGGTTATGCGGCCGATGGATTTCCTATTTATTATAAATACGCTTATATTGATGCTACAGACGCAACTTCTGAAATAATAGAAATGACATCTAGTTATCAATTAAAAACAGGGGATAGGCCGGGTGATGGAGTTACTGCACCCTGTGGTGAGTATGACGGAGTTTACTCTGCTGATTATGAATATGTGAGTGATTTAGGTACTTTAGATGAAGCAAATGGCAGAACAGGTGTAACGCCAGAATATCCTGAAGGAACTTATTATTATTTAATTACAGAAAGTTTCCCAATTATTCCTCGTTATTTTAGAGGAACACCTTCTGATAGTTTCAGTATATAAATGAGAGCTTTTTTATTTTTGTTGCTATGTAGTAGTGTGTTTTTTAGTACATATGCGCATGATGTAAAAGAAGCTTATTTTAAGATAGAGGAAAGTGATGCTGAAATTTTGGTAAAGGCAGAATTTCCTTGGACTATTAGAAAAGCTGTGTTTAAATTCAAACCTGAATTAAAAAATAATAAAAGTAAAGAAGCAATAGATAATGCTTTTTTTGAATATGTTCAATCAAATTTGATTCTGAAAGACTTAGATGGCAATACTATTCAGCTGTTGAATATCGAGGCTTCTAATAATAATGCAGGTCATTCTCACCAAAGTAACTTTACGTTTTATTTTAAAAAAGCAACTTTGCTAGAGGTTCAGAATACTATTATGTTTAATTTGAGCGATTCTCATACAAATTTGCATAGTTTTATCAATAGTGGTAATTCTAAAATCTATACGACATCTTTAAACGAGCCTTCGTTTAAGTGTAAAACAAAAAGCATTTATGATGATAAATTGTGGCTGTTACTTTTGTTAGTGCCAGTAGGTTTATTTGTAATATTTAATAAAAGATTGAGAACTAATCAATCACAGCATTAATTTTCTCCCATAAATCATTATCAAAATCTGATAAAGCAAAGTTTGAACTATCAGCAGCTTGTCCCATTCTAATAATTACCAAATCTTTGCTGGGTATAACATATATTTTTTGATCGTTTTTACCTAATGCGGCATACATGTCATTTGGAGCGTTTGGTATGAGTGAACCTGAAAATTCATATTGTGTTGAAGGTAAATGGTAGGTAGATTTTCCATTTAGCCACCAAAAATATCCATAAGCTTCATTGATTTCTTGTGACGTATTTGTAGCTACGGTTAAAAAACTTTCTGAAACTATTTGTGTTCCATCCCAATTACCGTTAGCAGCTATTAAAAGCCCAAAACGTGCCATACTTCTTGTATCACTCCAATAAACACTTAAATCATCTAAAGGAATCCATGTTCCTGACATTCCAATTTTTTCTTTTAAAGCTGTGTTGAAATATTCAGACCAAGTTTCATTACTTGCTGTGGCAACAACATCTTGTATTTTTACATAAACATTGTGGTATGCCCATCTTGTACCAGCATCAGCAATATATACTAAGTTTTCAGGTGAAACATCATCACCTAAACTATCATCTAAACCAGAATCCATCTGTAATAAATTTTTACATGTAATTAAGTTTTCTTCTTCTAGTGTTGCACTTGTCCAGCCAGTGCCAATATAGTCAGAAACTTTATTGTCTATAGCAATTAAACCTTCGTCTTGAGCAATACCAGTAACAGTTCCAGTTAAAGTTTTTCCTGCGCTAGCCCAATACCAACTTGTGGTAGCAGAATGATCATTCATATAACTTTCAACCACAATTTTGCCATTGTGTAGCATTATAAAACTTTTGGTATTTTTTTCTTCTAGATAGGTAAGTAGCGCATCTAGTTCGGCTTCATTCCAGCTTAATGACTCAGGAGTTTCTGTTTCCCACGTATCAGAATCTAAAGGTGGAAAATATAACGATTCATCAGTTGTCTCTTCAGTAGTTTCATCTTGCGTATCATCAGATGAGTTATCAGAAGAACAAGAAATAGAAAATAAAACTAAAAATGTAGTAAATAGGGTTTGTATGAGTTTCATTTGTTTAATTATTAGGTATTTCGCTGATTAAAAAGGGCTTAAATGTAGTGGTTTGTCGGTATACTAACGTAAAAACAATAAAAACTAATATAAGTAAGCATATGTTTTTTAGCTTGTTGTATTTTTGCACTTTATAATAAATTATGCGTACAAAAACACTTAAGAAAAATAAGATTAACGTTGTTACCCTAGGGTGCTCAAAGAATGTATACGATTCTGAAGTATTAATGGGACAGTTGAAAGCCAATAAGAAAGACGTTGTTCATGAAGGAGAAGGGAATATAGTTGTTATTAACACGTGCGGTTTTATTGATAATGCTAAAGAAGAAAGTGTAAATACTATTTTAGATTTTGTACAGAAAAAAGAAGCTGGTGTTGTTGATAAGGTTTTTGTTACGGGTTGTTTAAGTGAGCGTTACAAGCCAGATTTGCAGAAGGAAATGCCTAATGTAGATCAGTATTTTGGTACAACAGAATTACCAGGTTTATTAAAAGCTTTGGGTGCAGACTATAAGCATGAATTAATAGGTGAGCGTTTAACAACTACGCCTAAAAATTATGCTTATTTAAAAATTGCAGAAGGTTGTGATAGACCTTGCTCTTTTTGTGCAATACCATTAATGCGTGGTAAGCATAAGAGTAAACCAATTGAAGAGTTGGTGATAGAGTCTGAAAAACTAGCAGCTAAAGGTGTTCGTGAATTAATACTTATTGCTCAAGATTTAACGTATTACGGTTTAGATTTATATAAAAAGAGAAATTTAGCTGAGCTTTTAGAGGCTTTAGTAAAGATAGAAGGTATTGAATGGATTCGTTTACATTATGCATTCCCAACAGGTTTCCCGATGGATGTGCTTGATTTAATGAAGAAAGAGCCTAAAGTTTGCAATTATCTAGATATTCCATTACAACATATTTCAGATTCTATTTTAAAAAGTATGCGCCGTGGGACTACGCAAGAAAAAACCACGAAGTTATTGCATGATTTTAGAGCGAGAGTTCCTGAAATGACAATTAGAACCACATTAATAGTAGGTTACCCTGGCGAAACAGAAGAAGATTTTCAAACCTTAAAAACTTGGGTAGAAGAAATGCGTTTTGAGCGTTTAGGTTGTTTTACGTATAGCCATGAAGAAAACACGCATGCCTATAATTTAGAAGATAATGTGCCTGAAGAGGTGAAGCAACAACGAGCTTCTGAAATTATGGAAATACAATCTCAAATTTCATGGGAATTAAACCAAGAAAAGGTGGGGCAAACGTTGCGTTGTATTATTGATCGTAAAGAAGGGCAACATTTTATTGGTAGAACAGAATTTGATTCTCCTGATGTTGATAATGAAGTTTTAATAGATGCTTCAAAACATTATTTAAAAGTAGGTGAATTTGTAAATGTACATATTACCGAAGCGGCAGATTTTGACTTGTATGGAGATCCAATTGTTGCAAATTCAAACTAAATTACAGATAACTGATTATAATTATAAAAAGTTAATAAAAATAAAGAAGCCTGTTTTTAAATTTAAAAACAGGCTTCTTTATTTTATGACTTCTAATTCTTGATGGTACAATTCTCTGCCTAATGCTGCTAAAAATGGAATTCCTATACTATCATATTCGTAAGTATTGTCATTAAAAATCCCATTCTTGTTGACTAAAATGGTAGCAGTAAGTAAAAATTCAATATTGTTTTTAGTGTCTTTTATATAAGCGCAATCCGTTAAGGTTCCGTAGGCGTAACCTACTTTATTGTAGATTTTAATATGTTTAGGAATGTCTTCTTTTGAATCACCAAATAGGAAGAATTTCACATAGCTATCATAATACTCGTCGGAAGTATAGCCTGCCTTTTTAGGTAATGAGCTCATTGCATTTAAAACAAATTCTCTTTGCGTCTCATTTAAATTAAATTGTTCTTCTTTTTTAAATTTTTCAGGAAAAATTATTCTTTTTAAAACTTCATGTTGTGCATCAACAGCATAATAGTTTTTTAAATTAAAATCAAAAGCTTCATTAATCAATACATCATCTTCATCATAAAAACCCTTGCCTTTTTTAGTGTTTTCAATTTCTAAAGGGGTAATAGATTTATTAATTATTTTCTCACTTAATCTTAAGGTGCTATCATTTAAATAAATGACTAAAGGGTTTGTGGTTACATTGTCAGCATCTAAAATTGATAGTCTGTGTGCAATTCTAACGTTCTCAATTCCTTTTTTGTGCAACTTAATATTAATTTCATTTTGCCCTAAAAACTCAAATAGACGATTGTAGGCCTCATTATCACTTACGGCAAATATCTTAGTAATTTCCTTAGCTACTGTGGTTTCAATAGAATCATTTTCAATATAAAACACAGTATTCATGTCGAAATCATCAATCCTATTTAATTTTTCAAGAGCTAAAAGTGAAATGGGTAATTTTACGGTACTTGCAGGGTAAAAATAGTTTTCGGGTTTATCTTGAAAAGTATAATCTTTAAAAAAGATACTATCATTTTTACGATTAATACGGGTGAATTTAATTTGAACTTCATACTTGCTTAAGCTGTCAAATACATTTTTAACAGCAGTATTTGGAGAGGCTAATGCTTGCTGAATAGGAGCTGTAGAGCGTACTTTTTCTTCACAAGAAGTAAAGAGTAATGCCATTAGTAAAAAGAGTATAACTTTCTTCATGTTTGTTAGGCCTCGTATAGTTCACCTCTATGCGGCTTTAAAGCATCTCTTACTTTTAGCATTTCTGTTTCTTCAACCACTAAATAAGCAATACTAAACATATCATTTATATGGTTTATACCAGTAATGTTTGTGCTAAGTCTTTCAATTTCAATATATTCTTTTAAATGAATAACATGGTGTTCTGCTGTTTTTGAAGCGGCAGGACCACGAAAATCCCAAATCATTTTAATTTTTTTAGGTTGCATAAAGTAAAATTAAAGCTATAAATTTTAAATTTTATCACTGCAAATAGTGATACTTATAATAGAACGTTAAAAATAGTTGATTTTTGTTAGAATTAATGAACTTGCACAACATCAGTTATTTGTTAATTTTGTAAGATGAATTTAAGTCAATTTTTTTTCAATAAATTGTTTCGATTTTTAGTGGTTTTAGTAGGGTTTTTGTTTTTTACTTCTTGTGGAGATTTGATTAAAAAAGATCAAGAGAGAGAACCTTTGGCGCGTGTTGGTGAAGCTTATTTGTATAGAGATGATATAAATAGATTACTTGAGGATAATGAGTCTATTGAAGATAGCGCTTGGTTTGTTACAAATTATGTAAACAATTGGGCAACTAAGCAATTACTATTATCAAAATCTAAAATAAATTTACCAGCAGATAAAATTGCAGAATTTAATTTATTGATTGAAAATTATAAAACTGATTTATATACAAGGGCTTATAAAGAGGCTTTAATATTACAATCACAAGATACTGTGGTTACAAACTCAGAAATTAAAAGTTTTTACGAGGAAGAAAAAGAGAATTTTAAATTAAAAGAAAAGCTTATAAAACTTCGTTTTATTGAGCTTCCTGAACAATATTTAAATATAAATGAAGTTAAAATGCGTTTAAATCGTTTTAATGAAAATGATGTAAAATATTTAGATTCTATCGGAATACAATTCAAAAAAATAAATTTTAATGATTCTTTATGGGTAAAAGCATCAAGAATTATTAATGAAATACCGCCTTTAACCTTTGAAAATGAGGATCGATACTTAAAAAAGTCACAATTTTTTGAAATTCAGGATTCATTAGGAGTATATTTGGCAAAAGTAACTGGGGTTTTAGAAACAAATGATACCGCTCCTTTATCTTTTGTTATGCCATCTATTAAGCAAATAATACTAAATAGAAGGCGCTTAGGGTTAATCAGAAGCCTAGAAACAGAAATTATTGATGAAGCAATTAAAGACAAAGAATTTGAAGTCTATGAACAAGATTAAAAACACAACTACTATAGCATTACTATTATTAATTGGTTTAGTAAATGCGCAAGAAACAGTAACTGATAGCACAGAAACACAACCTGAAATTAGTGATGTGAGTATGGTTACAGAAACTCCAAAAATCTTTAAAAAAGTGAAGATTGATGGTGTTGCAGCAGTAGTAGGTGATTATTTAATATTAGAATCAGATATTGATAAAACTTTAATTGATTTGAAAAACCAAGGAGCAACATCAGCAGATATTAACCGCTGTAGTCTTTTGGGTAAGTTGATGGAAGATCGTTTGTATGCACACCAAGCTGTTCAAGATAGTATTTTAGTTGCTGATGATGAGGTAAATGCAACAAGTGATTCTCAAATTAAGCAATTAGTCCAAAGAGTAGGTTCTATTGAAAAAGTATTGGCTTTTTATAAAAAGCCAGATGAAGTATCTTTTAGGGAAGAGTTGTTTAAAATTAATAAGCTTAGAATGCTATCTGAGCGTATGCAACAAAAAATTGTTAGCGAGATAGAAATTACACCAGAAGAGGTTCGTCAATTCTTTAATAAAATTCCAGAAGACCAAAGACCAGTTTTTGGTACAGAATTAGAAATTGCACAAATAGTTAAAAAACCAGAAGCTCCACAAGAAGAAAAGCAAAAGGTAATTGATCGTTTAAATAAAATTAGAGAAGATGTTGTTGAAAGAGGTTCTAGTTTTGCGGTAAAAGCTATTTTATATACTGAAGATCCAGGGTCAAAAGAAAGTGGAGGTTTGTATAAGATGACAAAGCAAACAGGTTTTGTGAAAGAATTTAAAGACGTTGCATTTAGTTTAGCTGAAGGTGAGGTTTCTGAACCTTTTGAAACAGAATTTGGTTACCATATTGTTACAGTTGATAAAATATTAGGTCAAGAGCGTGAGGTAAGGCATATTTTAATGATACCTAAAGTGCCTCAAAGTGCATTAGATGATGCCAAAAAAGAATTAGATTCTATCCGTGAAAAAATTATAGCAGGTAAATTTACATTTGCTGAAGCAGCATTAAATTTCTCAGATCAAAAAGAAACAAAGTTTGATGGCGGTCAATTAAGAAACCCTAATGACTATAGTTCGAGATTTGAATTGGCAAACATGAACGATCCGCAATTATACAATCAAATACGTAATTTAAAAGATAACGAAATATCAAGGCCTATTTTAGACGAAGATGCTAGAGATGGAACAAGTTATAAAATTATGAAAATTACAAATCGTTATGATGAACACGTTGCTGATTATTCAAAAGATTATATAAAAATCCAAAGTTTAGCGTTAACGCAAAAACAAGCTGATGCTATTGGAAAATGGATGAAAGAACATATTGATGAGACGTATATTAGCGTAAATGAGTCAAATCAAGGTTGTGATTTTAAAAATAATTGGGTAAAAAGGTAATAGCATGTCCGATGTTACTGCAGTAAATAACCTAGTTGAAAAGCATGAAAGCTTAAAAAAAGAGATTGCTAAAATAATCGTTGGTCAAAACGATGTAGTGAACCAAATTTTACTTTCGGTGTATTCTGGCGGTCACTCTTTGCTAATCGGTGTTCCTGGTTTAGCAAAAACTTTGATGGTGCATACCATTGCAAAAGCATTAGGCTTAGATTTTAAAAGAATTCAGTTTACTCCAGATTTAATGCCTAGTGATATTTTAGGTAGCGAGATATTAGATCAAAGCAGAAATTTTAAATTCATAAAAGGCCCTATATTTTCAAATATAGTTTTGGCTGATGAAATTAATAGAACTCCACCAAAAACTCAGGCAGCTTTATTGGAAGCAATGCAAGAGCGAACGGTTACAATTGCAGGTGAAAACTACAAGTTACCAGCCCCTTATTTTGTTTTAGCAACACAAAACCCAATTGAGCAAGAAGGTACTTACCCTTTACCTGAAGCTCAATTAGACCGTTTTATGTTTGCTATAGAGTTAAAATACCCAAGTATAAGTGAAGAGGTTGCCATTGTAAAAGCAACTACATCTGATGTTAAACCGCAAATTAATGCTTTGTTTAATGCTGAAGAAATTGTTGCTGTACAACAATTAATTCGAAGAGTACCAGTGCCAGATAATGTTGTTAATTACGCTGTAAAATTAGTGAATAGTACGCGTCCTAATTTGCAAACTGCATCTGATTACGTAAAACAATACTTAGATTGGGGGGCAGGGCCAAGAGCATCTCAAAATTTAATTTTAGGTGCAAAAGCTCATGCGGTTATAAAAGGTAAATTTTCTCCAGATATTGAAGATGTTCAAGCAGTAGCTGTTGGGATTTTACGACATAGAATAATCAAAAACTACAAAGCAGATGCAGAAGGTATCTCTGCTGATGATATAATTCGTCAATTATTATAGAATTTAGTATTTTTTCAAACGTTTTCGTAGCTAATTTTGTTGAAAAAATATTAAAAACTTGCTATATTACTACTTAATATGTGTTTTCGTGGTGTTTTTGTTAAATTCGGCCGAATCTCTAATTAATTTTTTCAAATACCTTTTATATTTTACTAATTTTGTAGGATTGGATTAATTTAAAATTCAAGAAAATAATAGCATTTAATTACGAAATATTTAGTTTTTTGGTGTAAAATTTACATCGTTTTCGCGACTAAATAATAGACTTGTTAAAATGCTTAATGCGATGTGATAAATTTCGGCTTTTTTAAGTTTAGGGGTTTTGAAGCAAATATTAATTATTGTTTTTTAAGTTTTTGCAATTAACATTGAAAAGGTTTTTATTATTATGAATATTTACAAGGATTATCTCCAAGAGATTGAAGAACGTAAAGGTCAAGGTCTTCATCCAAAGCCAATTGATGGCAAAGAATTGTTAAGCGCTATTATTGAGCAAATAAAAGATTTAGATAATGAGTATAGGGAAGAGTCTCTTAACTTTTTTATCTATAATGTTTTACCTGGTACGACCAGTGCGGCAGGTGTAAAAGCTAAATTTTTAAAAGAAATTATTCTTGGAGAATCAATTGTAAAAGAAATCACACCTTCTTTTGCTTTTGAGCAATTATCTCACATGAAGGGTGGGCCTTCAGTAGAAGTTTTGTTAGACCTAGCATTAGGAGATGATGTAGCTATTGCAAAAGACGCTGCTGAGGTATTAAAAACTCAAGTTTTCTTATACGAAGCGGATACAGATCGTTTAGAGGAAGCTTATAAAAATGGTAGTGAGATAGCTAAAAGCATTATGGAAAGTTATGCTAAGGCAGAGTTTTTTACAAAGCTTCCCGAAATAGAAGAAGAAATAGAAGTTGTAACATATATTGCTGGTGTTGGTGATATTTCTACAGATTTATTATCACCAGGTGGTGATGCACACTCACGTTCAGATAGAGAACTACATGGTCAATGTATGTTTGAGCATAACAAAGAGATGCAGAATGAATTATTGGCTTTAAAAGAAGCGCATCCAGATAAACGTGTGATGTTAATTGCAGAAAAAGGAACAATGGGAGTTGGTTCTTCTAGAATGTCTGGTGTAAATAACGTAGCATTATGGACGGGTTTACCTTTTAGTAAATATGTACCATTTATTAATTTCGCTCCAGTAATAGCAGGTACAAATGGTATTGCTCCAATTTTCTTAACTACAGTTGGTGTAACTGGTGGTATTGGTTTAGATTTAAAAAACTGGGTAATCCAAAAAGATGAAGAAGGAAAAACAATTCGTGATGAAGATGGAGAGCCAGTATTAAAGCAAATGTATTCTGTAACAACAGGAACTGTGCTTACTATTAATACTAAAGAGAAAAAATTATATCACGGAGAAACAGAATTAAAAGATATTTCTGCTGCATTTACGCCACAAAAAATGGAGTTCATGAAAGCAGGTGGTTCTTATGCTGTTGTTTTCGGTAAAAAATTACAAACTTTTGCTTCTAAAACTTTAGGAATAGATGTAGTGCCAGTTTATGCACCTTCAAAAGAAATTTCTATTGAAGGACAAGGTTTAACTGCTGTTGAAAAAATATTCAATAAAAATGCAGTTGGAACATCAGGAGCAACTTTACATGCAGGCTCTTACGTTCGTGCAGAGGTTAATATTGTAGGTTCCCAAGATACTACTGGTTTAATGACTTCTCAAGAATTAGAGATGATGGCTGCTACAGTTATTTCTCCAATAGTTGATGGTGCATACCAGTCTGGTTGTCATACGGCATCTGTTTGGGATGATAAATCTAAAGCTAATATTCCAAGATTAATGAGCTTTATGAACGACTTTGGTTTAATTACTGGTCGTGATCCTAAAGGGAAATATTTTCCAATGACGGATGTTATTCATAAAGTATTAAATGATATTACTGTTGGTGATTGGGACATCATTATTGGTGGTGATTCTCACACACGTATGTCTAAAGGTGTTGCTTTCGGTGCAGATTCAGGAACGGTAGCTTTAGCATTAGCAACAGGTGAGGCTTCTATGCCAATTCCGGAATCGGTTAAAGTGACCTTTAAAGGACAGATGAAATCTTACATGGATTTCCGTGATGTGGTACATGCTACACAACAACAAATGTTACAACAGTTTGGAGGCGAAAACGTATTCCAAGGTCGTGTAATAGAGGTTCATATTGGTACGTTAACTTCTGATGAAGCATTTACGTTTACGGATTGGACAGCAGAAATGAAAGCGAAAGCATCTATCTGTATTTCTGAAGACGATACTTTAATAGAGTCATTAGAGATTGCAAAAGGTCGTATCCAAATCATGATCGAAAAGGGTATGGACAATGCAAAAGGTGTACTTCAAGGACTTGTTGATAAAGCAGAAACTAGAATTACGGAACTTAAAACAGGTATTAAGCCATCTTTAAGACCAGATGCAGATGCTAAGTATCATGCAGAAGTAGTTATTGATCTAGATGAAATTGCTGAACCAATGATTGCTGATCCAGATGTAAATAATGAAGATGTATCTAAACGTTATACGCATGACAATATTCGTCCATTATCTTACTATGGTGGAACCAAGAAAGTAGATTTAGGTTTTGTGGGATCATGTATGGTTCACAAAGGTGACATGAAAATATTAGCTCAAATGTTGAAAAATGTTGAAGCGCAAAACGGAAAGGTAGAATTCAAAGCTCCTTTAGTAGTTGCACCTCCAACATACAACATTGTAGATGAGTTAAAAGCAGAAGGAGACTGGGATGTATTAGTAAAGTACTCAGGATTCGAATTTGACGATAGCGCACCTAAAGGATTGGCACGTACCAAGTACGAAAACATGCTTTACCTAGAGCGCCCAGGTTGTAACCTATGTATGGGTAACCAAGAAAAGGCAGAACCAGGAGATACGGTAATGGCAACATCTACTCGTTTATTCCAAGGTCGTGTTGTAAAAGATACGGGTGAGAAAAAAGGGGAGTCATTATTATCATCTACTCCGGTTGTAGTATTATCTACGATTTTAGGAAGAACTCCTACAATGGCAGAATATGAAGCTGCTGTTGATGGTATTGTATTAACTAAGTTTAAACCATCTCAAAAACAGTTAGTAAAATAATTGCTAGAAGACGTTATTGATTATGTAAAGCCTGAGTTGTAAACTCAGGCTTTTTTTGTGTCATTTATTTATGTAATAGAGCTCCTTGAACACTGCTAATATTTTTAATATTACAACCTGATTTAGAATGTGTAAAATCCTTTTTTATAATCATTCTATATTTGTTTAATCTTATTATTTGCCCTCTATATTTTGTACCTTGTGGTATCTAAATTAGGGGAACAAAATAATTATAAATTATAAATAAATCTTATGGCATTTGATATCGATATGATTAAAGGTGTGTATTCTAATATGTCTAAGCGTGTAGATGAAGCACGTAAGATCGTAGGGAAGCCACTAACACTTTCAGAAAAAATATTATACTCTCATTTATGGGACGGAAGCCCTTCTAAAGTATTTACAAGAGGTAAAGATTATGTAGATTTTGCTCCAGACCGTATTGCTTGTCAAGATGCTACAGCACAGATGGCTCTTTTGCAATTTATGCAAGCAGGTAAGCCTAAAGTTGCAGTACCAACTACAGTGCACTGTGATCACTTGATACAAGCTAAAAATGGAGCAAAAGCAGATTTAAAATCAGCAAATACAACAAGTGCTGAGGTTTTTGATTTTTTAGAATCTGTTTCTAATAAATACGGAATAGGTTTCTGGAAACCAGGAGCAGGTATAATTCATCAAGTAGTTTTAGAAAACTATGCCTTCCCTGGAGGAATGATGATTGGAACCGATTCCCATACTGTTAATGCAGGTGGTTTAGGTATGGTTGCAATCGGTGTAGGTGGTGCTGATGCCGTTGATGTTATGGCTGGTATGGCATGGGAACTTAAATTTCCAAAATTAATTGGTGTAAAACTTACAGGAGATATATCTGGTTGGACAGCACCAAAAGATGTTATTTTAAAAGTTGCAGAAATACTTACAGTAAAAGGTGGTACAGGTGCAATTGTTGAATATTTTGGTGAAGGAGCTAAAAATCTTTCTTGTACTGGTAAAGGTACTATTTGTAACATGGGAGCTGAAATTGGTGCTACAACATCTACTTTTGGTTATGATGAGTCTATGGAGCGTTATTTACGTTCTACAGAAAGAGCTGATATTGCTGATGCAGCAAACGCTGTAAAAGAACATTTAACTGCTGATGCAGAAGTGTATGCTAACCCAGAAGAATATTTTGATCAAGTAATTGAAATAAATCTATCAGAATTAACGCCACTATTGAACGGACCTTTTACGCCAGATTTATCGACTGGAGCAGGTTCTGATATGACAAAGAAAGCAACTGAAAATGAATGGCCTCTTCAAGTTGAATGGGGACTAATAGGTTCTTGTACAAACTCTTCTTACGAAGATTTATCAAGAGCTTCATCAATTGCGCAACAAGCAATTGATAAAAAAATAAAGATGAAATCTGAATTAGGAATAAATCCTGGTTCAGAGCAAGTTCGATTTACTGCAGAAAGAGATGGTATTTTAGAAGTTTTTGAAAAACTAAATGCTAAAATATTTACAAATGCATGTGGACCTTGTATTGGTCAATGGGCAAGATATAATGATCCTAAGAATGCACCAAAAAATAGTATTGTGCATTCATTTAATAGAAACTTTGCAAAGCGTGCAGATGGTAATCCTAATACTCATGCCTTTGTTGCTTCACCAGAACTTACAGCTGCAATTGCAATTTCTGGTCGTTTAGATTTTAATCCGGTTACTGATAGTTTGATAAATGAAAATGGAGAAGAAGTCAAATTTGATGAGCCAACAGGCTGGGAGCTACCACCAAAAGGTTTTGCTGTTGAAGATGCAGGTTATTTCGCACCAGACGAAGATGGTTCAGGTGTAGAAGTTATTGTATCTCCAGAATCTGAAAGATTACAGTTATTAGAGCCTTTTACACCAATAAGTGATGAAAGCTTAATGGGGGCAAAATTATTAATTAAAGCATTTGGTAAATGTACTACCGATCACATTTCTATGGCTGGACCATGGTTGCGTTTCCGTGGTCATTTAGATAACATCTCAAACAATTGTTTAATTGGTGCTGTAAATGCATTTGGTAAGAAAACGAATCTTGTTAAAAATCAGTTAACTGGTGAATTTGCAGGCGTGCCTGATACTGCTCGCGCTTATAAAGCAGCTGGAATTAGATCAATAGTAGTAGGTGATCATAATTATGGTGAAGGTTCTTCTCGTGAACATGCAGCTATGGAGCCGAGACATTTAGGTGTTGCGGCAGTAATTGTGAAATCATTCGCGCGTATTCACGAAACAAACCTTAAAAAACAAGGTATGTTAGGTTTGACTTTTGATAATGAGAATGATTATGATTTAGTTCAAGAAGACGATACGTTTAACTTTTTAGATATTGCAGATTTTGCGCCAGATAAACAATTAACAATTGAGTTAGTTCATGCAGACGGTAGTAAAGATACAATTAAGGTGAATCATACATACAACCAACCTCAAATTGATTGGTATAGAGAAGGTTCAGCTTTAAATGTGATTAAAAAAGAAAATATTGCCTAGTATTTGTTAGGAAATATGAGATCAAATTAAAAATTGTTAATTTTTAATTAAAAAAAACTCCTGATATTCATCAGGAGTTTTTTAGTTTTGAATAAATCTAATAATTAATGAAAATTACCAAGAAGACTGTCTTAAATATTATATTATTCGCATTTATTTTATCTTTTTTTGTTACTCCATTAGGAGATTATAGTAAAGTAATATTGAATAAAATTTTTTCTTTCAGTCCTTCAGTGACAGAAGAAACAGATAGAAATAAAGTAGCAGATTATGATTGGAGATTGAAAGATGAAAATTGGGATATCTTTAATTTTGAAAAATCAAAAGGCAATGTAGTTTTTGTCAATTTTTGGGCTTCATGGGTTTTGCCATGTGAAGCGGAATTACAAAGTATTCAAAAAATGTATGATCAATATAAAGGCAAAGTAGACTTTTATATCATCACAAACGAAGAGCGGGAGCCAGTGGAGGCTTTCATGACAGAGCATAACCTTACATTTCCTGTTACCTATTTATTTATTGGAGAGAAAATGCCTTTTGGTGAGGAAGGTATTAAAGCGCCATCTTCATATTTAATTGATAAAAAAGGTAATATCGTTGTTCATAAGCAAGGTATTGCAGATTGGGATAATTCTAAAATTTATAATTTATTAGATAAGTTAATTTCTAAATAATGTTCTTAAATAAAAAGAAGTTTTTTAATCTTGTTTTTATTGCACTATTAGCTGTATTACTTTTTACACCTGTAGGTTTTAAGGTTAAAGTACTTGTAAACCGTTTACTTTCATTAAATCCGTCAGAAATTGAAAAAAATGAGCAGTTAGCTATTTCTTCATCTAATTGGTTGCTAACTTCTCAAAATGGCGCTAAAATCAATTTTAAAACATTTAAGGGTAATGTTGTAGTTATAAATTTTTGGGCTACTTGGTGTCCACCATGTATAGCAGAAATGCCAGACTTTAATAGATTGTATACCGACTATGGAGATAGGGTGACTTTTTTATTTATTGCCAATGATAAAAAAGAAAAGGTAACTTCTTATTTGACTGATGAAGGGTATGATCTACCAGTATATTATAAAACTAGTAAAGAACCTCAAGAGCTTTATTCAAAAAGTATACCTGCTACGTTTATAATAGGTAAAAATGGGGGAGTGGTAGTTTCTGAAACAGGTTCTAAAAACTGGGATGGTGAAAAAGCAAGATTGCTATTAGATAGATTATTGGAAGAGTAAAATCTATTTTTTGAAATATTTAAACGGAACAAATAACATTCCAAAACATTCCCCTTTTTCTTTTCCTATGTGTTTGTGATGCATTTTGTGTGCTCTTCTCACACCTTTAGCATACCAGTTATTCGCATTTCTAAATAATTTAAAACGTTGATGAATAAATATATCGTGAACTAAAAAATATGCAGCACCGTAAGCCATAATACCTAAACCAATAGGCCAACCATACCAAAACCATGTCGTTGCTCCGGCATAAATAAAAGACATGCTTACTACTGCATAAATGATAAAAAAAGCATCATTTCGCTCAAACCAAGAATCATGATCTTTTTTATGGTGATCTTTATGTAAAATCCATAAAAAACCGTGCATAATATATTTATGGCTAAACCAAGCCATAAACTCCATAAAACTAAATGTTCCTAAAAATATCAGAATCCAAATAATTGTACTCATCTTTTTAAACTAAATTAAGTTTATAATTTACATAAGACTTAGCTAATAAACCAAATTTTTGGTAATTAGGAACTCTTATGCGTGTATTTTGAATTTGCAAAGGTGGAGTTTTTTGTAGTTTTTGCAATAATTTATAATAATATCTATAAGCAGTATATACTCCAAATTTAGCTGATGCAGGTAAATTTTTTATACCTTGAAAGCCTAGATTAAAATCAGCATTGATTTCCTGAATTATTCTTTGCTTACTTTCTTCATCTAAAGCACTCAAATTTGTGTTAGGAAAATATGTTCTGTTAAGTCCTTCAAAATCATCTTTTAAATCACGTAAAAAGTTTACTTTTTGAAAAGCAGACCCTAACGCCATTGCTGAAGTTTTTAGTCTGTCAAAGGCTTCTTGATCTCCTTTTACAAACACTTTTAAGCACATTAAACCTACAACGTCTGCAGAGCCATAAATATATTCTTTATACTCTTCATTAGTTTGATAAATGGTTTTGTGTAAATCCATACGCATACTTTTCATAAATGAATCAACAAATTCATAAGGAATATTATAAGTATGGTATGTGTGTTGAAATGAATTTAAAATTGGATTTAAACTAATTCTATTTTCGATAGCATCTACCAAGTCAGTTTCAAATTTATTAAAGAGAGTTTCTTTGTCATAATCATGAAAACTATCAACAATTTCATCTGCAAAACGGACAAAACCATAAATATTATATATATCGCCTCTAATTGAAGAATGCAACATTTTAGTAGCAAGAGTAAACGAAGTGCTGTAAGACTTAGTTACTGTTTTGCTACAGCTGTATGAGACATGGTCAAAAATTTGTTTCATAATTTTATTGTTTGGCGTTGATTAGTTGTGATACTATTTTTCCAGATAGTAAGGCTGGTGGCACTCCCGGTCCGGGTACTGTTAGTTGACCAGTGAAATATAAATTTTCAACTTTTTTACTTTTTAAATTTGGTCTTAAAAATGCTGTTTGTGTTAGCGTATTAGCTAGGCCATAGGCATTTCCTTTATACGAATTGTATTCTTTTTTAAAATCACGCACACAAAAAGACTCCTTAAATATAATACTATCTAATATATTTTGTTTTGTTTGTTTTTGAAATCTATTCATAATTAAATTAAAATAGTGTTCTCTTATTTCATTAGAATCCACCAAGTTTGTTGCAATTGGTACAAGAAAGAAGCCAGTTTCGCATCCTTCAGGTGCCATTGATTCATCAGTTACTGAAGGGAAGTTTACATAAAACAAAGGGTCTTTTGGCCATTTTGGATTATCATATATTTCATTTGCGTGAAGCTCAAAATCAGTATCAAAAAATAAATTATGGTGTTCAATATTTTTTATTTTTTTATCGAAAGCTATATAGAATAGAAGTGATGAAGGAGCGAAAGTTTTCTTGTCCCAATAACTTTCAGAATACTGTCTGTATTCTTTTTCAAGTAAAGTCTCTGAATGATGATAATCAGCACCAGACAAAACCACATCAGCTCTAAACAATTTACCATTAGAATTTATACCTTTTACAGTATCATTTTCTACGATAATTTTTTCAACAGGACTGTCTGTTTTTATGGTTACACCTAATTCTATAGCTAATGATTTCATTGCTTTAATAATTTCATACATACCACCTTTAGGATGCCACGTACCTAAGCCGAAATCAGCAAAATTCATAAAATTGTAAAATGATGGAGTATTGCTAGGTTTTGCACCTAAAAAAAGAACAGGAAATTCTAATGTTGAAATTAACTTTGAGTTTTTAAATTTTTTACGAACCTGCGAGCTAATTGTTTTAAAAAATTGGTCCACTTTTTTAATGGTTTCGGGAGTAATTAATTCCGTAGGAGATAAACCTGGTCGTAATACTATTTTGTTAATGGCAATATCATAATTTTCTTGAGCTTCAGCGATAAACTTTTTCAAGTGTACTGCGCTTCCCTTTTCAATGCGTTCAAATTCTGCACAAATTTTATCCATGCAATCGCCAATAGTAATCGTATCGTCATCAAAAAATATTTTGTAGGCTGGGTTTAATTTATCCAACTGGTAATAATCAGAAGTTTTTTTATTGAAATCAGCAAAAAAATTATCAAAAATATCGGGCATCCAATACCAACTTGGCCCCATATCAAAAGTGAAACCATCTTTAATAAGTTGTCTAGCTCTACCGCCAATTGTACTGTTTTTTTCAAAAATAGTAACATCATTACCAGCTTTTGCTAAATAGCAAGAGGCAGATAGTGAAGAAAAACCAGAGCCTATAATAATTATTTTGGATTTCATAGCTTATGGTTTTTGTAATGAATTAATTTGTGATGTAACCATTTTTATAGAATTGAATTTTTTAAAATTTTCATCAAATAGGTTTTTGTCAATAAATTGAGATTGATAGCCTAATACCCAAAATTTATTTTTTTCACCTATTTCTAACTCTGTTTTGAAGTCTTCAATATAATTACGAATTATTGATCGGTTAGGCTCAGTTGTAAAATATGAAATAAAGTGTATGTTAGGGTAATAAATACTAACTTCTTTTAAAGATTCAAGAGGTACGGAATGACCTAAGTAGATTGTTTTGTGTCCTTTAGCCTGTAGTTCGTAGTTTAGGTATAATAAGGCTAACTCATGTATTTCGTGCTCAGGTAAAAATAAAACAAAAATAAAATCGGAATTTAACTTGTTTTTAGACTGTACTTTCTCTGTATTTAATATGATTTTTTGACGAATTAAATTCGTTATGAAGTGTTCATGTGAAGGTCTAATAACTTTAGTTTGCCAAAGTAATCCTATTTGATTAAAAAGTGGAATAAATATATCATGGAATATTTCAGTAAAATCATTTTTTTGAAGTAAGCCATTATATGTTTTATAAAATAAATTAGTGTCAAAATTTATCATAGCCATTTTAAAAGAATTAATGGCATCATTGTGTATGGCACTCTTATCAACTAGTTTTTTTACCGTTTTCGGTAAGTCATCTTCTTCTATTTGAGCAATATTTGATATTTTGTATCCATTATTATACAGAAGCGTAATATTTAAAAGCTTCTGCAAACTATCTAGACTGTAATTTCTAATATTGGTGTCTGTTCGCTGAGGTTCTAAGAGATGATATCTCTTTTCCCAAATCCTGATAGTATGAGCTTTAATTCCTGAAATATTTTCTAAATCACGAATGCTAAAAGAAGATTTTATTTTGTTCATACTTTTTTGAATAAAGTTAAACAAAATTACAATACAAACTATATTTTATTTTAAATAAAATAAAACCTGTAAACAAAATGTTTACAGGTTTGTTACGTGCCCACGACTAGATTCGAACTAGCACGTCCTTGCGAACACCACCCCCTCAAGGTGGCGTGTCTACCAATTTCACCACGTGGGCTTGTTTAAATGGCGAATTTACTTAATTTTTTTAAAGCAGCTTTAGTATTTTATAATTATTGATTTGCGTTAAAATCTACAAAATGTGTTTTTAAATTATAATTAATTAGTATATTTGAAAACAAACCAGAACAGACCAGTACGGATTATTTTATGCAGGATATAGTTGTTTTTAAAATTGAACCTAATAGCTCGGTACCAAAGTATCAGCAAATTGTTAACGCTGTAAATGAGGCTGTAGCAAAAAACCATTTGAATATTGGCGATTTATTGCCATCAGTTAATGTAGTGTGTCGTAAATTTTCGTTGTCTCGTGATACGGTTTTTAAAGCATATTCAATTTTAAAAGAAAGTAATGTTATTGAGTCTGTGCCAAATAAAGGGTACTACGTAGCTAGCAATACTAAAAAAGTACTTTTGGTTTTAGATACTTTTAAGGCATATAAAGAAGTTTTATATCATTCATTTACTAATTATTTGGGTGATGATGTAATTACAGATGTGCAGTTTCACCATTATAATATTGAAAATTTTAAAACCATAATTAATAACAGTATTGGTAAGTATTACAAGTATGTAATTATGGGTTTTGACCACAAAGACATACCAATTGTTTTAGATAAAATAGATAGTAATAATTTATTGCTGTTAGATTGGAATATTCACGTACAAGATTCAAATAATTATGTTTTTCAAGACTTTGGAAAAAATTTCTATAAATCTTTATCTGATATTGAAAGACTATTTAAAAAGTATAAAGCAATACATTTTCTGTATCCAGAATACACCAACCACCCAATAGAAACCATTACATATTTTAAAAAATTTTGTAAGGATTTTGGTATTGTTGGTGAAGCTGTAACGGATTGTAAAAATTTGCAAGTAGAAAGAGGTATTGCATATATAAGTGTAAGTGATAGGATGTTGGGTGAATTTTTAGAACAATGTAGGGCTAAAGATTTAGAGCCAGGAAAAGATTTGGGCTTTTTGTCCTATAATGATACACCAATGAAAAAATTTATTTACAAAGGCATATCTGTTGTAACTACAGACTTTAAAGAGATGGGTGAACAAGCAGCTAGGTTTGTTGCAGATGATGCACCCAAACAACTTTATGTGTCAACTAAAATTATAATTAGAGATTCATTATAACTATGTATTATATAGGATTTGATTTAGGAAGTTCGTCTATTAAAATATCTTTAGTAGAAGTTGAAACAGGAAAAAGTTTAGGTGTTGTTCAAGAACCAGAAACCGAAATGTGTATGATTGCTATAAATAACGGTTGGGCAGAACAAAACCCTAACGAATGGTGGAATTACATTTGTAATGGTGTTGAAAAAATAAAAGAAAAATACTCGGTTTCTAAATCTCAAATAAAAGGGATTGGTATTTCATATCAAATGCATGGTTTGGTTTTGGTAGATGAAAATGGAGCATCACTCCGTAACAGTATTATTTGGTGTGATAGTAGAGCCGTTGAGATTGGTAATGATGCTTTTAAAAGTATTGGAGCAGAAAAATGTTCTTCTCAATTATTAAATTCTCCAGCTAATTTTACCGCATCAAAATTAAAATGGGTAAAAGAAAATGAACCTGAAATATATGCAAAGGCATCTAAATTTATGCTACCAGGTGATTTTATAGCATATAAATTCTCAAATACTATTAACACAACTATATCAGGTCTATCAGAAGGTGTTTTTTGGGATTTTGAAAAGAATTCTGTAGCAGATTTTCTATTAGAGTATTATGGCTTTGCGCCATCATTAGTGCCAGATATAGTAGATACTTTTGGCGAGCAATCTTTTGTTGATGAAAATGGTGCGAAAGAAAGTGGTTTAGAAGTTGGTACACCTATTTTTTATAGAGCAGGTGATCAGCCAAACAATGCATTATCATTAAACGTATTTAATCCAGGAGAAGTTGCAGCAACCGGAGGGACTTCAGGAGTTGTGTATGCAATAACGGATAGCTTATCAGGAAAGGAAAGTACTAGGATTAACAATTTTGCACATGTAAATTATAAAAAAGAAACCCCAAGAATTGGTAAGTTATTAAATATAAATGGTGCAGGTATACAGTACAGATGGTTGTTAAATAACCTTTCTGTGAATTCTTATGATGAAATGAATGCTTTAGCAAAAGCAGTTCCTGTTGGTTCTGATGGGGTTTGCGTATTGCCTTTTGGGAATGGTGCAGAACGTATGTTAAACAACCAAGATATAGGAACAAGGTTGGTTAATGTGAATTTGAATAACCACCAAAAAGGACATTTATGTAGAGCAGCTTTAGAAGGAATCGCATTTTCATTTGTTTACGGCATGGAGATTTTAAAATCTGACGGAATAAAAGTGAATGTTATAAGAGCAGGTAATGATAACCTGTTTAGATCTGAAATATTTGCAAATACAGTAGCTACATTAATTGGTTATGATATTGAAATATACAATACTACGGGAGCAATAGGTGCTGCAAGAGCGGCAGGTTTGCGTAAAGGAGATTTTGAAAACTATGGTAAGTTAATCATGAATAATGATTATGTGATGGCGTATAAGCCATTAAAAGATAAATCTGTCTATGAAGAAGCATATCAAAAATGGAAAAAAGAACTTGAATTGGCTCTAAAGAATAAATAAAAAATAACAAAATAAATAAATTACTTATGGCGATTTTAGGCGATAAAGAATACTTTAAAGGTATTAATGACATTCAATTTGAAGGAAAAGAATCTGACAATCCTTTGGCATTTAAATACTATAACCCTGAACAAGTTGTAGCGGGTAAAACGATGCGTGAGCATTTTAAGTTTGCTATTGCTTATTGGCATACATTCTGTGGTCAAGGTGGTGATCCTTTTGGTCCGGGAACTCAAAGTTTTGAGTGGGATAAAGCTTCAGATCCTATTCAAGCAGCTAAAGATAAGGCAGATGCTGCTTTTGAATTTATTAGTAAAATGGGATTTGATTATTTCTGTTTTCATGATTATGATTTGGTTCAAGAAGCACCAACTTTTGCTGATTCAGAAAAGCGATTAATTTCAATTACAGAATATTTACAAGAAAAGAAAAAGGCATCAGGTATAAAATTATTATGGGGAACGGCGAATTGCTTTTCAAACCCTCGTTATATGAACGGTGCTGCTACTAATCCTGATTTTGATGTTGTAGCAAGAGCTGGCGGACAAATAAAACTTGCTATTGATGCTACAATTGCTCTAGATGGTGAAAACTATGTTTTCTGGGGAGGCAGAGAAGGCTATATGTCTTTACTTAATACAGACATGGGACGTGAACTAGACCATATGGGACAGTTTTTGATAAAAGCAAGAGATTATGCGAGAGCTCAAGGTTTTAAAGGTAATTTCTTTATAGAACCTAAACCAATGGAACCAATGAAACATCAGTATGATTTTGATTCGGCTACGGCAATTGGTTTCTTAAAAGAGTATGGTTTAGATAAAGATTTTAAAATTAATATTGAAGTTAACCATGCTACGTTAGCACAACATACCTTTCAACATGAAATTGAAGTTGCAGCAAAAGCTGGTATGTTAGGTAGTTTAGATGCTAATCGTGGTGATTACCAAAATGGTTGGGATACAGATCAGTTCCCTAATAATATTCAAGAAACTACTGAAGCAATGCTTGTTTTCTTGAAGGCAGGAGGCTTACAAGGTGGTGGCGTTAATTTTGATGCTAAAATTAGAAGAAACTCTACAGATATGGAAGATGTTTTCTTGTCACACATTGGTGGTGCTGATACTTTTGCAAGAGCTTTATTAACGGCAGATAAAATCATAAGTTCTTCAGCTTACGATAAACTGAGAACAGAGCGTTACAGTTCTTTCGATTCAGGTAAAGGAAAAGATTTTGAAGCAGGAAAATTAGGCTTAGAAGATTTATATAAAATTGCCCAAGAAAACGGAGAATTAAAATTACAAAGTGGAAAGCAAGAATTGTTTGAAAATATAATTAACCAATATATTTAAAAATTAAAAGTAATTAATTTTTTAAAAAGTCCATTATAAATAATTATAGTGGACTTTTTTAATTGTTATAAGTTATAAAACTTAGCAGCATTATTTCCCATAATGTTTTCCTGTTCAGTATTTGATAGGTTTTTAATAAAATCAGTAGCAATATTCTTTATTTCACTATAATCACCTGCAACTAAACAAACAGGCCAGTCGGAACCATACATTACTCTATTACTACCAAAACTGTCTAATACCAATTGCATATAAGGTTCTAATTGCTGAGGAGTCCATAACTTTATATCAGCTTCAGTAGCTATTCCAGATAGTTTGCAAAATACATTCTCTTGCTTTGCTATTTCTTTCATTAATAAAGCCCAACCATCAAAAAAACTATCTTTAATGTACGGTTTTGCAATATGGTCAATTACAAATTTCTGATTAGGAAATTTTTTAACAAACTCCAAAGTAGCTCCTAATTGATGCGGAAAAACAAGAATATCATAAGTAAAATCATTTTTTTCTAGGTGACTAATTCCATTTAAAAATTCAGAACGTAATAAAAAATTAGGGTCAGATTCACCCTGTACAATATGTCTAAAGCCCTTTAGTTTTTTATTTTGTTTTAAACCCTCAAGTGTAGATGCTATGTTTTGCTCTCGTAAATCAACCCAACCAACAACAGCTTTTATAAAATCATTTTCATTAGCTAATTGTAATAAAAAGTTTGTCTCTTCAAGTGTTTGATCGGCTTGTATGGCTACACAACCATCGATATTATTTTCCTGTAAGATTGGTTTTAAATCTCTAGGTAAAAAATCACGCCTAATTACGGCCATATTATCATCAATCCAACCATGTGTTTCTTGGGTGTATTTCCAAAAATGTTGATGAGAATCTATTGTCATTTTTTTTTTTTTTTGAAGTAGTTATTAACTATATGAGACTAAAATAAGATAATAGTATTGATTATTATAATTAATGTTTTCTGTCGTTTGTGAGCTGTTATTTAGAGTATTTATTTTGGTCATTTTTTCAATTTTTATAAATTATAAATTATAAAAAATAAGTGAAAATTAATATTTATTATGAAATCCATACTAAAATGTAATAATCAAATTACTTTATTTATTTTGATACTTTGCGCATCTCAATATATTAATGCACATGATATTTTTATTTCTCCGTTAGGTGACGATACTAATGATGGTACAAAAATGCATCCATTTAAAACTATTGAAAAATCACTTGAAGAATTAAAAAAATATGTTGGCACAGAAACAGTAACAGTATGGTTTAATAAAGGGGATTATTATTTAGAGAATACCATTAAGTTAGGGGGTGAATATTCGGGAACTAAAGAATATCCCGTTGTCTTTTCAGCACTACCAGGTGTGGAGGTAAATATTAAAGGTTCAAAAAAATTAGAGAATTTAGACTGGAAACCATATAAAAATGGAATATATGTAAGCCAATTACCAAGAGATTTAAATTTTGATCAATTATTTGTTAATGAAGAAAGACAGATTAGGGCTCGTTTTCCAAATTATGACTACGACAATCCTTTACGCGGTGCTGGCACAAGTTATGATGAAGTAGTTGATGGTACAGATCAAAGGTTTGATAAATGGTTTTCATATAATACAGAAACATTTACAATGAAAGATTGGAGTAATCCGGCTACAGGAATTGTACATGCATTTCAAAGCCACAACTGGGGTAACATGCAATACAAAATAAAAAATGTAGATAAGCTAGAACATAAAATTTATTTAGATGAAGGTGGTTGGCAATTACAACGCGTTTTTGGAATAGGAAGCAAAGGTTCACATGCCTCTTGGTTTTTTATTGATAATGTTTTTGAAGAACTAGATGTTCCAGGTGAGTGGTTTTTTGATAAAAACACTAATTTATTATATTACTATCCATTTTCAGACTTAGATTTAAATGATGCAATTATTGAGGTTCCATTATTGAAAAATTTAATAGAATTAAAAGGAACAATAGACAATCCGGTAAAATACATTCATTTTAAAGGTTTTAATTTTACACAATCGCAATACACTTTTATGGATGATTATGAACCTTTAGCTCGTGGTGATTGGGCAATTCATCGTGGTGGGGCTGTATATTTTGAAAGTGTAGAAAATAGTACTATTGAAAGTTGCAATTTTGAATACCTCGGTGGTAACGGGGTGTTTATGAGTGGTTATAATAGAGATAATAAGGTGTCAGGTTGCCGTTTTGTACACACAGGCGAAAGTGCTGTTTGTTTTGTTGGTTTACCATCTGCTGTTCGTTTTTTTCAAACTTGGGATGATAAAGAAATTTATGGTAAAAATTGGGAAAGCATGCGTAAAGATATGGATTTAACAGCAGGACCTAAAACTGACCATTATCCAAAAAATTGTGTTGTGGAGAATTCTATTATGCATGATTTTGGAGATGTTGGTAAACAAGTTGCTGGAGTTTTTATTTCAATGAGTCATAAAATAAAAGCATCTCACAATACCATATACAACTGCCCAAGGGCAGGAATTTGTATTAATGATGGTACCTGGGGAGGACATGTTATTGAGTTCAATGATATTTGGGAAACGGTTAGAGAAACTGGTGAGCACGGCCCTTTTAATTCATGGGGACGAGAAAGGCAATGGAAGGGCTCAAGAGGGTCTGATGATCATTTTATTAAAGAGCTTACCAAACTTGATGCGATTGATAATGTAATTATAAGAAACAACAGAATTGCAAATTATAGAAAATCAATTAGTGCGGGTAATTGGACTATTGATTTAGATGATGGTTCTAGTTACTATGAGATTTATAATAATTTAAGTTTAGGATCCACTATAAAACTACGTGATGGTATGGCTCGTAAAGTTTTTAATAATATTACAGTAAGTGCAGTTCCATTAGGTTGGCATGTTTGGCCAAAAGATTCTGAAGATGAAATTTATAAAAACATATTTGTTATATCAGGTGCTGTACCTGGAAAGAAAGAACCAACCAACAGATTTATTAGAGATGTAGGCTTACCAACAGAAACAATGTGGAGTAAACATTATGATAATAATTTTTATTGGAATATTAACGATCCTTATAATTTTGATATTATAGTGGGTTTAAATATGGAACAATGGCAACAAAAAGGTTATGATGTACATTCATTATCAGGTAACCCATTATTTGTTGATATTGAAAATGGTAATTATCAAGTAAAAGAAAATTCTCCGGCTATAAAACTAGGTTTTCAAAATTTTGAAATGGACAGTTTTGGTCATGAAATGACGAAAATAGTTCCTTTTGGTGGTGAGTTTGAACAATCTAAAGTAATAAATATCAAAGCCGATAAAAGTGCAGGAAAAAATTATAAAATTTATTACACGGTTGATGGTACCGAGCCAACTATAAATTCATTGGTATATGCCGAACCTTTTAAAATTGACACGACTACAATTATAAAAGCAAAAACATATAATCAAGAAAATATTTCTGTTGGATTTACGGCAATTGCAGCATTTAATAAAGCAGAAAAAATTGTTTATCCAAGTTGGTATAGTACTCTTTTAGCAGGAGAATATTTAGGTGAGAAATTTGCAGAAAAAAACAAAGCGATTGAATTGGAAATAGAAGGCGCATTATTAATTAATATAGCTGATGATCCTGATCTAATTGATGCAACTGGCGGTTATAATTTTGGGTGTTATATAAAGTCAATAGATAATGAGAAAGCTAAAATGTGGTTAGATGCTAAGTTACCTAGAGATTGGGTCATTCAGCAAGTAAACGGAGAAAAAATAAATAATATTAGTGATCTTCAAAAAGCAATGAAAAAATACAAAAACAAAAAGGTTGTAATTACTGCTTTTAGAGATTATAACTCTAAAAAATTCAAAGTGAAGTTTTAAATAAAAAGCCAAGTAAATAATTACTTGGCTTTTTTAGTATAAAGTATTAATGTTTTAACGGAATTACCATATTCCAGGTATTTTCAAAACTCCATGCTTTAGGGCCACTACCAACTGCTGCAAATAAATGCGTTGGTTTGCCATCTTCAACTAGAACAAAAGGTCTTTCAAAATGATTCTGATGAGTTGTAGTCCCATCATCCCACAAGATATTTCTACTATAAGCTTTTACATCTTCAAATAATTTCCAATTCACACCATCTTTAGACCAAATATGAACACCGCCACCTTCTTCACCACATATTTCACCTGATCTATCTTTAATAACTCCTTCATATCTATTACCAGCCCACCAAATGTATGGGTCTTCCACATCAATATGATTATTGTCAGGTGTTTCAAACCTGAAAACAGGTTCTTCACTAAGCCTTTTGTATTCACCTTTTGGGCTATCAGCCATAGCAACACCTAGTAATAATGGAGGTTTTGGTGTAGCAGAGGATTTATACATTAGTAGTATTTTTCCGGTTTTTGGGTCCACTGCAGGTGATGGGTTTGAAGTTATAGATGCATCCCAATGTCCTGGTCTTGGTTCAATGACCGGTTTGTCAACACGTTCCCAAGGCCCAAAAACAGAATCGCTAATTGCTAAACCTACACGCTTATTTAACCAAGCGACGTTCCAATCGTAGCCCTCAGGCTTTCTATTGTCTTTTGTTGGCATTGCAAAATCATATGTTGTACCAAAATGGTAGAGTAAGTATTTGTCTTTATATTTTACAATTCTAGGGTTGTGTGTACACATGCCATCAAAAAATTCAGAACCCCTTGGTGGTAAAACAACTTCTTGAAATTTATAAGGACCAACAGGAGAATCAGCCACAGCTCTGACAATTTCAGAATTAGTTACCCAATTTCCAAAACCAACATCTTTAGACCATCTTGAAGCAAACATATGGTATTTGCCATCTTCACCTTTAATAACAGACGAACCCCATATCCAGTAATTATCATCACGAAAACCTCCGTTTTTTGGTGCTGGTTGTATTCTATCAATAAATGATGTTTCCGTTGTTTTTTTCGAAGATACACAAGACCATAAGCTAGCTGTTGATAATACTGCCGCTCCTTTTATAGATGTATCTATAAACGTTCTCCTTTTCATGTATTTTAGTATTTAAGTTTTAAATAGATTGCCAAAAAATCATTTGGGCTTACTAACAAATATAATTTATAAACTATTTATTCTTTAAAAATATAGACGAGTAACATTAGGTTTCATACCAATAAAATTATTATTAAAAAAAAGATGTAACACTATTTAAAAAAACCTATGAATTTAAAAATTGAGCTAATTGGTGAATGTCGATTTAAAAAAATAACATTTAAAGGAGAAGGATTCAAAATTAAAATATAATAGTTGATAATTTTAAAGTATTTAAAATATTAGATTTAAAATTTTTTATTCGTTTTTTTGATATAACAGTAAATTAAACCAAACAGGGTGTTAATTTGACAATGGTGCTTTACCAGTATACGTTCGTCTAAAATTATTGTCTGTTGATATTTAATCTTCTAAATTTATGAATTAATCAAAAATGAAATAACTTCTTAAGAAAATGGAAAAATTAACCATTTTTTCGACTAATATTAAGCGTTTTTTATTTGAGAAAAACAGATAAATTGGTGTTCGCTTGAAAAGAATTTTGTAGAGTTAGTTGTTTTGTATAAGAATAATTAAAATAATTTTTTGTTAAGAAAATGAATTTAAACTTAAGAGATAAGGTTGTTGTTGTTACCGGAGGTTCAAAAGGAATAGGTTTAGGGATTGTTGAATCCTTATCTAATGAAGGTGCAATACCTGTTATTGTTACGAGAAATAAAGCTAGTGTTTTAGATGTTGAAGCGTCTTTTAAAAACCAAGGTAAAGAGTTTTTTTATACAATAGCAGAACTGACTGACCCAGACCAATGTAAGAATGCTGTTGATGAGGTTATAAAAAAATACGGACGTATTGATGCTCTTGTAAATAATGCAGGAGTAAATGATGGTGTAAGTTTAGAGCATGGTAATCATAAAGATTTTATCAAATCTTTAGAGCGCAATTTGGTTCACTATTATTTAATGGCACATCATGTGTTACCTGAACTTAAAAAAACTAAAGGTTCAATTTTAAATATAGGTTCTAAAACTGCGGATACAGGTCAAGGCGGTACTTCGGGTTATGCAGCAGCTAATGGAGGTAGAAATGCGTTAACAAGAGAGTGGGCTGTTGAATTATTACCTTATGGAATTCGTGTTAATGCACTTATTGTTGCAGAATGTTTTACTCCATTGTATGAAAAATGGATTAAAACTTTTGAAAATGGTGATAAAAAGCTTGAAGAGATAAATAATTTAATTCCTTTTGAAAATAGAATGACAACTGTTGAAGAAATTGCTGATATGGTTGTGTTTTTACTCTCTGATAAATCAAGTCACACCACTGGACAATTAATATATGTAGATGGCGGTTACACACATTTAGATAGATCTATAAAATAATATAGATTGTTTAAAAAATTAACTCAACGATAAAAAAGTAACGCTACTAATAGTCACTTTAAAAATTTAAAATCATTTAATGGAAGATAATAAAAAATCACCAGTTGTTTCAAAAGAAATATTAATACCATTTATTCTAGTAACCTCATTATTTGCTCTTTGGGGTTTTGCAAATGCAGTAACAGATCCAATGGTTAACGCATTTAAAAAAGTTTTAGAGCTATCAAACACGCAAGCATCTTGGGTACAGATGGCATTTTACGGTGGTTATTTCTGTATGGCTTTACCAGCTGCAATGTTTATGCGTAAATATTCGTATAAAGTAGGTGTGTTAATTGGTTTGGGACTTTATGCAGGAGGAGCTTTGTTATTTTACCCAGCAGCTATTACAGAACAATTTTGGTTCTTTTGTTTAGGGTTATACGTTTTAACTTTCGGATTAGCATTTTTAGAAACAGCGGCGAACCCATACATTTTAGCAATGGGTGCTAAAGAAACTGCAACACGACGTTTAAATTTAGCTCAGTCAGTTAATCCTGTTGGGTTAATAGCAGGTTTGTTGGTCGCAAAGTTTTTTGTTTATGATAAATTACAGTCCGATGATATTGCAGATTTTAGTGCACTTTCAGAAGTAAAAAGGAATATGATAAAAGTTGCAGATCTAGCTGTTATTCGCGATCCATATGTGGTATTAGGTTTAGTTATTTTAGCAGTGTTTGTTTTATTTTTAGTAAATAAAATGCCTCAATCAAAAGATGAAGGCGGTATGCCTAGTTTAGGTGAAACGTTTAAAAATTTAGGAAAGAACAAAAAATACGTTTTAGGTGTAATTGCACAAATATTATATGTAGGTGCGCAAATTATGACATGGACTTATATCTATCAATATGCAGAAGCTATTGATTTGGCTAATGCTGGAGTTTCAGGTTATGAGAAAATAGATGTTTTTACTTATCAATTTATAGCTTTTGTAATGTTTACAATTGGTCGAATGGTTGGTATTGCTATGTTGCGTGTTATGAGTCCTGGTAAATTGTTAATGTTTTTTGCTGTTTTAGCAGGAGCATTTGTTTTAGGTGCAATTTTTATCGAAAATTTAATTGGCCTTTATTGTGTTGTTGGAATATCATTCTGTATGTCATTAATGTTCCCAACTATTTATGGTATTGCTTTAGATGATTTAAGTGAGGAAGAATCAAAAGTTGGCTCTGCTGGTTTAGTAATGGCAATTGTTGGTGGTGCACTATTGCCTATGCTACAAGGTATGATAATTGATGCAGGTGGTAGTGGGGTTTCTGATACTAAAATTGCAGGTGTTGCTGAGGTAAATTTTTCTTTTATTTTGCCTCTAATCTGTTTCTTGTTTATCGCTTGGTATGGTTATACGGTATTTAAAAATTATGAAAATAAAATGGCTTAATTTTTCTGTATGAAAAGATATTGTTTTGCTCTTGATTTGAAAGACGATAAAAAACTTATTGAAGAATATGTCACATACCACAAAAATGTTTGGCCAGAAATATTAGAAAGTATTTCATCTTCTGGTATTCTTGAAGCTGAAATATATTTAGTGCATAACAGATTATTCATGCTTATTGAAACTACAGAAACTTTCACTTTAAAAAATAAAGCTAAAATGGACAACGAAAATGAGGTTGTTCAAAAATGGGAAAACTTAATGTGGAATTACCAACAACAGTTACCTGGTGTAAAGCCAGGTGAAAAATGGATGTTAATGGAACGCATTTTTAAATTATAATGCATATTAACTCAGTATTGTTGTTCCAAATTTTCTGATAATTAAAAAGTATTTCGAATAAAAAATATTTAGTTTAATAGAGAAGTGAATTCTTATTGGAGCGTTAGTTAAACCAATTATACAGTTTTAAAACGATAAAGCTAAAATGAAACAAAAAACAACAACTTTTTTGGTGATTTCTTGTATCCTATTTTTACTTGGATGTAATCAAATCAGTGAAACCAAAACTATAAAACTTGCTCATGGTTTAGATGTAAACCATTCCGTTCATAAAGCAATGGTTAAAATGGGTGAAGATTTAATGGATATTTCTGGTGGCAAGTTAAATTTAAAAATCTATCCAAGTCAACAATTAGGAACTGAACGAGAAAATTTAGAATTGCTTCAAATTGGAAGTTTAGATATGACTAAAATTTCAGTAGGTACTTTAGAGAATTTTGCGCCAAAAATGAAGGTTTTGGGGCTACCATTTCTTTTTAGAGATAAAGAACATGTATTTCAAGTTTTAGATGGTGAAATCGGCAAAAAGTTATTAGTAGAGAGTGAACAATTTAGACTTAAAGGCTTAGGATATTATGATGCTGGTAGTAGAAGTTTTTACAGCAAAAATAGACCTATTTATAAACCTAGTGATTTAAAAGGATTAAAAGTTAGGGTGATGGAGAGTATAACAGCGATGGATATGGTGAAAGCTCTTGGGGGCTCACCAACTCCAATATCATGGGGAGAATTATATACTTCTTTACAACAAGGTGTTGTAGATGGTGCAGAAAATAATCCACCTAGTTTTTATTTATCAAGACATTATGAGGTTTGTAAATTTTATTCTTTAGATGAACATACGGTATTGCCAGATGTTTTGGTAATAGCAACTCAATTTTGGGATAATTTATCAGAGCAAGAAAAAGAGTGGTTACAAGAAGCTGTTGATAATTCAGTGGTTTATCAAAGAAAACTTTGGGCAGAAGCAGAAGAAACGGCATTGATAGAAGTACAAAAAGCAGGTGTTGAAATTATAAGACCTGATAAATCTTTATTTGCTGATAAATTAGATGATATATATGAGCAATATAAATCAGATAAAGAATTTTATACCCTTATTCAAGATATAAAAGCTGTTAAATAATATGAAACTACGAGCTATAATTGATAAAATATTATCAAATGTATTAATTGTGATTATGAGTATTATGGTTGTAAACGTGCTATGGCAAGTTTTTAGTCGTTATTGTTTAGCAGAACCCAGCTCATTTACAGATGAACTTGCCCGTTATCTAATGATTTGGATTGGAGTTTTGGGTGCAGCCTATGTTTCAGGTAAAAATAATCATGTAGCAATTGATGTACTGCCATCGCGATTAAGTGAAACCAAGCAAAAGAAATTAAAAGTATTTGTAAACGTGTTAATCATTCTTTTTAGTGTTGCAGCATTGGTAATTGGGGGTTCTAGACTTGTTTATATTACCTACGATTTAAAACAATTTTCACCAGCATTACAAATGCCATTATCACTTGTATACCTTGTTATTCCTATTAGTGGCGTATTAATAATTTATTACAAAATATCTGACCTTTTAAATTCTTAAAATATTATGGATTATATTCCGGTACTCGTTTTAATAATTAGTTTTTTGTGTTTGCTAGCAATAGGTACTCCAGTCGCATGGAGTATTAGTATTTCGGCATTATTAACAATGCTAGTAAGTATTCCTGTTTTACCAGCGTTTACAACAGTCTCTCAAAGAATAGGTACAGGACTTGATAGTTTTTCTCTCTTGGCAATACCTTTTTTTGTGCTCTCAGGAGAATTAATGAATAAAGGCGGAATAGCCCATAGGTTAATAGCATTTGCAAAAACATTAGTGGGCAGTTTGCCTGGTGGCTTAGCATTAATAAATGTAATTTCAGCAATGTTGATGGGAGCAATAGCAGGATCAGCTATGGCATCAGCATCGGCAATGGGTAGTATTCTTGGTCCTGAAATGGAAAAAGAAGGCTATTCTAAAGAGTTTGGTGCAGCAGTAAATATCACGTCAGCAACTACAGGTTTAATAATTCCGCCTAGTAATGTTTTAATCGTTTATTCATTGGCAAGTGGTGGTGCTTCAATAGCCGCATTGTTTTTAGCAGGTTATATTCCAGGAATACTTACAGGTTTATTTTTAATGATAGTAGCATCATTTTGGGCGAAAAAGAAAAAATATAAAGTAGGTAAACGAAGAAGTTTTAAGGAGGTTTTTAAAACTTTTGTTGATGCTTTGCCAAGTTTGTTTCTATTAATACTTGTAATTGGTGGTATTGTGACTGGAATTTTTACGGCTACAGAAGCTTCAGCCATTGCAGTATTGTACACTCTAATTTTAGGAATGATTTATAAAGAGGTTACCGTAAAAAACTTACCAAAAGTTTTATTAGATGCAGCATCTATAACAGCAATTGTTATGCTTTTAATAGGAGCTTCAATGAGTATGTCTTGGGTTTTGTCATTTGAAAATATTCCTCAAGATATTAGTGCAGGATTATTAAGTATCAGTGATAATAAGGTGGTTATTTTAATAATTATTAACTTACTATTATTGTTCGTAGGTATTTTTATGGATATGACTCCTGCAGTATTAATTTTTACGCCTATTTTTTTACCAGTGGTTACTAAGTTAGGATTAGACCCTATACATTTTGGAATTATTATGATTCTGAACCTTTGTATTGGCTTATGTACGCCACCTGTAGGTTCTGTGTTATTTGTTGGAGTAGGAGTTGCTAATACGACAATAGAAAAGGTAATTAAGCCATTACTTCCTTTGTTTTTAGCAATGATATTTGCGCTATTTTTAGTGACTTATTTTCCGCAATTAAGTCTGTGGTTGCCAAGTTTATTTGATTTATAGTGTAAAAAGTAATTTCATTTATATATTAAATTCATTCCTTAAGAAGTATTCAAATTAAATTTAGGGTACTTTTTTAAAGCATAAAAAAAGTGCTCAAATTAAATTTGAGCACTTTAAAAACACTAAACTATTTAATATAAATAATTTTATTAATATCCAGGATTCTGTGTTAAATTAGGATTATCATCAGTAAAAGTTACAAAGAATGGAAGTAAATAATAGTTGTCATCCCATACTCTTTGATATGTAGTAAGGTCATTGGCGTCATATTTTGGACCAGTTAAATCACCTGGCAAATCAACATCATCAGGTATGCCATAAACATTACCTATAACTTGGCTTCCTAACTTATATCTCCAAATATCAAACCAACGTTGGGGGCCTTCACCAGCAAATTCATATCTTCTTTCTAATAAAATAGCATCAATCATGGTGTTTCCTGTTGTACCTCTAGTGATTGTTGGTAAACCAATATCAGCATATTTAGGCATACCCACACGTTCACGTACTTGATCTAAATATGTTAAAGCTTCTGCATCTCTACCTTGACCAGCTAAAGCTTCAGCATACATCAATAATATTTCAGAATATCTGATTATTTTTAAATCAGCATTTCCTTCTATATTGTTAAGCATATAATAATCAGTATATTTTTTAAAATTATATCCTGTAGGGTTATTGTTGTTTGCAGAAACCCAATCTCTTGTATCTTCATAAAATGGATGAGGTTGAAAAATATCATTATTTACACCATCTGTTCCTAAAAATTCATCTAATGGTAAATAAGCAGAAGCTTCTAATCTAGGATCTCTATTTTCCCACGGATTTGCAGGGTCATATTCAGGATCATCTTTAGGGAATAAACCGTTAATTGTTTGTACTTCTTCAATAAAATCAGATGTAAACCCGGCTCTTCTTTGGTTATTTCCACTTCCATTAGGCCCCTTGTACAAATCTCTTGGAGAAACCTGTAATGCAATTCTACTAACATTAATACCTAAGACATATATTGTTTCTAATATTGTTTCTGGCGATGTTAAATCACTATCAGGTGTAAATTGTTCTTTAAAACCATCAATACCGTCAACTAAACTATAGATTCCGATTTCATTAATAATTTCTGAACAAGCAGCTTCAGCGCCTGCATACATTGCATCAACATCACTATTCCAGCCAATTGCATTTAAATAAGCTCTAGATTTTAAAGCTAATGCCGCTCCTTTAGTAATACGACCAACATCATCGCCTGAGTATGATTCTGGTAAAATATCATCTATTTCGTCTAATTCACTTATTACAAATTCAAACACTTCCTCTCTAGGTGTTTTAGTTGGGTTATCCGTAGGCGAAAGAGTTGTTGTTACTAATGGTACATCACCATAAGCTAATACCATTGATTCGTAAATCCATGCTCTTAAAAAACGTGCTTCTGCTTCAAACCTATCTCTATTTGCTTCTGTTTCAAAAGTTGCTCCAGGTAATGCTTCTAGGAAAAAGTTAATATTTGCGATATCGTGATAGCGGTAAAAAGTTCTTAAAGATCTTCTACTATCAGACCAGTTAAAATCAGAACCTTGGTTATCTGCTGTATTTGCAATATTTCTGTGTATAGCATCGTCGGTCCAAAAATAAGGTACTATATATGCTTGGTTTGCATCAACACTAAATAGAGGGTCTTCAATATCTAATATTGGCAATGCAAAGTATAGGTTGTTTAACGCTAGGTTTAAATCTTCTTCTGATTGATAAACAGTAGAAATGTCAATTTCATCAAGATCTTCTACCTCAAGAAAGTCATCGCTACAAGAGCTAATAAAGACAATCAATAACAGTAAAGATGCTACTTTGAAGGTTTTTATATTTTTCATAATCAAAATTATATTTAAAAATAAAAGTTTCGTGTGTGTATTTACTTTTGTCATTATATTAAAATTTAACATTTAAACCAATGGCAGTAGTAAATGGTAAAGGATAATCTATAGTGTTTATTCCTAATTCAGGATCCCAACCATGCTCATAAACAGGACTGTTTGTCCAAACCACACCAACATTTTCCATAGATAAATAGATATTTAAACTTTTTATAAATGAAATATTTTGTAGTAGTTTTTGGCTGAAATCATAATTAAGAGTGATGTTTTGTAGTTTAACAAATTCAGCATCAACAATATAATAATCTATAGCACTATTGTAACTTTCGTTACTAGTACTTATAGGTCTTGGTACTAATGGGTTAGTATTAGTTTCTGACCAGTAATCAAGTTGGTATGACCAAGGTACACCACCTCCTAAAAATGGGTCAACAACATTTGCCGCATTCCAATATTGATTATTGTCAAATGAACCATAGAAACGAGCAGATAATGATAAGTTTTCATAAGTAACGCCTAAATTAAATCCAACGTTCCAGTTTCTATCATTATTATCATCAATTGTTACACGGTCATCACTGTCAATAACTCCATCCGCTGTATCCATTACGCCATCACCATCACTATCTATAGTTAATTGATCAATATATTTAAAACCACCTAAGTATGTTCCAACAGAATTGTCAAGAGATGTACTTACATCGCTTTGGTCAATTAAAGTTCCGTCAGCGGTTGTATATGTATCAATTTCTTCCTGTGTATCAAAAAATCCATCAACTTGATATCCAAATCGGTTATTTACACTCAACCCTTCTTGTAGTGTGTTTGTTTCAGCACCATCTTGAATATAAGTTACTTTATTATCATAATTAGAAATATTAGCACCAATAGTATAACCAATTTTTCCAATTTTATTTTTATGATTTACATTTAAATCCCAACCCCAACTTCTAACATCATATGGGTTGCCTTGTGCATCTCCAAAACCGTACTCATATGCAGTAGAAGAAATATTGTCTAAAATATCTTTACGATTATTCACAAAATATTCAGCCTCAAATGATAATTTTCTATTAAAAAAAGAAGCATCAAGTCCAATGTTTAATATAGTTGATGTTTCCCAAATTAGATCTTGGTTTACAAAATCATCAACACCTAGTCTTGCATTTGAAACACCACCTAATGGGTAACCAGATGCATCATAAGTTACTAATTGTTGTGTTACTGAGCCAAGAGTACCATCAGATCCAGCAGAACCATAAGAAGCCCTTAGTTTTAACAAATCAACAAAATCTACATTTTCAAAAAAGTTTTCTCTAGAAGCAACCCAACCTATAGCTACTGAAGGAAAAAATCCCCATTTGTTTTCATCTGTAAAATAAGAAGAACCATCTCTTCTAAATGCAGCTTCAATTAAATATTTATCTGCAAAGCTGTAATTAAGTCTTCCTATATAAGATAATGTTTTTTCATTACCATTTCTAACCTCAGTATTTCCAAGACCATCATAATCATTACTATCATTTACAATCTCTCCTTGATTTAATGAAATTATGTTATCGAAAAGAAAACCTGTTCTACTAGCAGATAAAGTTTCAGATTCGCCACTTTCTGTTTGAACTGCTAAAAATGCTTTAGCATAATGTTTTCCTTTTTCAAATTCATAAGTTAAAGATGTTAAAGAACGAAATTCATGTGATTTTAATGATGCTACTTCTAAAACTCTTTCATCCGTTGATGCAATAAAATAATCTCTATTTTCAGAGTCAGGATTAGTGTAAGAATCTGGATCAGTAGGATCAATGCTTACTGATGAAAAAGGATTAGTCCATTCTCTAGCATACTCATTTGATTTTATATAAGAAACACGTTCTTCAAATGTTAAGCCTTTTATTGGTGTCAATTTTGCATATAACTGAACATTAATTCTATCTAAATCAGATTCGCTAAAACTACCTGAAGAAGCACTTGCCACAGGGTTAGCACCATCAGCTGTACCATTACTTACCCATAAATCATCAACTGTTTTTACAGGGTAGAAAGGTAAACCTCTTGTGTTACCACCACTTACTACTGTTACAGATTTATCTGTTCTATTACTTAGTAGTGTGTTAGTACCTATATTTAACCAACTGTTAATGTCGGTATCAATTTTTAAACGTAAATTTAATCTTTCAAATTTATCTTCGCCTAGGGCTAAACCTTCTTGAGTTAAGTAGCTCCCTGTCATTAAAAAGCCTGTTTTTTCTGAGCCACCTGATAATGTAAGACTATGCGATTGTTGCACGGCACTACTTTCAAATGTTTCTTCAATCCAGTTAGTGTCAGGATAAAAACCACTATTTGCTAGTGCTAACGATTCTTCACTCCAAGTACCTGGTGCAATATCATTTTGAAACTCCATATATTCAATAGAGTTAACTGTTTGTTGTAATCTTGGAGTTGTTTGTATTGATGATACTGCGTTATAGCTAACCGTAGTTTCTTTATTTCTAGAAGCTTTTTTTGTAGTTACTAATAACACACCGTTTGCACCACGAGCTCCATAAATAGCTACTGCTGATGCATCTTTTAAAACGGATACACTCTCAATATCTTGAGGATTAATATCAGATAAAGAGCCTTCAAAGTTATCAATAATTACTAATACGTCACTGGCGTCACCAATTGTACTAGTTCCTCTAATTTGAACACTCGGAATAGCACCTGGAGAACCATTGTTATTTGTCATAACAAGACCAGGAGCAGAACCAACTAATGCTGAGTAACCATTTGTAACAGGTCTCTTTTCAAGATTTAGCTCCTCATTAGTTACTTGAACAACAGAACTTACTACTTTTGATGAGTTTTGTGTGCCAAAACCAACAACAACAACTTCATCTAAAGCGGCCACATCTTCTTCTAATACAATTGATAATTCTGTTTGACTGCTTACACTTACCTCTTTAGTTTTGTATCCAAGATAAGAAACTACTAAAACGGCATCACTATTTGAAATGGTAAGAGTAAAATTACCATCAAAATCTGTTTGCATTCCATTTGAAGTTCCTTTTTCAACGATGTTTACACCAGGTAATGGTTGTCCGTTGTTGTCTAAAACGGTACCGCTAATTTGACTTTGCAAAGCAATTTTATCTTCAGCTGTAATTAAGTCCACATTTGGGTTAAAACCAAAAGTTGAACTAAAGCAAAGAAAAATAAATGCTCTTGTTAAAAGATTAAACATCCCTTTTTTAAAAAAAAATGGAGTGTTTTTGAGTTTAATTTCCATAAAACATGAGTTGTTTAGTTTGTAAAATTGTTTAATATTGGTCGTGTTTTGTAGTTTTATTGTAATTAAAACTAGTGTTAAAGATTTACTAAAACTATTTACAATAAAAATTTTTGACATGAATTTTTCGACCAATAACTTGTCGGGTACGATAAACACAATATATTTGAAGTAATTTTTTGAAGAAAATAAAATTTAACAAGATAATACTGTGCTTATTTGCAGAAAAAACAAAAGCCCCAACAGTTTACTGTTGAGGCTTTTAGTAATTTAAGAGTATTTTTTATATAAACATCACCATCCTTCGTTTTGAGTAATGTTTGGGTTTGCATCTAAAACGGTTTGTGAAATTGGTAATAAATAATATTTATCATCCCATACTCTAGCATACTGTGTGTCACTGTTACTAGCTTTATATTTTTCACCAACTAAATCTCCAGGTTCTGTGGTGCTTGTTGGAATTCCATAAACTTGGGTAATAACTTGATTACCTAATTGATAACGCCAAATATCCCACCAACGTTGTTGTCCTTCACCTGCAAATTCATAACGACGTTCTAGTAAAATAGCATCAATCATTGTGTTTCCTGTAGTACCTCTTGTTACTGTTGGTAAACCTATATCAGCATATTTAGGCATGCCAACTCTATCACGTACCATATCTAAATAAGTTAATGCTTCACCGTCTCTTCCTTGGCCAGCTAATGCTTCTGCATACATAAGTAAAACCTCTGCATACCTTATTAGTTCAATATCTACATCACCTTGGTCAAGAGCATCTAAATCATAATCAATATATTTTCTAAAACCATAACCGGTTGGTGCAGATGTTTTATTTATATCATCAGTAGTAGTACCTATACTTGGGTGTGGTTGATATTCGTAATCTTCATCGGAATCTGTTTTAGAAGGCAATAAGTCTCCAGGTAACACAACTGAAACTGCAAGTCTAGGATCTCTATTAGTCCATGGATCTGCAGGGTCGTATTCAGAGTCATCTGCAGGAAATAAACCATTGATGGTTTGTACCTCTTCAATAAAATCAGATGAATATCCTGGTCGACTTTGGTTATTAGCAAAAGTAGCAGAGCTACCAATCCATGAACCTTTTTGTGCTAATTGTCTTGCTAGGCCATGTGTTCTATAAGTTTCAATATAAATACTTGATAAAATAGCTTCACTGTTACCATCACCTGAATTTGAAAATAAACTTTCAAATCCATCAATACCATCAACCAATGAATACTGTCCTCCAGCAATAATTTCAGCACAAGCTTCTTCTGCTGCTGCATATAAAGTTGAGGTATCTGAATACCAGTGTAAAGCTTTAAGGTATGTTCTGGCTTTTAAGGCTAAAACAGCTCCTTGTGTAATGCGACCATAATCATCAGAGGTGTATGATAGTTGTAAATCGTCTTGAATTTCTTCTAATTCTGAAATTATGAAATCAAAAACCTCTTCTCTGTCATCTCTTGAAGGGTATTCATCAGTACTAATTGTTGATGTTAATAGTACGACATCCCCATAGGCAAACAGCATTTCTTCATAAATATATGCTCTTATAAATCTAGCTTCAGCTTCATGTTGTGACCTTGTATCTTCATCAGTATAAGTTGCATCAGGAAGTTTTTCAAGAAAATAATTTATGTTTGCTATAGCTGTGTATTTATAAAAATCATCAAGTACGTTTGATGTTGTAGTCCAGTTGTAATCAGACTCTCGTATTGTTCCAGATCCATCATTTATGTTTCTATGTACAGCATCATCCGTCCAAAAATATGGAGTTATATTAGTGCTGGTAATATCGCCACCTGGTAAATATAAATATAAACCATTTAAAGCATTTTCCATATCATCTTCGTCTTGATATAATGCATCAGCAGAATACTCATCTGAATCTACAATTTCTAAAAAATCTTCACTGCATGATGAAAAGTATGCTAAGATTAAAATTGAAAAGGTTATTATGCTATATTTTTTCATTTTTTTTATTTTTTTAAAATGTAATGTTTAAACCTACTGAAGTAGTAAAAGGCAGGGGGTAGTTGTAAGTACCAATAGTTGACTCTGGATCCCATCCATATTCATATAATGGATTGTTGGTCCATATAACTCCAAGATTCTCAAATGAAAGATTTAAATTTATTGATTTTACTCCTTTGAACTTTGCTGATATAGCATTAGTTAAATTGTAACCAAAATTAAGGGTCTGCATTTTTATAAATTCATTATCTAATATGAAATCAGATACATTTGAAGTATAGCCTTGTGTTCCAAAGCCTACAGGTACAGGTAATAGAGCATCTTGATTGTCTTCACTCCAGTAATCTAACATATATGCAAATGAATTTGCTCCAATAAATGGTTCGTGTGAACTTGCTTGATTATTTAAAAATTGATTTCTGTAAAATGCGCCATAAAAACGAGCAGAAACTGATAAGTTTTTATAATCAAACCCTAGATTAAAACCAAACCTGTAGTTTGTAGCACTATTACTTTCAAGCATTACACGGTCGTCTGAATTTATAACACCATCTCCAGTATCCATTACGCCATCTCCGTCACTATCAACTGTAAGTTGATCTAAGTATTTAAAACCACCAACATAAGAACCACCAACGTCGGATTGATCTATAAGTGTACCATCAGAAGTCGTATAAGCGTCAATTTCATCTTGACTATTAAAAAACTTGTCCGTTTCGTAACCAAATCTATCATTTACACTTTGACCAACAGCAAAGTCAACACTATCATACCCATCTAAATCCGTGATTTTATTATCGTAATCAGATAAATTACCATTTATCCAGTATGAAAAGTTTTTACTGATATTATTTTTATGAGTAAAATTTAACTCCCAACCCCAGCTTCTTACAGCAAATAAGTTTGAGGCAACTTCTCCACCGCCAAAACCGAATTCTTCAGCAACTTGAGCTTCATCTAATATATCTTCTCTGTTATTTATAAAATAATCGGCATTAATTTGTAATTTACCTTGCCATAAAGAGAAATCCATACCTGCATTAAAAATTTTAGCAGTTTCCCATTTCAAATCTGGATTAGCATAATCACTTAATGTATATCCTGGATTTGCTTCATTTCCTATCGGATATCCTCCAGAAGCATCGTAATTTACTAATTGTACAGTTAAGGCTCCAACACCAGAATCATCACCAGAAAGTCCGTATGATGCCCTTAGTTTAAGTCTGTCAATCCAGCTTATGTCTTTCATGAAATTTTCAGATTTAGCATTCCATGCAACTGAAGCAGAAGGAAAGAATCCCCATTTATTATTATCTGCAAAATAAGAACTACCGTCATAACGGAATGAGCCTTCAATAATATAACGGCCTTTATAATCATAATTTAATCTACCAAAATAAGATAGGGTTGCCGTGTCTTCTGAATATGAAGTATTTCCTGATGATTGTTCACCTGTACCAAAAAGTGATAAAGTTGAATTGGCTTCTTCACCTAAAACTAAGTCAACTGGGTCATCTAATGCAAAACCTTGTCTAGAGGCAGCAAAACCTTCACCTGAATATTCTATTGCTTGAAAACCTAATAGAGTACTAAAATTATGTTCGTTATTGATGTTAAAATCGTAGTTTAATTTAGTAAGTGCTGTTATGGTGTGGCTTGTTGTAGAATAAAGAGTTAATACTCTTGAATCTGTTGAAGCTTCCGTATAAAGTCTGTTTTCAGAATCAGGATTTGTATATGAATCAGGATCTTCATAATCTAAAGTCACGTATGCATATGTATTGTCCCAATCTCTGTAGGTTGTATTATTTTTTAAGATTGAAACACTTTGCTCTAATGTAAAGCCTTTAAAAGGTTTTATTTTAGCATATAGTTGTAAGTTAAGGTTATCTCTGTCGGTTTTTGTATAACTTCCTGACGAAGCTAAAGCAACAGGATTTACTTCACCTCCATAAAGGCCTCCGCTTTTATCAACCCAATAACCATCTTCAGTTGTTACTGGCATAAAAGGTGAGCCTAATAAATTTGTTCCTGTTGTAACTGGGACAGTATTTGTAAGTCTGTTAGTAATCAATGTGTTTGTGCCCACACTAAGCCAATCAGTTACATCAACATCCATTTTTAGTCTTAAATTTAGACGTTCAAAATTATCAGTGCCAATAGCTAAACCATCTTGGTTTAAATAACCAACATTCATAAGAAAGCCTGCGTTATTAGTCCCCCCTTTTAAAGTTAAATTATGTGACTGTTGCATAGCTGTACCTCCGTACAAAGCATCAGCCCAATTAGTGTTTGGATAAAATCCGCTGTCTGCTAAGTCTACCACTGTACTGCTAAAAGTGTCAGGAGCAGCGGTATTAACAAGGCTAATATATTCTTGAGCATTTGTTACATCTGGTAACGTTCCTTTAGCTTGCATAGCGCTGCTGTAATTGTAAGAAACAGAAATTTTTTCTCCTTTTTTAGTTTTTTTAGTAGTAATTAATAATACACCATTTGCACCTCTGGCACCATAAATAGCAACAGCGGAAGCATCTTTAAGTATAGTTGCGGATTCAATTTCTTGAGGGTTTATATCATCTAATGAACCTTCAAAGTTGTCAATTATTACTAATACTTCTGCCTCTGATGAAGTTGTACTTGTTCCTCTTATAGAAAAACTAGGAGAGTTTCCAGGTTGGCCACTTGAATTGAATCCGTTTAAACCTGCCATTGAGCCAATTAATGCTGAAGCAACATTTGTAACAGGTCGTTTGTCAGTGCCAAGATCTTCTGCAGAAACTTGAGTGATGGATGCAGATACTTTTTGTTTGCTTTGTGTGCCAAAACCTACAACAACAACTTCTTCTAAAGCGGCAACATCTTCTTCTAAAACAATTGATAATTCTGTTTTGTTGTTAAGTGGAATCTCTTTTGTTTTGTATCCAAGGTATGATACGACCAAAATTGCATCAGCGGTAGAAACAGTAATTGAGAAATTACCATCAAAGTCTGTTTGTGTACCATTAGAAGTTCCTTTTTCTAGAATGTTTACTCCTGGTAATGGTAAATCAGTATCATCCTTAATAGTTCCATTGACAAGGTTTTGTATATTTAGAACTACATTTTTTTCCTCATCATTAGTTTTTGTTGCTCCAAATGATGATGTTAAGAGTAAAAAAAAGAATACTCTCATTACGAGAATAAGTGACCTACTACCATGTGAGGTAACAGGGTTAATTTGTTTAACTTTCATAAAAGTGATTTAAAAATTTTTAATTAAAAAAATATATTAAATCGGTTTTCAATAAAAGCTTTGTAATGGGTGGACTAAACTTAAAATGATTTGCTAAAAGGGAGTTAAAAATTTCGACGAATAACTAAATTTTATCGACAGATAATCAAATTTAATTGTTAATATTTTATGGCTAAAGCAACTGTTCTTTTAAGGATTTATTGATTTTGAAGGTTTTATTTGACAATTTTTATAAATATTTAAATCAAGTGTACTTATATAACAATGGTGACTTTAATGTTAATTATTTGTATAATTTAAATTGAAGAATTTAATATTTTTTGCTTTACTTCTTCAAGATATGATCGGCCAATTACGTATCTAAGGCCTTCAATTTCAACACTATTACCTTCAACAGCATCAATTTTGTTTATGGCTATCGTGTATGATCTATGAATTCGTATAAATTCTCTAGAAGGTAATTGGTTTGTAAAGTCTGATAAGGTGCTATGAATAATATATTTACCTGTGGTGGTATTTATTTTTAGATAATCTTTGAGTGATTCAATAATTAAAATTTCATCTAAATATATTTTTTTCATTTTCTTTTTATCAATTTTCACAAAAAGAAATGGACGGTCAATCACAGGCTCTTGTATTGCTTTACTACTATCAAGTCTTCTGGTGACTTTGTTCAGAGCTTTCATGAACCTTGGGAATTCAATGGGTTTAATTAGGTAATCAATAACATCTAATTCATAAGTTTCTAAAGCAAATTCGTCATAAGCAGTGGTGACTATTAATAAAGGTGGTTTTTCTAAACTTTTAATGAAATTTATACCATCTAAAACAGGCATATTTATGTCTAAAAAAATAACGTCGACGGAGTTGCTTTTCAAAAAGTTTAATCCTTCAATTGCATTGCTAAATGTATTAATTACCTCAAAATCTTCAATTTGTTCTAGGTACTTTTTTATTACATTTATAGCTAATGGCTCATCATCTATAATTAAACAATTTATTTTCATCGACATTCAATTTCAGCTTTATTAAAACCTTATTATAAAATACTACTATTTTTTAGTTTTTACTCTTTGATTTGCTCAAAACTCCCTTTTTGTACTCTAATTTTAAGTTTTACAACAAATCTATTTTTTTTGTTTACCTTGATTTTTAATTTGTAATCGTTCTTATGGTAGCCTAGCTCAAGTCTTTTCTTTACATTTTCTAGGCCTATACCACTAGCTTGTTTCATTAATGGTTGTTGCTGTGCTGTAACTAAAGGCATAGGGTTTGAGATCGAAAAGTAAAGAAAATCTTTTTTAATTGTTAAATTAATGACAATTTTAACTTTTCCAATATTTTTTTGAACCCCATGTTTAAATGCGTTTTCTATAAAGGTTAATAGTAAAATAGGAGATATTTCTTTGTCTTGAATGTCTCCAGAAATTGACATGTCTACATCTAAATCATCATTGTGCCTTATCCTCTCTAAGTCTAAATAATTTTGGATGCATAGTACTTCGTTTTCTAATGATTGCCTTTTACCTTTTGTTTCATATAATAGGTATCGCATTAGTTCAGATAACATTAATATGATCTTAGGTGTTTTATTTGATTTTTCAACCGAAAGCGAATAAATATTATTTAATGTGTTAAAAAAGAAATGTGGAGATATTTGGGTTTTTAAAAATAAGAGCTCTGTTTCCAATTGTGTTTTCTCTAAATCGGCAACTCTTTTGTGTTCCTTTAAAAAATCTAAGGTTATTTTAATTGCGGTTACAAATGTTACCACATACAACTCACCAATCATCATATCAATCGTATAATTTAATGTAAGCTCATTTGTTGGTATTGGACCTTCTGGCCATACATTACTACTCACTAAAAAATAGGTGAGATTGAATTTCATAATCACCATTGCAAAAATTGAAAGTAATATGATGATTATGTAAGAGACGTATTTTTTTTTGAAAACAAATTTTGGCATTAAAATATACACATTCAAGTAGCTAAGTATCATATGTATAGGGAAGCCGAGTAAATTTGTTTTTAATGAGTATAAGTAGTTATCGAAATAACTCCCCCATCTAAAAAAATTAAAAAGAAAATATACTAACCAGAATATTACATGGTGTAATGGAGAAACTTGATAAACTTTATTGGAATTAAACTTCATATTATTTAAGAATTCTATAAGTAATTATTTTTTTTGATGTTTAGCTACGTTAATATGTTGTCTGTCTAAATTTATTTTAAAATTTGTTAAAATTATGAATTTTTATATGGTAAATATGATAAATCATTTCATGAAAAAATATATTCTTCCTCTTTTTATTGCAATATTAGCTTCTAGCTGTAGTGAAAATAAAAAGGCTACAGTGCTTGAGAAAGAGCAACCTTTAATTGCTAAAGTAGACCCTTTTATAGGTACAGGTGGTCATGGACATACATATCCAGGTGCAACCGTTCCCTTTGGTATGTTACAGGTTAGTCCGGTTAATGGTATAAGTAAGTGGGATTGGTGCTCTGGTTATCATTATTCAGATTCTATTGCCATAGGTTTTAGTCACTTAAGTTTAAGTGGTACTGGTATTGGTGATTTAGCTGATGTGATGATTATGCCAGTTAATAAAGAGGTGTCACTTTCTACACAAATTACGAGTAGAGATTCACTTTCATATGCATCTAAATATAGTCATGAGAATGAAACTGCAACTCCGGGGTTTTATCAGGTTTTTCTTGAAGATCATAATGTAAATGTAGAATTAACTACATCATTGCGTACAGCTCATCATAAATATACTTTTAAAGAAGGTGATAAGCAATCTGTAGTTTTAAATCTTGGTTTCGGAATTAATTGGGATAAAGCAACAAGTACTGGTATTGAATTAGAAGACGAGTATACCTTATCAGGTTACCGTTATAGTACGGGCTGGGCTAAAAACCAAAAAGTATTTTTTGTAGCAAAATTTTCAAAGCCTGTAGTTGAAAAATCTTTTATAGCTGATGATGAAGCAACTGAAAAAAGTAAAGCTGAAGGTATTAAAACTGCTGCTCAGTTATTTTTTGATGAAAAAAATGATGCTACATTGTTGGTAAAAGTGGCATTGTCTTCGGTAAGTATTGAAAATGCAAAGCAAAATTTAGATGCTGATGTTAATTTTGATGCTGTAAAAACAGCTGCAGAAGATAAATGGAATGAAGCATTATCTAAAATTACTGTTGAAACAGAAAATGATTCTTTAAAGACTATTTTCTATACATCTTTATATCATACGCAATTAGCGCCTGTAACATACAGTGATAAAAATGGTCAGTTTAGAAAAGAGAATGATAGTATTGTTACTGCAACAGATTATACAGCTTACTCTACATTATCATTGTGGGATACGTTTAGAGCAGAGCAACCATTACTTACATTATTAGCTCCTGATAGAGTTTCTGATATTGTGAATACAATGTTAGAGTACTATAAAACAAAAGAAATACTTCCTGTTTGGACGCTTTATGCAAATGAAACAAATACAATGACGGGTTACCATTCAATACCTGTGATAGTTGAAGCGTATTTAAAAGGTGTAGAAGGAATTGATGGAGAGAAAGCTTATGAGGCTATGAAAAAAACAATGATGCAAGATGAAAGAGGCTTGGATCATTATAAAAAATACGGTTACATTCCTTATAACTTATTAGATGAATCTGTGACCATAACATTAGAATATGCTTATGATGATTGGTGTGTTGCTCAAATTGCGAAGGCTTTAGGTAAAGATGAAGATTATAAGTATTTCTTGAAGCGTTCAAAAGCATACCAACCTTTGTTTGATGCTGATTCTGGTTTTATGCGTGGTAAGGCTGATGATGGTTTAACTTGGCACGAGCCTTTTGATCCGAAATATTCAAACCACAGAGAACATACGGATTATACAGAAGGTAACGCTTGGCAACACAGCTGGTTTGTACCGCATAATGTCGAAGATTTTATTTCACTTCATGGTGGAAACGAAGTATTTACAAAAAGATTAGAACAATTGTTTACTGAAAGCTCAGAAATCAATGGTTCAAATGTGTCAGCTGATATTTCTGGTTTAATAGGTCAGTATGCGCATGGTAACGAACCTAGTCACCATATCGCATATTTATTTAATCATGCAGGTAAACCATGGCGTACACAATTTTGGGTTCGTCATATATTAGATACGCAATACAATACAACTCCAAATGGCTTGAGTGGTAATGAAGATTGTGGTCAAATGAGTGCATGGTATGTGTTAAGTTCAATTGGTTTATATGCAATGAACCCGTCATCGACTACTTATGAAATTGGAAGTCCAATTTTTGAAAAATCTACAATAAACATATCAGAAGGTAAAAGCTTTGTAATAGAGGCGGAAAATGTTTCTGATAAAAATATTTACATCCAATCGGCAACACTAAACGGTGTTGAATTCAGCCAGACCAACATTTCTCATGAAACAATTTTACAAGGGGGAACATTACATTTTGTAATGGGTGATGCGCCAAATAAAGAGTGGGGAATATAATTTAAAGCTAAGACATACATGCATATTGTAGATGTAATAATTATAGTACTATATATTGTACTAACACTGGGTGTTGGAATTTGGATTTCAAAACGCGCCTCAAAAGGATTAGATTCTTATTTCTTAGGAGGAAAAAGTATCAAATGGTATTACTTAGGTTTAAGTAATGGCTCGGGTATGTTTGATGTTTCTGGAACTGCTTGGATGGTAGGTGTTTTGTTTCTTTATGGAGCAAAGAGTTTTATGTTTATGTGGATTTGGCCTGTATGGAACCAAGTCTTCATAATGATTTTTTTAGCAGCTTGGATTCGAAGGTCTAATATAATGACAGGGTCAGAGTGGATTTTAACTAGGTTTGGAGATGATAGACCAGGTAGGGCTTCACATTTAATAGTTGCTATTTTTGCTGTAATAGCTTCTATAGGGTTTATTGCTTACTTTTTTGAAGGCGTAGGTAAATTTATGACCATTATTCTACCATGGGATTTCTCCTTAATTTCTGGCGATAATATTCTTCTTACTTCTGATCAAAGTTATGCTTTAATATTAATTTTTTTAACGACAATATATACTATAAAAGGTGGTATGTTTTCAGTTGTTGCTACTGAGGTTTTACAATACGCAATTATGGTAGTTGCTGGTGTTTTGGTTGCAATATATGCTTTTGTTGAAGTTACCGATGTGCAATTATATAGCATTATTTCAGAAGACTGGGGAGCTATATTTTTTGATACAAATTTAAAGGGTACTTGGACGGGTAAATATGAAGCTTTCAATACTTTGGTAGACACACAAGGGTATAAAATGTTTGGAGCTTTTATAGGTATGTCATTATTCAAAGGCTTTTTCGCAAGTATAGCAGGTCCAACACCAGGTTTTGATATGCAGCGAATACTATCTACAAAATCTGTTAAAGAAGCGGCATATATGAGTGGCTTTACAAACTTAATCTTATTTATTCCACGTTATTTACTTATTGGAGGTGTGGTTGTTTTGGCCTTAGTTTTTATTGCACCAGATATGGCAAGCTCTGCTAGTTTAAGTTTGGCAGATTTAGAAGTTATTTTGCCTAAAGTAATTAATAACCATGTTCCAATTGGTATTAAAGGTTTGTTGTTAGCAGGTTTGTTAGCAGCATTTATGTCCACTTTTTCAGCATTTGTAAATTCTAGTCCCGCATATATTGTAAATGATATTTATAAAAAATACTTTAAGCCAACAGCTTCAGATAGGCATTATATTAGAGTGAGTCATTTAGCATCAATAGTTGTAGTGACTTTAGGTGTTGTTATGGGCTTTTTTGCTGATTCTATCAACTCAATTACATTATGGATTACTAGTGCACTTTATGGTGGATATGTTGCAGCTAACTTTTTAAAATGGGTTTGGTGGCGTTTTAACGGTTGGGGTTATTTCTGGGGAATGACTTCTGGCTTAATTATTGCGACACTGCAATTTATTGTAGATAAAAACAAAGCAAATTTTGAAGTAGATACGGTAATGTATCATATAGCTCAAATACCTACGATATACATGTTCTTAGTAATATTTGCAGTTTCGTTGTTAGGTTCAATATTAGGAACGATATTAACACCTGCAACTGATATGAAAACTCTTAAAAAGTTTTATGCCAACGTTAGGCCATGGGGGTTATGGAACCCAGTGTATAAAGAATTAAATGAAGAAGATAATAGCTTTACTAAAAACTCAGATTTTTGGTCTGATATGATGAATTGTGTTATAGGTATTGTGTGGCAATCAAGTATGATTTTATTGCCAATATATTTTATGATAAGAGATTATTCAATGACATTGATTGCCTTTGTGATATTTGCTATAACAACAGCTATATTAAAATTCACTTGGTTAGATAAAGTAAGAAAATACGAAAATTAAGAAAATAATATGAGTTCTATTCCTTGGCAAGATAAGCCTGAAAATTGTACTGATGTAATGTGGCGTTATAACGCTAATCCTATTATTAATAGAGATGCGATTCCATCATCAAATAGTGTGTTCAATAGTGCAGTAGTGCCTTTTGAAGATGGTTTTGCTGGTGTTTTTCGTTGTGATAACAAAGCCGTGCAAATGAATATTTTTGCTGGTTTCAGTAAAGATGGTATTAATTGGGACATCAATCACGAGCCAATTGAAATGATGGCGGGTAATACAGAGATGATTGAATCTGATTATAAATACGATCCTCGTGTTGTGTTTATTGAAGATAGATATTGGATTACATGGTGTAACGGATATCACGGGCCAACAATTGGTATTGGATATACATACGATTTTAAAGAATTTTTCCAATGTGAAAATGCTTTTTTACCTTTTAATAGAAACGGAGTTTTATTTCCTAAAAAAATAGATGGTAAATATGCAATGTTGAGTAGACCTAGTGATAACGGTCACACACCTTTTGGTGATATTTATATAAGCTATAGTCCTGATATGAAATATTGGGGTGAACACCGTTGTGTGCTTAAAGCAACAGATTTTATTGATAGTGCTTGGCAATGTACAAAAGTAGGTGCAGGACCAATTCCTATTCTTACTGATGATGGTTGGTTAATGCTATACCATGGTGTAATAAATACGTGTAACGGATTTAGATATGCAATGGGTGCTGCATTATTAGATGAGAATCAACCTGATAAAGTAAAATATAGAACACAACCTTATTTATTAGGTCCGGCAGAATTATATGAGCAAGTTGGTGATGTGCCAAATGTTGTTTTCCCTTGTGCAGCATTGCATGATGAAAAGGAGGATAAACTAGCGGTTTATTATGGTGCAGCAGATACTGTGGTAGCATTAGCTTTTGGTAAGCTTAGTGAAGTAGTAGAATTTACAAAAAACAATAGTTTATAATTCAAAATATATGCGTTTTAAAACAACATTTTTTAGTTTTTTAATTTGTATTATGGTTACAATTAGTAGTTGTGCTCAAAATTCAGATAATGTTGAACCTAAAACGCATATAGCTTATAAAACACCTACTGCAATTACTATTGATGGTGATGAATCTGATCCATCATGGAGTAAAGTAGCCTGGTCTGATCTTTTTATTGATATTGAAGGTGTTAAGAAACCCAAATACAAAACTCAAGTTAAAATGTTGTGGGATGATAACTACTATTATATTTTAGCTAAGATGGAAGAGCCTCATGTTTGGGGCGATTTAACAAAAAGAGATACAATTATATTTCATAATAACGACTTTGAGGTTTTTATAGAACCAGATGGAGATACTCATAATTATTATGAGCTTGAAATAAATACATTAAATACTGCTTGGGATTTATTTGTAACTAAACCATATAGAGATGTTAATGTTGTAGTTAATGACTGGAATATTACGGGTTTAAAATCTGCAGTAAAAGTTAACGGAACCATTAATAACCCTAATGATACAGACAAAGGTTGGGTGTTAGAAATTGCAATTCCATGGTCTGTTTATAAAACAGGGTATTACCATAAAAATGTACCAGTAGATAATTTCTGGAGAGTTAATTTTTCTCGTGTAAATTGGGATTACCAAATTACAGATGGAAAATATGAAAGAAAAAAACAAGCTAACGGTAAAATGACTCATGAATACAATTGGGTTTGGTCTCCAATGGGCGTTGTAAATATGCATGAACCAGAAAAATGGGGTTATGTATATTTTTCATCTAAAACACCTGGTCAAAAAGCTCAGTTTACAATTCCTCAAGATGAGAAGATAAAATGGGAATTGTACAAAATGTACCGTATTCAGAATAAAAACTTTAAAACAAATAATACTTATTTCACTTCAATTGATAGTTTAAAAAAAGCTGAAATATCAATTGATGGTAAAATTATTGAACCAATTCTTGAAAGTCATAGTCAAGGTTGGAATATTATAGTTGAAAGCCCATTTACAGGCAATCAACTTATCCTTAGAGAAGATGGAAAATTTATCACTAAAAAGTAAGAATATGAAAGTAGTAAAAATGTTGTTTTTTGTTGTGTTAAATACTTTGGTTTCATGTAATACCAAAGAAACTTCAAAAGAGAATGTTACAGCAAAAGTGGAGGCAGAAACTGAAAAAGCAGAAAGCTTTAAATATTGGAGTTGGATGACTGTTGGAAACAAAAAGTCTGATTCGGCCTATACGGCACACTTCAAAAAATTAAAAAATAATGGATTTGATGCTGTTTTATTAAACACGGGTGCTGATCCTAAATTATTAAAAAGATTAACACCAATTGCAACTAAAGAAGGATTAGAAGTACATGCTTGGATGTTTACAACAAACAGACCAGGGGATTCAATTGCACAACAACATCCAGAATGGTACCAAGTAAGTAGAAGTGGAAAATCTTGTTTTGTAAAAGAAGAAAGACCTTATGTTGGTTATTACCAATGGCTTTCACCAAGTCATCCTGATGCTAGAAAGCATATTTTAAGCTTAGTTGAAGGTTTAGCAGAAGTTGAAGGTGTTGCTAGTGTACATTTAGATTATATCCGTTACCCAGACGTGTATTTACCAATTGGTTTATTGCCGAAATATAACCTGAAGCAAGAAGTTGAATTAGCTGATTACGATTTTGATTATTCTGATGCTAGTGTTGAAAAATTTATGAAGCTTCATCACAAAGATCCACGTGAAATGGAAAATCCTGCGATTGATATTGAGTGGAAAAATTTTCGTTTAAATGAAATTAGATCACTTGTAAATGAAGCATATGAAGTTGTTCATGATCACGATAAAAAATTAAGTGCAGCAGTATTTCCTTACCCTGAAATGGCAGATCATATGGTTCGTCAACGTTGGGATAAATGGAAAATTGATATGGTTTTACCTATGATATATTATAACTTTTATAATGAAGAGTTAGATTGGATAGGGTATGCAACAAAACAAGGTGTTCAAGATTTAGAAGGTAGACCAACAGAATTACACACAGGTTTATATACACCTAAATTGAGTAATCCAGATTTAAAAGAAGCAATTCAATTAGCAAAAGATAATGGCGCTAAAGGTGTAGCTTTCTTTGATGATTATTCAATGACAGATGAACAATTTGAAATAATTAAAGCATCTAAAAAAGAATAATAACTAAAACCACTAGATATGTCAAATAGAAGAAAATTTATTAAAAAGGCCGCTTTAGGTACCGTTGGTGCGAGTACAGCTTTTAGCTATGCAACAGCAAAAAGTAAATCCGTTACTACCAAAAAAGCACAAAAAAAGCCTTTAGTAATTTCTACTTGGAGACATGGTTTAGCAGCAAACGATGAAGCTTGGACGCAATTAAAAAAAGGAACACCAGCTTTAGATGCAATAGTTGCAGGTGTTGGTATTCCTGAAGGAGACCCAGAAGTACGTAGTGTTGGTTATGGAGGCTTACCTGATAGAGAAGGTAAAGTTACTTTAGATGCTTGTATTATGGATCAAAATAGTGATTGTGGATCTGTCTCATTCTTACAAGGTATTAAACACCCAATTGCAGTTGCTAAAAAGGTTTTAGAAAATACACCACATGTTATGCTTACTGGTGAAGGAGCATTACAGTTTGCTTTATCAGAAGGTTTTACCGAAGAAGATTTACTTACGGAAAAATCAGAAAAGGCATGGAAAAAGTGGATAGAAAAATCAAAATATAAACCAGTAATAAACATAGAGAATCATGATACGATAAGTATGTTGGTTTTAGATGAAGATGGCAATTTATCCGGGGGGTGTACTACAAGTGGAGCAGCGTGGAAGATGCATGGTAGAGTAGGAGACTCCCCGATTATTGGAGCTGGTCTTTTTTTAGACAATGAAGTTGGTGCTGCGGCGGCAACAGGTTTAGGGGAAGCAGTAATAAGAACAGCGGGTAGTGCAATGGTCGTAGAATTAATGCGACAAGGCAAATCACCTTTTGAGGCTTGTAAAGAAATTGTAGAACGTATTTACAATAAACACAAAAATCATAAGGATATGGAATACCTACAGGTTGGTTTTATTGCAATTAATAAAAATGGCGAACATGCTGGTTATAGTATTAGACCAGGGTTTAATTATGCTGTTTGTGATGATGAAGAAGGGAACAGAATGGAACCTGCAACATCTAAAATTCCTAAAAAAAATAAGTAAATGTATAGAAGACTTTTTTTGTTTTTATTTATTGTTTGTGAGAGTATTTCATACGTAGTTGCGCAAGATGTAGCTACGTATGTAAATCCTTTTATAGGTACATCTAATTTTGGAGCGACTTTTCCAGGGCCAATTGCACCAAGAGGTATGGCGAGTATTTCGCCATTTAATGTTGCCGGAAAACAAAATGTATTAGAGAAAGATAGTCGTTGGCTTTCAAACCCGTATGTAAATGAAAATACATTTTTAACAGGGTTTAGTCAAGTAAATTTAAGTGGTGTTGGTTGTCCTGATTTGGGTGTAATATTACTTATGCCAACTACAGGTGAAGTTAAAACCAATCATTTAGAATATGGTACAACCTATTCTAATGAAATTGCAAAAGCTGGATATTACAGTACTACTTTAGATAAGTATAACGTAAAAACAGAATTTACAGCCTCAAAAAGAGTAGGTGTCAGTAAATTCACATTTCCTAAAGGTAAATCAAACGTACTTATAAATCTTGGTTTGGGTTTAACAAATGAAGAAGGAGCCATGGTTCAAGTGGTTTCGCCTACTGAAATTGAAGGTATGCGTAGCGTTGGTTCCTTTTGCTATAATAGTCCTGAAGATGCTTATCCTGTGTATTTTGTGGCTAAATTTTCTAAACCAGCTACAAATTTCGGAGCCTGGAAAAAGCCAAGAGCTTATAAAGGAGAAGAAGCACAATGGATGACCTACAATGGTAAAACCCGTATGATGGAAAACAATACCAAAATGGTAGTTGGAGATAGCATTGGGACTTATTTCTCATACAATTTTGATAAAGAAGAAACTGTTGAAGTGAAAATTGGAGTTTCGTATGTGAGTATTGACAACGCAAGAGAAAACTTAGAGAAAGAAACTTCAAACAAATCTTTTGATGCTATTTATAAAGATACTTTTGAAGAATGGAACACGCTACTTTCAAAAATAAAAGTAAAAGGTGGTACGCATGATGATAAAGTAAATTTTTATACGGCATTATATCACACATTAATTCACCCAAATACTTTAAACGATTTTAATGGTGATTACCCTGAAATCAAAACGGGGAAAATAGGTAATACCTCTGGTACACGGTTTACAGTATTCTCGTTATGGGATACCTATAGAAATTTACACCAATTAATGTCATTAGTGTACCCTAAACAACAATCTGACATGGTTAAAAGCATGTTAGAAATGTATGATGAAAACGGTTGGTTGCCAAAATGGGAATTAAATTCTACTGAAACTTTTACAATGGTTGGTGACCCTGCAGGTATAGTTATTACAGATACCTATTTAAAAGGAATACAAGATTTTGATGTGCAAAAAGCATATACTGCAATGATAAAAAGCGCTAATCAAATTGAAAACAACCCATTACGACCAGGTTTAAAAAATTATTTAGAAAAAGGATATTTAGTTGCAGGGCAAAGAGGTCCTGTTTCTACAACACAAGAGTACAATGCTTCAGATTTTGCTATTGCAACGTTAGCGAAGAAATTAGGTAAAACAAGTGATTATAAAAAGTATAAAAAGAGATCATTATCATACCACAAATTATACGATAAAAATTACAAGCTATTAAGGCCGAGAAATCAAGATGGATCGTATTACGAACCTTTTGACCCTTTAGCAGGAGCAAATTTTACTGAAAATGTTGGTTTTATTGAGGGTAATGCATGGCAATATGCATTTATGGCACCTCATGATATTAATGGCATGATAAAATTGTACGGTGGTAGTAAAAGCTTTACCAATCAACTACAAAAACTTTTCGATACAGACCAATTTGATATGGCTAATGAGCCAGATATTGCTTATCCTTTTTTGTTTAACTATGTAAAAGGTGAGGAGTGGAGAACTCAAAAATTAGTTAGAGAACTAGCAAGTGAGTATTTTCAAAATAAACCAGCTGGTTTACCGGGTAATGATGATACTGGTACAATGTCTGCTTGGTTAGTTTATGCCATGTCGGGTATTTATCCTGTATCAATTGGTGATAATGTATATCAAATTGCAAGTCCGGTTTTTGATGAAGTAGAAATCACTTTAGACCCTAAATACTATTTAGGAAAGACGTTAAAAATCATGACGAAAAATAATTCCAAAGAAAATAAATACATACAAGCAATTAAACTTAATGGTAAAACTTTAAACGGTTATTCTATTACTCATGAAACACTTGTAAACGGAGCAATTTTAGAATTAGAAATGGGCAATACGCCTAAAAAATAAAGAAAAGATTTAAATCTATTTTTTGATGAGAACACAAATAAAACAAATTAGCATACTTGCATTTTTTGCTTTAGCATTTGTAGCATGTAAAGAAGAAAAAAAAGTTATTGAAGAAGAAGTAAAAGCAAAAAAGCCAAACATTGTTTTTATAATGAGTGATGATCATGCCTACCAAGCAATTAGTGCTTATGGTCATGGTTTAAACAATACACCCAATATCGATAGAATTGCAAAAGAAGGCGCAATTTTCAATAGAGGTTTTGTAAATAATTCAATATGCGCACCTAGTAGAGCGGCAATGCTTACAGGTAAACATAGTTTTAAAAATGGAAAAGTAGATAATGTTCATGCATTTAATTGGGACCAAGATAACTTCGCAAAAGCATTACAAAAAAATGGTTACGAAACTGCTTTAGTAGGTAAAATACATTTAGATGGTTTACCACAAGGTTTTAATTATTCTAATGTACTTCCTGGCCAAGGGCAATATTATTCACCAGATTTTATTGAGAATGGTGTTGCTAAAACTTATCCTGGTTATATCACTCACGTTACAACCGATATTGCTTTAAACTGGTTAGATACTAAGCGAGATAAAGAAAAGCCTTTTATGTTAATGTACCATCAAAAAGCACCACATAGAACATGGATGCCAGAAGAAAAATATTTGACTTTAATGGATAGTGTAACTTTTGATCCGCCTGCAAATTTCTTTGATGATTATGAAGATAGACCTGCGGCAGCGGCTCAAGAGATGAGTATTTATAAAGATATGGACTTGGTTTACGATCTTAAAATGCTTGATAAAGAAGAGGAACTGAAAACTAAATATAGAGGTATGTTCCAAAGAAAGTATGATAGAATGACGGATGAGCAAAAAGCCGCTTGGGACGCTTATTACGATCCTATTATAGCTGATTTTAAATCTAAAAATTTAAAAGGTAAAGATTTAGCAGTATGGAAATATAACAGATATATGCACGATTACCTAAGAACTATCCAATCTGTAGATGATGGTGTGGGTCAAGTTTTAGATTATTTAAAAGAAAATGGTTTAGAAGAAAATACAATAGTTGTGTATACATCAGATCAAGGGTTTTATTTAGGAGAACACGGTTGGTTTGATAAGCGTTTTATGTATGAAGAATCATTTAGAACGCCAATTTTAATGAAATATCCTAAAGAAATTAAGCCTGGTACTGTAATTGATGAACTAGTTCAAAATATTGATTTTGCACCAACATTTTTAGATTATGCAGGAGCAGAAATAGATGAATCAATTCAAGGCGAATCGTTAAGAAAATTAGTAAACGGTGAAGCTAGTGAATGGAGAGATGCAATTTATTATACGTTCTACGAATACCCAGCAGAGCACAAAGTAAAGCGTCATTACGGTGTTAGAACAGATAAGTTTAAGTTGATTCATTTTTATTATGATATTGATAAGTGGGAATTATATGATTTAGAAAAAGACCCAACCGAAATGCATAATGTATATGAAGATCCTGATTATGCTTCAATTAAGAAAGATATGCATGAGCAACTTGAAAAAATGAGAACAAAGTATGGTGATAGTGATGCTTTAAATGAAGAGAATTTAGAGAAGTATTTATCAAAAAAGGGAATTAAAAAACACTAGAAATAGTACAAAACCAAACAGTAAGATAAACAGATATGAAATTTAAATTAGCAGGTGTTTTTTTAGGTGTATTTTTAATGTCTTTTAAAATATACAGTCAAAGTATATCTGTAGATCAATATAATGTTTCTTGGAGTGAGAAAAGTAAAATTGCTTCTGATGCCATGCCCTTGGGTAATGGAACTACAGGTGCTTTAGTTTCTGTTTTGGAAAATGGTAATATTTGGATTTCTGTTCGACATATCGATGCTTGGTCTGAAGCGCACAGATTATTAAAATTAGGTGATGTAGAGGTTGAAGTTTCTCCCAATCCTTTTGACAGCACATTTAAACAAGATCTTATTTTAAGTGATGGTGTTATTTATTTAACAGGCGATAATGGTTTTAAATCTAAAATTTGGATAGATAAGAACAATAGTGTTATCCATGTTGAAAATATTTCTGATTCAAAATTTAAGTTGAATGTAAAGCTTCATGATTGGAGAGATGAAGCAGAATTAATCACAGAAACAAATTTTAAAGGTGTACCTGACGGTATTTCTGAATCGCCAGATGTTATCGTAAAAGATAACGAAAAAGCAATTACATGGTATCATAGAAATGAAACTACTAAAGCTTTCGATTGGACAATTAAAGCTTTAGAAATTCCTAAGCCTGAAAATTTAGATAACGTTTTAGAAAACCGAACTTTTGGTGCGATGATTGTTGGTGACAAAATGTCGAATACTTCAGATTCAACAATGATATCTAAAGCTAAAAAATACAATCATCTTAAAATATACACCCTTAATAAACGAATTGATTCTGCTGATAAATGGTTAGCTGACATAAAAGCTAATGCTTCTAAAAAAGAAAATTTAAAGGCTGATTGGCAAGCACATACAACTTGGTGGGATGCATTTTGGAAAAGCAGTTATATTCATTTAACTGGGTTTAAAGAAGCAAAACAAACTAGTGCTGGTTATGCATATACCATGTATTTAAATGCTATGGCAGGTGAAGGTGAATTTCCTATTATATGGAACGGATCTATGTTTGCTCCAGATTTAAATGAAGTTTTACAACGAAACCATACAGGTATAAAATATTTTAAAAATAAAGATCACCGCTCATGGGGTAATTTGATGTTGCATCAAAATGTACGTTTACCGTTTTATTCTATGAACGCTGCTGGGCAATTTAAGTATACAAATCCATTTATTAACACCTACATGAGAGGTTTTAATTTAATGAAAGAACATTCAAACACGGTTTTTGGCCATGAAGGTACTGTAATAAGAGAATCTACAACGCTATGGGGTGTTGTTGCTCCAGGTGTTTATGGTGTAGATAGAAAAGGTTTAGAGCCAGGACAACAACAATCTAAATGGCATAGAACACACTGGAATGCAGGTTTAGAAGTTGCGTGGTATTTATCGGAGCATTATGATTATTTGCAAAATGAAACTTTTGCTAAAGAAGAATTTATTCCTTTTGCTTCAGAAATTGTAAAGTTTTTCGATTTACATTGGCCTCATAAAGATGGAAAATTATATTTCCCTGATGTTCACGTGTTAGAGTCGTTTCGAGATGCAGACAATCCAATGCCGTTTATTGCAGGCTTACGTTCAGTATTGGGTAGCTTACTTAAATTACCAGAACACTTGACTACTCAACCTGATAGAACATATTGGAAAGAATTGTTAGCTCGTGTGCCTGAAGTGCCAACAAGAGATAGAAACGGAACTAAAATTTTAGCAAATGCTGAAGTTATAAAATCTAAAAAAGCAAATGTTGAAGTTGCTGAATTGTATGCTGTTTTTCCATATCACTTGTATGGTGTTGGCTTACCAGATTTAAAAATGGCACAAGACACCTATAAAAACAGAACAACTTTAGTAAACGATGTTGGAGGAGAAAACCCAAAATGGGCACCAGGTTACATTCGTGGTGGCTGGCATCCTGAAGCTATAATGGCAGCAATGGTTGGTTTAACAGATTCTGTTCAAAAAGAAGTTGTTTGGGCATTATACCGTCCAGTACCAGAGCAACGTTACCCAGGTTTTTTTATGTCTACACATGACGGTACTCCTGATGTGCAACACTCTTCAGTTGCTGCTACTGCACTACAACGTATGATTTTACAAAATGTAGATGATAAAATAATCTTATTACCAGCATTTCCTAAAACTTGGGGAGGCGAGTTTAAGTTGTATGCTAAAAAGAATACAATAATTGAAGGTAAAATTGAAAAAGGAAAAATTAAAGAATTGAAAATAATTCCTCCAGACCGTAAAAAAGATGTTTTTATAGGTCAGAAATTAGAAGCTCCTAAACCCGAGGTTTGGGAAGGGGAATAAAATATTATTTAGCAATATCAATTAAACAAACAGGAACAAATTTATAAAAATGAACAATACCAAAAATCTAATCAAAATAGTTGCATTAATACTTTTTGTAAGTGTTAGTAGCTGTAAGGAAGAAGAGAAAACAGAAGTTGTAAAAGAAGAGAGTAAAAAACCAAACATACTTTTCTTATTTACAGATGATCAAAGAGGTGGAACAATTGGTGCAATGGATAAGTACGATGTCCAAACACCGAATATGGATAAATTAGTTAATAAAGGGACTTCATTTACAAATTCATACATTTTAGGAGCAACAACTGCTGCTGTTTGTTCACCAAGTAGAGCTATGTTAATGACAGGGCGTCATTACTTTAATATAGAGCCAAATGTATATGCTCAATTTGCTTTTAATAAAGAGGATAAAGGTAAAAGTGACAAATTGACTTTTCCTGAATATTTCAAATCTAACGGTTATGAAACTTTTGCTACAGGAAAACAACACAACGGTGAAATTTGGTTAGAGCGTGGTTTTGATAAAATTAAGTCTGCTTTTTTAGGAGGTATGACGAGACATTTTGGTACAAAAGTTAAAGATTATACACCTGAGACAGGATGGTCTGCCGGATATCAAGATGACGAAAAATTTAGTAGTGAAGTATTTGCTGACGCTGCTGTAGGTTTTTTAAATTCTTATAAAGAAGATAAAGAAAAGCCTTTTTTAATGTATGTTGCTTTTACAGCACCACATGATCCTCGTACAGCACCACAGGAATTTCATGATATGTATCCTTCAGAAAATATAGCGTTACCTGAAAATTATAAGCCTCAACATCCTTTTGAAATTGCTGATGATCATATTAGAGATGAAGTTTTAGCTCCTTTTCCAAGAACAGAAGCTATTGTTCAAAAAGAAATTTCAGATTATTATGCAATGATTACTGCTACCGATACTCAAATAGGTAGAGTTTTAAAAGCATTGGAAGCTTCAGGTGAAGCAGATAACACAATTATAGTTTTAGCAGGTGATAACGGTTTAGCTTTAGGGCAACACGGTTTATTAGGTAAGCAAAATGTTTATGAACATAGTGTTAGTGTACCATTAGTATTTGTTGGGCCAAATATTCCTAAAAACAAAAAAACCGATGCATTAGCTTACTTACATGACGTTTTTCCAACATTATGTGGTTTAACAGGTTTAGATATTCCTGAGTCTATACAAACAGAAGATTTAACTCCAGTAATTGAAGGTGATGCTAAAGAAGTTAGAACTAGTATGTTTTATGCTTATAACTCTTGGCCAGGAGATACTTATAGACAAAATATCAATAATTATGGTGGGCATAGAGCTGTTCGTAAAGGAGATTTTAAATTAATAGTAAGTTCAAAAAAAGACACATACACGTATCAATTATTCAATCTTAAAAACGACCCTTGGGAGTTGGTTAATCTAATTGATGATGAGAATTACAATAATGTAAAAGAAGATTTAACATTAGAGTTAGATAAATTAATTAAAGAAGTCGGTGATCCTGCAGATTTAACTAAGAAAGAGTTCGGACTTTTCGACCATCCTGAAGATTATAATTTTAAAACAAAAAAATAATGAATATCCCTTTGAACGATATGAAATTGATTCCAAAATTTAGTTTTTTAACTCTTTGTGCCTTTTTTATGGTCACACTTAGTATTCCGCTAAACGCTCAAGATAAAGAACTGTCATGGAATGAACTAGCCGATCAATATGAATGTCCAGAATGGTTTAGAGACGCTAAGTTTGGTATTTGGTTTCATTGGGGGCCACAAGCACAGCCAGAGCAGGGTGGTGGTTGGTATGCTCGCCATATGTATATGCAAGATGTTGGCCGTCAAAAATTTGGAAAAATGGCTTACCCATATCATCTACAGACTTACGGACATCCTTCAGAATTTGGATTTAAAGATGTTATTAACGAATGGAAAGCTGAAAAATTTGATGCACAAGCATTAATTAATTTTTCAAAAGAAAATGGAGCTAAATATATTGTTGCTTTAGCAAACCATCATGATCATTTCGATTTATTTAACTCTACATATCACGAATGGAATTCTGTAAATGTAGGTCCTAAAAAAGATATTATTGGGGAATTTGAAACAGCAACACGCAATGCAGGTTTAAAATTTGGAGTTACAAGTCATGATGATCGTTTTTTAAACTGGTGGAAACCAGCTTTTGGTTCTGATAAAGAAGGAATTTATAAAGGTATACCTTATGATGCTCGTTTAACAAAAGCAGATGGTAAGGGACTTTGGTGGGAAGGTTTAGATCCTGAAAAATTATATGGTCCAGCTCCTGAAGATCGCACACCAGAAATTATAGAAGATATTAAGAAAAACTGGTTAAAACGCCACATTGAATTAGTAACTAATTACAAGCCAGACTTGTTGTATAATGATGGTTTTAATTTTACCTACGGGGATTATGGTAAGGAAGTTACACGTACTCTTTACAATAATAGCTTAAAAGAAAATGGTAAAATAGATGCTGTAATGCTTTTAAAAAGAAAAGCAGCAGGTACGGTTAATGAAGTAGAATCTGGAGGTAGTAATACGTTGAGAGAATACCCTTGGCAATCAGAAATTACGTTTACCGATTGGTTTTACAAAAAAGACCGTCATCTAACGCATAATGCACGTACCATTTTAGAAATGCTGATTGAAGCAGTTAGTAAAAACGGAAACTTGTTGTTGAGTATGGAGTTAAATCCTGATGGAACAATTCCTCATGAAATTAAAAAGAGTGTGAAAATTGTTGGTGATTGGCTTAAAATTAATGGGGAAGCAATTTATGGCACAAGACCTTGGAAGGTTTACGGTGATGGTAAAAGTGTAAGAGGAGAAGAAGTTGAGACTGTTGAGGGTGAGTTGCGCAACGCAACAGCAAACCAAAAACATGGCGAACATTTTAACCAACGTACGACTGCAACACCGGCTTTTTCACCTGATGAAGTTCGTTACACAACTAATGGAGACGATTTTTATATTATCGTTATGAATCCTAAAGGTGGAGAATTTTTAGTTCCTTCATTAGGAAAATTAAGTGAAGTAAACCCAGGTAAACTTAAAAAGTTAACTCAGTTATACGACGGAAGAAAGATTTTATTTAAACAAACTGATAAAGGCTTAAGTATTGATATGCCTGCAGTAAATGGAGATAGTTACCCTGTTGTTTTGAAAGCAAATTTTAAGTAATAGAAATAATGAAAAAAATAGTTTTTCCACTGATAATAATTTTAGTAGCATCCTTTCAGGCTTACGCTCAGAAAGATGTTGACGTTTATTATGTAGAGTTAATTGAAGGTCAAAGTATTGAGGCCAATCCTGTTAAAAAAATAGAAGGTAAATCAGATGAAAAAGGAATATCTGTGCGTATTTATCCTGATATAACTTTTCAAACTATAGAAGGTATTGGTGGTGCTTTCAATGAAATTGGAGGAGAAGCATTAATGTCATTAAGCGAAACACAGCAAAATGATATCATGAAAAACTTGTTTGATTCAAGTCTTGCAAATTTTACGGTTTGTAGAACGGCTATTGGTGCAAGTGATTTTGGAATTGATGCGTATAGTTATAGTGAAGTTCCAAATGATTATAAAATGAAAAAGTTTTCTATCGAAAGAGAAAAGACAAGTGTTATTCCTTTTATACAAATGGCATACAAATACAAACCTGAAATGGAGTTATTTGCTTCACCGTGGAGTCCGCCTGGATGGATGAAAGAATCAGGACTAATGGATAGAGGAGAAGAGTTTCCTGAAAAAAATGTATTGAAAAACGATCCTAAAATTTACAAAACTTATGCTTTATATTTTTCTAAATATGTAGAAGCGTATGCAAAAGAGGGGATTTCAGTTAATAAAATTGTAATTCAGAATGAGCAAGATGTGAGTACAAAATACCCGTCTAACCATATGCCTCCAGAAGAAATGGGTGAGTTTGTAATCAATTATTTACGCCCGCAATTCGCTAAAGCAAAAATACCAACAGAAATTTGGGCAGGTACATTCCGTACGGCTAAAAGATTAGATGGTTTAGAGTTTGTTAGTAATACGGATTATAGAGAAGCAGTTGATGGTATTGGCGTGCAATACATGAATTCTAGACAAATAGAAAATATGCAAGCTGTTTATCCTGATATTAATTTTTTACATACTGAGGGTAATTGCTACGGTGGTAAAAATAGTGTAGATCAAGCTTTTTCTAGATTTAACGAAGTGGCTTCATTTATAAACCACGGTGTTCCTAATTTCTGTTACTGGAATATGATTTTGAATGAAGATTCATCCAGTGGTTGGGGCTGGAAACAAAACAGTTTAATCAAAATAAATCGTAAAGAAAAAACTGTTACATACAATCCTGATTATGCTACAATGGCGTTGTTTGGAAGGTTTATGCGCCCAGGAATGAAAAGAATAGCATCAGCTTCATGGTATAGCGAAACTATCACATTAGCAGATGATAAAAATATATATCTGTTTGTTAAAAATAGTTCAGATAAAGCAAAAACATTTGACATTTGGTTAAAAGATGATCAAACAAAAGTGGTTGATGTTCCAGCACATACAATTTCAGTTATAGTAACCAATTATAAATAACCAATTATTATCTCGAAAATAAACCCTACAAAATGAGAATCTTTAAAATAAAAGAAACAACATTGCTAGTTTTAATATTAGTATCGCTTAAAATGGTAGCACAAGAAAAGTTACCATATTTAAATCCATCTTTATCTTTTGATGAAAGAGTTGATGATCTTGTTGGTCGGATGACTTTAGAAGAAAAAGTTGGTCAAATGATGAATGATGCTCCTGCTATCGAACGTTTAAATGTTCCTGCTCATGAGTATTGGAATGAAGCTTTGCATGGTGTTGCGCGTGCTGGTAAAGCAACCGTTTTTCCTCAAGCAATTGGTTTAGGTGCTACGTTTGATGAAGAATTAATTTTAGCATCGGCTACCGTAATTTCAGATGAAGCCAGAGCAAAACATCACGAAGCGTTACGTAACAATTCTTTTAAGAGATACGAAGGTTTAACATACTGGACACCAAACGTGAATATATTCCGTGATCCGCGTTGGGGTCGTGGTCAAGAAACTTACGGTGAAGATCCGTATTTGACTTCTCGTATGGGAATTAGTTTTGTTAAAGGATTACAAGGTGATGATGATAAATACTTAAAATTGGTAGCAACGCCTAAGCACTTTGCAGTACACAGTGGTCCAGAACCAGAACGTCATTTCTTTGATGCCATAACAACCGAACGTGATTTATACGACACTTATTTACCTGCTTTTGAAGCCACGGTTAAAGAAGGGAAAGCATATTCTATTATGGGAGCATATAACAGATATATGGGTAAACCATGTTGTGCAAGTCACCAATTATTAGATGAAATTTTACGTCAAGATTGGGGATTTGAAGGTTTTGTAGTTTCAGATTGTAATGCCATTAGAGATATTCACGATTATCACAATTATGTAGATTCTAAAGAAGAAGCTGCCGCAGTTTCACTTCTTGCAGGGACAGATTTAAATTGTGGTACACGTTATGAATATTTAGTAAACGCAGTTGAAATTGGTTTAATTAAAGAGGCTGATGTAGATGTATCATTAAAACGAATCTTTAAAGCACGTTTTAAATTAGGAATGTTTGATCCTGCTGAAATGGTGCCTTATGCAAGTATTCCTATGGATGTTGTGAGTTCTGAAAAACACAGAGCTTTAGCTTTAGAAACGGCTCAAAAATCTATTGTTTTATTAAAGAATGAAAACAAAACCTTACCAATTAAAAAAGATGTAAAATCTATTGCTGTTGTAGGGCCTAATGCAAACGAATTAGAAGTGTTATTAGGGAATTATAACGGATTTCCATCACGATATTTTACACCTTTAGATGGTATAAAAAATAAAGTTTCTAAAGATACAAAAGTGTATTTTGAAGCAGGTACAGAAATGATTACCCAAGATTCAAAAATGTCTTTAATTCCTGCTGAATATTTAAGCTTTAACAATCAAACTGGATTACAAGCTAAGTATTATAATAATCACGAGTTTTCAGGAACACCAGTTGCAACACGAATAGAAGAGGTTGTGAATTCTAACTGGAATTTAATTCCTGTTGAAGGTTTAGACGAAGTAAATTTTGGTGTAGAATACACAGGAAAAATAAAAGTAGATGTATCCGGAGATTACGATTTAGGTTTACAAAGTCATCATAGGGTGTTCACTTTAGCCATTGATGGAAAAGTAATAGCAGATAATTCAGAGCGTCCAAAACGTAAAGTTGTCAAAGGATCGATACACTTAGAAAAAGGGAAATCGTATAATGTTAAAATTCAATATATACACCATGGTTATCCTGCCAAGTTGAAATTTATGTGGGCTTCTAAAGATAAAACTTCATATGAAAGAGCCATTGAATTAGCTAAGAAATCTGAAGTTGTAGTCTTTGTTGGAGGTATTTCTGCAAGTGTAGAAGGTGAGCATATGCCAGTAAATTCAAAAGGTTTTGATGGTGGTGATAAAGTTAATATTGATTTACCTGCCGTTCAAACTAAGTTGTTGAAAGCATTGCACGAAACAGGAACACCAGTTGTTTTAGTATTACTTAATGGTAGTGCTTTAGCTGTAAATTGGGAAGATGAAAACCTGCCTGCTATTGTAGAAGCTTGGTACCCTGGTGAACTTGGTGGTACTGCAATTGCAGATGTTCTTTTTGGTGATTACAATCCTTCAGGACGTTTACCAGTAACTTTTTATAAATCACATAAAGATTTATCTCCTTTTGTAAACTACAGTATGAAGGGGAGAACATACCGCTATTTTGAGGGTGAAGCTTTATACCCATTTGGTTATGGATTAAGCTATACAAATTTTAAATATGATAAATTAAAACTGTCAAAAGACGAGATTAAAGCAAGTGAGGCAATAAAAGTATCAGTTAATGTCAAAAATGTAGGAGACTTTAAGGGTGAAGAAGTCGTACAATTGTACATCAAAGATTTAGAGAGTTCAGTAAAGAGACCTTTGAAAAGTTTAAGAGGTATAAAACGAATTTCTTTAAAACCGAGAAAATCAACAACAGTAACATTTGAAATTACACCTGAAGATTTATCATTTTTTGATTTAGAACAACACAAATATGTTGTAGAACCAGGAACTTTTGAAATAGGTATAGGGCCAGCATCAGATAATTTCAAAACTGTTAAACTAAACGTCACAAATTAAACCAAATAAAAATGAAACATGTACTTCAACTAGGTGCAATAATTTTACTAGCTTTTACAACTGTAACAAGCTGTAAAGAAAAACCAAAAGAGGAGGCAATAACCGTAACAAAACCAGAAAAGCCAAATATTTTATTCATCATGTCCGATGATCATACGGCTCAAGCATGGGGAATTTACGGTGGTATTTTAGAAGATTATGTACATAATCCTAATTTAAAAAGGTTGGCTTCTGAAGGTACTGTTTTAGAAAATTGTTTGGTTTCAAATTCTATTTGTACGCCAAGTAGAGCAACAATATTAACAGGTCAATACAGCCATATAAACGGTGTTCGTGTTTTAGATGCGGGTTTGTCACCGGAATATAATAACATCGCTAAAGAACTTCAAAAAGGAGGCTACCAAACTTCAATTGTTGGTAAATGGCACTTAAAGCAAGAACCTGCAGGTTTTGATTATTATGCGGTACTTCCTGGTCAAGGAGAATATCACAATCCAATAATTAAAACGGAAGATAATTGGCAAGATTATTATGAAGGTGGTAAACAATACGAAGGCTACAGTACAGATATTATTGCAGACAAAACTATAAATTGGATTGAGAATCGTGATAAAAGCAAACCTTTTATGGCAATGTGCCATTTTAAAGCAACTCACGAACCTTATGATTACCCTGAGCGCTATGCAGATTTGTATAAAGATGAAGAAATTCCTGCGCCAGAATCTTTTTATGATAGTAGTGCATCAACAACTGGTCGTTCATTCTTAGGACAATCTATGGATAACCTTCAGCAACGTTATTTAGATGCTACAGCGAACCCAGAGTTACGTAAAGATTTTATGAATTATCCAGGTTTACCATTTTCAGTTGATGGTTTAACTCACGATGAAGCACGATATAAAACGTATCAAAAAATGATTAAAGATTTTATGCGTTCTGGTGCTGCCGTTGATGATAATATTGGAAAGCTTTTAGATTATTTAGATAAATCTGGTTTAGCAGAAAATACGGTTGTAATTTATACTGCAGATCAAGGTTACTTTTTAGGAGAACATGGTTGGTTTGATAAGCGTTTGATTTTTGAAGAATCTATTCATATGCCATTCGTAATTCGTTACCCAAAAGAAGTTAGAGCAAGTGCAAGAAATAAAGATCTTATTGAAAATGTAGATTTTTCAGCATTATTTGCTGATTATGCAGGTATAGATTACCCTGAAGATATGCAGGGAAAAAGTTTCCGTGAAAACTTAAAAGGGAATACACCTAGTGACTGGAGAAATTATGGATATTACAGATACTGGGATCACTCAAAAGATAGACCAGGGCATTTTGGTATTCGTGGTAAACGTTACAAGCTTGCTTTTTTCTATGGTAATGGGTTTGCTGGTGTAGCAAAAAATCAATTTTGGGATTTCTATGATTTAGAAGAAGATCCAAAAGAACTACACAACGCTTACAACGATCCTAAATACAAAGAAATTATAGCAGCATTAAAGGTTGAAATTTTAAATAAAAAAGAAGCTGTTGGTGATACTGATGCGGATACACCTGAAGTTCTTGAAATTATAAAAGCACACTGGAACGATTAATTTTCAGCTAAAATATTATTCAATAAAATAATTATGCTTAAAAAATTTAATATACTTCTTGTCTCTTTTTTTGTAACTAATGTATTTACAAGCTGTGTAGCACAAAAGCAAGATAAGCCAAACATCATCATAATTATGGCTGATGATATGGGTTATGGAGATTTATCGTGTTACGGTAGTACTTTAATTAGTACGCCTAATTTAGACAAAATGGCATCTGAAGGAATTAAATTTACAGATTTTCATTCTAACGGACCAGTTTGTAGCCCAACACGTGCCGCAATATTAACTGGTAAGTATCAACAACGTGTTGGTATTGATGGTGTAGTTACCGCAAAACACCATAGAGATAAAGGTTTGGAAACTTCAGAGAAAACATTTGCAGAAGCAATTAAGGAGGCTGGTTATGTTACGGGAATGTTTGGAAAATGGCACGTAGGTTATAAAACAGAATTCAATCCAATCAATCAAGGCTTTGATGAGTATATTGGCTACGTTTCGGGTAATGTAGATTATCACTCTCATATTGATCAAGAAGGTTATGAAGATTGGTGGAATGGCGATGAAATTAAGAATGAAAAAGGCTATTCAACAGATTTGATTACGGAACATTCAGTTGATTTTATAAAGCGCCATAAAGATGAGCCATTTTTATTATACATACCTCATGAGGCTCCTCATGGTCCGTTTCAAGGCCGTTTGTCAAAAGCAGAACGAGAGATAGGTTGGAAAAATGGTGCTAAGCAAAAAGATAAAATGTCCGAAGAGGAGCTCAACAATATCTATAAAGAAATGGTTGAGGTTATGGATGAAGGTGTTGGAGTAGTTATGAAAACTTTAAAAGAATTAAAGTTAGATAAAAACACTTTGGTATTCTTTTGTTCAGATAACGGAGCTTCTCGAAAAGTTGGGAGTAACGGAGGTCTAAGAGGTTTTAAATCTACTTTGTTTGAAGGTGGTCACCGTGTTTCTGCAATGGCTTGGTATCCTGAAACTATTTTACCAAATCAGGTAAATAATGAAACTATTTTAACAATGGATTTATTTCCTACGATTATGGATTTTGTAGGTGCTGAAAAAACCAAAAATTTAGATGGTGTTAGTCTAAAGAATAATCTAGTTAAAGGTTATCATTTATCTCAAAGAGATTTGTATTGGGGCTACGCAGGTAGAACAGCTTTAAGAGAAGGTGATTGGAAATTAATTTTAAGAAATAAAGAAACTGAGCCTTTACTTTTTAATTTGAAAGATGATATCCAAGAAAAAAATAATCTAGCAAGTGAGCACCCAGATATGGTAAAAACTATGGTTGCAAAAATTGAAGCTTGGAATAAAGACGTTAAAAAAAGTGTAGCTAATTAAAAGTATAATGAAAAGGTTAATTCATATACATATTTTTATTTTTTTGCTGGTTTTGTCTGGTTGTTCTGATGATAAAAAAATTGAAGCAACAGCAAAACCAAATATCATTTTAATACTTACTGATGATCAAGGTTTTGGTGATTTGGGCTACTATGGTAACCCAATTGTAAAAACTCCTGTTATTGATAGTTTAGCTAGTAAAAGTGTCCGTTTTGATGAGTTTTTAGTGTCACCTGTTTGTGCACCAACTAGAGCTTCAATTATGACAGGGCGTTATGCTATGAGAACTGGCGTTTATGATACACAACGTGGCGGATCATTGATGGCTACTTCAGAAATTACTATTGCCGAACTTTTACAAGAAGCAAATTATAAAACTGGAATAATTGGCAAATGGCATTTAGGAGATAATTATCCTATGAGACCACAAGATCAAGGTTTTGACTATACGTTAAACCATCTTTCAGGTGGTATTGGGCAACCAGGTGATTGGCCAAATACGATAAACCCTGATAGTAGTTATTACAACCCTACCCTTTGGAAAAACGGAACACAGGTAAAAACTGAAGGGTATTGTTCAGATGTTTTTGGAACGGCAGCTATCGATTTTGTAGAAGAAAATAAAGACAATCCTTTTTTTTTATACCTATCATTTAATGCACCTCACACACCATTGCAGGTGCCGCAAGAATATTATGATTTGTATAAAGATGTTGACGTAAAAAAAGCCTTTAAGAATGATTCTAAACCATTTCCGAATATGTACCCGAAAGCTAATGAATATGCACGAAAGGTATATGGGATGGTTACAAATATTGATGATAATTTAGGTCGATTGTTTAAGAAATTACAAGAGTTAAATATTGATGAAAACACACTAGTTATTTTTATGACCGATAATGGCCCTCAAGATCCGCGTTATATCGCAGGCTTGAGAGGTAAAAAATCTTCTGTATTTCAAGGTGGTATTAAGGTGCCAAGTTTTTGGTATTTTCCTAGTAAATTTAAAACGCCTAGAGATGTAAAAACTACCGTAGCACATTTAGATATTTTACCAACACTTGCAGAGTTTTGTGGAATTGAATTACCAAAAGATAATGCTATTGATGGGGTAAGTTTAATGCCTTTGTTAACTGATGAAAATGCAACTCTTAAAAGTCGTACTATAAACAACTATTGGTCAAGAAAACATCCTGTTAAATATAAAAATATTTCTACAACAAAAGACTCATTAAAATTAGTTGCGTTAGAAAATGACTTTAAAGGAAGTGATACATATGAGTTGTTTAATATAAAAAATGATCCTTACGAATTACATGATATTTCAAATTCTGACACTTTAAAAGTGAAAGAAATGAAATCTGAAATGAAAGCTTGGATTGCAGAAATGTTACATTCAGAAAATTTCATAAAGACTCCAAGACCAATTATTGGCACAAAACACGAGAACCCTTTAGTACTGAATTTAAATGATGCATTATACCATAGAGAAGAAGGTGTAAGAAAACCTATTGCTAGCTGGGAAGTTAATTTTTCTAAAACAGGGAATTACGCTATCAATGTTCATACATACGCAGAAATAGATGAAGACAGTCAACTTCTATTAAAAGTTGGTAATACTATAAAACAAATGAATTTCAAAAAACCAAACAGTAAAATGTTAATGGTTGATTCACTTAAAGTTGATAAAGGAGATATTGATATAATGGCTGAAATTTTCACTAAAAAAGATGGTGAAGATCTATTAACAATGCCATTATACCTTGAAGTTAAGTCTTTAGATTAAAGAAAAAATATGAAGAAATTAGCAAAACATATATTTATAAGTTGTTTTTGTGCTGTTACATTTTTTAGTACACAAAATATACAAGCGCAGGAAGATTTGAAACTGTTTTATAACTCGCCTGCAGAAAAATGGGTTGAAGCTTTGCCAATTGGTAATGGTAGTCTTGGAGCAATGGTTTATGGTGGTGTTACTCAAGAACATATTCAGTTTAATCAAGAAACATTATGGGCTGGTAAACCTCATGATTATGCGCATAAAGGTGCAAGTAAATACTTAGCTGAAATAAGACAATTGCTTGCGGATGGTAAGCAATTAGAAGCACAGACTTTAGCTCAAAAAGAATTTATGAGTGAACCATTAAAGCAAGTACCGTATCAACCTTTCGGAGATTTATATATTGCTTTTAATGGCCATGAAAACTTTGCCAATTACCAAAGAGAATTAGATGTAGAAGAGGCTATTAGTAAAGTTTCTTATACGGTAAACGGAGTTGATTATAAAAGAGAAGTTTTTTCAAGTTTCCCAGATCAAGTTATAGCAGTAAACTTAACATCAAGTAAATCAAAAGCATTAAATTTTAAGTTGTGGTTAGATGCTTTACATGAGGATAAATCAGTAAAGTCAAACGGAAATACACAAACTTTAGAAGTACAAGTAAAAGACGGAGCTTTAAGAGGTGTAGCAACACTAAAAATTAAAACCAATGGTACTATTGTAGCCGTAAACGGAAAACTTCAAATAACAGATGCTTCAAAAGCAACCATCTACTTGACTGCGGCTACAAATTTTATTGATTTTAATGATGTAACTGGTAACCCAAATAAAATAGTAGATGAGATTTTAGCTAATGTAGCATCAGAAAAATATAAAAAAACAAAGAAGAAGCATATTGAAGATTACCAATCATTATACAATCGTTTTGAATTAGACTTAGGTGATAATGGTAAGTCAAAAACAGCTACAGATAAAAGATTATTAGATTTTTCAACTAATCCTGATGATCCTCAATTTGTAGCATTGTATGTACAATATGCGCGTTATTTGATGATAGCTAGTAGTCGTCCTGGTAGTAAGCCAGCAACGCTACAAGGTATTTGGAATGATAAATTAAACCCACCTTGGTTTAGTAGCTATACAACAAATATTAATTTAGAAATGAATTATTGGCCAGTTGAAATAGCTAATTTAAGTGAGTGTCACGAGCCATTATTTGATTTTATTGAAGATATTTCTAAAACAGGAAAAACTGTAGCTAAAGAACAATATGATGCTGATGGATGGATTGTTCATCATAATGTTGATATCTGGAGAGGTGCTGCTCCAGTAAATGCTTCCCATCACGGTATTTGGTTAGGTGGGGCAGGTTGGTTGAGTTCACATATATGGGAACATTACTTATTTACTCAAGATAAAGAATTTTTAAAAGAGAATTATCACTTAATGCGTGATGCAGCAAGGTTCTATTCTGAATTTTTATACGAAGATGAAAAAACAGGGTATTTAATAAGTTCACCTTCAAACTCACCCGAAATAGGAGGTTTAGTTGCTGGTCCAACAATGGATCATCAAATAATAAGAGCTTTGTTTAAAAGTATTATTGAGGCTAGTGCAATTTTAAAAATCGATGAAGATTTTTCAAAAGAACTAGCAGTTATGATTCCTAAGATAGCACCAAATAAAATTGGTAAACATGGGCAATTGCAAGAGTGGTTAGAAGACAAGGACGATCCTGAAAGTCATCACAGACATGTATCACACCTTTGGGCTGTTTACCCTGGAAATGAAATTAATTATGAGGAAACTCCAGAATTAATGAAAGCGGCCAAACAATCATTAGAATATAGAGGAGATAATGGTACAGGTTGGAGTTTAGCTTGGAAAGTTAATTTCTGGTCTCGTTTTAAAGATGGCGACCATTCATACAAATTACTAAATAAATTATTGAGCCCAGCTGAAAGGCCTAACGGAAAAGTAGGTGGTGGATCATATCCAAATTTATTTGATGCACATCCACCTTTTCAAATTGATGGGAATTTTGGAGGAGCTTCAGGAATTTTAGAGATGATTTTACAAAGTCATTTAGGTAAAATAGAAATATTACCAGCATTACCTAAAACGCTAACAAAAGGTAGTGTTTCAGGTATAGTTGCTAGAGGCGGTTTTGAATTGTCGTTTGAATGGGGGAATTCTGAATTAAAAACAGTAAAGGTTACTTCTAAAAAAGGCCAAAATTGTAAACTGGTTTATAAAGGCAAAGAAATAGAATTTGAAACAGAAGCAGGAAAAACGTATACGTTTGATCGTGCTTTAAATAAAAAATAAATAGTTAAAAGAACAGATTTTATGAAGCTGATAATAGGCATAATAATTACTATTTTAGGTTTTAATATAGGAGTATTTGCACAAGATAATCCTAATATAATTATCATTTTTACAGATGATCAAGGGTATCAAGATGTTGGGGTTTTTGGTTCGCCATTGATTAGTACGCCAAATCTAGATAATATGGCAAAAGAAGGTATAAAATTTACTGACTTTTATGCGGCATCTTCTGTATGTTCGCCGTCAAGAGCAGCTTTGTTAACAGGCGCATACCCTCCTCGTGTGGGTGTACCTAAAGTATTATGGCCAAACCTTCCTGGAGGGTTGAGTAATGAAGAGACTACAATTGCCAACATGCTAAAAACTAAAAATTATGTTACAGCATGCATAGGTAAGTGGCATTTGGGAGATCAACAGCAGTATTTACCAACATCACAAGGTTTTGATAGGTATTATGGTATTCCGTTTAGTAATGATATGTCTGTAAATCCAAATGCTAAAATATCTCAAAAAATAGTTTTTAGAGAGGACATGACTTTAGATAGCCTTAAAGAAAAAAAATGGAGAGGTGGAAAAGTACCTTTAATGAATCAGGATGAGATTGTTGAATACCCAGTAAATCAATCAAACATAACAAAACGCTATACAGAACAGGCTATTAATTTTATTACTAAAAATAAAAATGAAAACTTTTTTCTGTATTTGGCACATTCTATGCCACACGTACCTTTATATGCCTCAGAGAATTTTAAAGGTAAAAGTAAAAGAGGTTTGTATGGTGATGCTGTAGAAGAAATAGATTGGAGTGTTGGTGAAATTTTAAACACTTTAAAACAACAAGGTTTAGATGAAAATACATTGATAATTTTTACTTCAGATAACGGACCTTGGACATCAAAAGGAGAACAGGGTGGTAGTGCATTACCATTAAGAGGGCAAAAACACGAAACTTTTGAAGGAGGATTTCGAGTGCCAATGATTGCTCAATGGAAAGGAAAAATCGCACCTTCTACAGTAACAGATGAAGTAGCTTCAACTATTGATATTTTGCCAACGTTAGCATATTTGACCAGTGCAGATTTACCAAAAGAAAAGATTGATGGTAAAAACATATGGCCATTATTATCAGGAAAAAGCAATAAAAAATCACCTTATAATAAGGGAGGATTTTACTATTATCTAGATTCTAGATTAGAAGCTGTAAGAAAAGGAGATTGGAAATTGAGAATAGTAGAAGATAATGTGGCGCTTTACAATTTAAAAAACGATATATCAGAACAACATAATTTAGCATCAGAACACCCTAAAATAGTAAAAAAACTAAAAAAAATGATGACGAATTTTGATGAAGAATTAGATCAAAATAAAAGAAATCAACAACACTTAAGAACAAAATAATGTCTTTTAAAAGCATCTTACAGATAACCATAATAAGTATCTTTCTCTTTTCTTGTAAAGATAAAAATCCAATAAACAAAGAGAAGAAGAGTACTGTTGCAAAACCAAATATCATTTATATTTTGGCAGATGATTTAGGTTATGGAGATGTATCTATTTATAATAAAAATTCAAAAATACAAACTCCAAATATTGATAATTTAGCTTCTGATGGTGTTATGTATACTGATGCCCATACTAGTTCTGCTGTTTGTACACCAACACGATATAGTATTTTAACAGGTCGTTATAATTGGAGAACTAGCCTTAAACAAGGTGTGGTAAGTGGTTACTCTAAGTCCTTAATTCAGCCAGAACGTTCAACAGTTGCAGATTTATTAAAAAACAATGGCTACAATACCGCTTTTATTGGTAAATGGCATATGGGTTGGGACTGGGATATTAGACAACCAGATTCTCTTGGTTTAGATATTGATAATTTAAAATCTAGACCGGTAGTGGATTTTACAACACCAATTAAGAATGGCCCCAATACACATGGTTTTGATTATAGTTATGGTTTTTGTGGCTCTTTAGATATGCCACCTTATGTTTGGGTAGAAAACGATATACCAACAAGCGTACCAACAAAATTAACTAAAGGTAAAACCAAACAAGGCACTTGGAGAAAAGGGCTAACTGCTGATGATTTTGAACACGAACAAGCGTTACCAGAAATTACAAAACATACTGTAAGTTATATTGGTGAAAATGCTAAAAGTGACAAGCCATTTTTTGTATATATGCCACTTCCGGCACCACACACCCCAATTCTTCCAACAGCAGAGTTTCAAGGTACGAGTAATTTAGATAATCCGTATGCCGATTTTGTTATTATGGTTGACTGGGTAGTAGGTGAAGTAACAAAAGCTCTAGAAGCAAACGGCATTGCGGAAAATACATTAATTGTGTTTACAAGTGATAATGGTTGTTCACCAACGGCAAACTTTAAACAATTAAAAAGCAAAGACCATAATCCAAGTTATGTGTATCGAGGAACAAAATCTGATATATATGAAGGCGGACATCGTGTACCTTACATCATGTCTTGGAAAAATAAAATTACAGCTTCAAAATCTGATCAATTACTTTGTACAACAGATTTTTATGCTACAGTTGCCGATGTTATAGGTGTTGATTTACCCGATAATGTTGCTGAAGATAGCTTTAGTCATTTATCAACAACTAATTTAAGTAGCGATGAACCAAAACGTGAAAGCATTATTCATCATTCTGTTCGTGGAGACTTCGCTTACCGTAAAGGGGATTACAAGGTAAATTTTTGTAAAGGTTCTGGAGGATGGAGCTACCCAAATATCAATACTAAAAAAGCAATTTATGATACATTACCAGCAGTGCAACTCTATAACGTAAAATATGACGTAGCTGAAAAACATAATTTGCAAGCAGAGCACCCTGAAATAATTAAAGAGTACAAAGCAGATTTATTAAAAATCATAAACAACGGAAGAAGTACTACAGGAGAAAAGCAACAAAATGATGAAGCTAGCTCTTGGCCACAATTAGAAAATTTAAACGAGAATAAATTTTAGTAAATCAACCCATGAAAAAGAAAATGAAAATAAAACAGATTTTAACTTCTGTAGTTTTGGGTGGAATTATCGCAATTTCACTAGCCTTTACTACTAAAAAAGATCCGCCATATAAAAATCCAAAGCTCTCTGTTGAAGAACGCGTAAGCGATTTGTTAAGTAGAATGACTCTAGAAGAAAAGTTCTGGCAAATGTTTATGATTCCGGGTGATTTGAGTATTGGGAAAGATAAATTAAAACATGGTATTTTCGGTTTTCAAATTTCATCAAAAGGTAAAAATGATAATGCTGCCGAACAAATCATGGATTACGGAACTGCAGGTACTGCAGAAAGCATGGCCAATGAGATTAACGATCTTCAAAAATACTTTTTAGAAGAAACGCGTTTGGGTATACCAATTATTCCTTTTAACGAAGCATTACACGGTTTAGCTCGTGGTGGTGCAACAACTTTTCCTCAAGCAATTGCATTAGCATCAACTTGGGATACTGATTTAGTCGGTGATGTTGCAAGCGCAATTACTAAAGAGACAAAAACAAGAGGTATTCGTCAAATACTATCTCCAGTATTAAACATAGCTCGCGATGTACGTTGGGGGCGTGTAGAAGAAACGTATGGTGAAGATCCATACTTAACAACACAAATGGGAGTTGCATTTATTAGTCAGTTTGAAAATGCAGGGGTGATTACAACACCAAAACACTTTGTAGCCAATGTTGGTGCAGGTGGTCGTGATAGTTACCCAATTAGTTTTAATGAGCGTTTGTTAGAAGAAATTTATTTCCCAGCATTTAAAGCTGTTTTTAAAGAAGCAGGTGCACGTTCAGTAATGACATCTTATAACTCATTAGACGGTACACCTTGTACATCAAATGAATGGTTGTTACGTGATAAACTTAAAGATGAGTGGGGTTTTAATGGCTTTGTAATTTCCGACGCAGGTGCTACTGGTGGAGCAAATGTATTACACTTTACAGCGGCTAATTATGCTGAAGCTACAGAAGATGCTGTTGAAGCAGGTTTAGATGTTATGTTTCAAACCAATTACAATCACTTTCCTTTGTTTTGGGAAGCATATGAAAAAGGGATGGTTGACATTAAAGCCATTGATGAAGCAGTAAGTAGAGTTTTAAGAGCAAAATTTGAATTAGGTTTATTTGAAGATCCTTATGTTAATGCGAAACAAGCAAAAATTTGGAATGGTCATAAAACACACCGTGAATTGGCTAAAAAAGCGGCTTCAAAATCAATGGTGTTATTAAAAAATGAGAACCAAACATTACCAGTTAATAAATCGTCTCAAAAAGTAGCACTTATTGGTCACGATGTAAAAACGGTAAGATTAGGAGGTTATAGCGGACCAGGTAATGATTTAGTTTCTATGTACGATGGTGTTGCTAGTAAAATTGGAAAAGAAAATATTGAATATGCAGAAGGTGTTGCATTAACTGAAGTAAAATATAAACCCATTGCGTCTGTTAATTTATCTACGATGAGTGAAGGTAAAAACGTAGAGGGATTAAAAGGTGATTATTTTGATAATATTAAATTAAGTGGAAAACCAAAAGTAGAACGTATTGATAAAAAAGTAAGCTTTGGATGGACGCTTTTTTCTCCACATGAAGATTTACCATACGATTGGTTTTCTGTTCGTTGGACAGGTAAAATTAAAGCAACTAAAACAGGTGTTTTTAATATTGGTATTGAAGGTAATGATGGTTACCGTATGTATTTAGATGGTAAATTACTTATTGATAATTGGCAAAAGCAATCATACAACACTACATTAAAAGAGTTTTCTTTTGAAAAAGGAAAAGAGTATGATGTGAACATTGAATTTTATGAATCTGCAGGAAATGCAAAATTTAAATTAGTTTGGGATGCTGATATTCAAGATGAATGGAAAAAAGAAATCGAAGATGCTGTAGCTGTAGCTAAAAAAAGTGATGTAGCTGTAGTTTTTGCAGGTATTCACGAAGGTGAATTCAGAGATCGTGCCTTATTAGCATTACCAGGTCACCAAGAAGAACTGATAAAAGCAGTTGCTAAAACAGGAAAGCCTACGGTTGTAGTTTTAGTTGGTGGTAGTGCTATTACTATGGCAAACTGGATTAATGATGTTGATGGTATTATTATGGCTTGGTATGCTGGTGAAAATGGAGGAAATGGTTTTGCAGATATTCTTTTTGGGGATGAAAACCCAGCAGGGCGTTTACCTATAACTTTTCCAGTCGATGAAGCGCAATGTCCCTTATACTATAACAATAAACCGACAGGTAGAGGTGATAACTATCATAACTTAACTGGTCAACCATTATTCCCATTTGGTTACGGTTTAAGCTATACAAATTTTGAATATTCAGATTTAGAATTTAGTAAAAATAATATTGCACCAACTGAAAAAATTAAAGTGACTTGTACTGTTAAAAATAATGGTGCAGTTGCGGGTGATGAGGTAGTACAAATGTATATCCGTGATGAGTTAGCATCAGTGTCAAGACCAATAAAAGAATTAAAAGGTTTTACACGTATTTACTTAAAGGCAGGAGAGTCTCAAAAAGTGACTTTTGAATTAGGTCCGAATGAGCTTTCAATGTTAGATAAAGATTTAAAAAGATTAGTAGAAGCAGGTGATTTTAGAATAATGATAGGTGCTTCATCAAAAGATATTCGTTTAAGAGAAATTTTAACTGTAAAATAAAAAAGTATATGAAAATTTTAAAAAGTTTACTGTTAATTATAGTTGTTGTTTTTACAGCCTGTAAAGAAGAGGAAAAAGCTCTAGCTGTTTCATGGGTTAGTAGTACAGAAGATAATGTTTGGAATGATAAGAAATATATAGAAAGAGAAGGAGAAATAACTTCTGATATTGCTATTACTGTCAACACTGAAAATCAAGAGCAAGAAATTACTGGTTTTGGTGGTTGTTTTAATGAATTAGGTTGGGATGCTTTAGGAATGGTTACTCCTGAAGAAAAACAACAAATATTAAATGATTTAGTAAGTCAAGAAACAGGTTGTAAGTTCAATCTTTTTAGAATGCCAATTGGTGCTAATGACTATGCGGTAGACTGGTATAGTTTTAATGAAACGGATGGTGATTTTGCAATGGAAAACTTTTCTATTGATCGTGATAAAAAACGTTTAATTCCATATATTAAAGAAGCACAAAAAATAAACCCAGATATTGCTGTTTGGGCTTCACCCTGGTGTCCACCATCTTGGATGAAACATAGCAAGCATTATGCGTGTAAAGCAAATCCAGAATTTAATGATTTGCCTTTAGAGTTGAGCAATACGGAAGAATTGGTTTCTCGTTTTATTACAGAGCCAGAATATTTCGAATCTTATGCATTATACTTTTCAAAGTTTGTACAAGCATATGCAGCAGAGGGTATTGAAATAGGAGCGGTACATGTTCAAAACGAATATAATTCGGCACAAAACTTTCCATCATGTGTTTGGAAACCTCAAGATTTAGGAATTTTTATTGCAGATTATTTAGGCCCTAAATTTAAAACTGATGGTTTAGATACTGAAATTTGGTTAGGTACTGTTGAACGTCCACAAATTGAAAGAGTTGAAAATGTATTAGAATATAAAAACACGAAAAATTACGTTACTGGTGTTGGTTTTCAATGGGCAGGTAAAGGTGCTATTGAGGGTGTTCATGCAAAATATCCAGAAATGGAACTAATGCAGACAGAAACAGAATGTGGTGATGGCTCTAATGATTGGAAAGCTGCAGAACATACCTTTGATTTAATGAAACATTATTTTAAAAATGGTGCAAATTCATACATGTACTGGAATATGGTTTTAGATGAAACAGGTAAAAGTCAATGGGGTTGGAAACAAAATTCTATGATTTCTATCGATAGTAAAACAAAAGCAATTACTTACAATCCGGAGTTTTATTTAATGAAACATTTAAGTGCTTACGTAGCACCAGGATCAGTAAAATTAGCAGCAACTGGTGGTGATGATGATACAATTGTATTTTATAATGAAGCTGAAAATAAAGTTGTAGTGTTAACTTACAATAACGAAGATCAAAACCGTGAGTTAAACTTTAAGATTAACGATAAAGAAATAAATGCTTTGCTTGACGCTAAATCATTCAACACTTTTACAGTTAGCTTATAAAATATCATAAAGATGAATAGAAGAAATTTTGTAAAATATTTAGGAGCATCTGGTATTGTAATAAGTGCATCATCATGTGCTTCGATAAATATTTTTGGAAGCAGTTATGATGAAGAAATATCTCGTGAAGCATGGAAAAAACTTGCTAATAAAGGCGTTGCTTTTAAGTATGTAGATCCTAACAAGAAATTACCTAATGTTTTTATTTACGGAGATTCTATTTCAATTGGGTATACAACAACAGTTAGAGAAGAATTAGAAGAAAAAGCTAATGTATTTCGATTCCACAAAAACGGACAATCAAGTAATAAGTTTATTCCTTTTGTAGAGAAGATGAAAACAACTATGTTTCAACCATATTTAAAAGGTGGTTGGGATTTTGATTGGGATGTAATTCATTTTAATGTTGGTTTACATGATTTAAAGTATATGAAAAGTGGTAAGCTTGATATTGAAAATGGAAAGCAAGTAAGTAGCACTGAAAAATATAAAGAAAATCTTGATAAGATTTGTAAATATTTAAAGAAGGAATATCCTAAGGCAAAATTAATTTTTGCAACTACTACGGCTGTTCCTGCAGAAGGAGCAGATGGTAGAGTTACTGGTGATAGTGTAAAATATAATAAAGCAGCATTACAAGTTTTAGAAAACTACCCATCAATACAAGTTAATGATTTGTATGCATTTACAAAACCACACGAAAAAGAGTGGTACATAAAACCTCACAATGTACATTATAACGAATTAGGGAAAAAAGAACAAGGCAAGCATGTAGCAAAACTAATTGCTGAAAATTTATAATTATGAATAAACTATTATTTTTTATATCAATTTTATTTTTCTCAATTGTTGTAAAAGCACAAGAGAATACATTTATTCCTCAACCAGAATCTGTTGTTTTTAATACAGGTGGTTTTAATTTGAATAGTGGTACTCAGGTATATATTGCATCAAAATATAATTCAGTTTTAGAGCCTATAGTTGCTTCAGAATTAACAAAAGATACGGGCTTAAGTTTATTTATAAATAAAGGTAAAGCAAAAGTTAATTCAAATTATATACTTTTTGAGAAGGTAAAAGATCCCTCGATAGATGCTGAAGGTTATAAGTTAGAAATTACGCCAGACAAAGTTGTTATAAAAGCGAAAGATTACGCAGGTATGTTCAATGGTTTTCAAACTTTAAGACAAGCTATTCCTTTAGGTGTAAGAGGAGCGACAGCAATACCTTGTATGATAATAACTGATAATCCAAGGTTTCATTGGAGAGGAGTTTTGTTTGATGTGTCACGTCACTTTCAAACTAAAGAATTCGTAAAAAAACAGATTGAAGTACTATCCGCCTATAAAATAAATATTTTTCATTTACACTTAACTGATGATCAAGGTTGGAGAATTGAAATTAAAAAATACCCTAATCTAACTAAGAAAGGTGCTTGGAGAGCAGAAAGAGACGGAATAGCTTGGTGGAGTAGGGAAGCAGCAACAGCTGAAGAACCTAAAACGGTTGGTGGTTTTTATACACAAGAAGATATCAAAGAAATTATTGCATACGCTAAAACTAGAAATGTAGAAATTATTCCAGAGATTGATGTTCCTGGTCATAGTAAAGCTTTGGTAGTTTCATACCCAGAGTTATTCTGTTCTGACATTGATACTTCTAATGTAAATTTTGAAGTAGCTGTTGGAGGTAAAGCACCAAACAATACTATTTGTCCTGCGAGTGAATTTACTTATGAGTTTTTAGAAGGTGTAATTGAAGAAATTGCAGATTTGTTTCCCTCTAAATATATACACATTGGTGGTGATGAGTGTAACAAATCAGATTGGAAAAAGAGCGCAATGTGTGCGCAACTAATGAAAGATAATGATTTGGAAGACTATGAAGAACTTCAGAGTTATTTTATACAACGCATTCATAAAATTGTAAAAAAACAAAAGAAAACTATGATTGGTTGGGATGAAGTATTAAGCGGTAATGGTGTTCCTGGAGCTACTATTATGGCATGGCGTAGAGGCAAATACACTCCTGAGTTACAAGCACCAAAAAAAGGATACCCAACAATTATGACTTCTTATTTACATTCTTACATAAGTAGAGTGCAAGGACCAACAATTATGGAGCCAGAAGGACCAAATTCAGTATTGCCACTTTCAGTAGTTTATAACCATGAGCCTGTACCAGCAGAATTAACAGCTGAAGAGGCTAGTAGAGTTTTAGGTAATCAAGCATCTTTATGGGGTGAATTTACTCCGACTGAAGAGCATTTTGAATATATGTTATATCCAAGAACATTAGCTAGCGCTGAAGTATCATGGAGCAACCCAAAAGTAAAAAACTGGGAGCGTTTTCAGCATGCATTAGAAACATCACATTTTGAAAGGTTGAAAAATGAAAATGTAAACGTTGCACAAAGTTTATTTACGGTATATCCTGCTTTTGGTATTGATCAATTACACGATAAAGCTATTGTGTATTTAGAAACAGAAGCAGTAGGTTATGATATTTATTATACTACTGATGGTGAAGACCCAACAGTTGAAGCAAACAAATATACCGGCGATTTTAGAGTGAAACCAAAATCACTTTTAAAAGCGGGTTTGTTTAATAAAGAAGGAGAATTATTAGGAGAGATAACGGAAGTAAGATTAAAATGATGAGCATGAAAATTTCAAAAATAGTAGTATTACTAATGTTGGTTGCGAGTTCAGTAACAGCACAACAGAAACCGAATATACTTTATATCATTTGTGATGATCTAGGTTATGGAGATGTACAAGCTTTAAACCCTGAGAAAGGGAAGATATTAACTCCAAAAATTGATGCTTTTGCGAAAGAATCAATGACGTTTACTGATGCACATTCAGCTTCAGCAGTATGTACGCCATCACGTTATGCAATTTTAACGGGTCGTTATTCATGGCGTTCAAGATTACAACAGGGAGTTTTAGCAAGTGGCGATGAACTAGAACCACTAATTGATAAAGATCAAATGACAGTGCCAAAAATGCTTAAAAAAGCAGGCTATAAAACAGCTGCAATTGGTAAATGGCACTTAGGTTTTAAGTTTGTTGATGATGAAGGAAAACCTGTTCAGGTATACGACGGAAAAAAAGTAGTAGGACCTGCAATTGGTTCAACGGTACCAAACGGACCTGTTTCGCGTGGGTTTGATTCTTATATAGGTTTTCACCACTCGCGTGTAATGAAAACTGTTATAAAAGATGACAAGGTAGTTGATAAAATGGAACCAATTAAAATGCTTCAATTTTTAGGAGATCATGCTGAAGATTATATAACTAAAGCATCAAAAACTGAAGAACCATTTTTTATGTATTTAGCATTAAACTCTCCACACAGTCCAGTTGTACCTTCAAAAGCTTGGCAAGGAAAAAGTGGCATGGGAGCTTATGCTGATTTTGTAATGGAAACAGATGATGTGGTAGGTCGTGTACTTGAGGCTTTAGAGAAAAATGGAATAGCAGATAATACTTTAGTTTTCTTTACTAGTGATAACGGTTGCTCAGCACCTGTAGCAAAAGCGGGTAAGTTAGAAAAAGAATTTGGTCACTACCCAAGTGCAGATTTTAGAGGTTATAAATCTGATATTTGGGAAGGCGGACACCGCATACCTTTTATTGTAAGGTGGCCAGGAAAAATTGAAGCAGGTTCTAAAAATGACAAGCTTATTTGTCAAACAAGTTTAATGGCTACAAGTGCAGCAATTACAGGTTTAGATTTAGGAGATTCAGAAGGTGTAGATTCGTATAGTATTCTGCCTATGTTAGAAAATAAGAAAGCAAAAACAGACTATAATTTAGTAGTTCATCACTCTATAAATGGTAAGTTTTCTATCCGTAATAAAAAATGGAAATTAGAATTAACACCTGGTTCTGGAGGCTGGAGTCAACCAACGGATAATAAAGCTATAAAAGAAAATTACCCTGATATACAGTTGTACAACATGAAAAAAGATGTTGAAGAAACTACAAATGTGTATAACAAACACCCTAAGCTAGTCAAAAAAATGACAGAACAATTAAAGCAGATTGTTGAAAATGGGAGAACAACTTCAGGTGAATTACAAGAAAATGATGTTACTGTAGATATGTTTAAAAAAGGACTTACTAAAAAAGCAGGAGCACATTAAGATTATTTAAGATTACAGCGTAAAATATGAGAATTGAAAAAATAAAATTACCAGTTTATTATTGCTTACTACTAAGTGTATTAGTTGCTGTTTCGTGTTCATCTTCAAAGAAAAATACTGAAGATGTTGCAGAGACAGTAGTTGCTGTAAAAGAGGGAAAACAACCTGTAGATTATATTGACCCTATTATTGGTGCAATTACCTATGGTAAAAAATCAAAAGATGCCCACGGTTTCGGAAAAACATTTCCAGGGTCAGCAACACCTTTTGGTTTGGTACAATTAAGTCCTGATACTTTTACAGGTGGTGATAATGGACCTGGTTATTCTTATGCACACCCAACTTTAGAAGGGTTCAGTTTTACGCATATGAGTGGTATTGGTTGGTTTGGTGATTTGGGTAACTTTTTAGTTACACCAACCGTTGGTAAGCTACAAACCAATAGAGGCGTTCCTGAGGATCCAGAAAGTGGTTACCGTTCTCGTTTTTCTCATGATACAGAAACTACTGAGGCAGGGTACTATGCAGTAACTTTAGATGATTATAATGTTAAAACAGAATTAACTTCAGCACCAAGAGCTGGAATTATCAAGTTTACCTACCCTGAAAGTGATAGAGCTCGTATTCAAATTGATTTATCACGTAGAGTAGGTGGTACATCAACCGAACAGTATATAAAAATCGTTAATGAAAACACTATTGAAGGTTGGATGAAATGCCCGCCTGAAGGTGGTGGTTGGGGTGCTGGAGCTGGTAATGCTGATTATGTGGTGTATTTCTACTGTCAGTTTAGCAAGCCATTAAAAGATTACGGAATTTGGAAAGCCAATATTCCTGATGTGCCAAGAAAAATGCGTTATATCAGAAGGGATAATTATCAAGATGCTGTTAAAAATGCAGAAATATTTACTGACAAAACTGAAATGCAAGGTAAGCATCTAGGATTTTACACAAATTTTGACACTAAAGAAGGTGAAGAAGTTTTATTGAAAAGTGGAATTTCATTTGTTAGTGTTGCAGGTGCTAAAGAGAATTTAGAGCATGATATTGACCATTGGGATTTTGACCAAACAAGACAAGAAGCTCGTGATAGCTGGAGCAAAGCCATTGAAAATATAACTGTTGAGGGCGGTACAGATGATGAAAAAACTATTTTTTACACCTCATTATATCACACGTTAATAGATCCCCGCGCATTTTCTGATGTAAATGGAAATTACGTTGGAGCTGATAAAAAAATACATCAAACAGATGATTTTACGTATCGCACTATTTTTAGTGGTTGGGATGTTTTTAGATCCCAATTTCCTTTACAAACAATAATAAATCCAGAGTTGGTGAACGATGAAATAAATTCATTGTTACAAATGGCCGAATTGAGTGGTAGAGAGTATTTGCCACGATGGGAAATGTTAAACTCGTACTCGGGTGTTATGTTAGGTAATCCCGCGGTATCAGTTATTAATGATGCGTACCAAAAAGGAATTCGTAATTATGATGTTGAAAAGGCATTTCAATATTCTTTAAATACTGTAAATAATACAGGCAATGGTGAGTTAGGGTATTCACATAAGCATATTTCAAAAACTTTAGAATATGCGTATTCAGATTGGGCTTTGGCTACCATGGCTAAGTCTTTAGGCAAGAATACAATTGCAACTCAGTATTTTAAGAAAAGTAAAAATTATAAGAATATCTGGAACGACGAAGTACAGTGGTTTAGAGCTAAAGATAGTACTGGTACTTGGTTAGAATGGAAAGGGAAAACAGTACATGGTCAAGGGTGTATTGAAAGTAATCCGTATCAACAGGGTTGGTTTGTTCCACATGATATTGATGGTTTAAAAGAATTAATGGGTGGTGAGGAAGCTTTTAAAAATGAATTAATTTCTTTCTTTGATAAGACGCCTGAAGATTTTCTTTGGAACAATTATTACAACCACCCGAATGAGCCTGTACACCACGTACCTTTTATGTTAAATGAAGCAGGTGTGCCGCATTTAACTCAAAAATATACACGTACTATTTGTAGTGATGCTTACGGAACTGATGCCTATGGTTTGTGTGGTAATGAAGATGTCGGGCAAATGTCTGCTTGGTATGTATTAGCATCAATTGGAATTCACCCTATAAATCCTGGAGATAATAAATATCAAATTACGAGTCCAGTATTTAATGAGGTTGAAATAAAATTAGACAACAATTACTACTCAGGAAAAACCTTCAGAATTATAGCAAAAAACAATTCTAAAGAGAATATTTATATTCAATCCATGAAACTAAATGGTAAAACTTTAGATAGGTATTGGATTACGCACAAAGAAATTACACAAGGTGGTGTTTTGGAATTTGAAATGGGAGTTACTCCTAAAATTTAAGAAAAGGTATCAACTTATAACAGTATTAAAATAAATTAAATATGAAAAAAATAACTCTAATATTTTTGTTGAGTTTGTTTTTAATTTCTTGTACGCAATCAGAAAAAAAAGAAACAATTGTAACTATGACCTCTTTATTAGATGAAATGGTAGATCGTGATGCAATTTCGAGATTTCCAAAACAAAACTTTCGCTTAAAACAAGAAAGTAGTTACAGCAGAGCTTCAAAAACCCCAAATGATACAGTAGGTTGGTTTGTAAATCAGGATTTTAACAGAAAAAATAAAGAAGAAGACCAAAATTTTATTCGAACCGAAGAAATTAATGGACAAAAAGAATGGGTATTAATGGATCATCAAGGTGCTGGAGCTATAGTACGTACTTGGATGCCTTTTTTAAATGCAAAAAAACCAAATACAACTAGTATAATTAAAATATATTTAGATGGAGCAACAGAACCAACGTTGCAAGGAAATATGTTGGGACTTTTAAACGGAACTGGTTTGTTTCCGTTTCCCTTTGCACATAAATCGTTACGATCGGCGGTATCTTTTTTTCCTATTCCTTATGCTAAAAATTGTAAGATTACAGTAACCGAAAAACCATTTTTCTATCAATTTACATATCGTGAATATGATGAAGGTACAAAAATAAAAACGTTTACTTTAGAAGATTTTAAACAGGAAAATGCGTTAATTAAAGAAGTTGGTGAAGCCTTATTAACTCCGGAAAAGATAACAGAAGGTAAGCGATTTGCATTATCAGAATCTTTAAACGCAGGTGAAGAAAAATCTATTGAATTGGCTTCAGGAACAAAAGCTGTTCAAGGATTGTCATTAAAACTTGGAAATTATAAAGATTCAACGGTTACACGATCTGTAGTTTTAAAAATGGAGTTCGATGGGAAAGAAACGGTTTGGAGTCCTATTGGCGATTTTTTTGGTAGTGGTATAGGTTTAAATCCTTTTCAAGGTTGGTACAGAACTGTTGAGAATGATGGAACAATGTCTAGCAGATGGGTAATGCCATATCAAAAAATAGGAAAAATCTCTGTTATTAATCTTGGAGATAATCCTATAGAGATCAATTTAGAAGCTGAAGTTGGCGATTATACTTGGGATGAAAACAGCATGTATTTCAATGCGGCTTGGAGAGGAGAATATCCCGTTTCTACAAGACCATTCTCTGACTGGAATTATGTAACACTAAAAGGACGAGGTGTATATGTTGGTGATGCTTTAACGATATGGAATCCTGTTAAAAAATGGTGGGGTGAAGGCGATGAAAAAATTTGGGTAGATGGAGAAGATTTTCCTTCAATTTTTGGAACTGGAACAGAAGACTATTATGGCTATTCTTGGGGCGGGGTGAGTAACGATTTTTATGAGCATCCATTCCATGCACAACCCAATTCTAATAAATATAACAAAAATAATAGAAAAACGGAAGCAGAGTTTGGAGATAGAAATACCCAAAAATATAGTACAGAAACAAGAACTCGCGCTTTAGATGTCATGCCTTTTGGCACCTCACTTCAACTTGATATGGAAATTTGGAGCTGGACTAAATGCGATATGGAGTATAGTGTAGGCGTGTATTGGTATGGAGATGCCAAAACAACATCAAACAGAACACCAAATCCGGAAACTGTAAAACAACTTATAAATACAGAAAAAAAATTAATTAACTAAGCAGTCGTATGACAACCAAAAGTCTCTCAACCTTATTAATAGCATTATTTTCAACAGTAATTTTAATGGCTCAAGATACTATTCCTTTAACAAAGGGATTAATGGTCGGGTCTACAAACCAAGCTAGACGAACTATTATTTATACAGATCCAGTTTTTTATAGTTTTATTTCTGATGATAATTACAAGCCCATAGAAAATGATGTTATTGGAGTAGGTAGAGATGGTGAAGATGAAAAATGGGAAAAAGTTGAAGCAGATGAAAAAGGTGTTTTTAAAAGCAGAAAACTTAGAGGAGGTTATTTATATGTAACCTATAATTCACCAGTTGAAGAGCTTCGAATTTTAGAAATTTCAGGACATAATGAAGTCTATGTAAATGGTGTTCCTCGCGGAGGTGATGTTTACAACAAACATTTGACATTCCATCCTATAGAATTAAAAAAAGGTGAAAATACATTTTTGGTAAAAGGAGGTCGTGGACAGGTAAACATGCAATTATTACCTGTTGTAAAGCCTATTTCTTTATTAAAAAGAGATATGACTATTCCTGATTTTTTAACTACAGAAAGCGATACAAAAATTGGTTCAATAAGATTATTGAATGCTACTAAAAGTAATTTAAAAAATCTAAAATTAGTAACTGTTTCAAACGGTAAAAAAATAGAAACCAAAGTACCGAGTATTGTTCCACTAGCAATGCGAAAAGTGGCATATAATGTTCAAGATTCATTTTCTAAGAAAGATACAGTTCGAGTAAAAGTTCAATTATTTAATGGAAATGAGCTTCTTGATGAAGCTTCAATTCTATATCATGTAAAGACTCCTACAGACAGATATTCAAGAACATTTATTTCTAAGATAGATGGAAGTGTACAGTATTATTCAGTTAAAGAGGGCGATTTAAAAACGGATGAAAAACCAGCAATGTTTTTATCGGTTCATGGCGCGAGTGTAGAAGCAAGAAACCAAGCTGCTTCTTATAAAGCTAAAGATTGGGGCCATGTAATAGCACCGACAAACCGAAGAGATTATGGTTTTAATTGGGAAGACTGGGGCCGTTGGGATGCTATGGAAGTTCAAAAAATTGCAGAAGATAAGTATGGTACAGATCCAAAACGTACATATTTAACAGGGCATTCTATGGGTGGTCATGGAACTTGGCATTTAGGGGCAACATTTCCTAACAAATGGGCGGCTATTGCACCTATTTCGGGTTGGTATTCATTGTTTTCGTATGCAGGAAAAGAGAAGGAAGAAAATGAATTGGCTGTAGATCATATGTTTACACGTTCTAACCATGCCAGTCACACTTTAGAATTATCGAGAAATTATTTGCATCACGGGGTTTATATTCAACATGGTGATGCTGATGAAACTGTACCTGTAGAGCAAGCTCGTTTTATGCGAAAGCATTTGGCAGGGTTTCATCCTGATTTCGCATATTTAGAATATGAAGATAAGAAACACTGGTTTGGTATTGATTTTCATACCATTTTCGATTATTTCAAATGGCATACTATTCCTGAAAATGATGTTGTAAAAACATTTGAGTTTAGAACAGCAAATCCAGGAATTTCTTCTGAAAGTCGTTATGTAACGCTTTATCAGCAAGAAAAATTATTTGAATTTTCAGGAGTTAAAGCAACTCAAAATATACGTACAGAAAAACAAATTAAGAAAAATGAGTTTTTAAAAACTCGGAATATTTCTATTGAAACAGAAAATCTAAGAAAGTTTAAGGTCGATTTAAAACATACAAAAACATCTGATACTTTAAATATTACGATTGATGATTCAGAATTTGAAAATTTATCAGCTAAAAAAGGAAAAGAAGCTTGGTTTGAAAAAGTAAACGAGAAATGGATTTTAACCAATGCACCAACAAATACTTTTGAGAAAAACCCAAAACGTTACGGAAATTTTAAAGAAGCATTTAAAAATAATATGCTTTTTGTTTACGGAACAAAAGGGAATGTTACTGAAAATAAATGGGCTTTTAATAAAGCACGCTTTGATGCAGAAACTTTTTATTATCGTGGCAATGGTTCTATAGATATCATTTCTGATAAAGAATTTTCACTTAAAAAATATAAAGAACGTTCGGTTATTATTTATGGGAATGCTTCAACCAATAGTGCATGGAAGTTGTTGTTAAAAGATAGTCCGGTACAAGTAAAACGAAACGAAATTAAGGTAGGAGGTGAAATTTTAAAAGGTGATAATTATGGTGTCTACTTAACGTATCCAAGAAAAGATAGTGAAGTAGCATCGGTAGCAGTGGTTACAGGAACAGGGATTAGTGGGTTTAAAACTGTAATACCTAATAAATATTTTGGATCTGGTACTGATATTCCTGACGTGATGATTTTAAATACTTCAATTTATAAAAGTGGAATAAAAGGCATTGAGGCTGTTGGATATTATGGTAATGATTGGAGTTTAGAAAATGGAGATTTAGAATGGAAAAAATAACTAAAATAAACAATAATCTTTTTAATAAAAGTGTCGTAAAGTGTTTAAGCTTTACAGTACTTATGTTTAGTTTTTTCTCTTGTAAAGAAAAATCAACAACGGTAATAAATAAAGAAAAAATACAACCCAATTTTATTTTTATAATGGTTGATGATTTGGGTAAAGAGTGGTTTCCTAGTTATGGTGCAACAGAAGTTAATACACCTAATATTGATGCTTTAGTAAAGACAAGTATAAAATTTAATAATGTGTATTCAATGCCACAGTGTACACCTAGTCGTGTGGCTTTAATTACAGGTCAATACCCATACAATAATGGGTGGGTAAACCATTATGATGTACCACGTTGGGGACATGGAGCAAACTTTGACACAGCTAAAAATCCAAGTTTTGCAAAAGCACTACACCAAGAAGGTTACAAAACTTGTATTGCAGGTAAATGGCAAATAAACGATTTTAGAATAGAACCCAATGCAATGCAAAAAGCAGGTTTTGATGAATTCTGTATGTGGACAGGTTACGAATCAGGAGTTCCTGAAAGTGATAAGCGTTATTGGGATCCTTATATTATAACTGAAGAAGGTACTAAAACTTATGAAGGTAAATTTGGGCCGGATATTTTTTCAGATTTCGTGATTGATTTTATGAATACCAATAAAGAAAATCCATTCTGTATATACTACCCAATGGTACTTACGCATTCACCATTTGTACACACACCGCTTGAGCCAGAGGCTAAAACAAAGTATGAAAAGCATTTGGCGATGGTACGTTACACTGACTATATTATTGGTGAAATTCTTGATAACTTAGAAAAATCGGGCTTATCAGATAATACATATTTAGTGTTAACCACTGATAATGGTACTTCACCATCAATTATTGGTAAAAGAAATGGAAAGTTTATAAGGGGAGGTAAAGCTTATCTTACCGAAAATGGAATTAATTCACCATTTATAGTAAAAACACCAGATAATAAACATTTTGAAACAGATGTTTTAGTTGACTTTACAGATGTGCTCCCAACGTTTTTAGATTTAGCAGGTGCAGAAAAAGAGCCAGATTTTAAACTTGATGGACATTCATTTGCAAAGGTTTTAACTGAAAAAGAAACAGAGACTGGACGTGATTTTATTTTATCAATGGGTGGTTTACCGGGGCATATTAATGAAGAAGGTTGGTTAGAAAATGCCATTCAATTTAGAGATCGGGTATTGCGTGATAAAAAATACAAAGTTTATGTTGATACCTTACAGCAGATTAGTCGCCTATATGATTTAGAGAGTGACCCCTATGAAACTAATAATTTAATTAAGGATGTTGATTTACAAGAAGTTGTAAATGGTTTTAAAACTAAAGTAGATGCACTCCCAAAATTGGATGATAACCCGAAATACAAAAAAACTAAAGGTTTACCAACAGATGTAAATCCTGAATTTTTAGATAAAGCAGTAGAGCGCTTAAAACATCGTAAAAATAATATGATGGGCTTAGCAACCGAAGAACAATTTTTAAAATTAAGTACAAAAACGGACTAACACCAAAATAACACCTTAAAAAATGAAAAATTATTTAGCCTTATTAGTAATCACATTGTTTTTAGCTTCATGCTCTGAAAAGCCTAAGCCAACTTTTAAACAAGAAGATATTTCATTATTGCCAAAACCAGTAAGTTTTGAATTAAATGAAAGTTCTTTTCAAATTGAATCTGATACTAAAGTGATAATGCAAGACGAAAGTCAGCAGAAAGCAGTAAACTATCTTTTAGGTTTATTTAATACTGCAGCTGGTTATCATTTACAAATAAAAAATGAAAAAACAGAAAATGCTATTGTTTTTGAAAATGTAGAAGGCTTGAAAGATGGTGCTTATACTTTAGAAGTTACGCCAACTTCAATATTGGTAACAGCTACAGAAGAAAATGGTTTTTTTAATGCTGTTCAAACCATACGACAATTATTGCCAGTGGCTATTGAAAGTAAAGAAAAGGTTACTGCAGATTGGTATGTACCAAGTGTTAGTATTGAAGATGAACCTCGTTTTGAATGGCGTGGTATGCATATGGATTTTAGTCGTCACTTTTTTGAAATTGATGAAGTGAAAGACTTTTTAGATCACATGGCTTTATACAAAATGAACACTTACCACATGCACTTGACAGATGATCAAGGTTGGAGAATTGAAATAAAAGAATACCCGCTTTTAACTGAAAAAGGAGCTTGGAGAATACCAAATAATCAAGACACAATTTGTAATACAAGAGCTGTAGAAAATGAATTGTACACTATTGACCAATCTAAATTTAAAGAGATTGATGGTGAACGTAAGTACGGTGGTTTCTTTACGCAAGAACAAATAAAAGAAATTGTAGCTTATGCTGATGATAGATGTATTACCGTAATACCTGAAATTGATATGCCTGGTCACTTCAAAGCAGCAATAGATAATTATCCTTTTTTATCATGTAACGGACAATCAGGTTGGGATACTGTTTTTACACACCCTGCTTGTTTAGGGAAAGATACAACTTATGAATTTATGAAAAATGTGTTAAGTGAAGTTGTTGAGTTATTCCCTTCTGAATATGTACATATTGGTGGTGATGAGGTTAATGTAGATTCGTGGAAAGTTTGTCCATCTTGTCAAAAAGTAATTAAAGAAAATAACCTTAAAGATGAGCATGAATTACAATCTTTCTTCAATAGAGATATTGAGCAATTTTTAAAATCGAAAGGAAAGAAATTCATGGGTTGGGATGAAATCGTTGAAGGAGGTTTAACTAAAGAGGCTACAATTATGTGGTGGAGAGGTTGGAGACCAGAAGCACCTAAAAAAGCAGCAGAAAATGGAAACGATTTAGTAATTACACCTACTGATGCTTACTATTTTGATTATCTTAATGAAGGAAATACTTTAGAGAAAATTTATAATTACGAGCCAATTCCTGAGAATTTTACAGAAGCTGAAGCTAGCAATGTTTTAGGTATACAAGCAAACCTTTGGTCAGAATGGATTCCGAGTTATAAAAGATTACAATACCAGGCATTCCCAAGAATGTTAGCCGTTTCTGAAAATGGATGGGTTGCTCAAGAAAGAGATTTTGAAGCATTTAATGCAAGAGTTGAAAAGCAATATGATCGATTAGATGTTTTAGATGTGTATTATTACATACCAGCGGTCAAAGGTTTAGAAAGAGATATTGCTTGTGTAGACAGTACTTTAGTAAATTTAGAATTGGCTTACCCTTTAGATGATGTTGAAATTTATTATACTCTTGACGGAAGTACACCAACAAGAGAATCACTTAAATATGAAGCTCCGTTTTCAGTAAGTGCTCCAGAAGTAATTAACGACACGCTTGAAATTAAAGCAAGATCTTACCGTGGTGAAAAGTTCAATGATTTAAAAAAGGCTAAAGTAATTCATAAAGATTTTATCAAAGCTTCAGAAAGTACACCAAAAGAAAATGGCTTAAAAAGATTTGTTTCAAAAGGGAAATTTAAAACTGTAGAAGATATGAAAACCCCAACTACAGCTAATTTTAATAAGGTTGATAGTATTGTGTTAGGTGATTTCAAAGAAGAGAAAAACTTTTCAATATCATATTCAGGGTATTTCAATGCTGAAAAAGATGGTATCTATGAGTTTGAAACTCGCTCTGATGGAGGAAACTTATTATTTATTGGAGATCAGTTGATCGTTGATAATGGCGGTTACCACGGACCTAAAAAGAAATATGGAAAAGTAGCACTAAAAAAAGGGTGGCACCCAATTACAATTCAATACAAGCCTAGTACAAATCCTCGTATGATTGATGTTTCTTTTGCATTGCAAGGTGAAGAATTGCAACCAATTAGTAGCTCGGTTACTAAGTTTTAATTTATGATATAAATAAAATATGAAAACTATGTTTGTAAAGCCTTCGATCATAGCAATAATTTTTTCATTATTCTTTGTAATTTACTCAAATGCACAAAATCCGATCTTGAATAAGGAAGATAAAGGCTTTGTTTATGCTGCAGATCCTGCTGCAGAAGTTTTTAATGATACAGTATATGTGTATTGTTCTAGAGATGTAGAAGATGCAGTTTCATATAAAACTATGAAAGATTATGTTGTTCTAGAATCTGCAGATTTAAATACGTGGATTAATCATGGAGTAGTTCTAAAACCAAGAGAGTATAGTTGGGCAAACGGTCAAATGAATGCACCTGATGTAGCTTATAAAGGTGGTTGGTATTATTTTTATTTTCCATTTGATAAAACACATATTGGGGTGTCAAAAAGTAAAACACCAATTGGTCCTTGGGAAGAAGCGGTTACTGAAAAAATAACAACAATATTTGACCCTACTGTTTTTGTTGATGATGACGGTCAAGCCTATATTTATGGAAACGATCATAAAGTAAATATTGGAGAAAAAGGAACGCACATTATGGGAGCAAAATTAAAAGATAACATGACAGAACTTGATGGACCTTGGATTAGGCTAAGTGAAGAAACAGTAAGCGAAGCAGTTCATATTTTCAAAAGAAATGAGATCTACTATTTTAGCGCTAGAGTTGGTCCTGTTACTAAATATTGGATGGCTGATAATCCTCTGCCACAATACGCAGAGTTAAAAGGCGAATTAGCCCCAAATGCACCCAATGCTCCAAATCATACGTCAGCAATTGAATTTAAAGATGAATGGTATTTCTTTTATCACAGAGGTGATGTAAATGAAGGTTCTTTTCATAAAAGATCAGCTTGTTTTGATAAAATGTCATTCAATAAAGACGGTACAATTGTACCCATAAAATATACTTTGGGAGAAAAATAAAATAATTGAAAAACAAGTTTGCTTTATGTTCTATAGAGCAAACTTGTTTTTTATTCTTTTCGTAAACAAATATTTGCTTGTAATTCAATTAGCTTAAGAAGTTTTATTCGGTTAAAAACTCACTTTAAAAAGATTCTTTTATAAAAAGTCAAAGTCCTGTTGCAATAAAAAGAAGATTTTATATTTCCATAAATTTAGTAGTTGATTATCGAAGCGCAAAAGTTATTGGTCTAAATTATGATACAAAATTCGTAAGATAACATAAGTTTATATACTTATAACTTTTACAACTATTATGGGGATGACAACCAAAAAACGTTCATTACTATTATTTTTTTCATTTTTTTTCGCTTTTGCGTTAAGGTTATTGGCTCAAAATTCTGAACCATTAATCTTAGATATGGTACATCACAACCCAGGCGAAGCACCATATAAAACAAAATATAATGACCCAGCGGTGATAAAAGAAATGGGCTATAATGGCAAGGTTTATTTTCTTTTTGAATCACCAGCATTAGCTATTAATTGGGAGTCTGTAGATAAAGATATTTTACCCAAAGGGACGGAAGATCGTAAATGGGTAGATGAAAAAGCAGCGCAAATTAAAAAAATGCATGCGGCTTGTAAAGCTGAAGATATGGCTATTTACGCCATGTCAGATTTGGTTTTATTTCCAAAACGTTTAATCGAAAAATACAAGATTGAAGATACATTTGGTAACCCTAATGATGAACTAACTAAAAAATTAGTCAGGGCTCAAATTAATGAAATGTTTGAGCAATTTCCTGATCTAGACGGATTGGTAGTTCGTATAGGAGAAACATATTTACATGATGCACCATACCACAAAGGGGCAATAGATGATAAAACAAACCCAGAGAAAACAATAATTCCTTTAATAAATATTTTAAAAGAAGAGATTTGCGAAAAAAGAGATAAGCAACTTATTTTCCGTACCTGGGGTGCTTTTGATACAAATATGGACGATTATTTGGCGGTAAGTGAAGGTGTAGAACCACATAAAAATTTAATTATTAGTATTAAACATTGTGAAGGTGATTTTCATAGAGCTAATAATTTTAGTAAAGTAATTGGTAAAGGGCGTCATAAACAAATTATTGAAGTGCAATCTGCTCGTGAATATGAAGGTAAAGGTGCATACCCAAATTATATAGCTAATGGTGTTATTAATGGTTTTGAAGAACATGCAAGAATGCCGGAAGAACAAATTAATAGTATTCAAGAATTTGTTGATACAAAACCAGAATTGTATGCAGGTGTATGGACATGGTCTCGGGGAGGCGGATGGGAAGGTCCGTATATAAAAGATGAATTATGGTGTGATCTTAATTCATGGGTTATGGCACAGTGGGGTCAAAATACAGATAAGAGTGAAGAATTTATTTTTAATAGATATGCAACTGAACGCCTACATTTAAAAGATGACGATGTTACTAAATTTAGAAAACTATGTTTACTTTCTGCTGAAGCAGTAGTTAGAGGTAGAAATTCAACATATAGAGATATGAACCCATGGTGGACAAGAGACCAAGGTATTGCTTGGCCAATGGTGGTAAAAGGTGAATTAGAACAAAAGAGAAATTTAGTTCAAAAAGACGAGTCTATTGCAAAATGGAAACAAATAGTTAAGTTGGCTAAATCTATCGATTGGGACAGTGAGGAAACTAAAAATCATGCGATTGGTTCTGCAGAGTACGGTTTAAAACTATACAAAATATATAGAACACTTGTCTATATGAAATATGCTGATGATAATGGAAACACTAAAGATGTTAAAAAGTGGATCAAAGCATATGATAAAGCTTGGGCAGATTATAATAAATTAGCAGAAAAATATAGCACAATTGCAACGTTGTACACACAAGATTATAAGAGACATATTGCAAATAATGCAGATATAAAAGTTAATAAACTTAGATAGAATTAATGAAATATTTTAGCTATTTACTGGTACTAGTATTCTTGAGTATTGTTTCTTGTAATGAGGAGAAAAAACATCAAGAGAAAGTGATTTCAAATGAAAAACTAACCAACTACGTAAATACATTTACAGGTACTGATGGTCCTGGAAATACGTATCCAGGTGCAGTAGTCCCTTTTGGTATGGTGCAACTAAGTCCTGATAACGGATTGCCAGGTTGGGATAGAATTGCAGGGTATTTTTATCCAGATTCTACAATTGCGGGTTTTAGTCATACACACCTATCAGGTACTGGTGCGGGTGATATGTACGATTTATTGGTAATGCCTTTAAATAGTAAGTTTACAGAGAGTTTAACTCCTGAGGGTAGATACAGACCTTATTCTAAATTCTCACATGATAAAGAAAAAGCTAGTCCGGGTTATTATACAGTAGATTTATTAAGTTCAGGTATCAAGGCAGAATTAACTACGACTTCTCGTGTAGGTTTTCATCAATATACATTTCCTAAAGATGAAGAAAGTAAAATTATTTTAGATTTAGGATACAGTTTAAATTGGGATAAACCAATGGAAACGGAAATCACGATTGAAGATAACCAAACAATTTCTGGCTTCAGAAAATCTAAAGGATGGGCAAACGATCAACGCGTTTATTTTGTAATGAAGTTCTCAAAACCTTTTGATAAAGCTTCATTATATAAAAACGAAAAGGAAGTTATTGATGCGTTAACGGTTAATGGACAATTTACTAGAATTGTAGCTGATTATAAAACTGAAGATAATGACAAGATACAAGTAAAAGTAGCCATGTCTTCAGCAAGTACTGAAGGTGCTCGTATAAATTTAGAAAAAGAACTATCTCACTGGGATTTTAATAAAACAGTTGAAGAGGCATCAAATACTTGGGAATCTTATCTTTCTAAAATAAAAATTGAAGGTACTAAGGCGCAAAAAGAATTGTTTTATACCAATATGTACCATGTGTTCTTAACACCTTCATTACTTAGTGATGTAGATGGTGCTTATAAAGGAGCAGATGGTGAAGTACATACTGCAGAAGGATACAATAAATACGACACATTTTCACTTTGGGATACTTTTAGAGCAACACACCCATTATATACACTTATTGCGCCAAGTGAAACGGAAGATATGTTGAAGTCATTCTTATCACATTATGACGAAACAGGTTTGTTGCCAGTGTGGTCTTTAGCTGGGAATGAAACGAATATGATGATTGGTTACCACGCCGTTCCTGTGTTGGTTGATGCTTATTTTAAAGGCATTCCTTTAGACGCTAAAAAAGCATTAGAAGCTTGTGTAGCATCTGCAACTGAAAAAGGAAGACAGATTGATACGTATATGGAATTGGGCTATGTGCCAACTGGTGGCGATCATGAAAATTGGTCAGTTTCAAAAACTTTAGAATATGCGTATAACGATTGGTGTATAGCTACATTGGCTAAAGATTTAGGGGAAACAGAAATTGCAAATACTTTTTCAAAAAGAGCAAATAACTGGAAAAATTTATACGATACATCATCTACATTTTTTAGACCAAAAAGTGATAAAGGAGTATTTAGCAGTCCGTTTAATGCGAAAAATTATACGAAAGAGTTTTGTGAAAGTAACGGTTGGCAGTATTTCTGGTTTGTACCACATGATATTGATGGTTTGGTAGAGACTTTAGGTAAAGAACAATTTACGGTAAAACTAGATTCTATGTTTACATATTACCCAGCTAAAGATGATAAACTGCCTATTTTTAGTACAGGTATGATTGGGCAATATGCACATGGTAATGAACCTAGTCATCATGTTTCGTATTTATACAACACTATTGGGCAACCATGGAAAACCCAAGAAATGGTTCGTAAAATTATAAACACTCAATACACCACTAAACCAGATGGCTATTGTGGTAATGAAGATTGCGGTCAAATGTCTGCATGGTTGGTGCTATCATCAATAGGTATTTATCCAATTAATCCTGCTGATGGTGTATACAGTATCACATCACCATATGTTAGTGAAGCAACTGTTGAGTTAGGCGATGGAAAATTGTTTAAAATAACTACAGAAAACCAATCGAAAGACAATTTTTACATTCAGAGTATTATTTTAAATGGTGAAATTTATAATGTAGATACAATTACACACCAACAAATACTTGAAGGTGGTGAATTACATTTTGTATTAGGCAACACACCTAATAAAGAATTATTTAAAAACTAAACCAAACCATACATGATAAATTTATATAAAAGCAACGTAATTAAATTCCTGTTAGGTTTATGTAGTGTTTTTATATTGTTTTCGTGTACATCTGGTTTACAGACGAGTGAGGTAGATATAATTCCGATGCCAACAGAAGTAATTCCAGGGCATGGCTATTTCGATTTGAATAGAAAAACCATTATCTCGGTTGAAAATAATGAGCAATTAAAAATTGCTAATAACTTTTTTAGCAATTTTAAAAAAGCCTCAGGTTGGACGCCACGTATTGGTATAAAATCAAGTAAAGCAACTATTGAATTTAAAACAGAAAATACAATTGAAGACGAAGGTTATGAAATTATAGTAGGCAAAACTCATGTTGATGTTAAAGCTTCATCGGGTGCTGGTTTTTTCTATGCATTACAAAGTTTTGCTCAAGTGCTACCAATAGAATTTTATGCTCAAGAAATACAAAAGAATATTGAATGGCATATTCCTGTAATTAGTATAAAAGATGCTCCAGCTTTTAAATGGCGAGGGTATATGTTAGATGTCTCGCGTCATTTTTTTGATAAAGACCAAGTGAAGGAGGTTATCGATTTTATGGCAGAAGCTAAATTAAATCGTTTTCACTGGCATTTATCTGATGATAATGGGTGGAGGGTAGAAATTAAAAAATATCCTAAGCTTACTGAAATAGGAGCGTGGCGTTTAAACAGAAATGCGAAAGACGATACAACATCTAATTGGTGGGGAAGGCCAAAGCAAAAAGAAGGACAACAAGCTACCTACGGTGGTTTTTATACTCAAGAGGATATTAAAGAAATAGTTGCTTATGCAAAAGAGCGCTATATTGAAGTTATTCCTGAACTAGATATGCCAGGCCACTCTTTAGCGGCAATTGCTTCTTATCCGGAATTATCATGTGCTGAAGGTCCTTTTTATGTAGGTACTGGTGGTGTAAATAAAAACAATACTTATTGCCCTAGTAATGAAAAAACCTATGAGTTTATAGGTGATGTGCTAAATGAAGTTTCAAGCCTATTTCCTTTTGATTATATTCATTTAGGTGGTGATGAGTGTAATACATCATCTTGGGAAAAGGATCCTAAGTGTAAAAAAATGATAAAAGATAAAAATTTTGAAAGTAGTCATGATTTACAGGGGTATTTTACAAATAGAGTTGAGAAAATTGTCAATTCTCATGATAAGAAAATGATTGGTTGGGATGAAATTCTGGAGAGTGATATCGAGCCTAGTGCAACAGTAATGTCATGGCGAGGTGAAAAAGGAGGAATTAAAGCAGCGAAAACAGGTCATGATGTGATTATGTCACCAGCAAAATATTGCTATTTAGATTTAAAACAAGGTGATGACGATTTAGAACCTAATTTAGGATATGCGTATAGTTTTTTAAAAGATACTTACAATTACAAAGTAATTTCAGATAGCCTTACGACTGAAGAAGGCGAGCATATTTTAGGACTTCAAGGTAATTTATGGACAGAATCGATTACCAACTGGGATCAACTAACATACATGACTTTTCCAAGATTGTATGCCATTGCTGAAAACGGTTGGACACAGCCGAAATCTAAAAATTGGGATTGTTTTACTGACAGGCTAATTGTGCAAAATAAACGATTAGATAAAAAAGGAGTCAATTATGCGACTAGTGCTTTTAATGTAGTTATAGATCATGAAGGGTATAAAGAGGGTAATGTTGATGTTACCTTACATACTGAAGTTAACGATTTAGATATTTATTACACTACTGATGGTAGTATTCCAACACAGAAATCTAAGAAGTACACCAACCCTTTTATTTTAACAGAAACATCGATTTTAAAAGCAAGCTCGTTTAAAGAAAAAGAACAAGTAAGTAATGTGTCTGAAAAGTACTTTCCAATACATAAAGCAGCTGGTGCAATGGTTATTGATTATTCTACCAATGTAAAAGAAACTAATATGTCTGGCTTGGTTGATTTAAATTACGGAAAATTAAATAGAGGAGATAAAAATTGGAATAAATTTCACGGAGATTTAAATGTTGATATTATCTTCCCGGAAGAACAAGAAATTAGTAGTCTAGAGATTACCAGTCTTAGGTTTACCATAGGTGGTATCTATGTTCCTGAAAATTATGAGATTTGTAGTTCAGAGGATGGTGTTAATTTTGAGAAAATTAGTGACATTAAATTATTAGGTATTAGCCATACACAGGGTCGAAACAAGATAAAAACTGTTATAGATTTTGAACCTAGAAGAGCTAAAGCAATAAAATTGAAAGCTAAAAGTGTGAATCCAATTCCTGAAGAACACCATCAAGAAGGTAAAGCATCAAAAATATTTATAGATGAAGTTGTGGTGTTTTAATACCATTAAATTCAAAAATTAAAAAAATAATAGAGTTATAACATCGAGAAATAATAATAATTTTTAAATCAATTAAACCTTAGAAAAATGGAGAGCAATTTAAAACCCAAAAGTACATTAGTCCCAATTTTAATAATAGCAGGACTATTTTTTATTTTTGGTTTTGTGACGTGGATTAACGGAGCTTTAATTCCGTTTATGAAAACGATAAATGAACTTACTGATGCGCAATCATATTTAGTAGCATCAGCGTCATACATATCATTTGTGGTAATGGCTTTGCCGGCATCGTATATTATTAGTAAAATAGGATATAAAAAAGGGATGTCATTAGGGTTAGTAATTATGGCAGTTGGTGCTTTAGTTTTTATACCTGCAGCAGAAGCTAGAACTTACTGGGTGTTTTTAACAGGTATATTTATTCAAGGTGTTGGTATGACTTTGTTACAAACAGCATCAAACCCATACATTACTATTTTAGGCCCAATAGAGAGTGCAGCAAAGCGTATTGCTATAATGGGTATTGCTAATAAAGTTGCAGGATCATTAGGTTCTATAATTTTTGGTGCATTATTGCTTTCAGGCATTGATGAGGTTAATGAGAAATTAGCAACAGTAAGTATTGATGAAAAAAATGTTTTGTTAGATGCAATGGCTGATAGTGTTTTTCTACCATATGTAGTGATGGCAATTGTATTGTTTATTTTAGGTATGTTAATCTTAAAAGCTCCACTACCAAATGTTGAAGCAACTGTAGAGGAAGAAGAAACAACTGATGTAAAAACAGCAAAAACAAGTATTTTTCAATACCCACAATTGTGGTTTGGCGTATTAGCTTTATTTGTATATGTTGGTGCTGAGGTTATTGCTGGTGATACTATTATTTCATATGGTATCTCATTAGGTTTCTCTTCAGAAGAAGCAAAATATTTTACAACCTATACTTTAATGGCAATGGTGGCAACTTATTTATTAGGTGCCTTATTAATTCCTAAAGTAATAAAACAAAGAACAGCTTTAATTGCCAGTGCTATATTAGGTATTATATTTAGTGTTTGTATACTTTCTACTAGCGGAATTACTTCTGTTATGTTTGTAGCAGCTTTAGGTGTTTCAAATGCACTTGTTTGGCCAGCAATATGGCCATTAACATTAGATGGTTTAGGTAAGTTTACTAAAACTGCATCAGCATTATTAATTATGGCTATTTCTGGTGGAGCGATTATTCCACCATTATACGGTAGAATTGTAGATGCTAACAAAGTAGAATTAATTAACAATGGAGTTGCAGAATCTGTTGCAACAGCAAGTGCAGCAACAAGCAGTTATTGGATTTTAATACCTTGTTATTCAATTATATTATTCTTTGCTGTTTGGGGATATAAAATTAAAAACTGGGGTAAATAAGAAGTCTGAGTTTATTATAGTGTAACATATAAAAGAGCCATCAAAATATATATTTTGATGGCTCTTTTAAGTCGACTAAAACTCAATTAACTACTTAAAATGTAGAAATATAAATTAGTGACTATAGTTCACTAATTTCTTTTTCAATTTCTTCTCTTTTTCTTCCAGTTTTTTCTTGAATTTTACCTATCATTTCATCAAATTTTCCTTCTGCATAGGTTACATCATCATCGGTAAGATTACCATATTTTTGTTTGAACTCACCTTTTACTTGTTTCCATTTACCTTCTAACTGTGTATTGTTCATATTTTTATTTTTTAAGATTATTATTTCTATACTTTAAAATTACTAATGATTACACGATGGTATTACTGCAATACATTTATAATTTGACGCTAAAACTATTTATCCTGTTTTTTAAAACATGTACCCTATACCAGCAGAAAAGTAAGAGGTATGTGTATCCGTATCTTTTACTAATTCAGAAAAACCATAAGTATATCTTGCTTGTATAAAAACTGATTGAGCAATTTTATACTCTAAACCAGAAGTAAGTTGAAAATCAAAATCTTCAACACCATCAACATCTATGTCATCATCTGCACCAGGGATATTAATATCTTCATTTACTTTAAAACCAAATTGAGGACCAGCTTGTATATTAAGTCCGTCTACTAAATACACTTTTAATAATACAGGTACTTGAATATAATCTAATTGATATTCAGTATCCGAACCATTCGGGTTGTCATTAATATCAAAACCTTGTCTTGAATAAAAAACCTCTGGTTGTAGAGATAATTTTTCTGTTATTGGGGCTTCAGCCAATAAACCGGCATAAAAGCTTGTTCTATGTCCAGGATCTGAAGAATCATCACCAGTTACAGTAGATAGGTTAGCACCTGCTTTAACACCTAATTGAAATTCGTCTGACCAAGACTGAGCAAATAATGATGTTCCTGCAGTCATAAATATTAATAATGCTACTACTTTTTTCATAATACTAATGTGTTTTAAAATTTAATAATTGTTTTTAATTTTCATCAAAACTAGAGTTGCGGAAGCGAAGATTTTGAAACAATCACTTTGTTTTTTGACACTAAAAAAAAGTGTTTGTTAAAGTGTTTTAACGTAAAAATGTATTTTAGTTTAAGGCATAAAAAAAGTCCTGTCTTAATTAGACAGGACTTTCATATAAAGCTATAATGCTAAATATTATTTAGAACGATCATCAAATGCATCGAATTTTAATTTTTGTCCACCAACAGATAAATCGGCCATGGCACCAGCTTTAGGCATTGTAAATACAACAACTCCCTCATTATAATTTGCATTTTTTGAAGCTCCTGATTCGACAATTACTGCTGAAGCTTCAGCAGAAAATGTTAATTCATTATCTTTAAACCTTTTTAAAGCCTCTTCAGTTTCAAAAAAGATAACTTCAGATAATGCTTGTCCACCAGCTTGTAAACCAACATCAATTTTTTTAAGATCTGCTAAACCAATTGGTTGACCATTTTGATAAACTACTCCATTACCAGATGCTCCACCTACGATTAATGCACCTTCACCAACATTAGGGAAAATTACATAGGCAGTAGAGTTATCTACAAAATTTTTTAAACCTTTGTCTGTCTGGATCATTTCTTTTTTTACTTTCTCAGCATCTTTCATAATTTTAGCTTGCTTCTCTGTTTGAGAAAATCCGCTAAATGCGGTAAATAAAATTGCTCCTAATAATATTGTTTTTAAAGTTTTCATAAGTGTTTTTGTTTAAATTATTAATACTCCAAAATTAGAAAGGATACCTGTAGCTTATTTGCTGTTACACTTAATTTCTTGATGCAAAACCAATACTAATGTTAAAATAATTTTAAAAGAATTGGAATATATTAAACAGGTAACTATTAGGTTGCGAAATCGATAGAGTTCAAAAATATTTTTTTTAGAGTAATTCTTTTTTTTATCTGAATCTAAATTTGAAACACTTAAAAAACTACACATGAAAGCTACTACAAAAGAACAATTACAAGTATTAAAAGATGAAGCTACCCAAAGAGGTAACAAAATTACAGCGTATAGAAAAACTTTAGTTTCTAATTATGATTCTTATATAAAAGCTAACGGATTAGATGAGTTAAGAGATTTGAATATTTTTATTTTAGACTGTAGTTATAGAAATAGGCATTTAATCAAGCTTATTGATAATGTTTTTAAAACAGAAAATAAAATAATGACAGAATTAGATTTAGATACCATGGTTACAGAAAACCTAAAGTGTTTAAATGACTTTCAATCTTTGAAATTAGCGATGAGTACAATCAGAACTTCAATAACTAATGCAGATACAGCATCAATATCTGTAAAACCAAAATCACAAAATAGAATTTCAAATTCTATTTAATTAATATAAATCTTCTCTCATGTTTAAAATTCAAGAAGTAGACGATTCTGCAATGTGTATTTCTCGAAAAAAATGCGGGAGAGGATTTTCTTTTTATGCTGAAGATGGTGGTAGAATTACAGATAAAAAAGCATTAAAACGTTTAAAAAACTTAGTAATTCCCCCTATGTGGTCACAAGTTTTTATTTGTGGTTTTAGTGACGGTCATATACAAGCTACTGGTCGTGATTTAAAAGGGCGTAAACAATATATTTACCACTCTGAATATGAAAAGCAACAACAAGAGGCTAAATTTAAAAAAATGCTTCATTTTGCCAATCGCTTACCAAAAATAAGAAAGAGAGCACATAAAGATTTAAAATTAAAAACTTGGAAGAAGCAAAAATTGTTAGCCTTAATAATTCTTATTCTTGATGAGTACGGAATCAGAATTGGGAATAAGCAATATCGGAATAGAAATGAAACTTTTGGACTTACCACACTCCGAAGAAAACATTTAAGTATTGATGAAGATGAACTTGTTTTTAATTATAAAGGAAAAAGTAATAAAGAGCGAGAGGTTCATATAGATGATGAAGATTTGATACCTTTTATAAAAGAGGTTGCAGGTTTACCTGGCTATGAAATATTTAGGTATAAAGATGAAAATGGTACTTTTCATGATTTAGATAGTGATGAGGTTAATAATTACATTGCTAAATATATGGGTGATGATTTTTCTAGTAAAGATTTTAGAACTTGGGCGGGTAGCAGGCTAGGAGTAGAATGCTACGAAGAAGCGATAAAAAGTAGTTTGAAAACCCAAAAAAGTAGAAAGAAATTCAGCAATATCGTTATAAAAATGGTAGCTGAAGAATTAGGGAATACGCCTACTGTATGTAAAAATTATTATGTGCACCCAGCCATATTCAATGCTATTGATACTAAAAGCATCCCTAACCCCAACCCTTATAAAAATACAAGCTCAAAATATAAATTAGCTGCTAGTGAGAAACTAGCTTATGATATTATTGAAGCTAGTTATTCTTAATACAAATTATTACGACTGCTAATAATTTTAATATACTAAAAAAAATATTCTTTAAACTCTCTTTTTGTGTATTTACCTATTATTTTTCATTAATTAAGTTGCTTTACTTTTTTTGTTAATATACTAATTGTCTTCATTTAAAAGTTTCAATATGATTAAATAATGTTAAAAATTCGACAATGACATAAATATGATTATATTTGGTAAACCAAATTGGTAAACCAGTTTTCTTGTCTTTTTAGCATATTTAATAGCCTTATTGCCATAAGTACAGGAAATGATTGGTGTCTTAATTAAAATAGTACTCAACTTAGCAAACATGAAAAAAAAATTAATCCTTTTTATCTTATCTCTTACGCTGTTTTCTTGTCAAGAAAAAACAAGTTCAGAATCGATAAATAAGGTAACAACCGAATCAGAATTAAAAGAAGCTATCGCAAAAGCAGAAGCAGGTAGTGAGATAGTAATGCAAAACGGAGTTTGGAAAGATATTCAAATTAAGTTTTTTGGTAAGGGAACGGAAGACAGGCCTATTACTTTGCGTGCTGAAACAGCAGGTAAAGTTACTATTGAAGGAGAATCTAACTTAAGTTTAGGTGGTGAATATCTTGTGGTTAAAGATTTACATTTTAAAAACGGATATACGCCAACTAAAAATGTAATTCAGTTTAAATTTAATAGTGATACGATAGCTAATAATAGCAGAATAACAAATTGTGTTATTGATGAATTTACAAAACCCAATAGAGAGGTTTCAGATCACTGGGTTGAATTCTGGGGTAGAAATAACATGCTAGATCATTGTAATATTGTTGGTAAATCTAATTTTGGTCCAACAGTTAGGGTATTCTTAAAAGGTAACGAGCACGTTAATAACCATCATCAAATTGTAAACAATCATTTTGGCCCGAGACCTCGTAAAGGTGGTCCGCATGGTGAAACTTTACAAATAGGAAGTAGTCATACTTCTATGGCACCATCATATACAAATGTATCCAATAATTATTTTGATAGATGTAATGGTGAGGTCGAAATAATTTCAAACAAATCTAATTTTAATGAATTTAGAAACAATGTCTTTTTTGAAAGTGAAGGCTCATTGGTTTTAAGACATGGTAATTATTGTACTATTGATGGTAATGTTTTTATTGGTAATGATAATTCAGAATTTATTGGTGGTATTCGTGTAATTAATACAGGGCATTGGATTACTAATAACTATTTCTATAATATTAAAGGAGATAAGTTTAGAAGTGCTTTAGCAGTGATGAACGGTATTCCTAAATCACCTTTAAACCGTTATAATCAAGTTACTGATGTTGTGGTAGCTTATAATACATATATTGATTGTAAATCACCTTTCCAGTTTGGTGTAGGTACAAATATTGATAAAAAAGACGTTTTACCAGCTTCTGAAATTCGTTCAGCAAGACCAGAGCGTATGATTGTTGCTAATAATTTAGTATACAACCACAATGCAGATAATTATCCTGTGGTAAATTATGATGATGTTGGTGGTATTAGTTTTAAAAATAACATCTTAAATAGCGAAAATAAAAGTAGCGTTACTAATGACGGACTTATTACTAAAAGTTTTGAGGTAGCTAAAATAGCTGAAAACTTCTACGCGCCTTCAAGTAATTTAGAAAGTGTTTATGAAGGTTTCGATTTTGAAACCATTACAGAAGATTATTTTGGATCTGATAGAACTAAGCAAAATAGTGTAGGTGCAATTACATTACCAACACCAGCAAATGCTACATTGTTTGATAAATCAATTTATGGTTCAGAATGGTTTTCATCTGAAGCTTCAAATTACAAAGGAGAAACACTTGAAGTTACTTCAGGTGAAGACTTAGTTAGTAAACTTAAAACAGCAAAGTCAGGAGATATTCTATCATTAAAAGCTGAAATCTATAATATTAGCGAAAGTTTACTTATTGATAAAACAATCAGTATTGTGTCGGCAGACGCAAATAAAAAAGCTGAAATTCAATTTAATACTGAAAATCCTGGTTTTGTAATGCACCCAAAAGGTATATTGAAACTTGACGGAGTTGTATTAAGAGGTGATAAAACTCAAGATGCAATTGTAACTTTAGATAAGAACATGTCTAAAGCCTTTAATCTTTTTATTAATAATACCGAAATAGCAAACTTTAAAACGGTTATAAAAGCCTACAAAGCATCATTTGCTGATACTATTTCTATATCAAATAGTGTTATCAAAAACTCATTAGAAGGTATTCTTTTAAATACAGAAACAGACTCAAAAGGTGATTATAATGCAGAGTTTGTAACAATAACAAATACTACTTTTGATAATGTTGCGGCTTCAGTTTTAAATTATTACCGTGGTGGTTATGATGAATCTACCATAGGAGGAAATTTAATACTTAAGAATAATACATTTACAAATTCTGGAAATGCAGATAAGAGTGGTTTACTAATACAAAATCACGGTATTGTAAATGTTGTTTTTGCTGATAATACTTTTAAAAATAATGCAGTAAAAGAGGTTGCTGTATTATGGGGAGAAAAAGGACAGAAACCAGAAAATAATACCGTAATTAATTCAGGAAAGATTAGAATAGAGCAAAATCTAAAACAAAAATTAATGTATTAGAATTTAGCCGTATTGAAAACTACTTTCTAGAAATATTTTAAAAGTAGTATTTAACTTCGTTTATAGGTGTTGTAAAACATTTGTAAACGAAGTTTTTTTTGAATTAATTTTTAGAGTGAAACAAATTGGTTCGCTTACAAAATCATTTTAGTTTGCTTTTAAAGCAAACTAAAACGGTATTAAAATATTTCATTTATAACTTAATATTTTAGCTTAAATAAGTCGTTTTAAAGCAATATGCTTACCATTATAAACACCTATAATTCCTTCCATTTAAAAATAAATAATTTATAGGGCGTTTTCTCAGCAAAATGCCTTTTATTTAACTTTTAACAGAATTCATTCATAGTTATTTAAAAAAACGTCATCAATTCTATGATGAACATCTAGTAGTAGTCTTTTAGCATTGCTTATTGCTGTATGCATCCATGGGACATTGTTTGTATTAGTTTTGTCAACTTTTTAAGCTTTATTATTAATCTTGGGCGTAATTTTTTTATAACTTGAATAATCATCAGACTCTGAGTTAGTACCTTCTTCAATACTTTTATCTATATCTTTATTAAGTGTTTGATATGAGAATTTTTCAATAGTTATTGTAAACAGCAAAAAAACCAGAGAAGTTAATTTCTCTGGTTTAATTTATTAAAAAAATGTCAGCCTATTTTAGGACGACTCAGATAACTATAAGCTTGTTAGATATAAATAAATTTATTTATTTATTTATTTTACCTCTTAATCACAAGATGTAGTTCTTTCAATATCACAGTAAACTCCCCACCATGGATTAAATTGTGAATCTATTGTATCGTTGCTCATTGCGAGTAAAGCCTCTACATCATCACCGTATCGCAAGTGCATATGGATAGTATCTCCATGAGGCGATCGAGAAATTACATAATTGTAGTTGATACAATCTCCCGAAAAATCCTTTACTTTTTTGAATACATCCCAAATGGAAGTTTTAGACTTTTTAGGATAAAAATGAGGATCAGGACGACTACCTATAAATTCATATCCACATTCGGCTAATTTCTTGTCCAAGTCGTTATGATCGTAAAACACCATTTTGGTGATTGACCCAGCTTTATCACTTGTTGTTAATTTAAGACGACCTGGATTTCTTGGATCGTTTTGAGATAATGAGTCACCTGGGTTAAGATGGAATTCTCCATTCATTCTTAAGTAAGTAAATGGTGGTTTGTCATTATTAGTATCGTAATGACTGTGGCCATCTCCTCGTTCATCAAAAGCATGAGTATGCACATGTCCTGTGTCTTCTGAGTTGTGAGTGTGCTTGTCGGGGTCATTCTTATGACCACAGTTTATAAATAGTACAGTGATCAAACAAAGGCTGAAAATTGCAACTCTTTTAATTATCGAATTTTTCATATTATTATTTTATTTATTTTAATCATTAAAAATTATAATTAATGCCTAACATCAAGTTTCTAGTAGGAGCTGGAGTAAACATTTGTGATCCAGGATCACCGAAAACGACTTCAGAATAAAGAGAGTCGAATACATTTCGTATTTCCAAAAAGACACGACCTTTATTAGATGACTGTTGGTTGAAATTGTAGAAGAGGAAAAAGTTAGAGATGCTATATCCTTTATAATCACCTGTATTTTCTGAATTCGTGAAGTATGGTCCCACATTTCTAAAAAGCATGCGTGATCCTAATCCGTTTTTTAAAGCATAGGATACATCGAATGTTGCTATCGATTTAGGAACGTTTGTTACTTCGTTGCCCTCCAAGCTCTCGTCAGGATTATTTTTGATTTCGGTATCTGTAAACGAGTATGTACCTCTTATCTCTAACCCCCTTATTGGAGTAACGATGACTTCAGATTCGATTCCTATTCGAGAAGTTTCTCCTATGTTTACATAGTCACCAGATCCTGAGGGGCTCTCTAATATTTCATTGGTTGTGTTTAACATCCAACCTACTACATCAACCGTTAACCAGTTTGTGCTTATATATTTAGCACCTAGTTCGTATTGCCATAGAATAGACGGGTCAAGACCACTATCGGACTCGTACTTCAATGTACTGTTTGGTAAAGTGAAACCTTGTGAGATGCTTGCTCTCAAATCTAAACCTTTGGCAATTGTTGATTTTAGTCCAATTTTTGGGCTTAGATTAGAGAGAGTGCTCATGTCGAGGATATATTGAGTTATGTCAGGGTCACTATTTGTGAAAGAACCGAAATATTGATCGTAGCGCAGTCCAACTGACATTCTTAGGTATTTGCTAAAATTAAACTCTCCTTGACCAAATGCAGAAGCCGTCTGAACATCGAATTGTCGATCTAAGTATAGATCACCTCGTACGCGATAGCTTGATTCCCAACGCTTACGATCGGTGCTTTCACTGTAGTACTCAGTACCAGCGATCCAGTCTATGTCAATTGTACCTAGGATGTTGCGTCCATTGAGATTTGCTCCAGCAGCATAGACGTTACGTGTGTTAAACCGCTCAGTTTGCCCACCAGATGTGAAGCCAAATTTTGCAAATCGCGTAAAGTCTTGCTGTACAGCATAGCCAAATACGAGCATTCTGAGGTTATCGTTGAAGTTGTGGTTGAAGTCTATTCGCTGGGCGTAAAATTCTTTGTTGCCACCATCATTCTCAGCATATTCATCTTGTTCAGTTCTGAGCTCATAATCGTCTACTTGCTCTTCTGTGATATAACCAGCAGCATCCCATACACTTGAGTGACCACGTAGTGACAGGGCAATATCCGTGTTATTGGAAATATCGAATCCCAAACGGCCTGTAATATTACCTCTTAGCTGATCAGAATTTTCCGCATAACCATTAGATTGGAATAGCTGGAAGGCCAGATTGGCATTTAGTTGTTGGCCTGTTTTTTTAAGAGGAACTTCCTTACCTAAGGCATATTGAGAATTTAAAGTATTAAAGGCTCCACCGCTAATACCAACATTTTGGTAGTTGCCACCTTTTCGGGTCTCTATAGCAAGTGTACCTCCCTGTGAAAATCTGCCGTACAACGCAGAAGATGGACCTTTGTATACTTTTACACTTTCAAGATTGAGCGGAATGAGTATATTAAGATCTGCGTAACCATCTGCGTGGCCTTCTGCTTCATTAAGCGATACACCATCGATCTGTACTCCAGCTTCACCTTCGTGACCACCACCACCGAATCCTCGTATAGAAAATTGATCAGCAACACCTCCTTGGCTATATGCCGATAGATCTACACCTGGTATTTGCTCAATAATACGGATCGGTAGATCGACATTAAGTTTCTGTATGGCTTCTTGGTTAACCTCATTCACTGTGATTGTTCGGTTATCAGGGTTTAAGGCATCACCTACGATATAGATTTCGCTAAGCTGAACATTTGTTTCCTTGAGCTTGATATCAAAATTTTTCACGTCCCCGGGATTAAGGCTTATGCGCTGCTTATATGTTTCGTAACCAATCGAGCTGATTATTAGCTTGTATTTTCCAGACGGAATATTTACTATTATAAAAGTTCCATTCGATTCAGTAATTGTACCTTTTGTGGTACCCTCGATGACTAAATTTACAGCTTCTAGGGGGTTACCAGATTCACTTAGTACACTACCTTTTATCGATGCTTTTTCTTGGCTATTTACTATGCTAAAGAAAAAGAGAAATAGACATATTAGTATATGTTTTTTAATCGTTATATTTTTCATTGTTTTTTTGTTCTTTGATGAACGTGTTTGCTCACTTTTATTAATAGACTTATTTTGATAGTCTTAACAGCTGAATATTTGTTTATAGATTTTCATAATTTAAAATATAAGCATACAGTGTTTTACACTTTTAAATTCCTATTTCATAGAATAGAAACTAGTGTATTGTATGGAGTCTCTGTCTGCCTACAATTTCATTTGCTGTAAGGCTATTTTTAGGGATACATGCAATCCAAAATCCAAAAAGAACTGAGATATAAAATTAGTAATATGAATTACAGAAATTATTTCAGTTTAATTTTAAAAATTAGGTAGCTTCAAAAGAATCATTTTTTTACTTAAAAGCAATTTTTGAACCTGATTTTAATGGATTAGCATGCAATTAAAGTTAAACCATGGTCTGGAGGAGGAGTCATAATTTCCAACAAAGGAGTTGGAGGTAATAGTAAGTTGAAGAAAGAATTGTTCTTGTCTTTTAATACACCTAAGTTCATTTTAAAAACTACTGAAGGGAAATTTTGAAGTGTTTTATTAACAGATAGTTGTAATTCTTTTTTTTGTTCAGTTAGGGAATGGCTACACTGCTCAAAAGCTATTTTAAAAAGGTCTAGGTTTAAAATAAAGTGTTCATGATCATAAATTTCTGAGTCAATGTCGTGTGTATGATAACTATATCCACTGGTAAATAGATGGTTTAAAATATGTGTAACCTCAAATACCCCTTTATTAAAATTAACGACCAAATAGATCAGTAATATCAGACCAATTAAGCATTTTTTGGTAGTATGATACATGAAACAGGGATTCAAATAAGGTTAAGTTTTAATGATAGTAAAGTTGAAATTAATTTCATTTTGTAATTTGTAAAGAAAATATTTTTCAAATAATTATTGTTTATTAGTTTTGGCTTTCCCACGACTTGAAAAACTATTTAACCATATTTATTAGACTTCCTTCGCTAACAACTCAGTAGTGAAATGAATATCCAACTTCTCGCATATTTGTTTCACATTGGCTTTTGTAAAGCTTAACTCTACTACTTTTATCTTAAATTCTAAACTATATTTTTTTTGTCTTAACGTACTTTTCAATTTAACAAAGTAGGTCAATAATACATAGAATTTTTTTTTGTACTAATTAAGTGTTATGTTAAGCTAGGTTATATTAAAAATAGGGTTAATAATATTTGTATTTATAAATTTCTTTTTTTCTTTTTTTTAATATAAAATACAGAAATAATTAATATTGTAAGGGCCACAAAACCTGAAAATAACGAATAATAAAAATAGTCCGTATTACTAGTGGTTCCTTTTAATTTTAATTTTCCTAAACTGTATTCTAAATGAGTAGAATAATTATTTTTAAAACTCAAAGGAAACATCTCAGAATAATTTCCTTCTCTAATAATTTTAAAATATGATTTATGATTAGGAATACCGTTTATTAAGCTTTTATTTGTTACAGAAATGCTCTTTATGTCTTTTGGCATATCATTTAAAAGAATTTTCACTAATGTTTCATGAGCAGGCTTTACATAACCTTCACCGAAAGTTATTTTTTTACCATTAACAATTATATCTATTTCTTGTTTTAAATGAGTTATGATCCAATTTTTAAAGTCATCTGGTGCTATATTTTCTAGACTTTCCTTATCATTGAAAGCTAGATATTCATATTGAAACGCAGCCATAGAAGCATTAATTTGAATATTCCAAACTCCTGGAGTGCTTTCAGCTAAAAAAAAAGAGGATACTTTTGAGCCATGAGCATTTAAGGAATAGAAAGACCCAAATAGGATAAAAATTATAAGAATTATTTTTTTCATATTCTAAAAATTGATTATTGAGAAAAAAAAGTGTCTATAGTTTTTATAGACACTTTTTTACATATTATGCACTAGAAAAATATAGTAATTAATCCATCACCTACCACCGCCAGTAGTTGCAGTTTGTCCGTAAAAACAAGGTAAATTTTCATTTGTTGCAGCATCAGAAATATGATAATGATATCCTAAATCATCGTCATCATGACCATTACAATCATCTAAATCTGTTAGAGTTTCATCGTGTTCATAAATTTTATAGCCATCTAATGCATAACCTATAAATCTATGATCATCATCTTCATCAAAACCGTATGTTAAACCTGTATTAGTGTGGTAATGATATCCTACAAACGGATTAATGTGCCCTCCTGCATCATCAAACGCAGCAATGGTATAATATGATATAATATCGTCAACAGGAGCCGATCCATCAAAAATAACACCATTTAATGCAATTCCTTGAGTACCTTGAATATCAGATGGTTGATCTAACTTAATAGGAGTTACTGGGAAATAATAAGCTTCTTCAATTGTTTCATCTTCAAAATATTCAGGTAGACATTCTACACATTGTGACCAATATTCTTCTTCTACTACAGCTACAGCAGCATTAATACAAAGATATCTACTATTTGTATAATTGACATTATCTCCATCAATCATAGCATCCCAGTATGCATCATCTTCATCACTATCTGAATAAAGCTCATTAACTGTAGTATCTAAAAAATCATAAGTAACTTGGTATACTTCACCATGTTCATTGTCAATCCATATACCACCTTCTTCATCAGTATCATCATCAACATCATATGCGCACCAAGGACCCATGTCATAATCAACGGGAAGAGATATTTGATTAGATGTATATACTTGATAATATTCAGTACCATCTATTTCAACTAATTGTACTTCAACATTACCTTCTGCAAACCCTAAAGTAGTTTCGTCAATATCTGTACCTTCAATAAGAACAACTTCATCTCTGTCTATAACGATATATTCTTCTTCTGTTTCAACATCGTCATCCGTACTGTCATCTGTACTGTCATCTGAACTACAAGCAAAAAGACTTACCAAGCAAAATAAGGCGAAGCTAAATCTTAATAATTTATAATCATTTTTTTTATTCATAATTTAAAATTTTTATGGTTATATTTTTAATAAGGCTAATCAACTACTTATAGTATAATAACGTCTAATTTAATTTTAAATTTTAGATGTAATTGATGTTTTCAGTAAAACAAGACAACTTTTCAGTAAACAAAAAGAATACACTTCACTTTAGGGTATAAAACGATAAAAGTATTTGAAATAGAAATGTTTAATTAAAATGTAGCTACATGACTCGCAACTAAATGGCCACTTTTTTGTTGTAAATCCAAGATTGTTTTTGTCTTAATTATTAAACACCAAAATAAGATAAAATATGTTGAAGCTGTACCTATGTTTTTTATCTCAAAGTTGTAAAATTTATAAACATTAAAAAACCATTTTCACAGCTTTTAATACAAACTAAAATAGTACTAATGTTTATCCTGTAACTTAATGTTTTCAGCTTAAATAAACCGTTATAAAGCCCTTTAAATAGTTGGTAAGTTCAGATAGTTTTTTTTGGGTTTAAAAAGCTTTTAAATGAGAGCTTTTAAGCTATGTAAAATTGTTTAGTTTGTTTATAGTTTAAGTCTTTAATAAAAATAAAGAAACTTCAGTGAAGTGAATCTAGAAAGTTCTTAAAACTGAAAAAAGCCTTTTAAATCTTATGATTTAAAAGGCTTTTGTGACCGGGCTGGGTTTTGAACCTATCTTTGTTAGCCCAGTAATATCAATGCCTCTGTAAAATTTAACCGTTAATGTTGACGAATTGTGAACCTAATATCAACTCTATTTAATAGAAAGTGAATCGTCTACTACAAATATATGAATTAATCATGAAGACTTCTTTTTATTATTATTTGCTATAAATATTTGCATTTCTAGTTTTGTAGATATTTAAAAGACCTAATGAAAAAAGTTAAACTAAAAGTAAGCTTATACCACAAAATCAGAATTTTCAACATCTAAATTCTCAGGTTTATTTAATGAACGTAAACACTTTTATAGTAAAGTTTTGAGTTGTTCAAAGGATGTAGGCTTTTGAATATAACGCCCAACACCATTTTTGAAATATCAATCTCTCGTTGATTAAAAGATGTACTATAGATCACAATGGGAATTTCAGAAAATTTCTTTTAACCACGAATGTCATGTAAACACTAATGTTTATTTTTTTATATTTTATAATTTCATACTTGTTAGTTTAAAGTCCGGTAATTTGTTGTTTTCCCAAATTGAAATAAGTCGATTTTAAAAATCAATTGTGCCTCTAAGCAATTTTTGTTTAACCCTAAATAATATTCTTTTTTAAGTTAAGATGGGATATCATCTGAAGCTCTAGGATCCGTTTTAAAAGCTAGTTTTTTTGTCCAAATGGCGTTAATACTAAAATGCTCAAATTCCTGAGTAACTTTTCCATAGCAGGCATAAACTCCAATACCATGAATAGGATATTTATCCACTACTTTAGTAAAGTGAACCACATCAAAATAATCCCCTTGTTGATCTATAAATGTACTGAAACGCATATTCTTATTATTCTTGGTCGTGTTAAACCTTGTGTTTACGAGAATACCGTATAGCAATAATTCTTTATTCTCATTTTGTAGCATGTCTTTGGCTGTTAAATTGCTTAAAATAGGTTCAGAAATTAAATCAAAATAACTATACAAAGGAAAACCTAATAGTTCTATTTGGTCATAAGCATCTTCTAACCAACTATGTTCTAATTTGGGAAGTTCAAATTGTCTGTGCTTGGGTTGAAATAAAGAAGGATTACCTGATCGTTTTTTTAATGCATTAATTTTAAAGATGGCTTGCCAGTGTAATTCATTCTTTGCTAAACCTGTAAATTTAAAAGCGCCAATTCTAATTAAAATGGCTAATTGCTCTATACTAATAATCACACGGTCTATAAAATCATCTAATGATTCGTACAATCCGTGAAGCTGTCGTTCGGTTAAAAAACGTTGTACCACCAAATTTTCTAAGTTTTTTAAATAACCAAAACCTAAATGGATATTTACACCATGTATGGTATTGTGGTGATCACTTAAATTGATGCAAGGTGCATGAATTTTGGCTCCCCACATTCGAGCTTCGTGTATGTAGTGTTCCGCACTATAAAATCCACCACCATTATTAAGTACAGCTACCATAAACTCTAAAGGGTAATAGCACTTTAAATACATGCTCTGATAACTTTCCACCGCATAAGAAGCAGAATGTCCTTTAGCAAAGGCATAGCCTGCAAAACTAGCAATCTGATCCCATACCTCTGTTGTTAAAGATTCAGGATACCCTTTTTTCTTACAATTGCTTCTAAATTTTTCTTCTACGCGTGTAAATTCTTCTCTAGACCTAAACTTACCACTCATACCACGGCGTAAAACATCTGCTTCTCCTAAATCTAACCCAGCAAACTGATTGGCTACTTTTAATACATCTTCTTGATACACCATAATACCATAGGTTTCGGGCATAATTTGTCCTAAAATAGCATTAGCTTCTTTTCTACGCTCAGGCTCTCGATGCCTGCGTATGTATTCATTTTTCATTCCGGAACTAGAAACTCCAGGGCGAATAACAGAACTAGCAGCAACCAAACCTAAATAGTCATTAACTTTAAGCTTACACATTAAACCACGCATCGCAGGAGATTCAACATAATAGGCACCAATCGCTTTTCCTCTACTTAATAAATCATTGATTTTAGCATCTTTTTTGAATGTTTCAATTTGACTGATATCTATATCAGGTACATCAGGTCTATTTTCTCTAATAATTTCTATAGCTTCTTTAATTTTAGCTAAACCACGTTGTCCTAAAATATCAAACTTAAAAACCCCTGCATCTTCGGCGATAATCATATCAAACTGTACTGTTGGAAAACCCTTGGGGGGCAAATCTGTGGCAGAATAATAATGTATAGGCTTCTCTAGAATTAAAACACCTGCCGAATGCACACTCAAATAATTAGGAAACCCTTTAATTAATGCACTGTACTTCAAAACAAGCTTTGCCATATCATCCAAATCACTGATAGCAAAATGACCTGTACAGAGCTTGTCTATTTCTTCTTTCGGAAGTCCAAATACCTTACCTAATTCACGAACTACGGCTTTATATTTAAAGGTATTATAGGTTGCTAATAATGCTGTGTTTTTGAAACGTCTGAAAATATATGCAGTGACATCTTCGCGGTCTTTCCAACTAAAATCAATATCAAAATCTGGAGGGGAAACACGATAAGGGTTTATGAATCGTTCAAAATATAAATCTAATTCAATAGGATCTACATTTGTTATTCCAATAATATACGCCACAATACTATTTGCACCACTACCACGTCCCACGTGTAAATACCCTTTAGAATTTGCGTAGTTAATGATATCATGATTGATTAAGAAATACGAAACGAAATCCATTTTTTGAATGGTTTCTAGTTCAACGGCTAAACGTTTAGTCACTGCATCGGTACGATTGGGGTATCGGTTAGGCAATCCATCTTCACAAAGCTGTTTTAAATATTTAAAATCTTCCTCTTTTGAAGAACCAAATATTTGCTGATTTTGGGAAACTCTACTTTCTCCAAAACCAAAAGTTATTTCACAGCTTGCCATTAAAGTATTAGTGTTGTCGATTATTTTCGGAAACTCTTGATAAGCTTCTAGGAGTTTGTCATTTGACAACATTTGTTCAGTTAAACTGGCTTGTTCAGTCTGTTGTAATTTGCTTAACAATGTATTGTTTGCAATAGCACGCAATAATCGGTGCGCATTAAAATCACGCTTGTTTCTAAAAGTAACAGGTTGTTGAATTACTAATTTATCGATGTATGATTTGTATTTTGAAAATGGCAAACGCCTTAAGTTGTCTACTGAAATGCCTATGTATTCATGGGATTCAAAATTCAATTTCTCTAACTGTAAAATAGTTTCAAAAGGATAAATAATAAAAGCATGTTCAAATACAGGTGCTAAAGCGGGTAATTTTATGTCTTTATGCGAATGAAAAGAAAGAAAATCATTAAGCTCTTTGAATCCTTCATTATTTTTAGCAATGCCAACATAAAGCTGTTCAGCACCATTTCTAAAATCAATCCCGATAATTGGTTTAATTCCATATTGCTTGGCTTTTCTTACAAAATTCATACAAGCAGATGTATTATTAATATCAGTTAACGCCAATGTGTTTACACCATTTATTTGCCCCATTTTCAAAAGTTCAACTTCTGAAAATGTGCCAAATCGCAAGGAATAATAAGAGTGACAATTAAGATACATATTATTGTTTTCGGTGTGCTAGTATGATAGGGGGTTCTCCACTAAATGGATTGTGAAATCGTCCTATAGTTTTTGCTCCCATGGAAGTTGCTCGCATGATACTTTTTTCTCCATATTTGTTACGAATGTGATCCATAGCATGGTATAGACTCAGCATTTCTTCCGTATCATCAAAAAGATTGATTTGATAATTTCCTGTAACGATATCACTAAATTTTACACCAACTAACCGGATTAGTAAACGACGTTCGTATAAACGCTCAAACAACTCCAATATCTTTGGAATTAATATGTGATCAGCACTCGTATAGGGGATTTTGATTTGTTTAGAATAGGTCTGAAAATCAGAATAGCGCAACCTAACAGAAATACAAGCTGTAAGTTTGTCTCCTCTACGTAATTGATATGCTAAGTTCTCAGCCATTGCAGTTATTGTAGTTCGTAGCAAGGTCATGTTAGTGGTATCCTTATCAAACGTACGTTCAGTAGATATCGATTTTCGTTCATGAAAAGGGATTAAAGGAGGACGATCAATACCATTGGCACGTCTCCAAATTGTTTGCCCATGTTTACCTAAAGCACTAACCATCATCTCTAGAGGCATTTCTTGAACAATATGTACTTTTGTAATGCCTAAATTTCGTAATGTTTGATAGGTTTTCGTACCTACAGAAGGTATTTTTTGAATAGATAGTGGAGCTAGAAATTTTTTTTCAAAACCACTATCTACTCGTATTTGATTATTAGGTTTAGCTTCACCAGTAGCAACTTTTGAAACTATTTTATTAGAAGACAAACCGAAAGAAATAGGTAGTCCTGTTTCTTTAATAATCGTATTCCTAAGTTCTGAAGCAAATTTATAAGTACCAAAAAATTTATCCATACCAGTCAGATCTGCATAAAACTCGTCAATACTCGCTTTTTCAAATACAGGTACACGTTCTTTAATAATTTCTGTAACTAATTGTGAATGTTTGGTATATGTGCTTGAGTTTCCTCTAATAACAGTCGCTTCAGGGCATAATTGGCGAGCTAATTTCATAGACATTCCAGAATGAACTCCAAACTTTCTAGTTTCATAACTACAAGCAGCAACAACCCCACGATCTCCAATACCACCTACAAGCAAAGGACGCTTTAGTAGTTTAGAATCGATAAGTCGCTCACAAGACACAAAAAAAGTATCTAAATCTAAATGTATGATTGATTCTGTTTTCATTTGGAAATAATACATTAAAATGGATTATTTCCAAAATTAGATATAATTATGATTAGTAATTGAAATTTAACAGAATTGTTATCAACAGCATTTTATTAAAGATAGTAGGTTACTAAATGATTTATTTACAGATAATTGGAGTAATATTAAAATTCTATTGAAGTTTAAAACTCTATATTAAAAGCTAAATTTTCCATTTTTTAATTATGTTCTTAACATGTTGAGAACCATTACGTGTAGAATTATTTTTTGATTTTAAAATTTCCGTAATAGGCATTATGGTTTTAGTTCTAATAATACTATCATCATAAAAACTTATATCTCGGCTAGAGCGAGCCTTACACTGGTATCCATCAAGAGGAAATTAAAATAGGCTAAATCGTTTTATTTATAAAGAAAAAACGTATTACGAAGTTTACTATCATAGTATGGAAACGGAATTTGGAAAGTCTATTATAGAAATGTATTTTTAGGTTACTTTGATCAAAGAAACCTAAGAAACTATGCACAAATTTAAAAATTAACTTAGTGTAAACAATTAATCTTTAACTTATGTACATCATGTATCTTAACGAACATGCGACCAATACCATCTGATAAATATAATGAAAGACGAACACTTTTTAAAAAATATTTTTTCCTCAGCCCACTTAAATGAAAATGAACAGGAGTTGATTATTTCAAAATTTAGACAAGTTAACTTTTCTAAGAATGACTATTTATTGGATGAAGGGAAAACAGAAAATCATTATTGGTTTATAGAGAGTGGTTTTGCTCGTTCTTATGTTGTAGATATATCGGGAAATGACATAACAACCAATTTTTATGCAGTCGGTGATATTGTTATTGATTGGACTTCATTTTTTCTTAGAAATTCTACTAGAGAAAGTATACAAGCTTTGACAGATTGTAAATGTTGGCAATTAGACTTTGATACTTTTCAACAACTCTTCCATAGTATTCAAAGTTTTAGAGAACAAGGGAGAACTACGCTGGTGAACAGTTATTTTTCATTAAAAAACCAAAGTGTATCCATGATAGCCGACAAAGCCAAAGAAAGATATAAAAGGTTAATCAAAGAAAAACCGCATATTGTTCAAAACATTTCACTAAAGCACATAGCTACATATTTAGGGGTTACCGACACCTCATTAAGCCGAATAAGAAAAGAAATTTCGGAGGAATAGCTTTTCTTGCCTTATGACAAGTTTTATTTTTTATAATGACGATAGCTTTGTCTCATCAATCATTCATAAATAAACTTTCTACAGATGAAACAATTACAAGATTATATGTTGTTATTTCGTATGCAACCCAGTAACCAAGAACGAACTCAAGAGCAACTTTTTAAAATGCAACAACAATGGGGAACTTTTATAAGCGGAATAGCATCACAAGCAAAACTCGTAAGCACTAGCCGTTTAGGGCTTCAAGGGACAACAATTAACCCTTCTATGGAAATCAAAAAAGGCATTCCTGTACCAAACAACCAAACACTTACAGGAAATATGGTGGTTAAATCTTCATCTCTAACTGAAGCATCAGAAATTGCTAAAGAATGTCCCGTATTACTAATGGGAGGATCTGTGGAAGTCAGAAACATAATTCCAATGCAATCTTAAAAAAATCATTATCATGAAGACTATTTTTGACGAAAACACAAGTACGGAATTAGTGAATAGAATAAATTCATTGCAAGTGAATTCCAAAGCTCAATGGGGTAAAATGGATGCATACCAAATGTTAAAACATTGTACAATGAGTGAACAAATGTTTCAAGGAAAGAAACACTACAAAAGGTTGTTTATTGGCAGGTTATTTGGCGGAATGGCATTGAAAAGTATCTTAAAAAATGAAAAACCAATGAAAAAAAACCAGCCAACTCATCCTGAAATGGTAATTACAGGAATAGGAACAGAAAATTTTGAAAATGAAAAAGTAAAATGGATTGAGCTTTTGCAGGCTTATTCATCTTTTTCAAACCACAATTTCGTGCATCCATTTTTTGGTAAAATGACGCAAGAACAAATCGGGAAGTATGTTTACAAACATACCGATCACCATTTAAAGCAGTTTAATAATTAACAGATGTTATCCTTTATTTTTATAACAATAACCCTTTTGTCTTTTATCCTGTTTTATTTAGGAACAAGAAGAGACAAAAGGATTTTGATTTTAAGTGTTTTATGGCTTATTATTATTGGTATTGCTTCGTACAATGAATATTTTACAGACACATTAATAAGACCACCAAGATTTTTGTTGATTCTCTTAGGTGCAGTTGTTCTCTCTATAATCTTTTATAAAATAGTTAGAAAGATTCAACTCAATTTAAAATTTTTATGTGCCGTTCATATACTTCGATTACCAATAGAACTAGTACTTTATCAGCTGTTTATAGAAAAGAAAATTCCTGTTCTAATGACCTTTAAAGGTTGGAATTTTGATATTATTATGGGTATATCAGCTATCATTATATTGCTGTACTTGTCTTTTCAAAAAAACAGATTGCCAAAATACTTTATTTTAACATGGAACATCCTCGGACTGATGTTACTTCTATTTATTGTTACTATTGCAATACTCTCATCACCATTACCTTTACAGAAATTAGCATTTAATCAACCAAACATTGCTGTATTGTATTTCCCATATGTGTACTTACCAGCTTATATAGTACCTTTGGTACTTTTATCGCATATCTTGACTTTAAGAAACTACAGAAAATGAATAATAAATACCAGAGCCAACCAAGAGATGAGGTAAAAAACAAACCAATCTTTTGTTAAATTTAGATACTGTTCCTTCTAGACTCATAGATTCTAAAACTGACTCTTTGAGCTTTTCTTATTGTATTTACTTTCTATTTATCTAGGCAATAGTGAAACGTAAGTTTCATCATACGCGTTTTTTTATTTTGCAATAGCAAAACACTGTTTTAAGTAGAAATGCGGTAAAACAAAGGAATTCTTCATTAAATTTAGAAGCTTTAATTCTAGATTCAAAAATTCTATTTTCTTCAATTGAAAAATTATTAACTCTATTGGTAAATCCAAATCTAGTTTATTCAGCTTACTTGACAATCCTAGAATATATGATTAAAGAGAGCAATTATGTCGGAAAGATTCTCGATGGAGCAAAAATAGCGCTGAAAGTTCACAAAATAAGTGAAATGCAATTCAAGATTGATTCGTAAGAACAGCCGAATGTATCACAAGGAGCTATGGTTTTTATAATTGGAGGTTTTAAAGCTTGATGCACGAAAAGAGGCAATATCCAATCGGACCTCATAGAAATTCCTTCAGGATTTGCGAAATGGTATGCTATAATTCTTTTCGTTTTAAAAATTCTGCGTACCCCATTGACTGTTTCAGGATTAGATTTGTATCGCCTAGAATGGCACTCAATAAGGTGTCGTCAAGAAAAATTTGTTCATTACCAAACCATTCAAAACAGAAAGTATAACTGATTTTATTTTTAACGGGAGTTTGTGCAAAAACTCCATTTTGAATAAAAATAGTAACTTCTGGTCTAATTTAAGCTAGGCAATGGCCGTTTTATGTAGTTGTTTTTTTGAATACGTTAAATTTGGTTTACTAATAAATTGTCTTGAAACGGTCCTAATAGCGTCATATATTAGGTTTAATAAAGACCACAGAGCCTTTAACCTAATTTTTAGCTCTTTTGGGTCAAGTATGGTCATAAGTCTTTTTAGATTATAGCAAATCATCAATAAATTAACCTCGCCTAATACATGTTGCTTCCCTTTCATTAAAGTATATGTAAATCCCCAGTGCCTTTTTAAAGTGCCAAACTGGTGTTCTGTAATTTGTTGTCGAAGTCTATAATATTCAGGATTATCATCTACCCTTTTTTTATTTTCTTCTAAGTCTTCTTGGTAAATAGAACGTTCTATAAATCGTCCATTTTTATTGGTAGTACATAAGGTTCTTAATTTGCATTCTTTGCAAGCTTGTCTATTTTTGTAATGCTTTACTTTATGGTTTGCTTTATGGTAAACTGTTCCATTTGTTGTTAGGGTTTGGTTTGCAGGGCATATATAGGTATCCTTTTGCAGAGAGTACTTAAAATCTACCATGGAAAATAGTCCGTTATCTTGCGAAGAATGTTCTTTTGGTGAGGAGTAAGGTGTTATTCCATTTTGGGTACAAATGTTTAATTGCTTTGCTGTTGTATATCCTTTGTCAGTAAGGGTTTTTAAATTTTCGATTCCCAAGAGCTGCTTTGCATCGAGAGCCATGGAAGAAAGCGCATTAGTATCATTTACCTTACCAGTGTCATTGTATACAAAGAGCTTGTGCTTAGCATCACAGCCAGCCTGTATATTGTACCCTACATTTACGATGTTACGATGGAGCACAACGGATTTAGCATCGGGATCGGTAAGACTTATTTGTGTTTCCCCACTTTGCTTTAATTGTTTTTCTATGGTACGGTATTTTTCTTTTTTCGATTTTTGGTATACTATTTTATTTTGTACCTCTTGGCAATCAAGTTCCGAATCCGCTTGGTCTAATTGTTTTTGATACTCTTTAATTTTAGTGTCAATGTAGGTAATATGTCGTTCTATTTTGTTTTGGTTAAAGTTGTTTTTAAGTGCATTTGGGGCTCTTATTTTAAAGGAGTCAATAGCAATGGTTTCTCCTTCTATAAGTTTCCAATCTTTTAAAAGCACTACAAAATATCTAAAGGCTTGCTTAAAGGCAGTAGCGTTGTTTTTTCTAAAGTAGGCGATTTTCCGAGCAGATGGACTAAGGCCTTTTAAAAGCCAAATTACTTCTAAATTTACTTTACAGGCCAATTCTAATTGTCGTGAGGATCGTATTTTGTTCTTATAACCATATAGGTAGAGTTTAAGTAAATCAGAGGAACAATATGGAGGTCTACCCTGATCGTTAAGTACCTCTTTAAATCCTAGTTCTTTAAGAGGAAGAATATCCACAAACATATCCACAACCCTTGCCCAAGAATCCATACCTAAACAAGATTCAAAATCCATCATAACTAGTTGGTTACGGTCAAAACCTTTGATAAAATCCATAAGTAATGTATTGATTAACAATACTTTAATTTACGAAATTCTAAGTTTTTTTACAAGGAAAAAGAATAGGTTTTTGCGCAGTCTGACGGTTAGTATAAATGGTCGTTTTAATGCCATTTATACATTGTTCTACACCGTTTTAATTCGTATTGTAATCTTCCAATTTGTTCAATAAACCTGTTTTCATTTCATTAATTTCTTCTTCTTTTAGCACTTTATCAAAGTGATCTACATAATTTACAACATAAACTATATAGTATTTCTTAGAACCGTCTTTTAATCTAAGTTCAACTTGATCCCATTCCTCAAATTCCTGTGAAATTAGATCAATAAATTCTTTTCTGTTTTCTTCAGAATTCAGATAATCTAAAAGTCCTTCATCTAAAAAAGCAGCACACTGTTCTTTTCCAGTTTGCCCACAACAACTAACATTTCTTGCAATGGCCAAACTGCAGGTTTCTTTACACCAACCATATTTTTCAATCAGGGCTTTAATATGCCACATTTGTTCAAATTCGTTATCTAGATCATTAGTCTTTAAAAAATCGATGTATTTAGATATCCATTTTTTGTTTTTGTTTGCGAGTGCTAGTATGGCATAAGTTCCGGCAGGAGTCCCCTGCATGTATTCCCCCATAACCCAAATTCTCGTGCCCTCTTCTCCATTATCTGTAACATCACAATAGTCAAAAATTAAGGATTGCAAACTGCTGTGTTCTGCTACTTCTTCAAAAAAAGCTTTTTCTTTAATAATTTGAGAATCACCAGACTTGTCGTTAAACTCTATTTCAAACATGATACTTTCAAGTCTATTATCATTATGATAGCTAACGTTTGTTTGCTCATCCGGGTATTCAGCTTTTATTTCTTTTATAGCCGTTATTATGGAAGTAAGTATGTGCTTTAAATCATTTTCAGTTAATTGAAAACTGTTTAAATCTTTATCAATAACAATACTTTTAGCACTTTCTTTTTCATCATAAGAACCTTTATAGCCAGAGGCTTTTATTGAAATCTTTATTTTAGTCATTTTATTTTAATTATGGAGTAGAACGTTTATGTATAAGAATAGTTGCGGGTTTGTATGCGAGGATTTTCCAAAGGAAAATCAGACGTTACAAACACGCAACGACTTTTGATTAAGCACTAAACCGCAATTATTTTTATACGGTGTTATGCGCTGGCTTTTGCTCGTTTTAATCGAGTTTCTACTATTTTTTCCAATTCATTTTGTTTAAAGTCAAACCAGTTTTGTCTATAATCCGAATTGTCAATTGAATTCTTAAAATTCTGAAATGGTTTTTTTTGTTCTAAAATATTTTCCAATTCCGCTTGAAGCTGTTTGTCCGCAATTTGGGAAATGAAATGTTCCATTATTTTAAAAGATTCGAAACTTTCTAAAACCTCAATTTTTATAAATTCTGCCTTGTTTTTATTTACTTTTTCTAATTCCACTCCAAATGCTTCACGAAACTCATCTTCGTCTGATATTTGTCCAAAATTTGGAATCGTTACAATTTCGTCCGTTTTTGGGTTATAATAACAGTCAAATCCAGAATCCAATTCCTGCGCAATTTCTTTTATTATTTTCAATTTGGAATTTTCCACATCCAACCATTTTTCATTTAGAAGCTCAATTTAATAAATACATTTTTAAATTCACATGTTCTTTTTAAAAAGCCGAAATTTTAATATGTAATGTGATTTTTGTTGGCTTGCGCATAACGGTTCGGCTCGTAGTGCGGTAGTAAGGAAACTTTTCGTTTCCGTCTGCGTACGAAGCTAAAGCTTATTGTTTAGTTTTATTTTTTCTTGTCCAAAGCTAAATCCATAAGACTTAGCGACTTCATAAATATAATCAGACCTTTCGGTTTTGCCCTAAAGTCCGCATTACGTTTAGGCATTGTTAGCCACTGGCTTTTTCCCGTAATATATTATTCCAAAACCTAAAAGGATAAGGGGTATACTTAAAATTTGCCCCATATTTAATGACATCGAATCTTCAAATACAACTTGATTTTCTTTGACAAATTCAATCATAAATCTTGCTGTAAACATTAAAATCGTAAAATTTCCGACCATAAGTCCATTTTGTCTTCTAATTTTTTTCGATTTATAAACAAACAAAAGAACCACGAAAATGAGCAAATATGCCGCAGCTTCGTAAAGTTGGGTTGGATGTCTAGGTATTAGGTCATCTCTTTCAAAGACCACACCCCAGTTACCATTCGTCGGTTTGCCGTATACCTCAGAGTTCATAAAATTCCCAATTCTAATGCTCGCAGCCATTAATCCAGACCCAAGAGCAACTCTGTCCATTATCCACAAAATATTCGTTTTGGTCTTTCTAACATAAAGGATGATTGCGATTACTATTCCAGTTAATCCGCCATGGCTTGCAAGTCCTTGAAATCCTGTAAACTTGAAGGATTCGCCTACTTTTCGGATAGGTAATAGTATTTCAAGTGGATTTTGCATGTAATATTGCGGTTCATAAAAAAAACAATGCCCAAGGCGTGCACCCAGAAGCCCTCCAATTAAAATGTACATAGTTAGCTGTTCCAAGTTTTCGAGTGGTATTTTCTCTTTTTGATAAACTTTCTTAACTACTAAATATAAAAGACCGCAACCAATTGCCCACGAAAGACTGTAATATCTAATTGGAAAAGTGTTGAATAAAGTAAAAATTTCAGGGTCAACGTTCCAATTTATTATTCCGTCTTTCATATCGGTTGGTTTTAGTTGCTGGATTTTTTTTTTAGCTTGTGGCTAACGTGATTGTGTATGATTAGTGGCGTGTTTAAGCACTTAATTTAGCAAATAAAAACCGAATAGAAAATCTGCGAAGATTTTCGTAAGTAGGCGATAACCAGCCATTAATTATACACGGTGTTACTACACGTTTACATTATATTGACAAATTAAATTTTCTTCATTTATTCATATGTACCTTTGTAACTTCCTGTTATAATTTCTCCATCTGGTCGTGTAAATTCAAAATCTAGATCTATTTCATCTATCGATATAGATTTAATATTTACAGAACTAGAAATAGCTATGTTACTAACTCTTGGGTCATTATGTCTTATAATTGTATTTCCTGCAAGAATTGAAAAATTCTCAAAATCTGCATTTTCACGTATCGAGTACTCGGGAACAGGTGTTATAGTTCCTTCTATTACGTTAGTTCCTTCAAATGCAAAATAAAAATAATTTACATCTCCCCATTTTGGAGTTGTTCTAGATGGGTTTACATTTGACAAAACTATAGAGATTTTAGAAGGTTCATTATCTATAATATTAAAGTCTTTTATAAAAGCTTTATCTACAGAATAAAATGAGCCCTTATAGTTAAATCCATTTCCAGTTTGAATTATAGGTTCAGTGTCTTTATCTTCAGAACAAGAGCTAAACAATATTGCTATTGAAAGAACTATAATTAATTTTAATTTATTCATTTGTTTTTTAATTTATTCGATTTTTGTTATAAATAATATTTTTTTAGAATTGTTTTTTAAATGATTTTATTCAATAACTATACCAGTTCTATTTTTCTTTAGATATTTTATGTGTGGTAACGGTCACGGCTATGGCAAGTAGGGCAGGCAAGGAAACTTTTCGTTTCCGTCTGGTCTGCTAGCCAGAGCTTTTTGTTTTGTAATTATCTTTTCTTTTTTAATTGCCAAATCCAAAAGATTTGGCGGACTTAGTAAATTAGCCCAAGCCTTTAAATATAGCACTTTATGCCCTATTTGCTATAGGTATTGTTGTAAGCCGTTATTTTTCGATACTAGCTAACTTTTCGATATTATTTTCTATATAATCGGCTACTTTTTTATAGACTTTCTTTTTGAATTCCTTGTCGTAATAGTAATTTTCGATTTTTGCTGAAGATTTCAATTCAGTAATTTCAGATGTTTTTACAGTTAATTCGGCCAATACAGAGTTGTAATCTGTTTCTAATTTTTCAATTCCTAATTCTTTCCATGTTTCAGTAGTCGCGACGATAAATTTTGGTCGATTAATAACAAATTGATGAACACCTCCATTATCGGTATCGCCATTAAAAGATAGAAATGCCCAAAACACTTTTTGTTGACGATTCAATTTATTCCATAATTCATCATCATCATGAATTCCACTTTTGACCATGGTCTCATCAAAGAGTTTATACATATATTCCCATAATCGATTGTCATATAAGTCAAATTCGTTCCAATCATATTTAGATTTAACGGAATCCACCCAATCCTGACTTACCTTAATTGACACTAGAAGTTTGTCTTGGTTTCCATCATTTAAGGAGTACAATTTACTTGGCATTTTTGATTCTTTATTTTCCTAAGAATATACCTATATTGGAAGGTTTCTCATAATGTCTTACAACGGTAAGTATATGAAAAGTAGGCGATTTCGAAGCACGAAACTTTCGGTTAAACACGTAGTTTGATACGAGCTAAAAGCCTTGAATTTATTACTGTTTCGCCTATTTTTTATATACATTGTTGTAAGCCGTTTTTTTCTATCTGAATTGTTTTGGTTTCGTATTTTTACTAGCGTTTTCAGCTATTTCAATAATTCTTTTTTGTTTCAGGTCTTTTGGCAAGCACAATCCAAATTAATAGAATTTTCTTTGCTGATTTACTCAAACTCTCATAATATTCCAGAGAACCCTCTCTTGCTTTAAATTCTTTTTTCAAATTTTCAGGAATAATAAGTGCTTCTACTTCGTCTAGTTTAAACCAAGAACCATTTTCTTTTGCAATCTTAATAGATTTATATCCAGCTTTTTGGATAAGTTTTTTTGAAGTTAAATACTCCACTTTATCCTTATTTATCTTAGACCAAATACTGTTAGGTTTTCTTTTGCTAAAATATTGTATGTATCTTTCTGCATCTATTGTCTTTTTAGTACTGTCTATCCATCCAAAACAAAGTGCTTCATCAACTGCTTCACTCCAACTAATAGTGGCGACTTTTGTTGATTTTTTATAAAAAACAAGCCAAACAGACTGTTTCAACTGATGATTTTTAACCAACCAGTTTCTCCAATCTGTTTGACTTTTAGGATAATATGTTTCTATTTCTTCTTTAGGCATTCTGTTGTTCTAACCACTTTAAAATAGCTTGATTAGTTTCTTCTGGTTTTTCTTGTTGAATGCAATGACCGCAATTTAAACTAACGACTTCTGCATTAGGAACGAAATCTGTTAGGTTCTCAGATTTAGGAATCATATCCTGTTCGCCATATATCATAAGTGTAGGGTGTTGAATAATTGGATTTACATCTGCCAATAAATGCCAATTTCGGTCAAGGTTTCTATACCAATTTATACCTCCTGTAAATCCTGATTTTTCAAAAGCAGAAACATAAACAGCCAATTCACTTTCGCTCATTATTGGTTCTCCGAGTGGTTTTTCTGCTCTTGCAAGATTAATCATCATCATTCCTAGTTCAGGCATTGCAGGTGGTACGTTCTTACGAAATAAGTTGCGAAGGAATTGTGATGTGTTTTTATCTAATATTGCATCTGCAACTCCTATCTGTCGATTAAAGTGAACAAAATAATTATCTGGTCCAAATATTTCTTCCATAAACTCTATCCAAGGTTTTTCTCCTCTTTGCATATATGGTAAAGCCAAATTTATTATTTTATTTACTTTCTCAGGATGTAATAAAGCTAGACTCCAAACAATATTAGCACCCCAATCGTGACCTATAAAAGTAGCATCTTTATATCCGTAGTAATCTAGAAGAGAAACCAAGTCACCTGTTAAATGTTCAATGCCGTATTCTGTTATTTCAGTTGGACAAGATGATTTTCCATAACCTCTTTGATTTGGAACAATAACGTGATATCCAGCTTTTACAAGTTCTGGAATTTGGAAACGCCAAGAAAACGCATTTTCTGGAAATCCGTGACAAAGTACAATAGGTTTACCTTTATTCTCTTTACCTGCTTCAAATACTTCAAGTTCAATACCATTGACTATAATCATAGTAGATTTTGGAAACTCGATTGAATTAATACTTTCGTTCATTTTTGTTGTCATTTTTTTGTTTTAAAATAATTATACTACAAAAGTAAATTGGGTCGATGACAACCTTATGGCAAGGGGCAAAAAGAGTTATTGATATTTGTCAAAATATTCTTGTAAAGTCATATTATGAGGTTCGAAATTTTCTGTTAGAATTTCTATTTTTTGAATTCTGTCTGGTCGAAAAAACCTAAACTCGTTACGCAAACGACAAAATGCAACTAAATACCAATTTTCAGAATTTAATACGGCAAATGGTTCTATTAATCTGATTGATGGAGAATTTTCTTTATTAATATATTCTATCTTAACAAGGTTGTAATTAGTCAATGCGCTTTGTAAATCAGAAAGGTTATTACTATTCCTTTCCCGATTTATATTTTGGTCATAGCGTGTACGTTCAAGAAGTGTATTGGCTTTATCTTTTGTTGTATATTTTAGAATTGATTTAATTTTATCTATTGCTTCAGTATAGTCTTTAACAAAAGATGCGTCCTTACTATTTAGTACTAATTGTTCTGCAAGTATTAAAGCATTAGCCTGTTTTTCGGTAAACATAACAGGAGGTATTTTATATCCGTCCATTAATGTATAACCTTTTCCTTCTTCTGTTAATACAGGAACACCAGATTGTTCCAGTGCCTTTATATCTCTGTAAATAGTTCTTTTACTAATATTAAATTTATTAGCTAACTCCAAAGCAGTTACAATTCGTTTAGTCTGTAATTGAATTAAGATTGCGGTTAATCTTGATAATCTATTTGTTTCGGAATAATCCATTTTTCAATGTAGTTACTGTTCTTTTTAAATGGCTTACGGTTTTGTGTATGGTTAGTTGCGTGTGTAAGCAACTAATTTAGCAAATAAATCACAGATAGAATATTCCGATGGAATGTTCGTAAGACGGCAGTGAACCAAGCAATTAATTATACACGGTGTTGTAAAACGTTTTTATTCCTTTCTTACAACCTCACTTTTCACAGGTTCTCCTCTTTCTATGAATACATCATCCGCATAATAATTTAAAAATTGCATTGGAAGACCAATTCCTTCAAGATATCCAGATTTATTTTGTAAATGATAATGTAAATGTGGACCACCAGAGTTTCCGCTATTTCCGGCTTTGCCGACTTCTTGTCCTTTAACAACTATATCTCCAACGGAAACCATTATTGTACCTTTTTTAAAATGCGCCATAAGAGAATATTCTCCATTTAAATGGTCTATAATAATATAGTTACCTGCTTTTGTGTTTTCATCAATATCACTATTAACACTTCCAGGTATAGTATTATCAATAATATCATTTTCTAAAGCTATTATTTTTCCATAACCAGGTGAATTTAATCGTTTACCAAAGCAGTAATAATCTTCATTACTGGTTCCATCTCCAATAAAAGAGATGCCATTTAATTTTTGAACACAATCTATAGCATATCTCTGATTACGATTTGAAAAATGATTGTTCTGCAAGCCTGTCCTTCCACCTTGATTTATATGCCATTCAGCATCATCTTCAAATGGTAATTCTAATACTGTTATTGTTTGATAATTTAGAAAAATATCTTCGTCTAATTCTCCTACATTACCAATTAACTCATCAGCACAAGAAGTTGCTATAAAAATAAAAGAAGATAAAAATACATGTTTTATTAATTTTGTAAGTTTCATAATTAAGTTAAAATTTATAGATTATTCCAAGGTTTATTTGATGTTGCAATTCTCTATAAGCGCTAGGAATTTGAAGTCTATTGTACATAAAGTCGTAGGTTATTTTTAAGTCAAAATATTTTGAAAGTACATAACCATACTTAAAGTTCCACTTCACACTTTGATAGCGCTTGAAGGACTCAACAGATCCACCGTTATTTGTCATTCTAACCAATACAAACGGAATTGTCAATTTTGAAGAGAGATACTGTTTTTCATTTAATTGATAACCAAAAAGACTTGCAAAACCAAATTCTTGATGTATAGCAAAATAATCAGTTTTATTATATAGAAAAGTAAGATTTGAAAGTGATTGCAACCCTAAATGGATAGAAAATGCGTTTTTATTATGAATCTGCTTTAAGTAAGAAAAACTTAAATCTGCTTTAAGGTGATGCGCATTTAGGCTTGGTATGTTTTTACTTTTTAAGGCTGTTCTGTCAAAAAAGTCTAATTCTATTTCAAAAATGTTTTGTTTTTTACTCGTTCGTTCATAGTTTAATTTATAAATTATGTCTTTATAATCATAGCGTGATATTGGGGCAAATTCTAAATTTTTTAATGAACCTGAATTGTAACCTATAGAAAATTCAAGTTGATTCTTTTTTTTTGTTGTTTGGGAATATCCGATTGTAAAAAATATTATTAAAATAGCTGTGGTTAAAGTTTTTTTTATTTTCATTTATAATTTCTAAAATTTTAACCCTAATTGTAAGTCGAAAGGAAATCCTATCGTGAAATTTCCAGTAAAATTGTTTTTAAATCCATATTCCGTACCTGTCGATATATAGAACTTTGAAGGCTGTTCAATATTTAAGTCTGGAAAATTTTTATATATAACTTTTCTTGATTGTACACTAAAAATGTAGACCATTTATTTGAGATGTTGTGTTTTATCAAAATCGGAACTTCTAAAGTAACGAAATCAAGATTTTTTCTAACTGAAAGACCAATTTGAAGAGTTAAATTGTTTAATAGAGAGATGTTATTAAAAACACTAACTTTGAACAGATTATCTTTAATTTCAAATTGCGATTCTTCTTGAGATGAAGCAATGGTTGTATATAAACATAGAAATATTATTAAGTTTTTCATAGTATTATTTATTTGACGAGTCAAAATGTTTTACAACCAAGGATATCATACTAAAAGGAATAAGTAATAATCGAATTAAATTCATATACAGTAGTCCAAATTTGGTTATAAATTATTTTAATTATGGCTCGAAACTAAATGAAGTAAACATATTAAAAGTCCCAATACCTTAAAACAATACAAATCCGTACTTATTTATGCGCTTTACGGTATGCATTTGGTGTCATTCCTGTTGCTTTCTTAAATGCATTGTAAAATGTTGTCTTCGAAGTAAACCCCGATTCTAATCCTATTGCTAAAAGACTGTAATTTTTAAATTCAGAATCTAAAATCATTTCCTTAACTGCTTCTACACGATAGTAATTTATATAATTTGCGAAATTTTTTCCTGTAATTGTATTTACCAATTTAGAAACATAACCTGAACTTATTCCTAATTTTTCAGCAACTTTTTCCCTATTTAATGTACTGTCTCTATAAATTTGATGATTTTTACAAAGTGCTTCAAGTTTTATGTAATAAAGATTCTCTGTTGTAGGTGGTTCTAAATTATTTGAATAATTCACTTTTTTAAGATTAGTATCTATAGATAGGTCATTATCGCTGAATGAAATCTTGTGAGTTAATAATTTATTGATACCTTCTTTATCTTTCGCTAATCTATATTTAAATAGACCAAAATATGCTGTCCAATGGATTACGAATGTTCCAAATAAGGCAAGAAGTTTCATAAAAGATGAAACGTCATATTCAAAAAATAAACCAAGAATAATTGCTAATACCCAAGAAAGCAATAATACAGAAACCAACGTCCATAAAATTGTAATCCATTTTTTTTCTTGCGTGTTGTTCGAAAATTTAATGAAACTATATGTATAGATTAAAATACCAATTATAAATGGTGGAACTATAAAAATTCCTATAAGTCTTAAAATTCCTATTACTCTATAAACTGAATTTGGAATATCATAAACACCAGCAATAGTATCAAGGTCACTAAAAATATTGATGAAGGCATAATATATAAAAGGGACAAATAACCATCGGGTTTTTTTAGAATGTCGTATAGGATGATTTACTTGGTGCACAGTAAATAGAAAAATAAAAACTGGAAAAATAAAACCCCATTCTATATTATCAATAAAACGTAGCAAGGGTATAGTGTTATATATATCTACTATTTCGAAAACAAGATTTAATAAAAGAAGCGATAGTGTAAATATGGCGTAGGCTAAATATTTATTTGCATTGCTTTTAAATAAGGACGATTTTAAAATAATTATTCCTAATACTATTCCCTGAAAAATCGCAATATTGAGAAGTGTTATATAAATCAATTACTAATTGTTTGAAAATATTATCTTTTATCTTAAATGAATCAAATCTGCTGATAAAATGGAAATAAATATACTTCTTGTAGAATATAAATTATGAAAATATATCTTAAATGTTTGTTACAAATGTTTTACAACGGTTAATGTAAAATGCGTTTTAATGCATTTTTACATAGTGTTGTAAGCTTTTTATTCACTAATATCAACCACTTGATTAGGAGTGATAGTATTATTTGTTTTCATTATGTTAATATCCAATTTGAAATACGCTTGATGTTGATCGAAATCATCATTGACGTCTTTAACTCCTACTTCAATTTTATAACTACCAGAGTCGATCGATTCAGTAAATTTTAGTGGCCAACCATACTGTTGAAAATCACCTTGTTTGCGACTACATATCATCGTGAATTCAGCATGAGACAAAATGAGTAATTTGTCATTGGAATCAAATGCTAAATACTGAGAGATGATTTTATCGTAATGAGTGTGATCCAGAGTTGATTCAAATCGTGTTACTACCTTGACGTCATCACCTTCAGTTGTTGTTAATGCAATTAAAGAATTAGAGTTAGAAAGCTGAGAAAACCCACTTGGAAAATCATAATTAAACTCTTCATTTTTGTATTTATGTTTTAATGATTCTGAAGAGGCAATTATTATAACTCCTTCAGTAATGATTTTAAACTCTTTTTGCATGCTATGATGAATTACCAATATCTTTCTATTTTATCTGAAATAGGGAGAATACACTTACCTTTGAAAGTGAAATGTTCAAAGTCATCAGAAGGTTCTCCTTTAAATTCAACGTCTATTTGCTGATCATTTAATTTCTTGATGTGAATATCACAATCTTTGATCATTTGGTGACTTTGATGATAAAAGCCTGTTCGATAATTAATATCCCATTCTTTTCCAGCCTTTTCTTTGTCTAGAATATGTAGTTTGGAAGTTTCCCCAATTTCTAATAGAGAATTATGAGTTGTTAAAATTTCTAACGTTGGACCCCAAACAATATCTTTTTGTCCGTCAGGCATCATTATTTCGTATTCAGCTCTTATCCAAAAATTAACTATGAATGAATCGTCATTTTTAGTAAAAGAAAACCTTCCTTTACCTATTCTATAATCTTCCACTTTATCGGAATACACTAAAAATATCTGACCTATAGAATCCATTTTTTTATTTATTGCATACAACGGTCTTGTATATGGCTCGTAGCGTGCAAAAAGGTACTATTTTTTCGGTTAAGCACAAGCCGAATTTTTTAATTTTCTTTTTATCTTATTTTCTCAAAAAGCCAAATTAAAAAATTTGGTGGACTTGCAAATAAGCCTTAACTTAGTTGAAGCAATTAACTAGCTATGAGGTATATACGTTGTTAGCAACTGCCCTTTTTGTTCAATTTGTCTAATGTTTTTTCTATTAGTTCCATTCTCTTTTTTATTTTTTCGGATGCAGAGTCCAAAGTATAACCTTCGTCCAAAAGTTCCTTGATAAGCAACATTTTTTTTATGTTCTTATAGTCGTATTTTCTGTTTTTACCTTCTTTTTCGGGCAGACTTTCAATAATTTGCTTTTCTTCCCAATATCGTATCTGTCTTGTTGGAATATCTGTTATTTGAGATACTTCTCCAATACCAACTACTAATTTTTCCAAGAAGTCAAAGTCAAACGATAAATCTACTTTCTGTTTCATTTTGTAACTTATTTACAATAATTGTTGCAAATATAGAAAATATGTTGTTGTTTTGCAATTGTAAATAATTTACAATGTTTGTAAATACAAAACAAATTAGATGAAAAATTTATTATTAATACCAATAATTATGATGATGATATCAAAAACAACAGCACAAGAAGTTTCTACAGATGAAACAAATGCCAAAAGTAAATCGGCATTGTTGTTAATCGAAACACAAAACGAATGGATGCACGCAGACGGAAAACTACGCAAGGCATTATTAGAGGATGAAGAAATGATGTTAAATTCAATTTTCAACATTGAAAAATCATTGGAATTCGCACGTAAAGAAGGTATTCCTGTTATTTATGTTCGTTTGCAATTTGAAAAAGGATATCCAGAATTAGCCAATGGCAAAAGCGGATTGAGAAAGGCAATTCCAAATGCTGGAACATTTCCCAAAAATGGTTTTGGTGCGGAATTTTATAAAACGGTAGAACCGTTGGAAGATGAATTTATTGTATCTGGTAGAATGGGTGCAAGTGGTTTCGCAGGTTCAAATTTGGATGCTTATTTGCGAAATAATAAAATCGAAAATCTTTATCTGACTGGTTATGCAACTCACGTTTGTGTCGAAAGTACTTTGCGTGAAGCTCACGATATTGGTTATAATACTTTTGTGATTTCTGATGCGACTTCTGCTTTTAATCGAATACAGCAAGATTATTTTTTAAGTGAAATTGTTCATCATTTTGGCGAACATTTAACTACCGAAGAATTTGTAAAATGAGAAAGGAATTAAAATCTACATTTCGGTTTGTGATGTTAATTGCCACTCCTCTTTGTTTGGTAAATGGGTTGATTTTTAGTTTAGGTTCGCAGGATTTAATTCAGTCTTGGTTCAATCGGTTTGGTTTTACGTTCCTCGTGACTTTTCCTCAAGCAATTTTATACGTTTCCGCTGTCAAATGGTTTGATAAAAGGAATAAAGTTTGAGTTTAACCAAATTTTTGTTGGAATTACAGATGTTTTTTTAAGGTTGTTGCTAACGTTGCGTGTATTTTTAGTGCGGGAATAGAAAATCAGAGATTTTCAATTTAGCACTTAGTTAAAGCATTTTGTTTGCTTTTATCTTGTTTTAATCAAAAATCAAATCAAAATGATTTGACGGACTTAGTAAAAATACACAACCTTTTGAATTAAACACTAAACCCCGCATTAAATATACATATTGTTGTGTGTAGTTATAGATTATTCCTTTTTGTTTTTATAACATCTGCAAGGCCATTTAAATTTTCAGTCAGTTGCCAAGCTGTTTCAGTATATAAATAAACGTCAGAGTCTAATAAATTTTCACTTTCTAAAATTGTCTCTTCAATTGAGTCTGAAAAAAGAGCATAAATATTATGAGTTATATAATTTCGAAGCTTACAAATGTGGTCAAAAACCTGGTTTTCATTTTCCGATAATAATTTGTTTTCATTAGCAAGTCTAATAAGTCTGCCAAGTGTTGCTTTTTTATAATTTCCTTTCACTTTATTTTTAGTTAAAAACATAATAAATTCAACTTCTAATCTTCCAGATGCTAAGGCTATTTTTCCTAATTCTGAAGTGAATTTTTCAGACTTGTTTAGTAAGTCATAAAACTCTAGTCCTTTACTCGGTTTTCCTTCATACATAGATTTTCTTATTATAATTTAGTTTTTTTCTCAACTATTATTTTCTTTAATCAAACTTTTTTAATCAGTGTTTTCTACTTTCAGAATTTCACATTAAATATAATTTTAAGTTCTTGATTAGAGCATTTTATTTTGTTATGTCACGTCCTAAAATACGGCTACAGATTAATATTAGTTTTAAGCGGCATATTGATGCACGTAATTAGGTGTTTTATAATCTAAATATAAATGTAATCTTTTTGAGTTGTATAATTTGATTGCATTTTTGGCTGCTTTTTTAGCATGGACCACACTGGTAAATGTTTGATCAAGATAGAATTCATCTTTTAGAATACCATTGACCCTTTCGGCAAGGGCGTTTTCATAGCAATGATTTTCTTCTGTCATACTGATTTTAATTTTCTTTCTTTTTGGTATTTGGGTATAGACGTTAATGCAATATTGAATACCTCTGCCCGAGTGATGAATAAGGTGATCAATGTTCTTAGCATTGTAAATAGCCTTATTTAAAGCTCTGACACACCCTTTTAGCTCTAGGCTATCACTTAGGTCGTATCCAACGATTTTACGGGAATACATGTCTGTAATCAATGCTAGGTAACAGAATCCTTTTATGGTTCTGATATAGGTAATATCGGATGCCCAAACCTGATTAGGTCTATTGATTCTCAAGTCTTTTATAATATTACCATACTTGTAAAACCGGTGATATGAATTGGTGGTTCTAGAGGAGTACTTCTTTCTTCTAATGAGCAATCGATTTTCTCTTAAGATACGGAACAGCTGGTCTCTACCTACTTTAAGGTGGTACTTATGAAACTCATCTTTTAATGATCTCATGAGTTTTCTGGTACCTTCTCGAGGTAGTGTTCTTCTGCTTTTTCGAACAAGTTCGAGTACATCTTGTTCTATCTGTTTTTTGATAACAAAACGTTTTTGGAATTTGTAATAGGCATCTCTTTTCAGATCAAAGGCATTACAGATAGTACCAATCGAATACAGTCTTTCATTACGGTTTATCGGTGCTACTTTCATCATGGCTTTATGTTTAAGTTTTTTTTTTAATTCTTCAACATCTCTATAGCCCAGGTTTTCGGCGGCTACCTCAAGATAGCTGTCGGTCACCAGTTTGTCTAGGTCCTTTTTAATAAGAAGGTCCTTAAGTTGTTTCAGCTCTTTTTGAAGGGCTTTGATACGGGAAAGTTCATCGTCTGTTTGCACGGTTACACGGGTGTTCATTAAATCTTTACGATCATACTTTTTGATCCATACATTTATAGTACTGGATTGTATACCGTAAGTTAATGCAATTTGTCTTTTGGAATGGTTTCCTTTGGTAAGTTCTGCCAAGACTTTGAGCTTAAAGCTCTCACTATAGCGTTTTATATATCCATCATTTTTATACATATACTTGAAGTGTTTTGTATACATATTTCAGGACGGGTCATAATTATTGGCAACGTTTCGGCTATTGTTAGTGCGGGAATTAAAAATACTGAATTTCCGATTAAGCACTGAGCCAAAACTTTTTATTTTGTTTTACTTTTTTTGTTCTAAAGCCAAATCAAAAGATTTGGCGGACTTGGTTTATAAGCTTTGAACTTTGGGTTAAGTACCAAAACCCGTATTAATTATAGCCATTGTTGTGCATAGTGCTTTTTTCTGTTTTTTTAAAGAATGATATTAAATCTAAAGCTAAAAGCTCTGGTTGTTCCATTGCTCCAAAATGACCACCTTTTGGCATTTCTGTCCAATGAACAATATTAAATCCTTTTTCGATATATTTTCTAGGAGGAACAGGTATTTCTTTTGGGAATTTAGCAAAACCTACAGGGGTTTCTATAAAATCATCTTTTGCGAAAACAAGAGGACTTAGACTTATTTCGTGATAGATTTTCATAGAAGAGTAGATTGTTTTCGTAAACCAATAAAGGCTAACATTAGCAAGTAATTCATCTTTGGAAAAGCAGTTTTCAATGTTTCCTTTGTTGTCGCTCCACGAATTGAATTTCTCAATAATCCAAGCACAAAGTCCAATTGGCGAATCATTTAATCCATAAGCCAGAGA
>NZ_JAHKQN010000012.1:1890-2439 GCF_018861125.1 Cellulophaga baltica | reverse complement strand
CTGTAATAGCTTGATCGTCTGTATTATCTAAGTAAGATGATAAATCTACTGTACCACCATCTTCTAATGTTAAAATATTGCCTGACTCTAGAGTCAATTCCTGATCATCTGTACCAGCATCATTTAATGAGCTTAAGTCTACTGTTTCTGTACCGCCATCTTCTAATGTAATTGTCAATATGTTTGTAGCATTATCTAAACTAAATGCTGTAATAGCTTGATCGTCTGTATTATCTAAGTAAGATGATAAATCTACTGTACCGCCATCTTCTAATGTTAAAATATTTCCTGATTCTAAAGTCAAAGCCTGATCATCTGTACTACCTGTTGCTAATTCAGCTAATGCGCCTTCTACATCTGTTGATGTAAAATTACCTGCTGTATCTTCTATTGCTACTTCATCTGCTTCTTGGTCATCTGTATTATCTAAGTAAGATGATAAATCTACTGTACCACCATCTTCTAATGTTAAAATATTTCCTGACTCTAGAGTTAATGCCTGATCATCTGTACCAGCATCATTTAATGAGCTTAAGTCTACTGTTTCTG
>NZ_JAHKQN010000012.1:0-1809 GCF_018861125.1 Cellulophaga baltica | reverse complement strand
ATGCTGTAATTGCTTGATCATCGGTATTATCTAAATATGATGATAAATCTACTGTACCGCCATCTTCTAATGTTAAGATATTGCCTGACTCTAAAGTTAATGCCTGGTCATCTGTACTACCTGTTGCCAATTCTGCTAATGCTCCTTCTACATCACTTGATGTGAAATTACCTGCTGTATCTTCTATCGCTACCTCGTCTGCTTCTTGATCATCTGTTCCAGTAAAAGAAGTAGATGCTCCACTTTCATTCGTATAAGTAAAAGTACTATCACCATTCTCTGTTAAAGTAGTTACTGTTTCTTCAATTGTTACTGACGCTACATTTAAATATAAACCTCCGTCTGTACCAACTTGAATGTCATTATTTGCATCAGAACTTACTAATACAATTGTTTGAGAAGTACCAGTCCCATCTGTATATGTTATAGTCCCGTCATTATTATTAACTAGTGAACCTGCAACTTGATTCGTATTGATTGTTGCTACACTTCCTGAATCATCTGTAATGGTAAAGGTTCCATCACCATTATCCAATACTGTTGAACGTTTTGAATCAAATGTAGTTGCTACTCCATTTTCATTTGTATACGTGAAAGTACCATCGGTGTTATCAACTAAAGTAGAAGTTGTTTCTGTGAATGTTGTTGCCGTTCCGTCTTCTGATGTGTACGTAAAACTTCCGTCACCATTATCTACTAAAGTAGTTACGGTATTGTTTGTATCTACTATTGCTGCGTTTCCTGAATCATCTGTAATTGTAAATGTTCCATCACCATTATCTACTACTGTTGAACGTTTTGCATCGAATGTAGTTGCTATGCCATCTTCATTTGTATACGTGAAAGTACCATCGGTGTTATCAACTAAAGTAGAAGTTGTTTCTGTGAATGTTGTTGCCGTTCCGTCTTCTGATGTGTACGTAAAACTTCCGTCGCCATTATCTACTAAAATAGTGATTGTATTATTTGTATCTATTACTGCTGCATTTCCTGAATCATCTGTAATGGTAAAGGTGCCATCACCATTATCCACCACTGTTGAACGTTTTGAATCAAATGTAGTTGCTAAACCATCTTCATTAGTATACGTGAAAGTACCGTTTGTGTTATCTACTAATGTAGAAGTTGTTTCTGTGAATGTTGTTGCCGTTCCATCTTCTGATGTGTACGTAAAACTTCCGTCGCCATTATCTACTAAAGTAGTGATTGTATTATTTGTATCTACTACTGCTGCGTTTCCTGAATCATCTGTAATTGTAAATGTTCCATCACCATTATCTACTACTGTTGAACGTTTTGCATCGAATGTAGTTGCTATGCCATCTTCATTTGTATACGTGAAAGTACCATCGGTGTTATCAACTAAAGTAGAAGTTGTCTCTGTGAATGTTGTTGCCGTTCCGTCTTCTGATGTGTACGTAAAACTTCCGTCACCATTATCTACTAAAGTAGTGATTGTATTATTTGTATCTATTACTGCTGCGTTTCCTGAATCATCTGTAATAGTAAAGGTGCCATCACCATTATCCACCACTGTTGAACGTTTTGCATCGAATGTAGTTGCTAAACCATCTTCATTAGTATACGTGAAAGTACCATCGGTGTTATCAACAAGAGAAGTAACAGTTTCAGAAATAGTAACAGAAGCTACATTTAAATATAAACCTCCATCAGCTCCAACTTGAATATCATTGTTCGCCTGGTCACTTACTAAATCTATCGTTTGATCAACTCCATCCTCGTCTGTATAAGTTATTGTACCGTCATTATTATTTACAAGACTAGTTAAAGTCTCTAAATCTGAAACAT
>NZ_JAHKQN010000003.1 GCF_018861125.1 Cellulophaga baltica | reverse complement strand
TTTATTCAGGACGGGTCAAAATTATGCCTAACGTGTTTGTATATGGTTTGTTACGTGTTTTAAGCACCTAATTTAGCAAATACAAACCGAATAGAAAATCCGCGAGGATTTTCGTAAGTAGGCTAGAACTAGCAATAAATTATATACGGTGTTAGGCAACGTATTTATTTTAGTTTAAATTTCTTTCCTTCCTTATAATCAACTGGCAGTTTTGGACTTTTTATTCCAAATGGTCCAGAACCATTGTCGTTATAATAATATTCTTTTTTATCATCTGAATATCTACCTGAACAAAGCAAATTAAAAGTTGTACTTTTTCTACTCGATTTTAGCACGTTAATATCAATCCAAACAGGCACTTTTCCTTTCCGATAAAGTAATTCAACAACCTCTTGGTCAGTTAAATCCAATTTCATTTTTCCATCATCTTCTCGATAAATATCAAATTGAGTAAGTTTTGGGTCATCTGTCGAAGCATTTAAAATCACATTATACTTGAAATCAGTTGTCAGCTTGTTTTTTATATAATTCTCCGCAAATTTTAGAGCAACTAAACTTGCACCTTTTAAATGAAATAAGAACTCTTGTTTTGTCATTTTCTGATTAGTTTTTCAATCCAATTTTTTCGTTCGATTCCGAGTCCTTTTTCCAATTCCGCTATTTCGTTCTTTGTTGGTTGAAATCTTGGTTCAATTTTCTTTGCTTGTTTAAAATCAGATAACGCTTTTTCTAATTCTCCATTTTCCTTTCTTAAGTAAGCTCTACATCTCCAAAAAGTTGCGTCTTTTGGATTTAATTCGATTGCTTTTCCATAATCATTTTCAGCGTCTTGATTTTTATTCCACTTTTTATTCAATTCCGCACGATTTGAGTAAGCTATCGAATTCTGCTCGTCAAATTCAATTGCTAAATTCAAATTTTCAAGTCCTTTTTCCAGTTGTCCGATTTCAAAATGAGCAACTCCTAAATTATTAAAAGCATTGCTATTCTTTTCCGTTTTCAGTTTTTCGTTCAGTTCCGAAATTGTTTTTTCGTATTCCCACATTTCGTCGAAGAATAGAATTCGGAATGATTGATTATATAGTTCTGAAGTCGGTTTCATATGTTGCCTAACGGTTTAGCTATGAACAGTACGGGAGCAAACTAGCGTTTGCTTTCCGCCACGCACATAGCGAAATCTTTTTGTTTTGTTTTTTCTTTTCCTTGTTTAAAGCAAAATCCCAAAGATTTTGCGGACTTCATAAAAATACGCAAACCCCGCGGATATGCCCGAAGCCCGTATTGTTTATAGGTTTTGTTGGCAACAGTTTTTCTCCGTTCGAGTTGGAAGTCCCTTTGCAACAGTTACGTTTGAGTAGGGTCCATTTTGCATAAACTTGCTCAATTAATTCCATTCCCAATTCAAGTGCTCAATTATTGGGATATTAAGTGCTTTCCATTTCTCTTTTAGTTGGTCCAAATTCTTAAGTTTCTTTTTTGAAATAATAAAAGATGACCCATTAGATAGCTTTACAAAAAAATTATTAGGCACTTCATTTACGCATTCAATTTCAGATAATTTTGTTTTTCCTTGTCCAGTTTTGTCCTCGGTTATGAGATATTCGGGAGTGAATTCCATTGTTTCTTTTTCTCCGATTCTTTTTGAATAACTGTTTTTAATAATTTTTGATTGGTGTTTTTTCATCCGAGATTTGTAAAGTTTATTAAAAAACAGAATGGACAAAATTGCTAAAACACCAAATAAAATTGCTAACTCAATATTGTCGGAGTTATATAAATTCAGACCGAAATAAATAAAGAAACCGGCAAGAACGAATTTGCCAATCTTTTCTATCTTTTTTGCATTCTTACTCTCTGAAATTGAAAATAAATGATAGTCCAAGAAATCATTTTCCTCAAGTATAAATTCTAATTTCATTGTTTAGTTTGAATTGTTGCCAACGGCCTTGTGTATGAAACGTAGCGTGTAAAAAGGTGCTACTTTTCGGATAAACACAGAGCCGAATTTTTATATTTTGTTTTTAACTTATCAATCTTAAAAGCCAAATTTAAAAATTTGGCAGACTTTGTAAATACGCACAAACTTTTCGATTTAGCACTTATTAGCTATGTTTTATACACGTTGTTGCCACACGTTTTTATTTTCTATTGTCAATAACTACTCGAAATTTCGTTGATCTCTCAATTTCCTTTCCATTAGATTCAATTTGGAATAAATATTTTCCTGCCAAATGGTCTATTCCGTTTTCTTTAAGATCTTTTATTTCGAGCAAGTCAGTTTTAATGACATTATCTATCTCTTTTTTGTCCAATGTAATTAATTGCCCATTTATTTTATAATTCCCGTGAACATAATCGCTAAATCCGATTGCAAAGTTGTCAAAGATATAAGTTCCGTCTGTTTTGAAATCAATACTTGTTCCATTAAAATCTCCATCATAATAAACACGAACCAAAGTCGGTTTATTAAATTCCGCATTATTTTTTAGATAGATTCCGAAAATTAGTCCGATAAACACAATTCCGATTATTCCACCAATCCAAAATCGTTTATTTTTAGTCGCTTTATATTTCTTATAATCTTTTCTAATTGACCAAATCCAAAATAAAAATCCGATTATGGAAATTCCGCCAACAATGAATACGTCAAATAGAAAGCTCGAAAATCGAAATTGATAAATTCGATATGATAGAAATGTTCCAATTCCTAAAATTATTATCAATCTAATTAAATGATTTTTGTCTTTCATTCGGTTTTTTCTCAAATGTGTGGCAACGGTTGAGCTATGAACAGTACGGGAGCAAACTGGCGTTTGCTTTCCGCCACGCACATAGCGAAATCTTTTTGTTTTGTTTTTTGTTTACCTTGTTTAAAGCAAAATCCCAAAGATTTTGCGGACATCATAAATATACACAAACCTTTAGATTAAGCCCGAAGCCCGTATTTTTTATAGGTTTTGTTGTAACCAGTTTTTATTTCGCAAACATTTTCCATTCTCCGTCACATTTCATACCCCAGTTTTCAGCTTCTTTATCCAAATCCATATACCAGAAGTTTCGTCCTTCTTCAAAGCCACTTCCGAGCATAGCAGAATCAACTAAGATATTAAGGGAGGAAAATCCAATTAGCAAAACAACAATTACTTTATAGATGTTATTGATACTTTTATTTGCTCCTATTTTATTAATTAATTTGTGAATGGTGTACCTAAGAAGAAATATTAAAACACTCCAAATTATAGTATTTAGAACTAGTCCAGAAATACTATAGAAGTACTCCATTGAACTTCCTAAAGATTTTTGCTTAAACACTAAAGGACTACCGTAATAATCAGGGAACATTTCTTGTCCCACACAAATATATTCCACTCCTAAAGTTAAAGACAATACAAATCCAAAAGCAATGTAAGGAATGACTATATATTTCATTTTTTAAATTGGTTACAACGTGTTTGTATATGGTTTGTTGCGTGGTTTAAGCACTAAATTTAGCAAATAAAAACCGAATAGAAAATCCGCGAGGATTTTCGTAAGTAATCTAGAACTAGCAATAAATTATATACGGTGTTACAAGCTGGCTTTTTCTACTAAAATTTCATTTAGTTTGTCATTCAATTTTTCTCCTCTTAAGTTTTGTCCAATAATGATTCCTTTTTTATCAATCAAGAAATTATCAGGAATTGAATTCACACCATAAGTAAGAGAAGCAACATCTTTCTTTTTTAATTCACTTACGTGTTTCCAAGGAAGTCCATCTTTTTCAATTGCTTTTAGCCAACGCTCTTTATCTAAATCTTGTGAAACAGCAAAAACTTCAAACCCAAGAGGATTATATTTTTCATAACTTTTTACAAGGTTAGGGTTTTCTTTTCTGCAAGGACCACAACCTGAAGACCAAAATTCTAAAAGAATAACCTTACCCTCAAAACTTGACAATTTACTTTTCACTCCGTTAATATCATTCATTTCAAAATCGACATATTTATCTCCAATTCTAAACTCTTTATTTAAACTTAAATATTTCTTTATAGATTGTCCATAAGTTGAATTTTTAAGTCTTTCACTAAAACCATTATATAGTTCTAATACTGATTTTTTATTTAATGACGTTGAATAAAAATCAAGAGTAGAAGCACTCACATATGAATCGGGATTGTTTTTAATAAAATCAGCTTCTATTTTAAGTCTGTTATTATGAACTTTTTCAAGTTCAAAAGAGGCTATTTTCTTGAGACTGTCGTTAACTTCTTTATCTGATACAAATCTTGAAAGACTATCTCTTTTTTTTCTGTAAACCCAAATTGGTTTCCAAAGCTTTTCACTTTCAATTTGCGATTGAGAGCCGATGACTTTAGCATTTTTAAAATCTCCTTTTTCTGACTCAAAAGTAATATTGCCTTTTTCTAGCCAAATACTCTTATAATCCATTGTTTCTTTTATTAACAAATCGAATTCAGTTGGTTCTTCTATTACTCCGTTAAAACTAAATTTTTCATTAATAATTTTGACGGAATCTTTCGATTTACCGTCTTCTAATAGATAAATCAAAGTATTATTCGGGATATTTTTTGCTAGTCCGTTTAAATTATATTCGTTTCTATTATTTTCTGAACAGCTTGAGGTTAGAATTATAATAGAAATCAATAGTGTCAGGTTTATGTTTTTCATAGGTTGTTATTTTTCAGCTTGCTTGTAACGTCTCGGCTATGGCAAGTAGGGCAGGCAAGGAAACTTTTCGTTTCCGTCTGGTCTGCTAGCCAGAGCTTTTTGTTTTGTAATTATTTTTTCTTTTTTAATTGCCAAATCCAAAAGATTTGGCGGACTTAGTAAATAAACCCAAGCCTTTAAATGTAGCACTTTATGGCCTATTTGTTATAGCCATTGTTAGCCACAGTACTTATTCCGTACCGAATTCATTCCAAAACAAAATTGTTGTTTTAGTTTCCTCATCATATTTTTCAAAGACTTTCGAAGCAAATTCAAACTTGTTTTTCAACCCGACTATAACTATGCAATTTATCATTTTTACAAGCCTTAAGGAATTTAGAATAGAATCATTATTTTCCTTTGAACCTTTATTCAAAGTTGCTTGTCCATTCATTTGGATTAGAGAAATAAATTCAGAATGTGCATAATTTGAATATAACTTATAAGGTGTCTCAAAAAGGGAATTCTTTAAAACACTTTGAGTTATCAATTTTGACCAACTTACAAGCCTCGGTAGTCCATATGTGTCCAATTTATATAATCGATGTTTGTCAATAGTTTTATAAAATTTAGATTGTTCAATTACTTTTTTTAAACGCTTAATTTCTTCTAATTCCGTTTTTAGTTTTTCATTGACATTTTCCTTTAGTTTTCCTTTTCCGTCAAAAAAACCTTGTCTTGATTTATAGCCCGAAATCTGCCAAATGTAAAACCGAAAATTCCTTTCTTCTAAGTCTAAATCATTGAAGAAAAGATATTCTAACGTTAAAAATGCTTCAATTATGGAACGGGTAAGTATGTTTATTGATGGGAAATCTAATAGTTTTACATTACTGTCTTTAGTCAGAGCAGAAACTTTTGTTCCTTCTCCCAATTCGATAATGCTTTTTGTAGCAAGTAAAATTTTAATTGAAAGGGTTTCTATAAAAACTTCGCCTTCTCCGAGTTTAGGCTTTGAATCGTAGATTGATTGAATTAATTCGGTACTCGCTTTGGTAATAAATTCTAAACTTTTATAGTTATCAGGAACGGAATCAAGTAGATGAAATTCCTTTAATGCTATGAAAGTTTTTAAATCAATTTCCAATGTTGAATTCTGTTGATATTTTGAGTATTGTGGCTAACGGTCTAGGCTATGAGTAGTTGTGTGGGTTAGTACTTAAATTTGCAAGTACACACCAAACTGAAAATCCGCGAGGATTTTCAGAAGTAGGCGAGAACAAGCAATTACTTATAGCCATTGTTGCCAGTAGTTTTTTATTCAGTCATTATTTGTTCGTTTATTTTTTCCGCAATTAACGAATCAACGATTACTTTACTTTTCACTTTAATTTCAAGATAGGAAACCAATTCATATCCATCTTCTCGGTTATAAGAGTCATATTCCTCAATTTTCTCAACAATTCCATTTTTGCCATAATAGTATTTAGTCTTTTCTTCCAATCCATCTTTTGTTAATTGCAATTCTTCGATTTCAATCAAACGACCAAGATTGTCATAAGTTCTAATTTCTTTTTTTGAGTAATCTTTTCCGTCATTATAATATGTCTGGAATAGGCCAATTCTTTGACTGTCAGAATAAGAATAATTCGTTTCCCAATTCAGTTTTCCATTATAAATCTGCTGTAACTTTAAAAGATTTCCATTTTCATTGTATTCTCTTTTGTAATAGTAAGTTGAATCAAAGAACACGCCTTGATATTCGCCATTTTTATTATACCAATAGTCGGTTTGAGTGTAAATCGTATCCGATTTAATTTCATACATTTTTTCCGATATAATCTTTGATTTCGTGCTATCTAAATCATACTTTTTATAAAACTGATATGATAGATTTTTATCGTAATCTGTTTCCCAAATGTCCACTTTTGTTTTCAAACCATTTGAATCGTAGGTATAAATATTGATTTGGTTTAAAAGCCTTAAGTCAGTATTGTGATGTTTTCCAAAACTTATTGATTCAAGCAAAATTCCATTTGAATCGAAATACATTTTTGAAAATGGTCGATTTTTTCGGTTCGTTTTCTTTTTGGTCAATTCGTAATCTGAATTTCTTTTGAAGTTATGTCCAACTAATTCAACCTCAATTTCTCCAACTTTTTCAGTCGGTTTTTGTCCGAATAAATTCAGAGTAAATAAGATTGTTAATATGAAAATCGAATGTTTCATCAAATTACTGGCAACGGTTACGTATAAGAATAGTGCGTAGTTTGAGTGCGAGGATTTTCCGAAGGAAAATCAGACGCAAGCAAACAAGCACTAACTTTAGATTTAGGAATAAACTTACGCATTATTTTTATACAATGTTGGCAGTAGTTTTTATTTTTCGTTTGTTTTTATTTGTCAAATATTTATAAATTCCATTTCCTAAAATCCCGCCAGTAATTAACGAAATTATCAAATTCAATAAATTCGGACTTGGATGTCCATTGTCAGCAGGTCCAGCACTATAAAAAAGGTTCAAAAATGAATTCATTTCGTTCAAATGATAGTAACAAAGGTCTGGAATTAATAAATCATAAATTAGAGTAAAACTAATCAGACACATTATAATTCCGCCAACCGAAATAAACATCCATTTTAGAGTTTTACTTTCTTTCATTTATTCTTCGTTTAAATAAGTTTTAAATTCTGCTGAATAGTAATTACCGTTTTGATTTATTTCCTTTTCATCAACATTATAATCTACAATATCTTTATCCGATGTAATTACTATGTAAAATCTATTATTTTCAAATTGTCCAATTGCGGCTATTCCACGCTCAGATTTATCTTTTACAGTTAAGCCTTTTGGTAGAGTAAATACAGTTTCATTTCCCATAAAAAAACCGACTTCAATATCTTGTTTTAAAATTCCTAATTCATTAGAAGGTGAATTAAAATTATTCCAAAATATTCCGAGAATCAAGATTATATTAAGAGCGATTGAAATCCAAAATAAGGCTTTTTTCATTAGTTGAATAGTTTAAAGGTTGAGTGATTTTTAAATTACTGCCAACGGTTGGGCTAAGCGT
>NZ_JAHKQN010000030.1 GCF_018861125.1 Cellulophaga baltica | reverse complement strand
ATAAAATTAATGACAACGGCTCGGCTAATGTTAGTACGGGATTAAATTAGCATTTAATTTCGGATTAAGCGATTAGCCAAAGCTTTTTATTTTGTTTTATCTTTTTCTGTTCTAAAGCCAAATCAAAAGATTTGGCGGACTTTATAAAAATACACTAAACTTTGGATTAAGCACCAAAACCTGTATTAATTTTAGCCATTGTTGTATGCAGTGCTATTTGGTTTTCTTTTTTGACTTAAGTTGTAATTCTTTACCAAATATAGCTAAATGATTTTTGGGTTTATTTATAGCCTCTGTTATTGGTTCAATTGCATTTTTAGAAAATACGACCTTATGAGTTTTATCAAGTATTTCAATCCACATATATTGATTAAATTCAGGATTTATTTTTGTTTCATCTGGGTTCTCAATTTTAAAACTATTATCGGTACTCCATTTTAAATATTTAAAAACATATTTTAATTGCGTGGAAGAAAAATTATAATTAGAAATAACTTTTATTTGTTTCATTAAAGAAGAGAAATAAATGAAATCTCTTGGGGTTTTACTTTTTAATTCTCCAACAATTTTATAAATGGGTTTCCCTTCATCAGTTGATATTTTCCCTATATCTCCAGCGGAAATTGCATTCAAAATTACATTAAAAGCTCCGTCTTCTGTTTGGTCGATATCTATTTCACTACTTGAAAGTAAATTTTCTTTTGAATTATAACCATAAACGGTATTACTTTTAGGATTTAAAATCAATACTTCTCTTGGGTTTATGTCAAACATTTCAGGTAATAATTTTGACCAAATTTCCATAAATTCCTTATTTTTCTCATTGGCTTTTATTTGAATAAATCGATTAAAATCTTGGGTGGTTGAATTAGCAGTTGCATTTTTTCCTGATACTCTATATGTTATTTCTCCTTTTTTTAAATTATATTTTTCGAAGTCGTTTATTGGGATTATTATTTGATTTTGTTTTTCAATTAATAATCCCAATAAAATTTTCTTGTGCCAGTTTGAAATGATTGTAAATCTAAATCAACTCCAGTTTTTGCAATTTTATTAAACTGTTGTGAGACTAAGTTTAAGTCTATTTTGGTGAGTAAATCAATGTTTTTTTGATTTAATCCTGTGTCATCTAATTGACCAGTTGATTTATCTTCTTTTATACCGAGTAATAGAATTCCGCCATTAGAATTTGAAAAAGACAAAATATCTTTGGCGAAATTTCTCATAAATATTTCAACCACATCTGTTAAACCGTAAAAATTTAATTCAAGTTTATAATCATAAAGGTTATTTTCTTTTGGGAATTTTCCGTGATTTTTTAAATTCTCAATTGTTTTTAAAATATCATCTTTTAATTCTTTTAAATTCATAGATTTTTATTTTTTTTCGGCATTGCATACAACGGTCTTGTGTATGAAACGTAGCGTATAAATAAACGCTAACTTTTCGGATTTAGCACGAGCCGAATTTTTAATTTTTATATTTAATTTTGCTTTTTCAAATATACAAAATTAAAAATTTGGCGTACTTTGCAAATACACAAAAACCTCTCGGAAAGCCTATAATAGCTATGTTTTATACACGTTGTTGTGCATAGTGCTTTTCACGTTCAGCTTGGTTTTCCGATGTTTGTTATTTAGTTCCAAAGTGAGCGTTGGCAAGACATACTCTTTTACAGTTTTGGTGAAGCTTGGATGATGCGACTGTAAATGTGTATGGCTTTAAGCGTTGGCAATTTTACGTTAATTATTAAATCCATCGTCTTACTTTTTTTGCGTATTCTTTATATTCATTTCCGAATTCACGTTTTAAAAATTCTTCTTCCAAACGTATTTGTGTATTTATGCTTAAAGTAGATAATGAAATTATTAGTAATGTAAATGCATTAGGAATTACAAGGAATAACCCAATATTCGTAATCATTATTCCTAAAAATATAGGATTTCTTGAAATTGAAAATACTCCTTTTGTTACCAATTTGGTTTTGTTGTTTTCATCAATTCCGATTCTCCAAGAATTTGCCATTTGGCTTTGAGAAAACCAAACAAAAATCAGCGATACCAACAAAAGTACCCAACCAATTTTCTGTAAAGTTTGATTTTCCAAATACCAAAAAGGAAGTAAATATTGATACCATTCTTCTTTGAAAGCATAGATTCCTATAACAATTAGCTCAAGAACTGTGATAAATGTAAAAATCTTGCCATTATAATCGTGTGCATTATCTGTCTTTTCAAATGTGAATGGATTTATTCCAGTTTTTTTCCAAAGTAATACAGACCTTAAAACAAAGACCAATAAAAAATACAATATGAGATAAGCGAATAATAACATAGTTTCTAATTTTATGTAAAAATGCTATAATAACCAATGCAATGGAAGTGCATTTATTGTCCGCTACATTTATCGCAAATACCTTTTACAACCAAGTTTACATTTTCTGAAACAAAGCCATCAGGCACTTTTATTTGAGGGATTTTATGTTCTGTTAAACAAATGGTTTCATTACAGTTATTACAATGAAAATGTAAATGCAAATCGGTTTCAATCTCACAATTACAACCCTTTTCGCACAAAGCATATTTCGTTATTCCTGTGCCATCGTCTATTTGATGCACAATTTCTTTTTCTTCAAATGTTTTAATAGTTCTGTACAATGTTGTTCTATCTGCTTTCTCAAAAGCATTTTCTATATCACTTAACGTAACTGCAACTAGTTTTTCGGCAAGGAATTTATAAATTAATAAACGCATTGCAGTTACTCTAATATTTTTTGACTCTAAAAATTCTTCAATTGTTTTCATAGTTAATGATGCTCTTCGTTTCCAAACGGTTTAATAATAATTCCAACGCTAAAAATAAAACCGTCTGTTGGTGCATAGATTTCTGGAAATTCTGGATTTTCGTGTGGTGGTAAAACCAAAGGTGAAAACCTACTTTGTCTTCTGTCTGTAAAATTTTCAAAGTTCACAAATGCACTACCAAATTTAAAATTACGCATTAATAGTAAACCCATAGTTACAAAATCTGTCGTTTCGGTTCCGTTAGATAAAAATTGTTTTCCTGTGTAAAAAGTTTCATAACCTATACGCCATTTTTCAGATTCGTACATCAATACACTTCCTGCATTATGTTTTGCGGTTAGTGGTTTTTGTGGATTTCCTGCCAAATAGTTCAATTTAGTGTCTATAAGCGCATAATTTAAAAACCATCTAAAATCTTTATAAGTAAACTTTATATTTGTTTCTGCTCCTTTGCTAAAAATTTCATCAGTTGCATTTTCAAATGCAAACAAACCGTTATTTGTACTATTCAATAACAAACCGTTGTTAATTGCTGTAACATAAAAAAGTTGATTAATAGAAAAACCAATGTTTTCAAATAAACGTGTTTGGTAATTGAAATCAAGATTTACACCATAGGAACGTTCTGCTTTTAATGAAGATTTATCAATGCCAAGTACATTTTCAAAGTTTATAAATTCAGCCTCTTCTGTAAAAATATCTGGAATTTTGTAACCTAAACCACCACCAATTCTACTCGAAAATCCGCTATCATTTTTATAAAGCAATGAAATTTTTGGAAGTGGAAAAAAACCAAAATCAGTATTGTAATCTGCTCGCAATCCAGTTTCTAAAATCCAATTCTCGGAAAGGTCATAAATATTGTTAGCAAACATTCCGTAAGTGATGTCTTTTTGGTCACGTTGTAAAGTTGCATTATCATTTTCGTCAAAGTTTGAAGTATATAAATTTGCTCCAAAAATCCAATCTGCTCTTGATGTTTCTCTTTGATAAGTTATTTCTGTAAATGTGTTGGTTTGTTTACCATCAAAATTGAAATCGGGAATCGTTAAATTTCTATCGAAAAAGGATACACTATTTTTAATGTTCAAAGAACTAATAGAATCTATTTGAGTTTTGTAAACTGCTTGACTACTCAATCTTTTTGAAATGTTTTCCTCTGTATATTGATGAATTCCATTTTCGCCACTTTCTATTTTAGTAATGTCTCCACCAATTCTATCGTCATAAGTTCCGTTTAGACCAAACCAAAAAGTAGTTTTGGCAGATGGATAATAAAAGAATTTTGGATTAAATGAAATAGATTTAGTTTTTGGTAAATTACTAAAGCCATCATCTTCTGGGTCATAAGCTTTTTGATAGTGACCTGAACCGTAAAGCGAAATACCAAACTTTTCATTCCGTTTGCTGTAAAATACATTTGCAGTACTTCCTAATGCTTGTGTTTGTGTAAGCATAATGTCTAAAGCAGGTTCTTCGTCTGGTGTTTTTGATACCATATTTATTAAACCTGCAATTGCTCCACCACCATAAAGTGTAGATGAACTTCCTTTAATAATTTCAAATTGTTGCAAGTCTAAAGGTGGAATTTGTAAAATACTCAAACCACTTGAAAAGCCTCCATAAAGTGGAAATCCATCTCTTAAAAGTTGTGTGTAACGTCCATCGAGTCCTTGAATTCTAATATTTGTACTTCCGCTACTTAAAGAAGTTTGTTGCATTTGAATTCCTGTGCTTTCACGAAGTACCATTGAGATATTAGTGGGATTCATTATGGCTTTTTCTCCTAACTCTTCTGCACCAATATATTCTATTCTTATTGGAATTTTTCTTACCGTTCTTGTACTTCTTGAAGATTGCAATACAACTTCGTCCAATTCGTTTCCACCACTTTTTAATTTGAAAATTAAATCTGAATTATTAGGGATTAGAATAGTAGTTTTTAAGGTTTCAAAACCTAAATATGAAATTATTATAATATGTTCTCCGTTTGGAATTTCTGTAAAAGTTGCAATTCCGTCAAAATCGGTTACTGCTCCTTTTTCTAATTCCTCAAAATATACTGTTGCTCCTAATAACGGTTCGTTTTCGGATTCTGAAACTACCTTTATTTGTATATCAGATGTTTGCGCTTTTATAGAAAAGCACGTTATAATTGTGAGCATTGCGCTCAATATGTATTTATTCATTGAAAATGTAAATATTAATTAACTTTAAAATTTTGACTTTTAGTCGATATTTTTAGCTAATTAATTGTGGCGGTTGCCAGATATTGGAATGAAAGTTAAATCTGTAGATTGATTGATAGACAGATAATATTTCTGTAGAGATTTGATTATTAACACCTAATTCAAAAGTTTGAATTGGTTCATATGTAATTGCGATTCCGCAACAATTACAAATACAAGTTATTGGACAAGTATCATCACTATCATTTTGATGATTGTGTTCAGCAGATATTTCTTCTTGATGTTGGTCTTCGGCATTATTTCCATCAGAACAAGGTTTGATTGATAAACCAAGAATTAATAATGATAGTATGATAGTTATAAATTTCATTGGCACAAAGATAAATAAATTTCGATGCAATGGTGTTGCAAAGTTTTTTATTCCGATTGTCAAGAACGGATTTAGCGTTGGCAAAGAAACAGCTCTTTTTGTTTTTTTAAGCGTTGGCTTTTCGCATTGGCAAAAAAAATAAATGTGCTGTTTGCGCGTTGGCTTTTTTAGTTCAAATGTTGATGTTTAGAACGATTTTCCGCATTATGCACAACGGTCTCGGCTATGAGTAGTTGCGTGGGTTATCACTTAATTTAGCAAGTACACACCAAACTGAAAATCCGCGAGGATTTTCACAAGTAGGCAAGAACAAGCAATTACTTATAGCCATTGTTGGCGGTAGTTTTTTATTCTAAATTTTCTCGATTATCAAAATAGTGATTTTCAGACCAACTTCTATCATTTATACAGACAATGTGTGCTCCAAAATACTGGTTTTGTAAAATATGCAAACTATGTTTTGCGATGGCGTCAATACATATTCTTGTCAAAATCTGTCGTTCCATAATTTTCAAATCTTCTCCATAATATTCAATCATTGGAAGCCAATCATACAAAGACCTACATTGGTCAAACGTAAATATATCAACACACATTTTTCTTTCCTTCGCAGTATAAGAAAATCTCTTGTGAGCTTTAGTGTTGTGATGATATGGATAACCTAATTGATTTATAGCTAATTCTTGCCATAAATGAATCATTGGGACATCACAAAACAATCCTCTACTTTCATTTTTTATTGAATCTGGTATATTAGCCATTATTTCTGGAATCGATTTTTTCATTCCATCCGATAATATTTGCATAAATCCCTCTGATGGCGCATTTAATTGCATATAGAAAAACTTCACAGCCATTTCCATACTATGACCATTATAGTCATTCTTTGAAATAAAATTTTTCCAGCTTCTTTTAATTTTGGAATCACCTTCCATTATTTCATTAAAAAAATGGAAGAGCGAATAGTTTGTAGGACTTAAATATGTGCTTTCGTTTTTCTCAAATTTGTCTATTTCTTCTAGAATAGTTTTCGAGTCTGTTGTAAATAACCTTTTTAATAACAAAGGGTTTTTTAGAACATTTGTAATTGGTAAAATGTGATTACTATAGTTTATTATGAAATTTGTTTGGAAAGCTGAATAAGCATATTCAAAATTCTTATCCACGTATGGCTTAAACTCTTCTTTATCATAAATACCTGCTGAAAAATTATCTTCCATAAAACGACCTTTTCCATCTTTATCTGATGAATCATAAATCAGATAATCATAAAATGCTTGATAATGGAAATAGGAAGTCAAAAAGTCAATATTTTCATTTGATTTGTCAGGATAACAAGTATTTACAATTAGACTTGAAAGATTGCTCAATGATTGATTTTCGAATAATGTAATTATAGTTTGAAATGGTTTAGAATCTCTGCTAAATAAAGGTGCTGTAAAATCTAAATAGACAATATCAAATTTGACTGCCGTAGATTTTAGATAGTGGTCAATTTTACCATTAAATATTTTTAAAGTTGGATAACTGTCTTTTAATGAATTAAGAGCTTGGTTATATGCTTGTTTTTCGCTTTCAAAAGCATAAACGTTTTCAATTCTAATCCCTAAATTTAATAAGTGGTCTAAATCATTTTGAGGTTCAGGTCCACATAGATAAGCAACTTTTAACTCGTCAGTTTTTTTTGTTGAATAAGTTTGTTCTGAAAAACTATTCCAATCATTAAGGTATTGCTCATTTACTTTATCGGCAATTCCATACTTTAAAATATGGTCTTCAAATGCAAAGTCCCAAAGTCGATTAATATATTTTGAATTTAGAATTTTGCTATCCTCCCGATTCAATGTTAAATTGTCGATTGAGTGTTTCCAAATTAATTCTCTGGAATGGTCTTTAATTTCTTGTTTATAGGTTGTCATTCAAATTACCGCCAACGGTTATGTATATGATTAGTGGCGTGTTTAAGCACCTAATTTAGCAAACAAATACCGAATAGAAAATCCGCGAGGATTTTCGTAAGTAAGCTAAAACTAGCCATTAATTATATACTGTGTTGTAGCACGTTTTTTATTCCGATTCTTCTACATTCATAGGTGAGAAGTGTTCATGCGTAATTCTCCAAACTCCGTTATTCTTGACAAATACAATTGTTCCCTGTCTCCATAATTGGACAACATTTTCTCCAATAGTAGGTCGGAAATCAGCATTGAAGGTAACAATGGCAACTCTATCAAAAATGTCGATTTTTAAATCTCCAAGATTGTAATCAAAAGAAGAAATATTCTTTATTAATTGTCTTTCATATTCTTCATTTTCAGATGAACCTGTTCTCGGCAATCCATCACGAAATTCTGTAAATTTATCCGAGTACAAATGATAAGAAAGTAATTCCTCTGTTTCTCTTTTTTGAATGCTGATGAATAAACTGTCCAAAACTGATTTCACTTCTTGTTTTGCTTCAGGAAATTCATTATTAATTAAATCTATTTTCACTTCTTCAACTTCAACTTTTTCTTCCTTTTGTTTGCAACTTGTAATTACAATTCCGAAAATTATAATCAATACAAATGTCATTTTTGTTTTCATAATTTTATATATAATTGGTTAATAGTTGTTTGTAAGTTACAAATAATATTATGAGGATTGATTTCCGCAATGTGCTACAACTTGTTTATATGCGGAACTTTCTTCCTTTTATACTGCCATTTTGGTTGGCTATGCGGAAGTTTTGTTCCGTTTTGTATTTTTTAGCTTCCACTGTTTTAAGGTTGAATATTCTTACACCATGCAATTTATAGCTATTTTATAAATATACAACTGCAAGTGGCTCTATTCAAAGATCAAAAAACAAAATCAATTTATAATGTGGTTTTCCGCAATGGTAAAAAATAAAAGTCTTTTGTAGTAAAAAGTCCTTGAGAGATAGACGTAATTTTTAGACTTGTTTTTTTCCTTCGTACTGCAATTCTACTAAATTAAAAGCTGTGTTATTTTCTGTTTTTAATAAGCTTACAATGGTAATTGTATTAAAATATAAAAAGTTACATTTTTAATTGTAAAAAAGATTAATCTCCACTTACAATTAAAAATGTAACTCTCATTTTTAAAGTTATTAAAAAACTACTAGGCAAAATCTAAAACTACACGTCCTTCAATTTTCCCTGCTTTCATTTGGTCAAAAACATCATTAATATCTTCTAATTTTGCTTTATGAATATTTGCTTTTACTTTACCCGCAACTGCAAAATCTATAGCATCTTGCAAATCTTTACGAGTACCAACAATAGAACCACGTACGGTTATTCTATTTAAAACAGTACTAAATATTGGAAAATCAAAATCACCAGGTGGCAAGCCATTTAAAGCCATAGTACCTTTACGTCTTAGTACCTCCATACCTTGTTTAAAAGCTATTGGTGATACTGCGGTAATTAATGCGCCATGCGCACCACCAATTTCTTTTTGCAAATACGTACCTGGATCTGTATTTTTAGCATTAACAACAATATCTGCACCAAGCCGTTTTGCTAAATCTAGTTTTTCATCTGCAATGTCAATCGCTGCAACTTTCATTCCCATAGCTTTTGCATATTGAACTGCTACGTGCCCTAGACCTCCTATACCTGAAATTGCGACCCATTCTCCGGGTTTTGTTTCCGTTTCTTTTAAACCTTTATAAACGGTTACACCTGCACATAAAATTGGTGCTAATTCTAAAAAATTAGCGTTTTTTGGCAACTTACCTACGTACCTGGCATCAGCAATTACGTATTCGGCAAAGCCACCATTTACACTATAACCACCGTTTTCTTGTGATTCGCATAAAGTTTCCCAACCTGTAATACAATAATCACAGCATCCGCAAGCACTATAAAGCCAAGGCACACCAACGGCATCTCCAATTTTTACATTGGCTACATCTTCACCAAGAGCAACTACATGCCCAACACCTTCATGACCTGGTATTAGCGGCATAATAGGTTTAACGGGCCAATCACCTTCAATAGCATGCAAATCTGTATGGCAAACACCACAAGCAATCACTTTTACTAAAACTTCGTTTTTGCCTGGTTTTTTAACCTCAACTTCTTCTATCTGCAATCGTGCTCCAAACTCATGCACAACTGCTGCTTTCATTGTTTCTGGAATTTTCATATGAGATAATTTTATATGTTTTTTTTTCTAAACTTTTCTTATTAAACGCTCTAATATGCTTTATCAGAAGAAGTGGTTCTTATCAGTTTAGCATTTGTAAATTCATAAATACCAGCAGGTGATTGTTCTCTACCAAACCCAGATTCTTTTGTACCACCAAATGGTAATTCTGGGGCAATACCCGTTACATGGTTTATATATACCATACCGGTATCAATTTTACGAGCAACTTCAACTGCTTTTTTAGTGTCTTTTCCAAAAACACTACCTCCCAAACCAAATTCAGTCGCATTTGCAATTTCAATAGCTTCATCAATTGTATCATATTGATATAACATAAATACAGGACCAAAAATCTCTTCAAAATATGCATCCATTTCAGGGGTAATATCGGTGATTAATGTAGGTTCTAAAAATGCACCTTCTCTATCTACTCTATTCCCACCTATACGTACTGCCGCTCCTTGTTCTGCTGCTTTTTGAACCTGTTTTTGTACATCAACTGCTGCTTGTTCTGAACTTAGAGGCGCCACATTTGTAGCCGCATCCATAGGATCACCAACAACTAAATTTGCAAATGCTTTTTTAGTTTTATCTAAAAACTCATTGTACAGACTTTTAGGTACTATAACTCTTTTTGGTGATACGCAAACTTGACCTGCATTCCACATTCTACCTGAAACAGCCACATCTACAGCTTCTTGTACATCGGCATCAGCCATAACAATAAAAGGGTCGCTACCACCTAATTCTAAAGTTGATTTTTTAACATTTTCACCTGCAGCTGCTGTAATACTAGAACCTGCGGGTTTACTACCTGTTAAGGTTACTGCTTTAATTTTTGGGTTAGAAACAATTGCGGAAACTGATCTACCCGGAACAAACAAATTAGTATAAACACCATTTGGTAAACCTGCTTCTTTAAAAATATCTTCCATTATTTGTGCGCATTGTGGCACATTTGAAGCGTGTTTTAAAACCATGGTATTACCGGCCATTAAATTTGAAGCGGCAGATCTTGTTATTTGGTAGTAAGGGAAGTTCCAGGGTTGTACACTTAATATTACCCCTATAGGTTCATAACTTAAAAATGCTTCACCGTGCTTAACATCTAATGGCTTATCAGCTAAAAATTCAGCAGCATTATTAGCATAATAATCAAAAATATTAGCTGAAAGTTCTACTTCGTAAATACTTTCTGCGAGTAACTTACCCATTTCAATAGTTGCTAATTTACCAAGAGTTTCTTTCCGCTCTCTCATAATTGACGCTACTTTACGTATGATTGTTGCTCTTTTTGAAAAAGGAGTGTTTTTCCAGCTTTTAAAAGCTACATCTGCATTGTCAATAATTTTTGCAACTTGTTCAGAAGTCATTACATCAAACTCTTTTTCAATTTTGTTTGTAAAAGGATTGACTGTTTTAATTGGAGAATGTTTTACATGTGAATTCATGATATCTATTTTTTAATTAATAATCAGTGATTTTTTATTTTATGATAAAATTGATCTTAATATTGTTTATTAGAGTTTTACATTGATTTGATTTCTGTTATTATTTGTTCTAATACGTTTTTTGCATCTCCGAAAAGCATAGAAGTATTGTCTTCGTAAAACAAAGCGTTTGAAATACCTGCATAGCCAGGGTGCATGGTACGTTTATTTACAATTACTTGCTTTGCTTTATCAACTTCTAATATTTGCATGCCGTAAATTGGACTTGCCGGATCATTTTCTGCTGCAGGGTTTACGACATCATTTGCACCAAGTACTAATACAACATCAGTATGAGGGAATTCATCATTTGAAGGTTCCATTTCTTCTAATTCGTCATAGGGTACATTTGCCTCTGCTAACAAAACATTCATATGACCTGGCATACGACCTGCAACTGGGTGAATAGCATAACTAACCTCAATTCCCTTATCAGTAAGTATCTTATCTAAATCATGACAAGCATGTTGTGCCTGTGCTACTGCTAAGCCATAACCAGGAACTATCATCACTTTATGTGCATAATTCATAATCATTGCTGTATCAGACACCGAAATTTCTTTGTAATCACGTTCAGCACTTTCGCCAGTAGCAGTTTTTTTTGCCCCAAAAGAACCCAGTAAAACTTTACTTAACGATCTATTCATTGCACGGCACATAACAAGAGTTAATATGGTACCTGCTGAACCTACGAGTATACCACCAGTCATCATTGCTTGGTTACTATATAGAAAACCAGCAAAAGCTGTAGCTATTCCGGTAAAAGAGTTTAGTAATGATATTACTACTGGCATATCTGCACCGCCAATAGGTACTACAAATAACACTCCGTAAACCAAGGCTAAACTAAAAATAGCGTAAAAGTAAAGTGATGTATTAACACTACCATTTACTACTAATACTGCTAGAAATATTATAAGTATTAATATTCCAAAATTTATAAACTGTTGCCCTGTAAAAGAAGTGACTTTTTTTATGTTTCCGTTTAATTTCGCAAAAGCAATCATACTCCCTGAAAAAGAAACACTACCAATTAACAAATCTGCTATAAGAATTAATAAAAAGCCTGTTGAAATCTGGTTTATTGTGTTTGATGATATTATACGGTTAAATTCAACAATTGAAATTAAACTTGCGCACAACCCACCTGCACCGTTAAACAAACTTACCAATTGAGGCATGGCTGTCATTTTTACTTTTTTAGCCCCAAGTGTGCCTATCGTTGCCCCTATTGCAATGGCAATAAATATGTATATAAGGTTACCTAAAGGTTCCCCATTTGAATTTCTATAAAATAAGAATGTTCCGCCAATAGCTATAAGCATACCAACTGCTGCTAACCGATTACCATTTAAGGCAGTTTTTGGTGAAGAGAGCATTTTTAAACCTAGAATAAAGGCTACTGAACCTACTAGGTAACATATAAGTAATAATGAAGTACTAAGCATCTTTTTAAATTTTTAGTTATTACTATTATTTTTTTTATCTGATTTAAACATACCAAGCATCTTATCTGTTACAACAAAACCTCCCACTACGTTTAAAGTTCCTACAATTACTGCTATGAAACCAATTGACATTGCTAAATAATTATTAGCATCAGATTCTCCCATCACTATTATTGCTCCAATTACAATAACACCATGTATTGCATTTGCTCCACTCATTAAAGGTGTATGGAGTATAGATGGTACTTGTGATATTACTTCAACACCTAAAAACATCATTAGTATTATGAGGTAAATCATTTGTTCATTATCCGTTATAAATTGAAAAAAATCTTGCATGATATTTTATTTTATAGTTCCTAAACTGTTACTTCCAAAAGCTTACTTACTCTTTCATTAACTATTTTACCATCTTTGGTAATGCAAGTACCTGATACTAATTCATCTGAAAAATCAAGATTTAAATCTCCTTTATCCGTAGTTATCAGCTTTAAAAAATTAGTAATATTTCTACCATATAATTTTGAAGAATCATACGGGAATTTTGAAGGTATATTTGAATCTCCGATAATAGTTACTTGGTTGGTAGGTGTAATAATTTTTGTTGCATCTTTAGTCAAAGCCGTATTTCCACCCGTTGAAGCTGCTAAATCTACAATTACAGAGCCTGGCTCCATAGTTTCAATCATTTCCTTAGTTACAAGTATGGGAGCTTTACTTCCAAAAATTTGAGCTGTAGTAATAACAATATCTGCTTTTTGAATGCATGATGCTATTTTTGCTTTTTGTTTTTCTTTAAATGCCTCCGTTTGTTCAACTGCATACCCTTTTGCTTTTGAAGCATCTTGAGCGCCTTCAACTTCTATAAATTTAGCACCCAAACTTTCAACTTCTTCTTTTACCGCAGGCCTTGTATCAAAAGCTTGTACAACGGCCCCTAAACGGTGACCTGTAGCTATTGCCTGTAGGCCTGCAACACCTGCGCCTAAAACTAATAATGTAGCTGGTTTTATACTACCTGCTGCTGTCATTAACATAGGAACATAACGAGGGTAATTAGATGCTGCTAAAATAAATGCACCGTAACCGGCTACATTAGATTGCGAACTTAATACATCCATAGACTGAGCACGCGTAGTTCTCGGAAGCATATCCATGCTAAAAACAACATGACCATCAATGGCTAAATTTTCTATTTGTGAAACATCATACAAAGGTTGGTATATACCAATAAGAACTTTACTTTTTAAATCTTTAGGCAATTCTATTCGATGAATGCTTATTAATATATCGGCATTTATTAATAGCTCTTTCCTGGTTTTTAAGATTGCTCCTGCTTTTTTGTAAGCATCATCTAAACAAAATGCTTTTTCTCCTGCTCCTTTTTCTACCCAAACTTGAATATCTTGGGTTGTTAGCTTTTTGACTTCATCGGAAAGAAGAGATACACGATCTTCTTTATCCGGTTCTTTTACAACTCCTATAATCATGATGAAAAAAATTAAAAAGTATTATTTAATACAGACTACTTTTTAAGCTTCACATATTTGCCTTAACCTTATAAAAATGAGACCTATATGATCACTAAAAGGTAGATTGGTTACTCAAAATTATTTTTAATTGCAATTAAAAAACATGACAGAAATCATAGTTTACTATGTATGTTTTTTATTTATTCTTACAAGTCAATGTTTATAGGGTAAGAAACTTAAAATTTAACTTTTAATTAGAATTTAAGCTTGTTTTAAAGAAGATAAATTTTAAATTGAGATTACCTGAAATGGTAATGTTTTGTTATTTTTTTTAATAAAATATATTTTTGCAGACTGTTTTTCTTAATTGAGTTGTTATTCCTCATAAAAAATTTCAGAAATTTCAGAAATTCCGTTTTCATTAAAAGCTTCAATAGCAAAATAATACGGCGTATCACGATCTAAACAACGCATAAAATGCTCATTCTTATCATAAATTTGCCATGATTGGTATAACTTATCTTTTGCTATTCCCCAGCGTATATTATACCCTTGCGCTCCTTCTACCGCATTCCATGTAAAAGACACATTTCTACGATCTTTTTCTCTATTTATATTAAAACCTGAAACTGGTTTTGGTTTTTCTCCTAAGCCCATACCAAATATTCGAAATTCAGACATTGCAAAATTTGCACCTGGAACTTTTATATTATTATAACGTACAAACTTTGCTTTTACAGGTTTGTCTAACACAATATAAGCGTTAGGTGTATCTTTATTACTCTTACTTTTATCTACAACTGTATTCCATGTACTACCATCTTCTGATACATCAATAGTGAATTGATGTTTTAATCCTTCTGTACGCGTATAAATGCCCGATTCATAATCATGAAAATTCAACTGAATGGCATGAATATTTCCTAACTGTTGCATTTCAATTTGAATAGATTGTTCGCCATTATTAGCTTTTGCAACCCAAAATGTTTTAGGGTTTTCATCAGTTAAAACTTTAGCTAATATTTGGCCATTAGCATTCTTCTCCAATGGCAATTCGGTAATCTTAACTTGATCATCATTTGAGGTAAACTTTTCAACTTGTTTTAATGAAGATGAAACGGTCACATCACCTTTGTACGATAGCAACATCCACCCATTATGTTGTCCCGCTTTTGTAGGGTGGCTTGGTGCAAAACGCGGATAATCGCCATACGCTGTGTTGGTATACATTAAACCGTCATCATCAAAATAAGTAGGAAACATACATAAACGGCGTTCCCACTGCGAGTTAGATGCTAATGCCATTGTCGCAAAATGCCAGTATTGGCCGTTGGTTTGTTTTACTGTTACACCATGCCCTGCTCCGTTTGCAAATCCGCCAGGTTTAAAACTCATGGGGTTATTTTTCATATACGTAAACGGACCTAGAGGTGAGTCGCTTACATACGCACCATCGGCATACACATTAAATTGTGTTCCGGGAGCTGCATATTGTAAATAATATTTTCCATCGTGTTTAGTCATGGAAGCGCCTTCCATATAACCTTCTTTTAACGTGGGATGAAAGTTGTTTTCTCCAAAACGTTCCCATCCGTGTTTTTCTTCTTCTAAATTAATAAGCTCTTTTTTAACACCTGTTTCTAAAAAACGATCATTTTTATTTAGTGTTTTTACTTTAATTGGGTAAATATTTGAAGATCCCCAATACAAATACGACTTGCCATCATCATCAATAAACAATTCTGAATCTTGAATATCTGTTGAAATAGAAGCTGTTGGTTTCCATTTTCCATTTTTTAAATCATCAGAATAAAGAATACTACCGTAACCCGCAGGATTACCTGCAAAATAAACTAGAGAATCTTTATAATTAAATGCCGTGGGTGCGTTACTACCTTCAAAAAACCATTGTTGAGGCGTAATAAATTTCCAATTGACCAAATCAGTAGAATGCCAATACCCAAAAGAACGTGTAACAAACATGTAATATTCCCTTTTAAACTCTATTACTGCCGGATCTGCTCCTGAACGGTATGATATATTATTAGTTGAATTATACACCATGTAGGTATAATCAATATCTAAAGGGTTAATGTAAGTTTCGGAATCAGTTCTATTGGTATTTTCAATAGAAACATCAGTAGTATTAGTGTTTTTTTCTTCTGGTTTATACTGACAAGAACAAACCAGAAGTATCAATAAAACTATTACGCCTTTTTTCATGTTATTTTATTTTGACAATGAAAACTCCCCTTTTAATTCGGCATTTGAATCTGTTCCCACAAACACTTCAAAATCACCAGCTTCTGCAACAAAATCTAAATCTGAATTATAGAATTTTAAATCTTCAACACTTAAGTTAAAAGTAACAGTTTTTGTCGCTCCTTTTTTAATCATTACTTTTTGAAAACCTTTCAGCTCTCTTACTGGTCTTGTGATACTACCCACAACATCTCTGATATATAGTTGGACCACTTCTTTTCCGTCATAGTCTCCCGTATTGGTTACCGCTACAGAAACAGTAACCGTATCATTCATTGTTATTTCAGGTTTATTTATTTTAAAATTACTGTATTTAAAAGTTGTGTAACTTAATCCGTAACCAAACGGATATAAAGGTTCATTACGAACATCAATATAATTACTTTTAAATTTTTGAAACTTACCTTCTTTATTTCCTAAAGGTCTACCCGTATTTTTATGATTGTAAAAAATTGGAACTTGCCCAACATTTCTTGGGAACGTAGCTGTTAATTTCCCTGATGGATTAACATCGCCAAATAACACGTCTGATATTGCCAAGCCTGCCTCACTACCCGGAAACCAAACATTAAGTATTGCCGGTACATTTTCATTTTCTTCAACCAAAACCAATGGTCTACCTGTAAAAAGCACTAAAACAACCGGTTTCCCTGTTTTCAATAATGCGTTCAACAAATCTTTTTGTACTTGCGGAATTCCTAAATCTGTTCTACTACTACTTTCTCCACTAAATTCTGCCGTTTCACCAAGCGTAGCAACTATAACATCTGATTTAGTTGCTATTTGTAGTGCTTCATCTAAAAGTTCTTTATCTGTTCGGTTATCTCTAGGGATGTCTTTACCAAACATTGTTGCTCTATTTTCAAGCGCTAAATCATAATCTACGTTACTACCTTTTGCGTATAACAGTGATGCTTTATCGCCAACAACTTCAGTTAAACCATCAAAAACAGAAGTTGAATTTTCTTGATCCGTAGCTACACTCCATGTACCAGCCATATTATTAGCCGCTTTTGCCAACGGACCAATTAAAGCTATAGTTCCAGACTTTTTTATTGGTAGTAATTGTGCTTCGTTTTTCAACAACACCACAGATTCTGCACCAACTTTACGTGCGTATGCTTTATGTTCTGGTGTAAAAATTTCAGTTTTAGCCCTTTTGATGTCACAATATTTATAAGGATCATCAAATAAACCCAACTGAAATTTAGCCGTCAACATTCTTCTTACTGCAGCATCAATTTCTTCCATTGTCACCTTACCGTTATCATAAGATTCTTTCAATGTTTTAGCAAATGCAGCAGGAATTGATGGAGAATCACCAGCCATATCCATATCTACGCCTGCTTTTAATGCACGTTCTGATACCGCATACTTATCCCCTATTCCGTGATCTATCATTTCATAAATGCCTGTGTAATCGGTTACTATAAAACCATTGAATCCCCAATCGTCACGAAGTAAATCAGTAAGCAACCATTTATTTCCTGTTGCAGGAATACCATCAATTTCATTAAAAGATGCCATAACAGAACCCACGCCTGCATCAACTGCTGCTTTATACGGCGCTAAGTATTCATTATACATTCTAATGCGGCTCATATCAACAGTATTATAGTCTCTACCTGCTTCAACTGCTCCATAAAGTGCAAAATGTTTCACACATGCTAATAACGTATTGTTTGCTGTTAAATCTTCTGCTTGATAGCCATTCACCATTGCTTTGGCAATTGCGCTGCCTAAAAATGGGTCTTCACCATTACCTTCTGATACTCTACCCCATCGTGGATCTCTTGATATATCTACCATTGGAGAAAAAGTCCAATTAATACCATCTGCACTTGCTTCAATTGCTGCAATACGCGCTGTTTTTTCAATCATTTCCATATCCCAAGAACTTGATAAGCCCAAGGGAATCGGAAATGTTGTTTTGTAACCATGAATAACATCCATCCCGAAAATTAATGGAATACCAAGCCTACTTTTTTCTACTGCTATTTTTTGAACTTCTTTAATTTTTTCAACGGTTTTAATATTAAACAAACCACCTATTTTACCTTCTTCTATTCGTTTACCAACATCAGAACCTTTTGCTACACCTGTCGTAATATCTCCAGAAGTTGGTAAATTAAGTTGTCCTATTTTTTCATCGATAGTCATCAGTGCTAAAACAGAATCTACTTTCACAGCTATTTTATCGTTAGCTACATTTTTTATGATGTTGGGTGCTACATTTTTAGTAGTTTCTGATGTACAACTAAAGATTGTAAATATTAAAAATGCAACTCCACTTAATATAATATATATTCTTCTATTCATTTTTTATTTAGTTTTTGAAAAAATCCATGGCAAAAGTTCTGGTTCTGAAAAAGCAGCATCCCAACTATTATGTTTTGCAAAGTCATATAAGGTAAATTTTGGAAAACCCTCATTGTTTAGTATCGCCGAGACCATATTGATTGATGATTTTGGATTTACCACATTATCTTTAGCACCATGAAAAACCCATAAGGGTACTGATTTTGCATATTGTGTAACTGAAGTAACATCACCACCGCCACAAATTGGAACGCCTGCTGCAAACATTTTTGGTTTTCGATACAAAATTTCAAAAGTCCCCATACCACCCATTGATAAGCCCATCACATATACTTGATCGGATTTTACATAGGGTTTATATACCATTTCTTCCATCAAATCAATAACCAATGTCATTACATTTGTTGGACCTTCATTATATTTAAAATCAAAAGTGAATGGTTTTTTTGTCCGGTCTACAACTACTTTAGACCAATAGTCACTTTCAGGGCATTGCGGAAAAATCACTATCGCAGGAAATGAATTGCGGAGCTGTTCTTTTAAAAATAAATCACCTCCATGCAATAATTGCTTTTCATTATCATCACCTCGCTCCCCAGAACCATGCAATACCAAAACTAAAGGATAGCTCTTATCTTCTGAAAAGTCTTTAGGTAATAACATTCTATATTTTAGCGTGTTATTACCAACTATATGCGTTTTTGATTGATACAAATTTTGTGGTTTTTCTATTTGTTGTGCGTTGCCAATAAAAAGTGATATTACTAATATATTGAACAACATTATTTTTTGAGTAACTAACATTCTCATTACTTATCAATTAAATTTAGGATACACTAACTAAGTTAGTGTATCCTAAATTTATACTTATTCCCAACCAGGGTTTTGCTCCATTGATGGAGTTTGTACTAATTGATTATAAGGTATAGGAAACAACTCATGCTTGCCCACAATAAATGTTTTACCATCAGCCGCCATTGCTTCTTGTGCTTGTCCAGTTCTAATCAAATCAAACCAACGGTCGTGCTCCATAGCCAACTCTAAATGTCTTTCTTCCCAAATTTGTTCTAAAGTTGGGTTGCTTATCGCATCTAAACCAACTCTAGTTCTTACCAAATTTAAAGGTGTTGCAGCATCTTCACCAAGGTATGAAGCTGCTTCAGCTTTTATCAATAATATTTCGGCATAACGAAGTATTCTAATGTTTTTATCACTTTCATCGGCACCAGCAGAAGCACTAGAATATGCTTTTTCATTATACCTTGGGTTTTCAACTGTAAATACTTCACGGCCATCCCACAAGGTTTCGCCTTCAAAAATAATAGAAGCATTCATTCTAATTTCATCACCTGCTGCTTCATAAGCATTTACAAGTGTTTCAGACGGAATATTGTAACCCCAGCCCCAACCATCAGTACCTCTAGCACCTTGTGTTTGTGAATATTGTTGCACACCGTGTGCTATAGATTCTCCTCTTGCTTGTACCTCAAAAATTGATTCTACACCGTTTTCTGTAGTTGCTCTCCACAATGCTGCATAATCAGAATGTAAACTATACTCTGCAGAAAGTATAACCTCATCGGCCATATCATAAGCATTCTCCCAATCTTCTTGATACAAATACACCTTAGCTAAAAGTGCTTGTGCTGCACCTTTAGTCACACGCCCTAAATCATCAGAATCATATTCACTTTTAAGTGGTAATTTATCGATAGCGTCTAGCAAATCTTCTTCAATAAAATCGTACACATCAGCTACTGGTTGTCTTTCAACCAAATCAATATGTTGTAAGGGTACAGCACCAAAAGAACGTACCAACCAAAAGTAATTTAAGGCTCTTAAAAACTCCGCTTCCCCGACCAATCTATCTTTATAGTCTTCGTCTGTTAAACCATAATCTTCAGCATATTCAATTGCATTGGTCGCTCTGTTTATTGATTTATACCAGTTATCCCACATTTCAATTAAAGAACCGGCGCTACTTGTAAAAGTTAAAGCATCTAATACATCTTTATCAGAACCTGTATCAGTAGACGAACTCCCTTTATCTGCATTATCTGAAATAATTTCGGTTATACCTAAGTACGAAAATGCATAAGCAAATTCCGTAAGCATACCGTAAACACCATTTACCATTTCTTCAGGTGTTACATTCTCTGAATCTTCTTGAGCTATTTCCTCTTTACTATCAACATCTAAATATTCTTCACTACAAGATGCTGTTATTAATAGTATTAGTACGAAATATAGAACTCGCATATTTTTATTATTAATTTTCATAATCGTTTTTTTGAATGTTATAAATCAACGTTTACACCTAGAATAAATGTTTTTGTATTTGGATAAGCAGATAGCTCTATCCCTGATGTTCCACTTGCTCCTGTAGAGTCACTTGAACCAACTATTTCAGGCGTAAAACCAGAATAACCTGTGAACATAAATGGATTTTTAGCCGTTGCATAAATTCTAATTCGAGAAATTTGATTTACTATTTTAGGTAAAGTATACCCTATAGTTATGTTGTTAATTCTTAAATAATCACCGTCTTCTAAATAATAACTAGAAGCGTAAGAATCTCTATCTGCTCCTGGATCTGAATTTGTAGAGCCTTCTCCTGTCCAACGGTTAGTAAATGTAGCGGCTGCAATGTTTTCACCTCCATCTATTCGAGTACCTTTTAATCCGTTGTAAATTTTATTTCCACCGGCACCAAAAGCATCAACAGCTAGGTCAAAGTTTTTATAGTTTACACCAAAATTGAATCCGAAATTATAGGTAGGCATATAAGACCCTAAGAACTTTTTATCGTTATCATCAATAACTCCGTCATCATTTTGATCTTTATAACGTAGGTGACCAGGAGATGGAGAACCGTAATGTGCATTATTATCAATTTCATCTTGGTTCTGCCAAACACCGTCAGCTTCCCACATCCACCATGCATAAATTGGTTGTCCTTCTTCTAGTTTTTTTGTGACTTGTCCGTTAGACAAGCTACCTCCTGTTTGTCCGTCATAGGTATCTTTTACATTCTCTACATTGTTTTTGTTGTTTGAAAATACAAGACCAACGTTATAAGAGAAGTCCTCAGAGATATTGTCTTTCCAATTTAATTCTACTTCAAAACCCTTATTAATAACTTCAGCACCATGATCATAGAAATTAGAGCTTTCACCCGAGGTATATACAGGAGTTACATATAGAATTGCATTCTCAGTATTCCTATTATAATAATTGAAATTACCTGACAGTTTATAATCAAACGCTTGAAAGTCAAGTCCTAAATTTGTTTCTTTAGTAACCTCCCAAGAAATTGGATAAACAGAAGCGCCTAATGCAGCACCATACACTAAATCTTGATTAGCACCAAACACATAGTTTGTGTTAGAACTTGTAGTACTTGTGGTATAAGTTGATACATTAAAAGGTACATCTGAATTTCCTAATTTACCCCAACCTGCTCTTATTTTTAAGAAATCTAAATTTTTAACATCACTTAAAAAATTCTCTTTTGTTAAAACCCAACCTGCACTAAAAGATGGGAAGTTGCCAAAATACTCCGTATCATTATCATTATTAAAAGTACTGATACCATCTCTACGAATATTTGCTTGAAGAAAATATTTTTGATTGTAGTTATACTGCAATCTTGAATAATACGATAATTGATGTATTGGCGTTGAGTAATATTGCTGCGAGACTTGATCATAATCATCAGAAGCAAAATTTATATTCCAATATTGCTCTTTCTCAGGCACATCGTAAGCTTGCTGATACGAATTATAGATGTCATTTTTACTACCTTTTGTAAGACCTGCAACAACATTAATAGAATGATTATTTATTTGCTTGTCAAAAGTTAAATACGTATCCCAGTTAAATCTATAACTTTCTGATGTTGTATAAGATAAACTATTATCTGCATAAGTAGTTACCTCAGGGTTTGCTTCTTTCAAAGCTTCAAAATCTGATTCATCTTGCCCAGTATTCGTAGTTAAGTATTGAGATTTTATATCGCTAAAAACTCTTGATTTATAGTATGTTTTTGTTGCTCCGTAACGTGAGTTTACTTTTAAATCATCAGTTATTTTAACTTCTAAATCAAAAGACCCTTGTAAATCTGTTGTTTCGTCTTTCTCGTTATTATAATACACCGTTGCTAATGGGTTACCAATTGAATTTAAACTGCTACCGCCTTGGTAAGCAACAAGCCCTGTTGTAGTATCCCAATCTGGCTGACCAAAATCTCCATTTTTATAATAAGCAGGTACTATTGGTGCTTGCCTATATGCCTCATTAAAAGAACTGTAAGGCTTAGGAATAGATTTTATAAACGAAGCACTAATATTTTGAGTAAATTTTATTCTATCATCTAAAATATTAAATGTGTTATTTGATCTTATAGTGTTCCTAGCTAAATTCTGACCTTCTAAAATACCATCTTCAGAATAATTATTAAAACTGAAAAAATAATTGATTTTATCATTAGCACCAGAAATAGAAATGTTATTGTTGTTTGAAAAACCAACATTGGTTAATTCGTCAAACCAATCTGTATCATAAAGTTGTTCTGTTGAAAGTAGGTTTGTTCCTCCAATAGAAGTTTGCACTTCGTTGAAATACGTAATATAATCAGAAGCATTAGCCATTTCTACTTGATTAAGCATACTTGTAGCCCCCATATACGAACTTAAAGAAATTTTGGCTTTACCAGATTTACCCTTTTTTGTGGTAATAAACACAACACCGTTGGCAGCATCCATACCATAAATAGCCGCAGAAGCTGCATCTTTCATAACATCCATATTCTCAATATCGGCAGGGTTAATATTACTAATACCACTTACCTGAACACCATCAACAATATACAGTGGCGTAGTACCTGATGCAGCAGTACCTAAACCTCTAATCATAACTACCGGTTCACTACCCGGTGCATTAGTGTTGATGATATTAACACCTGATAATTTACCTTGTATGGACTGCGTGGCATTCAAGGCTGGTTGTTTTAATAGTTCTTCAGATTTTATACTGGAAACTGAACCTGTTAAATCTGATCGTTTTTGAGTACCAAAACCAATAACAACCACCTCATCTAAAGACTCTAAATCGGCTTCTAATTTTACATCAATAACCGATTGTCCGTTTACGGGAATAGCTACTTTTTTGAATCCGATATAAGTGAATTCTAACACATCACCTTCTGTAACACTAATTGTATAATTACCATCAAAATCGGTACTGGTACCTTCAGTGGTTCCTTGAATAACGACATTTACACCGGCTGCCGGCATACCATCATCAGAACCTATTACCACACCAGATACTGTTGATTCTTGTGCAAAACCAAAAACTGAAAATAGTAGGAATAAATTAAATATAAATTTTGTTTTCATATACTTGAATTTTAGAAGTGACAAGTTAGAACCAATTTAATTTTTGAAAAATTTAACACGTACACTTTAAATACGTCACCTTTATTAAAATGTTTAGAAAGCTCTATATAATTGGTGTTAATTGTATAAAAAAAGTGAGTATAAAAACATCAAAATATGTTAAATGAAGTAGTAATGACGTATTTACGAACTATCAAAAAGATAATTTAAAGCTTTTATTTTACATATTTGATAAATAATCAAACACAGAAATATCATTTTCTAAATTTAATTTCTTTTTTAATCTATATCTATGTGTTTCTAAACCTCTTACAGAAACATTCATTAATGGAGCTATTTCTTTATTGGCTAAATTCATTTTGATGTAGGCACATATCTTTAAGTCTTTAGCAGTTAAGTTTGGATGATTACTTTTTAAACTCTTAAAGAAATCCTCATGAACTTGATTAAAATTATGTTCAAAAACTTTCCACTCATCTTTATATTCAATAGAGTTATCTACCTTTTTTAGTATTTTTTTGTAGGTGTATTGGTTGTCAAAATTTTCTTTACTAACGGCTAGTTCTTTTTTAATTTCTTGAAGGGTTTCATTTTTTTTCACCAATGCCATTGCAGTATTTGCTAACTCTTTACTTTTTAATTTAACCTCATTAGTTAATGATTCATTTTTAAGTTGAATAATTCTTTTCTCATTTTCTAATGTTTTCTCTTTTAGTAGCTTTTCTTGCTCTTTCGCATATTTTATTTTCAATTGTTTTTGAACTTGTTCATTCTTCTTTTTATTGAAATAGTAAATTAGCAATACAACTATTATAAATAGGATGGTATAAAGTAAAAAACCTAAAGTACTTTTATACCATGGTGGTAATACTTCTAATTGAATTTTAGTAGCTTCAGAAAATTGCCCTAACGGATTACTTGTTCTAAACAAAATAGTATAACTACCGTCCTTTAAGCTAGATAGCTCCAAAGTATTTTCTTCAAGTTTTTGCCATTTATTAGCCTCTAACTCTAAAATATTATATTCAAAAAAATGATTTGTTGATCTTGGTGATAAAACGCTAATACGAAAGCTACTATTTATTTGTAAATCTATTTTATCAAAATCTGTAGTGTCTTTCAATTTTTCATCAATTACTATTTGATCTATTATAGGTTTGTATAGTACAGCTTTTGAATGAGAATTAGTATTAAACAACATAAAACCGTTATCTAAATTTAGCGCAAGAATAGAATCGTTCATTTTTGAAACATTCTCATAACCTACAATAAGTTTATTTTCTAAAAAAATATTTGATAATGAAGTTTCCTGTTCATCTGTATTTAAAGATTTAAAATTAATAACATCGTTGGCTTTCTTTAATCCTATTTGCTTCGTATTCTCTTCAGAAATAATATAAGCATCACTACCAAAAGTTTTATCTAACAATTGATAAGGAACAATACTATCAAGTATCGGTTGGTATTTTAACCATCCATCATTGGTTTTAAAACATATTTCATTTTTAATTTTATATAGTCTAACATTAAAATCTGAAAAAACACCTTTTCCCTTATAGTTCTCAATGCTTTTAATTGAATCATAGTTTTTATCAAACTTAACCTTATAAAGTCCTTTATATGCATGTGCTACCCATGCAGTTTGCTCATCTTCAAAAGCTAAATATTTACTAGGTATAGTCGTTTTTCCTAAACTGGTAGCTTCCCAATTACCGTTCTTCTTTTTATAAGTAACCAAACCTATATAAGTACCTTGAACATATACATTATTCTTATTCGGTACTTTTTTAATCGCCCAACCACCAACAACATTCGATACTAATTTTAGTTTACGGTTTTCTACCAAAAACGTACCGTCATTATGACCACAGAACAAATCTCCTTCGATTTCTTGTAAGCTCCACACCTGCCCTTGCGAACCTTCTATAAATTGCAACTTTTTTTGCTCATCAATATAAAATAAGCCTGTATTACTACCCATATAGACAGTGCCTTGGTAATTGATAACATCATAAACTGCACCTAACCTACCAGAAACGTCATTAAAAAAATAGTTATCATTATTTAAATATACTTTAGCTATACCATTATCTAAGCCTAGCCATAAGTTATTTTCATTATCTAAAAACTGACTTAATACGGTATTATTTATTAAACCATTTTCTTTATTAATATGATATGTAATCTCCCCTTTAGAACCGGTTATATACACTCCATCTTTGATTGTACCGAAAGCCATTTCTCCACTTTTTAAAATAGAAAAACCATTAAGTAAATGTTGTTTAATTTTAGCATTAACTTCAAAATCATTCGGTTTAAAAGTATCTCCATCATAAACAAAACAACCTTTTAGCGAGGTAACTATCAACAATTTACCATCAAATTCTTTAATAGCTAAAACTTTAGTATTAGCAAGAGCTCTATTATTAATTATCTGTACTAAACGATTGTTTTTTAATTCATAAATACCATTATTTAATGTAGCAACGTATAATTTGTCACCTACTATATTACAAGAGATAATTACCAAATTGGTTGGTATTTTTTCTATTTCTCCATTAAAATTATAGACGTATATATTTGAAAAAGAACGAAAAATTATTCCGTTTTCAAAAGGTACTATTTGCCATATTTCTTCATTAGATGAAATTTGCTCCTTAATTAAATCGCTTAATGAGTTATAAATTAAAAAACCTTTACTATCTTTTTCCCAATAGCCAAACTCCTCATAAGAACCTGTATACACCAATCCATTATGTGCTAATACCGATCTAACAATAGTTTTATTGGGTAGTGCATTAAAAGCCCATTTTACACCGTCATATGTTAATAAGCCATTATTATTGGCTACGTATAACATACCATCTTCTGATCTTGAAAGCGACCAATTTTGATTTCCTGCTTTGTATTCTGATAATGAGAAGTTTTGAAAATAAGGTATATACTGTGCAGGTAATTTACAGTAAAAAAAGAATGTCAAAATTATAAATACAATAAACCTAAATCTCATTATAAAACTAAAATTAATTACTGCTAAACTTAGCTATTTAATTTATAAAACAAATTAGAAACAAGAAAGCTTATTAATTAAATTTTATGAATTGAAAAATAACTACACACTTAAACTTCGCTACTAAACACCAACTTATTAAATATCATGTAATTAATAATTGTGATTTTATTTAATACGAAGTAAATAAAACCATGGAGCAACATAAATCATTAAGCTAAAATCAGTCAAAAGAAACATAAAAAAATATAAAGTATTATCTTGGATGCTAATAGTACTAACTTGTTTGTTTTTTTAATTTTAAAGAGTATTAAAATGTTTTTAAATCGAAGAAAACGCGTAATAATTGTTGCTTTATTTGCACTATTTTTCATTAGTTCAAATACTCTTCTCTTAGCTCAAAAAAAGGCTAAAAAACAGAAACCGAACATCATAATGGTCATTACTGACGACCAAGGAAAAGGCGATTTATCGAGTAGCGGTAATCCTTACCTCAAAACGCCTAATATTGATGATTTTTATAACGAGTCTGTTCGGTTTACAAACTATCATGTATCAACTACCTGCGCACCTAGTCGTGGCTCAATTATGACGGGTAGGCATACAAACCGTTTAAATGTTTACCATACCATATCTGGCCGTTCTATTCTTTTTGAAGATGAAGTTATTCTGCCACAAGTACTTTCTGAGAATGGTTATACCAATGGCATGTTTGGCAAATGGCATTTAGGAGATAATTACCCATACAGACCAGAAGATAGAGGTTTTGACGAAGTTGTAAGGCTTGGTGGTGGTGGCATTACCCAAGGTCCGGATTATTGGGGAAATGATTATTTTGATGATACTTATTGGCATAACGGGGAAACCCAAAAATATAATGGCTATTGTACAGATGTATTTTTTAATGAGGCAATAGACTTCATTGAAGAGAATAAAGACAAACCTTTTTTCTGTTACCTATCTACCAACGCACCACACGGACCAAGAAATTTGCCTAAAGAGTATTTAGAACTTTATAAAGATATTGATGAAATTCCTGAAAAAACAAAACGCTTTTATGGAATGATTAGTAATATAGACGATAATTTCAAAGTTTTGGTTGACAAACTAAAAGAATTAAAAATTAGTGACAACACCATACTTATCTTCACCACTGATAATGGTACGGCAGTTGGTCGTAGTGCTTACAATGCTGGTTTAAAAGGCGCTAAAGGTAGTGTTTATGAAGGCGGACACCGTGTACCGTTATTTATTCGTTGGCCAGATGGAAAACTAACTGGAGGTAAAGATATTGATGAATTAGTAGCGCATTATGATTTGCTACCCACTTTTGTTGATTTACTAGGTCTTGATTTTGAACCCAAAAAACCCCTTGACGGAACTAGTTTGAAACCATTGCTAGAGAAAAAAAATACAGATTGGAAGAACCGAATTTTATACATGGACACGCAACGAAAGCAAAACCTTATAAAGTATAAAAGCAACGTTGTTATGGATGACCAATGGCGTTTAGTCAACGGCGATGAATTGTACCAAATAAATGAAGATTTAGGTCAAAAAAATAATGTAATAGCAAATTATCCTGAGATTGTTACTCGATTAAAAGAAGGCTATGAAAATTGGTGGAAATCAATAATGTCTGAAGGACCAGATGAACGATATGCCTATATTAAAGTGGGGTCACCTGAAGAAAACCCAAGTCGTATTTCTACGCATGATTTATTAACTGGAAAGTACAATAACATTTGGCACCAATACGGTGCAGCAACCGCATCACAAGGTACAGGGCGATGGAAAATTGAATTTGTAGAAGATGGCGAATACACTATTAGTTTACGACGTTTTCCTCGTGAAAGTAACTTAGCAATTAATGCAACTTTCCCAGAAGTAAAGAAAACTGAGGAATTGGAACAAATTATGCCAGCCAGTGTAAAGTCTGACTTTACTGAGGCTTACCTATATGTGGCTAATATTTCAAAAACCATAAAAATTGAAGGTAACCCCGGCGAAATTACATTTACCGGAAACATCCCTGCAGGGAAATATGATATGGAAGCTCAGTTAATTGATAAATACAACAGAGTTTACCCTGCATATTATGTTTATATAGAAAAGTTAAAAGCTAAATAGTATTATTAATTTTCGCAATTTACTTCAATCCAATATCCATCAGGATCTTGAAAATAAACTTGTCTAATTCCGTCATTACGTATATAATCTTTATTAGGTGTATCTCTCCAGTCAGAATAATCGATTTCCAACTCATTCAATTTAGTTATAAATAAATCTATATCTGAAGTTGTAAGTGCAAAATGCACAGCTTTATTAATCTTTATTTCTGCATCTGGGCGCGGAATAAGATGAAGTTGTTTATTCTCATTAAACAAAAGCCATCTTGTTTTTGATGCTGAAGCAGTATTCTGAATTTCTTTAAGTTGAAGCACTTTTTGATAAAAATCAACAGATTCATTCACATCTTTTACTGAAAGTGCAATATGGTTAAAGGTAAAATCGAGCATTATTTTGGTGGTTAAATATTTTTAAAATTAAGAAATTTAAAAAACTCAAGGTACTTGAATAAAATATTTTTCGGTCAATGGCACATCTTACCAAAAAGCAAGATCGAAAGTCCAATACGGCTCATCTTCGTATAAAGAATGATAATACCTCTATGTATATTAAAACAAGTATTCCTCTTGAGCTTTTTACTATATATCTTCCCAAAAGATATATGTTGTTGTTCCGCTTACGCTACCTATATTTATTTCAACTTTATCTATAATTACTTCAATCCTACCGGTATTTTGACACCTGATTTTAAATCTGAATCCGTGCCATAAGCTAGTACCATCTTCTAAATAATATATATAATCTTCATTCTCAGCTTCATTTTTATTTAGAATTAAAGTTGCTTTTTAGTTATATTTTTTTCTACTATTTCAAAAAATGGTTTTTGGTCGAAAACATTTTTGTACTTGGTAAATTAAAGCACTTAATACATAAAAGCTATTAAACAAAAAAAATGAGTGTTTTTATCTTAATTATTTGTTGTGGTTAGTTATTTCATTTTTAGCTAAAAATTCTAAAATGAGTTTTGCTATTTTTCTTGTTTTTTCTTCAGCTGCAAAATGACCAGCATCCAATAAGTGTAACTCAGCATTTGGTATATCTTTTAAATATGCCTTTGCGCCATTGGCATTAAATTTCAAATCCTTTTTGCCCCAAGCAATCAATGTTTTTGGTTGATTTTCTTTCAACATCTTTTGCCATTCAGGGTATCGAATTAAATTGGTGTTATAATCTTGAAATAACTGTACCTGAATTTCTCTGTCTTTTTTAGATCTTAAAAATCCCAAATCATGTGTCCAAGCATCCGGACTTTGAATGTTGATATTTGTGCTATCCAAATCAAATAAATATTGCTTATTTATTATAGCATCTTTACTTGTTAAACTATATAAAAAATCATGTTTTGTTTCAGATGTATCGGTCTGTGCCGTTCTAAAAAAATCTTGTCGTTTAGGCGTTAAACCCTCTAAATAGGCATTTGCATTTTGAACAATTAGAGCTTCTATTCGTTTTGGGTTTTTTATCATCATTCGGTAACCTACAGGTGCCCCAAAATCTTGCATATACATCACGTAATTTTCAATTTGAAGCGCATTAATTAACTTCTCCGTGTAAGCTGCCAATAAATCAAACGTATAGGTTGTAGTTTCAGGATCTAAATGTGTGCTGTAACCCGATCCTAAATTATCTGGAGCAATAACATGATAATCCGTTGCCAACATCGGAATCAAGTTTCTATACGAATGTGAAGATGATGGATAGCCATGAAGTAAAACTATCGTCGGCTTGCTTTTATCTCCTGCTTCTCTATAAAACAGTTTTACACTATCAATTGCTACATAATTATACGTTGTAGCTGGCGGTAAAAAAAACTGTTTTTCATTCTTCTCAATTGCATTCTGACAACCAAAAAAAGAGGCTATAATAACTAATGTTAGTGCAAATTGTCTCATACTGTTAATCTATTTATTCAGGTTTCTCATAAAACCTCTCATGTTTTTAATAATAGCATCTCCATCTTCTTCTAAAGCAAAATGACCGGTATCATAAATGTTGTAATCTATGTTTTTTACGTCTTTTTTAAACGCTTCGGCACCACTTTCAGGAAAAAAAGCATCATTTTTACCCCAAACTATTAATAATGGTGGTTGATTATCTCTTAAATACTGTTGCCATTTTGGATATAGTTTTACATTATTCTGATAATCATAAAACAAATCTAAATTTACAGCATGTGCATTTGGTCTAGACAATCTTAAAAAATCTAAATTATAAGTATCCGGATCTACAGTTTCTATATCTCTAACACCATGTGTGTATTGCCATTTTAAACCTTCTAACGAAAAAGCAGGTAATAGCGCCTCTTCGGTTTCTTTTGTTCTATGTTTCCAAAGTGCTCTTATGCCAGCCCAAGCATCACCTAAACCTGCTTCGTAAGCATTTCCGTTTTGATTTATTATTGCTGTAATTCTTTCAGGATGTTCTGTAGCTAATCTAAAACCAATAGGAGCTCCATAATCTTGAATCATAATGGCATAAGAGTTAATCTCTTTTTGTTCTAAAAATGAATCTACAACCGTTGCTATATTATCAAACGTATAGGCAAACGTTTCAGCATCTGGAAAATCGCTGTTTCCAAAACCAGGATAATCAGGAGCAATTAAATGAAACTCGTTAGATAATTGCGCCAATACTTTCCTGTATTGATATGAAGATGCTGGAAAACCATGTAGTAAAACTATGGTTGGATCATTTACATCACCTGCTTCTCTATAAGCAATATTAATACCATTGACTTCTAAGTTTTTATATTTTAGTGTTGTTGTTTTAGAAAGATGATCTGTTTCTAATGCTACTTCCTCCTTACAAGATATAAACAATAAAACTGTACTTAAAATTAAGACTAAATTTTTCATAGTTTGAATTCAAATTTAAATCTCAAAATAATTTTGAGATTTATTAAAAAGAAAAGCCATAACCTAAATTAGTTACGATTATGGCTTCATAATTATTTTTATTTTTTTAATTTCTACCAGCCATAACACCACCATCAGTATCCCAAATAGCACCTGTTACCCAAGCCGCTTTGTCTGATAATAAGAAGACGATACTATTAGCTATATCATCCGATTCACCAAAACGACCTATTGGATGAAAACCGTTAAAGCCAACTAACGCTTCTTTAGCTTCTGCTTCTCCACCAAAAACACCATGATAAACAGGTGTGTTTACTAGTGCTGGAGATACCGCATTTACACGAATGTTATCGTCTGCTAATTCCATAGCTAAATGTTGAGTTAATGAATGTAAACCTGCTTTTTGCATAGAATATGCAGAAGACGGTGTTGCTTTTACAGCTTGTTTTGCCCACATAGAACCTACGTTTACAATCGACCCACCTTGTGTAGCTTTCATTTTTTTAGCAGCACTTTGAGTGATAAAAAAGAACCCTCTATTTAAATCTTGGTATGAATTATAATCTTCCATGGTATGATCTAAAAAAGGTTTAGGTCCAAAAATCCCTGAGGCATTTATCAAATAATCTAAGTTATCTAAAACATCTATTTTAGCTATTAAAGCATCCACTTCTGTGGTATTAGAGATATTTGCTGTGTGTTTCACCAAGTTTGGTACATCGGCAATTTTATCCGTATTTCTTCCTACAACATGTACTGTTGCACCACCTTCCAATAACGCATTTGTTGTTGCGTTGCCAATTCCACTTGTTCCACCAATTACTAAGGCTACTTTGTTTTCAAATTCTTTCATTTTATTTCTATTTAATTATTATTTAATTCCAATTTGGTTTTTTCTCAATTAAGTATCCGTCAGAAACAGTGCTTCCTTCGAATGAATTTTCTTTGGCTTGTATCACTATATAAGAGAAAGGTGCATCCGAATTACTTCTAATAGCTCTTTCTGTATCTGTGGCAACTCTTACAATTGTTCCCTCTTTCATATCTACGTAATTATCATTGAGAAGTAATTGCCCTTTGCCCTTAACAGCAATATATATTTCTTCGTTCTCTTTGTGTTTATGAAGTAGCGGAATGGCCGTGTTCGGCACCATAGTATTAAACGATATTTCGGAGCTCGTTAATCCGAGTTCATCTTTTACAAACTTTTTACCTTCTAATTTAAAATCAGGACTTGGCTGAAATACATTTTCAGTCAAATTTGAGAATTCACCTAATTCTAGTTTTGAGTAATCGCTTGAAGTGTTGTTTTTTTTCATAGGAAAATATTATTTAAAGACAGACAAGTCTGTCTTTGTTTGTTTAAATTTTTTTAGTTTATTATTTTTTCACATAAATTTTTAGACTCTATAATAGGCCAATCTTCTTGATGCAAGTGACTTTCGCCCACCGCACTCTCGTATAGTAAATAGATTTGTCTAGCAAGTGAACTTATTTGCTCATGTTTTACGTCTTCAAGATTATTAGTAATAAGCTTAGTTATGAGTGCTATGAAGTTGTTTTTTTGAGACTGAATTTCATTTCTAATAATCTCATTATCTTTTGGTATTTCTGAAACCGTTTTAATGCACCAACACCCATTAAAATCTTTGTCTTGATAAAAAAGGTGAAGGAAATCAAATATGGCTAATATCTGCTGTTTTCCTTTTGGTTTTGATGTGGTAAATTTTTCAAAATCTTCAAGAAAATTGATATTCTTAAATTGAAGATAGGCTAAACAAATCTCTTCTTTAGATTTGAAATGACTATAAAGCGTAGCCTTAGCAATGCCAGCTTCAGCAATAATTTGGTTTATACCCGTAGAATTGTACCCATTCTTATAAAATAAAAATGAAGCTGTTTCAGTGATTTTATTTTTTACTTCACTATGTTTCATACTGCAAATATATAAAATATTTTTAAAAACAGACAGGTCTGTCTTTTTTTCATAAAAAGCTCACAACTTATTTGAGTAATTTAATCAACTGTATTAGTAGTTATTTTAATAAAAAATATTAGTTATCGTTATTTTTTCGCAAAGCAATTAGTTTTAAACTACAAGTTAGAAAGGCGGTTTCCATATTTTAAAACAAAATTTTTTTATTTATCGTTATACGTTCTTTTGGTTGTATTCTCTTCACATACTTTAGGTGAAAGAGCAGAAAGGTTTACAATTGAATAATTAAAAACTCTATTTATTCCACAATTATTTAGTTGTAAAAACTCAAGTGAACTTTACTAAAAAATATAAACCCAATTAATTTCTTTCGATTTCAATTTTATTCGTATTAATTATAGCTATAACTGAATGAAGAAAAAAGTTCTTATTCGCACAACTTCTTAAAAAAACAAACAACTGCCTTAAATACCAGTTGTTTGTTTTTTATAATTTTATGAATTTATAAATTTTTAAATCGCAAATTCATCACGTATAATTTTTGTACCAGCGCTTAAAGCATTCAATTTGGCTTTTGCAATATTTCGCGATAACGGAGCCATACCACAATTCGTAGAAGGGTATAGATTTTCAATAGCTACAAACTCTAAAGCTTTGCGTAAAGTAGCCGCTACTTCTTCAGGTGTTTCAATGGTGTTAGTTGACACATCAATTGCACCGACCATTACTTTTTTACCACGAACAAGTTCAATTAAATCATAAGGTACATGTGAATTATGACATTCTAAGGACACCACATCAATATTTGATTTCTGAATTTTTGGAAAAATTTCTTCGTATTGACGCCATTCTGAACCTAATGTTTTTTTCCAATCATTATTGGCTTTTATTCCATAACCATAACAAATATGTATTGCAGTTTCGCAATTTAAACCTTCAACAGCTCTTTCCATAGCAACCATACCCCAATCGTTCACCTCGTTAAAAAACACATTAAATGCCGGCTCATCAAACTGGATTATATCTATACCTGCATCATGGAGTTCTCTTGCTTCTTCGTTGAGTACTTTCGCAAATTCCCAAGCCAATTTCTCTCGGCTTTTATAGTGATTATCATATAAAGTATCTACCATGGTCATTGGTCCTGGCAATGCCCATTTAATGGGTTTATTAGTCTGCTTGCGTAAAAATTTAGCATCATCAACAAAAACTGATTTTTGACGTGCAATTTCATCAACAACAACTGGAACACTTGCTTCATAACGGTCACGAATTTTTACCGTTTTACGATTTTTAAAATCTACACCATTTAAATGCTCGATAAAAGTCGTTACAAAATGTTGACGTGTTTGCTCACCATCACTAATAATATCAATTCCTGCTAATTGTTGTTCTTGTAATGAAACAAGCAAAGCATCTTGTTTTCCTTCCTTTAGGTGATTCCCTTCTAATTTCCATGGTGACCATAATTTTTCGGGTGGCGCAAGCCAAGCAGGTTTCGGTAAACTTCCAACAGTTGAAGTTGGTAATAATTTTTTCATAACAATATAATAAAAAAGTGATGTATTAATTAAAGGCTGAAGTTATTAGACCATTGTTCTAACAAACTTTTGTTTGGCTTTATAAAATGCTCTTCCGTAAATTTACCTTGCTCAATACCTAAACTAGTTCGCTCTTCACGGTCGTATATAATTTTTGTTAAAGAATAGTCTTGGTTATTTAAACTAGCATTATAGCACTCTCCTGCCGTAGCATTAGCATTGTAAATTTCAGGTCTATAAATCTTTTGAAACGTTTCCATAGTACTAATTGTACTTATTAGTTCAAGGTTTGTATAATCAGCCAATAGGTCTCCAAAAAAATAAAAAGCCAAAGGTGCAACGCTATTTGGCGGTATAAAATAACGAACCTTCAATCCCATTTTTTTAAAGTATTCTTCCGTTAAAGAAGAGGTATCGGTTTGGTATTCAAAACCTAATATTGGATGATGGTTTGTTGTACGATGATATGTTTTATTGCTTGATACGCTCAGGCATATAACAGGTGACTTACTAAAGTTATTTTTATAAGTATCAGAATTGACAAAAGACTTAAATATATTTCCGTGTAACTCACCAAAATTATCAGGAAGCTCAAAGTTTTTATCTCCTTTATTATGTTCTGAAAGCAATATGCTAAAATCATAATCACGGATATACGACGATAAATTATTACCGACTATACCTTCAATACGTTTACTTGTTTTATGATCAACAACATATGTTTTTAGAACCTCAATAGATGGAAATGTTTTACCACTACCATCAATATCTACAGCAACAGAAACTATTTCTAATTCAACTGAATACCTATCGTTATTAGCGTTATCCCATTTCGCCATACTATTGAAACGATTGTTAATCATATTAATAGTATTGCGTAAGTTTTCTTGACGATTTTCTCCTCTTGCTAAGTTAGCAAAGTTGGTTGTTGCTCGTGTACTACTAGACGGAACATAGTTTTCATTGAAAAAATTTCTATCTAATATGAATGAAAAATCGTTCTTAATTTTACTAGTAGTGTTTTCAACCTTACCTTTTTTAGAACTTTCTAATACAATCGATTTCATTTGATGATATTTAGTTTTTTTACCTTACAAATATCAAAATAAAAGATTAATAATTTTTAAATAGATATAAAATCAGAATATATTACTTTATTTTAAATATTTTAAAGATAATTACACTTTACAAAGATCTAAAATTAAAAAAAACAGATAATTTATCTACAGAAAACTCAGAATTGATTGTCGTATAGTTGCTTAAAATACTTTCAAAAAGAAGGATAATTAATGATTAAACAAGTAACTCCTCAATTAAATCTATCTAGCACGCTAGTTTATTTAAGAATATACCGCTATTGTAAATATTGATGAAAATTTTAAATATGAGAATAAACTTTTAAAACAATGCTTTGCTATTGCAAAATCTAAAAGGCCGTATGATGAAACTTACGTTTCTATATTGCCTAGATAAATAGAAATTTAATACAATAAAAAAGCTCAAAGAATCTGTTTTTGAATCTATGAGCCTAGAATAATAGTATCTAAATTTAATGAAGATTTTGTTTGTTTTTTACCTCAGTTCTTTGTTACCTGCAGGCTTTTATTCATCATCTCTTTTTTTTCTCAAAGCTATTATTTCTAATTCCAAGTCAGACAAAGCGATTTTCATATTTTCAGCACGTAATTTTTCAATCAGTTTCTTTTTTTCTTTTTCAGTTATTTTCTTTTCGTACAGTTCAGGTGAAGGCGGAAGAGGATTAACTATTGGATAGTCAAAACTCCTACTTATTCCACACATATTCAGCCGTAAAAATCCGTCTTCCATATTTCCATATACAATCCACTTTCCATTTTTCTCAACATATGGACTGCAATATTTCCAATTTTTTCCAACATAAACATTTCCGATTGAGTCTCCACCATCTAATGATTCCGTTACTTTTATTTTAAATGTCAAGTCGGCTTCGTTCACTTCAATTACTTCTCCAATAAAAATACATTCAGAATTTTCCAATTCAGATTTCTGCCAATCGGAAAGTCTTTTTATCACACAGTCACAAGCAAAACTTTTGAATGAAATCAAAATAATAATTATAACTAAATGTTTTTTCATAGTTTCGATTTTCAGCTTGCAGGTAACCTGTTTGTATAAGATTAGTTGCGTGGTTTAAGCACCTAATTTAGCAAATACAAACCGAATAGAAAATTCGCGAGGATTTTCGTAAGTAGGCTTGCACTAGCAATTATTTTTACACCGCTTAAGTTTGATTTCTATTAAATTTAGTTATAAATCAGAAAGAACAAAAGAGAGAATTAAGGTTACTTTATACGGTGAAGCTTTAGACTTCGACAACGCCCGTAATCCTCTTTCTTTTACTACTTACATCACGTTCAGATCCTTTAGATTTGAACTTA
>NZ_JAHKQN010000033.1:76794-88121 GCF_018861125.1 Cellulophaga baltica | reverse complement strand
AACTTGTGCAACAGGCACACCGTGTATAATTAATTGCTTGGTTCTAGCCTACTTGCGAAAATTCCTGCGGAATTTTCACGGGTTCGTTAAAGTTTACTAACTTAGTTGCTTAACCACGCAACTAACCATACACAATCACGTTGGCAACAAGCTAAAAACTGTACGTAAATGAAAATTCGTCTGTAAAGTTTGAAATAAAATCTTGAATATACTTTTTAGATTTATCAGCAGAACGAATAACTAAAAAATGATTTCTCTTTAATCCGTTTTTTCCAATTTTTTTATAAATCAATTCCTCTGGAAGTTTGAAAGATTTTAATGCCCATTTTGGCATACACATTACCCCAAAATTTGCGACAATCATTTCTAATGCAACTTCTGTAAGTGGAATAGCGGAAATTTTAGAAGGAATTATTTTATTCGGTTTCAGAAAATGTTCATAGACAGAAACAGTTTCTAGTGGAAAAGAATGTATGATTAAATGTGCTTCTGAAAAATCACTTACATCTAAAAATTCTAAATCGCCTAAAATATTTTCTTTATGCATAATTGCATATATTTCATCTTCAAAAATTTCTATACTTGATAATAGACTGTTTTCAGGTTTTGAGGTTACAATAGCAATGTCAATATCATTTGACAATAACTTTGAAATTGGTTGATGTGTTGCTTCCAAAATTAGTTCAAGGTTAATTTCTGGATACAACAACCCCATTTTTTGAATAAAGTTTGGTAAACCTTGATAAAATGAATAGCATTCTGTACTTACTTTTATATTACCAATAGAACCTTTTCTTATCCTTTTAATGGTATCAAATCCCTTTTCTAAACTATTCAATATTTCACCACCAAGTTTGTTGAGTTCTTTTCCTTCTTCAGTTAAAACCCATTTGTTTCTAGTTCTATGAAAAACCTTAAATCCAAGTTGCCCTTCTAAATCCTTTAATTGATGACTTAAAGCCGATTGAGTTAGAAATAATTTATCTGATGAATTAGCAATACTACCTTCTTCTGCAATTGTTTTTATAAGTCTAAAGTATTTGATTTCCATAGCTTCAAAGTTACAACAATATGATAAAGCTGAATTTGAAATATTTTCATTTATAAATTAGAATCATTCAATTTCAATACTATTTCTAAACAATCAATGCCATTAGATTTGTATCAAATTAAAATCTAAAAATTATGAACGAACAAATTAAATTTTACGAAAACAAATTAGCTTATGAAATGAACCCTTCAGATTTATATGATGGTTTTGAAAACAGTACAGAGTATATTGCGCTAGATGCACGACAAGCTTTTGGATTTGATAAAGAACATATTCCTACAGCAATTAACATTCCGCACAGAGAAATGAACGAAGAAACTACAAAACATCTTGACAAATCCAAAACGTATGTTTCCTATTGTGACGGAATTGGTTGTAATGCTTCCACAAAAGGTGCATTAAAAATGAGTAAATTGGGATTTAAAGTAAAAGAACTTATGGGCGGAATTGAATGGTGGAAATTTGACGGCTATGCAACCGAAGGAACAAATTCTACAAAAGGCTCTATGTTTGAATGTGCTTGTTAAATTGATAATTTATGACAATAAGAATTGCAGAAAAAAAAGATTTCGAAGCTATAAAAAAATTAGTTAAAGCGCACGCCAAATTTGAAAAGGCGAGCGCTTTAAGTGATCATAATCTAGACAAATTAAGTAATTATATTTTCAGTACTGATGTTGTAAAATGTTTAGTTGTAGAACTTAATAATGAAATTGTTGGTTACGCAACCTTTATGAAACAGTTTTCTACTTGGGATGCAAATTATTATATCTATTTAGATTGTTTGTATTTAAATGAAAAAACTAGAGGAAAAGGCATAGGAACACAAATTATGAATAAAATAATGGTATATGCGAAATCTATAAATTGTTCTGAAATTCAATGGCAAACACCTAATTTTAATAAAGAAGCAATTGAGTTTTATGAAAAATTAGGTGCTGATTCTAAGACAAAAGAAAGATTCAATTGGAAAATCTAAATAAAGCCAGTTGCCAACAAAGAACTGAGGCAAAAAATCAACCAAAACAACCTTAAAATGCAGATTAAAGAATTAAAAATATATAGTTCAAAAATTAATGAGCAGGCAGATTTTTATGCTAAGGTTTTAGGTTTAACTATTATAAAAAGTTCAGCTAAAAATGTTTTAATCGCATTTGGAAAATCAATATTAAATATAGAATATAAACCTGAAACAACATCATATCATTTCGCTATAAATATTCCTTCAAATAAAGAAAATGAAGCTTTAGAATGGCTAAAGCCTAAAGTAAAAGTTTTAATGGATGAGAATAATGAAATACAAAATTTTGATTCTTGGAATGCGAAAGCAGTCTATTTTTATGATAAAGACAAAAATATAGTTGAGCTTATTGCTCGTAAAAACTTAAACAACGCATCGGAATATAAATTTAACTCAAAACAGTTTCTTGAAATTTCAGAAATAGGAGTTCCAACGCTAGACATTGAAAAAGTATTCAACCAATTAACAAACCTAACAGGTATTGAAATATATGATGGTAGCTTTGATCGGTTTTGTGCTATTGGCGATGAAAATGGTCTTTTTATATGCATAAACAAGACTTTTAAAGACTGGTTCCCTACTAACGATAAAGCATATTCTTCTGCATTTGAAATAATATTAGTTGAAAAAGGAATCAAATACCAAATAGCTTATAAAAATGAGGAAATAAAGCTACTTTAACTACACTCAAAAAGTGATGGTAAATCTTGAAATTAGAAAACTTCCTTAAAATTCAAATAAATTATTGTTACCAAGAAATATTTACATAAAATAATTAGCAGAAATTTAACTTCTACAGTACTAATAAGCAGTACAATCTTCACCTTTAGTTATTGATATTTTGTAGTTTTATACTATTAAATTAAAATACATTTTTTTACATTATGCAATAGATATACTACATATTGCGATATTATAAATCTAAAAAAAACACTTATAATGAATACTAAATTTATTGTGTTATTAACACTATTAGTAAGCATAAGTTGTGCTGAAAAAAAATCAAAAAAAACAGAGAGCAATACCACTGAAACTTCTGAAGCTGCAAATTATAAAGGTACTGCTAGTGTTACTCAAGGAATTGCAAAAACAGTTGCTGAAGATATTTACAGCTGTGAGCGTGGCAGAAAAACTGATGTCGGTGAAATAACCTCCACAGATAGTAAAAAATGGATTGTTCCGGCTCAAACAAATTATACAGATGCAGATTTTCCGTTTGCGACAGATTTATTCAATTCATGCGAAGGGAAAAACTATGCAACACCAGAAGAAGCATTATCAAATTTTGATGATACTAATACCGTAACCATTGATGAAGACGGAGAAGTTTTTACGGCCTATATTTTTGCTGATAATTATTTTGAAATGTATGTAAACGGGATTCCTGTTGGGAAAGACAAAGTCCCTTTTACTGAATTTAATTCTAGTGTCGTAAAATTCAAAGCTCAAAAGCCTTTTACCATTGCCATGAAATTGGTGGACTGGGAAGAACACCTTGGTGTTGGCTGTGAAGCAAACCGAGGCAAACCTTACCATGCAGGAGATGGCGGTATGGTTGCCGTTGTAAAAGATGATGCAAATAATGTTGTTGCTATAACTGATGAAAATTGGAAAGCGCAAACCTATTATACGGCTCCGATAACAGATTTAAGTTGTGTGACGGAAGACGGTGCGTACCGCTATTCTGAGAATTGTGATACCGAAGGTGGACAAGACGGGACAGATTTTTATGCATTACATTGGGAATTACCGACTGATTGGATGCAAACAAATTTTGATGCATCAAAATGGCCAAATGCAACAACCTACACCAACAAAACTATAGGAGTAGACAACAAGCCTGCATATACCAATTTCACTGCTCTTTTTGATGATTCAGAACACGATGCTCAATTTATATGGGCAACTAACATTATTTTAGATAATGAGGTTTTAGTACGTTATACCGTTAAATAATCATCATAAAATGAAAAATAACATCGTATGTATTGCTATCACATTAGTTTTAGTTTTTTTAAGTTCATGCAACACTAAAAAAGAAGCTACTTTTTATAACTACGATGATTTTGAAACCATTAACTCTGATTTTAAATTAAGTAGTAAAGCGGTTGTCAACGGACAATTATTAGAAGAATTTAAATGTGAAAAAAAAGTAGACGACGTAGAAAACTCTATTCCGCTATCGTGGTCCAATGTGCCTGAGGGCACAAATTCATTAGCCATAGTAATGTACCACTACCCTAAAAAAGATGATAAAACAGAGATAAATTCATATTTACTATTATGGGATATTAACCCATCAATATCTGAAATTCCATATAAAATGGCCAATAACCCAAACTGGTACATGGGATCAAATAAAGATGGAACAGCCATATCATACACCTCACCTTGTTCTCGCGGACCAGGAGAGCATAAATATACTATTGCCCTATTTGCACTATCAGAAACTCCAAAATCACTACCTAGAAGCAATTCTCTAGATGTTGATTTAGAAACTTTTATGAAAGCTATATCTGAAGTTAAAGTTATTGATAGAACTACTTTAACTTTTACAGATTCTAATAAATAACATACAAATGAAAAAGCTAATTCTATTACTTACATTATTCCTATTCACGTTTCAAACTTTTGCACATGTAGGCGGTCATGGTACACTCATAAAATCTTGGAAATTAATACACAATGAAAAAACTATACAAGCCGATTTTTTACAAAAAGAAGGTGATGTAGTGTATTTAGTTGATAGAAATCATGAAATTTTAAAATTCAATATCATTGATTTTTCTAAAGCTGATCAAAATTTTATTTTAAAAAAAGCGAACTGGATTAGACTAAAAAATACTCCTCATAAAACAGAAAATACATTTTCAATTCACTATTCAAGTATATTTTTATTTACAGGACTAGCCCTACTCCTATTCGTTATTTATAATGTTAAGAGAAAATCAAAAACAAATCTTATTGCATATAGCATATTAAGCGCCGTGGTTTTGCTCATAGGCTGTAAAGGTAATTCGACAACTAAAAGCTTAAAAATAGCAACCAACAATATTGCGTTTTTAGAATCTGTATTCGGGGTTTTTGATAAAGTGACTACACGACATGATGATGACTACTTTTATATAGAATCAGACGGTATTCCTGAGCATGAAATGATGACGGGTATCACCAATTGGCAGCAACAAGTGCCTATAAATCATGATTATTCTGGTGAGAATGCATGGGCGATTCCTTTACAACCCGAATTGGCGACAACTTCACTTTCTACAAAAGATAATTTTATGAAAGGTGCCATTGCTATTGCAGCAAACGGAATTCCTATTTTTAACCCTTTAAACAATCGTGGTGAAGATGCTAATGTTATTGGAGAATTAGACAAATGGGGAGGCCATTGTGGTAGAGCTGATGATTACCATTACCATTTACCACCTTCGCACTTACAAACTAAAGTGGGCTCCAATAAGCCAATTGCTTATGCATTAGATGGTTTTCCTGTTTACGGAGAAACTACAGAACAACTGGATGAAAATTTAGGCCGCTTTACTTCCGATAGTACGTATCAATACCATGCTGTAAAAGAATATCCGTATTTAATTGCTGCTATGAAAGGTAAAGTAAAAATTAATCAACGAACAAAAGCGCCTGAAAATGAAATTATGCCACAAGCAAAAACTAAAGGTGTTCGCCCAGACTTGAAACCTTTAAGAGGTGCTGCAATTACTGATTTTAAAAACCCAAAACCACAACAATACAGTTTAACTTATACCATAGATTCTTTGGTTCATGTTATAAACTATGGTTGGGAGAACGGAAATTATAGCTATGAATTTGTAAACCCAGATGGTACAAGTGAAAAAACCAATTACCAAAGAAAATAATTGGGTAGCTTTAAAATAATTTAAAAGACCAACTATATTTTTTATAAAATGTTGATTACTTGTGCTTAAGTTTTCAAAAAACAAGCAGTTAACTAAACCTAATATGTTTTATTTTAGCACTGATATATAAGAAATATGTGTACTAGTACACATATTCGTATGTTCTAAACAATTTGAAAAATAAACCAGTACATATAATCCAACAAAACTTACTATTACCTTTAGGAGTAATATTGGTCATAGTCGCATCTATTTTTGGACTTTTTTATCTGGTTGACTTTTATGGACATCCACCGAGAAGTTGGAAATATTTGATTCTTGGAATTGCAACAATAGGTTTGACCTTTCAAATCTTTGTACGCTTATCTGCTTGGGAACTTATTTTATATGATGACAAAGCTGTACTTAAAAAGCCTTTTGGAGTATTAAAAAATAATCGAAAGGAATTTAAATACAACGAAATCGAAGAAGCTGGATTTCTTCAAGGTTTTCGTATGAATGCCAGCCTGAGAGTTGATTTTAAATCAGGAAAGAAATATAACATCTTTTTAGACAAAAATTTGATTGAGATTTCAAAAGTTTTGATTTTTCTTGAAAATTCAGATGTAAAGGTTGGACTTTATTGTGATAACCGAATTAAGCAAAAGCTAAAAAAGGATGGACTAAAAACTGCTTAGAACAATACCTATAGCAAATAGGGCGTAAAGTGCTAGATTTAATGGCTTGGGTTTATTTACAAAGTCCGCAAAATCTTTTGGATTTTTTAACAAGGGAAAGAAAAAAGAAAAAATAAGCTTTATCCTAGTCGTTGGCAGTAATATGTACTAAACCCAATCTGAATCTTCCAAAATAAAGATTTCGCTAATTTCAACTTCGAAAATTTGAGCTAATTTTAAAGCTAAAACTGTCGACGGAACATATTTCCCTAGTTCCATTGCATTAATTGTTTGCCTACTAACTTTTGCTAATTTTGCTAATTCGGCTTGAGTAATATTCTTTTTTGCTCTTTCGACTTTAATAGTATTCTTCATAATTAGCTAATTATTTAAGTTTAAAAATTTGCCAGTTAAATCTAATTATGAAAAATATTAAGACTGTGAACATATTAAAAATCATAACCCACAAAAAGGAAAAATTGAAAATAAACAAAAATGAAAACAAAAGAATTCCATAATTCACATACACCGCCCAAACCAAAGACTCTAATCTAATTTTTGATATATATTCATCTTCTGACTTTTCTTTAGAAAAAGCGACTAGTAATGAACTCATAATTACTAAAATTCCGAAGATTTCATTTAAAATATTGTTCTTCACTATTCCAATAAATTGTTTTTTACCAAAAAGCTTCTCAATAAAAATAGCAGGAACATTAAAATTAAAAAAATCTGGTTCGTACTCTAATATAAGAGTTCCTAAACCAATGATTATGGACGGAATAAGTATCAACCAACCGATTTTCTTGTATTTACTAGGGAATAGATAATTTACTTTCATAATACTATGTTTTAATTTTAAACAAATGTAAAGCAAATACACCCAAAAGACAAACAAACATTACATTTAGTAATATTTGTTTGTCTTTTAAATAAATACTACTGCCAACAAAGTGTAAAAACAATAAGGGTTTTGGTGCTTAAATCAAAGCTTTTTACATTTTATAAAATAAATACAAAACATGTAGGACAGAAGATATGTTGTTAGTTAGACATGTAATTATACCAAGAAAATTACTTCAATATTGCCTGATGACTGAAAAAAGAATCACGTCGATTAAACACATAAAAACCGACTAAGATAAAAGCAGTAACTTCTGCAAAAGTACGAGAGAGCCATATCCATTGCTTTTCATCACCTAAGTAATCGGGAATTAAAAATAAAGGGATAATTATTAAAACACATCCTTTAAGTAAGTTTAATACAATTGATGGAACCAATTTTCCAATACTTTGAAGATAAGCTCCAAGAATATAATTAGGGCCTGCTACTATGAAAAAGAGGAAAAATAAACCTAATGAGGTTGAGGCCATTTTTTTAAACTCTTCTGATTCAGAACCTGAAAATATTGTAACAAGAAACTCGGGGATTAGAAAACCTAAAGAAACAACTGCAATACCAAGAACGAAAGTAAATAAAAGAGAAAACTTAAAAACATCAAGCACTCTATTTGGTAATTTTGCACCTATATTAAAAGACATAATAGGTAATGTAGAAATCATAGCTGCTGTAAATAGTCTCAAAAAAATGAAACTCAAATAATTAACAATACCGAAAACAGAAACAAAAACTGCTCCAAATTGAGCGAGCCTTATATTGATTAATAGTAATCCAATGGAAAAAGATATCTCAGACACAAACGATGGTATCCCATAATTGAGTAACGCTTTCCATTCCTTTAATTTAAGTGTAAATTTATAATTTCGAATCCGTAAATGTCCGTTCTCCTTATTGATATAAAAAACCAAATAACATACTGATAATAACACAGAAATACCTGTAGCAATAGAAGCTCCAGCTGTACCAAAAGGAAATACAATAATGAGTAATATGTCTAATATAATATTTACTACTACTCCAAAAATAGAAGCATTCCTGGTCACTTTTGGAGCACCATCATGACTGATAGCATTTCCTAAAATCATCCTCAAAAGAAAAACTGGTATCCACATAAATCCCCAGAACATATAATCTATGGTTTTGTTGAATAATTCACCTTCAGAATTACCAACTAAAAAAGAAACTATATAATTTACAGTAAAAGGAGTTAATAATATTATTATAAGTCCAAATAATATAGCAAGAGTAGTCGTAAACTGAAAAACCCCTTGAGCTTTCGTATAATTACCAGCACCGATATTTTTTCCAATCAATATCCCGCCCCCTATTACCAATGTTAAGCCAAATGCAATAAAAATCGTAATTATTGTTCCAAACATTCCAACTGCTGCTACTCCTTCTTTACCTACGTAATTTGCAAGAATTGCTCCGTCTACCACTTGATATATAGTAATTGACAATAGACTTGTGAGGATAGGAATATAATACTTAAAAAACAATGGTCTTATTGAATCCTTATCGAGCTGAACCTTTTTTTCCATCGTATTTTTTTTGGGAGGCGAATATATACTTTTCTAAACAAATGATAAAAAAATATAATCTGATTAAAATAAACGTTTTAAAACAAAGAACTGAGGTAAAAAACAAACAAAATCTTCGTTAAATTTAGATATTATTATAGTAGGCATAAGCTTTGGTTTGAGCTTTTTTATTGAGTCAGTCAAATAGAGCATAAGTCAATAGAAAAATATTAAAATTAAGTTTACTGTTTAGTTAAACCTAATTGTTTGTTTTACCCCTTAATACTATATGTTTAACTTTGGTCGTAATTAAAAATAAAACAACTATTATCAATGGAGACACTATATATTGCTGGCGGTTGCCTTTGGGGTGTACAAGAGTTTTTTAAACACATACCTGGTGTACTAGATACGCAAGCTGGCAGAGCTAATGGTTTTTCACAATCTACTAAAACTGCCTATGACGGTTATGCTGAATGTGTCAAAACAACCTTTGATGCTAAGATTGTTTCAGTTGAAGATTTAATTCATTATTTATTAGAAATTATTGATCCTTATAGTATTAACCAACAAGGTAATGATGTAGGAGAAAAATATCGTACAGGCATTTACAGTAATGATATAAATCATTTGCTAGAAGCCAAAAAATGCATAAAAAAAGTAGAACAGTTATCAAACTGTAAAAATAAAAAAATAGCTATAGAAGTACTTCCTTTAACAAGTTTTATCTTAAGTGATGCAGAACACCAACATAGATTGACCTTGCACCCAGAAGACCATAGTTATTGTCACATTGCTTTAGACTTATTACATAAGTATAAAAAAACCAATGCTAATTAGCAATTTTGTAGTTAGTTAACTACAACATGATTAACCCCTAATGCCTTTCGTTATATATTCATTAAGTGCAAGGGAAGCAAAAATGAAACTCCCGCCAATTAAAATTTTTATAAGGTCTGCCTCTTTATTCCATATCACAAGATTAACTATTAAACCTAACGGAATTAATGCATTATTCATTATCGCTAATGAGCCTGCGTTTACTTTAACGACTCCTTTGTTCCAAAAAAAATAACCTATACCTGAAGCTATAGCTCCTAGATAAACTAAAATTCCCCATTGCACTGATGTGGTTGGTAACTTTTCTGTATATCCCAGAATTAAAAAAGCGATTAGTGCTACTATAAATGCACCAATAAAGAATAACCCAAAAATAGTATGCTTTGGCTTTTTTTGTATTTCTGGTGTAGATTGTAATAAATACTTGTAGGCCACTTGACCAATGGCAAAACAAATATTAGCACCTTGCGTAATCATAAAACCTAAAAACACTTGTTCACTAATACTTGTGTATTGAATATAAGCGGCTCCTAAAACAGCAATTAATGCAGTAAGCAGGTGTACTTTATGAAATTGCTTACTTAACATATCATTCAATAAAGTGATATAAATTGGTGTTAACACACTAAAAAGTAATACTTCGGGCACAGTTATATATTTAAACGACTGAAAATAAAAACAGTACATTAAACCTAATTGAACTGAACCAATAGCCATAAGTTTTAAAATTGTTTCTGTTTTAATATCCTTCAACTTTAAAAAAGGCAAAAATATTAGTGTAGCAATTCCTATGCGCATCAGTACAGAAAACCATGCATCAACATACCCAGAAAGGTAAACCCCAATTAAGCTAAACGAAAAAGCCCAGATAATAGTAACGGCAAATAAATACCTCATAAGTCAATTCTTAATAAAAAATGAGGCGAAATTATACAAAAACTCCTTATGCATTTAGCTAAAGTCTAAAAAATTTATATTGAACTTGCAATCAGCAATTTAAACAACTAAAACTATAATATTTCATAACCATTAGATATGATTAATAAACATGATAAAATAAAAAAAATTGAAAATGTTAAAGAAAATAATATTAGAATAAATTATTAAGAAAACTTAAACAAATTGATTGATATTTGCGTATATGATTTTAATTACTAAAATCAAGGGCAAAATAAAAATCATAAAATACATTGAAATGAAATTACAGCTTATTATAATTATTAGCTTGACGTTGTTAACTTCTAAATTAAAAGCACAAAATAAATTAGGTTCTACAGGTAATGTTGGAATTGGAACATTATCGCCAGCAGAAAAACTACAAGTTAATGAGGGGAATATAGGTGTATTGGGGTACAATACTTCAAGATATTTACGTTTTACTGAGCAAAATTCACAAGGAGGATTTATCAATTACGATGGAACCAAAAATATCTTAAATATTGGAGTTAATAATATTA
>NZ_JAHKQN010000033.1:0-76699 GCF_018861125.1 Cellulophaga baltica | reverse complement strand
GGAGTTAATAATATTAATAACACCAACACTAACAATGACAATAATGCTATTAGCATCATTAGAGAAAGTGGAGATGTCGGAATTGGAACTACTGACACTAAAGGGTTTAAATTAGGAGTAAATGGTAATTTAGTAGCTACAGAAATAAAAGTTGCTACATATTCAAATTGGGCCGATTTTGTATTTGATGAAAATTACAATTTACCAACTTTAAAAGAAGTTGAAAAACACGTCAAAGCAAAAGGACATTTAAAAGATATTCCTAATGCTAAAAAAATCGAAGAGGAAGGTTTTTATCTCGCCGAGATGGATGCTAATCTATTAAGAAAAATAGAAGAGTTAACTTTATATACAATTCAACAAGAAAAAAAAATTTTAGCTTTAAAAAAGCAAGTCCAAACATTTGAAAAACTAAATGAAGAGAACAAAAATTTAAAATCTTTAATTGAAAGAGTTACTAAGCTTGAAAAAGAAATAAAGTAGTTTTTAAAAGTATATTACTCAAGTATAGTCAAAAACGCTTTATTTGTTTGTTTGATTTGATATTATTGAAAATTATCCATAGATAATAATACTCTAGATATGGTTGGACTAATTGTTCAAGTAAAACTGGCTGGAAAGCAAAACAGAGAAAAAAACACTGCTGTCACTTGGGTTTCTATTGATAATAGATAAGCTAATGCATTGGATAATAAAGTTTTCAGTATAAGTACATTCTTAGCTATAATTACAAAAATTCTATTTCTTACTTCTCTAATTATTAGAAATAAATTATATTGCTAAAATCATTAGTATTAGACAAATCATAAAAATAAAAAATCAACAAAAATGCAAAGATTAAGTGAAAAGTACATTATCAGCAAAGATATAGAATGGGAAAAGCTTGGTGGCGGTGTCTCAAGAAAATTCTTAGGTTACGATAATCAAATCATGATGGTAAAAGTAAAATTTGAAAAAGGTGCATTGGGTACTCCTCACCAACATTTTCACACACAAGCTACTTTTTGTGTTTCAGGTAAATTCGAATTTGAAATTGATGGGGTTAAAAAAATTGTAGAAGCTGGAGATGGTGTTTACATTGAACCTAATTTATTACACAGCGCAGTTTGCTTAGAAGAAGGTATGTTAATTGATACTTTTAGCCCTGTAAGAGAAGATTTCTTAAGTGGTGGTGCTGTTTCTTATTTTGGAGATAAGGAATAATTATATTCAAATTATAGATTGAAAGCATCAGCAGTAGCTATATAATAAAGTTATTGCTGATGTTTTGTTAACTTTCTGTTTTATAGTTAAATTTCTTAAATAGAAATTATAACTCCAACCTACATTTTCTAAAATAGAACAAAGAAAATTATCTTTCCCTTCTTTTTCTATTCTAATAAAGTAACCAACCATATTTATTAAAATGAAAAGAATATTTCAACTATCGCTAACAATATTTTTTTTATTGCTAGCATCTCCACTTTTTGCTCAAGAAAACGATTTTATAAAAGACTATATCGAACGTTTAGAGAACTCTAGAAAATATTTAATACTTGTAGCTGAAAGTGTACCTGAAAACAAATACGATTTTAAAGCCTCTGAAGAATCAATGACATTTGCAGAAAATTTAATGCATATTGGTTGGGCAATGGATTGGCATAGTCAAACTTTATTAGGTGGCCGTAAAGCTAGAGATTGGAATACTGATACTACACTTAAAGTTAATGACAAAACGAAAAAAGAAATGATTGAGGTCATAAACAAAACTTTTTATGAGACCATAAAATTGTTATCAGAGTTCGATGCAACTAATTTTAATGACAGACTTGATTATCTGGGCCTTAACAGAACTAAACGTCAAATATTTTTACTGCTTGCAGATCATATTACACATCATAGAGCACAAATGCTAGTGTACATGCGTATAAACGGACTAAAACCACCAAGATATGTGTTGTATCAATAGGCTTTCTTTAAAATTAAAATCTTAAAAAACTAATTACCAAAAACGTTAACCAATCAAATGATTCATAAAACTATAATGTTCGTTTGCTTATTTGCAGTCTTAATTTCAAATGCCCAGAATACACGACCTAGCGTAAAATCAAAATGTTTTGAATATTATACAGACAAAAAAAATGGAAAGCTTAACGTTACACATTTTACTACAATGGATTGTGAACTCTACGACAAAAGAGGCAACGTAATAAAAAAAACTACGTTTAAAAAAGATGGTAGTTATGATTATAGTAATTGCTATACTTATGAGTATGACGCTAATAACAACAAAATTAAAAAGCTATCATACACACCTGAGGGAGATATTGACAAAATTACTAACAACACATACAATACTAATAATCAAATAACTAAACACTCAATCTTTAATAACAAAAACCAACTACTTTTAGAAACTTCTTATTCATACAAATACGACTTAAACAATAACATATTAAAAGAAACCTGTGTTGTAAAACCGGAAACACCTTCAAAAATCAGTTATATTGATTATATCTCATATGACTTTTATGGCAACATACTAACGCATACTCGTAATACTATTGAAAACAAACAAGTCCATAAGTATGAATACACCTATAATAAAAATGGACACATGTTATCTGAAATTTTTTTCGATGAGAATAATGAACTCAAGCATAAATCAACCTACAAATTAGGGACTAGTGGCCGAATTTTGAAATGGGAGTTTAATGAAAATCGTGGCAAAGCATTTACTGAAAAATCTGACTATGACAAGTATGGCAACAAAATACTTTGGATAAAATACAATGCTAAAATGGAACTTCTACAGAAAATTGAATATTGCTACAATGAGTATAGCCAAATCATAAAAGAGAAACATTATAACATATATGAAAAACTAATGTATGTAATTAGCTATAAAGAAAATCACACCAATACAAACGCTGTTGAGTACACTACTTTTACTGATAAAGTAAAAACCAATTTTATAAAGCAAATAGTTGAATTGTATTAAATATTTACAAAGAACATCAACTTTATAAATCACAAATTCTAGTTGAGTCTTGATGTTCAAAATAAACTTATTTTGTTATTGATATTACCACATATGCTACTTATCTAATAAATAATACTCCTCACCTATTTAATAGATAAATTAAAGCATCATAAATGATCAATTTCAAAAAATGAAAAAGTCCTTTTTATTTCTCTTCTTATGCTTATGTTTTTCTATTTCTTTTGCTAAAACAACAACATTTTATGTTGCTACAAATGGAAGCGACACAAACCCCGGAACTAAAAAATTACCATTTGCGACTTTAATAAAAGCAAGGAATACGGTTCGAAATATTAAGAAGCAAAAAAATGATATTACCATTTACATACGTGGAGGGCGCTACTATTTAAAGGAGACTATCGTTTTTAATGAAACAGATTCTGGTAAAAATGATCATAAAATTATTTATAAAGCATATCCTGGTGAAAAACCAGTTTTTATTGGCGGAAAGCCATTATATAACTGGGAGAAAGTTGGTGCCGGTCTTTATAAAACAAAAATTGATATTCCAGATGATGAATTCTATCATATATATGAAAACGGAAAAAGAGCTTTTGAAGCAAGATACCCAAATGAAGGCTATCTATTAGGAATCAAAAAAGAAGTAGAAAATACAGCATTAGACTTTTCTATTAATCCTGTAGACATTCAAGATAACTTTACATTTACCCAACGTAGTAGAATTTATTTATGGGCTGGTAATGACTGGTTTTCTGCTTTTGTACCCATGAAATCCGTTGACAAAAGCAAAGGAATAATAAAATTAAGAGATACTTTACACCTTACCGATGTAAATAAAAGAAGCCCAAGACGTTATTACCTTACAGGAATAAAAGAAGCTTTAGATGCTCCTAGTGAATTTTATTATAATACCGATACAAAAGAACTGTTCTACTACCCTATTTCGAAAGATATAAATAAGAGTGAAATTGTAATTCCACTAATTACCTCAATAATTAGATTTGTTGGTAAACAAGAGCCTGTGAAAAATATTGAATTTAGTGGTATTGATTTTTCAATAACTCGATTTGGCGCATATTTTACTGAAACAAAAAATGGAACACATGGCACTAATGGTTGGAATGAACCTGCAAATAAAGAAGGATTAATCTATTTTGAAAATGCTAATAATTGTATTATAAATAAAAGTATAATTAGTAACGCAGGATATAATGGGGTAAGTATGGTCTGGGATGCGCAAGAAAATACAGTTAAAAATAGTGAGATAAAAAACTGTGGCTTTCATGGTGTATTGTTATCTGGCTACAGAGCTACATTTGGTTCTAAAGCAGATTTTAATAAAAAGCATAACATCACTAATAATCACATTCACCATTGTGGTAAACTTATAGGTCACAGTGCAGGAATTTTTATTTGGGCTAGCGGTAAAAACAAAATAACTCACAATGAAATTCATGATATGCCACGTTATGGTATTTGTATAAAAGGCCAACGATGGGGTGGTAAATTCGGTGCTGAATCTAATATAAAAATTAATACAGGTGAAGTTGTTACCAAAGACAATAAGTGGGATTTTGTCCATTCTAGAGAAAATTACATCGCCTATAATGATATTTATAGTGTTAGTAAAGATTCTGAAGATAACGGTATGATTTCCTTCTGGGGAAGCGGTAAAAACAATGTTGTTTACAATAACAAACTACATGATATAACAGATAAAAATGTTGAAGGCATTACAATGGCTGTTTATTTAGATGATGCTGCTGATTACACTACGGTTGAAAACAATTTAATTTTTAATATAAATGCTGGTGCTAAAATTTATCCAATTCTGGCTAAAGGTGTGCACAACTCTATAATCAATAACTATATTATTTGTGAAGCTTCAAACAAAGCTGCAGTACGCAATGTAACTCAATATAGCGAAGAAGTAAAAGGACATATTTATAAAAAAAACATCATTTATTTAAAAGGCGATGCTGACATATTTAGTATTGGCACTTGGAATGATGAAAAATTTGTGGAAAGTGATTATAATTTAATTTTTAGTGAGAAAGGTAATTACACCTATTCTGTTGAAAATAAAAAATTAAGTGTTGGAGATTGGAAAAAAGAATTTAACGGCAGGTATGCCACACATAATGTATATGAAAACCCTGAATTTTATAATGTAAATACTAATGATTTTAGGCTAAAAAAAGATTCTCCTGCGTTTAAAATGGGTATAAAAGAAATTGAATTAAATAAGTTTGGAATTCAACCAATTAAATAAAATTATATTAGAGAAAAATATTTCTGAATTAAAAACCTATAAAACAATTACTAAAAAGGGTAAAATATTAGACTTTGAATTTAAATACAACCCAAATGCTAAAAAGTTTAATTTAAGACTATTAGCTAAACTTATTAATTTTTATGCTATTATATTTTGGCTTTTATTGCAGTTATGTATTTGAAAATTAATAACACTCCCCTATTCACAGCATTTATTTTACTTTTTACAGTAAATCCTATTTTAGAACATGTAACTGGAAAGTCACTATGAAAATTATGCATAGGTTTTTAAGTTGTTAATGATTATTGCCAAAAACCTTCACTCTTAAGATCTTATTCGAGAAACATTTTATAACTTTCTAATCTATTTATATATGCATTATAAAGTGGAACTATCTGGAGTGAAAGTTTTTATCTTCATAATAAAAAAAACGACAACCTATACCATTTGAAGCAGAGAAAATATGGCTACTATTAAAATGATGAGGACCTAAAATTTCAATGTATAATTTCTTAATTTTAAGGTGATTTTTACGAACAGAAATTAGCCTTTTTTATATCACTTAGATTATAAATCACATCGCTAATATACTTTAAAATAAATTATGCTTACATCAATTATACTTTATGCTTCTTTTTCAGGAATTACAGTATTTATTGGAGGTGTTTTAGCGCATCTTTTCAATCATCACATAAAAGATACGCCTGTAAAATATGAAATTATTCATACCTTAATGTCTTTTGGTGCTGGTATTATTTTGTCTGCTGTAGCATTGGTATTAGTTCCCAGAGGAATTGAAGAACTTGATATAGTACCTATGGCTATAAGCTTTATGGTAGGTGCCATTGTATTTTTATATATTGATAGGTATTTAGCTAAAAAAGGCGGACAAAAAGCTACTCTTTTAGCAATGATGATGGATTTTGTACCAGAGTCTATAGCTTTAGGGGCATTGTTCGCTTTAGAACCAAAAACAGCGATGCTACTTGCTGTTTTTATAGGTTTACAAAATTTACCCGAAGCCTTCAATTCTTTCAGAGATTTGGTACAGAGTGGGTACACTGTAAAAAAAACCCTTTTTATATTTTTTGGCTTAAGTTTTTCAGGAATTATTGGTGCCTTAATAGGTCATTTTTTACTAAGTGATGCAGATAAGTTAACCGCACATTTAATGACCTTTGCTAGTGGTGGTATTTTGTATTTATTAATTCAAGATATTATTCCCCAAAGTAAATTAGATAAAAACTACTTAACCTCTTTAGGTGCAACCGTTGGTTTCTTAATTGGTATTATTGGAGAAAAGTTAATTTAATATCAGCCTATTTTTCTAACTCGCTTAAAGAATTGATCTTATAAAAAACCTATACCCTCTTCTACAAATTGAAATCAATTTATTAAAGCATCAAAATTCAAACGTAAATTTAACGCTTATTTTTAATAAATCTAAATAATAATAAATTACATTTGCGCGAATTAATTAAAAAGAATTTGAGAAATGAATGGTTTTATGAAAAGGGCAATTTTTTGTTTTTTTATTTTATTCGCATGTATCATAAGTGCACAAACAACTCCAACACTTTCGGGGTATGTAAAAAACAGTAATAATAGTGCTGTAGCTTATGCTCATGTAGAATTAATTGGTACAGACTTTAAATCAATAACTAATGATATCGGTTATTATAGTTTTTCAAATTTAAATGCTGGTGATTACACTTTACGTATTTCTTATATGGGAAAACATACCGTTAAACGTAAATTAACGATAATTGATAAAGTTGCATCTACAGTAAATATTGTAATGCAAAGTGAGGAACAACGTTTAGATGAAGTTTTAGTTACAGGAAACGAAAAGCCTCATGTAACCAAAGAAGAATCTGTTTATGTTGCGCGTTTACCTATTACTAATATGGAAAACCCGCAAGTATACAGTACAGTATCAAAAGAATTAATGAAAACCCAAGTAATTACAGATTTAGATGGTGCTCTAAAAAATGTTGTAGGTGCTGGTGTTCCCATACGTTATAATCAAAACAGAATTGTATTTGCTTCAAGAGGTTTTCAAGTAGAACCTAAAATAAGAAATGGGCTAACTACTTTTAATCAAAATGTAATAGATCCTGTAAATTTAGAACGTATTGAAGTTCTAAAGGGGCCTTCAGCTACACTATTCGGAAGTTCAGAAGTATCGTATGGTGGTTTGCTAAACAGAATTACTAAAAAACCTTTTAAAGATTTTGGCGGATCAATTGCTTACAATGGTGGTAGTTGGAATTTAAATCGTGTTACTTTTGATGTAAATACTCCTTTAAACAAATCTAAAACTTTATTATTTAGATTGAATGGTGCTGTACACGCTGAAAAGAGCTTTCAAGATGCTGGTTTTTATAATGATATTGCTTTTACTCCATCAGTTACTTATGAAATCAACGATAAAACAACATTGAATTTTGATTTAGAATACACAAAAAGCAAAGGAACTTCACCTGTAAGGCATTCACCTGATACTGATGATGTTTCAGTTCGTAGTGCAGAAGATTTTATTGATTACTATGAAACTTCTTATACATCTAATGATGTATATTATACCGGAGAAAACATTGATTTTTATGGTGAAATAAAACATGAGCTATCAGACACTTGGACGTCTTCAACCAGTTTTGCTAGAACACAATCATTAAACGACGGCTATACTTCACGTATTGATGGTAGATCAGAAGATACATTTAGAGCTCGTGTTTATTCTGGCTATTACAAATACAGCTCAACAAATATACAGCAAAATTTCACTGGTGAATTTAATATTGGGAGTTTTAGAAATAGATTGGTTGCTGGTATTAATTATTACAATTATTTTGCTGATAGAGATGTTTCATATATTAATACATCTGATTTTGAATACGGTAGTACTGATTACTATAATGAGTTTAATAAGTCTTATATAGATAGTGCTATGGTTGATGGTACCAGAACTTTTAGAACTCAAAACACAAATACCTACAGTGCTTATGTGTCTGACGTTGTTAACGTAACAGATCGATTATTAGCTATGCTTAGTCTACGTTACGATTATTTTGATGATGAAGGAACTGTGAATTTACTTACTAATACTACCAGTGGCTCTTATAATCAAGGAGCTTTATCACCAAAACTAGGCTTGGTTTACCAAGTATTCCCTAAGCAATTGTCTATTTTTGGTAACTATATGAATGGTTTTGCTAACCAAAGTGGTAGTGATGAAAACGGTGATAGTTTTGATCCTGAACATGCCAACCAATTAGAAGGAGGAATCAAATTTAACTTACTGAAAAACAAGATATCTGGTTCTATAAGTTATTATGATATTGAAGTTGAAAATATTTTAAGAGAAGATCCTGACAACAGCGATTTTAGTGTGCAAGATGGTACACAAACAAGTGAAGGAATTGAATTTGAACTAATGGCTAGTCCTATTGAAAACTTAAACCTGCTTTTGGGATATTCATATAATAAAAGTGAATTACAAAATACTGAAAATGGTGAACAAGATGGTTACCGCCCGGCCACTGCAGGACCTGAATCTTTATTAAATTGGTGGTTAGATTATAGCGTTCCTTTTAAAAACAACAACAAATTACTATTTGGTCTTGGTGGTAATTACGGTAGTGATTCATTCCAAACAAATACTGTAGATGCTACAGTTACAATACCATCATACAATGTGTTAGATTGTGGTGTTACTTATAAAGTTAGCAATACTTCATTTGGGGTTAAACTTAATAACATTACTAATGAAAAATATTGGTCATACCGTTTGGCACCTCAAAAATTAAGAAATGTAGTGGCTAATTTTTCTTTCAATTTTTAGTCCAAAACAAACCATTTTACATAGTATGAAAAATCAATTATGCTTGAAACTTTTCAAGTGTAATTGATTTTTTTGTGCCTTTTTTAACTTAATACAAATAGAGTTGTTTATCAGGTATTTCTTAAATTAGAGATATGAAACTCACATTTAATCTTATGTATTTGTGAAGTTATAATCCCAGTGTGTAAATGAAAGAATATTTTCAACTTCAATTTAAGTTATTAAATAGAAAAATAATCGATTTTGGTGTTCCTCTTATTCTTGCCTACACGCTTTTACCTGTTCTATTTACACTAGTTTTAAACTATTTATATAGTAAAACCGAATTTGCAATTCCTATTCTAATTTTATCGTCAATTTCGTTTATATATAAATTAAGTGAACCTAATAGAAATGATTTTTTAAAGACTATATTTAATAATAAAAATTATAAAAAAATAAGAATCGTAGAAAATCTTATATTCTCGTTACCATTCTCTCTATTCTTATTGTATAAATTTGAACTTCTATATTTTTTATTACTAAACGTATTAGCTGTTTGCTTTTCATTCCTAAATTTTAAAGCAAGTAACAATCTAATAATCCCGACACCTTTTAACAAAAAACCATTTGAATTTATAATTGGTTTCAGAAAAACATTTTACATATTTCCTGTAGCTTATATACTAACCTACATATCTATATCCGAAACAAATTTTAACCTTGGTGTTTTTTGTATGTTGCTAATCGGGTTAGTTTGTCTATTTTATTATTCTAACCTAGAAAATGAATATTTTATATGGAATTTCAATCAATCACCTAAACACTTTTTAAAAGAAAAAGTAAAAACCTGCGCTATAAATTTTACAATTTTAAGCTCACCCATTTTACTTACTTTAAGTATTTATTTTCATACTCAAATTGATATTTTAGCACTCTTTTTTTTGCTATGCATTACTTATCAAGCCACAGTAATTTTTGCCAAATACACTGCATTTCCGAATGAAATTAGCATGTCTGAAGGAATATTAATAGCACTTTCTTTTATGTTTCCTCCAATTCTAATTATAATTACGCCTTTGTTTTATTTAAAATCTTTAAAAAAACTAAAAACCATATTACTATGATTAAAATTGAAGGTTTATCTAAATTTTACGGCAAAAATCAAATTCTTTATTCATTAAATATAGAATTTGAAAAGGGAAAAACATATGGGATCGTAGGAGAAAATGGTGCCGGTAAAACAACACTATTTAGATGTATTTCTGGGCTTGAAAATTATCAAGGAAAAATATTTTCTGATTATAAAAAACTTAAAAATCATTTAGGCTTATTATTAACAGAACCTTACTTTCTTCATAAAATTACAGGTAAAGAATATATTCAATTATTGGCTAATTCTAGGCAAATACAATTAGTCTCTATTGAAGAAAAAAACATTTTTGATTTACCCTTAAACCAATATGCATCAAACTACTCTACTGGTATGAAAAAAAAGTTGGCATTAACTGCTATTCTTCTACAAGAAAATGATGTTTTTATTTTAGACGAACCCTTTAATGGTGTTGATATTCAAAGTAATTTGATTATTACAGATATTATTAAAGAACTTAAAAGATTAAACAAAACAGTTCTTATTTCATCACACATATTTTCAACTTTAGCTGAAACTTGTGATGAAATATTCTTAATGAAAAGCGGAAAAATAATTAAAAAAGTAAATCATGCTAATTTCAAAAAACTTGAAATAGATATGAAACAGTTTTCAATTGGTAACAGAATTAACAAATTAAATTTAAAGTAAATAATGGCAAAAGAAGAAGCAAAAAAATGGGATGATCGTTACCGAGAAAAAGAATATGCTTATGGTATAAAACCTAATGTGTTTTTTAAAAAAGAAATTGAAAAACTAAATATTAGTAAAATACTTTTTGGTGCCGAAGGTGAAGGAAGAAATGCCGTTTTTACGAAAACATTAGGACATGACGTTGTTGCTTTTGATATTAGCCATGAAGCCAAAAAGAAAGCTTTAAAACTTGCCGAACAAAATGGTGTAACATTAGATTATAAAGTTGGTGAATTACCAAATTTAGGTTTTAAACCTAAAAGTTTTGATGTTATAGCTTTAATTTATGCACACTTTCCTTCTATTATTAGACAAGAATACCACAAAATGCTTGACACATTGCTAAAACCCGGAGGTTATATAATATTTGAAGCTTTTAGTAAAAATCATTTAAAATATAAAATGGAAAACCCTAAAGTTGGTGGTCCTGGAGATTTAGATGTATTATTTTCAATAGATGAATTAAAATCTGATTTTAAAAACTACAACATAATTCAATTAGAAGAAAAAACTATTGAATTAGATGAAGGTATTTATCATATCGGTCAAGGTTCTGTAATTAGGTTTATAGCTAAAAAACAATAAAATTTCATTTTGAAAAACATTCCAAATATATCATTTAATAGTAGCGATAATACAACAGATATTCAGTTTTTAGATTTAGTAGATCTTTTTGAAAAAGTTAAACAAAACCCAACTCATAATCCTAAAAAACCACATAGAATAGACTTTTTTGCGCTACTAGTGGTTACCAGTGGTACAGGAAACCACCAAATAGATTTAAAAAAATATCCTGTAAAAAATGGAACTGTTTTAAAAATAGCAAAAGGGCAAGTTCATTCTTTTCAAGAGAATTTATCGTATAAAGGTTATTTAATCATATTTACAGAAGAATTTGTGCTCAAATATTTTTCAAAATCTTCAATTGACTTTATCTCTCATTTATACAACTATCACTTATCTGAGCCAATTGTAGAGAATAGTAATTTTAATGAGTCTTTCATTCAAAAAGCAACTACAGAACTTTTAGGCAAAAACACCTATTTACAAAAAAATATTGTGGCTAAATATCTTGAGTTATACCTACTAAAGTTAGAGCGTATATCGCATGATACTGTTGCTATAAAACCTGATAAAAAATATTACATATTATTTTTTCAATTTAAAAACCTTGTTGAAAAAAATTATAAAGAAAGCCGGAATGTAAAAGATTTTGCTGAAATGCTACTAATTTCAACAAAACATTTAAATAAAATAGTACAAATATTCACCTTAAGTTCTGCTAAAAATTTTATAGATAATTATGTTATTTTAGAAATTAAAAGAACTATTTTAAGTACCAACAATAGTCTGAAAGAAATTGCTTTTGATTTAGGATTTGACGAAGTAACAAATTTTACTAAATTTTTTAAAAAACATACCGGGCTTACTCCTAAAGAATACAAATCAGATATTTAATTTCATTCCCATATTTACCATTTTTAATAAAATTTTTACCTTTAAAGGAAGTCTAATCTAATATAGCTTTGCATTAATTACAACATATAAAATATTTATAATGAGCGAAATAGCTATATGCCCAACTTGTGGCAGTAAATCAAAAGTAAAAAAGAAAAACGAAGAAGTTACTTACCAAGCTGTACAAGATGAAGAAGCTTTTAAAAAAATAGGTCAAATGAAAAAAGCTATGGAAAAATTTAAAACTAAAGCTGAAAAACTTGAAAAAGAGTTAGCTACCCTCAAATCTAATTTAAAATAAAACGTATGAAAATTGCAGTTACATCGGCAAACGGAAAATTAGGAACAGCAATTGTACAACAATTAATCTCAAAGATTGGTAGAGAGCATATTATTGGCATTGCTCGATCTCCTGAAAAAGCAAAACATTTAGGTATTACTATTAGAAAAGGAGATTACAATAGTCGTGAACAATTTAATAAAGCTCTTGAAGGGGTAAATTGTGTTCTTCTAATTTCGGGTATGGATGATCCTGAAAAAAGAATACAACAACATAGAAATGTAATTGAAGCTGCTAAACAAAATTCTGTTCAAAAAATAGTTTATACAAGTATTATTGGTGATGAAAACAACAATGCTTTTAGCCCTGTAGTACAAAGTAACCGGCAAACAGAGAGAGATATTACGGCATCTGGATTACAATGGTCTATTGGTAGAAATGGTATTTATATTGAACCTGATATTGAATATATTGACACCTATGTAAAAGAAGGTAGCATTACCAATTGTGCTGGTGACGGAAAATGTACCTATACTAGCAGAAAAGAATTAAGCTATGCCTATTCTGAAATGTTGCTGAGTAAAAAACATAATTCAGAAATATACAATTTAGTAGGTAACCCAATTACACAAACTGAATTAGCTAATCTTTTTAATAAAATATATGATACTAATTTAAGTTATACTCCTGTATCAATTGAAGCTTATGAAAAAGATAGAAAAGAAGCTTTAGGCGATTTTATTGGAACTATAATAGCAGGTATTTATCAAGGAATAAAAAATGGAGCTAACAATGTAATATCAGATTATGAAAAAGCTACAGGTAGGCCTCATAAAAGCCCTTTAGAGATGATTAAAGAAATTAAATTAGATAGTAAAAATTGATAAAAGCAAACGCTGTTGCCTAACGCAATTTAATCTTGTAATTTTGCAGTAATAGGTAAATACATTCATGGAAAATACACAACCCACACGAATTAATAAATATTTAAGTGAAGTTGGCTATTGCTCTCGTAGAGCAGCTGATAAACTTATTGATCAAGGTAGAGTAACCATAAATGGTGTTGTGCCTGAAATGGGCACTAAAATCACTACTAAAGATGAAGTTCGTGTTGATGGTGAATTGGTTTCAAAAAAGAATGAAAAACATACCTATTTGGCATTTAATAAACCTGTAGGCATTGTTTGTACAACTGATACTAAGGTTGAGAAAGATAATATTATTGACTATATAAATTATCCAAAACGTATTTTCCCTATCGGGCGATTAGATAAACCTAGTGAGGGACTTATTTTTTTAACTGATGATGGTGATATTGTAAATAAAATACTACGTGCGCGTAACAATCACGAAAAAGAATATATTGTAGCTGTAAACAAGCCTATCACATCCGATTTTTTAAGAAAAATGAGTAGCGGTGTGCCTATTTTAGATACGGTTACCAGACCTTGTAAGGTTGAAAAAATTGACAAATACACATTCAGCATTATTCTTACGCAAGGTTTAAACCGTCAAATTCGTAGAATGTGTGATCATTTAGAATATAGAGTAAAACGTTTACAACGTGTACGTATTATGAATATAGAATTGGATGTTGAAGTAGGTAAATGGCGTCATATTACTGAAAATGAGTTAAAAGAAATTAACTTTTTAATCACTGATTCTGCCAAAACACACGATTAAATAGAAGTGTAAGCTCCTAAACGCCAATATATCAATTGTAAACACCTACCTTTGGGGCATATTAAAATTACATGACATTTAAAGAATTAGGAATTGCTGAACCTATATTAAAAGCACTTACACAAGAGGGTTACGAAAATCCGACTCCAATACAAGAAAAATCAATACCAACATTACTTAAAGGAAAAGACCTTTTAGGCGTTGCCCAAACAGGAACGGGGAAAACAGCTGCTTTTGGTATTCCAATATTACACCATTTATATACAAATAATAGCGGACTTGGTAAACGCAAGATAAAAGCGCTTGTGGTAACACCTACGCGTGAATTAGCTATTCAAATAGGCGAAAGCTTTACCGCATATGGCAAATATACAGGTATAAAAAATACGGTGATCTTTGGTGGCGTAAAACAAGGAAAACAAACCGATGCTTTACGCAAAGGTGTTGAAATACTTGTTGCTACACCTGGGCGTTTATTAGATTTAATGAATCAAGGTTTTATATCATTAAAAGATTTAGAATACGTTGTTTTAGATGAAGCAGACCAAATGCTAGACATGGGTTTTATTCATGATGTAAAAAAAATTATTGCTAAACTGCCTGCAAAAAGACAATCGCTTTTCTTTTCGGCTACCATGCCAAAAACAATTGTAGAACTATCTAAGAAGATTTTAGGAGACTTTGAACAAGTAACTATTAAGCCACAACAAGCAACCGCTGAAAAAGTTGAGCAAGCCGTTTATTTTGTTGCAAAAAACAATAAAGTAAAACTATTAGTTCATTTAATTGAAACTAATGATGCAAAAGCAGTTTTGGTTTTTTCAAGAACCAAGCACGGTGCAAATAAAATTGTAAAACAATTAGCTAAAGCTGAAATTAATGCTGCAGCAATTCATGGTAACAAATCACAAACTGCAAGGCAGAATGCTTTAAAAGATTTTAAAAACGGTAAACTTAATGTTTTAGTAGCTACTGATATTGCTGCTCGTGGTATTGATGTTGACGCTTTATCATTAGTTATAAACTATGATTTACCAAATGTACCCGAGACGTATGTTCACCGTATTGGTAGAACTGGGCGTGCTGACGCCAGTGGTGTTGCTTTGTCTTTTTGTGATGGTGAAGAAAGAGCTTATTTAAAAGATATTCAAAAGCTTATAAAGCAAACAGTTCCTGTAATTGAAGAGCATCCTTTTGTTGATGATGAGCCTCAAGAGGTAAAAAAGCCTAAAAATAATAACAGACCTCAAAGAAAAGGGCAATCCTCATCTTCAAGAAATAAAAATAGAAATAACAGAAATAGAAACAGGAATAGAAATTCTTCTTCTAAGCCTAAAGAATAAATTACTAACAATAGAAATATTAAAAAGCCTCAAATTGTATTTGAGGCTTTTAACGTTAAAAACAAACTAAACAACATTTATGATTTTATAAATATAATACAATTAACATTTAAACGTTATAAAAAAGAAAGAAAAAGATTACATTTATATAAATATTATATTACTACATAAAAAATGATAGCACCAGAAACGCCTGATAATGAAGAAGAAAGATTAGATGCTTTAGAATCTTTCTCTATATTGGATACCTTGCCAGAGGCTGATTATGATGATATTACTGCATTAGCTGCTGAAATTTGTGGTACTCCTATATCAACAATTAGTTTGGTCGACAAAGACAGACAATGGTTTAAATCAAAGCAAGGTGTTGACGTTTCTGAAACATCTAGAGATATTTCATTTTGTGGTCACGCAATAAACGACCCAGAAAATACTATGGTTGTGGGTGACGCTACAAAAGATGATCGATTTCATGATAATCCTTTTGTAACAGGAGACTTAAATATACGTTTTTATGCAGGTGTTCCTTTTTTAAATGAAGAAGGCTTACCGCTAGGTACACTTTGTGTGTTTGATAATAAACCAAACGAACTTACTGAAAGCCAATTAAAAGCTTTAAATGTACTTTCTAAACAAGTAATGAACTTACTTAAACTTAGAAAAAGTGAACAATTACTTAAACAAGATATTACTAATTTAGGTGAGAAAAACTTAGAATTGGAGCAATTTGCATTTGTTGCTGCTCACGATTTAAAATCACCTTTAAATAACATTACTAGTTTATCTAATTTATTTAAAACTATTTATGGTCCTCAAGTAGATGCTGAAGGGAATGAACTTATTGATCTTATTATAGCTTCTTCAAGTAAACTAAAAAAACTTATTGACGGTTTATTAGATTATAGTAGAAGTGAAGAAATTTTAAAAGAAAATAAATCTAACATTTGCACGCTTGAACTTAAAGGTAATATCACTAGTTTTTTCTCACATGAAAAAGATGTGAATATTAGTATTGACACTAGTGAAGTTGGCTGTTTAGAGGCTAATGAAACTGCCATTAACCAGGTACTTATTAACCTGATCACCAATGCCATAAAATATAACGATAAAGAAAATGCTACAATTGATATTAAACTTACAGACTCAACTACACATTACATATTCTCTATCCTAGATAATGGCCCTGGAATACCTGATAATAAAAAAGAAGAAATTTTTAAAATATTTGCAGTTAATGCAACCGAAGATAAATACGGCAATAGAGGTAACGGTATCGGTCTAGCAACCGTTAAAAAAATTGTAGAAAAACTTGGTGGTACTATAAATGTTGAGTCGGAACTTGGTAATGGCTCTAATTTTATTTTCTCCATTAAAAAGTAACTTCACTTCTATTAGGCTACACAAAATTTAATTCTTTCACGCTATTTTAAAATAATGTATCGCTGTACTACGTTAAACTTATAAATACATACACTCTTATGAAAAAAATACTATTTATATTTTTTATATGCGCTTTACAATCTTGTACAGATTTTGATGATGAAGCTATTGAAATTAGTGGAGAGTTTACGCACCTAAGTGACAATTGTGGTGCTGATACAGAAACAGAATCTGAAGAAAGTACTACTGAAACAGAGACCGAAACAGACACGGAAGTTGAAGAAGTTTCATGTACCGAAATAGTTACTTTTATTGATGAAACTACTGCTGAGATTCTTATTGATGGTAGTGATACTGCTCAAATAGTTAATTATGCAATATATGGTAAGAATATAATTTTTACTGATGATGAAGGTATTGAGATTGAATTGTCATTTACTATTGTAAGTGAAACTTCAATTATAAGACATGAAGATAGTGAAACATGGGAAAAGACTGAAGAAGAAGAGGGTGAAGATACAGTTGACGAAGAAGGATAAAAGTTTCATATCAAAATATATTTAATATTAAAACCTTATCATTAATTTGGTAAGGTTTATTTTTTTACTTCTATTTACTTTCAAAATAGTAATATATGTATACGCCCGAACATTATAAACAAACTGATCATAGTAAAATAATTGATTTTATTAAGCAAAATGGTTTTGGCATTTTAATAAACCAAGTAAACGGAAAACCTTGGGCTACACACATACCACTTGAATTAGATAAAGATGAAAATAACCAAGATATTTTAGTTGGCCATATTGCAAGAGTAAATCCGCAAGCTAAAAACTTAGAAAGTTCTAATGAGGTTTTATGTATATTTAACGGGCCTCACTCATATATATCATCATCATGGTATAAAGAGGAAGAGGTACCAACTTGGGATTACATTGCTGTACATGTTTACGGAAAAATAGCTATTCAATCTGAAAAAGAAGTTCTTAATGCTATGGCTAAACTCGTAGATAAATATGAGCAAAATTCTAAAAAACCTGATACTATAAATAGTTATTCTGAAAAAACATTAAGACAAGTTAAAGGTGTTATTGGATTTAAAATTTTGATAAGCGATATACAAGCTACTTACAAATTGTCACAAACAAGAACAGAGGATCATGACAATATTATTAATGAACTAAAAGAAACTAATGATGCAGGAGCACTTAAAATTGCTGAAGAAATTAAAGAATCATCATCAAATTTGTAACCATAAAAAAAAGCTTCTTGTAAAAACAAGAAGCTTTTTTTTTTATTGTATTTTAGTTTATAACTACTCTGTTAACCAAGCTTTCATCATCCAAACAGTTTTTTCCTGCTCAGTAATAAAATCACTCATCATTGAGTTTGTACCTTCATCATTGGCTTCGTCAGAAGTTTCTAAAATACCTCTTTCGATAATTAATAATTTTTTAATAGAATCTACAATTAACTCAATAGCTTCTTTATCTTTTGTGATGTTTTTACCAACTTCAATTTCAGATTTCGCAATATAATCTTCGAAAGTATGTAATGGCACACCTCCTAAAGTTAATATTCTTTCAGCTATCTCATCTACTTTCGTATTCGCATCATTATATAACTCCTCAAATTTCACATGTAAATCAAAGAAAAGTCTACCTTTAATATTCCAATGGATACCTCTTAAATTTTGGTAATAGCGTTGAAAATTTGCCAGTAATACGTTTAAATCTTCACTTAGTCCTTCTGATTTTTCTGAACTTAACCCTATACTATTTAATTCCATAACTCTAATATTTAATTATATAGCAAATTTAAAAATTTTAAAGGTGATAAACCATAAACCTTATTGATAGTTTTTATAATTTTATAGTCTAAAACAATACGAATGACAATTACCCAATTACAGTACGTTCTAGCCGTTGCCGAATATCAAAATTTTACTTTAGCAGCAGAAAAGAGCTTTGTTACACAACCTACTTTAAGTATGCAAGTTCAAAAATTAGAAGATGAGCTTGATGTTTTAATTTTTGACCGTGGAAAAAAACCAATATCGGTTACTGAAGTTGGAAAAAAAATAGTTGAACAAGCAAAAAACATTGTAAACGAGGCTAATAGAATTAAAGATATAGTAGACCAAGAAAAAGGTTTTATTGGTGGTGAATTTACACTAGGTATTATACCTACGGTTATGCCTACTCTTTTACCAATGTTTTTAAATACATTTATTAAAAAATACCCAAAAGTTAATTTAATAATCAAAGAGTTAAATACGGATGATATAATTCGCCATATTCAAGATGGTCATTTAGATGCAGGTATTGCTGTTACTCCATTAGAAATTGAATATATTAAAGAACGCCCATTATATTATGAACCGTTTGTAGGTTACGTACCAAAAAGTCACAGACTTAATGCTAAAGATAAAATTGACACTTCTGATTTAGATATAAACGATGTTTTACTTTTACAAGACGGGCATTGCTTTAGAGACGGTGTAATTAATTTATGTAAAATAACTAAGTCTGCTGAAACAGATGCTTTTCAATTACAAAGTGGAAGTTTTGAAACGTTAGTGAATTTAGCTAACGAAGGTATGGGAATGACTCTTTTACCTTTTTTAAACACCTTGAGTTTAGATGATAAGAAAAAAGACCATTTAAAATATTTCAATACACCATCACCAGCAAGAGAGGTGAGTATTATATACCATAAAAGTGAACTTAAAATACAAATTACTGATGCAATTAGAGAAGTGATATCAAGCATTGTAAGAGGAGCAATTGCTTTTCAAGATGTAAAAATTATTAGTCCTCTTAACAAGAAGTAATTATAACTAATTTTAAAATATAAAAAAGCCACTTATTTAAGTGGCTTTCTTGAATTATTACTTTTAATGTAAATTAAACTTTGTTGCAATTCTGGTTTGTCATTTATAAATTGTTGTAACCATAATTTAAGTTCTCTGACTTCTTCGGGTAATAAGGTTGAAATTGCCTTTTGAACTTCTCTACAAAATAATTTTGTGTCAAAACTTACTTTTTTAAGTACCGTTTTTGTGTACTCAAGCATAGCTCTTGCCATAATTATATCTTTAAATTTATTGTTACTAAGTTAACCAATAAAGGCTTATAATATTGTAGTTCAATAGTTAAAAAATAGATAATTTCTTGTTAATTTGCCAGAGTTGATTGACAATATGTTATTCCTTTAATAAATTAATATGAATAAATTTATATACACGCTATTCATTATAAGCCTTTTACAAAGTTGTGCCGCCGTAAAGCTTAAAAAAGACATTGACAATGTATTAAATAAACCATTTTATGAAAATCAAATTACAGGAATATTAGTGTATAATCCTGATAAAAATGATACTATTATAAATCACAACAGTAAAAAATATTTTACACCAGCAAGCACAACAAAAATTGCGACATTGTATACTGCAATGCAAACCATACCTGAACAAATTCCGGCTTTAAAATATGCAATAGTAAATGACACTTTATTCATTCAAGGTACTGGAGACCCTACGCTACTCCACCCTTATTTTAAAGATAGTACTGCACTAAATTTCATAAAAGGTTTTAAAAATATCGCTGTTAACTTAACAAATTTTCATGATGATAAATACGGACCTGGCTGGGCTTGGGAAGATTATGACTATTATTATCAACCTGAACGCAATAGCTTACCTATGTATGGCAATATTGCAACAATTTACAAAACCAGCAAGCTCAACAGTATTCCAAAATTATTTGAAAAAGATATTTTAAACATCAATTATACTAAACTAAGAGAAGAGTTTGAAAACACATTTTATTACAGTCCCGCTAAAAATGACACTATTCAAACCCCTTTTATAATTGATAATAGTTTAATTCAAAACTTATTAAGTAAAGCCACAAATAGCAAAATTTCTATCGCAAATAATTTTCCCGATTCTAATGTAAAAACGGTATATGGTGTAGTTTCAGATTCTGTTTATAAAAGAATGATGTATAAGAGTGATAATTTTTTAGCAGAACAATTGTTACTCGTTTCAAGTGCAACACTATCAGATACCTTAAGCTTTTCTAAAGCCAAAGAAAATATATTAACTACCCATTTAGCTGATTTAAAGCAAAAACCACGTTGGGTAGATGGTTCCGGTTTGTCTCGTTATAACTTATTTACACCTGCTTCATTTGTTCAAATATTGACAAAAATTTATTATGAACAACCAAAAGAACGTATATATTCTATTTTTCCTGCTGGTGGTGTTTCGGGCACACTAAAGAATTGGTATAAAAGTGAAAAAGAACCTTATATCTATGCAAAATCGGGCAGTTTAGGCAATAATTACTCACTTTGTGGTTATTTGATAACAAATTCAGGTAAAACGCTAATTTTTAGTTTTATGAATAATCATTACCTACAATCAACATCAGAAGTAAAACAACACATGCAAGCAATTTTTGAAAACCTAAGAGATAATTATTAATTATCTAACTCTCAAAAAGATTCACAATTTTGGCATGTTGTAAAAGCATAACAGTTTTTGCATCTTTTATTTCACCCGAAGCTATCATAGCAAAAGCTTTATCAAAACTATATTCTAAAACTTCAATATTTTCAGTTTCATCATCGGCACCACCACCTTTTGTGACTTTTTGAGCTTCAGTATAAGAAGCAATAAAAAAATGAACTTTTTGCATTACAGTGCCAGGTACCATGTAACTGTCAAATATTTTAGTTACTGTATCTAACTTATATCCTGTTTCTTCAAGAGCTTCTTTTTTACTGCAATAATCAGGTGCGTCACCTTCTAAAAGGCCTGCGCATACTTCAATTTGCATTCCATCGCCTTGTTGATTTTCATTTTGGTACGTAGGCATTCTAAACTGGCGTGTAAGTATTACAGTTTGTTTTTCTACATTGTACAATAATGTTGCTGCAGCATCACCACAGTCATACACCTCGCGTTCTTGTTTTTCCCACTCCCCATCTTCTCTTTGGTATTCAAAAATGTATTTATATAGTTTGTACCAATTATCTGATAGTAACTTTTTAGTAATATTTCTTAAGTTTCCGTTTTTCAAAATAGTCTGCTATGTTTTAATTTCAGCAATTATTTGCTCTAATTCCTTTTCTTTTTGAGTGCCAATTAAAAGTCTTTTCCCTTTTTTAAGTGTAAGAGCTAAACCTTTGTTACCTTTAACATTGTACACCATACCATGTTTTAAGCTTATTCGAATGCCGTAACCTACAAAACCGTAAGTTACAACTCTCGCTGTTTCAACAGTACTCCAATCAATTATTTTAGTAAAAAAAGGAAAATATTGAATTTTAATAGCTTTAGTTGTAATTATAGTTTTTAATCTCAACACAAGAAATATAATAATTACAGCTACTAAAATTAGCAAAGCTATTGCTGTATCATTTTTAATAATTAATGAGAGTGATAGGTTTTTTGTACCCGAACTAAACTGCTCATAAATAGCAATAATAATAGTTAGTAAACTAAAAATAAATGGAGCCAAAAGTAAGCACCACAACCACCATTGTGAAAATTTTTGTTCCTCTTTAAATAAAACATTGTTTTCCATAGCTAATAAGATATACTTAAAAATAAAAAACAGAAACTACAATGAAGTAATTTCTGTTTTAAATATTTTAAAAAAATCGCTATTTCTTAATAAGGACTCTTAACTTTGACTAATGATTTTAAATTGTATTTCAATCCAAAATTAATATAAAGACTGTTTTGTATTTCTAAGTCATAAATTTCATTATTGTCATAACTCTGAACTTTTAAATTGTTCACTGCTGTATAACCAACTTTAGACTCTAATAAGAAATTTTTTAAGAATCGTAAGTTATAACCAATACCACCTACAAAATAAGTATTGTTTAAAGTACCTACATAATCAGTGCTATGAATTTCAACATCATCATTAATATTACCAACTAAACCATCAAGAGTTGTAAAAGCTTCAATATTATGATTGTCGTTTAATGTGTATTTAGCTCTACTTTCTGGGAAACCTATTTTATAAGCCCATTCATCACTAAGTCTCTTTGTATAAGCAATCACAGGAATAGGAAAATGTAAGCCGTTTTGAGGGTCATACTCAGCACCAAATGTCCACATTGTTTGTGCTTCTGCATTAAGTTTATCGACAACAATAGATCCGTTTACGAAAATATCATGACTTTGAAATTCTACCTCATCATAATTAGATGATAATTGTGGTTCAATCTTAAAAGTAAAACCCCAACCATTTTTTAAAATACGGTTGTAAAGCACTCCAAAAGAAAAAGTTTGATAGTTATCTACTTGTTCCGTTTCAAAAGGCACATCGTCATCTACAAATTTGATGTGAGTAGATTGGTATTCTCCAATAGCACTTATGCTTTCTTTATTCGTTGCATTTTTAATTGGAATAACAAATCCAACATTATTTTTTTTAATAGTAGCAACCTGTGTGTTTTGTAAAAACTCAGAGTTCACATAAATACTACCGATTTCTTGCGCGAAACCAATACCCACTGCACTAAAAATAAGGATGATTAATAGTTTTCTCATTTTTCAATTTCTATTTAAAAGTTATTTAATGCACCACTGTCAGTCTAAAAATGACAGAGATTACAAGGAACGAAATTGATGAAAAACAAAAAAAGCAACAAAATTTATAGATAGAATAGGCTTTTAACTATACCAACTTATCATATTTATCGATAGAATAAGATACTAAGTCGTTTTTTATTTCTTTTTTAACTTAATAGTCCATTCAAAATTAAAGGTAGAAACTACCACGCCATCTTCATTTATTCCAACTGATTTCATCCAAAGTGTCTGCCCTTCTCCAGTTGCTACCGTTTTAGCAATAGCGTCTTGTATTAAATGGCCATCTTCACAAGTAAATGTTATTTTACCTGTCGCTTTTTTAGTAAAACTTGCATTGTTGTTAGCTACAAGCATTGAAATTTTTTCACCACTTTCTTCTATTTGAGCTATCATCATAGCTCCAGTACTTAACTCTGCCGCCATACCTTGAACAGCCCAAAACATTGACCTGAAAGGGTTTTGGTTAATCCATTTATGTTTTACGGTTACTATTGCCTTACTATCATCTATATGCCTTAATCGCACACCACACCACCAAGCTGATGGTAACTTAAAAAATGTAAACGTATTAAACTTACTTGCTGAAACTGCCATACCCCTCTTCTATATTTTTATAAATATATAGAATTTAATTTAGTTGAAAAATGTTAAAATATTGTTAATTTATAGTACTATGCGTAACACAGTACCTTTTTTTAGACATATATTTGTATAAACAATTAGCTAAGTATTTAATTTTTAATAACAAAAGGTCTTAATCACACCTTAATACAACGCTAAAATTTAATCTAACACTGATTGTAAATCAGTAAAAATCAATCAAAGGATGTTTATTCATCAATCAACAAAACGAACAGTTAATTCATGCAGTCTGCTATTTCTTAAAAAAGAAACGGATTACTACCCCAGACTGCATTTTAGAAATTTAAATCTATGAATGTAGAAAACACAAAAGCTCAAATGCGTAAAGGGGTTTTAGAATATTGCATATTATCTATTTTAAATGGAGAAGATAAATATGCTTCTGAAATATTAAAAACACTTAAAAACGCAAAAATGTTAGTTGTAGAAGGTACTATTTACCCACTACTTACTCGCTTAAAAAATGCAGGATTATTAAATTATCATTGGGAAGAATCAACATCAGGACCACCAAGAAAGTATTATAGCTTAACGGAAGAAGGTAAACTTTTTTTAAAAGAATTAGATACCACTTGGGATGAATTACGACATGCCACTAACCTAGTTACCAACAACAAAAACGACTAACGATGAACAAAACTGTAAATATAAACCTAGCAAATGTGCTTTTTCATATAGATGAGAATGCATACATTAAAATGCAACGGTATTTAGAAGCTGTGAAGCGTTCTTTAAATAACACTGCTGGTAGCGATGAAATTTTAGCTGATATAGAAGCACGTATTGCAGAACTTTTTCATGAAAAATTAGTTAATGAAAGACAAGTAATTACCATTCATGAAGTTGATAAAGTTATTGCAATTATGGGGCAACCCGAAGATTATAAGCTTGATGATGAAGTTTTTGGTGATGATCCAGCACATGAAAATTCAAATACTGAAACACAAAAAAGCAAAAAATTCTATAGAGATGTTGATAACAAAATAATTGCCGGAGTTTCTTCAGGTTTAGGACATTATTTTGGTATAGACCCTATTTGGGTTCGTGCTTTTTTTATCATACCTACATTAGCTAGTTTTGGAAGTTTCATTTTAATTTATGCGATACTTTGGGTTCTAATTCCTGAAGCTAGAACAACGGCGGAAAAACTAGACATGCGCGGTGAAGCCATAAATATTAGCAACATAGAACGTAGAGTTAAAGAAGGTTTTGCTGATGTTTCTGAAAAAGTAAAAAGTGTAGATTACGAAAAAGTAGGTGACAAAGTTAAAAGCGGTAGTAAATCTTTTTTTGAAAACTTAGGAGCGCTACTCACAACCATTTTTAGTGCTTTTGGTAATTTTTTCAAGGCTTTATTTAAAATTTTCGGCAAATTCATAGGGGTTTTACTTGTATTATCTGGAGTTAGCATAATAATCTTACTAATTATAGCTTTATTTTCTATAGGCCTGTTTGAAAATATGCATTTAGGACCTGTAAATGTATATGAATTAGTAGATACTACTAATACTCCACTTTGGTTGGTTTCTACATTTGTCTTTTTTGTATTTGCATTACCATTTTTTGCCTTATTTTATTTAGGTTTAAAAATTCTGATTAAAAACTTAAAACCTTTAAATTCAATTGCCACATATACTCTATTAGGTATATTTTTAATATCGTTAATTGGAATAATTGTTATTAGTGTTAGACAAGCAACATCAAGAGCTTTTTTTGATAGTACAGAAATTGAAACTGAACATTTCGTACCTGTTACAACAGATACTTTAAATATCGAATTTAAATCAAACAGTTTACACTGGAAAAGAAGTCGCTTTAGTATTGACGATATGTTTGTTAGTGTTGATGATGATGGAAATGAAATTTTAGTATCAAAAGAAGTTAATTTTATTCTTAAAAGTTCAAAAGACTCCTTAATACATATTAAAGTTCAAAAAAATGCTAATGGAACTTCATTTCTAGAAGCAAGAGAAACTTCTGAAAGAATAGATTATAATTATGAACTTGTTGGTAATACGCTCTATTTTGATGATTTTCTGACTACAAACAGAAAAAATAAATTCAAAAACCAAGAGGTAGATGTGCTAGTTTATTTACCAAGAAAAATGTTGCTTAAATACCCTTCTGATGGTAGAAATAATGTTCACCTTCGAATGGAAAATGAAGGGAATCTGAGAAATAAAGAAGCTCAAAAACATATTTGGAAGACCAATAGAAATGATTTTACTTGCTTAGATTGCATTAATGAAGATGAAATTGACAATGACGATGCTAGGCTTCATATTAACAATAAAGGCATTAATATCAATATTAATCAAGAAGGTGAAAAAGGAAAAATTAAAATTGACGAAAACGGAATTGACATTGATGTTAATGACAACGGAGAATCCTTTAAATTAAAAATAGACGAAAACGGCGTTTTTATGAATCCCGACGAAGACAATAATTAAAACAATAACAAGCTAAGTAACAATTCATCCCTCAAACTAATCAATTGGGTAATTCAAATTATTATTTAGCGCATATAAATAGCAAATTTACATCAACCTAAAAAACAACAATCATGACAGCATTAATTAGAATTGCAATTGCATTTGCCCTTTCAGCAGTATTAACATCTTGTGGCTTTGATATCAATATCGGAGATTTTAGCTCAGGAGAAAAAGGAAACGGAGTCGTTACCACTAGTGAACGAGAAATTAGTGAGAAATTTACTAAAATCACTTCTTCTGAAGGTTTAGACGTTTATGTAACACAAGCCGATGAATTTAATATTTCGGTTGAAGCGGATGAAAATATTATTGAGCTTATTGGTACTGATATTTCAAACAATACTTTAAAAATACATGCCATTAAAAATATTGGTAACGCTACTAAAAAAATATACGTTTCATTACCAGAAATTACAAGCTTAAAGTCTTCAAGTGGTTCTATTTTAAAGGTAGAAAACACTATAACAGGTAGTAATTTAGATATTGATTCTAGTAGTGGATCTATTTTAAAAGCAACTGTAAATGTTGAGAACCTTGATCTTGAAGCTAGTAGTGGCTCAAACATAAAACTATCAGGCACAACTAATACAAGTACTATTGATGCTAGTAGTGGCGCAAATATTAAAGCTAGTGATTTAACTACTGAAATATGTGATGCTGAAGCTAGTAGCGGTGCGAATGTTTCTATTTTTGTATCAAAATCATTAACTGCTGACGCAAGTAGTGGCGGTAATATCTCATATTCTGGTGATGCTAAAGTTTCAAAAAACAAAAGTGTTTCTGGCAGTATTTCATTTAACGACTAAGCCCTCAATTTAATCAACCAAAGGGAGCCTCTGAAATTTCAGGGGCTTTTCATTTTCTAATACTTTGTTATTCACTATTTTTAAAATAAATATATCTAGTGATGCAAATAAGTCTTAAAAAGTACATTCTACCTTTAAAACATACTTTTAGTATTTCAAGAGAGTCACATGATTTTCAAGACAGTTTAATTGTAGGCCTTAGCTTAAACGGGCAAACTGGATATGGTGAAGCAACCTCTAACCCGTATTACAAGATTAGTGTTGAAAGTATGATGGATGAGATTAATACTATTAAATCTGAAATTGAAAATTACAACTTTACAACACCAGAAGTTTTACATGCATTTTTAATAGGTAAAGGTTTATCAAACTTTGCTATTTGTGCTATAGATATGGCCGCGCATGATTTACATGGTAAATTAATAGGCAAACCACTTCATGAAATTTGGGGCACAACATTAGATAGCTTCCCAACTACAAATTATACCATTGGTATTGCTAGCATTGATAAAATGGTTGCGAAAATGAAAGAAATGCCATGGCCTATTTACAAGATTAAATTGGGAACTGATGATGATGTTAGTATTGTAAAAGAATTACGTAAACACAGTGATGCTATTTTTAGAATTGATGCTAACTGTGCTTGGACAGCTAAAGAAACTATATACAATGCTCCACTTTTAAAAGATTTAGGTGTTGAGTTTTTAGAACAGCCATTAAAAGCTGATAATTGGGAAGGTATGGAGGAAGTAATGCACCAAAGTGTATTACCCGTAATTGCTGATGAAAGTTGTATTGTTGAAAGTGATGTTGAAAAATGTGGCTTGCATTATAGTGGCATAAATATAAAATTGACTAAATGCGGTGGCTTAACTCCTGCTCTACGCATGATTAAAAGAGGAAAAGAACTGGGCTTAAAAGTTATGGTTGGTTGTATGACGGAATCTACCGTAGGTATTTCTGCAATTGCACAATTAACACCTCAATTAGATTATGTTGATATGGATGGTGCTCTTTTATTGAAAGAGGATATTGCTAAGGGTATTGTTATAAATGAAGATGCATCTGTCGTTTTCCCTAAACTTGGCGGATCTGGTGTAAAACTTAACTAATGAAACATACGGTTACAACATTCCCAGGTAGAGAAATTAAAATTGAAGATAAAAACTATCTTTATTTTGGTGGTACAGCATATTTGGGTTTACAGACAGATCGTAACTTTCAGGATATTTATATTCAGAATATTCTAAAATATGGCACTAATTACGGGGCTTCACGAAAATCAAACATCCAGATTGCTATTTTTGATAAAGCTGAAAACTATTTGGCTAACTTAGTTGGGAGTGAATCGTGTACAACCATGTCATCTGGTTATTTAGCAGGGCAATTTGTGACACAGGCTTTTGCCAACAAAACATACAAACTTTTTTATGCACCTAATACACATAGTGCGCTATATCAAACAAAACAGAAAAGTAAAAAAGCATCATCATATGTTACTTTCTCTTCTTTAAATTTTGCGGTACGGCATCATTTAGAGAAAAATAAAAAAGCCATTCCCGTTATCTTTTTAGATGCCATAGATTTCTCAGGAGTAAATTATCCAAATTTTGAAGGTTTAGCACAATTACCCCTATCTCAACTTATTTTAGTAGTTGATGATTCTCATGGTATTGGTATTGTCGGAGAAAATGGCTCTGGTGTTTTTAAAAAAATTGCATCATTAAATCCAAAAGAATTAATTGTTAGCTGTTCTCTAGGAAAAGGATTTGGTGTGCAATCAGGTGCTATTTTTGGCACATCAGAAAGAATTACAAACTTAACAGAAACTGAATTTTATGGCGGTGCAAGTCCTGCTTCTCCAGCAAATATTGCTAGCATTATTGATGGCCAAGAAGTTTTTACAATAAAAAGAAAACAACTTCAAGAAAATATTGAACTCTTTTTAAAACACGTTACCGTTACTAGAAAGTTTCATTTTATGAATGGTCATCCTGCCTTCAGTTTTCAAGATGAAGAACTTACCGCTTATTTAGAGCAACATCATATTATAGTTACTAGTTTCAGGTATCCAAATAAAGATTCTAAACTAATGAGTAGAATTGTAATTAGCGCCGCACATACAAAAGATGATATTCTAGAACTAAGTAATGTTTTAAACAAGTATTTATAAATTAAAAAAGCATCCATTTACATAGATGCTTTTTGTATAGAATTTCAAAAGTATTTTATTAAGCTACTTCTTCGGGAGTTTCAATTTCTGCTAAATAACGTTCAGCATCTAAAGCAGCCATACAACCTGTACCTGCCGCAGTAACTGCTTGGCGGTACTCTTTATCTTGAGAATCACCACAAGCAAATACACCTGGTAAGTTTGTTTTAGTCGATTTACCTTTAGTTATTAAGTAACCTGTCTCATCCATATCTAACTGACCTTTAAAAATATCAGTATTTGGTTTGTGACCAATAGCAATAAATAAACCTGTAATTGCTATATCTTCTTTTTCACCAGTTTGATTATTTACCATACGTAAGCCTTCAACAACTTGGTCTCCTAAAACCTCATCAACTTCAGTATTATACTTAATTTCAATGTTTTTAATGCTATTTACTCTATGTTGCATCGCTTTTGAAGCTCTCATTTCTCCTTTACGAACCAACATAGTAACTTTATTACAAATATTAGCTAAGTATGATGCTTCTTCTGTTGCAGTATCTCCTGCACCAACTATAGCAACATCTTGACCTTTATAAAAGAAACCGTCACATACTGCACATGCAGACACACCACCACCTCTTAATTTTTGTTCACTAGGTATGCCTAAATATTTTGCACTCGCACCTGTAGAAACAATAACTGTTTCAGCTTCTATCTCAACAGAATCATCAACAGTAACTTTATGTATTCCACCAACTTCTTTGCTTAAGTTTACAGCAGTAATCATTCCTATTCTTACTTCAGTTCCAAAACGCTCTGCTTGCTGTTGCAATTGCATCATCATTGTTGGACCATCAATACCTTCAGGGTATCCAGGAAAGTTATCAACCTCAGTAGTAGTAGTTAATTGTCCACCTGGTTCCATACCTGTATACATTACAGGTTTTAAATCTGCTCTTGAAGCATAAATTGCAGCTGTATATCCAGCAGGACCCGATCCAATAATTAACGTTTTTATTCTCTCTATTTTATCTGACATAACCTAATACTTCTTTTTATTATTCAAAAGTAGGTTTTTTAATAAAAAACTTACTTCAAAAGTTATCAAAATTTATTATAACTCGATAGTTTTGTATAACTATTTTTTTTTATTCTCTTTTATCATGCTTGCAGAAGCTACCGTTCTAAATCCTACATGCTCTGCAGCTGAATCTAAACTAGTTCCCATTCGTGATGAAATACGGTAACTAGCACAGTATGAAGCATTACATAAAAAAGAACCACCTTTAATAATTTTTTCAATAGCATATGCATTTGAAGGATTGTATGTACTTGTTGCTCCTTCAGGGTTTACCGTTGTTTTAGCTGTTGCAAGTAATTCTCCGTAGTAGTTTGAGTTGTACCAGTCTGATGTGTATTCCCAAACATTACCAGCCATATCGTACAAACCAAAATCATTTGGTGGGTATGATTTTACTGGCGCTCTTTCTTCAAAACCATCTTGTTTTGTATTGTTTACAGGAAATTCACCTTCCCAAGTATTTGCTCTTTTAGATAAATCGGAAACCTCATCGCCCCAAAAATAAATAGTCTTGTCTTTATTACCACGAGCAGCTCTCTCCCATTCAGCTTCAGTTGGTAATCTTCTGCCTGCCCATTCACAATATGCCAAAGCATCTTCATAAGCAACTTGTACTACAGGATCATTTTCTTTGCCCTCAATAAAGCTTGTCGGACCATTTGGGTGTTGCCAATTAGCTCCAATCTTCCATTCCCACCACTGTGAAAAATCATATAAATTAGGAACTGAAGATTTTGTTTTTTTGAAAATTAGTGCGCCTGGTTGCAAAATAGAATCATGAGGTTTTTCAGTACCTGCAGGAAGCTGTGCTTTCATGTCTTCCCAATCAATTTTACGTTCAGCAACTGTAACATATCCTGTTTCTTTCACAAACTTTGAAAACTGTGCGTTTGTTACTTCAGTAATATCCATAAAAAAACCACCTACTGTTACTTGGTGTGCTGGCTTCTCATGGTCCATAGCAAACTTATCCTGTACTGGTGCTCCTTGTTGAAATGTTCCTCCAGGAATCCAAACCATTCCTTCTGGTGTTTTTACATCTTCAGGTTGTTCAATTAAAATTTCAGTTGGTTTTTCTTCAACTATTGTTGCTTTTTCAACTAGCTTTTTTTCTGTTGTTTCAGCTTCTTTTTTTTCTTCTTTACACTGAATATTTAATGCTAAAAATCCTGCACCAAAAAACAGTAAAAAATAATTCTTCATTTTATAAATTCGTTCAATAGTTCCTCTTCTTTTCAAATTTACATGTTATCAAAAAAACAACCGAAATTTTTAACGTTTAAAACAAGCTTTGTTGTTGCTCTTCAGGTGCTTTCGGCTTTGCACCCTTTTGTGTTTTAACCTGCTTTTCCGCCTTAGCTTTTTTGTCTTGTTTTATACCGTACACTTTAGCTAAATCTGTAATAGTCGCTACAATCTTTTTTCTAAGCGATTCAGGTTCTAATACCTCAACAGTATTTCCGAAACTCATTATTTTAAACTCTAGTTCAGGTGAAAGTACTGCTTCTAAAGATACTTCTACATTCCCATCTTCATTTTCATTACTTATAGTTTGTGAGACATGAAATGGATACTCCAAAAGTGAGCTAAGACTATCTTTAGGAACTAATAGTTTTATATTTGAGAGTGTAACATCTTCATTTTTTTCTGTAATTTCAACTCCCTCTGATTGAAGACTTGACGTATTCCCATCTTTTAATGCTTTTACTTTATTTTCTATTGTGTAAATAGCATCTTCTAAATCTGGATAAAAAGAAAAACCATGATATTGCTTTAATAACGCAACAGTTTCTGAAAGCACTTTTTCATCATTTTTAACTATCGGAATTGTTGTTATTGTATAAGCTTCATCACTATATGTGTAGTATTTTTTATCAAAAACCGTAATTGGAGCATTATAACCAAATTCAGTATCACGCATAAACTGCAAGTCTAACTGTACTGTACGCTTGCTTACTTTTTGTGGTTGCTCATCTGATGTTTGCAAAGCATTTGAACATGCTTTTATAAGGTCTTCTAATGTCCATTTTCTGTCACGATCTTGCAGACATTTATCTATTGTTTTATATCGAATAATTGCATTTTTATTCAACGCCATTGCTATAATTTTTGAATAAAAATAAAACAATGTTTTCATTGTAAAAACAACTACGCAATCAATTTTCATCGATACTTATCATGCAGTTGAAAATCAAATATTTAAACTAGTATCAATTTATATTCTTCGAGTGCTAATAATAAAGTTTGTGTATATTCGAACACAAATTTATAAAGTGTAAATTGATTCATATGAAAGAAAAATCTAAAAATTTAAGCCTACTTTTTATAACAGTCGTAATAATTGGTTTTTTAATATATTCAGTAGTTGATCACTTTAATACTATTGACAATAATGCTAAAAAAATTGAATTTACAAGCAAAAGAGATTTGTACCTAAACCTTATTGATGAGGGAGATAGTTTGTTAAATAAAAAAGATTGGCAAGACGCAATTTACAATTATCAAAAAGCCTACGACCTTTTCCCTAAAGAATATGATATTAATTATCGTTTGGTTGCTGCATATAGCTACCGTTGTAATGATGAGTTTATTGATTGTAAAGAAGCTAAAAAATTACTTGATAAAATATTAAATGAATACCCCAATAAAGCAGAATTATTAGAGCTTAAAACATCTTTAGAATTTGAATATCAAACCAATTAACTACTACTGAACTCTAGCAATATCCACCGCTACTTTAAGTTTACTTTTTCCACCACCATATACAACTCCTTTTAATGGTGGAACATCATAATAATCTCTTCCCCAACCTACAACAATATGTTGATCTAATGGAATTTGATTGTTTGTTGGGTCAAAATCTACCCAACCAAAAGTTGGTATAAAAATAGAAAACCACGCATGAGAAGCATCAGCACCTACTAATTTTTCTTCTCCTTCTGGTGGTAACGTTTCAATATAACCACTTACATAGCGCGCAGGCAAGCCTATAGATCGTATACAAGCTATTGCAATCTGTGCAAAATCTTGACATACTCCTTTTTTTTCTTTCATCACCTCTTCAATAGGTGTCGAAATACTTGTAAAGCCTGATACAAAATCAAAATCGGTATAGATACGTTGCATTAATTCATAAGAAGCCTCAAAAACAGATCTGTTACCTTTAAATGAAAGCTCAGCATATTTTTTAATAACTTCATCAGTACGCCTAATAAATATAGATTCCAACACAAATTGCTTAGCATCTAAAACCTCAACACTATTACTTTTTAAAGCTTCAAGTGCATTAATCAAAGTCACACCTTTACAAGCGTCAGTATAGAAAGATTCTCGGTATTTTCCATAATCACGAACTACTTTACTTTTTGTTTCAACCTTTAAAACCGTATGCCTTGTTTGTATCGAAAAACGAGTAATATAATTACCAAAAAAATCAACACGTTCAGATAGTTCTGAAGTCTCAGGAGTTATATTAATTTTATAGTCTAATAACTCTTGGCCAATGGAGACTCTTGGCCTTAATGTAGCTATATTATGACAATAACTAACAGGAGCATTATACTCATATTTTGTAGTATGTGTTATATTAAAAATCATAATTAAATAGGAAAAGACTGTGTGACCAATTGGTTTTGTTTGTATGTATGATCAAAATAAGTTGTAGAAATGGATTGCGATGTTTTAAATAACAAGTCTGATACTTCTGACAATAATGCATCTAAATCTTTTCGCAATAAATTATTAGTATCTGACTTTGCTTTTACTAGGTTTGTTGCTTCTGCAAGTCTTAATTTAGAGAAAGCTTCAAATACAAATTTTTGATAATCAGTTAAATGATTGATTCCTTTTGAATGAGGTAGTTTGGCAATGTCTTTTTGAATTCTATTTAACATAAAGGTTACTGATCTCGGATATTCTAAATCGAGCATAATTAAATCTAACACATGTTCCATTTGAATATAGGAACGGTAACTGTACCTATAAATATTTAAACTTTCTTGGCTTGTTAGTAAATATTCTAACAAATCATACTCAATTTGCTCATCATATTTTAATGATAATAATGATCTACATTTAGTAATAGTAAGCGTACTTTGCTCTAATTGTAAACCAATAAAATATAACAATAAACCTTGTTGCACCATGATACTCTCTTCAATTAAACCCATAAAAGCTATTAATCGGGTAATCAACTGGTTTAAAAATTTAATCATTTTATTTATTGACCTATCAGAATCATCTTCAAAAGTTCTCCATATTTTTTGAATATTTTCAAACACTCTCCACATATCAGAGGACCATAAATTTCTAATTGAATAATAAGAATTGCTAAACATACTAATTGTATGCGCTAAACTCCCAACTCTGTTTTTATCTAAAATTACAGAAAGCATTTCTTCATACGGATTATCCATTGCAAATTTTCCTTTGGAATTCTTTTTTACAAAACCAGGGTATGTACCTGTTAATTCCGTTACTGCTTTAAATAATACCTGAAGTTTTTCTGAATCTGGCTTTACGGTATTGTCTTGTAATAATGCCATTTGGCGCAATACCATTCTTAAAAAACGGGCATTTACAAGGGTTCTACCAACATAACGACCTGCCCAATATAAATTCTCGGCAGTAATACTTGGTAAATCATTCAATCCTGATGCAGACACTGATGCTTTTGGATGCCAGTATTGTGTTTTTGTTTCTTCGCTAGGTTTATCTTCTAAAATCCAGAAATCTTTACTTGTTCCTCCTCTTTGGTTGGAAACTCGGAGTGTATTTCTTTCAGGTGCAACACGCACCAAACCACCTGGCATTACTTTATAACTATCTTTAGTTGCTATAGAAAACGCTCTAGCCACCATATTTCTAGGTTCAAAATTACCATTTGCTAAATTCGGTGCTGTAGAAAAACTAATTTTCTCTTGTGCCACAAATCTATAAGGTCGTTCTTTAATTTCTGCTTTTAAACGCTCTATTTGTTCCTTGTTTAAAAACTCACCAAAATGAATACTTTCACGATTGGTACGATCAATTCTTTTTATTACCAGATTTGATAAATTTTCTAAAACGTAATTACGTTCTTTCTCTTGTCCACACCACCATGACGCTATTTGTGGCAGAATAAGCTCTTCTTTAAAAAAGTATTTTGCAATAGCTGGCATAAAAGGTATTAAACCAGGATTCTCAATTACGCCACTACCTACTGGGTTTATAATAGCCACATTATTTCTACGCACAACATCTAATAAGCCAGCAACACCTAAATGAGAGTCTTCTCTAAGTTCTAAAGGATCTACATATACATCATCAACCCTACGCAGTACAACGTCAACCTGCTTTAAACCTTTTAAAGATTTCATCCATAAAAAGCCATCTCTTACCACCAAGTCATTTCCTTGAACTAAGGGGTAACCCAAAAACGAAGCTAAGTAAGCATGTTCAAAATAAGTCTCATTATGTGAACCTGGAGTGAGAATTACAATGTTCGGATTCTCTTTGTTTTCTGGTGATGCATCAACCAACATTTGGTTGAAATCTTTAAAAAAGGTAGCTAGCCTTTTTACGTTCATTTTAGAGAACATCTCTGGTAAAATTCTACTTGTAGTTGATCTATTCTCTGAAGCATAACCCATACCTGAAGGTGCTTCAGTACGATCATTTACAACCCATAAACGACCATCAGATCCACGTGATATATCAGCAGCGTACATTGATAGTAATTTATCAGTCGTATATTTTATTCCTGAACATTGACGTAAAAAACCACGATGACCGTAAATAACTTCGTGAGGTACAATTCCGTTTTTTATGAGTTTACGTTCACCGTAAACATCTTTAAGTACCAAGTTTAATAACTCAGCTCTTTGTTTTAGCCCTTCTTCAACAACCTTCCATTCACTTTCATGTAAAATAAATGGAACAACATTTAAACTCCAAGGTCTGTGTAACCCTTTTGGATCGTTATACACATTATAGGTAACTCCGTTTTCGGCAAGTAACCAATCAATATCTTTTTGGCGCGACTTTAAGCCTTCTTCCCCAAGATCATTAAGACTTGTAAAAAGTTTTTTCCAATGTGATTTTACATCCATTTTAGATGTAAACATCTCATCGTGCTTGTAATCTGTAAAATAATTATTTAACCAATCCGTGCTTATCACTGGCATTCAAATTAACTTTATTTCCTCTTCCTTAAATCCAACACATGTGGGTATTCTTGGTTAACAGGTGTTTCTGAATATGTAAATGTACTAGAAGCATCTTTACGTTCTACCATTCTACCCACAAAATTTGTTGAAGCAACCATTTCTGTCGGTGCTATCTCAGATTGAGTGTGGCCAAAATCCCAAAAACGATTGATTCTACGCGATTCAGCCTCATAACTGTTCACCGGATACGTATCATAAGATCGGCCACCAGGGTGTGCTACAAAATATGTACAACCACCTATTGACTTATCATTCCAAGTATCAACCACATCAAAAATTAAAGGCGTATCAACACCAATTGTTGGGTGTAATGCAGACCAAGGTTCCCAAGCTTTAAAACGAACACCTGCTACATATTCCCCTTTTACACCTGTACTATTCATTTGAATTTTGACATTATTACATGTCAAAATATAACGTTCGCTAATAAAATTATTCACTTTTATTTGAATTCGTTCTAATGACGAATCAACATACCTTGCTGTACCTCTACCCGACATTTCTTCCCCTAAAACATTCCAAGGTTCAATTGCCATACGCAGTTCAATTTGCATTGAATTAATTTCAACCATTCCATAAAGCGGAAATCTGAACTCAAAAAACGGATCAAACCAATCTAATTTAAACGGATAACCAGCGTCGTTCAATTGCTGTACAATATCTTTAATATCTTCTTTTACATAATGCTCAAGCAAAAACTTATCATGTAACTCTGTTCCCCAACGTACTAAGTTATGTTTGTATGGTTTTTTCCAGAACCAAGCCACAAGAGTTCGTACCAATAACATTTGCATTAAACTCATTTGTGCATGTGGTGGCATATCAAAAGCACGAAGCTCTAAAATACCTAACCTTCCAGATGCAGAATCTGGTGAATATAATTTATCAATACAAAATTCTGCTCTATGGGTATTTCCTGTAATATCAGTCAATAAATGTCTAAAGAGACGATCTGTTAACCAAAAAGGAACTTCTTTATCCTCTGGAATTTGAGAAAATGCAATTTCTAATTCATACAGATTTTCTAATCTGGCCTCATCAACACGTGGCGCTTGACTTGTAGGACCAATAAACGCTCCCGAAAATAAATATGAAAGTCCCGGATGATGTTGCCAAAATGTAAGTAAACTTCTTAATAACTGTGGATCTCTTAATAACGGACTATCAGCAGGAGTAACACCACCTAGTGTAACATGGTTTCCGCCACCAGTTCCTGTATGCTTACCATCAAGCATAAATTTTTCGGTACCTAACCTACATTTTTTGGCCTCTTCATATAATGAAAGTGTATTTTCAGTAAGTTCTTTCCAGTTTTTTGCAGGATGCACATTAACCTCAATTACTCCAGGATCTGGCGTAACTTTCAATACTTCAAGCCTATTATCGCGTGGTGGTTCATAACCTTCTAAAATTATAGGAACTGACAATTCTTTAGCTGTGGCCTCAATACTAGCCATTAGATCTAAAAATTCATCAACCTCATCTAAAGGAGGAAGAAATAAGTACAATTTTTTATCTCTAATTTCTGCACAGATAGCAGTTCTAACAAAAGGTTGTTTTTTTTCTGGCTCCTCTTTTTTAGTAGATTCTCTCTTTTTTAGAGCTTCACCATATTTACCCAATTGAGGTCTTTCAACAAATAAATCTGGATCAATAGTTGGCTCCGAAGGCACTTCAGGGTCATTAGGTAAAGAGTCTAAAGGTAATCGTAACCCAATTGGTGAATTACCCGGAGTTAATAACAAATCTTTATTCCTAAATTTCCACGAATTTGTAATCCATTTACCTTTACTTGTTGCTAAAGGCATAACATAACCAACTTCCTTACCAATTCCGTTTTCTAATATTTCGGCTAGTTTTTTCCTTAAAATAGTATCTTTCTTATTATATTCTAATGGATCAACATCAACAGGCAACTTTCCTTCTTCCCAAAGAAAATAAAACGCATCTTCGTAAGCAGGAGCAATTGTACTTTTATCACACCCTAGTTTATCTGATAGTATTTTTAAAAATTTATGTGGTGTAGTTTCTTCAAGTTCATATTCTTTAGAAAATGAAGCTAATAGATTTTCATCTTTCCAAATAGGTTCTCCATCTTTTCGCCAATGAATACCAATTAGCCAGCGTGGCAAAGGCTCACCAGGGTACCATTTACCTTGCGCATGATGTAGAAGTCCGCCCTTGCCAAACTTATGCATTAACTTTACAGATAAGTTACTTGCTAATTCTCTTTTATGTGTACCGTCTGCTGCAGTGTTCCACTCATCAGCTTCCATATCATCAACAGAAACAAAGGTTGGCTCACCCCCCATTGTTAACCGAACATCACCTTCCTCTAACTCTTCTTCTACTTTAAAACCTAATTCATAAATTTCATTCCATTGTGCATCAGTATACGGTTTGGTCACTCTAGGCGATTCAAAAATACGAGTAACTGAATTATCAAATTCAAATTCCGTTTCACAAGGATCTGTAAAACCAGATACTGGCGCTGCACTTTCAAAAGATGGCGTACATGCCAAAGGAATATGTCCTTCACCTGCCAGTAAGCCAGAAGTAGCGTCTAACCCAATCCAACCTGCGCCAGGTAAATAAACCTCAGCCCAAGCGTGTAAATCTGTAAAATCATTTTCAGGACCTGATGGACCATCAAGTGATTTTTCGTCTGATTTTAATTGTACCAAATAACCAGAAACAAAACGCGCTGCTAAACCTAAATGACGTAATGTTTGCACTAATAACCATGCAAAATCTCTACAAGAACCTAACCTCTTTTTTAATGTTTGCTCACAGCTCTGTACACCAACTTCCATACGAATGGTGTAGTTCAAATAATTGTACAAATGCTGATTTAGACTTATTAGAAAATCTATGCTTCGTTTTGTAGTTGTATCAATAGTTTTAATCCATTCTTTTAATAAAGGACCATTCTCAGTAATTTCTAAATAAGGTAAAAGTTCTTTTTTAAGATCATCAGTATATGTAAAAGGGTAATTTTCAACCGATTCTTCTACAAAAAAATCAAAAGGATTTATTGTTTTTAAATCTGCAATAATTTCAATATCAACTGATAGGATATCTGTTTTATCAGGAAAAACAATTCTTGCTAAATAATTACCAAAAGGATCTTGTTGCCAATTGAAAAAATGATTCTCAGGTTTAATTTTTATTGAATAAGCTTCAATAGGTGTTCTACTGTGTGGGGCAGGCCTTAATCTAAATATATGCGGAGATAAATTTATTTTTTTATCGTATTTGTAAGTCGTTTTATGCTTAATTGATACTTTTAGAGCCATGTATATTCTCATTAATTTATACACTACCTAATATACCTACTATTATTAACATATTGATACTGTCATTCTTATTAGTTACCATTTTTATTCAAAAAAAAATTAGGCATCACTTTAAAAATACAATTATCAAAAATTAGTGTTTATAACTGAACATATGATACTTAAATAAAAAAGTGGCATCAAATTAAAATAAAATAAAAAAGCAACGTTTTTTAAAACGTTGCTTTTTAAAACTAAACTCAATTTATAAAATTAACTATTTCATTAATATCCTGGATTTTGGTCGGCTGTGGTTAAAGCATCATTTTTATCAATCTCTGAAGACGGTATAGGAAACAAATCATTTTTAGATGTATATCCTGTTCCTGCTAATTCTTCACTTGCTAAACCCCATCGTACCAAATCCCAAAAACGTTGACCTTCGTGAGCTAATTCTAAATATTTTTCATTAACAATAGCGTCAAACAAGTCACTACCTGCCAAAGAAATATCAACATCAGCCAAGCCAGCTCTTGTTCTCACCTTATTTAATTCTGTTCTAGCATTACCATCTTGCCCTTCGGCATTGTAAGCTTCAGCTGCTAATAACAAAACTTCTGCATACCTAAATAAACGCCAGTTAGTACCATAATTTAATTCTGATACACCATCTGTCACTGTTTCTGATAAACGTGTTGCGTATTTAGTTCTTATTGCCCCTTCATAATCCCATGGCGTTCCTGTAAGGCTACCTCCAAAAGCATTAAGTTCCGCTTCGGTCATTACTGTAGCTGCTTTTCTATCTACATCACCTGCTGCTTCAAAAGCGGCAACTAATTTAGCCGTAGGTAAATTAAAACCCCAACCATTTATAAGGCCTGTTCCCGTTAAATCAAAATATCCATCACCACGAGGCCCCATTAATTGAACGTGCAAGTTATTTTCATTACGACCTTCCCAAGCGATATTTCCCCAATCTTTACCATCTGTTGAAATAAAACCTAATTCAAATAATGATTCTACTCCAAACTCTGTATCCTGTAAATATACTTGAGATACATCCGCCTCTAAATCATGAGCTGTATTAGAAATTACTGCCTCTAAATATGGAAGTGCTTCTGCATTTTTACCTTGAAAAACTAGTACTTTACCCATTAATGCCTGTGCTGTACCTTGTGAAACTCTAAACTCATAACTCACAGCCGTTTTATCTGGCAAACCAGCAATTGCATCAGCCAAATCTGCTTCTACTTGTGTGTATATTTCAGCTCTAGTACTCTTAGGTATCGCAAATGATTCTGGTGAAATTTCTGTTGGGTTTATTAAACGTAGTGGAACATCACCCCATAAAGTTGTTAACTCAAAATAACACCAAGCTCTCATAAATTTAGCTTCTGCTAAAACAAATTCTTTATTTGCTAAATCGCCTTGTTCTACTTCATTAATAATAGTATTTGCTAATGCAATTGTTTGATAATACAACCCCCAAACACTTTCAATTGATGCATTTGATATAGATACACTAACGTAATCATCAATATCTTGTAACTGCGATTGATCTGTTGAACTACCACCAGCTGCATTTGCAGCATCACCTGGTAATTGTTTTAAGAAAAAAGCACTACTCCAATCTTTTGCGTAGTTGTATTGCATTAGATCATACAGACCTATTAAAGCTTCTTCTGCATTAGACTCACTTGTAAAAAATGTTGAGCTTTCAAGCACTCCCACTGGTGCTACTTCAGTAAATTCTTCGCTACATGATACGCTTACTAAAAGTAGTAGCAACATGCTATATATTGTTTTTTTCATATCTGTATTTTTTCGATTAAAATTCAATTGATAACCCTAATAATATTTTTGAAGGAATTGGATAAAAACCTCTATCGACACCTATACTGTTATCAGAAAAACTTCCTGCCTCAGGGTCTAAACCATTATATTTTGTAAAAGTGAAGTAATCATCTAAAGAAACATACGTTCTTAACCTCTTAAACCTTAGTTTATTTATCACTTCTGATGGAAAGCTGTAGCCTAATTGAATTTGTTTAATTCTCATGTAAGAACCGTCTTGAACCACTAAATCCGTATCATATGCAGTGGTTGCATTAGCTGCCGATGGGTATAAAGCTTCATCACCTACTTGTTGCCACCTACCATTAAAAAATTCTATCGGCTTATTAGTCACAGGTCTTGATGGTTGATGGTACGCTGCAAAAATATCGTTGCCTTGTGTTCCTTGGAATCTAAGGCTAAAATCAAAATTTTTATATCCTAAATCAATACTACCTCCATAAATAACGTCTGGGTGTGGAGAGCCTATTTCAGTTTTATCATTTGAAGTAATTCCATCAACTCCATCCGTATCAACAAATATAATTTCTCCTGTATCTGCATCTATACCATCTGTTTTATACCCATGAAAATACCAAAGTGGAGACCCTTTTTGAAAACGTGTAATTCCGTCGTTATTTTGAGGAGCTCCAGCGCCTATTATAAAACCATCTTCACCAACAAAATTAATTTCTGTAACTTCATTTTTAAGTGTTGATAGGTTAAGGTTTACGCCATAGCTAAAACCGCCTTCAGTACTATTATTATAACCTAATTCAAATTCAAATCCTTTATTTTCTACTGTCCCTGCATTAATCGATGGTACACCAACACCTAAAGAAGGTGGGGCAATAATATCACCATCAGGAAGTATCAAATCTCTTGTGGTTTTTATGTAATAATCTACTGAAAAATTAAGATTATTATTTAAAGCTCTAATATCTAAACCTAAATCTAATTGTTCAGAACGTTCCCATGTTAAATCAGGATTAGGTAAATTACCTGCCGTAATACCCGAAACACCTTCATAAACTACTGGTACTACAGGTACTGCACCACTTTCTTCTGCTACCGTTTGAAAAACTAAACTGCTTATATAGGTGCCTAAATTGTTATCACTACCATTCTGACCCCAACTACCACGAAGCTTTGCGTAATTTAATTTAGAATCTGAACTCCAAAATTCTTCATTTGACAGTACCCAACCTGCAGAAATTGCAGGAAAATATCCTGATTTTTTATCCGTAGGAAAGAAACTTGAAGTATCATACCTTAAAGATCCTTCTAATAAATATTTACCTGCATAATCGTATGATAATCTACCAAACACAGAAGTTCCTACTCTTTCATAAATTCCGCCACCGATAACATCATTATCTCTATTAGAGTAATCAAAATAAGCAAATTCATCAGTTTGCTCATGAACGTCTGACCCTCTTAAAGTATATGATGGACTTAGAACTTGTTCTGAAGAATACCCTAATAGACCTGTCAAATTATGATTCCCAAATTCCTTAGAATATGATAAGAAATTTTCCCATAACCATCTTGAATTTCTTGAAATTGCATTATTTAAAGTAACCGATGTATTTTGAGCTTCGGATGAAACCACATAAATTGGTGTCCACCTATTGTCAAAAGTGTTAGACCTTTCATAACCAAATCTTGAAGTAAAATTAAAGTTATCACTAAACTTTAATTTTGCATAAACAGAAGCTAAAACTTTATCTGTATCAATACCACCTCTAAATCTAAAATTTGCTGATGCTACTGGATTTGTAACTTCACCTGTTGCATAAGTTGGATACCCATATACATTACCATCTTCATCAACCATTGCTGTACCGTTTGCAACACCATCAATTGCTATTTGTGGCAAAGCACCTGTATAAATTACAGGAGTTAAAGGATCTATAAGTAACGCATGGTTAATAACACCACCTGTAGAATCGTCTTCTGTAATTGGAGAAGATGCTATATTAGAATATGTAATATTTGTACCAACTTCTAACCAGCTTTTTACCTGAGATTTTACATTAAGTCTACCAGTAAATCTTGTATAATCAGAATCATTACCAACTACACCTTCTTGATTTATGTATGAACCTGAAAAATAAAATGATGTTTTTTCATTAGCTCCTGAAATACTTAAATCATGCCTTTGTGTAAATGCATTTCTAAATGTTTCGTCAATCCAATTTGTATTAATTCCATTATCTACAACTTGAGTTTGACCTGCTTCTTGAAAATAGGTTACGAATTGAGAAGCGTTCATAAGCTCCATATCTGTACGTACCGATTGTGTACCTATTTGAGTACTATAAGTAACAACTGTTTCTCCTACTTTACCCTGTTTGGTGGTTACTATTATAACCCCATTTGCACCTTGTGTACCATAAATTGCTGATGAAGCTGCATCTTTTAAAACTTCAATATTAGCAATATCATTTGGTGAAATATTATCAATAGAACTAACTTTAATTCCATCAACAATATATAAAGGATCAGAATTTCCATTAGAACCAGCTCCTCTAATTCTAATTTTAGCTCCTGAGCCAGGCGCACCAGATGAAGATACTACAGATACACCCGATGTTTTACCTTGTAGTACTTGCTCTATACGTGGTGCTGATGTATTTTGAATGTCTTCTGAACTAATACTAGATATAGCACCTGTTACCAAACTTTTCTTTTTGGTACCATAACCTACAACTACTACTTCTTCTAAAAGAGCAGCGTCTTCCGATAACGTTATATTTACTGTTGTTTTTCCTGCAATATTTATTTCTTGCGTAAGGTAGCCTACGTATGAAAAAACTAAAATATCTCCTTGTAAAGAAGTTATTTCAAAATTTCCATCAAAATCTGTAACTGTACCAGTAGAAGTACCTTTTACTACTACATTAACCCCAGGTATAGGCCCCGTTTCATCTGATACAATACCAGTAATGGTTTGCGCATGAATAATACCTCCCACAAATAACAGCACAGGAAATATTAGGTCTTTAAAAAAAAAGTTTTTCATAAAATAAAGTTTTGAGTGAGTAATTAATTTTAAGTGATTTAAGTTGAGATTTTTTTTAAAAAAAAATTAATGTTATTTGATTTTCAAAGGATATACATGATGAGAAAAACTAACAATGCTATAATTGCACATATTAGAATTACTTCAAGTATTCTACTCCATTTTAAAAAGTCAAATTTCATAATACTCAAATGTTAAAAAAAGATTAATTCAATACTAATAGCTTTACAGCAAACACTAGTAATTTTGAAGCATTTTGTTAAAATTATTAGCAAATACAACATTTAACATCGACATATGCAACAAAATTCATAGTATGAAAATCTTAAATATTACGAATAACAAAAAACTTAAGTTGTTTATTTATCACATATATATTTTAACCAATAAAAAATTAAGACATACGTAATTATTTAAAAATAAAGACTGCAATGCGATATACATTGCTTAATAAAAGAGGGGGTCGCATAAAAAATACCCTACCAATTTGCTTTAAAAGCAATAAATGTTAGTACGGTAACTTATGCATTACAGAAGTATGTGTTAATTATTTTTCATGGTCTTAGTAACAACTTCTGTAGGTAATATTTGAAAGTAATTTTTAAAGCATTTAGAAAAGTACGAAGGAGATGAGAACCCTGTTTTATAACAAACCTCACTTATACTGGCTCCACCCATCTCTAAAATTTGCTTAGCTTTTTGTAATCTTATATTTCGTAAAAACTCATTTGCAGTTTGGTTAGTTAATGCTTTGATTTTTCGGTAAAACTGACTCCTACTCAAATTTAACTTGTCAGCAAGCAATGCTACATTTAAATCTGGATTATCAATATTTTTGTTGATATAGTCTAATACTTTTTCAATAAACTCTTTGTCTAATGATGATGTTCTTGTACCCTCAGGAACTTCACTTATAACACTAAAATATTTATTAAAAATCAATTGCCTGCTTGTAATTAATTGAGAAACCCTTAATCTTAACAATCGAATATCAAAAGGTTTTATCATATAAGCATCTGCACCAACTTCAATACCATCCATTCTATCATCAATTTTGGCTTTGGCTGTTAACATCAATAACGGAATGTGACTTGTACTAATATCACTTTTTATTTTTTTACAAAAGTCAAAGCCATCCATTTCTGGCATAATTACATCAGTAATAATTACATCAGGAAGTACCTCTTTAGCTAATTCAAGTCCTTTTTTACCGTTATTTGCAAGTAAAACTTTATACTCACTCCCTATTTCTTCTTTTAGGTAAGTTCTAAGTTCCACATTGTCTTCTACTATTAATAAAGTATAATTATGTAAGCTTTCGACAACTCTTTCTTCTTTTTTTATTTTTGTTCTTACTGGCACAAAAAGCTCATCGTTTGATCTACTTTCAACAATTTCAGATGCTATTTCATCTTCAGAAAAATGTGAATTACCTACTGGTAAAATTATAGTAAAAGTTGTTCCTTGTCCAATTTCGCTTTCTACTTCAATCTTTCCTCTGTGTAACGTTATAAAATCTCTAACTACCTCAAGACCGATACCTGTGCCACCATAATATCCTTTATTTAAACTTTTAGATTGGTAAAAACGCTCAAAAATTCTTTCAACCTCTTCTTTCTCTATTCCTGATCCTGTATCAGAAATAACAACTTTAACAACCTCAACAGGATTATTTTCATCAACTAATGGTAATAATTCTAATCCATTATTAGATTTTAAATCAATGTTTATAGCTCCGCCTTTAGGTGTTACTTTTAAAGCATTTGATAAAATATTAAAGATTATTTTCTCTAACATATTTCTGTCTCCCCATAACGGTATATCAGCAAGGTCAGCATCAAGATTTATATCTATGTTATTAGAGTGCCCTTCTTCTCTAAAATAACTAACAATCTCTTTTGCGAAACTGAATAAGTTCAATTTTGAAGCACTTATACGAGCTTTATTAGATTCTAATTTTCTAAAATCTAATAGTTCATTAATTAACCTATAAAGACGTTGGGTGTTTTTGTGTATTATATTGTGTTTATCGATAACTCTCGCTGGAAAGTCTAAAGTTTCATCTCTAATAATATCACTTATTGGATTCATTATTAAGGTTAATGGTGTTCTAAATTCGTGGGAAATATTGGTGAAAAATTGAAACTTTTTTTCATTTAATTCTTTCTCTTGTAACCTTTTATTTTCCTCTAACGTTTCTTCTTGCTTCTTATTTATTCTTAATTGAGCCATTCTATTTAAAAAGTAGATTCCAATAAGCATTAGTGCTACATAAACAAATAAAGCTTCATTAGTTTTCCACCACGGTGGTAATACTTTAATTTTTAAACTCAAGGGAGTTTCACTCCAAATACCATCACTATTGGCTGCTTTTAATTTAAAAGTATAATCTCCTTGATTTAAATTTGTATAAGTTGCGCTTCTTAAATTTCCAACATAATTCCAATCTTCTTCTAAACCTTCTAAATAATAAGCATATTGATTTTTTTCTGGCCTTGTATAATTTATCCCCGTGTATTGAATTGTAAAAACAGATTGTTTATGGTTTAGTGTTAAATTAGATATTTCTCCGACAACACTATTTAATGGCGCGTTTTTTGCATTAACATCAACTTCTTTATTAAATAATTTAAAACCTGTTAAATATAATGATGGTAAGGTTTTATTTAAACTGATATTTAAAGGGTTAAAGAAATCTATACCTTGATAATTACCTAAGAATATAGTGCCATCATCATCTATAAATGTAGCATTTACATTAAAATCATTAGAGAGCAATCCATCATTTTTTGAATATTTAGTAAATGTTTTTGTTTCAGTATCTAATTTAGTTATTCCTGAATTTGAAGTAATCCACATATATCCTTCTAAATCTTCGATAAGGCCTGTTATATTTACCGCATCTAAACCATTATTGCTATTATACCATGTAAACTTATCTAGTTTGCTATCATACGAACACAAACCAGCACCTCTCGTCCCAATCCACATTAAACCATTAGATCCTTCATATATCGACAATATATTATTTGCTTTTGCATAATTATTAAACTCTTCAGACATTTTTTGTGCCATTGAGACTACAGAAAAAGTATTATCTTTTTGTTTTTTTATTTTGAAGACACCTTTATTCGTTGTCGCCATCCAAAGTGTGCCTGACTTATCAATTATTATTTTTCTAGGATAACTATCTACTATCTCATTTTCTAAAAAAGGTTTCGAATCATGATGTGTAAATTTTTCTGTTTCTGGATTATAAGAATGTAACCCTTTATCCCAACTAATAAACCAGATGGTTCCGTCTGAATCTTCAGTAAAACTCAATATATTGTTAGATTTCAATCCTCCATTTGTACTTTTTATAGTATGCTTAATAAATTTTTTAGTCCCTTTTTTAAGTAAAAAAAGCCCTTTATTCCAGCTTCCTGCCCAGACATTTTCTTTACTATCAATAAATAAAGATTCAATATAATCATCTGTTAAACCTGATATATAGGTCTCATTATTACTATTTATGTGTGTAAAATTATTTGTTTTAAAATCAAACAAATCAATACCACCACCGTCCATTGCGATCCAAAATTTGCCAAACCTATCCTTTACAATCGCTGTAACTGATCCATTTTGCAAAGAGTTGGGATTATTTTGTAAACTTTCTAAATCATTAAACTTATCGTATAATTTATCGTAAATACCTATACCTGCATTGTAATATCCCAACCAGATTCGCTGATTATTGTCAAGAAATAATGTCCAAATTGAGTTTGATTTAATACCGTCTTTATCAGTTATATCAGCCTTATAATTGTTTATTACAACTCCGTTTTGATTAATGTGAATTAAACCATCATTTTCAGTACTACAAAGTAAACTTCCATCTTGTAGATTTATAATAGACATTATTCTATTTTCTGAAATTGGATAGTTGACTATTTCATTAAACTGATTTTGGCTATTACTTATCTTATTAATTTTATATAAACCTTCTATTTCGGTGCCTAACCATAAGTTATCATTATTATCAATATGTAACTCTTTAATTTTAAGTTTAAAAGATTTAGATAATTGTTTAGTTTTAAACGTCGCCTGTTTAAGTGTATTTGTTTTTTTATAAACTACATGAAGTCCCCTATCGCTAGAGGTATAAATATTTCCTTTTTTATCTACTTCTATAGCCTGAATTGTTATTGTAGGATACTTGCTAACATCTTCATATTTAATTTTTTCTACACTAAAATTGTCTAAGTTTAATTTAAACAAACCAAGTTCAAAAGTTCCAATAAATAAATTTCCATCATTATCCGCTTTTAAACTTCTAACAGAAATATTAGCGTTATTTTTCTTAAATTCTGATAAATATATTCTCTTAAATTTATCATTTTCACGGTCGTATAAATCAAGCCCATCATCAGTGCCGAACCAGAGTCTGTTTTTACTATCAAGATAAGAGCAAAAAACGTTATTGCTACTTAACGATGTGGAATCTTTTAATTTAGATTGATATGTCTTATAATCGATACCATCAAACCTATTTAACCCTGAACCATTTGTACTTAGCCAAGTAAAACCGTATTGGTCTTGTATAATTGAATTTATACCTATTTTAGAAACGCTCTCTTTTATGTTTACAAAAGTGTATTTTTTAACAGGTTCTTGTGAGAAAGACTTGAATGAGAAAAACCCAATAAAACATATAAAATAGCAAACAATTTTTTTCATAAAATGAGTGTTAAATATTGGTTTTTACTCTTTAATGACTTTATATTAAAGAGTAAAAACATATAAAAATCATGTATAAGTTTTTAAATTCACGTATCAATTTAAGGTACTTTACGCAAAAAAACCTAATTATATTTTTTTTGAGATTGAAATATCGTATTCAAGTATAATATTATATTTCTAAAAAAATCCTAATACCACTTGTTAAATCACCTAACTTTTATTTGATGCTTCATTAAGTCGTCTGTCATTTAAATCTTTCATAATTATATTCATCTTTTTTGGAGTTAATGAATACATCAACATGAGTGCCGATCCTATTATTGCTACTATAGTAGGCACCCAACTCATTAGCATTTTTATACCCGGAATAGCATTTTCTATAGTGTTGACATCCATACCATTATAATTGTAAGCACCTAAAACAAAACCGATTATAGCACCCGCAATACCACCTCCAAATTTAGAAGCAAAAGATCCTGCCGAATAAATAAGGCCTGTAGCTCTACGGTTATTTCTCCACTCTGAATAATCTGCAACATCTCCTAACATTACAAAAAATAAAGCTGAAAACATTGCTCCGATAAATTCAGAAAGTAATCCTATAATAAAAATAGCTATTACAGCCCCTGAACCACAAAATATTAATAAAGATATTATACCTCCTGATATAGCTAATGAAGAAATAAACACATTTTTTTTACCAAATTTGACACAAAGAGGAGTCATTAAAATAGCACCTACAATAGAAACTAACATTAACCCTACAAGATAAGATGCTGCTAACAATTGATTGTGTAAATAATGGGTAAAATATATTATGATAATACCTTGCTTTATAGAGTTGTAAGTACTAGAAAATAACCCTGAAGTTAATAAGATCCAATACGGCTTATTAGCCACTAAATCTTTAAAATCTTGTTTTAAATTGACTTTCTGCTCCTTTGGAGGTTGTACACGCTCTCTTGTCATTGAAAAAGTAACATACATTAATAATGCTAAAACAATAGACATTAAATACATAGAATAACTATATCCTTTTTGCTGGTCAATGATTTTCAATTTTTCTGAAGTTAAATTTGATTCTCCTTCAACAATAAATGAATATGTTTTTCCTGCTTCCATAGAAAAACTTTTACCCACTGTAGGTATATCAGTTAGCTCTTCGACATTATCATTCCATAAAAACGTAGCTACCCCTGTTTCTGTTTTAATATGCACATTATTTATATCACTTGATGCGTTTACATTTATCTGATATTTTTCATTATCTAATTTTAAAATATCTATTGAAGGAGATATATTTCCAAAATAAGCGACTAAAAAAAGTAAAGCCCCTTGAAGAAGTATACCCCCTAAAAAAGCACCTATCATTCTAAATGATCCTATGCTTGTACGTTCTTTAATATCACCAGTCATTACTGCCATTAATGCACCATAAGGTATATTATTAGCAGTGTATACTAAAGTGAAAAATATATAAGTCACATAGGCATAAATAATCTTACCAGTCGGGTTAAGGTCTGGACTTGTAAAGAGTAGAGATAAACTTATAGCTAAGGGTATAGAAGTCCATAAAATCCAAGGACGAAATTTTCCGTATTTTGATTTGGTGCGATCACCTATAACACCCATAATTACATCACTAATCCCATCACTTAAACGAGCTGTTAACATTAACAAACCCACCACTACCGGATCTAAGCCAAACACATCTGTATAAAATATGAATAAAAAAGTAGCTACTCCACGCCAAGCAATATTTGCAGCTGCATCACCTATACCATAACCTACTTTTTCTTTAAAAGAAACTTTATTTAGCATGGTTATATTTATTTGATTACTTCAATAACACCATTTGCTAAAATATTATTTGAAGCGTCTCCTATAAGTATTTCAAAACTTCCTGGTTCTACTTTCCAACTTTCAGTTTCTATATCCCAAAACGCAAAATCTCTTTCATTTAAGGTGAAATTTAAAGTTTTTTTATCTCCAATGTTTAGTTGTACTTTTTGAAAGTCTTTTAATTCTTTTGAAGGTCGTTCTACTGAAGATTCTATATCACGAACATATACTTGAACAATTTCTTGTCCGTCCATTTTACCTGTATTTTCAATATCAATTTTAAAATTAACAGATGCCCCTACTTTAATTGAATCTTTTTCAATTTTAAAATTGCTATAATCATAAGTTGTATATGACAAACCAAAACCAAATGTATATAAAGGTTCAATAGCTTTTTTTTCGTACCAACGGTAGCCAACAAATATTCCCTCATCATATTTTACATCTATGATTGGATCTATAATTTTATGATCTTCCTGCCAGCCTGTATATAACTCTTTTCCTTCAGGTATATAACCATAGCCGGGTGAATCTTTGAAAGTTTTTTCTATCGTTATAGGTAGTTTCCCGGAAGGATTTGTAATTCCCGCAACTATTTCTGCAAAAGCTTTAAATCCTATTTGCCCTGGATACCAACTATAGATTAAACCTGCTATATCATCATTCCATTCTGTCATATTCATACCACTACCAGAACTAACGGCTACAATGGTATTTTTGTTCAATGAAGCTATTTTTTTGATTTCATTATTAATCGTATCTGAAAAATCAAAAGATTTATCCCATCCTTCAGAATCAAATGTCCCTGTACTGTATATTACATAATCTGAATTTTTAATAGTTTGATCGTCTGGACTCTCTATATAAGAAACATTGTCTCCATAAATTTCTTTAAGCGCCATAAACATGGTTACATTATCATAACCTTTAACTTCAGCAGCACCACCTCCACAAGGAATTTTATCAGCATATTCACCTGTAAGTAAAATGGAACTATTTTTAGATTTACTTATAGGTAAAACTCCATTATTTTTAAGAAGAACCATACTTTCACGAGCTGTTTGCAAGGCCACTTGAATATGATTATTAAAGTTTTCAAAATAACTAGTATCTTTAACTGGACGTTCAAGAAGCCCCATTGCAATTTCTGTAGTAACAATATTTGTTACCATTCTATCAATGTCTTTTTCTTCGACTTTACCCTCTTCTAATAGTTTTTTTGCGGAAAATCTTAAAAAGAATTCATCTTTATTCATATAATCCGGATAGTCTTCTCTTGGTGCTCCAGGCATATCGAGGTCTAAACCTGATTTTATTACTTTTTCGGAATCCCAAACAGACCACCAATCACTCATTACTAGCCATTTGAAACCTAATTTTTCACGTAATAAGCCAGTTATTACATCTTTACTTTGGCCTGCATATTCGCCATTTACTAAATTATAAGAAGTCATCACAGCCATAGCACCTGCATTAACTCCAGCTTCAAAAGCAGGCATATAAATTTCGCGTAAAGCTCTATCGTCAACTATGGATTGAGATGTTCTTCTTTTGTAGTCAGTATTGTTTGCTATAAAATGCTTTAAAGTAGCTATGGTCCCTGTATTTTGCATACCTACCACATAATTTTCAACCATACGTGCAGCCAAGTAAGGGTCCTCTCCAAAATATTCAAAATTTCTTCCATTCTGTGATATTCTGTAAATATTCATTCCCGGCCCTAACAATACAGCTATGTCACCAGCTCTACATTCTTCTCCGATAGATTTAGCATATTCATTTGACAACTCTGTATTCCAAGTACTAGTTAGTGCAATTGGACTAGGAAAAGCGACTGATTTCTCTAGTTGATTAGGTAACTCTGGTCTAATATTAACACCTTGTGTTGCATCAGATAAATACATAACTGGTATATTAAACTTTTCAAAACCCTTCGTATAAAACCAATTATAGCCACCTATCATCGATATTTTCTCATCGATTGTCATTTGATTAATAATTGTAATAGCTTGTTTTTTAGCATCTTTATATGCAATTGGAGGTGTAAATGGTTTAAACATATTTTCTTTTTTAAATTTTTCTATTTCTGGATTTTTACATTTGACAATTAAAATAAACGCTATAAAAACAAACATTAATTTAATACAGCATTTTATAAAAACATATATATTTGAAAGCTTAAATGGTTTAAACATATTTTCTTTTTTTAATTTTCTATTTATGAATTTTTACTTTTAAATAAATACTATAAAAACACATTGTAATAGTATCTTAGGTAGAAAAATCGAAATATTACAACCAAAGCATTTGATAAAACATATGTTGTTTTACCCAACTGAATTATTAGAAATATACAGTTAGATGTTTTTTATTTTAATATTTAATAAATTATAGATTGTATTGCGTGAGCTGCTATTTCTAATGAAACTTTTCCATCATCAACAACTAAGTCGTAGTTAATTGTATTTTCTGTTTTATTCATTACCACAGTTACCATTGAACCATTCTCATTTTTAAAAGTGGTACTCTCAAGTGTGCTTCTGCTTGTTGTTGTACTAACCCTTACTGCACCAGGATTAATAAATTTTGAAAAATGCCCTATATAATAATATGATGGTGTATATATTAATTCGCCAGTTTGCGTATCAGCATGTATTGGTGAAAAACATAAATTACCAACATGATTTGGCCCACCGGTTTCGTCTAATAATATATTCCAGTCTGTCCAACCTACTACACCACTATTAAAATCATTTATCATTGAATTGCCATACCTTTCTGCATTTGGCCAATACTGGTATTTTGTAGCATCAAATTTTTCATTACAACCCTCAGTAAACAATAAGTTTTTAGAAGGAAAAGATTCATTAATATTTTTAACGTTATCATACATAGGCTCTCCACCCGCCCAAGTTTCATACCAATGAAAACCTGTTCCCCAAGCATACTTTAAAGCTTCTTCATCTTCAAAAATTGTATTTGCTCTCTGTGATACTAAATCTCGATTATGATCCCAAATCACAATATTTTTATCTTCTAAACCTGCTTTCTCAAAAGTAGGACCTAAATAATTTTTTAAGAAATCACGCTCTTCTTCAGCAGTATAAATACATGATTCCCATATTTGAACAGCCATAGGTTCATTTTGAATAGTAACACCCCAAACAGGTAAACCTTCAGCTTCATATGTTTGTATAAACTTTACATAGTAGTTTGCCCAAGCTTGATTAAACTCTGGTAGTAATTTACCGCCATGTAACATGTTTTTATTTGTTTTCATAAATGCAGGAGGACTCCATGGACTTGCATAAAAAACCATATCATCACCAATTAAAGAAGCTGCTTTTTTTATCATAGGAATTCTATACTCTCTGTCTTTTTCAATAGAAAATGTTTCTAATTGAGCATCTCCCTCATCTATATATGTATAACTTTCTGAGCTAAAATCACAACTATGAATACTTGTTCGAATAACATTATAACCAATACCTCCTTCTCCAAAATAAGAGCCTAATAATTGGTTTTGTTTTTCTTCACTTAATTTTGCAAAAACTTCTGCAGAAGCATCTGTGATTGCCCCTCCAATTCCCAAAAATTTCTGAAATGTTTTGTTAGAATTTACAAACACTGAAACTTGTGATTCTAAAGCTTGACTTGTTGAACCAAAAACAGTATCATGAGTAACAGACAATTTTAAGTTAGTACCCTTAGCAGTTGTATAGATCTTTAAATTCTTATTATTAAATGGGAATATAATTTTGGTATTATGAGTTATTTCAGTTGTGGTAGACAACTCTTTTTGAGAATTAGAACAAGAATAAATTAATAATACTACAATTAAGTACAGTGAGTTTTTCATGCTAGTTGGTTTTATAAAGAAGACTGCAGTAAAAGTATCTTAGATATAAAAATTGAAGTATGACAAATCAAGCATTTGATGAAACATATGTTGTTTTTTTAATTATTTATCAATGTAATTGATGAAAATTTAGATTCTGTCAATTATAATTCATTAATTACTATTCATAACGCATAAATATGTTGTTTTACATTTAATCTATTGTAAGCTTTAAAACTTTTATTGACTTAATTATATAGGAAGAAGAACTATTAAAATAATTATAAAATGTTCTATTGAACTGGTCTTCTTTACTAGAAAAATTATCTTTAAAAAAATAAAATTTATTTTAAGTGAAAAGTTTCATTTTTATTTACATCATTTTTACAACTTATTGCATTGCCCAGCCAAACCCATATTTTAGAAAAGAAGTAGAAGATATTTCTATAAAATATGATTCATTATGGGATGCTAATAAAGAAACTATTGTTTTTACTGGAAGTTCAAGCATTAGAATGTGGCGGAATTTACATGAAATTTTTCCACAATATCAAGTAATAAATTCAGGTTTTGGTGGTTCAACAGCAATAGATTTATTGGGATATACTGATGAGTTGATTCTTAAATATAAACCCAAAAAAGTTTTTATTTATGAAGGTGATAATGATATATCATCAAAAATGAAATGTAAAGATATACTTGACAGTTACAATCAAATTATAGCAAAAATTAATAAATATGATTTAAATACTAAAATTGTAATCATATCTGTAAAACCAAGTATTGCCAGATGGTCTTTAAGAAGAAAATACAAAAGTTTAAATAAAAAACTAGAACTATTATGCAAACTGAGTCATAATTTAACCTATGTTAATATTTGGGACATTATGCTTGAAAATAAAAAACTAAGAACCAATATTTTTTTAAGTGACGGCTTACATATGAACAACGAAGGCTATGCACTTTGGCACTCTATTATAAAAGATTACATTGATTAAACTAAACCACTTTACTACCAAAATAATGACTAAAAAACTCGCTTTAAAAATTGCAATAGTACTAATTGCAATAATTTCAATCTCTTGCGGAGAAAAAAAGAAAAAACCAATTCTTCATTTTCCTAAAACCAATTTAGCTGCAGAAAACATAATTCCTAAACCATCAAAAATTATAGCTACAAATAGTGCGTTTGGCTTAGATTCTAACACTGTCATTTATACTTCTCAAACTTCAAAAGAATTTGAGGAAGTAGGAGCTTTTCTTTCTGAAAAAATAAAAGAACATATTAACTTATCAATTCCAGTAAATAACTCAACTAGTGAGAGTGTTGAACGTGTAATCTTTATAAACAAATCAGATAGTATAAGTTTAAAAACTAAAGAATCGTATGAACTATATGTTACTAAAGATTCTATCATTATAAACTCTAAGTCAGCAGAAGGTGCTTTTAGAGCAGTTCAAACCTTACGCCAAATTATACCCAATAAAAGTAATGACACTATCACTGATCATAAAATGTGGTTAGTGCCTACTGGTAAAATAATGGACAGCCCTAATTTTGAATATAGAGGGAGTATGCTTGATGTATCACGTCACTTTTTTAGTGTTGAATCTGTTAAAAAGTATATAGATGTATTAGCTTACTATAAAATAAACATGCTTCATTTGCACTTATCTGATGATCAAGGGTGGCGAATTGAAATAAAATCTTGGCCAAAACTTACTGAAGTTTCTGGCAATACTGAAGTTGGCGGTGGAAAAGGTGGTTTTTATACGCAAGAAGACTACAAAGCTATTGTTGCTTATGCTGCTAAACATTTTATTACCATAATTCCTGAAATTGATATGCCTGGCCATACTAATGCTGCAGTAGTTGCTTACCCTATTTTAAACGGTAATGGAAAAACACCTAAAACATATACAGGTATGCGTGTTGGTTTTAGCACGTTTGATGCTCAAAAAGATACAGTCTATAAATTTATTGATGATGTTATTAGTGAAATTAGTGCTATAACTCCTGGACCTTATTTTCATATTGGGGGCGATGAGAGTTTTGTTACTAAAAAGAAAGATTACATTCTCTTTTTAAATAATGTTGAAAAAATTGTTCAAAAACATGGTAAGCAAATGATTGGATGGGATGAAATATCACAAGCAAATATAGGGGCTACAAGTATTGCTCAACACTGGCGAGATAAAGAACATTCAATTGAAGCAAAAGAAAAGGGGATGAAAATTATTTTATCACCTGCTAAAAAAACATATTTAGATATGAAGTATGACAAATCTTCAACATACGGTTTAAATTGGGCAGGTTTTGTACCTGTTGATGTCGCATATAATTGGTCTCCAGCTTTGTATTTTGATGAATTAGAAAAAGATCATATTCTAGGCCTTGAAGCACCACTTTGGTCTGAAACAATAAGTACAATAGCAGAATTAGAATATTTAGCTTTCCCTAGAGTTATTGGGCATGCAGAATTAGGTTGGTCTATTGATGAAAATAGAAATTGGGATGATTATAAAATTAGACTTGCTAACCAAGCTTCTTATTTAAAAAGAATGAATGTAAATTACTATCCTTCTGAATTAATAGATTGGAATATTTCAAAATAACAATCACCTATTAAACCGTTGCTTAATTTAAAAACACATCATGAAATTACCTATCACTATTCTATTTGTACTTTTATTATTTAATTGTAAAAATCAAAAAAAAACTGATGTGCCACAAGAAACAAAAGCTGAAGAATCTATATTTTATGTAGGAACATATACAAGCAAAGAAAGTAAAGGGATTTACAAATACAGCTTAAATTCTGATGGTAAATTAAAAAACATCGGATTAGTTGCAAAAGCTGACAACCCTTCATATCTAGCGTTGAGTAATGATAATAAATACCTATTAGCTGTTAACGAAGTTAATGAAGATAGTACTGGTTTTGTAAGTGCTTTTAAAATAGAAAAAGATAGCTTAAAATTTTTAAATGAAGTTGACTCTGGTGGTCCACACCCATGCCATATTAACGTTAATAAAAACAATACTGTTTTAGTTTCAAATTATACTGGTGGTAGTTTAAGCTTATTAGAGTTGAACAATAATGGAGTAGTTTCAAATATATTTGATAAAAAACAGCATGTAGGAAAAGGAAGTACAGACCGTCAAGAAGCACCACATGTACATTCAGCTTGGTATGATAAAAATGGTCAAATAGTTTGTTTAGATTTAGGTACTAATGATTTATGGTTTTACAAAATTGATAAAGATAACCATCAACTAAAAGCTACAAATCAAGAAAAGTTAACGATGAACGAAGGTGCTGGTCCTAGGCATTTAGCTTTTCACCCAACTAAAGATTTGGCTTATGTTTTTAATGAGCTTAATAACACGATTACTGTTATATTAAAATCTGAAAATGGTATATATACTAAAGGAAAATCTTTTTCTACTTTACCTGATGATTTTAATGATTTTTCAACTGGAGCTGATATTCACGTTACTGCAGATGGTAAGTTTTTATACGCATCAAACAGAGGGCACAATAGTATTGCTATTTTTAAAATAGATGAAAGTGGCAAAGAATTAGCAGTAGTTGGTTTTGAACCTACAAGAGGTGATCACCCTAGAAATTTTTCAGTATCACCAGATGAAAATTATTTATTAGTTGCCAACCAAGAGACTGATACTATTATATCTTTTAAGAGAGATACAGTAACAGGGGTATTAAGTTTTGTAGATGAGATTAAGGCTTTTACACCTACTTGTATTTTATTTACTGAAGAATAATTTTATAAACGAATTTTAAATTCAGTGCCTTTATCAACTTCACTTTTTACAGTTATTGAACCACCGTTTTGGGTGATGATTGAATGTACTAAATGCAAGCCAACTCCTAACCCATCAACATGATCATGCATCCGTTTGAAAAGACCGAATACACTATTTGAATTTTCAGTTATTTTAAAACCTAAACCATTATCTTTAATTTTTATGACAGGATTACCGTTCTCGCTTTTTGCTAAAATATTAATTTCAGGTATTCTATTAGGATGTCTATATTTTAAAGCGTTAGACATTAAATTGCAAAAGATAGTTGCATATTGTATAGGATCATAAACTACTGAAGGCAATGCTGTGTAATCTGCGGTTATTAATGCTTTTGATTCATCTATTTCTCTTGCATACTCGTTCCTGATAGTTTCAATAATATCAGCAAAAAATATTTGTTCTGTATTTTTTTTTGCATAAGACTTTAAGCTTACAACTTGCTGTATAGATCTTAATTTAGAAGACATTAAAGCTAATTGATTTGAGCATTTATTAAAAAGTGGTTTACCTTCCTTAGAAACAGATTCTTGTTTTTCTAAGATTTTGAAGAGTGTTTCAATATTAACCACTGGAGCTCTTAAATCATGAGTAATGATTAAAAGCAAGTCTTCCAAGTACTTGTTTTTCTCTGTTAATTCCTTAACTATTGTATTATTTTCCATTTTACGTATACTTGTGCACTGGGAAAAATGTAACTTACTGATTATACACAATTTAAATCAAAAATAATTTAAAACATTAAATCTCTCGTGTAAAAGTATATCGACGAACAACTACCCATAATAGACAAACAACAATTTAAAGACTATAACAATTGCAATTTTAAGACTGAGTTATTTTTTCTAGAAGCTCTCGAATTTTATCAACACTTAATGGTTTTTCTAAATAATCGATTACAGTTGTGAAATTTGTAACTTTATCTTTATCAGAAGATCTACTCGATGATGTTAGAATTACTATTGGAACATTTTCACATAAACCTTGTTTGTTTTTTAGCTCTAAAAATTCAAATCCACCCATTACTGGCATATTTAAATCTAATAAAATTAGGTCTGGACAATTGGTAGTTAAATAATCTAATGCTAATTTACCGTTTAATACAGCTTGAACGTTTTTAAACCCTAAATCATTTAACCTACTAGTGGTTATAAAGTTTGTTATCTCATCATCTTCTACCAAAAGAATTTTGAAAAGTTTTTTAGGTTGATTAGTCATTAGAAAGTTATTTTAAATTCGGTCCCTTTATTTAATTCACTTTTTACTTCTATATTGCCACCATTATTTACTACTACTGAATGAATAATATGCAAACCTACACCTAACCCATCTACGTGATCGTGCATACGTTTAAACAAACCAAAAATTTTGTCTTTATCAACAGTATCATCAAACCCAATACCGTTATCTTTCACGATTAAATTTATTTTATTATTCTCAATTTTGGTTTTTATATTGATAACTGGTTTACGCTTAGGGTGTTTGTATTTAATAGCGTTAGAAATTAAATTATGAATAATACTTTCTAATTGAAGATTATTGTATTTTATTATTGGAGCACAAGAAAAATCTTCTTTAATAATTGTTCTATTCTCTATAATTTTTTCAGAATTGTTAGTCTTAAACTTATTTAAAACTTCAATAAATTTAATTTCTTCTTCTTTTGAATTTACGTTAGATTTAATTGACATAACATTATTCAATGCTTTTATCTTTTCACACATTAACTTACCAACGGTTACAGCTTTTTCAAAAATAGGAGCGCCTTCTTCTGTGATGCCATTTGTTTCCATAAGCATTTTAAACAAACTTCCCATGTTTGTTAATGGTGCTCGCAAATCGTGAGACATTACATATGAAAACTCTTCAAGCTCTTCATTTTTTCGCTTTAATTTATTATTCGTAGCCTCTAAATTTACTTTCGTTTTCTTTAATTGATCAATTGTATTTGCTAAACCGGTAACATTTAGTGTGGTTATACCTAAGCAATTACCAATTTTGAATGCTTTTATTATAAAATTTAAAGTTCCTTCACTTGTCTCTAATAAAACATCATCAAAACCTATAGGCTCCCCTGTTTTTAAAACGCTTTTATACATCTCAAGCCTTCCATTGTCTTTGATTTTTGGAAAAAATGTCAATATATTTTTTCCCAAAAAATCACTTTTTTCAATATTCAGAGTTGTTTCTACAGCCCTATTCATATCAATGAAATCTAAATTTTCATTTAATATTACAAACGGCGAATAAGCCATATCAAAAAAAGCTCCTCTTAATTCGTTGTTGAATTCAAGATGTTTATATTCCATAGCTGTTTTCTATTTTTATGTAAGACAATGGTTCTAATTATTTACCAAAATTCACCTATTTATAAAAAACAAAATACCCAAACTCCATCATGGTAAATCTATTGTAGACGAGAAACATAAAAGTATCGATGAGCCAAAATATTTTAATGCATGTTACAAAAAAAGGCAAAAGATATACAACTATATCTTTTGCCTTTTTTAAAATAGTATATTTTCTACTTATTCTCCTTCTTCGGTAGAAGCTTCTTTTTCAGTTGCTTCTTCAGCTGGTGCAAAATCTGTAATACCTTGTTCATGTAGCATATTATACCACTGAATTACTTTTTTAATATCACTTGCATAAACTCTGTCTTCATCATAATTAGGTAGTACTTCAAAAAAGTATTCTTCTAATTTTAGCTTGTCATCTTTATGACTAATTGCTGTTTTTTTTCCTTCTTCTTTTTCTTGAATTTTCAAAAACACTTCTCTTAAAGGAACTTCTTCCTCTAATGTATATATAGCAATTTCAGAAAGTACACTTACATTATTTTTAAAACTAACAGTAATTTTTTTACCATCTAATAACGACTCTGCTACAAAACCTGCTCTTGTTTGTGTTAATAATTTAAACAATCCCGGTTTTCCTCCTATGGATAAAATTTTATCTAAACTCATGTATTATTTTAATTTCTGGGCAAATATTAAACTTTTGTAATAAAAAAACTAGATTACCTACCTTTTTTAGCATCAGGAAACTTCATACGGTAGTCCGCACTTACTTTTCCTTTTGATATATTACCTAATTTCCCTTTGATTATTCTCTTTTTTAAACTTGACAACTTATCAGTAAACAAAACACCTTCGATATGATCATATTCATGCTGAATTACACGTGCCAATAAACCTCCAAAAGTATCTTTATGTTCTTTAAAGTTTTCATCTAAATATGAAATAACAATTGTTTCTTTTCTGCTTACATCTTCTCTTACTTCAGGAATACTTAAACACCCCTCATTAAAAGTCCACTCATCACCAGTTTCTTCTTCAATTTTTGCATTGATAAAAACTTTTTTAAAGCCATTTAAAGCTTCTTTTTCTTCAGCAGATAAGTCATCATCATCTGCAAAAGGACTTGCATCAATTACAAACATTCTAATTGGTAAGCCAATTTGCGGTGCAGCTAAACCAACACCACTAGCGTTATACATGGTATCCCACATATTATCAATTAATTTTTCTAGATTTGGATACTCTGCTGTAATATCTTTACCTACTTTTCTTAAAACGGGATCACCGTAAGCTATAACTGGTAATATCATATACTTTTAAATTCTATTTAAATATGCTTGTAATATTATTGTAGCACTAATTTCATCAACCAGTGCTTTATCTCTTCTTTGTTTCTTTTTCAATCCACTATCAATCATTGTCTGAAAAGCCATTTTTGAAGTAAATCGTTCATCTTGACGCTCAATAGATATTCGTGGGAATGCCTCTGCTAATTTTTTTAAAAAAGGAGCTATTAAAGCTTCTGACTCAGAAGCTTCATTATTCATTTGCTTTGGTTCTCCAACGACTATTATCTCAACGTTTTCTTTTAAAATATATTCTTTTAAAAAAACTAATAATTCTTTTGTAGCAACAGTTGTTAATCCTGAAGCTATTAATTTTAACTCATCAGTAACAGCTACTCCCGTTCTTACTTTACCAAAATCAAGAGCAATAACCCTTCCCATTCATTTAATTTTTGGCAAAAATAAAGGATAAATTGTTATAACTATAAATGTAGGTTCAATAATTAACCACTTCGGCTTATATTTGCTGAAAATTTGATGAAAAGATGAGTGAATTACAACAACAAATAGAAAAAGCTTGGGACAACCGAGATTTGTTAAAAGAAAAAGATACACAAGATGCTATACGTTCTGTAATATCTTTATTAGATGATGGGGAGTTAAGATGTGCTGAACCTACTGCTGATGGGTGGCAAATAAACGAATGGGTTAAAAAAGCAGTTGTTTTATATTTCCCTATTCAAAAAATGGAAACTCTAGAGGCTGGTATTTTTGAGTACCACGATAAAATGCCTTTAAAAAAAGGTTATAAAGAAAAAGGTATTCGTGTAGTTCCTGGTGCTACGGCTAGACATGGTGCATTTATATCTCCAGGTACAATTTTAATGCCTAGTTATGTAAATATTGGTGCTTATGTTGACGAAGGAACAATGGTTGATACTTGGGCTACAGTTGGTAGTTGTGCTCAAATTGGTAAAAACGTTCACCTAAGTGGTGGTGTTGGTATTGGTGGTGTTTTGGAGCCTTTACAAGCTGCTCCTGTAATTATTGAAGACGGAGCTTTTTTAGGTTCTCGTTGTATTGTAGTTGAAGGCGTTAAAGTTGGTAAAGAAGCTGTTTTAGGCGCTAATGTTGTTTTAACGATGAGTACTAAAATTATTGATGTAACTGGAGATGAACCAGTAGAAACTAAAGGTGCTGTACCGGCTCGTTCAGTTGTTATACCTGGTAGTTATACTAAAAAATTCCCAGCTGGAGAATTTCAAGTACCTTGTGCTTTAATTATTGGTAAGCGTAAAGAAAGTACTAACAAAAAAACTTCATTAAACGATGCATTACGTGAGTATGATGTAGCGGTTTAATTTGTTATAATCTTATTGAAAAGCATCTTATTTTTAGGTTTAAAATAAGATGCTTTTTTTATTCAATAATTACAGATTAACATAAATAATTCAGAATTGATAATTTTGTAAGCTAATTAATTACAGTATTCAAATTAATAAATTAAAATCTAGTTTTTCTAATAGATACTACCATAAATAAACTAAAAAATCATAATTTTGTTTTGTAAGAATAGTATGTCAATCATATACTATTTGAAAAATAATTACGTTTATTAAAAAACATAGGTATTTTACGCAACCATATTAAAATTCCTGAATCTTAAAAGTAAGTAGCCTTTTAAAATTTATGCCAAAACCAAAAGAAAAAATATCAGCCTTGATTATAACTTATAATGAAATAGGCTATATTAAAAATTGTATTGATTCTATACTATTTGCTGATGAAATAATAGTAGTTGACTCATACAGTACGGATGGCACATATGAATATTTAGCAAACCACCCAAAGGTTAAAGTTATACAAAGGCCTTTTACTAATTTCACTTCGCAAAAATCATTTACGTTAGAACAAGCTACTAATGATTGGATACTTTTTTTAGATGCTGATGAAGTAATTCCGAAAAAATTAGAAGAAGAAATTACAAAAACTGTTAATTCAAATACTGAAAAAGTAGCTTTTTGGTTTTACAGAAAGTTTATGTTTGAAAACAATCCACTAAACTATAGTGGTTGGCAAACAGATAAAAATTATCGTTTATTCAGAAAAAGTAAAGCTAAATTTTCTGATAAAAAAATAGTGCATGAAACTCTAGAGGTTAACGGCACTTCTGGTATTTTAAAAGAAAAACTTATACACTTCTGTTATAAAAATTATGAGGATTACAAGCAAAAAATGCTTAAATACGGTCGTTTAAAAGCTAAAGAAGCGTTTTATAAAGAAAAGAAATTTTCTTATATCTTATTTGTATTAAAACCTTTTTGGAAATTTTTCAACCACTATATACTTCGCCTAGGAATATTAGATGGTAAAAAAGGTTTAACTATTTGTTACTTAAATGCGTTAGGTGTTCTTGAGTATTGTAAAGAATTAAAAAAGCTAGAAAGCAAAAATAAACTAACCCATTATTTAGTAATGCCATTATAGGTCCATACTAATTTCTCATCTCTTGTTTGTTTACGAATTGCTTTATTTTTCGCAATTGATTCTGGTGTTTTATACCCACGCTTATGATCTAAATGCACACATACTGCACTGTATCTTAATTGTTTAGATTTTATCCCGAAATTAAACAAACGTTCACCAAGCTCTCTATCTTGACCTCCGTATTGCATACGTTCATCGAATCCATTCACATTTAAAATATCCTTTTTCCAACCCGATGAGTTATGTCCATTCCAACTAGCATTTGTTGGTGTTATCAAATTTAAAATTTTAGATATAATACCTTTAGAAGTAAGTTTATTGTTTTTAAATGTTTTTGGAATTCCCATTTCTCGCAACCACTGAATATTAAAGCAATTTTGTTTTTTAATATCCTCAAAAGTAATTGCTTTAGATATATTCATAGGTAACATATAGTAACCTCCAGATATAAAATATCCTTGAGATTTATTTAAATAATGGACTTGCACAAAATCTTCACGAGGAATACAATCACCATCTGTCATTATAATATAATCAGCATTACAAGCCGAAACAGCCTTATTCAAAATTCGTGATTTTTGAAAACCATCATCTTCTTGCCAAACATGTACAATTGGAAAAGTAACTTCCTCTGACATTTGAGCTAATAATTCCTTAGTTTTGGGGCCAGAACCATCATCAGCAACTACAACTTCAAAATTCTTGAAATTTTGAAAATTAAAGCCCCAAAGAACTTTACGAAGCCATTCCTCTGAATTATATGTGCTTACTATTACTGAAACTTTAATGTTTTCCATAAATTACCAAAACTAGTTTGCAAAAATATAAAAGTTAATCGTTTATCTTTACATTAATAAACAAGAGTATGGATAAAGTAGTTTTTTTTTGTCCCTCAAAGACATGGGGAGGCGTAGAAAAAAATGTATTACTAAGAGCTAAATTTTTAGCAGACAAAGGTTATAAAGTGCATATCGTTCTTTTAAAAAATCATTTTACTACAAAATTTGAAAGCTTAAAAAATGTTGAAATAATTCAAATTAATAGTCGAGGAAACGATTTAAACATTTTCACACTTTTCAACTATATTAAACTATTAAAGACAATTAAACCCAAAGCTGTTTTTGTAGCTTTAAAAAAAGATTGGTGGTTGGTTAGTTTAGCTGCTCACTTTTCAAAAGTCTCTAATACCATTTTATACCTCGGGATTAAAAGAAAAATTAAAACAAGTATAAAATACAAATTAGTTTTTAATACTTTAAAAGCAAAAGTGCTTGTAAATAGCGACTCATTAAAAAAACACCTTTTAGAAACTACCTCTTATTTTAATAACAGTAATTTATTTAGAATTTATAATGGTTTTCAAATACCTGAGAATACTATTGAAAAACTGAATCTTGTTGAAAATAAATCTGAAAATATATTTTTTGTAGGGTGCGCAGGAAGATTTAGCTATCAAAAAGGATTTGACCTCTTACCTGAAATTATTAAAAATGTACCCAAAAACATACATTTTATTCATATTGGCCAAGGCCCTTTAGAAGAAGAGATTAAAACTAAAATTAAAGATGCAGGACTATCACATAGAATACATTTTTTAGGGTATTTAGCCGATTCTAGTATTTTTTTTAATAGTATTGACTTGTTTTTATTGCCTTCAAGATTTGAAGGTATGGCAAATGTTCTTAATGAAGCACTAAGTCACGGAAAACCTGTAATATCAACAAAAGTTGACGGTAGTTGCGAACTACTTGACTATGGCAAATATGGTATTTTAACAGATATTGAAGATACCTATACAATGGCTGATGCTATTACAAAAATACAATCAGGTGAAATTAAGTTTGATTCAAAAAAACAAAAAGAAAGAATTTCATCAACATTTTCAATGGAAAAAATGATTAGTGAAACAGAAAAATTATTATTCGCTACTATATAATATTTTATGAAAGTAAAACAAATACCTAAATCTATATACCAATCATTAAAATTATCTTTATTAAGCAATACAAAGTGCAATGATAATAGTAACACACTACCTGTTATTGTTTCGCTTACAACAATACCTACAAGGCTATCAATTGTCCACTTAAGTGTAAAAAGTATTTTAGCTCAAAAACATAAACCTAAAAAAATTGTTTTATGGCTCCATGAGAGCAATAAAGGGGCTGTACCTCAAAAATTAAAAGACCTTGAAGGTAATTTATTTGAAATTTGTTTTACTCCTTTAGATTCGCCTCATGTAAAGCTTGTTCCTTCCTTACTTAAATTTCCATCGGAAATTATTGTCACTTGTGATGATGATTTATTGTATCAAAAAAACTGGTTGTATTTATTGTATCAAGAACATCTAAAAAACCCAAATAAAATAATCACCAACCAAAGTAGAATAATTTCTTATGATGATAATGGTGTTTTATTACCTTACAAAAAATGGCCAACATCATATGATCACATTATAAAAACTACGGCTTTATTACCTATTGGTTCTGCAGGCACATTATACCCTGTAAATTCTTTATCTACTACTGTTACTGATATTGAATTAATGAATAAATTAACACCCAAGGCAGATGATTTATGGTTTAAAGCTATGAGTTTATTAGCAAAAACTGATTCTATTTTAGCTGAGAAAAGAGCAAAAGGTGCAATACCTATAATGGGCTCTCAAAAGCAATCACTAAAGAAAACAAACATAGGACAAGATAAAAATAGAGCGCAATGGTTGAACGTTATAAAGTATTTTAATTTAAAGACCAATTAAGTTTAAAAAAGCAATTTCTTTTTTACTTCTTTGTAATGCTCATTCGTTTTTATTCTTTTTAATCCGGAATAATACGCTGTTATTAATGACCAGTAAAAGCCTTCTTTACCATTTAAAAAATTAAGCTCAAAAAAGTATTTTTTCACAAACTCAAAGTTTACTTTTATAAAAATTTGAAACATGGAGAATTTTACATTTTTCAAATAATTATTCTCAGCACAAACTACTGCATATTTGGTGAGTTTTGCTAAATATGACTCTAAAGATCGAGCAGTAAAATGTAAAAAATCGCCATTAAGTTTTGCGGTTTCTCCATTAATAATTACGTCTTCATTGACCATTTTACCGTTATATTTAGCATGGCTTTTTTTAAATAATCGTAATAAATACTGCTTACTTTCTGGCCCGTAATTAAATACTTTTCCTAAAAAAACGAGTTTACGTTTTAGGTAATAACCATTTATTGATGAGTCTTTTTTTATAACTTCTTTAATTTCTTCAATACTTCTTTTTGATAATATTTCGTCTGCATCTAAATTCAAAACCCATTCGTTAGTGGTATTATCAATAGCAAATTGTTTTTGCTCACTAAAACCAATAAGATCTTTATGTAAAAACTTAACTCCGTATTTTTTACATATTTTTTCAGTAGCATCAGTACTTCCGGAATCTACAACTACAATTTCATCAACCCACAAAAGTTGCTTTAAGCATATATCTAAAATACGCTCTTCATTAAAAGTGGTTATAAAAACGGATAATTTCTCCTTCATAAAATCAAATCTATACTGCTAACTTTTATTTAATAGTAAGTTTACACTATGTGTAACTAAAAGATTGTCCTTTTTATTGTAATTGTATTGAAAACATTAAGTATGGGACTATTTTACGAAATGTCTTATTTTTGCATGTTTAAATTTTGAAAATGCAAGACGAGATAAATAAGTGTATTGAAGTTTTATCAAATGGAGGTCTAATTTTATACCCAACTGATACTGTTTGGGGCATTGGTTGTGATGCTACAAATGAAAAAGCTGTAGCCAAAATTTATGAGCTTAAAAAAAGAGTAAATACCAAGACAATGATTTGTCTTGTAGCAAATGATTTTATGCTTGAAAAGCATATAAAAGTTGTACCTGAAGTTGCATATGATATTATTGATATTGCCGAAAAACCAACGACTATGGTTTATGACAACCCTGTTGGTATTGCTAAAAACCTTATCGCATCTGATAATACAATAGCAATTAGAGTTGCTTCTGATAAGTTTTGCCAATATTTAATAAATAAATTTAAAAAACCGATAGTCTCAACATCTGCAAATATTGCAGGTAAACCCACACCACAAACTTTTAAAGAAATTAGTGGTGCAATTTTAAAAGGTGTAGACTATGTAGTAAATTTGCAAAGAGACGAACATTCAGGCAAACCATCATCCATCATTAAGCTCGGAAATGATGGAACCGTAAAAATTATCCGAGAATAGCATGACGCATTTAAATCACGAAAAAGCACTATCAAACCCTATTTTTTCAATTATATCAGAAGCATCACATGAGTTGGGTGTCGACTGTTATGTTATTGGTGGTTTTGTACGTGACTATTTATTAAAACGTGGCACAGCAAAAGATATTGATATTGTTGCCATTGGTAGCGGTATTGACTTGGCTAAAAAAGTTGCTAGCAAATTAAACGGTAAACCTGAAGTCTCTGTATTTAAAAACTTTGGTACCGCTATGGTAAAACATAATGATATTGAGTTAGAGTTTGTGGGTGCTCGTAAAGAAAGTTACCATAGCGATAGCCGTAAACCTGTTGTAGAAAACGGTACTCTTGAAGACGATCAGAAAAGAAGAGATTTTACCATAAATGCACTTGCCATATCATTAAACAAATCAAATTACGGAGAATTATTAGACCCTTTTAATGGAATAAAAGATTTAGATTCGAAAATAATTAGAACGCCTTTAGAGCCTGGTATTACGTATTCTGATGATCCTTTACGAATGATGCGTGCTATAAGGTTTGCTACGCAATTAGATTTTAAAATATTTGATGCATCATTAAATGCAATTAAAGAACATAAAAATCGTATTAAAATAATATCAAAAGAGCGTATCGTTGACGAGCTACATAAAATATTGGCCAGCAGAGTACCTTCTTTAGGATTTTCATTATTACACAAAACAGATTTATTAAATTATATTCTACCTGAACTTACGGCATTGCAAGGCATTGAAGAAATTGAAGGGCAAAGACATAAAGATAACTTTTGGCATACACTTGAAGTAGTAGATAACATATCAAAAAACACCGATGATGTTTGGTTACGCTGGGCTGCGCTTTTACATGATATAGGTAAAGCACCAACCAAAAGGTTTGATAAAAAAATTGGGTGGACATTTCATGGTCATGAATTTATAGGTTCAAAAATGGTGTACAAACTTTTTAAGAGGTTGCGAATGCCACTAAATGATAAAATGAAATTTGTTCGCAAAATGGTACTTTTAAGCTCTAGACCAATTGTACTTGCTGAAGATTACGCTACTGATTCTGCAGTAAGAAGGTTGATTTTTGATGCTGGTGATCACATCGAACAATTAATGACACTTTGTGAAGCTGATATCACAACCAAAAATGCTAAAAAACAAAAACGATATAAGAACAATTTTAAAATTGTTCGCAAAAAAATAATTGAAGTTGAAGAGCGTGACCATGTACGTAACTTTCAGCCACCCATTACAGGTGAAGAAATTATGAAAACCTTCAATTTAAAGCCATCAAAAGAAATTGGTATTTTAAAAGAAGCTATTAAAGAAGCGATACTAGAAGGTGAAATACCTAATGAATATGACGCTGCTCATGCATATATGATAACAAAAGCAAAAAAAATAGGATTAGTAAACTAAACCTTACTTTCCTATTCCTTTAAAAATAAAGTCAGTCATTTGCTTCTCAATTTCTATTGGGTTTATAGTGACATTTTCTTTTGTTACTAATGAAAATAACCAACGCATTGAAGACATTACCATAAAGGTTGCAAATTCATCATCCATTTCTCTAAGGTCACCATCTTTAATACCTGCTTTAATAATGGTATTAACGGTATCAATATAACCTTGTCTTTTATCTTTAAATTCAGTTAATTTAGGTTCTTTTAAATTTCTCCATTCATAAATAAAAAGCGCTACTATATAAGGGTGTGCAATAGTATACTGCACATGTTTTGATATTACAAATTTTAATTTCTCTACAGGTGTGTATGAAGAATCTACAATATTATTTAAATAGCCACAAAATTCATCCATTGTATTAAAAAGGTAGCCCTCTAAAAAAGATTCTTTTGAATCTATATAATTATACACATTAGCTACTTCAAAATCTAATTTATGAGCTATATCACGTAATGTAGTTGCCTTAAATCCTTTTTGCACAACCAACTTTAATGTTTCTTCAAAAAACAACTCTTTTCGATTCTTCTTCATTTTATTTAACAAGTAAAAAACTAAATTTTATATAGTATTATCAAATATATAAACAGATGCTAATCAGATACCAAATATTAACATCTTTTATTAATAAATACTGCAAAAATTTACTCATTAAGTATTCTTTAACATTAAATAGTTTTTAGTTTTTTATTTGTAAGAAATTACATATTTTTATAATATGTAATATTCCTACACACACTATTAAGGAATATGCCTACAAAAAATAAGGATTCACAACAATTATATATCCATAAACCACTGTTCATTTATTATTGATCAATATTTCATACGCAACCAACTCACAAATTTGAATTTCAATGAAAAAACTTAAGCTTTTCAACTTTTCAAAAACTTTAAAAATTTGTTCTATATTTTTTATCCTTTTCTTTTTACAACAACATGTAAATGCTCAAGATACTGATGGTGACGGCATTGACAATTCTGTTGATTTAGATGATGATAATGATGGTATTCTAGATACTGATGAAGGGTATTCTGAAACAGTAACAAACTATCTAGCAAATCCAAGTTTTGAAAATAATGATCCTACGATAGGGAACTCTCGAGGTGGCTCTTTTTTAGGGCCAGGAACAGGAAATGTAGGTATTGCTGTAGATGATTGGGATCTCGTTTGGGGTACCGGAGATTTATATGATAACGCAACAAGAAGTGATTTTGCAGCATCAGATGGTAGTTATTATGTTGGTTTTCACTCCGGTGATGGAAACAATGATTCATCCTACGATGAAGACAGTGCAGATACCAGAGAAGTGTTAATACATAATTTAGAAACCCCTTTACAAGCAGGTGTTCAATATACCCTTTCTTTCGATTTAGCTGCTTATGATTTTGACAACAACCTTAATAATACACCTCCAGTTGAGATTGAATTTTATACTTTAAACGATGATATAGCTATTGAAGGAGATGATGATGGAGATGGTGTACCTAATTATTCTGATATAGACTATATTGATCTTAATGATCTATATCAAGATGGAAATATAGAAGGCGATTTAGCTACAGGAAACCCTGGTATTACTTATCAAGCTAAAATGGGGTCTGCTGGTCTTTATGATGTTGTTGGTTGGAGTTCTGCAACTTTTACTTTTACACCATCTTCTAACATAGACAGAATTTTATTAACACCTACTTCAGGATCTCATGAAGGGGTTTTTGTCGATAACTTTACTTTAGTAGCTACTGGAGCTACTTTTACTTCAATTGATACTGATGGTGACGGAACTGCTGATCATTTAGATATTGATAGTGATAATGATGGTTGTAACGATGCAGATGAAGCATATGGTATTTCTGGTACTGATAGTAATAGTGACGGAACTTACGGTGCTGTGATTACTAGCTCAGATGTAGATACTAATGGTTTAGTGACTGCTGCAGGTGTAACAGGATCTTCTTACAATACTTCACCACAAACTACAACTTCCCCTTCAGGAAATAAATTTCAAATTGCCACAGTCACTAGTGTTGATGCTACTGCATTACAAGATAAATCTGTTGTAGAAGGTAATGGTACAACATTTACAATAACTAGTTCATCTGCAACAAGTACTGTAACATATACCACACCCGGTACTCCTGATTATACATCTGGTCAAACTGATGTAAGTAGTAGCTTACAATATCAATGGCAAGAAAATGGTTCAAATATAAGTGACGGAGGCGTTTATAGCGGTACAAACACAAATACACTCTCAATAAGTGAAGTTTCTGGTCTTGATGGTAACGTATACAATTTAGTAATAACACACCCTGATAATGTATGTATAGAAAATACAAATAGTGCTACACTAAATATTGATCCAGACAATGATAATGATGGCATTGGAGATACTACTGATTTAGACGATGACAATGATGGTATTTTAGATACTGATGAAAATTTATCATGTCTAACTGAAAATGGTTTTGCAGTGAAACATTGGTCTTTATTTTCATATAGTGAAACAGCTGAAGATCCATGGGTTACAGCGGCAGGAGGTTCATTAGGTCCTGATTGGAGAGTTGAAATAACAGAACCTTATGGAGGATTTAACAATATTGTATTACAGCCTAACTATGCTCCTGATGATGATTTTACAGTAACAAACTTAACAACACAAGTGAGTTCTAGTGATGGAGGAACTGTTTTAAGTTTTGATGAAGGACTTAAAGTTGATGATGAGTCTTCTGATCCAAATTATGGATCTACAAATACAGCATATCCAACAGGAAATTACATAATAACAGAAGCATTAATTAAAGTACCAGCTACAACTGGTCCAAGTTCTTTACCACAATTAAGAGTTATTGGTAGTAGATACACTTTACAACAATTATATGTTGCACATGACGGAGCTAATAATCCAACATTAAATGCTTCAGATTATAGATTCATTGGTCAAGAAGTAGGAAATGGAGCTACTACACCTGTTTTTGTTCCTGCATCTACAAGCAACTACATTAAAGTTTTATTAACCAATCAAGATGGTCGTGCGCTCTCTGGAACAATATTACAGTGGAGTCTTGATGGAGGAAGTACATGGAGTAACGTACCATTCACAAATTCTTATCCTCCTAATGTAGTTTGTGATACAGATGAAGATGGTACACCAGATTATTTAGATTTAGATTCAGATAATGATGGATGTAATGATGTTTTAGAATCTGGTGGTACAGATAATGATGTAGATGGTATTTTAGACGGAGACGGCTTTAATTCTGATGGACAGGTAACCACAGGCGGAAGTATAACTGATGGTTATGATGGTGCAACTGGAAATGAAACTGTGGCTACAGAAACAAATATAGATGCTACAGCATTAACTGATCAATTAATAATTACTGGTGGTAGTACAACTTTTGAAATAACAAGTGCAACTGCTACAAGTACAGAAACTTTTACAGGTACAGCACCAAATACGACACCTGATTACACAACCGGAGAAACTGATGCTTCCTCAGGTTTAATATATCAATGGCAAGAAAATGGTGTAAACCTTACAGATATTGGAGTATATTCAAATACTTCTGGTTCAGGTGCTACACCTCCTACTCTAACAATTAGTGATGTAACAGGACTAGATGGCAATGAGTATTCCCTAGTAGTAACTCATACTGACAATATCTGTATAGAAAATACAAATAGTGCTACATTATATGTAGATGCTGACAATGATAGTGATGGCATTGGAGACACCACTGATTTAGACGACGACAATGATGGTATTTTAGACTCAAATGAATGTTTAGGTTTTGTTGAAATTACACCTGCAGATTTTGGGTTAACAAATAATACAGCAGGAAATAATGTCACAAATCAAGATCTTAGCGCTAATTTCGGTTACCCTGCAGGAAGTGTTGTAATTACGTTAACCAACACGAACGTTCATTCTGGAGGAAGATGGTATACAACTAGTTCTGCAGTACCTAAATTTGAATCAACAGGAAGTATAGATGTAACTGTTCGTGTAGTTCACGGTGGTACTATATCTGGTACTGGTACCGATAAATATGACGGCGTTAGATCTATTGATGGTACTCAGTATAATCAAAAAACAACCCTAGATGCTACTAAATTTGTTGAAGACAATAGTATAGCTAATGAATTTAGAGTAGCTCGAATTACAAATAGCATCGAAAATAACAACTCAGCTGGAGGAGATTTTATTTGGGATTCTATTGGTAGTGCAACTGAGTTTGAAGTTCTTAGTAACGGTAATGGGCAATCACAATTTGATATATTTTTGGAAGCTGAATGTAATATTGATACAGATGGAGACGGTATAACCAATGATTTAGATGACGATTCTGATAACGACGGTTGTAATGATGCTATTGAGGCAGGTCATATAGATGATGATAATGACGGAGAAGTTGATGGTACAGGTTACGATTCTGATGGTCAAGTAACAGGTGCAGACACAGCATATACAGACACTACAACAAGCGTAACAACTGCTTCGAAAACTAGTATTGATACAGCTCCATCAGATCAAGAAGAAACTGTAGGTAGTGATGCAACTTTTTCTGTAACTGCTTCTGCTTTAGATGCTTCATCTTATACTTCTGGCACTCCAACTTATGATGTTAATGCTGATGCAGGTTTAAGTTACCAATGGCAGGTAAGTACTGATTCTGGAACTAGTTTTTCTGATATTTCTGGTGAAACCAACAGTACATTAACTGTTTCAAGCGTAACATTAGCTATGGATGGTAATATCTACAAAGTATTAGTTTCTCACGATAACAATGCTTGTCCTGAAGAAGCTCAAGCCGAACTATCTGTTATAAACAATGTAGATGCTATAAGTGATAGCGCAACAATTACTGCTGTACAAGGATTTACAGGAGTAACCGATGTCTTAAATGTTTTTGATAACGACGAATTTAATGGTGCTAGTCTCAATCCTACAGATGTCACTATAACGCCTGTAGATAATGGAACCTTAGCCGTTAATAATGATGGCTCAGTTGATGTTGCTAGTGGCACAGCCTCTGGCACTTACACAGTAGATTATCAAATATGTGACGCTTTAGACGCAACCAATTGCGATATTGCTTCTGTTACTATAATTGTTGGAGCTAACAGTACTCCTTCTGCTCAAGATGATGTTATTACAATCACACAAAACACAACTAATAATAGTATTGATGTTTTAGCTGATAATGGGAATGGTGCAGATACTTTTGGTGGAGATGGCTCAAATTCAGGAGAAATAACATTACCAAGTACAACTACTACAAATGGAGGTACGGTATCTGTAGATAATAATGCTACACCAAATGACCCTTCAGATGATATAGTATTATATACTCCTGCAACTAACTATGCTGGAGCTGACTCGTTCACTTATACAATTACTGATGCTAATAATGATACTGCTACAGCTACTGTAAATATAACTGTTGAAGCATTGGTTCCTACTATTGATATTACAA
>NZ_JAHKQN010000018.1 GCF_018861125.1 Cellulophaga baltica | reverse complement strand
TGTTCTATAGAATCTATAAAACTCAATTAGAATGGATTTTAACCAATTAATGTTAATGTATACTTTAAACTGATAACTTGTATCTTGTTGTTTACGTATTTTTGCACAACATTTTAACTAGTTTGCTTTGGATAATATTGGTACCACATACAAAAGAGAAGAATTTTTAAATACTATTTCTCATGGTTTAGGAATTATTCTTGGTATTATTGGATTTTTCTTTCTTGTTTTTAAGAATTCTAATAAAAGTGATTATGCTCTGTTTTCAATAATAGTTTATACTTTTTCAATTTTATTATTATATACAGCCTCAACATTATATCATAATGCAACATTACCAGCTATTAAATCTAAATTTAGAATTTTAGATCATATAAGCATTTATTTTTTAATTGCGGGTACGTATACTCCTGTAGCTTTAATAATACTATTAAATGGAAAAGGATGGATGATTTTTACTATTGTATGGGTGATTACGCTCTTAGGAACTATACTAAAGTTATTTTTTACTGGAAAATATGAATTTATATCATTAGCACTGTATTTGATAATGGGGTGGTTAATTATTTTTGATTTTCAAAATTTACTAAAATCCACTTCTGACTTAGGTATTAATTTATTGATGCTTGGTGGCTTCTGTTATACATTTGGAATTATTTTTTATGCAATAAAAAAAATACCTTATAATCATTTTATATGGCATCTTTTTGTTTTAGCAGGTTCAATTTGCCACTGGTTATTTATTTATATTGATGTTGTTTAATCAATTAGCATATCTTCAAAATCATAAAAAAAAGCTTCAAATTTCAGCATTGTTTCATTTAAGAAAATCATAGTTTCCTGCCAAGTGTTTTTGTTATGTATTGATACACCGTCAATGCTAATGTATAAACGTGAGATATCTCTTTGATTATCTAAATAAACATATTCTTGATATGTAACGTTAGCAATATAATCAGTTTCTAAAACAGATTTTAAAGAGGTTAGTTTATCCCATAATTCTATTCTTTTTTCTAAATTTTTATTTTCTATATCCATTGAAACCATTGCTTGAGACTTATCAAAATGAAACTTAAAAGAAAAGTCTTTAATTTTTGTATTGTATAATATCCATTTTCTTGGAAAAGATTTTCCAAAAGATATCCAAAAATCCTGGCGTAATTTTTTTGCTTCTTCTTTACTATACATTTATAAATAATATGCGATAAGTATTCCTATTATAATTACTAACAGTTTTCTTAAATTGAACTTATGACCTTCAGAACTTTCAAATAATATTACAGTTGAGATATGCAAAAATACACCAACAGCTACGGCTGTTAATTCGTTATAATATTTTGATATTATTTCAGTACTAGATGAAAGGTAAGTACCTAAAGGTGTCATTATTGAAAATAGCGATATAAAAAACACTGCTTTTTTTAACCCTAATTTAGATCCCAATAAAAAAATACTTAATATTATTGCAATAGGTATTTTATGTACCAATATGCCGTACAATATAGAGTGGTCATGATCTGCTGGTACGCCTTCTAATAGGGAATGGATAGAAAGGCTAATAAATAATAGCCAAGGGAAGTCATTATTTTCTTTATTAACATGTACATGCCCGTGTTCAGCACCCTTAGAGAAAAATTCTAAAAATATCTGCAAAAGTATTCCGAGCATTATAAATATACCTATAGTTTTAGGCTCATTATTTTTATAAATCTCTGGAAATAACTCAAATATAGTTAATGACAATAAAAAGGCACCACTAAAAGCTAATAGTAGTTTAAAACCCTCTTTGTTTTTTGGTTTTGTGATGTAAACAAATGCAAAGCTTAATAGCACAGCAAGTATTGGTAATAGATAAGTCATGCTTGTTTTTAGGTTTATAATAAATAGTAACCTTAAGGCGTAAAATTAATGTATTTTTGCCGTATTGTTTTAGATACTTATGGATAATAATTTTAAAATGGTCGCTAAGACCATGTTTGGCTTTGAAGAAATTTTAGCAAAAGAGTTGCGTAAATTGGGCGGAATGAACATTGAGCAAGGTGTACGTAGTGTTAGTTTTGAAGGAGATACCGGATTTATGTACAAGGCAAATTTATGTTTACGTACTGCTATTAAAATAGTAAAGCCAATACATTCATTTAATGTTTTAAACGAAGATGATTTATATAATAAAATTTATGCTTTTGACTGGTCTGAGTATTTATCACCGGACACCACGTTCGCGATAGATACTACAATAAACTCTGAAAATTTTACGCATTCATTATATGTGTCTCAAAAAGTAAAGGACGCTATTGTAGATAAATTTAGAGATACTGATGGAGAAAGACCTAATGTAGATATTAAATTTCCAGATATTAGAATTAATATACATATTCAAAAAGACCATTGTAACGTAGCTTTAGATACATCAGGAAGATCATTACATCAAAGAGGTTATAAAACTGCTACCAATATAGCTCCGATAAATGAAGTTTTAGCGGCAGGTATTTTATTGCTTAGTGGTTGGGACGGTCAGTCAGATTTTTTAGACCCTATGTGTGGTAGTGGTACGTTGTTAATTGAAGCAGCAATGATTGCTTGTAATATTCCTGTAAACATAAACCGAAAAGAGTTTGCTTTTGAAAAATGGCCAGATTATGATGAGGAACTATTTGAAAAAATAGTGGATAGTTGTTTAAATAAAACTAGAGAGTTTCATTTTAAAATTGCAGGCTATGATAAAGCGCCTTCAGCAATTAGAAAAGCCCAAGATAACATTGATAATGCTAATTTAGCGGAATATATAAAAGTTGGTCAATTCAATTTCTTTGAGACAGAAAAGTCTATGGAGAATCACCTTCATATTGTATTTAATCCTCCATATGGTGAGCGTTTAAATATTGAGATGGAAGAGTTTTATAAGAATATTGGTGATACATTAAAACAACATTATCCTGGTACTGATGCTTGGTTAATCACGTCAAATTTAGAAGCTTTGAAATTTGTAGGGTTAAGACCTTCAAGAAAAATAAAAGTATTTAATAGCCATTTAGAATCAAGGTTCGTGAAATACAATATTTATTCAGGAAGTAAAAAAGCAAAGTATAATAAAGAACAGTAGATTATGTCATTAAAATATAAAGCTTTATTGTATAATTTTTTAGGCTATGCAATTCTTTTTATTCTTATACGATTTTTTGTTGTAGACTATTTCGCATTAAATCATTTTGTAAAACTTATGATTGCTGCTATTGTGGCAACTTTATTAGCACCAAAATTTGCTGTAGTAAAAGCAAAAGAAGGTTCTAAGCTTGTAATGAAATGGATTTTTGTAAAAGGATTTAAAGAAATGTAGATTAGTTTTGAGGAGGACCACCTTCACTATTTTCTTTTCTTTCTTTATCTCCTTCATCAACATATTTCTCTCTAACTTTTTTCTTTTTTTTGTACAGAGGAATAAGGTATGAGACCGTATAATTGTAACTAGCTCCAAATATAGTATTGTCTGTAACTTTATTAAAACCAGGTATCCATAAGTTAGGGAAATCATCATCTTCTTTGTTACTAACTAAAGCACCAATTCTAACGCTTGCCCCTAAGTAAATATTAGCAAATAACTCGACTTTTGCTCCCATAACAACTTCTAACCAAACAGCGCTACGACCATCAAATTCTTGTGCAGTTGTAATGCTTCCACTTGCATAATCATCAGGATAAAAATACCTGTTTGAACTATATATACTATACTCGTTTAATGTTTGACTAAAACTACTAACTCCAATTCTACCACCTAAGTTTATGATATTAGTCATACCAAACCAATTTTCATAGGTATTGTAATCTACACCTGCTTTAATATAGCTACCAGAGGTGGTGAAATTATACGTGTCTTCTTCAGTTGTTTTTTTTTCATTACCTAATTCAGCAGCCAAATATAAGTTTTGCGATATCCGATAATCACCAACAATCTCTAAACCGGTATAGTTATCATCTAATGATGTTGTAAGTATTTTACTTAAATCAATACCAACTCGAACACCATAAGCTTCAGTTTTCTGTATTGTGTCTTTGGGGCTTACATCTATAGGTCCACTTTGTGCATTAGCAAAAAATGCAATACATAAAAAGGCTATACTAAAGGTATATTTTAACATGGGTGTCATCTTCGTTTTCAATAGTTGTAACTTCAACATCAATTTGTTCTATCCAATTGTCATCATCTTCTGTTAGTGTAGCAATTAAATTATTATAGTAAACTACATAACCACATGCTCTTGATATATATACTTCTTCAGTGGCATAATCAAATGTAACTATATCTTCATTTATATTAGTACCATCATCATCAGAGATTGAAAAGCTATACATTGTTGATAATTCTGTAATTTTTAAAGGAATTTCAATGGAATCAGTATCCACGTTAGCAATAGTATCGCCATAAACTCCATCTGATGATAAAGATCTTACTACTAAATTTGATGGCTCTTCCTCATCATCTTGATCGTCAAAATCATAAAATCCAATAATTAATAACGGGGTATCTCCGTCGACACAAATGTCATCTTTTTCACAAGAATTAAATGCGAAAAAGATAAAAACCATTACAACAATATATTTAAGCTTATCCATATTGAAATTTCTCTTTTAAATAATTTATCGTTTTTCTAAAAGCACAACATTTTCTACGTGATGTGTTTGCGGAAACATATCAACGGCTTGCGTTTTTGTAATTTTGTAATGCTCATTCATTAACTCTAAATCACGGGCTTGAGTTGCGCTGTTACAACTTACATAAACTACTTTTTTAGGTGAAATCTCTAATATTTGAGCAACTACATCTTTATGCATACCATCTCTAGGAGGATCGGTAATAATTATTTCAGGTGTACCATGTTCTTGTATAAACGAAGGTTTAAAAATATTTTTCATATCACCTGCAAAAAATGTAGCATTACTTATATTATTAGCAACAGCATTTGCTTTAGCATCTTCAATAGCTTCGGGAACAGCTTCAATACCCACAACTTTTTTTGCTTTTTTTGAAATAAATTGAGCTATAGTACCTGTACCAGTATATAAATCATATACCAACTCTTCTCCAGTTAAACCGGCAAAATCTCTGGTGATTTTGTATAATTCGTAAGCTTGTTTAGAATTTGTTTGGTAGAATGACTTTGCATTTATTTTAAATTTGAGTCCTTCCATTTCTTCAAAAATATGATCTCTGCCGGCAAAACAAATAATATCTTGATCGTAAATAGTGTCATTCTTTTTTGAATTTATTACATACAATAAAGCAGTTATTTCTGGGAATTTTTCTTTAAGATGATTTAATAGCAACTCTCTCTTTTCAACATTATTTTCAAAGAACTGAACTAAAACCATTATTTCACCTGTTGATGATGTTCTAATCATCATGGTGCGCAATAATCCGTGCTGGTTTCTTGGGTTAAAGAAAGTTAAACCGTTTTTTAAAGCAAAATCTTTAGTTTCTAAACGAATAGCATTAGATGGGTCTTCTTGTAAATGGCATTTTTTTACATCTAAAATTTTATCCCACATACCAGGGATATGAAAACCTAATGCGTTTCTATCATAAATTTCATCGGTAGATTGTATTTCTTCTAATGTGAGCCATCTGCTATCAGAAAAAGAAAATTCCATTTTATTACGGTAAAAGTACTGCTCTTTAGAACCTAAAATTGGTGTGATTTCAGGCAATTCTAAATGTCCTATTCTTCGTAAATTATTTTCTACTTCTTTTTGTTTATAAAAAAGTTGGTGATCATAACCCATATCTTGCCATTTACACCCGCCACAAACACCAAAATGTTGGCAAACAGGATCAACTCTTTTATCAGATAAAGAGTGGAATTTTATAGCAGTTCCTTCAAAATAGGCTTTACGCTTTTTTGTTGTTTGAACATCAACAACGTCACCAGGTACAGTGTTATTTAAAAAAATCACACGGCCATCAGGAGCTTTACCTATGGTTTTCCCTTTCGCACCAGCATCTACAACGGCTACATTCTCAAAAACCGTTCTTGTTTTTTTTCTACGCATAACGCAAAAATAAGTCGTTTTTAATTAATTAGCTCTAAGTTTAATACTTTATAAAGGATATTTAAGGTTTTATAATAGGTTTTCTGAGTTCCAAAAAACTTTAATTTCCTATTAATATTTTGTAATTTTACAGCTCTACAAGGATGATTTCTCTCCCACGCTGAATTTTCGAATCTTCGGAAGGATAAAGGTACAGAAGGAATTGCTAAAGTTTTATTTAAAAAAATTATTATCATGTCAGTTTTAGAAAAAATGACTTCTGAAGATGCAATTGCGTTAGAGGACAAACACGGTGCTCATAATTATCATCCATTACCTGTAGTTTTAAGCAAAGGTGAAGGTGTTTATGTATGGGATGTAGAGGGGAAAAGATATTATGATTTTCTATCTGCTTATTCAGCAGTCAACCAAGGACATTGTCATCCCAAAATTGTTGGAGCAATGATGGAGCAAGCACAAACGCTTACTTTAACATCAAGAGCTTTTTATAATGATGTTTTGGGTGGTTATGAAAAATATGCTACTGAAACTTTTGGTTTTGATAAGTTATTACCTATGAATACAGGTGCTGAAGCTGTTGAGACAGCTTTAAAAATTTGTAGAAAATGGGCATATGAGAAGAAAGGAATACATGAAAATGAAGCTGAAATAGTTGTTTGTGAAAATAACTTTCATGGGCGTACTACTACTATTATTTCTTTTTCAAATGATCCTGTGGCGCGTAAAAATTTTGGTCCTTATACAAACGGATTTATAAAAATTGAATACGATAATTTACAAGCATTAGAAAAGGTTTTAAAAAGTAATACTAATATTGCTGGGTTTTTAGTAGAACCAATACAGGGTGAAGCGGGTGTTTATGTACCTACTGAGGGGTATTTAAAATCAGCAAAAGAACTTTGTGAAAAATATAATGTACTTTTTATAGCCGATGAAGTTCAAACTGGTATTGCAAGAACGGGTAAAATGTTAGCGGTTGATCATGAAAATGTAAAGCCAGATATTTTGATTTTAGGGAAAGCTTTATCAGGTGGTGCTTATCCAGTTTCAGCAGTGTTAGCTGATGATGCTATTATGGGGGTAATTAAACCAGGAAATCATGGTAGTACCTTTGGCGGTAACCCAATAGCGGCTAAAGTTGCTATAGCAGCATTAGAAGTTGTAAAAAATGAAAATTTAGCAGAAAACGCTAATGTGTTAGGAGAATTGTTTAGATCAGAATTAAACAAATTTATACCTACTTCAAATTTAGTAAATGCGGTTAGAGGTAAAGGTTTGCTAAACGCAATTTTAATTAATGATATAGAAGAAAGCTCAACTGCTTGGGATATTTGTATGGCATTAAAAGAGAATGGATTATTAGCAAAACCTACTCATGGTAATATTATTAGGTTTGCTCCACCATTAGTAATGACTGAAAAACAATTGTTAGAATGTGTTTCTATAATCACAGAAACAATACAACAGTTTGAAAAATAATACTTCAATTTAATAAAAATAAAAAATCCCCAAAGAATTTCTTTGGGGATTTTTGTTATACTGATTACTGAATTTGACAACCTTGTAAAGCAAATAATGCAATAAGGTATGCTATAATTGCACCAAAATATATTATAAAAAATAATAAGTACATAGCTGCAATTCCAATTCCTATATATGATAGAATTCTTCCTGTTTTTATATTATCATATCCTGAATATTCTCCGGGATTTAAATTGAAAATGCTTTCTGCTTTTTTCGCTTTAGATAATCCAATAAAACCTAAAATAGCTCCAAATGGTCCACAACAAAATAAAGTAATTACAATTGATAGAATCCCTAATGTTAGTGCATTACTTGCTTCGGGTAAACTTTTATTCATGTTATTGTTGTTGCATTTCTTCGGCCCACTCCATAATTCTTTGTTGCATTTCAGCATCTTTTCCAGTTACTTTCATATAAATATACGTACCAACCAATATTAAACTTAAAACTATACTAATAATTGAAATTATTTTAGCAGTTTTTACTGTTCCAAAATTTGAATATTCTTCTGGGCTTTCGTTGTATAAGTCAGTGTCTTGTTTTACTAAATAGAGTGCAATTCCAGCAAGAATTAATCCTCCAAATCCATTACTGCAACAACAACCAATAAATGATATGATTGAAAGTGTAATTGCAGCTGTTGCTTTTGGTAATTTTTGTTCCATAATTTTAAAGGTTTAGTTATATAAATTTTAATAGGTAATTAACGAGTATTAGTGATATAGTGATAATAGCGGTGCTATTAATTATAATATTAGCATGCTTTGCAGTATAAAAAAAGTTGAATATTAAAAAGCCGAAAAGAAATAGTAAGCTGTAAATTGCAGGGTACATTTTAAAGGCAGCAATGAATTCACCATGCAGAATAAGAGCTAAAGAGCGTTGAATACCACAACCAGGGCAATCAATACCAAAAGTTTGTTTGCTAAAACAAGGCAACATAAACTCTTCTAAATCTACTATAACTGCAACAAATCGCATTTTTTATTCAATTTGAATTTAATTCATGAAAAATACTACTAATTTTAACCAATGAAAATAAAACAAATCATTTATTTTATTCTAATTGTTGTTGGAACATTAACTGTTGTATTTGGGCCACGTTATATGGTTAAAGAATATGCTCTTGCTATAGGTATTGTTTTTTTAATGTTTGGCATATATAGTGTAACAACAACTTATGGGGATAAAAATAGCGAAGAGACAGATTTTGAAGAATGAATTTTAAAGTAGGAGATAGAGTAGAGGCTTTAGATGATACGTTAATCGGTATTGTAGCGTCTATTGACGGAAAAATAATTACTATGGAAAGTGATGATGGCTTTCTATTGAAATACGAACCTGCTGAGCTTATAAAAGTTGAAAGTGATACTATTAGTGTGTCAAATTTTGAGATTGCAAAAATTAAATCAGAAAAAGAACTTCCTAAAAAAAGAAATAAACCTGTTGTTAAAGCTAAAGATAGAAATGCACCAAAAATGGAAGTTGATTTGCATATTCATCACCTAATAAAATCACAAAGAGGTATGTCAAACTATGATATGCTTAATATTCAATTAGATACAGCAAAAAGACAATTAGATTTTGCAATATCAAAAAAAATACAAAAAATAGTTTTTATTCACGGTGTGGGTGAAGGTGTTTTAAAAGAGGAGCTTCGCTATTTATTTGGCCGATACGACAATGTAAAAAGCTATGATGCTGACTATCAGAAATACGGACTAGGTGCTACTGAAGTTTATATTTACCAGAACTATTAAATTTCGGTATAAACAGTTCCGAAATTATCAAGACTTAAGTCGGTAATTCTTTCTCCTTCATCAGTTTCAAAAGTTGAGCTCGTTATCTCAATAAAATGCTCATAAGTATCACTTTCTGTTTCGGATAGTATTGTAGTAATTGTAATACTTGCAGCACTAGCAACAATTTCAGTAGTTACAAGAGGTGTTGAAGGGGTGAGATCATCACAAAAATAATCACTATCTAAGCTATCATCATATATTCTATAAGTTAATGTGGTATCTGTATCATCTGTAATTTCAAATGACTGTTCACCTGCCTCATTTGTTAATACATCTTCATCTAATGTCAAAATAAGCACTTCGTATTCATCGTCATCATCATTAATTTTAAATAAAAGATTAGTTTCTGTAGGGTCTATAATATTATCATCATCACAAGATTCAAGCTCAAAACCATTAAATTCTATAGTATCAATAGTTAAATCTCCGTCATCACATGAAAATAATAAAACTAATAGTGCAGTAAAAAACAGTTTATTCATCTAAAATAATATTTAATAAAATAAAAATACTAAGTTGTTTTATGTGAACTAGTATTAAGTTTCAAATTTACATGATTTAACTTCAATTCTCCTAGAGCTTTAAGTCCAATTTGTGAAATTAGTCCTTATTTTCTTTTAAATTTGCTTTTTTATATTTTTTACAATTATGCGAAAAGTTTATTTAGATAATGCAGCTACAACACAGATAAGACCATCTGTAATAGAAAAAATGCAAGAAGCATTAGCTCATAATTATGGTAATCCATCATCTACACATAGTTTTGGTCGTACTGTAAAAACAGCTATTGAAACTACTAGAAAAACTATTGCGAAATTTTTGAACGCACACCCTTCTGAAATTATTTTTACTTCAGGAGGTACTGAGGCTGATAACATGATTTTAAGATGTTCTGTTAGAGATTTAGGTGTAAAAACAATTATTACATCAAAAATAGAACACCATGCAGTTTTACATACTGTTGAAGAGTTGGAGAAAGAATACGGAATTACGGTTTCGTACGTGAATTTAGACAGTTTTGGTAACCCTGACATTACTCATTTAAAAGAGTTGTTGCAACAAGATGATTCTAAAAAGTTAGTGAGTTTAATGCATGTTAATAATGAAGTAGGCAATATTATTGATATTAATGCTTTTGCTGATTTATGTAAAAATAATAATGCTTTTTTTCATTCAGATACAATACAGTCACTTGGTCATTATAATATAGATGTACAAGAGACCAAAGCAGATTTTTTAACTGCAGCTGCACATAAATTTCATGGTCCAAAAGGGATTGGTTTCGCATATATTAGAAGAAATACAGGCTTGAAACCTTTAATATTTGGAGGACAACAAGAACGTGGTTTTAGAGCAGGAACTGAAAGTTACCATAATATTGTTGGTTTAGAGGAAGCATTTGTAACTGCGTATGAAAATCTTGAAAAAGAGAGTGCTTACATATTAGAAATGAAACAGTATTTTATTAAGCAATTGAAAAATACATTTTCAGATGTTGCTTTTAATGGTCATTCTGCAGACCCTGATAAAAGTACATATACTTTAGTAAACGTCAGGTTACCTTTTGATGAGCAAAAATCTTTAATGCTGTTATTTCAATTAGATATTAAGGGTATTGCATGTTCAAAAGGTAGTGCTTGTCAATCAGGTAGTGATTTAGGTTCACACGTTTTGAGTCAAATACTAACACCTGATGAAATGAAAAAACCATCTGTACGTTTTTCATTTTCGCATTACACTACTAAAGAAGAATTGGATTATGTAATAAATGAACTTAAATTATTTGCAGAAAATTAAAACTAACTAGTTTTCTTTTCTGTTTTTAATACGTTCAGTATCATATGGGAATTTTTTAGTAGCAAGTTTCATCATTCTACTAATTAAATCTTGTGTGTTTTTACCTGTTTTTTTTGTGATTTTCTTTTCGTAACGCCATAATAATTTACCAGAATTACCATCACTAATTTTTATAGCAATACGTCCATAATCAGCATCACCAGTAATGTAATCTAAAAAGCTAAATTCTGTAGGTATGCCATCAGATAATAAAATATTTAAATCAGTCGTACCACTAACTACACCATCAACACCTAGTACATTACATAGTTCTTTTACGCTGTAAATATCAATATTTTCATACGTAATATTGTTTTTGGCTAAAATAGCATTGGTGTTTTTTGTATTCTGAAAATCTACAGTAAACTTCTTTTTCTTCTTGTTTGGCAGTGAAAAGTATTTTTCAAGAGCGTCTTGTACTGCATAGCCTTCTTTTTGTTCTAATGCTTTTTTTTCAGCTTTAGAAAGTGTCTCAGTCAAATCTAAATGCGTTAAAAAAGGCAATATTGCTAACTCTTTATGATTTTGAGAAAGGTTATCGAATTTTGGACTTTCATATATGTTTTTTTGAGCAAATGATAATTGAATACTCAAGAACAATAAGATGGTTACTATTTTTTTCATTTTACTATATTCTAAAATCGCATTTGGATTTTTAAATTCACTAATCGGCTTGTTAAATAATTAGGCACTGCAAATTGCTGGTCACTATTTATATCTCTAACCCATGTATTGGTGATGGAGTTTTGAGTGTTAAATAGGTTAAAAATTTCAAAACCTCCAGAGAGTTCTTTAAAACCATTTAACCAAATAATTTTAGTTGCTTTTTTATTTTCGCTTACAAAAGTATATGAAATTCCTAAATCTGCCCGCTTATAATCTCTTAATCTGTTATTAAAAATGTATGGATCTGCATAATTTGGTGATCCGCCGGGTACACCAGTGTTGTAGACCAAGTTTAAGTACATTTTTACATCAGGAATTGTAGGAATATAGTCTTGAAACAAAATTCCGAATTTTAAACGTTGGTCTGTTGGTCGGGCAATGTAACCGCGATTGTTACTATTTTCTTCTGTTTTTAAATAACCAATACTAATCCATGATTCTGTTCCAGGAACAAAAGCACCATTCAGTCTAAAATCCGCACCATAGGCATAACCTACAGCATTGTTGTTAGCTACATATCGTATTCGTACATCTTCAACGGTGTAGGTGTTTACATTTGTCAAGTTTTTGTAATAAATGTCACTTGTTAGTTTAAACGGACCGTCCCAAAGTTGAAAACTGTATTCATTGCTTAATACTGCATGAAAAGCTTTTTGTGCTTCAACGTTTGTATTTACAACACCTTTAAAATCTCTTAATTCTCTGTAAAAAGGAGGTTGATGGTAAATACCAGTGGCAATTTTAAAAAGCATGTCTTTTTCCCAATTAGGTTTTATGGCAAACTGAGCTCTAGGGCTTAGAATAACGTGAGAATTTGAGTCAGTATTATTTTTTACACTCCAATATTGACTTCGAATACCAAAATTGAAATAAACTTCACTTGACTTCCATTGGGTCTGTTTACTATATTGTATAAAGCCACTTAAGCGATTTGTAGTAACATAATTTGTAGCAAAAATGCTTTCTAGGGCTTCAATAGGCGTATCGAAAGGTTCTTCAGGTTGGTTGTTTGTGAAAATCTCATCACTTGGGCGAACAAAATATCCAATAGAATCTAAAAACTCTGACTCGCGTATTTGATCACGAATATCTTCGTAAGAATATTTTATACCCCATTCAAAAGCGTCTTCATTTTTATCAAATTCACCTTTATGTTCAAGGTTAAATATTAAAGCATCTAAGGTATTTCTGGCTCTGTTGAACTGTGTACCTAATTGAGTAGTGTTGCTACTTTCTTGTGAAATTGGGTCAATATCGCTAAGTTGATATTGTGAAACTACATCAGAGCGTTCTTCTTCAACAGTATGATAAAGTGAAGGTATTAGTTTTAAAACTAAATTATCATTTACAAAATAGCTTGCTTTAAAAGCACCTAGTGCAGTATTAAAACTATTATTTTCTTGTCCGGCGTAGTAGATTGAAATTGTTTTTGGGTTGTTAATAGTTCCAAAATTTGTAGTTCTAGTGTTAGGTTCATTTTTATAATTATTAAGCGCAATGTTCCCTAAAAAACTAAGATGGAATTTTTTTGAAAATTGATAGGTTTCATAAGTTTGAAAATCAACAATTTCAGGTTTTACTGTGGTTTGAGTTTCTTGGCTGTTAATTAATAGACTATTGTTTCGGTACCTAATTCCTGAAATTGAGCTTAATTTTTTGTTTTTACTTAAGGCTTCAACTGTTGTGCTTGCTTGTATTAAGCTGGCATTTATTTGGACACCGAAAGAGCTGGGTTTTTTGTAATTAACATCTAAAACTGAAGATAATTTATCTCCGTATTTAGCTTGAAATCCTCCAGAGGAAAATTTCACGTTTTCTACCATATCGCTATTTACAAAGCTTAAACTTTCTTGCTGTCCTGATCTTACCAAAAAAGGACGGTAAACTTCAATTTCATTTACATAAACAAGGTTTTCATCAAAATTACCACCACGAACATTGTATTGTGTGCTTAGTTCGTTTGAAGATGATACGCCAGGTAATAACTTTAAAATGTTTTCAACACCGGCATTAGCTCCAGGGATTTTTCTTATAATTTCAGGTTTAATGTTTAAGATACCTGTAGTGGCTTTTTCTCCGGTTGCAGTAACAGTAATACCATCAATTTGAGTGACATCAACTTTTAAAACAGGGTTAAATTCAAAAGTCTCATTAGAGTTTAAAATGATGTTTTTTAAAATAATGTTTTCGTACCCAACGTGTGAAAAAGCAATAGTTACTTCTTCATCGGCAGTAATTTGAAGTAAATAAAAACCATTTTCATCTGTTGTGGTGCCCGATAATTTAGAACTAATATTTGTGTTTGAAACAGGGTTGTTGTCAACATCAATAACTACACCAGTTATTACAGCATTTTGTGCTATTATAAAAGTGGGCAATAGTAAAAACAATAATAGTTTAATACATTTCAAGTTTTATTTTCTAAAGAATGTGCTTTTAAAAGTAGTGCTATTTCCAACATTATCAGTAACTATAACTTCTAAATTGCACTCTTTTTGGTCTAAAATTAAATTGTCAAAATTATAGGTAATCGTATTTTTTTTTGGTTCATATTCCATTAAAATCCATTTACCATTTAATGTAGCGCTGTACGTATCAATACCACTCAAATCATCAGTAATTCTTAAGCTTAAATAGTTGTAATTACTTAGCCATTTTTTGTCTTTAAAGTTTTTTGCTACTACTTTAGGTGCTATGGTATCTTTTGCAAGTGTATATGTACCTAAATCACGTGTTCTAGTTGAAAATGAATTACCTCTTTTGTAGGTTGATCTAAAGCTTGGTCTTAATTTATAATCTAAGCGCGCAATAAACATTTGCTTTAAATCATCAGAAGCGTATTTTTTAGTATCGAAAGTAATCGTAAAGTTTTGATGCGCAGGTACTGTGCTATTATGAATCATAACAGTATCTTTTCCTTTTTTTAGGTCAATATAAAAGTTTTCATAAAAAGTATTAGCTGGAAAGTACACTTGTGCGCCATCTAAATTGTAGGTATTTGGTTTTCTAGCAACCAAATAATTCTCAGTTTTTTCACCTTCTTTTTTAATTTTTAAAACTTCTTTTTTGCCTTCCACAGGAATAACAACTTTGGTTACATTGTCTTTAAAATCTTTCATCAAGATTTCAACATTATAACTAAGTCCTTCACTTACATCAATTTTACCATCATTGTATACCTTTTTGTAAATGCTCATGTTATTTCGAGGTGTTTTAAATAAGCGCTGAATACGTCTACGGTATTTTCCAAAATAAGAATAATCAATTAAAGTGTTTATATATCTTGTTTCACTAAAAGAAAAAGACTCAAGATTGTATTTTGTATATGTTTTTCCATTTACAATTTGCTCTACTGAATACAAACCATTTTGGTTTGCGGCCATATCTTGTCGATCAAAAGAATTAATTCCAAAACCAATAGTTCCTGTAGCATTTACTTTTTCAGCTAAATAAGAGCCATCAGCTTGTCTTGAAAACTTAAGCTCTGTGCGTAATTTACTTTGGTTGGCCTCACTTTCTTCTCCTAAAGGGTAAACAAAAAGATTAGACAAAACAGGATCTGTAGCATCACGAACATCATATCCGTATAACAAAGGATTTGTTGGTTTTTCAGAAACACTACTACGAATCTCAAAATGCAAGTGCGGGCCAGAAGAACCGCCAGTATTACCTGTGTAAGCTAATAATTCACCTTTTTCAAGTTTCAGTTCTCCAAAGTCAGGAAAAACCTCTATTTCGTATGATTTTTTAGCATATTGTTTTTTGTTAATATACGCTTCTATTTTAGGAGAGAATTTTTGCAAATGTCCATAAACCGATGTGTAGCCATTAGGGTGAGCAACGTAAATAACTTTACCATAACCCCAAAGTGATACTTTTATTCTTGTTACAGTTCCATCAGCAATAGCATAAGCTTTTAAACCTTCTCTTTGCTGTGTTTTAATATCAATACCAGAATGGAAGTGGTTACTTCTAAGCTCACCGAAGGTTCCAGCCAGTACAATAGGAATATCTAATGGAGACCTAAAGTAATCTTGCGGATATTTTTCTTGTGCTGTAGTTGCTGTTAGATATAAAAATAATAAACCAATGATGGTTGCTCTCATAATTGTAAATACTTGTTGCTACGAAAGTAATTAATAGATGTTAAAAGATAAAAACAATAGTACTCTAAATAAATTTTAAGTACCATATAATTGTAATTAAATTGAAAAACAGCAAATTAAAATAATATTGAAAAAAGAATTGGGAAGTCTTAATATGTGTGTTAACTTTGTGTAAAATGCATTTTGCGTTGCATATGAGTGAATTGGTAGAAATAGTAGATTCTTTAGAAAATAAAGTAAGTAAGCTTTTGCATAGAATAGAACTTTTGCAAAACGCTAATACTAAGTTAGAAGAAGAACTTACCATTGTAAAAAATGGAAAAAATGAAGCTAAGAATTCACTTTTGGTTTGGGAAGAAAAATATAATTCTCTTAAACTAGCAAGCGCTATGCTGGGTAGTGATTCGAATAAAACAGAAGCTAAGCTTAAAATAAATACATTAATTAGAGAATTGGACTATTGTATAGCTCAGTTATCTGAATAATAGTTTGCCATAAGAATGTCTGAAAAACTTAAAATAAAACTTTCAATTGCTGACAGAGTTTATCCATTAACGATAGATCCGAGTCAAGAAGAAGGTTTGCGCAAAGCTGCGAAAAATATTGAACAGCTAGCAAAAAATTTTGAGCAGAATTATGCGGTAAGAGATAAACAAGATGTATTGGCTATGTGCGCTTTACAATTTGCATCAAAAATTGAGCAAAAAAGTATTGAGCAATTAGAAGATACCACTGAAGTTACTGCTAAATTAAAGGCATTGGAACAGTTGGTAAGTGAAAAGCTAAGTGTAAAGTAAAAATACGTTCATTAAAATAAATTAAGTTACTGCCCACATTGGTAATTATTTTTGACAAACTCAACGTTAAATTGTTTAAAAAGGGTGAGTTTAAATTGTAAAAGCAGGCCTTGTAATACAATAGGATCCTTGAGCAATTTGTTAGCCCTAAACCTGTTATTTTGGAGTTTGTACAAAACTCGATCCAATGTGGGTTTTTTTATATAAATAGTTTTAAAATTATGGATAGTTCAACAATAGGAATATTAGCGGCAATCGTAGGCTTAGTAATAGGTTTTGTGATTGCTAAAGTAATGGAAAAAGGGAAAGCCTCTAAAACCATATTAAACGCACAACAAGAAGCAGACAATCTACTTAAAGGCGCAAAAGTAGAAGGTGAAAACATAAAGAAAGATAAAATTCTTCAGGCAAAAGAAAAGTTTTTAGAATTAAAAGCAGAGCACGAAAAAGTAATTACTAGTAAGGATAAAAAAATTGCTGAATCTGAAAAGAGAACAAGGGATAAGGAATCACAAGTTGGTAGTGAATTAGCACGAACAAAAAAGCTTGGTGCTCAGTTAGAAGAAAAAATAAAAGATGCTGAACACAAGAGTGATTATCTTGAGAAAAAGCAATCGGAAATAAATAAGTTGCACAAAAATCAAGTGCAACAATTAGAAGTTATTTCAGGTTTATCTGCAGATGAAGCTAAAACTCAGTTATTAGAGTCTTTAAAAGAGACCGCAAAGTCTGATGCTATGTCATATATGCAAACGACAATGGAAGAGGCTAAACTTACTGCGCAACAAGAGGCTAAAAAAATTATTATAAATACTATTCAACGTATTGGAACAGAAGAAGCAGTTGAAAATTGTGTTTCTGTTTTTAATTTGGAGTCTGATGATGTTAAAGGTAGAATTATTGGTCGTGAAGGTAGAAATATTAGAGCTTTAGAATCTGCAACAGGAGTAGAAATTGTTGTTGATGATACGCCAGAAGCAATTATACTTTCTTGTTTTGACTCTGTTCGTAGAGAAGTAGCGCGTTTGTCATTACACAAATTAGTTACTGACGGTAGAATTCACCCAGCAAGAATTGAAGAGATTGTTAAAAAGACAGAGAAGCAAATTGAACAAGAAATTGTTGAAATTGGTAAGCGTACAATAATCGATTTAGGTATTCATGGTTTACATCCTGAATTAATTAGAGCTGTTGGTAGAATGAAGTATAGATCTTCGTACGGTCAAAACTTATTACAACACTCTAGAGAAGTTGCAAAATTATGTGGCGTTATGGCTGCTGAACTTGGTTTAAATACTAAGATGGCTAAAAGAGCTGGTCTATTGCATGATATTGGTAAAGTGCCAAATACAGAAGCAGAAATGGAAACTCCGCATGCTATTTTAGGTATGCAATGGGCTGAGAAGTTTGGTGAAAAACCAGATGTATGTAATGCGATTGGTGCTCACCACGATGAAATAGAAATGAAAAACTTAATAGCACCAATTGTACAGGTTTGTGATGCTATTAGTGGTGCAAGACCAGGTGCAAGACGTCAAGTATTAGATTCATACATACAACGTTTAAAAGATTTAGAAGAAGTAGCTTTTGGTTTTCAAGGGGTGCAAAAAGCTTATGCAATACAAGCAGGTAGAGAGTTACGTGTAATTGTAGAAAGTGAAAAAGTTAATGATGATAAGGCAGCGGAATTATCTTTTGAAATTTCACAGAAAATACAAACTGATATGACCTATCCTGGTCAGGTAAAAGTTACTGTAATTAGAGAAACTAGAGCTGTGAATGTAGCGAAGTAATCATCTAATTGATTATAAATAATAAAGCCGAACTTATTTGAGTTCGGCTTTATTATTTTTTAAATTGTAGATTAGTTTAATCAACCATGAATAAGGCATTGGCAAAAAACAATTTTCCATTTTCCCAGAAACCTCTGAATATTGGGTTGTCAACCATATAAATTACTTTTCCTCTTCCGATTCTTTCTACACCAAAAACAAGTGTTTCGTTTATCATTTTTTGAGCTTCACTACCCGCAAAGCCAGAAACAGGAGTTATGTTGTTCTCTAAATAAACTACATTACCAGTTTCTAAATACTCATAAGCGTCATTACCAAGTTTTAGTGTAAAATACTCCTGGTTGTAGCCGTAAGCTAAAGGATTGGTGTTGTCAACTTTAGTTTTAAATATAGCGCCGGTAATTAATTTTTTAATTCCTTCACGTTCAGATTCTTCATAAGTGGTAAATTTATCAGTGTCTGTAGCATCTTTTTCTCCTTTTTTTGAGCTTATAGAAAAACCCTTTTTGCCTTCTAAAGCTTTAATTGCACCGCCCATAGCAATTAATTTACCTCCATTAGCAACCCATTTTTGCAAATCTGTAGCTTTTTCTTTATTTAAAAAACTATTGTAGCGTCCGTTAGGCAAAACAAGTACATCATACTTGCTCAAATCATATAAATTAATATGGTCAGCTTCTAAAACTGTTACTGGGTAATTTAATTGTTGTTCAAAAAAATGCCAAACTTCACCAAATTGTAATGTACGTGTTGGAGCTCCAGTTAAAATAGCAATTTTATTTCTTTTGACTGTATGCACTGAACTAGATCCAAAATCATCACCATAATCAACAAAACCTGTTGAGGTAGGCTGCAAGTATTTAGTATGTTTATTTGTTGTGTTAGTTAACTTTTGAATAAAGTTTTTTGTATGTCTATTATCAGATTTAGTGATAATTAAACTTCCTTCTTTAAATTTTTCTCCACCAATACCGAATGATTTTTGAGAGAAACGAACTTTAATATTTTGTTGTAATAAATCAGCTAAAAAGCGAGCATCATTCATGCTATTCCAACTTGTCACATAAGCATAAGTATTTTCTGAAATAACATTATCAAATTCGTCTTTTTCTGACGTTAGGTTGTTGCTTATTTTACTTTCGGATGCTATAGTGTTTAATCCGTATGCATATGGTAGCGACCAAGCAGTAATATCATACGTAAGTGAATCACTCAGCTTTGCACTAGGTTCAAATAAAACTTTAACCAAGGTACCTTTGGGTTGATCGGTTGAAACCACTAAAGCATCAGTTTTATATTTATGAGATTTTATTTTGTTAGAAGCATAATCTAAACCTTTTACAGTAATAGGTTTTGTCCACCCGTATTTAACCTCGTGTTGATCTAATAATTTAGTTAATGTTTCTAAATTATTTATGTTACCGTTTAACACATAACTTTTGTATTTAAATTCTTTGTTATTATAGAATTTTTCAAATTCGGCATTTAGTTTTTCTGTGTTTTTTGCGGCAACTTCAATTGTTGAAATTCCAGTAGTAAAATGGTGATCAATTCTGTCTTTCAGAGTTAAAGTATCTCCTTTTTGAGTAAGTACGCCTAAACCCGCTCTTCCACTACCACCTTGTTCGTAGGTCATACCTATTGCCCCGTTGTACAAAGGGTAGGTGTCGCCATAACTTGGGTATAGTAAATCAAAAACCTCTTTGGTGAAATAATACCATCCGTTTCTATCAAAATAACTTGCATGATTTTTACCTATAGTGACTTGAAAATCGCGTTGAAAATCTGTAATTACTTCATGGTAAGGTTCTGCTGCAGGTGCAAAATAATAAGGGGCTTCAATACCTTGTTCATGAAAATCTACATGAATATGTGGCATCCATTTATTGTACACTTTAATACGTTGTTGACTTTCTATTTGAGTAAGCCATGCCCAATCTCTATTTAAATCAAACATGTAATGGTTTGGCCTTCCATTTAACCAAGGCTCATTATGTTCAATGCTTTTTTGATCGGCATTATAAGTTGCGTTTTTATTTTGGTAATACCAATTCACGTAGCGGTCACGTCCATCAGGGTTTAAGCATGGATCAATAATAATAAGAGTATTATCTAACAAAGCTTTTTGGTTAGTTAATAGCTCATAAATTGTTTTCATTGATGCTTCGGTACTTACACTTTCATTACCGTGAACATTATAACTTAGCCAAACAATTGCTTCTTCTGAACTCCCTTCGCCAATTATACTTTTTAAATGTGATTCACGAATATTTTCTAAGTTGCTTATATTTTTACTAGTTGAAATATAAGTAACGAATAAAGGTCTTTTTTCATTGGTTTCACCGTAAAATTCAATTTTTACTTGGTCAGGAACTTCATTGGCTAAATATTTGTAATAATCTACAACTTTGTGATGTCTTGTAAATTCAGTTCCTAGTTCATAGCCTAAAAAATCAGATGGAGATTGTATGCTTTGACTTTGAATTATGTTGTAAGAAATTAGAATTAAAGCGACTAAAATTTTTTTCATTTAGGAAATTGTTTGGATTTAATCAAAGCTAAGAATAAAAACAGAAAGTCGTATAATGCAATATTTATATTTATTTCGGCTTTAGATATCACAACTTAACGTATTTTTAAGCTACAATAAAATCTAAGAATTTTATATTTACAACCTTTTTTAAATTAGCATATGAAGATTGATGGTGTTCCCTTCAAAAAAACTGGTTATTTCTCTAAATTAATAGGAGACTATTTAGATGAGGTTAATACGCTAGACCCTTTTTACAATCGTTTTCCAAAAATTGAAAATTTTAAATCTCAGATAGAAGAGAAACAACAAAATTTTCCAAAAGAACATAGAGCTATTCTTAGTGAGGCATTGCAAAATCAATATAAAAATTTTGAAGCTAGTGATGCAACATTAGAAAATATAAAAGCTTTAAAATCAGAAAATACTTTTACCATTGTAACTGGGCATCAATTAAACCTGTTTACGGGGCCGTTATATTTTTTATATAAAATTATCTCAACTATTAACCTTACTGAAGAGTTAAAAGAGAAACACCCAGAAAGCAATTTTGTTCCTGTTTATTGGATGGCAACAGAAGATCATGATTTTGATGAGATAAATTATTTTACATTAAACGGTAAAAAAATACAATGGAATGTTGAGGCTTCCGGTGGTGTAGGTAGATTGTCTACTGAAGGTTTAGAAGTGATAGCGTCAACATTAGCATCAGAATTAGGGGCAAGTAAAAATGCTGTATTCTTAACAGAATTATTTAAAAAAGCATATGTGTCACATGATAATTTAACTGATGCAACACGTTATTTGGCTAACGAATTGTTCAAGAGCTATGGTTTGGTAATTGTTGATGGTGATGATAAGGTTTTAAAACAATTGTTGATTCCTTATGTGAAATCAGATTTATTACAAAATACATCATTCAAAAAAGTATCAGAAAGTATTGACAATCTGAATGCTTTAAATGGAAATTATCCCATTCAAGTTAACCCAAGAGAGATAAATTATTTTTATTTAACTGACGGGGTTCGAGAACGTATTATTGAAAAAGATGGTGTCTTTTATGTAAATGATACAGAGCTACGTTTTACTGAAAAAGAAATATTAGAAGAGTTGAATGAGTATCCTGAACGTTTTTCTCCAAACGTAGTTTGCCGTCCTTTGTATCAAGAAATTATTTTGCCAAACTTATGCTATATAGGTGGGGGTGGCGAGTTGGCTTATTGGTTTGAGTTAAAATCATACTTCTCAGAAGTAAAGGTAACTTTTCCAATGTTGTTGCTCAGGAATTCAGTCTTGTTGATAACAGAAAAGCAGTCTGAGAAAATGGAGAAATTAGAACTTAATATTTCTCATTTATTTTTAAAACAGAATAGTTTAATCAATAAAAAAATAAGAGATATTTCTAATATAGATATTGATTTTTCGCCTCAGAAAGAACATTTGAAGGCGCAATTTGAGTCAATGTATGAATTGGCTAAACAAACTGATGAATCTTTTGTTGGCGCAGTGAAAGCACAAGAAATTAAACAATTGAAAGGTTTAGAAAATTTAGAAAAAAGATTGTTGAAAGCTCAAAAGCGCAAACTGAAAGATCATGTTATTCGTTTAACAAGTTTGCAGAATGAATTGTTTCCTAATTTTTCATTACAAGAACGGCAAACCAATTTCTCTGAATTTTATTTAGCTTACGGTGATCAGTTAATCCCTGCTTTGGTAAAACATTTAGATCCTTTGACTACCGAATTTGAAGTTTTAGTACTTTAAATAAAAACCCTTTTCAAAAGCATATTCTATATTATCTTAATATTTTTACAACTTATGAAGTTAGATGATATTAATTTAATTTATTACGCAAAAAATTTTGGTAGAAATGCTTTACCAGAAATCTTTTTTAAAAAAGTATTTAAAAGTATAAAAGAATACGAAGCTGTCTGTGATAAAGAAGAGTTGAATGCTAGGTTAGCTTATTATTTTAAAAGCGATGAAACTTTTGAAGTTCCTGAAGAGGCTGTAGCGGTAAAAGACTTCAAAAAAACAATTAGTACGACCTATTTTTTTGACCTTAAAGAATTCCTTCATTTTTTTAAATCACCTATAAAATTTGCTTTTCACTTTGGTGATGAAACACACGTAAATTCATATCCAACATTATTTAAAGCAAGACCTATTAATGGTGATAATGCAAATTCTATTTTGTTTAAATTAAATAAGCGTAGACATTTTAAATGGGTAAATGACAATTTAAAATTTACTGATAAAAAAAGTAAAATGGTTTGGCGTGGTAAAGCTTGGCATGCTTTAAGAACGGATTTTGTTAAGAAATTCTACAACAATCCGTTGTGTAATGTAGGGCAAGTAAATAAATTGAAAGAAGATAAACCTTGGGTGAAAGGTTTTTTAACTTTAGAAGAACAACTGAAATACAAATTTATATTTTGCCCTGAAGGGAATGATGTTGCGACAAATTTAAAATGGGTGCTATCTTCAAACTCACTCTGTATAATGCCAAAACCAAATTACGAAACCTGGTTTATGGAAGGTACGCTTGTCGCAGGGGTGCATTATGTTGAGGTAGAGGCAGATTGTTCTAATTTAGAAGAAAAGCTTGAGTATTATTCTAAAAATGATGGAAAAGCACAAATTATTATTGACAATGCAAATAAGCATGTGAAGCGTTTTCAAAATAAAAAAATGGAAGATTTACTTTGTTTAAAGGTGTTAGAGAAATATGCTGTACTATCTAACCAAAAAGATTATTTCAAGTTTTAATTGCTTAAAATACTAAGGAGCTCTAGCTTTATAGAAAATTATTAATAGTGTTAAAATTATAGTTAATAAAAAGTACATTTTTAAATGCATAATATAGATATTGAAGTAGTGGAAATGACACTTGATGTCATGAAGTATGTTATCAATCGTATCACAAAAACTTCTCCGGAATTAGGACAACCTAAAAAGGAAGAAGAATTAAAAGCTTTAGTTGGTGATACTATAACAAATGAAGGAATTGGCGGAGAAAAAGCTTTTCAATTGTTTCGTGATGTATTGGTAAAAGCAACAGTGCCAATTGATCACCCTAGAAATTTAGCATTTGTACCTGCTTCTCCTACGAGAGCATCTATAATGTTTGACTTAATAACAGCAGCATCAAGTATCCACGGTTCTTTTTGGATGGAAGGTGCAGGCGGTATTTTCTGTGAAAATGAGGCAATGCATTGGTTGGTTTCTTTAGCAGGAATGCCAAAAGGTGCTTTTGGGGTCTTTACAAGTGGTGGTACAGCTGCCAATTTATCAGCAATGGTTGCTGCTCGTGAAAATTGGAGGCAAAACCCTGAAAATGTTGATAAAAAAGGAGTTATTATAACGTCAAGTGGTGCGCATTCATCTGTAAAAGCAATGGCTAAAGTTATGGATGCTGAAATTCTTTTAGTGCCTTCTGAAGAAAGTATGAAAGTTGAAGAATTAAAAGCTTTATATGTTGATTTACCATCAGAAAAACAGAGTAGAGTTTTTTCAATTGTAGCAACAGCAGGTACTACAAATGCTGGTATTATTGATGATTTAAATGGAGTTGCTGATTTTTGTGAAGAAAATAATTTATGGTTTCATGTTGATGCAGCTTATGGAGGTGGAGCATTACTAGCAGATTCTGTTCGCCATTTATTTAATGGAATTGAAAAAGCAGATAGTATAACTATCGATCCGCATAAATGGTTATTTTCTCCATATGATTGTGGTGCAGTACTGTATAAAAACCCAGAAATAGCAAAAGCAGCACATTCGCAAGAAGGTTCTTATTTAGAAATTTTTAAAGATGAAGGTGCACATGGTTTTAATCCAACCGATTATCAAATTCAATTAACAAGAAGATTAAGAGGTATGCCATTGTGGTTTTCATTAGCTATGCATGGTGTTGATAAATATAAGTGGGCAGTAGAATGTGGTATTACTTTAGCGAATACTGCAGGTAAATTTATAACTGAAGATGAGCATGTAGAATTAGTTCGTGAACCAAGTTTGTCATGTGTGTTGTTTAGACGCATTGGTTGGACACCTGATGATTATAGAAATTGGACCTATGAAAACCATAGAAAAGGTTTTGCATTAGTAACGCCTACAAAATGGAAAAAAGGAGATACTTCTGAAACGGTAGCTCGTTTTTGTTTCATAAATCCTGATACAACTGAAAAAGATATCTTAGATATTTTAGCAACAATGCATTAAGGAACTAGAAAATCATTTTTCCATTCATTGCCTTTTTTTGTGTACTTTATTTTTGCGTGATTAGGTTTATCTAAGCGTAGATATTCAATAGTATTTATTTCAATTGTGATAATGCAAAAATGATTTTCTTCGTTTAAGTATTCAATTTCGGTTTGGTTTTCTATACAGCTTCCTGGAGCTAAACTGGTTGTGTAGTCTTTTTTAGCTTCTTCTGGTGTTTGGTTCCAGTGTTTATTGATGATTTTTTCATTTTTAACGAGATGAGCAGTCCCTTCAATATGTAATTGTATTCTTTTTTCAGGATGATAAAATAATGAACTTACCTTATTGTTTTTATCGATATCGATTACTTTTTGAGATCGTTTGTCAGTAAAGAAACTAATATTCCAATTTTCTGAAAAATCTCGAAATACAACCGTTCGCAATCTTGGGGAATTATTAGCGCTTAAAGTACCAAGGGTGAAAAAACGAAAAGGATGACCATATTCATTAATTCCTTTATTAAGTTCTTCTTTTATTTCTGAAAATATAGTGGAAGTCATATGGCAATTTTTGGTGTAAATATGTTGTATCTGATTAGAAAAGTCAAATATGTTAATAGTTTTGAAAAAAATGTTGAAACATTTAGATAAATATAGTTAAAAGAAGCTTTTCTAAAATTTTCAATTTACTATTTTTGCGGATGCAAAATAACGTCCTGATTTTAGATTTCGGTTCTCAGTATACACAACTTATCGCAAGAAGAGTTAGAGAACTTAATATTTTTTGTGAGATTAAGCCTTACAATAAGCCTCCTGAAGATTTATCAATTTATAACGCAGTAATACTGTCTGGTTCTCCTTTTTCGGTTAGAGCTGAAGATGCGCCGCATCCGGACTTGTCTGAAATACAAGGTAAAAAACCTTTGTTAGCAGTGTGTTACGGAGCGCAATATTTAGCGCATTTTAAAGGTGGTAATGTTTCGCCTTCAAATACGCGCGAGTATGGTAGAGCTAATTTATCATATATAAAATCAGGTGAACCTTTCTTTAATAATATTTCAGAAGGTAGTCAAGTTTGGATGAGTCATTCAGATACCATTAAGGCTTTACCAACTAATGGTATAAAATTAGCCAGTACTAATGATGTTGAAAATGCGGCCTATAAAATAGAAGGTGAAGATACATATGCGATACAATTTCACCCAGAAGTATACCATTCCACAGATGGTAAACAATTATTAGAAAACTTTTTAGTAAATATTGCTGGAGTAACACAAACTTGGACACCAGATGCCTTTGTGGATACTACTGTTGACTATTTAAGAGAAAAAATTGGAGATGAAAAAGTTATTTTAGGCCTATCAGGTGGCGTAGACTCTTCGGTTGCAGCAATGCTTTTACATAAAGCTATTGGTAAAAACTTGCATTGTATTTTTGTAAATAATGGTTTGTTACGTAAAGATGAATTCCCGAGTGTATTAAAACAATATGAGGGAATGGGCTTAAACGTAAAAGGAGTTGATGCTTCGGCACGCTTTTTGGATGAGTTAGCTGGAGAGAGTGATCCAGAAAAGAAACGTAAAATAATAGGTCGTGTTTTTATTGAGGTTTTTGATGATGAATCACACCTAGTAACAAATGCAAAATGGTTAGCACAAGGTACTATTTATCCTGATGTTATTGAGTCTGTCTCAGCAACAGGAGGTCCATCAGCAACTATAAAAAGTCATCATAATGTAGGTGGTTTGCCAGACTTTATGAAACTGAGTGTTGTTGAGCCTTTACGTATGTTATTCAAAGATGAGGTTCGTAGAGTAGGTTCAAGTATGGGCTTAGATCCTTTATTATTAGGTAGGCACCCATTTCCAGGTCCAGGATTGGCAATTAGAATATTAGGAGATATCACTAGAGAAAAAGTAGCTATCTTGCAAGAAGTTGATGCTATTTTTATAAATGGATTAAAAGAAGCGGGGCTTTATGATGATGTTTGGCAGGCTGGAGCTATGCTTTTACCTGTAAATAGTGTAGGAGTTATGGGTGACGAAAGAACTTATGAAAAATGTGTGGCTTTACGTGCAGTTGAAAGTACTGACGGTATGACTGCAGATTGGGTAAATTTACCTTATGAGTTTTTGCAAAAAACATCTAATGATATTATAAATAAAGTGAGAGGTGTTAATAGAGTAGTATATGATATTAGCTCTAAACCGCCAGCAACGATAGAGTGGGAATAAGCAACAAAATCACGAGTGACAACTAGCAAAACAAAAACATTTTTTTAATTAGATGAAAAAGCCAATATTTAAAAATTACCTAACAATTGTATTTGTAATGCTGTTTAGTGTTACCGCTTTTGCCCAAAAATTTACAACACACTCTGTTAAAAAAGGAGAAACTTTAGAAGGTATTTCACAACAATACAAAGTTACTCCTGAGAGCATTGTTGCTTTAAATAGAGAAATTAAAGGTTTAAGTGAGTTGAAATCGAGCACAATCTTAGTAATTCCTTTAGATGCTAAGGCTTCTGAAGTAAAAGACGTAGTTGTTACTAAAAGTAAGTCTAGCTCAGAGAATGTGATTGTTGTACAAGAAGAACCAACAGGTTTTGAAACATATAAGGTTAAGAAAAAAGACAATCTGTATAGGCTTTCAGAGAAATTTAATGTTAGTCAAGATGCTATAAAAAGATATAATAAAGAGTTGTATTCTGTACAATTAAAAAAGGGAATGTATATTAAAATTCCTAAGTACAAGAAAATAATAGCTGAAGAGAATCCATTTGATAGTGGTGATTTTGAAAATTATACGGTAAAGCCTAAGGAGACAAGATGGTCTATAGTTTCTAAATATGGGATTACAATGGATAGCCTTTTAGTGTTGAATCCTGATTTGTCTCATGAAAATACTTATGTAGCAGCAGGGCAGGTATTATTATTACCAAAACTTGCAGGTAGTTCAACTGAAAATCAAACTACACAATTATATACTTCTTATGTTGTGCCAGCTAAAAAAGGATTCTATTCTTTAGAAAAAGAGTTTGGAGCAACTGAAGCAGAAATAAAAGCTTTAAACCCTGAAGTTAAAGAGCGTGGCCTACAAGAAGGAATGGAAATCAGAATTCCTAAAAAGAAAGCTGACCCAACAGCAGTAAACACTGATAATTTTATATTCTATGAAGTTAAAAAAGGTGAAACTGAATATTCTTTAACTAGAAAATTAGGTGTAAAGTATAAAGAGCTTTTAGCTTTAAACCCTGATTTAGAATCGGGTTTTAAAACGGGAATGGTTTTAAAACTTCCTAAAAATAGTGAAGGTGATTTTGAGGTTAAAAATTCATTGGTAATTGAAAACGTGAATTTGATTAATTCTATGAATCTATCTACAAAACCAAATTTGGTTTTAATGTTGCCTTTTAGATTAGATCTTATTGATGTAAACCAAAAAGAAGCTGCAGTTAATTCGATAAATAAGCGAAAAGATGCAAATTATAGTCTTGGTCTGTATAGTGGAGCTTTAGTAGCAATAGATTCAATTAATAAATTAGGATTGTCAGTAAATGTTTCGGTTTTAGATAATGAAAAAAGTGTTTCTAAGACTAAACAATTATTAATGAACTCTGCAGTAAAAAATGCAGATGTAATTATTGGCCCTTTAGATGCGGCTTCATTACAAGAAGTAGCTGTTAGAGTAGGAGCTAAGCAAATACCAGTCGTAGCGCCATTACCTGCTAAAACAGATGTAAGTTTATCAAATGTTTTTTACTCGATACCTTCTGATGAGGTGTTGAGAAATCATATATTTTCTTTTATTAAAGAAAATAGAACTACACAAAATATTGTTGTTATTAATGATGCTGCTCATGCTACTGTGAAAAATTTAATTGTTCAAGAATTTCCTGATGCTAAATCACTTTTACTAGATGAGAAATTCGCTATGAAAAATAAGATTTTAGCACTACTTTCTTCTAAAGAAGAGAATTGGGTGTTTTTAGAAAGCGATATGCAAAATACAGTAAACAGTGTTGTTTCAGTTTTAAATGCTTCAATTAATGATAGAATAAAGATAAGATTATTCACAACCAATAAAGGTAAAACATTTGATGGTGATAAAATTAATCACACACATTTATCCAATTTATCCTTTACATATCCTTCAATAGAAGGTGATGAAAAATATGATTCTTTTGAAAAAGCTTACAAGAGAAAATTCTCAGGTAAAACGCCAGATAAATTTGCACGTCGTGGTTTTGATTTAACTTTTGATGTTTTATTGAAACTGGCATTCAAACAAGATTTATTTGAAGCTTCAAAATTTGTTGGTGAAACAACGTATAGTGCAAATAAATTTGATTATCAGAATAAAGGAGCTTCTGGTTTTTATAATAATTCTAGTTATATTATGGCTTATGATAATATGTGGATTAAAGAAATAAAAGACTAGATATGACGGCAAAAGTAACTTACAAAGGAGAATTACGAACAAGTTGTGAGCATGTGGCTTCAGAAAGCGTTTTTGCAACTGATGCTCCAGTTGATAATAACGGATTAGGACAAGCCTTTTCTCCAACAGATACTGTTGCGACTGGTTTAGCAAGTTGTATGTTAACTATGATGGGAATAAAAGCTACTGGGTTATCTGTTAATTTAAAAGAAACAACAGCTTCGGTAACAAAACATATGGCGACTAATCCTAGAAGAATTTCTAAAATAGAGGTTGAATTACATTTGCCTACTGAGGTTTCTGATAAAGACAAGAAAATTTTAGAACACACAGCAAACACATGCCCTGTACATTATAGTTTGCACCCAGATATTGAAAAAGTAATTTCTTTTAATTGGGATTTGTAAAACTCATTTCAGCAATTCTATTTTGTTCTTTTTTGATATTTAACAATCAAGAAGAAGAAGTAATGTTATGGAATGCGAATAAAAAACTTAAATGGTCCGATTTTAAAGGAGAACCACAAAATAAGAGAGCAGCAGCTGTTACAGCCAGCGGTTTAACGTATCGGTTTTCAACTACAAAAAATAAAGGTCGGGTAGTTTCTGTTGATTTTATAGTGAGTTCTTATTTCTATCCAAACAAATCATGGTACAGACCAGAGGTTTGTGATAGTATAATACTTAGTCATGAACAGTTACATTTTGATATTACAGAAATCTATGCTCAAAAATTTAGAATGCGATTAGAAAAAGCTGAGTTTTCAAATAATGTTAAAGCAGAAGTAAAAGCTATTTATAAGCAAATTAATATTGAACTTAACGATTTTCAAAACCTCTATGACTCTGAAACTAATTTTTCAAGAGATAGAGAACAACAATTATTGTGGAGCAATAAAATAGCAGAAGCTTTAAAAGAATAGTTTCTATTAATAATTAAATAATAAAGCTTTTGCAGATACAGCCTGATAATCGAAAATTAATAGAACTAGCACATTATAAAATGCCTTTTGGAAAGTATAAAGGTCGTTATTTAGTACAGCTACCAGAACCTTACTTAATATGGTTTCAGCAAAAAGGGTATCCTAATGGTAAGTTAGGAGAACTATTAAAAGCAATGACGGAAATTAAAATTAATGGTTTAGAGGGTCTCATTTATAAGATACAGAAAGATTTTCCTAAACAATAGGCAATATTTGTTGTAGCAATTTGTACTTTTGCCTGCGTTAAGAAAACAACCTAACGCTACATGTCACAGACTAAATATATTTTCGTAACCGGTGGGGTTACATCTTCTCTAGGTAAAGGTATTATCGCAGCTTCTTTAGCAAAATTATTGCAAGCTCGAGGATATAGAACTACAATTCAAAAACTAGATCCATACATTAATGTTGATCCGGGTACCTTAAACCCTTATGAGCACGGAGAATGTTATGTAACTGATGATGGAGCAGAAACTGATTTAGATTTAGGGCACTACGAGCGTTTCTTAAACTCTACTACTTCTCAAGCAAATAACGTAACTACTGGTAGAATTTATCAAAGTGTTATTGAAAAAGAGCGTAGAGGTGAGTTTTTAGGTAAAACTGTACAGGTTGTTCCTCATATTACAAATGAAATAAAAGATCGTATTCAAATACTTGGCAAAAATGGCGATTATGATATTGTTATTACCGAGATAGGTGGTACTGTAGGTGATATAGAGTCATTACCATATATTGAAGCTGTTCGTCAGTTATTATGGGAATTAGGTGATGATAACGGAATTGTTATTCATTTAACATTAATTCCATTTTTATCAGCAGCGGGTGAGTTAAAAACAAAACCGACACAGCATTCTGTTAAAACATTAATGGAAAGTGGTATTAAAGCTGATATTTTAGTTTGTAGAACTGAACATGAAATTTCTGATGAGATTCGCCACAAATTAGCACTTTTCTGCAATGTAAAGCGTGAAGCAGTAATACAATCTATTGATGCATCTACTATTTATGATGTGCCAATTTTAATGCAACAAGAAGGTTTAGATACTGTAACCTTACAGCGTTTAGCTTTACCAGATACTACAAGACCAAACTTAGAGCAATGGAATCAGTTTTTAAATAAACATAAAAATCCTAAGCATGAAGTTACTATTGGTTTGGTAGGTAAATATGTAGAGTTGCAAGATTCATACAAATCTATTTTAGAATCGTTTATACACGCCGGTGCAGTTAATGAAGTTAAAGTAAATGTACGTTCAATTCACTCTGAGCATATTAGTGATAAAAATATTGAATCAAAATTTAAAGGTTTAAACGGAATTTTAGTGGCCCCTGGTTTTGGTGAAAGAGGTATTGAAGGTAAAATAAAAGCAGTTCAATTTGCTCGTGAAAACAACATTCCTTTTTTAGGTATTTGTTTAGGTATGCAAATGGCAGTTATTGAATTTTCAAGAAATGTATTAGGTTTTTCAGATGCTACTTCTACCGAAATGCAGGAAAGTACAGATCACCCTGTAATTAATTTAATGGAAGCGCAAAAGAATATCACGAATATGGGTGGTACTATGCGTTTAGGGAGTTGGGGTTGTGAACTTAAAAAAGATAGTTTAGTAAGTCAAATTTATAATGGTGATTTAGATATTGAAGAACGTCACCGTCATAGATATGAGTTTAATAATGATTATAAAGAGCAAATAGAAAAAGCAGGTATGCTTGCTTCTGGTATTAACAAAGAAACTGGTTTGGTTGAGGTTGTTGAAATACCAGCACACCCGTGGTTTGTAGGTGTACAATACCACCCAGAATATAAGAGTACAGTTTTAAATCCGCACCCATTATTTGTAGGATTTGTAAAGGCTGCATTAAACAACAAAATATAAGATTATATGCCACTATGGCATAAACACTATAATTGGGGCTATATTTGTAATCATTTTTACACTAGCTACTATTATTTATTACAAAGATATATTTAGAATACTTAAATGGAAGAAAAAAAATTAGACGTTAATTCAATCATAGGATTTGTATTAATTTTTGGAATACTGCTTTTTATGTTTTGGCAGAACCAACCAACGCAAGAAGAGCTTGAGGCAGAAAAAGCAAAGCAAGAACAAATTGATGCTACTGCAGCTAAAGAAAAAGAAGCTAATGAAACAGTTAGTAAGCCTTCAGAGACCACAGCAATAAATTTTCAAGATTCAACAGCAGTTGCTAATTACAAGAGTTCAATAGGTTCTTTTGGTTTTACACAAGCTTCTGATGCAGTTACAGTTTTAGAGAATGATCTTGTTGAAATGAAAATCAGCAATAAAGGGGGGCAAATTATTGAAGCTAGATTAAAAAAGTTTAGAACTTATGATTCTGTTCCTGTATATTTAATTAAAGATGGTAATGCATCGTTTGCATTAACTTTTTCAACTTCTGATGATAAAGAGTTAAATACTAAAGATTTGTTTTTTGAACCTTCATTGACTAAAAGCGGTTCAAACCAAGTGCTTTCAATGAAAGCTAAAGTAGCTGCGAATCAGTTTTTAGAATATCGTTACGAAATGAAACCTGGTGACTATTTAGTTGATTTCTCAATTAAATCTCAAGGTTTAAGTGGTATAATAAAAAATGATCAACCAATTAATTTAGATTGGAAATTAAAAGCAATTCGCCATTCAAAAAGTATAAAATATTCCAACAGATATTCAAGATTAACTTACAGTCATGAAGATGGAAAAATTAGTAAGTTATCTGATAGTAGTGATAAAGATGAAGAAACTGAAGAGGAAGTAGAGTGGTTATCATACCGACAGCATTTTTTTAGTTCTATTTTAGTGACTGATACTCCTTTTACATCAGCAAATTTATCTTCTGAAAATTTAGTTGAAGAAGAAAGTCACACTCAAAAATATATGAAAATATACAATTCTGAAGTTCCTTTAGAATTAAAAGGTGGTGAGCTTTCATATAATATGAACTGGTATTACGGACCAACAGATGTTAAAGTTTTAGCACAGTATAAAGAATTAAATTTAGAAGATTCTATTCCTTTCGGATGGGGAATTTTTGGATTGATAAATAGGTACGTATTTACACCGCTATTTACATTCTTAAGTTCAATGCTACCTGCGGGTATTGCAATTATTGTAATGACTATATTGGTGCGTTTAGCAATGTCACCAGTAACTTATAAGTCTTATTTATCTCAAGCAAAAATGAAGGTTTTAAAACCTGAAATTGCAGAGATTAACGAGAAGTATAAAGACAATGCGATGAAAAAACAACAAGAAACGATGAAGCTGAACAACAAAGCAGGCGTTAGTCCGCTAAGTGGTTGTATTCCGGCTTTGATTCAAATGCCTATATTCTATGCATTGTTTAGTTTTTTTCCAACATCTTTTGCGCTACGTCAAAAACCATTTTTATGGGCAGACGATTTATCTTCTTATGATGTAATCGCACAGTTGCCATTTAATGTTCCATTTTATGGTGATCACGTAAGTTTATTTCCAATCTTAGCATCAATTGCTATATTCTTTTATATGATGATGACTACGGGTCAGAATATGACACAACAGCCAGGAATGCCGAACATGAAATTTATCATGTACCTTTCTCCGTTGATGATGTTAATTTTCTTTAATACATATGCAAGTGGCTTGAGTTTGTATTACTTTGTATCTAACTTAATTACCATATTTATTATGTTAGCAATTAAGAACTTTATTATTGATGATGAGAAAATACATGCTCAAATTCAAGAGAATAAAAAGAAGCCTAAAAAAGAAAATAAGTTTCAGCGTAAGATGCGTGAAATGATGGAGCAGGCTGAAGAGCAAAAAAAGACAGGTAAAAAGTAGTTACCTAATTTATAAAAATTAAAAAGCTCCTTTGTAATTTACATTACTTAGGAGCTTTTTTAATTTAGGTTTAGTTTGATAAGATTTGGGACTCCAAAGATGCAACTAATAAACGCTTTTTATAAATAATAGTTGTCAAACATCAAAAAGTGTATTTTAAAAAGTAGTATTCTGTTGTTTGTTAATTTTCGTCTTTTTTCCTACAGAAAAAAACAACTAAAAATATTTGACTAAACCATAAAGTAACTTTAACTATAGTTCTTGTTATCTATAGAGAAGCTAACGACCAATAGTTTTGAGCTTCAAATTTTGTATTTTTGTATCCTTATTTTTAAGTAAAATGAAAAAAGTAGTAGTAGGCCTTTCAGGTGGTGTAGATTCTAGCGTTGCAGCTTATCTTTTAAAAGAGCAAGGTTATGAGGTTATAGGTCTTTTTATGAAAAACTGGCATGATGATTCCGTAACAATATCTGATGAGTGCCCGTGGTTGGAAGATAGCAATGATGCTATGATTGTAGCCGATAAATTAGGAATTCCTTTTCAAACTGTAGATTTAAGTACTCAGTATAAAGAGCGTATCGTTGATTATATGTTTAATGAATACGAAAGAGGAAGAACGCCAAATCCCGATGTTTTATGTAATAGAGAAATCAAATTTGATGTCTTTATGAAAATTGCATTGCAATTAGGAGCAGATTATGTAGCAACGGGTCATTATTGCCGAAAAGGAACTATGGTAAATGAAGATGGTTCTGAAACCTATCAGTTATTAGGTGGTAAAGACGGGAATAAAGATCAATCTTATTTTTTATGCCAATTGAGTCAAGAGCAATTAGCAAAAACATTATTTCCTATAGGTGAGTTACTAAAACCAAAAGTTCGTGAAATAGCTGCAGAGAATGAATTAATTACTGCCGATAAAAAAGACTCTCAAGGTCTATGTTTTATAGGTAAAGTTCGTCTGCCTGATTTTTTACAGCAAAAATTGAAACCTAAAAAAGGTGTTATTGTTGAAGTACCATCAACGGTAAGTCAATATAATGATAATGGATCTGAATTCTCTACAAAAGCTGAGGAGTTGGCGTATTATGCTAAAAAACCAGTTTATGATATTACTGATGGTAAAATTGTAGGAAACCATCAGGGAGCACATTATTTTACAAAAGGGCAACGTAAAGGTTTAGATGTTGGTGGAACTAAAGAACCCTTATTTGTAATCGAGACTGATGTTGATGATAATGTAATTTATACAGGTCAAGGAAAGTCACATCCTGGATTGTATAGAAGAACATTATTTGTAACCGATGAAGAGTTACATTGGGTACGACCAGATTTAGCAATAAAAAATGATGAGTCTTTACAAGTAATGGCGCGTATACGCTATCGTCAAGAATTACAAAAAGCTACTTTGTATAAAATTGAAGGTGGTATTTATGTAGATTTTGAAGAAAAACAATCTGCTATAACTGAAGGGCAATTTGTAGCTTGGTATATAGATGAAGAGTTGGTAGGTTCAGGCGTTATTTCATAATATGAAAAACAGAATAACATCACTATTCGCTATTAAATATCCTATTGTTCAGGGTGGAATGGTATGGGCTAGTGGTTGGAAATTAGCTTCGGCAGTTTCTAATGCTGGTGGGTTAGGTGTTATTGGAGCAGGATCAATGTATCCTGAAGTTTTAAGGGAAAATATACTTAAATGCCAAAAGGCAACAGATAAACCTTTTGCAGTGAATGTGCCTATGTTATATCCTAATCTTAATGAGATTATGAATATAATTGTAGAATTAGGCGTTGAAATTGTTTTTACTTCAGCAGGAAATCCGAAAATTTGGACAACTTTTTTTAAAGAAAAAGGAATTGTAGTTGTTCATGTTGTCAGTAGTGTGAAATTCGCTATAAAGGCAGAAAGTGCCGGAGTAGATGCTATTGTTGCAGAAGGTTTTGAAGCGGGTGGGCATAACGGACGAGATGAAACTACAACACTTACTCTTATTCCTTCAGTAAAAGAAAAAATTAAAATTCCACTTATTGCGGCGGGTGGTATTGCAACTGGTGATGCTATGCTAGCAACTATGGTTTTAGGTGCTGATGCTGTTCAAGTAGGTAGTAGGTTTGTTGCTTGTACTGAAGCTTCATCACATCCATCATTTAAAAATAAAATTGTATCAATAGGTGAAGGTGATACCCATTTAACTTTAAAAGAGTTAGCGCCTGTGCGTTTAATAAAAAATAAGTTTTATAAAGATATTCAGTCTTTATATGAAAATGGAACAAATATTAATGAATTGAAGAATTTATTAGGAAGGGGCAGAGCTAAAAAAGGAATGTTTGAAGGTGATATGGATGAAGGAGAGCTTGAAATAGGCCAAGTGGCATCTATGATTCATGATATAAAATCCGCAAAAGATATTATTAATGATATGATGCGTGAGTTTGAAGAGGCAAAAAAAAGAGTTGTAACTATTTAAAAAGTAAAAACAAATATGAATTCTCGTAAAAAACAGTTAGAAGCTTTTGATAGGTTGTTAACGATTATGGATGAGTTAAGAGCTCAATGTCCGTGGGATAAAAAGCAAACTATGGAAACACTTCGTCATTTAACTATTGAGGAAACATATGAATTAGGTGATGCTATTTTAGATAATGATTTACAAGAGGTAAAAAAAGAGCTTGGTGATGTATTGCTTCACATTGTTTTTTATGCGAAAATTGGGAGTGAAACTAATGATTTTGATATTGCTGATGTCGCAAATGAAATTTGTGATAAACTAATACACAGGCACCCACATATTTACGGTGATGTAAAAGTGGAAGATGAAGAAGAGGTAAAACGCAATTGGGAAAAACTTAAGCTAAAAGAAGGAAAGAAAAGTGTGCTAGAAGGTGTGCCCAAAGGATTACCAGCTTTGGTAAAATCAAGTAGAATTCAAGATAAAGTTGCAGGTGTTGGTTTTGATTGGGAGAAGCCAGAACAAGTTTGGGAAAAGGTAGAAGAAGAACTCCAAGAGTTTAAGGATGAAGTTGATGTTAATGATAAAGATGCTATGGAAGCAGAGTTTGGAGACGTTTTATTTTCATTAGTAAACTATGCACGATTTTTAAAAATAAACCCAGAAAATGCTCTGGAGCGTACAAATAAAAAATTTATAGGCAGGTTCCAGTATTTAGAGCATAAAGCCAAACAATTAGGTAAAGACCTAAGTGAAATGACTTTAGCTGAAATGGATGTTTTTTGGGAAGAGGCAAAAAAACAGTAGAAATTAATTCTGAAAATTACATTTCATAATTATTTAATAAATCTGTTAATTCATTTGGGCTTATTGGTTTAATGAGATAATCAGAAACTTCTCGAATACTTTTAGCTCGTTTGATGTCAGTAGAATCTATTGATGAAGACACCATATAAATCACTATCTCTTTACCTACGGTAGGTTTAATTTTTACATATTCTTCCATAAACTGAAATCCATCCATGATAGGCATGTTAATGTCTAAGAAAATTACATCGGGTAGGTTTTCATTTTTATTAAGATTGTCCATCATAAATTCAATAGCTTCTTCACCATTAGAAAAAGTAATAATTTTTCTAGTCAGCTCTTGATTTTTAAGGGTTCTTTTTACAGAGTATTTGTATATATCATCATCATCAACAATACAAAGAATCTTTTTACTATTCATTTCAATTAATTTAGGAGATTAAAAAATTGATTTTCTTACTTAAAATACCATAGTCTCATTCAAATGTAAGTCAAAACTTCTAATTTTATATTAAAATAAACCTAATAAGTTTCTAGCTTAAAAAATCAATTAAAAGTTCTTAAAAAACTATATTTGATGCTTCTAAAAACAACGTCTTGCTATCACAATATACTAAAGAATTTAAATACAACTTAACCCTATCAATACCCGTTATTATGGGTATGCTTGGTCATACTTTTGTAGCATTTGCTGATAATGTTATGGTAGGGCAAATTGGTACAGCAGAACTTGCAGCAGTATCATTAGGGAATAGTTTTGTTTTTATAGCAATGTCACTAGGCATTGGTTTTTCAACGGCAATTACTCCTTTGGTTGCAGAAGCAGATGCAGCAGGTAAAGTTGAAAATGGCAAAAGTGCATTAAAGCATGGTTTGGTTCTATGTACAGTTTTAGGCTTGGCTTTATTTGTGGTTATATTATTAGCGAAGCCTCTAATGTTTTTAATGAAACAGCCAATTGAGGTTGTTAATTTAGCCATGCCTTATTTAGATTTGGTAGCATTTTCATTAGTTCCTTTAATTATATTTCAAGCTTTCAAGCAGTTTTCAGAAGGGTTATCGCAAACAAAATATCCAATGTATGCTACGATTATAGCTAACGTTGTAAATATATCACTGAACTATGTGTTAATTTTTGGGAATTTTGGTTTTCCTAAAATGGGAATTGTTGGTGCAGCAATCGGGACATTAATATCTAGAATTGTGATGGTTATTTTTATTTGGTCATTATTACGTTATAAAAAGAAATTCAGTGTTTATGTGTCTGGTTTTAATTTTAGAGTAATTGAGAAAAAAGTAATTCAAAAAATTATTAGTCTTGGTTTTCCATCAGCTTTGCAAATGTTTTTCGAGGTAGCAATTTTTACTGCAGCAATATGGTTAAGTGGTGTTTTGGGTAAAAATCATCAAGCAGCAAATCAGATAGCGTTAAACTTGTCTAGTATGACCTTTATGGTAGGTATGGGTTTAGGTGTAGCGGCAATGGTTAGGGTTGGTAATCAGAAAGGTTTGCTCAATTTTAAAGAACTGAGACGTATTGCTTTTTCAATCTTCTTTTTAACCTTTTTGTTAGAAGTGGTTTTTGCTTTAATATTTTACTGTTTTAATAATTGGTTACCTACTATTTATTTAGATACAAATGATGCGTTAAATAAAATTGATAATCTAGAGGTAATAATTATAGCTGCTCAGTTATTGGCAGTTGCTGCTTTTTTTCAAATATCAGATGGTTTGCAGGTGGTTATCTTAGGAGCTTTACGTGGTTTACAAGATGTGAAAGTGCCTACTTTTTTAACCTTTATTGCGTATTGGTTAATTGGTTTTCCTACGAGTTATTATTTGTGTTTGCATACTAGCTTGAAAAGTACAGGAATTTGGATTGGTTTATTAGCTGGTCTAACAGCTTCGGCAATATTGTTGTATTTGAGGTTTAATAGTTTAACCAAAAAACTGATAAAAGAATCCTAATTCAGATTCATAATCTTCCTGTAACTTGGTTAATAATTGTATTTTTGAAACAAGAAAATGCAACATATGGAGTTTCCTAAGTTTTTATTGGGTGATAATACAGATTATCCTACAGCAATTTTTATTATTCATACACATTACCCGAGGTTTATAATTAACCTTGAGAATGATGAGGTTGAATGGTTGGAAGATTTTACTCGAGATGATGAAAAAGAACTTGAAGTAGAAGCTGAAAACTTAATAGAACAAGCGACTGCTTTTTACGATAGAGAAGTTGAAAGGTACGAAGAGTAAGGCGAATGTTAGATCAATTACTACAATACGATAAATCGCTTTTTCTATTTCTAAATAATTTAGGTACGGATAATTGGGATTCTTTTTGGATGTTTGTTACCAATAAGTTTAATTCAATCCCTGTTTATGTAGTTTTAGCGTATTTGTTTTTTAAAACTTACGGTGTAAAAAAGCTGTTATTAGTTTTAGTATTTATAGCGTTACTTATTACGGTTTCAGATCAATTAGCTAATTTTTTTAAATACGGTGTACAGCGTTTACGACCTTGTCATGACGAATCTTTGAATACATTAATGAGATTAGTAAAAAAATCCTGCGGAGGAAAGTTTGGTTATTTTTCTGCACATGCCTCTAATTCTTTTGCGGTAGCTTTATTTTTTACTAATATGTTGAAAAAAAACTATAAATATATTGGTGCGTTTCTGTTTGCTTGGGCTTTTATAGTTGCTTATAGTCGAATATATATTGGCGTTCACTTCCCATTAGATATTTTGACAGGGACACTTATAGGGCTGTTTTTTAGTTGGTTATTCGTAAAGTTATATATATTTGTAACCCAGAAAATTAATTTATGATATCTAATACTAGGTATTGGTTTTTAATACTTCTTATTGTGGCTGTCTATGTAATAGGCATGTTTTCTGTATTGTTTGAAAACGATTCAGCGCAATTTGCAGTGATGGCAATGCGAATGTTTCAAGAAAATGATTTCGTAAACCTTTTCAAGGGTCCGAATGAATATTTAGATAAACCGCACATGCATTATTGGCTAGCTGCATTATCATATAAAATATTCGGATTGCATGATTGGGCTTATAGAATTCCAGGGATTTTAGCCACTTTTTTAGGTGCGTATAGTTGTTTTGGTTTAGGGAAACTTCTGTATAATAAAGATGTTGGCCGTATTGCTTCATTAATATTTTTAACTGCGCAAACTATTGTTTTGTCTGTAATAGATGTGCGTACTGATGCAGTATTAACGGGTTTTACTATATTTAGTTTATGGCACCTTACAGCATATGTTAATACTAATTCATTAAAGCGTATTATTTTAGGAGCTTTTGGAGCCGGAATTGCTTTTTCAACAAAAGGACAAATAGCATTAGTGGTAATAGGGTTGCCAATATTATGCCATATACTATACAATCGAAAATGGATGTCTTTTGTTAATTGGAGGGTTTTAGTTGCAATTTTAGTTTTTGCAATTACGATAACTCCAATTTTATATGCCTATTACCTTCAGTTTGATTTGCATCCTGAAAAAATTATTAGAAATAGAGACCACCGTAGTGGTGTATTTTTTATTCTATGGGAACAGAGCTTTGAGCGTTTAAGCGGAGAAGGAATAGGGAAAAATAGTAGTGATTATTTTTTCTTTTTTCATACTTTTTTATGGGTCTTTTTACCTTGGACAGTAATTGCATTAGTAGCTTATTACACGAAATTAAAATCTATATTTGAGAATAAGTTTAAGGAAGCACCCAAATGTGAGTTTTTAACTTTTGGAGGTATAACACTTATTTTTTTATTAATAAGTTTTGCACAGTTTAAATTGCCCCATTATTTAAATATTATTATACCATTGTTTTCAATTTTAACAGCATTTTATTTATATAAACTGCAACAACTTTTAAAAGTAAAGTCTATAAAAACAATGTTAGGGGTACAGTATTTTATATTGGCAATTGTATTTATAGTTTCAGCTTTATTTTGCTTTTTTGTTTTTAAAATAGAGAGTATATATGTTTATATATTATATGCTGTAGTAGCTGTTATTACAGTTGTTTTTGTGTTGAAAAGGGAAGACTACTCAAAGAGAATTGTAACCATTGGCGTGATAACCTCGGTGTTATTAAACTTTGTAATGAACATGCATTTTTACCCTAATTTGTTGAAGTATCAAGCAGGTTCTGAAATGGCTAAAATTGCAAAAAAGAACAATATTCCTGTAGAAAAAATTTACAAATTATCAGAAGAACATACTTGGGCTCTTGATTTTTATAATCAATATCCGGTACAGATAACATCACTTGATAGACTAGACAAACAAAAAGATGTTTGGGTTTATGTTTCTGACGAAGAATTAACTTTAATTCGTGATTCTGGTCGCAATTGGGATAAACAATTTATGGTTGATAATTTTAGAATATCAAGATTACAGCTTAAGTTTTTAAACCCTGTAACAAGAAACAAAACATTAAGACATAAGTATTTAATTCACGTACTTTAATCTTCTTTCTTTTCAATAATTAATTTTGGTTTTTTAAAATGGTAGTAAATGCCAAAAAAGGAAACGAAAGCTGTTATTAAAAAGAAAACCATACTTACGCCAATTGATGTGCTTTCATTTAAATTAAGCAGCGATGCACCGTAGTAAAAGGTCAATTCTCTACTTCCAATACCTCCAATTGTTAAGGGTATTACGGATACTATTGATGATATTAAGAATATGAATAGGTAAGCAATACTATCAATTTCAATTGATAAAGCTTGTAATATTAAAAAGATACTTACGAGTTGAAATAGCTGTACAAAAGCGGAATGACAAAATGATTTCCAGAAAATAGGTAAAACGTAATTGAAAAAACGCTTGTTTAGAACCCAGAAAACAACAATACTAGCTATTACCGCAGAAATGGCTAAAACTTCTTTATACGGAATAACATTTTGTTCTATGAATATGAATAAAACACAAGAATAAATAAATAATAGTAGCAAACCACTTAAACGGTCTAAAACTAAAACAGCTACTACTTTTTTTGTGTCTATTTGAAACTGTTTTTTTATAGTATACCCTTTGTATGCATCACCACCAATACCACCTGGTAAAAACAAGTTGTAAAACATGCCAAGTAAGTATAATTTTAAATTACTTACTTGAGTTAAGTATATTTTAAGCTGATGAAAATAAAGGTTGACTCTGTAAGAAGCAATAACTTTTGAAAAAACAAAAAACACTAGAGCTAGAAATAGATATAGCGGTTTAGTTTTTTTTAAAGTCTGTAAAACATCTTCAAAATTAATTTTAGTAAATACAAAATAGATTAGTACTAAACTAATAATGATTTTTATTACCGTTACGAGTTTCTTATTTGGTTTTCTCACCTATAGATACTTTTTTAATTCGGTAAGGTCTTTTTTGTTGCGATTCATAATAAGTACGTATTAAAAGCTCCATGACAATACCAATGGTAAAAAGTTGAATACCAGCTAAAATTAGCATCATGCCAAAAGTTAGTAAAGGTCTGTTGCCTATATCTTCACCCAAAGCTTTCACAACTAGTAGGTAAATGTTTATTAATCCACCAACTAAAATCATAAGCACACCAAAAATACCAAATAGGTGAATAGGGCGTTGGAAATATTTACGGATGAAAAGTAACAACATCATATCTGCAATTACTTTAAATACACGTTCTAAACCATATTTAGAAACACCTGCATGTCTCGCATGATGTTTTACGGGCACTTGTTTTATTTGAGCGCCTTCAAGGTGTGCAAGTAATGTAATAAAACGGTGCATTTCACCATAAAGATTTAAATCTTTAGCAATATCTTTTGTAAAAACTTTTAAAGCACAGCCATTATCTTTAATATCAAGTTTAGTAACTCTTCTAACTAAAAAATTAGCAATTTTAGAAGGTATTTTTTTAACTAATGAATCCTTTCTTTTTTGGCGAATACCGGTAATTAAATCGTATTCACCTTCAACAGCATAGCTCAACATTTCAGGGATATCACTTGGGTCATTTTGTAAATCACCATCCATAGTAATGATATATTCCCCTTCTGCATAATCAATACCTGCAGCAAGAGCTAAACTTTGTCCATAATTTTTCTTTAATTCAATTAAATGAACAAGCTCGTCATTCATTTCCTTTACAACCTTACGTGTTGCGTCTTTTGAAAAATCATCAATATATATGATCTGGTAATTGTAACCAACTAAGCTTTCGTGTATTTTTTCTGTAAGTAATACCACATTATCTTCCTCGTTATATAATGGTACAACAATAGAAAGCAGTGAATCTGTAATAACAGCCATAATATATTTTTTGTGCTTGCAAATTTATGCTATTTATTTAAGTTTTTGATGAAAACCTAATTGTTGTTCGATACGAATAAATAAAATATTTATTTGATTATCGTACATTTTTCAGGAATACTTAATTAATATAACTTGTTTTGATGTAATAAATAAAAATTAAATAATGAATTAAGAAACTATGTTAAAGATTCACACAAATTTAATAATTCATTCTTCGTAAGTTGTGTATCAATCACTATATTAAACCTATAATTAAGTTAATTTAAAACAGAATTTATGAAAACGATATTTGAATCAAGTGCAACAAATAAAGGAGGTAGAAGCGGACATGTGACTACAGAAGGAGGCTTAATAGATTTAGATGTTAAAATGCCTAATAATACTGATGCTACAATTCAAGAAAAATATACAAATCCAGAACAATTATTTGCAGCAGCATACTCAACATGTTTTGCAGGTGCATTAGAAGCAGTTGCTAAAGAAAAAGGAATTGATGATTTAGGTGATTTCAGTGTTTCGGCAACTATAGGATTTGTAAAAGATGACGATGGTTTTAATATTGAAGCTACTTTAGATTCTTATTTACCAACAGTAGATAAAGAAAAAGGTGAGGAGTTAATTAATGCTGCTCATGAAATTTGCCCTTACAGTAAAGCAACACAAGATAATATTACAGTAACTCTAAATTTATTATTAGAAGAGTAATATAATATTAAGGTAATTAAATAAAAATCCCGTCACTTAAATTTAAGTGACGGGATTTTTTATACTGAAAATGTAAAAAATGATTCGTTAAAATACTTTTCTCCAGGTTCTAATTTACTAGAAGGGAAATTGTTTTGATTTGGAGCATCAGGGAAATTCTGAGTCTCAAAACATATAGAACCAGTTACAGGAGGTGTATAAACGATTAATGCTGGTTGATTTGTCGTCACTTCCATTGTAATGCCAGTTACTTCAGAGTTAACTGATGCTGCTTTAGTTCTATTATGGTCTATCTCAAATGGTGTATCTAATTTAATGTCGTTAATTTTTTTCTTTGTTCTAAAATCGTAAGAAGTGCCTGCAATATTCACAAAATTACCAGACGGTAATAGCTTGTCATTAGTTTCTAACTTCCGAGAGCAACCAAGTTCTAAATTGTAATTACTTACCGTTGGTTGGTTGTCTAATTTAAAGTAGGCGTGATTTGTTAAATTTAGTACCGTAGTTTTATCTGTAGTGGCTTCATGTGTAATTTTTAAACTATTACCAATAAGAGCATATGTAACCATTACTTTTAAGTTTCCAGGATACCCTTCTTCTAAATGTGGACTTAAATAGGATAGCTTAATAAAGGGTTCTTCACTTTCCTTAACCTCTTCAATAGTAAAGTATTTTTGGTTGAAACCTTTTTTACCACCATGCAAATGAATTCCGTTATCTTCAAATAAAGTATAATCAGTGCCATTTAATGAAAATTTTCCATCGGCAATACGACCAGCATACCTACCAATACATGCGCTTAAATACATGTCATCATTTAAATAATCTTCTGGTTTATCATGGCCAATTACCATGTTATTAGGAATACCATTTTTATCTTTAACGATTATTTTTTGAATAATAGCTCCGTAATCAATTACGGTAAGAGTTATGCTATCGTTTTTAATTGTAATTTGATTCAAAAGATTTGATTTTAGACCGTAAAATTAAACTTTTTTAAAGTGATTAAATTAAAGAAAACTAAAAACCTCATTTACTTTTAAAATAAATGAGGTTTCATATGAATTTTTTATACACTTGCTTAATTTTAATTTTTAAAATAAGAAATGGTTATATAGGCGTTTTAGTGGTGAGCATCCTTTTTTAAAAGTTCAGGATAGCTTTTTTGAAAACGTTTTAAGCGAGGTACTGATACTGCTTTAATATAAGATTGGTTCGGGTTATTTTTCTCAAAATCTTGGTGGTAATCTTCAGCATCGTAAAACTTAGTAAATTTCACAACCTGTGTAGCCAAAGGTTTACTATATATTTTACTAGCTTTAATTTTAGCCATGTAGCTCTCAATACTTTTTTTCTCATTTTCATTTTTATAAAATGCTATTGAACGGTATTGCTTTCCCATATCAGGACCTTGACCATCAACTGTGGTTGGGTCATGAGAACCAAAGTAAACTTTTACTAGATCATTAAAAGAGATTACTTTTGGATCGTAATATACCTTTACAGCCTCGGCATGAGTAGTTTTTCCATAACTTACTTGTTTGTAAGTAGGGTTTTTTTCTGTTCCGCCAGAATAGCCAGAAACCACTTCTTTAACACCTTTTACACTCTCAAAAATAGCCTCAACACACCAAAAACAACCACTAGCAAAATAAGCAGTTTCGTACTTTGATAAATCTTGATTAGTTTGGGTAATTGGCTCAATAGCTTTTTTTTCTACTTTTTTATTTTTTGAATTGCAACTTGTTGTAACTAAAGTTACCAGTGCTAAAAAACTTATTTTGATATATTTCATTATATTTTTTTTATGTTAGTAGTTTTACTTTAAGACAACTTACGTAGCTATTATTTAAAAGTTGTTAATAATATGATAAAAGCATTGTTTCAGATGAGAAAGTAATTTAATACTTTAACCTTATGAATATATTCGAGCATTATTTATTTTCTTTATCTGAAGCACCAATTTCTATCTTAGATAATGGCATTCCTTTAAATAAATATACGAGCTTAGATTTATCTGAAACTAATAAGGAATTAAAAGGTGTTAAAATTACCAATCCTGATGCTTGTCAAATATATATTGAAGAGGAGGTCCTTAATAAGGATAATGCTTTAGTTGCTTATGGTGGTTATTTAGAGAAAAGAAACATCTATGCGGATAAGAGTAGTTTCTCTGGAAATGAAGAAACAATCCGAAACATTCATTTAGGTATTGATTATTGGGCAAAAGCAGGAACAAATGTAATTGTTCCTTTAGAAGGGGTAGTACATAGTTTTAAAAATAATAATACCAGTGGTGATTACGGCCCTACTATAATTTTAGAACATAATTTAAAGGGTGAGCAGTTTTATACTTTATATGGTCATTTATCTATAGAATCATTAAATAATATAGTAGTAGGAGAACTTCTTACTAAAGGGGATGTGTTAGCTCAACTAGGCACTCCAGATATAAATGTAAACTATGCTCCGCATTTGCATTTTCAAGTTATAAAAGATTTAGGAAACTATAAAGGGGACTATCCAGGAGTGTGTAATCAAAAAGACACCACTTTTTACCGTAATAATTGCCCTAATCCTAATCTATTAATAAAATTGTAATTTAAATTCGTATCGATGAAATACACATTGATTCGACCACCGATTTTTAGCTCAAATTCCGTTATCGAGCATTAAATACACTTTGTCTGTTTTTTGTTCAGATAGCGAAAAATAGGGGTTTTTGAGCGATTTTTAAATTTAAATACTTGTAACTGAAGGTACCTTTACAAAAAGAAAACCCCAAGTTATGAAAGCTATTGTTACTATTATATTTGTTTTATTTATCGGTCTTTTTGCTAATGCACAAGACAATGCTAAAGTTGAATCTAATCCAGTTAAAACTGAGCAAGTAGTTATCGCAAATGAAAATGTAACAAAAGAATTAAACACTACTGAAAATTCTGTAGCTCGTTTATATATGGATAGAAATTACAAAGTAAAAAAAGAATTAGCTTTTAAAACTAAAGCTAACAAATCTAAATTAGCATAATAGTGTTAACGCTTTTAGTTCTTATACTTATTATTTCAGTAGTCTTTCAATTACTTTATTTTAATCAAAAAGATTAAAATACTTTCAAAGCTTTCTTTACTGCTCTTTTACTTTTTATTTCATTCGTTTAAATACCAAAAAATTCGGTAACCTATATTTAAGTTTTTTGCAGTTACCGAGCAATTATAACACTTTGTCTGCTTTTAATTCAGACAGCGAAATTTAATGGGTGTTAAGCGAATTTACAATTAGAATACTTGGTCTTAATACTACCTTTACAAAAGAAAAACCCAAGTCATGAAAACTATTTTAACTATCACATTTGTTCTTTTTATCGGTCTTTTTGCTAATGCACAAGAAAATGCAGCATCAGTAAAAGAAGCGGCTAAAAAAGAGAATATTGTGTTAGTAAAAGAAGTAATGACAAGTAATGAAACTGAAGTTGCTCGTTTATATATGAACAAAAATTATAAGGTTTTAAAAGAATTATCTTTTTCAACTAAAATTAAGAAAACAAAATTAGCTTAAACAAGTTTTATTTTACGAGTTAGTTTTGAAAGCGTAAAATGGGTTAAATAAAGGAAGTTAATTATTCAGCGACCGACAGATACATGTCGCTGAGCGACTAGGTGTAAAATATATTTCTTTTAAGTAATATATTTACAGAAGAATACCCCAAGACATGAAAGCTATTTTAACTATTATATTTTTTCTTTTTATAGGATTTATCGCTAAAGCTCAAGATAAACCTGCTTTAGTTGTAAAAGCGTGCGAAGTAAAAAGCACAGTTTTAATAAAACAGAGGTTAATTAAAAGTACTGATGTTAAAACTGTTCGTTTATATAAGACAAAAAATCACGAAGTTTTAAAAGCATTGTCTTTTGAAGCAACATATAACAAAATTAAATTAGCTTAATTATGATGACTTTAATAGTAGTAGCTTTGTCTCTAGTATTTAGTACAATTTTTTTGATTTACAATAATTATAAAAAAAGAACATTAAAGATAATTAAAGTTAGAGTGAAAAAGTAAATAAATTACTTCTTTATTGAGCCGGGTGAAAAGTCTGGTTAATTTCTTTGAAAGTAATAATATAATTAGTTCCTTTTTTAGTAGCGTCTTTTAATATGGAACCTTTTAATTGTCGTGTTAAATTGTAAATTAATTTTAGACCTAAAGATTTTGAATTTTTAGGAGTAATAGTTTCTGGATATCCTTCACCATTATCACCTATATTCAATACATAATCATTTTCAGTTTCTTTTTTAAGAGAAATATTTATTTCTCCTCCAGTGTTTTCTTTTATACCGTATTTTAATGAATTTGTAATAGCTTCATTAATTAGTAAGCCAAGTGGTATAGCAGTGTCAATTCCTAAATTGATATCAATAATATCTATATCTACTTTAATTCCATTATCAGTACCCTTTATAGATCTTACAAGGTATTCACTTAATTCTTCCACATACGATTTGTATTCAATTTTAGATAAATCTTCGCGCATGTATAGCATTTCGTGAACCATAGCCATGGAGTTTACTCTATTTTGGCTACTTTTTATCATGGTTTTAATTTCTGTGTCTTTTATACTACGTGCTTGTAAACTAAGAAGACTACTTACTGTTTGTAAATTGTTTTTAACTCTATGGTGAACCTCTTTTATTAAAGTATCTTTTTCTTTTACTTTTTTCTCAAAAGCAACTTTTGAAGAATATATTTCACTTTGAGCTTTAATTAATAATTTACCAAATACAGCACCAAGTAAATACATTGCAAATAATACACTTATAAAACTAAACCAGTTTTTAGAAGCATCAGGCACTTCATTTGTTATAAATGAAGGTTCAAAAATATTAGCTAAAAATAATAACGTTATTATTAAAAATGTCAAGTATAAGTAAAACGCTCCGAGCTTTTTGGCATTTATATAACTTGCAAAAACTATAAGCCCGAGCATGAAAATAAATGGACTATTAATACCACCACTAAATAATGTAATTATTACAGTGCTGATTAATGTAAATATTGAGGTTAAATTATAGGTGATAGTTATTCTCTTGTGTTTTAAAAATAAAAGAATATTTATAATATTAAGTAAGCTATAGATTAATAACGTAGTAGGTATTACTACTTTTATGTTTAATAGAAAATAACATGCAAATGCAAATAAAGCGCATACTGCTGAGGAGATATAGGTTACCTTTAAAAATAGGTTGGTTTTATACTTTAGGCGTGCTCGGTTTGCCATTAGGTTTTTTTAACTTTTAATCAAGTTAATAAAATTATTTAGTTTTATAAGAAAACCCTTGTTAATATTTACTTGATAAACTTTGTTGCTTACTGTAAAGCTAACCATGTTTTTGAATAAAACAAAAACGACAGCAAAAAAAAGCTGTCGTTTTATTCTAATTGGTATTATTTTTTTTCTATTCTTGAGTAATAACCCATTCTCCTTTAGTGATTAAAGGCTCTGCTTGTTTGAATTTCACAGTTTTACTTTCACCAGTCATTACGTTTTTAATAGTTACACGGTCATTTCTTCCAATTTTTGGAGCTTCTCTTGTAATTGTTTCGGTAACTTGAGGTTTGTTATTCCCTTGATTTTGACCCACAGCTCTATTCTGTGCAGCGAGTTCATCACTATTTAAAACTTCTTCTTTACTAACGTTTAACTTTTCTTTTGGGCGACTTGTTGTTCTAGCTTCTTGTATGTTAGTATCATTACCATTTGGTATTTCACCTTTATATAAGAATGAGATAACTTCTTTGTTTACTTTTTCAATCATTCTTTTGAATAATTCAAAAGCTTCAAACTTGTAAATTAGAAGAGGATCTTTTTGTTCGTGAACTGCAAGTTGAACAGATTGTTTTAATTCATCCATTTTACGTAAATGAACTTTCCAAGAATCATCAACAATTGCTAATGTGATATTTTTTTCAAAATCATTCACCAGTTGCTTCCCATCACTTTCATAGGCATCTTTTAAGTTGGTAACAATATTAAAAGTTTTGATGCCATCAGAAAAAGGAACAACGATACGCTCAAATTTATTTGCTTCGTCTTCGTAAACGCTTTTAATAACTTTATAAGCTGTTGTAGCACTACGCTCCATTTTTTGCTCATAGTGAGCGAAAGCTTCTTTGTAAAGTATGTTAGCTATTTCAGTAACATTCTTTTTAGCAAACTCATCTTCAGAAATAGGAGAGGTGATTGCAAAATATTTAATTAATTCGAATTCGAAATTTTTATAATCACTTGCATTTTTATTGTCTTCGGCAATAACTTCACAAGTATCATAAATCATGTTTGCGATATCTACTTTTAAACGTTCGCCTTGTAATGCATGACGACGTCTTTTGTAAATAACTTCCCTTTGTGCATTCATTACATCATCGTACTCTAATAATCGCTTACGAACACCAAAGTTATTTTCTTCAACTTTTTTCTGTGCACGCTCAATAGATTTGGTCATCATTGAATGTTGAATAACTTCACCATCTTCTAACCCCATCTTATCCATCATCTTAGCCACTCTATCAGAGCCGAATAAACGCATTAGGTTATCTTCTAAAGAAACATAAAATTGAGAGCTTCCAGGATCTCCTTGACGACCAGAACGACCACGTAACTGTCTATCTACACGACGAGAATCATGACGCTCTGTACCAATAATAGCTAAACCACCAGCATTTTTAACTTCAGTTGATAATTTAATATCGGTACCACGACCAGCCATATTGGTTGCTATTGTTACAATACCAGCTTTACCAGCTTCTTCAACAATATCAGCCTCTTTTTTATGCATTTTTGCATTCAGTACATTGTGTGGTACTTTTCTAATGCTAAGCATACGTGATAAAAGTTCAGAAATCTCTACAGATGTTGTACCAATTAAAACTGGTCTACCTGCAGCAGAAAGTTTTGTGACCTCTTCTATAATTGCATTATATTTTTCACGCTTAGTTTTATAAATTAAATCGTTTCTGTCATCACGAGCAATTGGTCTGTTAGTAGGAATTTCCATAACATCTAACTCGTAAATTTCCCAGAATTCACCTGCTTCAGTAATTGCAGTACCTGTCATACCAGCAAGCTTGCTGTACATTCTAAAGTAGTTTTGTAAAGTTACCGTTGCAAATGTTTGTGTTGCAGCTTCAATCTTCACATTTTCTTTAGCCTCAATGGCTTGGTGTAATCCGTCAGAATAACGACGACCATCCATAATACGACCAGTTTGTTCATCAACAATCATTACTTTGTTATCCATTACTACATATTCCACATCTTTTTCAAAAAGAGTGTATGCTTTTAATAATTGGTTTAAAGTATGAATTCGTTCACTTTTTACGCCAAATTCTTTAAAAAGCTCTTCTTTTAATTCAGCTTCTTCTTCAACTTCAAGATTTTGGTTTTCTATTTTTGCAATTTCACCACCAATATCTGGCATCACAAAAAACTCCCTGTCTTGTTCTCCAGAGATGTGACCAACACCTTTTTCAGTAAGTTCAATTTGATTGTTTTTTTCATCAATAACAAACCATAATGCCTCATCTATTTTAGGCATTTCACGGTTATTATCTTGCATATAGAAATTTTCAGTTTTTTGAAGCAATTGTTTAACCCCTTCTTCACTTAAAAATTTAATTAATGCTTTGTTTTTTGGTAAACCACGGTGAACACGTAATAGTTGAAAACCACCTTCTTTTGTGTCACCTGCGTTTATCAACTTTTTAGCTTCAGCTAAAACACCTGTTAAATATTGTTTTTGTAAATGAACAATATCATTCACTTTTGGTTTAAGTTCATCAAATTCGTGAATATCACCTTTTGGTACAGGACCAGAAATAATTAAAGGTGTACGAGCATCATCAACTAAAACAGAATCGACCTCATCGACAATTGCAAAGTTATGTGGACGTTGTACCAAATCACTTGGTGCATGTGCCATGTTATCTCTTAAGTAATCAAAACCAAATTCGTTATTAGTACCGTAGGTAATGTCTGCATTGTAAGCAGCACGTCTACCTTCAGAGTTCGGTTGGTGATTGTCAATGCAATCAATTGTCATTCCGTGAAATTGGAATAAAGGAGCCATCCATGCGCTATCACGTTTTGCAAGGTAATCGTTAACTGTTACTAGGTGAGTACCGTTACCAGTTAAGGCATTTAAATATAAAGGTAATGTTGCAACTAAGGTTTTACCTTCACCAGTTTGCATTTCTGCAATTTTACCTTCGTGAAGTGCAATACCACCAATTAATTGAACATCATAATGTATCATGTCCCAAGTGACTTCTTTACCAGCGGCGTTCCATGAGTTTTTCCAAATAGCTTTATCACCTTCTAAACTAACATACTCTTTAGTGCCCGATAATTCTCTATCAAATTCTGATGCTGTAACTTCTAGTGTTGGATTGTTTGCGAATCGTTTTGCAGTTTCTTTAACTACTGCAAAAGCTTCTGGGAGGATCTTTTTTAACGTTTTTTCTGATATTTCATAAACTTCTTTTTTAAGCTTATCAATTTCAGCATAAATATCTTCATTTTTATCAATGTCTTTTGAAGCTTTTACTTCTTCTTCTAAAACATTAATTTTGTCGTTTATTGCTTTACAATCTTCTTTTATTTGTTCTTTAAAATCGATTGTTTTCTGCCTTATCTCATCAATAGTTAAAAGTTCTAGCTCTTTTTCAAAAGCATGTATTTTATTTATTATTGGTTGTAGTACCTTAACGTCTTTTTTTGCTTTATCGCCTACAAAGACTTTTAAGACAGAATTTATAAAACTCATATTTATAATTTATTTTTTAAATATTATGCCATAACCGTACCAAAGCATTTTTTGATAACATTGCATGACAAAATGGAATTGAACTTAAATAGCTGTAAAGTACTATTACAGCGTGTAGGTTCAAAATTAAGTAAAAAAAAAGCCTCAGATGAGACTTTTTTAATGTTATTCAGTTAATATTTAATATTCGTCCTCATTCCAGAGGTAATCTTCTTCCGTTGGGTAATCTGGCCAAATTTCTTCAATAGATTCGTAGATTTCGCCACCTTCTTCTTCCATTGATTGTAAGTTTTCTACAACCTCTAGTGGAGCACCGGTTCTAATTGCGTAATCTATAAGCTCATCTTTACTGGCTGGCCAAGGCGCATCACTTAAGTAAGATGCTAGTTCTAAAGTCCAATACATATGTTAGTGGTATTATTTTATTTTTTTTGCAAAAATAAATTTAAAATTGAAAAAACCAAGTTAATTCGTGTTTATTATAAAATTAATTACAATTTAATAACTTGAAAATAAAAGTTTTAGTATTTATTTTTTTTAGGAATCCATTTAATTTCATCTGCATTCAAATCTGATGTTAGTTTTCTTGATAATACGAAAAGATAATCAGAGAGTCTGTTTAGGTAAACTAATACATTTTCTTCAAAAGGCTCATCCTCATTTAATAATGATGAAATTCGTTCAGCTCTACGACAAACTGTTCTGGCAATATGACAGTATGACACTATTGTATGTCCGCCAGGAAGAATAAAATGCGTCATTGGAGCTAAATTATCTTCCATATGATCTATTTCGTTTTCCAATAATTGAATTGCAACATCATCAATCTTATTAATATTTAAGCGTTCCTTACCATTCTTCAAAATTGCTTTATCGGGCGCAGTGGCTAAAATAGCTCCCACGGTAAATAAATGATTTTGAATTGTAGTAAGTATTTCTTTATAATGAATATCTATTTGCTGATCGCGAATTAAGCCAATCCAAGAATTTAGTTCATCAACAGTACCATAACTATCAATACGAATGTGATGTTTTGGTACACGCGTACCACCAAATAATGCTGTTGTGCCTTTATCTCCTGTTTTGGTATATATTTTCATATTATTTGCGATCCATGAATTTGCGATCTTTTCTTTTTTTTGAACGCTTTTTGTTGTCCATAAGATTCTTAATGAAAATTATGGCTAAAAAAGCACATATTATGTATATGATGTAATCCATTCGAGTTGCTTTTATTTAAAAATACTAGAATATATTCTAATTTTAAAATTCTCTTTAGCTTGTTCTTTTCTAAAAAATAAGATGCCACAAAAAAACAAATTAATGCTAATAGTAATTTTTTTGTCTTTAATTAGGTCTTGCCAAGTATTAGTATACTTATGAAGATTATGAATAAAAACAATACTATCATTCTTGGTTGATATATTTTTTATTTTACCTACTTCATTTAAGTTTTTAAAATAGAAAAATTCAGACGATGAGCTATCAAATTTGATATTCGGGAAATTACTCTTCACCGTTTGTTGAAGTAATATGTTTTCTGAATCTATATTTATTGACGAAATTTTAAAATAGATTAAGGTTTTTAAGAGAATGTTTTCTGACTTTTTAGCACTAAATTTTTCTTTACTATAAATGCCTTTTGTAATGTAATTATATACAAAAGGGGAGTGCACACCATGTTGATTAGTGGCAGTAATTAAAAAATTAAGGTACTTAAAAAATTGCATTAGGTTTTATTATAATAAAGCAGAAAGCTCAAACCAACGTTCCGTTTTCGCCTCAATAGCATCTTCAATTTCTTTTAATTCAATCGAAAGCTCTTTTATCTGATCTCCTGATAATGAAGTGTCGGTGAACTTTTGCTGTGTTTTTTCTTTTTTAGCTTCTAATTTTTTAATCTCACGTTCTATATTCGTGTATTCTTTTTGTTCTTGAAAAGAGAGTTTTTTCTTTTCTTCTTTTTTCCAAGAGCCTTTGTCATTAGTTTCAGAACTTTCTTGAGGTTTTTCTTTTTTTGCAGCTCTGCTTTCTAAAACAGCACTGTCTTCGTAAGATCTGTAATCAGAATAGTTACCTGGAAAATCTTCAATCACAGCATCACCTCTAAAAACAAAAAGGTGGTCTACAATTTTGTCCATAAAATAACGGTCGTGAGATACAACAATTAAACAACCAGGAAAATCCATTAAAAAGCTTTCTAAAACATTTAGTGTTACAATATCTAAATCATTAGTAGGCTCATCTAGAATTAAAAAGTTAGGATTCTGAATTAAAATTGTACACAAGTATAAACGTTTGCGCTCACCACCACTTAATTTGTCTACAAAATCATACTGTTTTTTACGATCAAACAAAAAACGCTCTAACAATTGTTGTGCAGATATTTGACGGCCTTTTGCAAGTGGAATATAATCACCAAACTCACGAATAACATCAATAACTTTTTGCCCGTCTTTTATATTTATTCCTTTTTGAGTGTAATACCCAAATTTTATAGTTTCACCAACAACAACTTTGCCACTGTCAGGTTCTTCTTTGCCACTTAAAATATTTAAGAATGTAGATTTCCCGGCACCGTTTTTACCAATAATACCTATGCGTTCACCACGTAAGAAATTATATTCAAAATCATCTAAAATAGGCTTATTAGGGTATGATTTTGAGATTTTGTGTAACTCGATAATTTTGGTGCCCATACGCTCCATATTTATCTCAAGTTCAACCTCATTCTCATTCCTACGTTTGTTGGCTCTCTCTTTAATTTCGTAAAAATCGTCAATTCTTGATTTAGATTTTGTAGTACGTGCCTTTGGCTGTCTACGCATCCAATTCAATTCTTTTTTAAATAGAATTTTAGATTTATGCTGTTCTGTAGCTTCTTGCTCAATACGAGCTTCTTTTTTCTCTAAATAATAAGAATAATTTCCCTTGTAAGGATACAAAACACCTTCATCAAGTTCTATAATTTCATTACACACACGCTCTAAAAAGTAACGGTCGTGCGTAACCATAAATAGCGTCATATTTTCTTTAGCAAAATACTGCTCTAACCATTCAATCATCTCTAAATCTAAATGGTTGGTAGGTTCATCTAAAACTAATAAATCAGGTTTATTGATCAAAGCATCAGCAAGAGCTAAACGTTTCTTTTGTCCACCAGAGAGTATATTAACTTTTAAGTTTACATCGTGTAAGTTTAGTTTTGAAAGTATTTGTTTGTACTGAGTTTCAAAATCCCAAGCTTGAAAACGCTCCATGCCTTCAAAAGCTGTTTGGTAAGCATCAGCATCTTCCGGGTTTTCTAATGCTTTTTCATAAGCACGAATCACTTTTAATACCTCATTATCTGAAGCAAAAATAGTTTGTTCAATAGTTAATTCAGGATCTAAATTTGGTTCTTGATCTAAAAAAGAAACTCGTATTCCTTTTCTATAATTTACTTGACCAGAATCAGGGGTGTCTAAACCAGAAAGTATGTTTAAAATAGATGTTTTACCACTACCATTTTTAGCAATTAATGCAATTTTTTGGTCTTTATTTATCCCGAATGAAATATCAGAGAATAAGACATGTTCGCCATATGCTTTGGCTATATTTTCTACAGAGAGTAGGTTCATGTAACGTTGGTGTTAAGTCCGCAAAGTTAATGAACTCTAGCAGACCTTTGTTTATAAATTAAAAATGAATACCTGATTGCTAATAAAATAACGATTGGAAGTATTAATATACTAAAATCTTGAACTTTAAATATCCAGATAATCATTGCTAAAACTAAAAATCCAATAAGAGTATATAAATATGTAGTTACCCATTTTGGTAGGTTATCTTTTAAAATAAAAAATGCAAGTACTATGTTTAATGGGAATGTCCATAAAAAGTTAAAATTATTGGCTGTTGCTTTATGGTCGGTTCCTAACCAAAGAAAGACGATCAATAAACCTGCAATTCCTGTGATAAAAAAGATTATAAAATCTAGCCACTTACTACGCGTGTCGTTTTTATAATCTAAATACGTGATTAGAGCTACTAAGTTTAAAAAAATAGCAAGTACAACTAAAGGTGATGTGATAAAATTATCATTATTTTCTCTGGGTTTAACACCTAATAAATACTTGTCACTAGTTACAATATTTTTACCTCCCACTTCGGTGTAAGGTAATTGTTTGTAAACATATATAGGTAAAAACAAATGCTCCCATGGTGTAGCTTCTCTATCTATTACTGAACCAAGTGCAAGATCAATACCAAAATTTGACCATGAGTTTACTTCAAGGTTTTGCTGTAATAATTCTCTAAATGTATATTGTTTGGTTAGGTGAGAGTAATCAAAACTTAATTTGTCACCTAAAACGGTTTTTAATGCATTGGGTATTCTTGTGGAGCAATTGTCAAATAAAAAATCATATTTATAAAATCGATTGTCAGGCTTGTAGTTGTCTTCTAAAAAAGCAAGAAAGTCATTTTTTTCTTTTAAGGTTAGGTTCAATTTTTGCTCTTTCACCCATCTGTTTTCTACTTCGTAGCTGTACATAAATCTAGAGAATGAACCTCTCGATAATTCATAAAGTAATTTTCCGCGTGTAAACTTATAGTAAAAATTAGGTGTATTAAAGTCGAAATGGCCATAGTTGTACACCACATCAATACCTAAACTAGGATCTTTAATGCGAATAGCACTGTGACCAAATTTTGCATATAATTCATCGGCAGTACCAACAGTTAAAATGCTAATGGTTGATTTTGTAGTTAACTTTGGTTGACAATAACCAATTACAGAAACGGTAAAAAATAAAATAAAAAAGAACGATTTTAATTTCATGATTTTGGGTCTAGCTAAGTAGTTCGCATAACAAAGATGCAAAGAATTTTTTGTTCAGAATTATTTCAAAGAAAATTATCCTACTTTTACATAAAGCTTAACAATTATGAAAAAATACATACCTAATTTTATTACACTTTTAAATTTATTTTGCGGTTGTATTGCAATGGTATTTGCAATTCACTGTGTGTTTGAAATGGTAGCTCTTTTTGTGTTTTTAGGTATTGTTTTTGATTTTTTTGATGGATTTTCAGCTCGCATTTTAAATGTAAAAAGTGAACTTGGTTTGCAGTTAGACTCTATGGCAGATATGGTTACTAGTGGTGTAGTTCCGGGTGTAGTAATGTTTAAGCTTTTAGAAATGTCTTTTTCTGGTGGCTGGAGTTCTGATTTACATATTGAAAATGGCTCATTTTTAAATGGCTTAGAAATATCATCCTTAATACCGCTTTTAGGATTTGTTGTGACTTTGGGTTCAGGATATCGATTAGCAAAGTTTAATATAGATGAAAACCAAACAGATTCATTTGTAGGTTTGCCAACACCTGCTAATGCATTATTGATCATTTCATTGCCATTAATATTAATGTATCATAATAATGATGTTTTAAATGGAGTGATTTTAAATCAATGGTTTTTATTAGGTACAACATTTTTCAGTGCGTTTCTGCTAAACTGTAATTTAGAATTATTTGCATTAAAATTTAAAAGCTGGAATTTTAAAGATAATGCTGTTCGATATATTTTTATCTTAATTTGTTTAGTGTTGTTAGCAACCCTGAAGTTTTTAGCAGTACCAGCTATAATCATATTTTATATAGCACTTTCAGTATTTAATTCCGTCTCTAGTAAAAACCCTTAATAATTATGGCCTTACCAAACATTTTTACCAAAGAAGTTTCAAATAAAGTTATTGAGCGTACAAATATTTTAACACCAACTACACAAGCCAATTGGGGTAAAATGGACGTTAGTCAAATGCTGGCGCATTTAAGTGTTATGTATGAAATGGTTTATGAAGATAAACATAAGAAGCCTAACGCTTTTATGAAATTTATACTTAAATCATTTGTAAAAAACACGGTGGTTAATGAAAAGCCTTACAAACGAAATTCTCAAACAGCGCCTGCTTTTATAATTAAAGGTGAGCGAGATTTTGAAGCTGAGAAAAACAGACTTATTGCATATATAATTAAAACAGAAGAATTAGGTGAAGCTGGCTTTGATGGTAAAGAATCAAACTCTTTTGGTAAGTTAAATAAAACAGAATGGAATAATTTGTTTTACAAACATATTGACCATCACTTAACGCAATTTGGAGTGTAGTTTTTTAAAAATCTAATTTCTTCTTACGAAGCTCAAAATTCTGACCTAAATATACTTTACGTACCATTTCATCAGCAGCAAGATCTTCAGGTATACCTGATTTTAAAATACCACCTTCAAACATTAAATAAGAACGCTCAGTAATAGCAAGAGTTTCTTGTACGTTGTGATCGGTAATTAAAATGCCAATATTTTTGTTTTTAAGTTGCGCTACAATTCGCTGAATATCTTCAACAGCAACCGGGTCAACCCCAGCAAACGGTTCATCAAGAAGTATAAATTTTGGGTCAGTTGCTAGTGCACGAGCAATTTCAGTACGTCTACGCTCACCACCAGAAAGTAAATCTCCACGGTTTGTACGTATGTGACCAAGACTAAATTCTTCAATAAGCGATTCCATTTTCATTTCTTGCTCTTTTTTACTGAGCTTGGTTAATTGTAATACACTTAAAATATTATCTTCAATACTTAATTTTCTAAATACCGAAGCCTCTTGTGCTAAGTACCCAATACCATGTTGGGCTCTTTTATACATGGGGAATTTTGTAATTTCAGTATTATCTAAATATATATTACCGCCATTAGGTTTTACTAAACCAACAATCATATAAAAAGAAGTAGTTTTACCAGCTCCGTTAGGCCCCAAAAGGCCTACGATTTCACCTTGGTTTACCTCAAGAGATATACCTCTTACTACTTGTCGCCCTCTGTAGGACTTCATTATATTATCTGCGCGTAACTTCATTTAAATGAATTTCTGTATGGTTAAATTCGTATCAAATCTAAACTTAAAAGCTTATCAATAAAAGTAATTAATTGTTTTTTAACCATTTTGAAACGGTTAGTATCAACTTTTTAAAATTATTTAGCCTTTTGTTTTTTTAATTTAGCTTCCTTTTTTGCTTCTTTTCGAAGTACATAACCTGAGATGTAAATACTCACTTGGTACAATATTATAATAGGTATTGATACAACAATTTGGCTAGCAACATCAGGAGGTGTAATTACAGCTGATAATATAAGTACAACAACAAGTGCAATTTTTCTATATTTCTTTAAAATTTCAGGAGTAACTAAACCAATTTTAGTTAAGAAAAAGATGATAATCGGTAATTCAAAAATAATTCCACAAGCGATTACTGAAGATCGTAATGTTGAAATATAGGAGCTTAAATCAAATTCATTTAAAACTGTTTCACTTACTGAATATGTGCCTAAAAAGTTTATAGATAACGGAGCAACAATATAATACCCAAATAAAACACCTAAAAAGAATAAAAACGAAGCAATAACAATAAAACCTTTAGAGTTTTTACGTTCTTTTTCATACAAACCAGGACTTATAAATTTCCACATTTCAAATAAAATGTAGGGAAATGCTAAAATAACTCCAGCCCAAATTGAGGTCCAAATATCAGCAGAAAACTGCCCTGCCATAGTTCTACTTTGTATGGTGAATGGTAATTTATCTGCACAAAAATCAGACTCCATATTAAAAAAAGTAGCGATATTACAGAAGAACTCATAGGTTGCAAAGTCCATTCTACTTGGTGCAAAAATAATATTGTCAAATATAAAACCACTTACAGCAAAAGCAACACATCCAATGATAACAACTGCTAAAGTTGCACGTATTAAATGCCAGCGTAATTCTTCTAGATGGTCTAAAAAAGACATCTCATTTTGAGTTTCTTTCATCTTTGTTATAAAATTCCTTCAGTTATTAAATTATGAATATGAACTACGCCCATATAAGTGCCGTTGTCAACGGCTAATACTTGTGATATATTTTTTTCTTGCATTAATTCTAATGCCTTTATAGCTAATGTATTATTTGCTATAGTTTTTGGGTTTGAGCTCATAATATCTTTAGCAGTAAGCCCGCCAATAACATCATGCTTGTTTAGCATTCTTCTAATATCACCATCGGTAACAATACCAACAATTTTATCATTCTCTAGTACAGCAGTGACGCCAAGCATTTTTTTAGATATTTCAACAATAACCGTTTTTACATCAGCATTAATATCTACCTGAGGTTTTTGATTTTTTTCCGCAATATCAGAAACGCGTAAATACAAACGTTTGCCTAATGTGCCACCAGGGTGGTATTTTGCAAAATCTTTACTACTAAAACCTCTTAATTCTAATAAACAAACAGCAATCGCATCACCAATAACTAATTGAGCCGTTGTACTTGTGGTTGGAGCTAAATTATTTGGACAAGCTTCTTTTTCTACATAAGTATTTAAAACAAAATCTGATTGTTTTGCTAGAGCAGAATCTAAATTACCTGTCATTGCAATTAATGTATTACCGCCTTTTTTAATGAGCGGTATTAACATTTTTATTTCGGGTGTATTACCACTATTTGATATGCAAATTACCGTGTCATATTCTTGAATAGTTCCTAAATCACCATGAATAGCATCTGCAGCATGCATAAAAATGGCAGGAGTTCCTGTTGAATTTAAAGTTGCAACTATTTTTGAAGCTATAAGTGCACTTTTGCCAATCCCTGAAATGACAATTCTACCAGATGAATTGATAATGTGTTTTACAGCGTTAGAAAATTTATTATCTAAAAGGGAAGAGAGGTTTTGAATTGCATTTGCCTCATTTTCAATGGTTCTCTTGGCGATTTTTAGTATTGCAGTATCGTTTTCCAATGTTATTTTTTCAATTATCTAATTGTATTCCTAAAAGAATGTCTTATATTTAGTTACAAAATTACATAAACTATATGTTATAGTATATTTAAAATTATTTAAAGTAACTTTTTGTTTTTAGAATAATTTTTATCTTGCTGCAAGCGTTAGTGAAATAGGTTAGTTTTTACTAATTTAATTGTAAGCCATATTAATAGTTTAATACATTATGAGTTTGAGTGATATTAATTTGCATTCCTCACTAAAAAAATATTTTGGTTTTTCTAAGTTTAAAGGACTTCAAGAGAGTGTTGTTAAAAGCATTCTTGATGGGAAAAATTGCTTTGTGATAATGCCCACAGGGGGCGGAAAATCTCTTTGCTACCAATTACCAGCCTTAATGCAAGAAGGTACAGCAATTGTTGTTTCTCCTTTAATTGCATTGATGAAAAATCAAGTTGATGCCATTCGTGGTGTTTCATCTGAAGTAGGTATAGCTCATGTTTTAAATTCTTCGTTAACTAAAACGGAAATAAAGCAAGTAAAAAGTGATATTACAAGCGGTATTACTAAATTATTATATGTTGCACCAGAGTCATTAACTAAAGATGAGTATGTTGAATTTTTACAATCTGTAAAAATTTCATTTGTTGCGGTTGATGAGGCTCATTGTATATCAGAATGGGGACATGATTTTAGGCCAGAATACCGTAATTTAAAAACTATAATCGCTAGGTTAGGCGATAACATTCCGGTAATTGGTTTGACTGCTACGGCAACTCCTAAAGTTCAAGAAGATATAATTAAAAACTTAGGTATTGGTGATGCAGATTTATTTAAAGCATCATTTAACAGGCCAAATTTATTTTACGAAGTACGACCAAAAACTCAAAATATAGAATCTGATATTATTCGTTTTGTAAAACAGAATTCGGGTAAATCTGGTATTATCTATTGTTTGAGTAGAAAAAAGGTTGAGGAATTAGCACAAGTATTACAAGTAAATGGAGTAAGTGCAGTGCCTTACCATGCAGGTTTTGATACTAAAACACGATCTAAATATCAAGATATGTTTTTGATGGAAGATGTTGATGTTGTAGTGGCTACCATTGCCTTTGGTATGGGAATTGACAAGCCTGATGTTCGGTTTGTGATTCATAATGATATTCCTAAAAGTATTGAAAGTTACTACCAAGAAACGGGTAGAGCAGGTAGAGATGGTGGTGAAGGCCATTGTTTAGCTTTTTATTCGTACAAAGATATTGAGAAGCTTGAAAAATTCATGTCAGGCAAACCAGTAGCAGAGCAAGAAATAGGTAATGCATTGTTACAAGAAATGGTTGCTTATGCCGAAACATCTATGTCTCGTAGAAAATTTATTCTTCATTATTTCGGAGAAGAATTTGATGAGATAAATGGTGAAGGAGCTAAAATGGATGACAACACTAAAAATCCGAAAGACAAAGAAGAAGCTAAAGATGATTTAATAAAAGTTATTCAGGTGGTGAAAGGCACTATGGAAAAATTTAAATCAAAAGAAATTGTAAAAGTACTTACAGGTAAAGTAAATGCTATTATATCATCACATAAAACCAATGAAAAACCATTTTTTGGTATTGGTAAAGATAAAGATAACGAGCATTGGATGGCTTTAGTTCGCCAAGCTTTAGTAGCGGGTTACCTTAAAAAAGAAATTGAGCAATACGGAATTTTACATGTTACAGATAAAGGAGCTGCGTATTTAGAGAATCCTATTTCTTTTATGATGACTAAAGATCATGTTTATAATCAAGCTACAGACGATGCTATTGTAAGTGCAGCAAAAACTAGCGGTGGTGTTGCCGATGAAAAACTGCTAAAAACTTTAAAAGATTTACGTAAAAAAGAAGGTCAAAAATTAGGTGTACCACCTTTTGTTATTTTTCAAGACCCATCATTACAAGATATGGCACTCAAATATCCGGTTTCTGTTGAAGAGCTGGTTAATATTCATGGTGTAGGTGAGGGGAAAGCTAAAAAATATGGTAAGCCTTTTGTTGCTTATATCAAGCAATATGTTGAAGACAATGATATTATTAGACCTGACGATTTAGTAGTTAAAAGTACAGGTGCAAACTCTGCATTAAAATTATATGTAATACAGAATGTAGATCGTAAACTACCTTTAGATGATATTGCTTCAGCTAAAGGACTTGAAATTCCTGAATTAATTCGTGAGATGGAACAAATAGTTTATAGTGGTACAAAATTAAATATTAGCTATTGGATTGATGAGGTTTTAGATGAAGACCAGCAAGAAGAGTTACACGATTATTTTTTAGAAGCGGAATCTGATAAAATTGATGTTGCCATTGAAGAGTTTGATGGTGATTATGAAGATGAAGAATTACGTTTATACCGAATTAAATTTATTAGTGAAGTAGCAAATTAAAACCTACTTAGATAAAAATATTTTTATTAACTTTACAAAGTAAACTTTAGGGGTGTTCCTTTTTAAGGAACTGAGAAATACCCTTTGAACCTGATACGGTTAGTACCGTCGAAGGGAAAAGTTGAAAAACACTTTGCAATAAGTGTTTGCAATTTTTTACATATAGTATATTTCAGTCTTAGAAGTAAAACTATAATTTCAAAGAAACATTTCTACAACTTTTAAAATTTACAGGATATTTAAAATATACTGTATCATGATTTCTATTGTTGTAAACGAAAAACAAATGCACATTGAAGAAAAAACAACTGTGCTCCAATTACTTGAAAAAGTAAAATCTTCCAAAAAGGGCATAGCTCTAGCAATTAATAATGAGGTAATTTTAAAAGATGTATGGGACACACATCTTATCTCTAATAATGATACAGTTTTAATTATTCAAGCTTCACAAGGAGGTTAATTTTTAATCAATTCAACTCCTAAATAACCGATTAATAAAAATTGTAAAATGAAAATTAAAGACACAGCTCCAAAAACAAATCAAGTTTCAACCAAACCTTTTCCGAAATCTAAAAAGGTTTATGTGCAAGGAAAAATTCACCCTCAGATTAAAGTGGCAATGCGTGAAATTTCTTTGAGTGGCACGACAGACTCGATAACAAAAAAGAAAACACCAAACGAACCTGTTACTGTCTATGATACCTCTGGGCCATATACAGATCCTAATAAAAACATTAATGTACATAATGGCATTGAGAGAATAAGAGAACAATGGATTTTAGATCGTGACGATGTTGAAAAGCTAGATGCTTTTAGTTCTAAATATTGCAATGAGCGTTTAAATGACAAAAATTTAGATCATATGCGTTTTGATTTAAAGCATAAACCTAAGCGCGCTAAAAAAGGTCAAAATGTTACTCAATTACATTATGCTAAAAAAGGAATTATTACTCCAGAAATGGAATACATAGCAATTCGTGAAAATCAGCGAATTGATGAAATGACCCAAATAAGAAAACAGCATAAAGGAGAGCATTTTGGAGCTTCAATTCCTGAAAAAATTACTCCAGAATTTGTACGTAGTGAAGTGGCAAGGGGTCGTGCAGTAATTCCTTCTAATATTAACCATCCTGAAGCTGAACCTATGATTTTAGGGCGGAACTTTTTGGTTAAGATAAATGCTAATATTGGTAATTCAGCAACAACTTCATCTATTGAAGAAGAAGTAGAAAAAGCAGTGTGGGCTTGCCGTTGGGGAGCAGATAATATTATGGATTTGTCTACAGGACAAAATATTCACGAAACTCGTGAGTGGATTATCCGTAATTCGCCAGTTCCTGTGGGCACGGTTCCAATTTATCAAGCATTAGAAAAAGTAAATGGAGTTGCCGAAGATTTAACATGGGAAATATTTAAAGACACTTTACTAGAACAAGCGGAGCAAGGGGTAGATTATTTTACTATTCATGCAGGTGTTTTATTGCGTTATGTGCCAATGACCGCAAAACGTGTAACTGGTATTGTTTCTCGTGGTGGTTCAATTATGGCTAAATGGTGTTTAGCACATCATAAAGAAAGTTTTTTATATACTCACTTTGAAGAAATTTGCGAGATTTTAAAAACGTACGATGTTGCGTTTTCGTTGGGAGATGGATTGCGTCCAGGTTCAGTTGCTGATGCAAATGATGAAGCTCAATTTTCAGAATTAGAGACTTTAGGAGAATTAGCGAAAATAGCTCGTAAGCACGAAGTACAATGTTTTATTGAGGGTCCAGGTCATGTGCCAATGCATATGATTAAAGAAAATATGGAAAAGCAAATTGAAGTTTGTGATGAGGCGCCTTTTTATACATTAGGCCCTTTAACTACTGATATTGCTCCGGGTTATGATCATATTACTTCGGGTATTGGTGCGGCTATGATTGGTTGGTATGGCTGTGCAATGTTGTGTTATGTTACCCCAAAAGAGCATTTAGGTTTGCCGAATAAAGAAGATGTTCGTGTAGGAGTGGTAACTTATAAGTTAGCAGCGCATGCGGCCGATTTAGCAAAAGGTCATCCAGGTTCACAACATAGGGATAATGCTTTAAGTATGGCTCGTTTTGAATTCCGTTGGGAAGATCAATTTAATTTAGGATTAGACCCAGAACGTGCTCGCGAGTTTCACGACGAAACTTTACCAGCTGATGGAGCAAAAGTTGCTCATTTTTGTTCTATGTGCGGGCCAAAATTTTGTTCTATGAAAATTTCTCAGGAAGTAAGAGATTTTGCGGCCGAAAACAAAGTAGAAGGTGATGAGGTGTTTTCTAAAGGAATGGAAGAAAAATCAAAAGAATTTATAGAAAAAGGTTCTGAAGTTTATTTATAAATTATGATTGTAGTTATTAGTCCGGAGAAGGATGTGAAAAATGAAATTGGTATTCTAAATCAGCTTTTTAAAGCTGGTTTAGAATACTATCATTTTAGAAAACCAGATAAAAACTTACAACAACATTGTGATTATTTGAATCAGGTTGAAGAGATATACCATAACAGAATTGTTTTGCATTGTTTTCATGAATTAATAAATGATTTTAATTTAAAAGGCATACATTTTCAAGAACAAAAGCGTAAAGATCATATAGATAATCCAGGTCGGTACTTTAAAAACTTGAAGATGTATGGTAAAACAATAAGCTCATCTTTTCATGAACCAGAAGAGCTTGAGGATTGCTATTTCGAATTTGATTATCATCTGTTAAGTCCAGTTTTTAATTCAATATCTAAAGTTGGTTATAAAGGAAGAATTTTTGATGTTAATGGGATTGATAAAACTATTATAGGAATGGGAGGTGTGAATTTTAAAACAATTCCTGAGGTTCTAAAATTAGGCTACAATGGAATTGGTGTTTTAGGTGGTGTTTGGAATAATGAAAATCCATTAGAGAGTTTCATTGAAATAAAAAACCAGTTTGAAAATCATTCAAACATTTGAATAGTTTACGAGCCATTATTAGAAACTCATTATATAAAATTAAAAAATGAAACAAAATTTAACAATAGCAGGTAAAGAGTTTACGTCTCGTCTATTCACTGGAACTGGAAAATTTAGTTCTTCTGAGTTAATGCGAGAATCTTTACTAGCTTCTGAAAGTGAATTAATTACTGTAGCTTTAAAAAGAGTTGATGTTACTAATGAAAATGATGATATTTTAAAACATTTAAATCATGAGCGTATTAATTTATTACCAAATACTTCGGGGGTAAGAACTGCAAAAGAAGCCATTTTTGCAACGGAATTATCTCGTGAAGCCTTAGAAACTAATTGGGTTAAATTAGAGATTCATCCTGATCCGAGGTATTTATTGCCTGACCCTATTGAGACATTAAAAGCAACTAAAGAATTAGTGAAACTTGGTTTTGTAGTAATGCCTTATATTCACGCAGACCCTGTTTTGTGTAAGCGTTTAGAGGATGTTGGTGCGCAATGTGTAATGCCACTTGGGGCTCCGATAGGTAGTAATAAAGGTTTGAAAACCTTAGATTTTTTAGATATTATTATAGAACAATCTAATGTTCCTGTAATTATTGACGCAGGAATTGGGAGTCCTTCTCATGCGGCACATGCAATGGAAATTGGTGCTGATGCTGTATTGGTAAACACAGCCATTGCAGTATCTCAAAATCCTGTTGAGATGGCAAAGGCGTTTAAAATGGCGGTTGAAGCTGGTAGAATTGCATATGAAGCAAAATTAGCACCAGTAAAAAATCAAGCAGAAGCTAGTAGCCCATTAACTTCATTTTTAGATTAAAGAAAAAAGATGAGCACATTTACTACATTATTCGATACTTATAATTGGGATGCTACCTTGAGTAGCATTTTTAATAAAACAACTTCAGACGTTGAGCAGGCTTTGGTAAAAGATAAAAGAAATTTAGAAGACTTTAAAGCTTTAATATCACCTGAAGCTAAACCATTTTTAGAACAAATGGCTCAAAAGAGTAAAGCACTTACTAAAAAACGTTTTGGAAATACCATACAAATGTATGCCCCAATGTATTTAAGTAATGAGTGTCAGAATATTTGTACGTATTGCGGTTTTAGTCTAACTAATAAAATTGCTAGAAGAACTTTAACAAATACTGAAATTTTAAAAGAAGTTTCTTTTTTAAAAGCTAAAGGTTATGATCATATTTTATTAGTTACAGGTGAGGCAAACCAAACAGTAGGGGTAGATTATATTAAAAATGCAATTCAATTAATTCGTTCTCAATTTTCTAATATTACAATTGAAATACAGCCTTTAGATCAAAATGAATATGAACTATTGATAGAAAGCGGATTGTATGCTGTATTAGTTTATCAAGAAACTTATCATAGAGAAGAATATAAAAAACACCATCCGAAAGGGAAAAAATCTAATTTTAATTATCGTTTAGAAACGCCTGATAGATTAGGAAAAGCAGGTATTCATAAAATTGGTTTAGGTGCATTATTCGGGTTAGAAGATTGGCGTGCAGATAGTTTTTTTACAGCCTTACATTTAAAATATTTGCAAAAAACATATTGGAAAACAAAGTATTCTATTTCTTTCCCTCGTTTGCGTCCGCATTCTGGAGGATTAGAACCAAAAGTAGAAATGACAGATGCAGATTTGGTGCAACTAATTTGTGCATTTCGTTTATTTGATGAAGATGTAGAGCTCTCTATGTCTACAAGAGAGAGTGAGGTTTTTAGAGATAATATAGTAAACCTAGGCGCCACATCTATAAGTGCAGAATCTAAAACGAACCCAGGAGGTTATACGGTTGATCCGCAATCATTAGAACAATTTGAAATTTCTGATGAACGTAGTACGGAAGAAATTGTACAGATGTTAAAAAATCAAGGTTTAGAAGTAGTCTGGAAAGATTGGGATAAAACGTATTTTTAAAAATTAAGAAACAGCATTTTCTAACAACTCTATCGTCATGGTGTCAGCATTAAAAGTTGCTTCAATACCTATAGGAAAAGTGAAATTGTTGGTTACGTGACCAAAACTCATTCCGTATGCAGAAGGTAAATTTAAATGTTGAATTCTATTTAAAATAACTTCTTTTAAAGTAAAGCTTCCTGGTTTAGGTTTTTTATCGCAACCACTACATACACCTATTACAATGGCGCTAGCATTCTTAAATGTTTTGCCTTCGATAAGTTGGGTAAGCATACGATCAATCCGGTATGGTGGTTCTTCAACATCTTCAATACATACAATTTTATTGGTAAAATCTATTTCATGTGCTGTACCAATTAATGCATTTATAAGCGTAAGGCTACCTCCAACAATTTTTCCTGTAGCAGTACCTGGTGTAATTGTATAGCGTTCAAACTCAGGGTTACTTAATTCTTTTCTGTCAGCCTTTAACACTACATTTTGAATCAGAGTTTTATTTTTAGGATTTACTAAAATATTTTTAAGTTGTTGTATCGAATATTCATCATCTAAAGTACTGCCAACAGGTCCATGGAAAGTAACTAAGCCAGTTTCTTGATAAATCCCGTTTAATAAAGCCGTAATGTCACTAAAACCAATTAAAATTTTTGGATTGTTTTTTATTGAATCATAATCTATAAGTTGCATTATTCTAGTACAACCATAACCACCACGAGCACATAGAATAGCATCAATATTTGGGTTTGCAAACATCTCATTTAAATCATCAGCTCTTTCTTGGTCAGTATTGCTAAAATAACCATGATTCCATTTAATTCTATCTGTATGAAAAGGAACAAACCCCATTTTTTTTAATGTAGCTTTAGCGTGTTCTAAAACTTCATTTTTCACAGCGTAACCAGGTGCAATTAAACCAACGGTAGCTCCCTTTTTTAATCTTTTTGGTTTAATTATAGGATTATTTGTACTGGTGTTTTTTGTAGTTGCCATCGCAGTAACGGGTACTAATGTAGCAACTGAAACGCCTAAAAGGTTATTAAAAAAGTTTCTACGAGATTTTACTTTATGGTTGCTCTTATTCATAATTTAAACTTCTTTTAATGTTAATTGAAGAAAATGTAAGTCTAGCCATTTATCAAACTTAAAACCTACTTCTTTAAAAACACCTACTGTTGTGAAACCAAATTTTTCATGAAATTGTACGCTTGCTTTATTTGAAGCATCAACGCCAGCAATCATAACATGATAATTTTGTTTTTTTGCTGTTTTAATAAGATGAGCTAAAAGTAATTTTCCAATTCCTTTACCGCGACCATCTTTATGAACATATATTGAATGTTCAATACTATATTTAAAACCTTGAAAAGCTCTAAAGGTTCCATAAGTTCCGTAACCAATTACATTTTCATTGTTAGTAGCAACAAATACAGGAAACCCGTCTTGTTTTTTCTTATCAAACCATTTTAGTTGCGTCTCGTATGTTCGAGTATCATAATCGTAAACAACGGTAGCATTTAAAATTTCGTAATTGATGATTTCTAAAATCTTCTGAATATCTTTTTTTTCTGCTTCACGAATTAGGATTGCCATTATTTTTTAATTGAAGTGAGAGGTTTAAAAATACAAAACTTTATTATTTAAAATTTTCGAATGTTTAATCTAAAATGCGAATTTGATTATTAAAAAGATAGTAATAATTGTAATGAGTATTGCTAAGAAAATAAGCGTATTGGTATCATAACCAGAACTCCAAGTTTTTATATTTTGAGATTTATAAAAATCATCTTTACCTAAACCATTTCCTTTTTTAAATGTAGTGTTATCATGTTTGTAGATAAGAGAATCGTTTGGTAACATTTCTTTATAGGTTTGAAAATGTTTGGCATCAGTTAACAATGCTCTAAATTTTTCCATGATTTCACTACCTGGTTTTCTTTTATAGCTTTTTCCGAAAACAGCTTTAGTTACTGCGCGCATATACAAAGGAGGTCCTAAATGAAATACACCTCTAGGGTTAAGTAATAGCCTTTTTTTTAAGTTGCGTTCAATTACTTTTTTAAAAATAGGATTGCCTTTAGCACTGATCATAATATCTTGAGAAAAATCAACATTAGCATAAGTTGGTAAAATACATTTTGTACCCTCTTTAATAATATCGTTAAAGCTAATGTTACAATAGCGGTCAATATCTACATAAATACCACCTTCATTATATATTTTGAGTAAACGCCATAAATCTACTTTTTCTACAATTTTTTTGTTTTTAATTTTAATATAATCCCAGCTTTTTAAATTTTCTTTTAGATAAACTTCAATATCATTATCATCACTGATTTCTAAAATATAATTAGGATTCAATTTTTTTAAATTAGAGACACCATTTAAAATTATAGGAGATTGGTTGTCTAAAATATCTTTAGTTTTCCAAGAAACATAAATTATTTTTGGTATAGCATCGAGTGTTGATAGATCTATTTCAATGGCTATTTGGTTGTGTGTACTCATTAAATAATCCGCTATAAATTGTATTCTATTTCAATCATTTTCTTAACCTTAACAGCTTTTTCAAAATGATTGAGTTGATGCGTTTTTATCCACCATGAAGCTACTTCCATCAATAATTCAGGGTTGTCATTTTTATTAGCAAAAAAAGCATAAAAAGAGAGACCTACTTGCTCTCCTTTTTGCTCAATTTTTTTATTACAAACTGAAATAATTTTTTGACACATGGTGTGGTCCATTTTTAAGTATTTGATAATTAGTTTTCAAATGAACTAAAATAGCTTTGAATATTAGCTATGTGTTTATCTTTTTCAGTATTACTTAACCAACTACCAACAAAAGCATTTATAGCTAATTGTTTAATTTGGTTAACGCTTAAGTTTAAGCCTTTGGCCGTTTTGTAAAAATTTTCATTCATATAACCACCAAAATAAGCTGGATCGTCAGAATGTATAGTTGCCAAAATACCTTTGTCTAGCATTTTAGCAGCAGGATGATCTTCCATTTTGGTAATCACTTGAAGTTCTAAATTGCTAAGCGGACATAGTGTTAGCGGAATTTGTTCTTTTACGAGTCTTTTAACTAATTTTTCATCATCTAAACAACGGTTACCATGATCAATACGAACAATGTTTAGCAAATCAAGTGCTTCCCATATATATTCTGATGGACCTTCTTCACCAGCATGTGCAACTAGTTTGTAACCTTGTGCTGCACTAGCTTTAAATACTTTTTCAAATTTACTAGGCGGGTTACCCATTTCAGAAGAGTCTAAACCAACACCGTGAATCCAATCTTTAAAAGGAATTGAAGATTCTAATGTTTTAAAAGCTTCTTCTTCGCTTAAATGGCGTAAGTATGACATGATTAGTTTGTAAGTAATGCCTAGCTCATCTTTTGCTTTTTCTAATGCTTTGTAAATTCCAGAAATAACAACCTCAAAAGCAATACCTCTGTCTGTATGCGTTTGAGGATCAAAAAATACTTCAACATGTTTTACATTCTGACTGTGAACTTTAGTTAAGTAGGCCCAAGTTAAATCAAAGAAATCTTGTTCGTGAATTAATACCTGCGCTCCTATATAATATATATCTAAAAACTCCTGAAGATTATTAAATTTATATGCTTTTTTTAATGATTCTATAGAATCATAATCCATAGCAATGTTATTTCTTTTAGCTATTTCAAACATAAGTTCAGGTTCAAAACTACCCTCTATATGTAAGTGTAATTCTGCCTTTGGTATACCTTCTATTAATTGTTTTAGTTCAGATGAATTCATATATAATATCTACTATTTAAATTTTAATGTATTCTATTCTATAAATATAGAGAATTTGAGATTACTTAAATTCTATTTAGGTAATCTTTATAGTTTTTGAACCCTTTTTAAGCAAGTGAAACCTAAGTTTTTCGCTATTAAAGAACAGCTGTTATTTGTTCTGCTATTTTTTCAATTAAAGTTGTTGTAACAGAGTTACCCGCTTGTTTATATAACCTACCGTTAGCTAGATTAGGTAGAATATAATTTTTCGGGTAGCCTTGAAAACAAAAACATTCTCTCGGTGTAAGCTTTCTAATACCAAAATTATCTTTAATTAATGGTACATTATGGCCGCCAGTTCCCATATTTGCGGTCAGTGTAGGGCATACATTATTTTTATTTTCACGTACATAAACACGTCTCCATTGATAAACAGTATCTTTTGAAGTCATTGTTTTTACTAATTCAGGGTAATATTGATGATCTTTTTTGTAGTAATATTTATCATCTTGTTTTTCACTACCTATAATATCATGAATAGTTTTAGTTAGTGGTATTTTTTCTGGGAATGTAAATTTTGAATAATTTTTTACTTGTTTTGGGTCAAAAGCAACTATGAATATACGCTCTCTGTTTTGAGGAATGTTTGCATGAGTTAAGGAGTTTAATACTGTATGATAAATTTTATAACCTAGTTTTTTTTCTAAAATTTCAAGTATAACTTTAAAAGTTTTCCCGTTATCATGAGTTACTAGATTTTTTACATTTTCAAGAAATACAGCTTTTGGCCTATGTTTGGTTATAATATCTTCTACATCAAAAAACAATGTTCCTCGCGTATCAGAAAACCCTTTTCTATGCCCCGCAATTGAAAATGCTTGACAAGGAAAACCAGCACATAGAACATCAAATTTTTCAGGAATGTAATTTTTAGTATTCTCTTTTGTTATGTCGCCAAAAGGAACTTCTCCAAAATTTTTTTGATATGTTTTTTTAGCATAATTATCCCATTCACTTGTATACACACATTTACCGCCAATATTTTGTAGTGCTAATCGAAAGCCACCTATACCAGCAAATAAATCTATAAACTTGAAATGAGTGTTTTTAGGAGTTGGAAATGGAATGTTTTCTATTTCTTTTTCTAAAACGTCCAATATATCTGTCACTGTGGTTTTGGTGCTATCTACTGTTTTTTGTTTGCAAAAACCTTTTGCAACCTGCAATGCATCTTTTTTGTAATGCGTTGCTATTCCATTATCTTTATTGTGTAAATAATGAGTGATAACTGCCTTGTCTTCTAATTCAGAAAGGGTGTTTTGATAGCTTTTATGATCAAAATCATCAATGCTAATTTTATGTGGGTTTTTTGACAAAATTGAATAATGCTAGAATGCAAAAATAGACATTTTTTCTTTCTATACTGTTTTGTTAATAGCCATTAAAATGTAAAAACTAGAAAGGTGAAAATTACATAAATTTTAAAATTAATTATTTTACAATTTGATTTGGACTCCAAACTTTTTCTTCAGCGGTATTATTTTGTAATACTTTTTTAAATTGACCTATAGTATTAAAGTTTTTGGTTATTGTACTTGCAGATGCAAGGCCGTATATGCCTGTTTTTAATAGTTGTGAAGCATCATCAACAGTAATGCCACCAATTGCAATTATTGGTATAGTAGTATCTAAAGTTTCTATAATTTTTTTGTAACCGTCTAAACCTAAAATTGGGCTCAAACTTTCTTTTGTTTTTGTAAAATGAAAAGGACCTAAACCAATATAATCAACTTTTTTATCAAGCATTAGTTCACAATCTTCAATAGTATTTGCTGTGCCACCAATTATTTGCCAGCTTTCTAAATGTTTTCTTGCAATTAATGGGCAAGTGTCTGTTTTACCTAAATGTACACCATCAGCCTTAATTTCTTTTGCAACTCTATAGTGATCGTTGATTATTAGCCTAGTTTGGTAGTGATCGGTGATTTTTTTTGCTTCAATAGCAAATTTTAAAACTTTTTTAGGACTTATGTTTTTTAATCTTAATTGTACTAAAGTTGCGCCAGCAGAACATGCATTTTTAATATTGTTTATATGTTCTTGAGGAGTTTCTCCTTGAGAAATATAATGTAAATTTGGTAGTTGCATTCGAAGTTTGTTTGTTAAAGGTTATTTTCATTTTATTACTGGCTGAATTAATTATTAGTACTGTTAATAATAAGGGTGAGAGTGGGACTGTTCCAATTTCCCTATAATACACCTAAAACTTTAAAATTTAATTATGTAAACTGAGTAGACTATAGCTTATAGTGTCTCTCATTTAATAATGTTCTAATTATTCTATTTACTTAAAAAAATACGACCACTGTATGTTATCTTGTTGATATTATTGTAAAAATAGAATTTAATGAGCGATAGTCAAATTCAAAATTACATTTTTATGAATCTTTTTTTTCATTTTTTGAATATGTCCAAAATTCTTTTAAAAGATTAGATTTAAATGAGTTATTCTTAATTTTCAATAAAAATGTTACAAAACAAAAAAGGTCGCAATTTGCGACCTTTTAATTTGGTTTATAATAATTTATGGGTTTGGATATGTCATTGCAACTGTACCGCCAATTTTATCTTTTTTTAATTGTCGTTGAATTTTTTTAATTGCAGATTCAATAGATTTCTCAGGTTCTATAATATTGTATTTGCCCCAAAAATCAGGGTCAGAAAATCCAATAGCTTCATCACTCAAAATAATGTTATGACTTAATTTTTCATTATTTTTAAGTTTGGTTTTCTTATTTTTTTTCCAATCTGTTACTGCCATTTCACAATTCATAGTATAAAGTGAATTAAATAAACGATCATCCCAATTTATTTTAAAGGCTAGTTGAACATTACTATACCCATAATACCATTTATCATCTTTTTCACGGTAATCTATTCGATATGCAACATTAGTAGGGTAAACATCTGCGTTGGCAGGTTTGTGCCTTACAAACATTTTAGAAGCTAAATACTTATTAGTTATTTCAAGGTTATAAATAGCACTTGTCAATATTTTATTATTGGCATCAATAAAAAGTTGCCCTTTGTACATTTGATCTTCTATGTGAGCTTGTTTTTTAAAATTGATTACGTAAATTAATCGATCTTTAATTCTTATTGAACGTTCAAATGTATAATCATATAATTCTAGAGTGTTTTTAGTAAAAATATACTCCGGATACTTCATCATATCAATAAATAAAGTGTTAAAAGGCCCGCCTTGTAATTTTAAAGTTAAGGTATCTAATTTAGAATAATCAGTGCTTTTACGAGCTTTATAAAGTTTAACGGCATCTTTTTGTGTAGATGAATAAGGTGTTTTATGAATGTTTACTACTGCCTCTGATAATGAAATGTTCTTTTTCCTTTTTTTTATAGTCTCTCTGTAAAAAGCAGTCATAAGTGTATGATCTTGAAAATAGTTTTTTCCTTTTTTTTCAAAAGTTTCAATTACTAATTTCTTTGCATTTTTTGGGGCTACAATATCAACTTCAGTTAATGCTAAAACTGATGGTTTTAAAACAATTTTGTTCTTGTCTTCTTGTAACGTTGTTAATAGAATGTTTTTAGTTTTGTAGCCTAAAAAACTTACGGTGACACTACCGCTATCCATTGAGTGTGGAACTTTTAAGGAAAATTCACCTTCTGTATTTGTTACGGTACTAATATTTGTACCATCAATTGAGAGTGTTGCAAAAACTAGACTTTTTTTAGTTTTTGCTTCTATAATTTTTCCTTTGTAGACTTGATACTCGTTTTGTATTTCTTGTGCATCTACTGTTGTTGTTACCCCAGTGATTAATAATAGCATCATTATTATCACCAAGGATTTGTTCGAGAACTTTAATAATTTATATATCATTTGGTTTTATATTGAGTTGAATCTCTTATAAGTTAATGATAATTAATTGTATAACATGTTAAAATTTGAATTTTAATACCAACTAAAAAAGCCATCAATCTTCAAATATTTGAAAATTGATGGCTTTTAATTAAATTATTTAATACTACTCTTCAGAAGTTTCTTCTGTCTCTTCTTCCTCAGATTCTTTAGTTAAATTATTTTTTAAAATGTTTAGCTTCTTAAGTTTAGCTTTCCAAGTTTCTAAAGCTTCTTTATGAGTATTGATTTTTTTAATAACATCTTTTACAACGGGACTATCTTCTGATGCATTTGAGAAAAACTGTAAGTTATTTTCTAGCTGACGCACTTCACTCTTACTCTCATCAATTTTACGTCTTATAAAAGTACGTTCTTTTTGTAAAGCATACTCAGTATCTTCACCTTGAGAAATTTGCTCAATTTTATTGCCATATTTCATTAACTCACCTTCTTGGCGGTCAACATCTAATTTTTTAAATAAGGCATCTAAAATTTTATTGAATTTTACGTTTATATTCTTTTTGTTAAAGGGAACTCTTCCGTAAGTTTTCCATTCAGCTATAAAGCCTTTAATAGCTTCAAGGTCAGTAGCTCTAGTGCCTGTTAATTCAAAAGCTTGTAAACGAGCAAGACATTCGTTTTTCTTTTCTAAATTTTCAAGTTCATCTTTTTGAGCTTCATTTTTGCTGGCATGTAACCTATTGAAATAGTGATTGCAAGCATCTTTAAATTGCTTCCAAATCTTATCAGAAAATTTTCTAGGTACATGACCTATTTTTTTCCATTCATTTTGAATGCGTTTCATTTCAGGAGTAGCCATGGCTAAATCTTCACTATCTTTAAGTGATTCGGCTAAAGCAAGTAATGCTCTCTTTTTATCAAGATTTTCTTGTTGTTCTTTCTTTTGATCTTTGTAAAACCCGTTCTTTTTTCTATTGAATTCACGAACACTTTCTTTAAATGAAGCCCAAGTTTTTTCATTTACTTTTTGTGGTACTTTGCCAGCTTTAAAAAAGGCTTCACGTAATGTTTCAATTTCTTTAATCTGTTGCTGTAAGCCTTTATGGTTTGTAGCAACTTTTATAGCAATAGCATTTATTTTTTCAATTATTTCATGTTTTTTAACAAGGTTAGCTTCGTATGTTTTTTCAAGCGCTGCATAATAACCTTGACGTTTGTTATGTAATGCTTTAGTTGCATTACTAAAACGTTCCCAAATAGCTTCTCTATGATCTTTGCCAACTGGACCTATATCTTCTTTCCAAATTTTATGAAGTGTTTGTAACTCTTGAAAAGCAACATTCAAATCTTCAACTTGTTCTAGAGCTTCAGCACGTTCAACTATTTTTTCTTTTTCTTCTAAATTTCGTTTGAAATCTAAATCTCTTAACTCTCTATTTAAATGAAGAAAATCGTAGAAAATTTCAATATGATGATGGTACGTACGCCAAACATCATTATAGTTGTTTCTAGGAATAGGACCAGCATTACGCCATTTATCTTGTAAGTCTTTAAAGTTTTTATATGTTGTATTTATATCTTCTTCAACATTTACAAGGCCTTTTAATTCATCAATAATTTGAAGGCGTTGCGCAAGATTATCGTTTAAGTTTTTTTCTAAGTTTTTGTAGTACTGATTTCTTTTTTCTCGGTACTCATTATAAACTTCATTGAAATCTCTTTTAGTAACTGAATTGTAGTGAAAATCAATTTCATTACCTCCATTACTAATAAATTCTTCTTTTTTATGTTCTAAAAACTCTTGAAATTTTAAATCAAATTCAGATTTAATACCATCAACATGGTTTTTAATGGCTTGTACTTTTTCGTTTTTTACTAAACGTTGTAATTCACCTACCAAATTTTCCATAGGCATAGCATGGTAATCTAAAACAGGAATAACGTGCCTTTGAACATTGTCGGCATCTTCAGCATCTTCCGCATTAGAATCGTCAATTTCATTTAAAACCTCATCATCTGAATTAACTTCGGCTTCGTTTGTAGTACCAGTAGTTTCTTCAATTTTAGAATCTTCAGTTTCTGAAATTTCCTGAGGAGCTACAGCTTCGTTAGCTATTTCAATATTTTTTTCATCACTACTATCTACAGATAGATTGTCATCTTTCTCGTCCAACATTATGTACGTATTTGGCTTTTTTTGCCTATTTCATCGGTAATATAGTAACAACCTAGTACATACCAAAAAAATGATGGTGAAAACTTGTACTTAACGTGTGGAAATTTGAGTTAAAACTTTGTTTGTTGCTGTAAATGAGACTTTAACTGTTCCAAATCTCCCAAGACTTTTCAGCCTGAAGTTCTAACATTTTGTCGCCGTTTTTTATTTGAGCACCACGAGATTTCCCCTCTAAAAGAAAAGCAGTTTTTTCAGGATTGTAAATCAAATCAAATAGCAGGTGATTTTTGTTTATGTATTGATAAGGAATATTTGGTTTTTCATCTACTTTAGGAAAAGTTCCTAAAGGTGTACAGTTTATTAATACAGTGTGATTTCCTATAATTTCTTCATTCAAATCGTTATAAGTGAATTGATTTTCTTTAGCAGTACGTGAAACAAATTTAAAATCGATACCAAATTCATTTAAAACAAATGCAATTGCTTTAGATGCACCACCAGTACCAAAAATTAAAGCTTTTTTATGATGTTTTTTTAAAAATGGTTCAATAGATTTTTGAAAACCGTAGTAGTCTGTATTAAAGCCCTTAAGGCCATCTTGTGTGAATTTTATAGTATTTACGGCACCAATTGCTTCCGCGTTACGGTCAATACTGGTGAGAAATTTCATTACATCCTGTTTGTATGGAATGGTGATATTAAAACCATGAATATTTTTCTGTTCTTTTAAAACAGCATGTAGATCTTCAATACTTTGAAAATCAAAATTTACATATTCATGATTGTTTAAACCTAAATCTTTAAACTTTTGCGTGAAATATGCTCTTGAAAAGGAGTAATCTATATCTTTTCCTATTAAGCCAAATCTAATTTTGTTTTCTTTTTTTTCCATACCAATCTAAACCTAAAAGTATTGTAATGCCAATGATAATAAAGAAAAACGCCCACCATGTTTCTGTATTAGAGAAGTTAGGTATGTATCTTTCATAGTTAGCAATAATATTATTTCCGTTGGAATCAAGGATTAAATTACCATCTGATCCTGTTTTAAAAACCGTTTTTTTCCAAGGCCAAACAACGCCTAGTGAACCCGTAATAAAACCAATTATTACTGCTGTCGTAATATGCTTAAAATGTTTCAATAAATAAGATAATAGATGTGATAAAGTAACCAAACCAACTGTTGATCCTGTTGTGAATACAGCAAGAATTTTTAAAGTATCAAGTCTTTTTGAGTTTTGAGTAAAGCTAAAATCACCTTTTATTATTTCGGAAAAAGTGTCATATAAAGCATTTACTGAATCTACTAAAAGTAGTACATAATTACCCAATAACATTAAAATAAAAGAACCAGATAAACCTGGTAAAGTCATACCTGATACACTAATCATACCACAGAAAAAAATGAAAATTAAATTATCATTTTGTGTGGCAGGATTTAAGTAACTAATGGCAATACCTATGAGTAAGCCAATTATACCAGTCGGAATTGTTTTTTTATTCCAGTGTTTAAAATCTTTTGCGATATAGTAAATGGAACCTAAAATCATTCCGAAGAATGATGACCAGACATAGAGTTCTTTTTGTTCTAAAAAGTAATCTAGAATTTTAGAAACGCTAAAGTAACTTACTAGCATCCCAAAAATTAAAAGTACTAAAAATTGACTATTGGTATATTTATAAAAACTTTTAAACCTTCCGTTAAACAAAAGCTTAAATGCTTTAATATTTATTTTTTGAAGTGAATAAATAAACTCTTCGTAAAAACCACCAACAAATGCTACAATACCACCAGACACTCCAGGAACTTTATTTGCAGCTCCCATGAATAAGCCTTTAATAACTAGCCAAAATTTGTCAGATAATGTACGTGGTTCATACATAAAAGTGGAGTTACTTTTTTGATGCTAATTTTTCTAATAATAAAATTAGAGAAAAACCTATAATTGCTAATACAATAGCAAAAACTAATTTGTTGTCACCTTCAAAATTAAAGGGAGAAACACTTTCTTCAGCTACAGTAATTATTTTATCACCAAACACTTTTGTCTCTAATACTTTTTTCCAAGGCCAAATTTTATTTAAAGAACCTAAAATAAAACCAGTAAGTACCGCTAAAGTTAAATCTTTATAATGTTTAAACATCCATTTTAAAATTCGTGCAAAACTTAACAGGCCAAAAATTGCTCCAAGACCAACGGTAGCTATTATTTTTAAATCTCGTTCATGTACAGCCTCTAAAATTACTTTGTAAGAGCCCAAAAGAACAAGTATAAATGCTCCTGAAATACCTGGTAAAATCATAGCGCAAATGGCTAAAGCACCTGATAAAAACAAAAATGGTAGACTATCTGTATTTTCAGAAGGAGGTAAGGTTGTAATATAATACGCAACTCCTGTACCAATGATTAGCATTACTATTGTTGATGCATTCCATTTTTCAATAGATTTACCTACAAACAATATGCTGGCTACCACAAGACCAAAAAAGAAAGACCATAAAAGAACGGGTTGGTTTATTAGTAACCAACTAATACCTTTTGCTAACGAGACGACACTAATTCCGATACCTAAAAATAGCGCAAGTAAAAAATTACCATTTACTTGTTCCCAAAAAGATTTAAATCCTTTTTCTTTTAAAGTTTTAAATAAAGATATATCTACTTTGTTAATAGAATCTATTAACTCTTCGTAAATACCAGATATAAAAGCTATTGTTCCGCCAGATACACCTGGTACAACATCAGCGGCACCCATAGCCATACCTTTTAGTGTAATAAAAAAATACTGTAATACGTTTCTGTTTTCCATAATCTAAAAAAACAAAAATAGTTTTTTTATTTGGAAGCTTTTTTATAAAGTTCTATAATGTTTTCCATCCAATCAGTATTAGAAAAGCCAGGGTACTTAGCTTGAAAATTTTTAAGGCTATCTGCGTTTAAAAATTTAGCTTTTGTAATGTATTTTGTTGCTTTTGGTATCTCTGATAATAAACTGTAAGCTCCGGATAATTTTAAAAGTATTGCTGTTTCTTCTGGGTGAAATTCACGCCCTTGTTTTAATATTTGAATAGCAGCTTCAACTTCTTTGTTTTTTTGAACTACATCAGCCCAAAGAATCCAAGTTTCTAGTTCGTAATTTCCTAAGTCAACAGCTTGTTTAAAAGCAAAATCAGCTTCATCATAATTTTTTAAAGCAGTATTTATTTTACCGCTTTTTTTCCAGTACAATGCATTTTCACCGTCAATATTGATTGCTTTATTAATATAGTAAGCTGCTTTTTCAAAATCTTCAATCTTATAATAAAAATTTGTTATCGCTAGCCAGCCTTTATCTAAAAGCGGATCTTCATGAACGGTATGGTAAAAATAATACTTAGCCATATCCATATTTCCTAACTTTTCATGACATTTTCCTATTCTTAGGTAAGCATGTGAAGTTGGGTCTTCAATAGCAATTGTAGTTTCGTAATTTTCTATGGCTTCATTGTACATGCCTAACTTTTCAAGCACTTTGCCTTTCTCAAAATAAGCCCCAATAAAAGTATCATCAGAAATAATAGCAAAATCAAAAGCACTTAAAGCTTCTTTATGCATGTTTTTTGCAATGTATTGTTTTCCTAATTGATGCCAAGCTACTTCACAATAAGGTCTATTTTCTAAATAATCATTTAAATAAACTATTGCTCCATCAAAGTCTTCTAAAAATTCAAAACAGTAGATAACGTTGTATAGTGAAGAGTAGTCTTCATTATCAAACTCTACGCATTTCATGAAATTTTTCTTTGCCATTTCAAAGTCATCCATAAAAAGATACTCCATACCCAAGAGAGAATGAATGTCAAGACCATCATCAGTTAGGTCTAAAGCCTTTTCTAATAGGTTGATAGCCGTAGTGTGATCGTCTTTTTTTGAATAGATGTTTGCTCTTTGAATGTAAATTTCTTCATTGTGAGCATCTAATTGCTGTAACTGATCCAGCATTTTTTCAGCATCGTCTAAATTATTTTCAAATACAAAAACTTCTATTTGTAACAATTTAAGCTCGGTTGAACCAGGATGTTGTTGCAAACCAATCTTAATAGCTTTTTTAGCTAAAGAAATTTTCCCGTTGTTTAGATAGTGATGAATAATATCTTCAAAATCTTCTGCGTCAAAGAAATAGACATCGTCAGTCTTTAACATAGATTCAAACTTGGTAATTGGTTGGCTTGGTCTTTCTTCTGCATTAAACGCCATAGGCCTTATCTATTTTGTGTATTTTAAAAATAGTATTTACTTACGATAGTTGTGTTGTTACTTAATCTATATTATTAACAAATTAGTTAACAGTCTAACTCTCGTATGTATCTAATATACTAATTATTTGTTCGCAACCAGCAATAATTTCGTTGTTTGAGATGGTTAAGGGTGGTGAAATGCGTACTGCTTTTGCTTCAAATAGTAACCAGAATAGAATTAACTTTTCTTTTGCTGCGTTTAAAATGAGGTGGTTAGCTATGTCTGAATTTTTCATTATAAGGGCAAGCATTAAGCCTTTTCCTCTAATTTCTTTAATGAATTTATGTTGTAAATATTTTTTAAATAGGGCTTCTTTTTCTAATGTTTCAGGTATTAAGTTTGAAGTAGTTATTTCTTTTAGGGTAGCTAAGCTTGCTGCTGCTATAACAGGATTACCACCAAAAGTAGTAATATGACCGAGTTTTGGAGCATCTTGTAATTGTAGCATCAAATTATTCGAAGCAACAAAAGCACCGACTGGCATACCGCCAGCCATTCCTTTGCCAATTACTAAAATGTCGGGCGTGCAATTGTAATGTTCAAAAGCAAAAAGTTTTCCTGTTCTTCCAAAACCTGGTTGTATTTCATCTAAAATAAGTAATGTGCCAACTTGGGTACATTTGTCTCGTACTTTTTTTAAATAGTTCTTTGTAGGTTCAATAAACCCTGCGCCACCTTGTATGGTTTCTAAGATAACTGCAGCAGTTTTTGTAGTTATTTGCTTTAAATCAAGTTCCTTATTAAAATGGATAAAACGCACATCGGGAATTAAAGGTCTAAATGCACCTTTTCGTTCTTCAAAACCCATTACACTTAAGCTTCCCATAGTATTTCCGTGGTACGCTTTATGAGCAGCGATTATTTCAGTTCTACCGGTTGCTCGGCGGGCTAATTTTAATGCGCCTTCAATAGCCTCAGTGCCAGAATTTACTAAATATGTTGTTTGTAATTCTGCAGGCAATAATGATGCTAATAATTTGGTGTAATCTACAGCGGGTTTCTGAATGTATTCGCCATAGACCATAACATGCGCATAAGAATCTACTTGATCTTTAATAGCTTTTGTTACTTTTGGGTGGCAATGCCCCAAACTACAAGCTGATACTCCAGCAACAAAATCTAAATGTGCATTACCATCCGTGTCATAAATATAACAGCCTTTTGCATGTGAAATCTCTAATGCTAAAGGATGTGGTGATGTTTGTGTTTGGTATTTGTAAAAGTCTTTTTTCATGTAGACTTATTCTTGCTCTTTAGATTTTTCTTTTGTTGTCGTTTTTGGTGGTGGAATATTATTCACAGGATCAGAACTATTTTGACTCCTTTTTTCTTCTTCAGCGTCAATATCTATAGGGTTCTCTATTCCTTGAATAACGGGAAGAACAATATTATTGTCATCTTCGTCAAAAATATCGTCTTTAGTTTTTATTCGCTCATCACCACGCCAGAGCATTCCTTTTAATATCCTGCTGGCGGGTGGTATATCCGCTTCAGGAAATAAATCACCATCAGGTTGGGTAAAGAATGTTAATTCTTCAATATCATTATTGGCCATTTTTATATTTATTTTACTACAGATAGTTTTATCTATTCCAATAAGTTCAGCATCGTCATTGTACGACCAGTAAATAACTTCAGTGTTTTTAATTAAATCTATTTCTCTCAATTCATTTTCAATAAATTTACCGTATAAATTTTTGCCTTTTGCTTGGTTGTATCCTGTTTTGCTTATTGTATCTAATGATACAATAAAAGCATTATTTAATACTTTTAAACTGTCTAATTTTTCGGTAACAGTATCTGATATTAAATGAATACTATCACCAGTCATTTGATTTTCTACATTCCATATTACAGGATGGAATTTTGACCATTCGGCTTCTTTTAATGTGGAGTCAATTTTTTTACCAATAAGTTTTGTTATTCCAGTTACTTCATCAATATGAATAGAGTCACTTTTACCACTCATATCTGTTTTGTAAAACTTTGCATTTCTAAACGCTCTAAGAATTCTATGTTCTGGCTTTCCTGTAATCATTAAAGTATCACCATGCATATACAATGAGTCGTTTTCAACTAAATTAATGGCAACAGCTCTTTTAGTTGCAAAAACAGAATCTTTTTCTTTGAAAACTTCAGCGTAATGCGCTCTAATTATTCCTTTGTTTACAGTATCAGTGATAACAATATTATTTGTTGCTGATGCAAATTTTTTAAATTTGTTGAAGTAGACGCTGTCACCTTCTATAATCCGGTCATTATAATCAATTCTAGTATTTTTAATACCGTAACCACTTTCTATTTTAGTATCATAAAAACCACGTTCGCAATATATTTTATAGGTTTCACCTGTAATAGTTGAAGGACCATACATATATGCATTTTTTGATGATGTGTAGTAGTCTAGTTGTTTAGAATCTACAGTATACTGTTCATTATCAATATGCACGCTATCTAAAAACTGGTATTTTTTACTTTCGGTATAATACCTTCCTATTTGACTAGTAAGTGTATTTGCAGAATCTATTACAGTACCAAAATCTTGATAATAAGCTTCTTGTTTTTCACGATCAAAACGTAAGGTGTCAGTCTCAAGGCGCATGCCTGGTGTTTGTTCTAAAATAACATTGCCCCATGCTTTTGCTAACTTTGTATCACCATAATAATCAACCTTATCACTAGTCATTTGAATAGAGTCACCTTGTTGTAACCTAATATTACCTATGGCTTTAAGTCTATTTTCTTTTTGATAAAATATAGCATAGTCACACCAAACATCAGCACCTTGGTGTTCAAATTGTACTTGGCGTTCATCTTTACTAAAAATTGATGCACCAGGGGCTTTGGCTTCATCTTTTGAAAAAGTACCACCGTAAATGATGTTAATTTGTTTGTTTTCAGGAGGTTGTTCTTGGCAGAATCCTGTATTTGTAATAATAACAAAAAGTAAAAAATATAAAAGCTTTTGCACTAGTGTAATTTTTTTATCAAAAATAACGAATTTTAGAGCAGAGCTGAGTTGATTTAGATAAATTTAAGTTATAGAAGTAAAAAAGCCACTCGAAAGTGGCTTCTAAAATTTATCTGTAAATTGTTTGTGTTCTGTCAGGGCCAACTGAAACAATTTTAATAGGCACTTCTAATTCCTTTTCAAGGAAATCTATATACTTGTTTAAAGTTTCTGGTAATTGATCTGAACTACTCATCTTAGTAAGATCTTCAGCCCAACCATCCATTTCAGAATAAATAGGAGTTACACTTTCTTCTTCAATATTATAAGGGAAGTGTGTTATAGTTTTGCCTTTATATTCATAAGCAGTACATACTTTAAGTGTTTTGAAGCCACTAAGCACATCACCTTTCATCATCATTAACTCAGTTACGCCATTAATTTGAACAGCATATTTTAATGCTACTAAATCTAACCAGCCACAACGCCTTGCTCTACCTGTAGTAGCGCCAAACTCGTTACCAACTTTGGCCATTATTGCGCCATCTTCATCAAAAAGTTCAGTAGGGAAAGGCCCACTACCAACACGGGTTGTATATGCCTTAAAAATACCTTTTACGTCACCAATTTTATTAGGGGCAACGCCTAAACCTGTACAAGCACCAGCTGCAGTAGTATTTGAAGAAGTTACAAAAGGGTAAGTTCCAAAATCAATATCTAATAATGAACCTTGAGCACCTTCAGCAAGTATTTTTTTACCTTCACGTTGTGCATTAAATAAATATTCTTCGCTATCGATAAAAGTAAGTTTCTTTAAGGTTTCAACAGCTTTAAAGAAATCTTCTTCTAATTCTTTTAAATCATACTGAATATCAACATCGTAAAAGTTAATCATAGCTTCATGCTTATCAGCTAGGTTACGATACTTTTCTTTCCAATCAGAAAACTCTAAATCACCAATTCGCATACCATTACGACCAGTTTTGTCCATGTATGTTGGGCCAATACCTTTTAAAGTAGAGCCAATTTTAGCTTTTCCTTTTGATGCTTCAGAAGCTGCATCAAGTAAACGGTGTGTTGGTAAAATTAAATGTGCTTTCCTTGATATTAATAATATAGATGGAATATCTAAATTAAACTTTTCAAGATTGTCAAGTTCTTTTTGGAAAATAACCGGATCTATTACAACACCGTTACCCACAATATTTATGGCACCTTTGTGAAAAATACCAGAAGGAATTGTGTGTAAAACATGCTTAATTCCGTCAAACTCTAATGTATGACCTGCATTTGGCCCACCTTGAAAACGAGCAATGATATCATAATTTTGAGTTAGTACATCAACTATTTTTCCTTTTCCTTCGTCTCCCCATTGAAGCCCGAGTAGTAAATCTACTGCCATTATTGTATTCGTTAATTATTTGTATTTTCTTCTTTATTTCTTGTTCCGTAGAAGTATAGTGAGTGTGTGTTGATTTTTATATCAAAAACCTCTTCTATTGTTTTTTTTATTGACTGTATTCGAGGATCGCAAAACTCAATAACCTCACCAGTATCTGTTAGTACAACATGATCATGTTGCCTATCAAAATATGATTTTTCATACTGAGCTTGGTTTTTGCCAAATTGGTGCTTACGTACCAACTTGCAATCTAAAAGTAGTTCAATAGTGTTATACAATGTAGCACGACTTACACGATAATTTTTATTTTTCATGTTGATATAAAGACTTTCTATATCAAAATGCTCTTCACTATCGTAAATTTCTTGGAGTATAGCGTACCTTTCGGGAGTTTTTCTGTGCCCGTTTTCTTCTAAAAAATTGGTAAAGACATTTTTTACGATGTCTTGGTTCTTGTTTTCGCTCATAAGAACTTATGCATCTTTACTTAATTACAAAGGTACATCTAAAATTTAAATTCTAGTCACTTTGTCAATACCGTTAATCTTCTTTAAATTGTTTATAACTTTTTTAAGTATATCATTGTTTTTTACAACAACTGTTATAATTCCTTTAAATGTACCGCCATCAGTACTAAAATTAATGTTACGCATGTTAACATGCATATTTCCTGAAATAACATCAGTAATACTACTAATTAACCCTAAGTTATCAATGCCTGTAAGTCTAATTTCAGAAGTAAATTCTTGCTGGCTTGAATCAATCCATTTTGCACTTATTATACGGTATGCGTAGTTGGATTGTAGTGAAATTGCATTAGGGCAGTTCTTTGTGTGTACTTTTATACCTTCATTAATACTCACAAAACCGAAAACATCATCACCCGGAATGGGGTTACAACATGGTGATAATTTATAGGGTAATTTTTCTTCTTCCTTACCAAAAACTAATAAATCGTACTTAGAAGTGATTTCTTCTTTGTCAATATCTTCGGGAGTTTGCGTTCTTCTAATTTTATTTTTGAAGAAATTCATGATAGTGTTACTATCATTGGCTGCGTACTCTTTTATTTTTTGATTATCAATAGCACCAATACCTACGCGGTAAAATAAATCTAAACTAGTTTTTAGTTTAAAATACATGACCATTTTATTGATGGTATCTTCACTAAAATTAATTTTTTGAGACCTTAATTTTCTACGTAAAATCTCTTTTCCTTCTAAGGCAACACCTTTTTTCTCTTCCCTTAATGTAGATTTTATTTTAGCTCTTGCTCTTGCTGTAGTTGCGTAGTCTAACCAATGCTGGTTAGGCCTAGCGCTCTCCGAGGTCATTATCTCCACCTGATCACCACTATGTAATGTAGTGTTTAAAGGTACAAGTTTACCATTTACTTTAGCGCCACGAGTGTGCATACCAACTTCTGTATGAATGTTAAACGCAAAATCTAACGGTGTAGCATTTTTTGGTAACGATTTTAATTCTCCTTTTGGGGTAAATACAAATATCTCTTTAGAATATAAGTTTAGCTTAAATTCTTCAACAAAATCTACAGCATTTGTATTGGCATTTTCTAAGGCCTCTTGTAATTTATTTAGCCATTCTTCAATACCAATCTCTTTATCACTTCCGTGCTTGTATTTGTAATGAGCAGCATAGCCTTTTTCTGCAATCTCGTGCATGCGCTCACTACGTATTTGTACCTCAACCCATTTTCCCATTGGCCCCATTACAGTAATGTGCAAAGCTTCGTAACCAGTTGATTTCGGAGAAGAAATCCAATCACGTAAACGTACAGGGTTAGGGGTGAAGTGATCCGTAACTATAGAATATATTTTCCAAGCTAAGAATTTTTCATTTTTTTTATCGGACTTGTAAATAATTCTAATTGCAAACTTGTCGTAGATTTCATCAAACGTAACATTTTGCGCAACCATTTTTTTACGAATAGAAAAAATGGATTTCATTCGGCCTTTTACAGTATAGTGCAGGCCTTCTTTATCTAAAGATTCTTTTATAACATCAGAGAAATCTTCAATATACTGAACTTGTTCCTCTTTAGTTTCTTCTATTTTACTAAGAATATCTTTATAAACTTCAGGCTCAGTATATTTTAAACTTAAATCTTCTAATTCTGTTTTTATATTGTACAGTCCAATTCTATGTGCAAGTGGCGCATAAATATATAACGTTTCAGATGCTATTTTTACCTGTTTGTATTCAGGCATTGAATCCATCGTAAGCATATTATGGTAACGATCTGCTATTTTTATAATGATAACTCGTATGTCATCATTAAGCGTTAAAAGCATCTTTCTAAAATTCTCTGCCTGTTGTGATATGTTCATATCTTTTTTCAGGTGAGCAATTTTTGTCAGTCCGTCAACAATTCTGGCGACAGTTTCGCCAAACATACGCTCAATATCATCAAGGGTGTATTCGGTATCTTCAACAACATCATGTAATAAAGCAGAAGCAATAGATACAGCATCAAGTCCGATTTCTGAAGCTACAATTTTTGCTACAGCTATTGGGTGAAAAATATAAGCTTCGCCAGATTTTCTGCGTTGTTCTTTATGCGCATCAACAGCAATATCAAAGGCAGAGCGTATTAATTTTTTGTCTTCATCGGTAAGCGTTTGATAGCTGATACGAAGTAATTCTTTGTATTGCTTTGCTATCTCTTTATTCTCTTTTTCTATAGCTTCTTCAGTCATCATCTATTAAAAATAATATAATACTAGCAACTATCCTACAAATACTATGCCTTTAAATTTTTTATGCGAGCAATTAAAGGAGGATGAGAATAGTGCATAAAAACATATGCAGGATGTGGGGTTAAGTTGCTTAAACTGTTTTTAGACAATTTTTTAAGAGAAGTTATAAGGGGCATTGCTGCAAATGTGTTTTTAGCATAATCATCTGCTTGATATTCAAATTTTCTTGATATATAATTCATTATTAAGCCAGTAAACTCTGAAATAGGACTGTATAGTATTCCAAAACTAATTAATGCGGCATGAAAACTTGGTTTTGATACGCCAATTGCTAGAGATACTTCAGGTGTGTTAATAAAAAGAGAAAGTATAAAAAGCGTAAAACCTGTTAATAAAATACTGCTAATTAAATTAAAAATGATGTGTTTTCTTTTGTAATGGCCAACTTCATGCGCCAAAACAGCCACAATTTCATCTTCTTCTAAATCATTAATGAGTGTATCATAAAGAGTTACGCGCTTTTCTTTTCCGAAACCAGAAAAGTATGCATTTGCTTTTGTTGAGCGTTTAGAACCGTCAATTACAAATATATTTTTAAGTTCAAAACCTACTTTTTGCGCATAGCTCTCAATTTTATTTTTAAGAGTTCCGTCGCTCAATGGAGTTTGTTTGTTAAATAAAGGAACGATTAGTTTACTGTAAAATAAGTTTATTAATAAGGAAACTACAGCAATCACTGCCCAAGTATAAATCCAGAAATTACTATTGGCCCAATTGAAAAACCAAATAATAAGTGTTAGAATAATACCACCAAGAATTGTGGTCATTAACCAACCTTTCAATTTATCCATGAAGAATAATTTTGTGGTTGATTTATTGAAACCAAACTTTTCTTCAATAACAAAAGTTGAATAGTAAGAAAATGGAGTGGTAATAATATCGCTTCCAATCATAATAATTCCAAAAAAAATAAGTGCAATTACAATATTATTGTCGGTATAACTTCTCGCAATTTGGTCAACCCATCCAAAACCACCAAATATTAAGAATAATAAAGTAAGTGTAAATGAAAATGTAGAAGTTGTTAAAGCAAATCTATAATTTGTTTTTTTATAATCTTGAGATTTTAAATACTCTTCTGTGTCAAAAACATCATTTAACTCTTCAGGTACTGGCTTGTGATAGTTTTTTGCATTAAGGTAATCCAGTATAGTTTCTGTAAAAAACTGTATAGATAAGATTCCAATGATGATGTAAAAGAGTGGTTGGTTGCTCATAGGTTTGTTAGTCTTACTATGCTATAACGTAAAGTTAAGAATTTCGTTGCCTTTTAGCCTCAAAAATGATGATTGCGGCAGAGACCGAAACGTTCATTGAGTCTATTTCGCCTTCCATTGGTATGATAATATTTTGTATTGAGCTTGCTAGCCACTCATCGGATAGGCCAGTGGCTTCAGTGCCTACAACAATAGCTGAGCTAGTATTATAATCAATTTTGGTATAAGGTTTTGATGCTGTTAAAGCGGCGCAGTAAATATTAATATTTTTTGCTTTTAAAAACGAAATAATCTCTTCTGTGGTTCCTGTAGCGATAGTATTTGTAAAAACACAACCAACACTTGATCTAATTATGTTTGGGTTGTATAAATCACTTTTTGGATTTGCGATAATAACAGCGTCTAAATTAGAGGCATCAGCAGTTCTCAGTAAGGCTCCAATATTCCCTGGTTTTTCGGGTGCTTCTGCAATAAGAATTAATGGTGTTTTGTTTTCAAAATTTAAAACATCTAAACTATGAGTTTTACTTTTTGCAATCGCTAAAATGCCCTCGGTGGTTTCGCGGTAGGCAATTTTTTGATAGACCTCTTTTGAAACCTGAATTAGTTCAGGTTGGGAATTTAAATTCTGTGTAATTTTTTCAATTTTTTCTGTGGAGATTAAATCTTCATAAAAAAATAAAGTCTGAATTTCATAAGCACCTTTTAGCGCTAAACTAAATTCACGAATTCCTTCAACTACAAATTGTTGTGTTTTTTTTCGCTCTCTAGATTTATCTTTTAGTACTAAAACCCTTTTAATCAAAGCGTTTTGTAAACTTGATATTTGCTTTATGTTATTCATTACTGCAAAAATAAGACAAACATATAATATGTCTTATTTAATTTTAAAGTGTATGAATACTAAATTTAGCATTTAGTTAAGATTAATTTTGTAAAGTATTGTGATATTTAGAGACTGACAAATAATTAACAAATTTGAAAACAACTAAAATGAAATTAATTCCCTTAGTATTAGCCCTAATTTTTTTATCGTCTTGTAAAGAAAACAAAAAGACAGAAGAGAAAGCAGAAGAGAAAATAGAAGAAGTAAAACCAATAATGGCGGAGAAAGCTTATCCTGAAGCTCTAGTGAAAGTGTTTGAAGCACACGGAGGTTTGCAAAATTGGAAAGCACAAAAAACATTGTCTTTTGATAAGCCAGGTAAAAGTGGTGTAGAGAATTATACTATTGACATACCTACAAGAAAAGAAAAAGTACTAAGTGGTTCAATAGAAAGAGGTTTTAATGGTAAAAATGTTTGGGTTTTAGATACTGAAAATACATTTAAAGGCGATGCCGTATTTTACAATAACTTATATTTTTATTTTTATGCAATGCCATTTGTTTTAGCTGATAATGGTATTATTTATGGTGAAACTGAAAGCGTAACTTTTGAAGGTAAGTCATACCCAGGTGTAAAAATGAGTTTTAATGAAGGTGTAGGTTCGTCATATAAAGATGAGTATTTTATTCATTACAACCCAGAAACATATAAAATGGAATGGTTAGGGTATACTGTTACTTATAGATCAGGAGAAAAATCAGATAAGATTAGCTGGATCAACTATAGTGATACACAAGAATTATCAGGACTTGTATTACCAAAAACATTAACTTGGCATAAGGCTGAAGGATTAGTTATAGGAGAAGCACAACGTACTGTAAATTTTGAAAATGTAAAATTAACTACGGAAGCAAAACCAGCTAGTTTTTATGCAAAACCAGAAGCAGCAAAAGTTGTTACAGGTAAAAAGCAATAGAAATATAACAAGTTTAGATTTTTATTGCCATTGAATATGCGTAACTTTCTCCTTCAAAATTTTTGAAATGAAAGTTTTATTATTCGGTATAGCAAAAGACATTATAGGAGCTTCAGAGTATGAAGTTCCTGCGCAACCAAAACACCCTTCAACTGTAAAAGAGTTAAAGGATGTTTTGGTTGTTTTGTTTCCAGAGTTTAACAAATTGTCTTCGTTGGCAATAGCTGTTAATAGTGAGTATGCAGATGAAAATGTTTTTTTGAAATCAAATGATGAAATAGCAATAATTCCCCCAGTAAGTGGTGGGTAATTTTATGAAGTATATAGAGATTGTAGATGATATTGATACGGCAGAAGTTTATAAAGACTTGTCTCACCCAAGTAGTGGTGGTATATGTGTTTTTGTAGGTGCTGTACGCGATTTTACAAATAATGCAAGTGTTGTTTCTTTAGAGTTTGAAACCTATAAAGCAATGGCATTAAAGGAAATGACTAAAATTGCTGATGAAGCAATTGAAAAATGGCAATTAAATAAAGTTGTTATTCGTCATGCAGTAGGTGTGAAGCAAGTTGAAGATCCTGTGGTAATTGTTGGAGCTTCTTCTGCGCATCGTGATGCTTGTTTTGAAGCATGTAGATATTTAATAGATACGTTAAAAGAGCGTGTTCCTATTTGGAAAAAAGAATTCTTTAGTAATAAATCTGTTTGGGTTTCAGCACATCCATAAATTATGTTAGTAGACAATCATAATAGAACTATTAATTACCTGCGTTTGGCAGTAACGGACCGTTGCAATTTGCGTTGTAATTACTGTATGCCATCTGAAGGAATAAATTTTGCTGAAAATAATAAGCTGTTTACGATTGATGAGTTAACAAAATTAAGTCAGATTTTAGTAGATCAAGGCGTAAATAAAATTCGAATTACAGGAGGAGAGCCTTTTGTTCGTAAAGATTTGATGGTGCTACTCCGTAATTTATCTAAAATGGATGGTTTAGATGATATTTCAATCACCACAAATGCAACAGTAATTGGTCCTTATATAGATGAGCTAAAATCGTTGGGAATTAAAAACCTTAATATTAGTATGGATGCTATTACTAAGGAGACTTTTAAAAGAATAACAAGGCGTGATCAATACGATACAGTGTATGAAAATATCATTAAACTAATTACAGAAGGTTTTAATGTGCGTATTAACTTTATAGCACTTGATGGGCAAAATACAGATGATATTATCCCGATGCTAGATTTAGCAAAGCATCACAATGTTTGTGTTCGATATTTAGAAGAAATGCCATTTAATGGCGGAACAAAATCTTTTGAAGCAATTACTTGGGATTATAAAAGGATTTTAGAACATATAGCTGATAAATATCCTGATTATTATCAGCTTAAATCACCAAAAACATCAACTTCTGTAAATTACAAGATCCCTGGTTTTGTGGGGTCTTTTGGAGTAATACCTTCCTTCACTAGAACATTTTGTGGTTCTTGTAACCGATTGAGAATATCGGCAACTGGTGATGTAATTACTTGTTTGTATGCAAAAGCAAGTAGTAATTTAATTACCGCAATGCGAAGCGATAATTCAGAAGAAAAAGTAAAAGAAAATATTTTAAAAGCAGTGGGTAGTAGGGCCAAAACTGGTTTTGAAGCGCAGGAAAAATATATAGGAGTTTTTTCAAACTCAATGACTTCAATAGGAGGATAATGGAAAATAAATTATCGCATATAGATGATGCCGGAAATGCGTCAATGGTTGATGTTTCTGAAAAAGAAATTACTACTAGAACAGCAATTGCGACTGGGCAGGTAGTTTTTCCGCAAGAAGTATTTGAAACACTTGCTGGTCAAGATTTTTTAGGAAAAAAAGGGAGTATTATTCAAACAGCTGTAATTGCCGGTATTCAAGCGGTTAAAAAAACTTCAGACTTAATTCCGCTATGTCATCAATTAGCAATATCAAAAATAGCAATTGATATACAGCCAAAAGGGAATAGTTTGATTATAACCTGCACCGTAAAATGTAATGAACGAACAGGGGTAGAGATGGAAGCTTTAACAGGGGTCTCAGTTAGTGCTTTAACCATTTATGATATGTGCAAAGCATTATCACAAGATATTACTATTACAGATGTGCAATTGGCAAAAAAAACGGGAGGAAAAAGTGACTTCAATAGATAAAATATACGGTTTAGTTTTGTCGGGCGGGAAAAGCACCCGAATGGGAAAGGATAAAAGTGTGATTGAATATCATGGCATACCGCAGCGCGACTATATTTATAATTTGCTCGATGAGGTTTGTGATGAAACTTTCATTAGTATTCGAAAAGATCAAGAAACAGAAATACCTAAAGATTTTCAAGTAATTATTGATGAAGATAAATTCAGAGGGCCTTATAACGGAATTTTATCAGCACACGCGCAACATTCAAATGTAGCATGGTTGGTTTTAGCTTGTGATTTACCTTTAATTAATCTAAAAGCATTAAAAGAATTGATAAAGGCTAGAGATACTAGTAAACTGGCAACATCATTTGCTTTACGAGAAAACCCATTGCCAGAACCATTATGTGCAATTTGGGAAGCAGATAGTTTGAAAAAATCTGTTGATTACATGAATAGCCAGCAAGGTAGTTGCCCAAGAAAATTTTTAATTAATAATGATATTGCTTTAGTTTTTCCTTCAGATGAAAAAGTATTAATGAATGCCAATTCTGTTACCGAATATGAAGAAGCTTTAAAAATAGTTGGAAACTAATGAACCTGGAACGCTATTCTCGACAAACACAATTAAAAGAATTTGGTTTTGAAGCACAAAAAAAACTTTCTGAAGCCAAGGTTTTGGTTGTTGGTGCTGGAGGGTTGGGAGTTCCGGCTTTAACTTATTTGAATGCCATGGGCGTTGGCACTTTAGGAATTATGGATAACGATGTAGTCAGTTTATCCAATTTGCACCGACAAGTAAGTTACTATGAAAGCGAAATAGGACAATCAAAAATTAATAAACTTATAGAGAAGCTTGAAGCTCAAAACTCGAATACAAAATTAATACCGTACCATACTTTTTTAACTAAGGAAAACGCTTTAGAAATAATTTTAAATTATGACGTTGTTTTAGATGCATCTGACAATTTTGCAACACGTTATTTAGTTAATGATGCTTGTGTAGTTTTAAATAAGCCTTTTGTTTATGGAGCATTGCATAGTTTTGAAGGTCAAGTGAGTGTTTTTAATTACCAAAACGGACCAACGTATCGTTGTATTTTTCCGACTATGCCAAATCCATCTGAAATCCCAAATTGTAATGAGAACGGAGTTTTAGGTGTTGTGCCAGGTATTATTGGCAACTTGCAAGCCTTAGAAACTGTAAAAGTTATCACAGGAATAGGCGAGGTACTCTCAGGAAAATTTTTGTTATTTGATGGTTTACATCAGAATTATCAAAAAATAAATTTTAAAAAAATAGTTGGAAATGATCAAATTACCAAGTTGAAAGATTCATATGATTTTAGTTGTGAGCTTGAGCAACAATCAGTTACTACAGATGAGTTACTTGAAATAATACAATCTAAAAATGTACAATTGTTGGATGTACGTACTCTTGAAGAATTTAATCTATTTCATATAGATAATTCATTGCATATTCCTTTAGCAGATTTAGTAGATGAGCTTGAAAAAGTGAATTTTTCAGAAGAAGTTTATGTTATTTGCCAGTCAGGTATTCGTAGTCAGAAAGCTATAACTTTATTATCAGAAAAAGTACCAGAAGCAACACTGATTAATGTAACAGGCGGTATTAATAAATGGAATGAGTATGTTATTAGATAGTACTCATTTAATACTACTCTGTTTAGGGTTTTTTATTGTAGCAACATTATATTCTTCTGTTGGTTTTGGTGGCGGTTCTAGTTATTTAGCCTTACTAACTTTATTCTTGCCTAGTTTTTTTGCTATTCGCTCCATTGCGCTAATTTGTAATTTAGTAGTAGTTAGTGGTAGTACTTATTTATATTTTAAGCACAATCACGCAAAAATTAAAGATTTTATTCCTTTTATACTCACTAGTATTCCACTGGCATTTATAGGAGCAACTTTTAAGCTTGATGAGTATATTTTTTTTATCATTCTAGGGGTGTTACTAATACTTTCAGCAATTGTGTTAGCAGGTCAAACATTTTCTAAAAATAAAATAGAAAAAGAGGTGAAAAAATATCCTGCATATTTTAGTTATGTTACGGGAGGTGTAATTGGTTTTTTATCTGGTTTAGTGGGTATTGGCGGTGGTATTTTTTTGGCGCCATTATTAAATCATTTCAAATGGAACACACCAATCAAAATTGCTGCTTTGGCAAGTTTTTTTATTTTAGTAAATTCGGTTTCTGGAATTCTAGGATTGCTTAATGCGGGAACATTACAACTTCCTTGGAAAGAAACATTTTTTTTAATAATTGCTGTTTTTTTAGGCGGACAATTAGGAATTAGAATTAGTTTAAAAAAATTAACACCAAATAACATTAAACGATTAACAGCCTTATTAGTTTTTATTGTTGGTATTCGGGTGTTGCTTAAAAACGGATTAGAAGTGTTATGATAACATATGATGAAGCCTTTAGGAGGGTGATGCTGTACACACAAGATTTTGGGGAAGAAACAGTAGATTTAATGTCTAGTCAAAACAGAATTTTGGCGGAGACAATATATGCTGATAGAGATTTTCCTCCATTTAATAGATCAACAAAAGATGGAATTGCTATTAATCAATCTGCTTTAGAAAAAGGTTTGCGCACTTTTAAAATAGAAGGTGTAATAAGTGCAGGAATGCCGCAACAGATATTACAAGATAGTTCAAATTGTCTAGAAATAATGACTGGTGCCGTTTTGCCTGAAAACGCAGACACTATTATTATGTATGAAGATGTTGATCTTAAAGATGGTTCCGCTACAATAAATGCAGACCCAAAAAAAGGACAAAATATACATTTTAAAGGTAGTGATAAAAAAGAGGGTACAGTTTTATTGGATAAGGGAATTCAAATTTCTGCTTCTGAAATAGGTATTTTAGCATCTGTTGGTAAAAGTGAAGTGTTGGTAAAAAAATTACCTAAGGTTTGTGTTATTTCTACTGGTGATGAATTGGTGCCAGTTGATGAAACTCCTTTGTCACATCAAGTGAGAACATCAAATGTACTTTCGTTGAAAGCGGCTTTGCTCGAGGAAAAAATTGATGCTACTCATTTACATATTTATGATGACAAAAAAGGTATTGAAGAAAGACTGAAAATAGCTACTAAGCATTATGATGTTTTATTATTAAGCGGTGGTGTATCAAAAGGTAAGTTTGATTTTATTCCTGAAGTGTTAGATGAACTTGGTGTTGAAAAAATATTTCATAAAGTATTGCAACGACCAGGAAGACCTTTTTGGTTTGGTGTGCATGAAGAATACAAAACAGTGGTTTTTTCTTTTCCTGGAAATCCAATTTCAACTTTTTCTAATTATCATGTCTATTTTACACCTTGGTTAAAAAACTCCTTAGGTTTAGGTGTAAAGGATGAATTTGTAGAATTGGATAATGATACACCAATGCATCCATACTTAACATTATACGTTCCTGTAAAAACGAAATTTGAAAACGGTAAACTGTATGCCAAAACTGTTGAAAATAACGGTTCAGGAGATTTAACGTGTTTAGCTGAAGTAGATGGTTTTGTCTGTTTAGCATCAAGAGATACCGAATATAAAGAAGGTGAATTAGTTCCGTTTATTCCTTCGAAATAAAAAATAAAAAAAGCGACTGAAGAAATTCAGTCGCTTTTTCAACAATATAAATATTACTTTTCTATTTAGTCTCTTCGTATTTATTCATGTAACGTTTCCAAAGTTCTGTTTGGTGCGTTTCTAGTGAGATATCTCTACCATCAATATATGCTTTACTTAAAATATTTGTACGCATATCTAAAGCATCTCCTTCTGAAATAAAAAGAGTAGCGCTTTTGCCTACTTCTAAGGTTCCGTAATCAGCATCAATTCCTAAAATTTTGGCATTATTACTAGTAATTAACTGTAGTGCAATTTCTTTATCTAAACCTTGACCAACAATTTGACCTGCATAGAAAGGTAAATTTCTAGTCTGAAAATTAGATGCAGAAGCGTTTTGTAAACCAACCAGCAGACCTGCGTCAACTAATAATTTGGGGTTTTTATAAGGTAAATCATAATCATCATCTTCAAATTCAGGTAATGTATGCGTAAAATTAACTAAAATGGCTATATCATTTTTCTTTAAGAAATCTGTGATTTTATGAGCTTCATATCCACCAACCAATACAACTTCTTTTATATTATTTTCTTTAGCTAAAGTAATAGCATCTATTATTTCTTTTTCACCGTTTGCATATATGTATAATTTTTTTGAACCATCAAATAAACCTTGCATCGCTTTAAAAGCAAGATTCATTTCTTTAGGAGTGGACTTTCCATAAGCAAATGAATTTTTAATAAAACTTTTAATTTTATCTAACTCTTCAACATACTTGTCATTAGGTTTAAAACCAGAGTCTACACCAAAACTTCTACGGTCTTGCTTGAAATAATTTGGCCAATGCATATGAATGCCATCATCTTCTTTAACAATAGCATCTTCCCAATTCCAAGCATCAAATTGTACAATTGATGAGGTTCCTGAGATACGGCCACCTTTTGGTGTTACTTGAGCCAATAATACTCCATTAGGTCTCATGCTTTCTACAACTTTAGACTCAGCATTGTAGGCTATGATACTGCGTATATGCGGAATCATATCACCAATTTCATCTTGGTCATCACTTGCACGTACGGCATTAACTTCCACTAAGCCTAGTGACTTTGCAGGTGCAATAAAACCAGGGTAAATATGTTTGTCATTAGCGTTTATAACGGTACCTTTTCGTGCTATTTTCATGTTAGCACTACCAACGTAGGTTATTTTTCCGCCTTCAAAAATTACTAATGAGTTTTCTATAATTTTTCCATTACCTAAATGCGCAGTAGCGCCTTCAATTGTAATGGCTTCTGTCTGTTTTTTAGCGGGTGTTTGTTGGGCGAAACCAACACTTATACAGCTAAAAATTAAGAGTGTATATAATATTTTTTTCATGTTTGTATTTTTATAATGAATCACAATGAAATTCTTTATTCAATTTTTTTCTAGGCTTTTGAGTAGGTTTTCCACTTTCCTTTTCCTTAAGCATCATATTGATTAAGATGTTTCTTTCTTCTTGAATAAGTTTTCTTTGCTGCTTGTCTTTTTCAATATCAAAATATATGGTACCATCAATTATTGTTTTTTCTGCCTTAGCATAAACAGATAGCGGGTGATCTGTCCAAAGAACAACATCAGCATCTTTACCAACTTTTAAACTTCCAGTTCGATCATCAAGATGTAAAAGTTTAGCAGGGTTTATAGTTACCATTTTCCAAGCTTCTTCTTCTGAAACATCACCATATTTTACAATTTTACCAGCTTCTTGGTTTAGTCTACGTGACATTTCGCGGTCATCACTATTAATTGCAACTGTTACCCCTTGGCTATGCATTATTGCAGCATTATAAGGTATGGCGTCATTTACTTCATATTTGTACGCCCACCAATCGCTAAAAGTAGAACCACCAACACCATGCTCGGCCATTTTATCAGCAACTTTGTAACCTTCGAGTATGTGTGTGAAAGTGTTGATTTTGAAATTAAACTTTTCAGCAACTTTCATTAGCATGTTTATTTCACTTTGTACATAAGAGTGGCAACTAATAAAAACTTCACCATTTAAAATTTGAGCAATAACTTCCATTTCTTCATCATAGCGATAAGGCTTTCCGCTTTTTTTAAGTTCGTCATATTCTTTACCTCTTTGAAAGTAGTTCATATAAACTTGCTCAACACCCATTCTAGTTTGTGGAAAACGGCTAAAGCTCCCCCAGTTAGATTGTTTTACATTTTCACCTAAGGCAAATTTTATAAATTTAGGACTGTTGCTATAAATCATTTTATCAGCAGTTTCTCCCCATTTTAATTTTATAATTGCTGAGCGTCCACCAATAGGGTTTGCAGAACCGTGCAATAGTTGTGATGTTGTTACACCACCACCTAAGTTTCTGTAAATATTCATATCCTCACTATTTACAGCATCTTCCATAGTAACTTCAGCAGAGGAATTTTGTCCGGCTTCATTAACACTATATAAGCCAATATGCGAATGTTCATCAATAACACCAGCAGTAACGTGCTTTCCGGTAGCATCAATTACTTTAGCACCGCCAGCACTTAAGTCTTTTCCTATCTTACTTATTTTTCCATTTTTAATAAGTAAATCAGTATTTTTTAAAATACCATCATCTTCACTCGTCCAAACTGTTGCATTTTTAAATAGTATAGTCTCTTGTTTTGGTTTAGTAGCACTACCATAACCAATATTAGGGTAGTGGATAGGCATTAGAGTAAGAGCTTCTTTTTCTTTTTCTTTCTTTTCTTTTTCAGAAAAGCTTTTTGTTTTTATAGCTTTAAAACTTGTTTCTTCACCTGTTGGTAAAATTAAGCGACCACTTAATTCATCAGAAGAATTGCTTGCCAAGCTTGTCATTCTATATAGCTCATCATTTTTAGTAGAAAATGATAAGTCTAACCAATTGTTGACATATTTAATTTTAGAATCAAGCTTTATGGTATCTTCTTTAATTGTAGCTTTTGGTTTACTGGTTTGTCCTGCAATATTAAGCTTGAATGTTTTATTAGCAACAATCAAATCATAATCACCACGTATATCTTTTAAGTTGATATCATTTACTACACTTTTTTGACCTTGAACCCAGTTTTCATAAAGTGTAGTATTCTTGTCAAAAATATCACCAGAAGCAATTAAGAAGTTTGCATAACTACCTGATTTTAATGATCCTATTTGAGAACTTTTGCCTAAAATCTGAGCAGGAATTGTTGTTAATGCTTCTAAAGCTTTTGTTTTTGAAAGTCCGTAAGTAATGGCTTTCAATAAATTTTCTTTAAATGTTTTTGTAGATTTTGAATCGTAAAGTGTAATAGCGTATTGAACTCCGTTTTCACTCAATACTTTTGGGTTTGAAGGAGCTAAGTTCCAATGGCGCATATTATCTAAAGAGACATAACCAGCTTGATAAGGGTTCGAAACATCAAAAGCTACAGGGAAATTTAAAGGAAGAATATATTTAGCATTTGTCGCTTTAATTTCTGTGATACTTTCATACTCATCACCACCTGCTAAAATAGTATATTGAATTCCGTTAGCGTCTCCTATTTTATCAGCAAGTAAATCTTTAAATTTATCTTTTGCTTCAATAATTTGGGGAAGGTTTTTGTTTGCTATTAATGCCTCTAAAGAACGGTCTTTGGTATCAATATTACCTTTTGCATACCAATCCATATCATTATACATTTGGCGTAAAAGTGCAGTAGTTCCCATTAATGAGGTTGGGTATGCTTGTTTTTTAGTAATACTTCTGTTAAATGAAAAGTATTGAGCTGATTTATCATCAAGTACGCGATTAGCATCAGTTCCTTCAGAATTCAATGCGATAAGTATACCAGTTCCACGTGCAATACCATCTTGTAAGTGTGTATTTACAATTCCGAAACCAGCTTCACGCAATTCTTTGGCTTTTTTAGCATCAAACTTATACGTAGCAATGGCATTTGTTTCTGGCATAATGTGATCGTTCCAATAAAAACCTTCTCTAGTAGGTTCATATTCGGCTGTTCTACCTCTGCCAGGAGCTCTTTCAGGTTTTTTTATCCCAAAATCTGAATAAATATCAATAAAAGAAGGGTAGATAGATTTTCCTGAGACATCAATTGTTACAGTGTTTTTAGGTATTGTAACAGATTTTCCAGCTTGAACAACTTTACCGTTTTGAATAAGTAGAGTACCGTTTTCAATTACTTGATTTGGAGTAACATAGATTTTGGCATTTGTAAAAGCTGTGTAGTTGTTGTTTTTTGATTTTACACCGTCATTCTTCGGGAAATAATCTTGTGCAAGCAAAAAACTGCTACACCATAACATGGTGAGCACGAGTAAACGTGTTTTCATAAAAGTATTTTTGTTAATTAGTCTCTCTAAAAATAAGAGATAAACTTTTAAAAGACAGTATTGTTAATTTTTTTAACATCGAGTTAAGATATTAATGAAAGACTAGTAAAAAAGAACAATTAATATTAGTGAATAGAAAATTACAAAGGATGTTTTTGATGATAGCTTACAAGTAGTAAAACTACACGACTATAGCTTTCTATTCCGTCTTTCTGGTTATTTGCCTTTAAGAAAGAGCTGAAAATGGCTTTGAAAATAGGTTCGGTAACGTTTTCATACTGTTTCCAGAAAGCGGCTAATTCCTGATAATTTTTTTTGACACCAGGGTTAATCTGTAAAAGTAGTTTTTCAAAAGCTTCTTTATCATTTCTTTTAATATCTCTTAAACAATAATTTAAAGCGTAAGCATAAGCACTATATTTAAAATAACGATCATCATTATTCAATGTAACCAAATAACCAATTAAATTAGTTTCGTTTTCAGCGGAATATCCAATCTGGTGTCCCATTTCATGACCTGCAATTACTGGAAATCTAAAATTTGGCACTAAACTATTTACTTGTGCTTCATTAGTAAAGGGGTTCAGATAGCCACCATAGCCCATATAACTAAGTCCAATACTAAATAATGATTCTTTAGTGCTTGGTTGTTCGTATTTTAAGAAAGGGTGTATTTTTTTTAAACGAGCGTAACCTTCAATTGTTTTTTTGAATATTACCTTATTTAAATATGGATTTTTAACCATTTTAGTGCTATCATTTGTAATAGCCACTTGAGCTTCATTAGTTTTTGATATGAGTAAGGTTACAAAATCAAGTAAATCTTCTTTATCATGATTTTCAGTAATATTCAATTTACTGGCAATGGGTTCGCGGTAATAATTCAACCCCCAAGAAATATGAAATGTAAAGTAAGCAACGGCTAAGACAAATAAGATATTTCTTAAAAAAATAAGTTTGTTATCCCAAATGTATTTTCTTTTTACAAAAACGTATCTAATTGCTAGTATAATCAATATAGCGTATAATATATCGCCAATTGAAAAAGGTATCCACCCAAATAAAAAACGAAAAAATTTTGAAATATAGTTGTAAAGGTTGTCGCTGTAGTACCTTTCAATAAGGTTAGGGTAATGACTAATCCATTTGATAAAAAGTATTTGCGGTACTATGGATAGCGCTATTATGTTTTTAAAATTACCCTTCATTTAAAATTTAATAATCTTTTGTGCTATCAAAAATAGTGTAATCTTTTAGTATCCGTATTTTTGAGGTAGAATTATGATATAATTATGAGTAAAGAAGTACGACAATTAGTGCCAAACAATGTTTGGAATAAATTTGCAGATTTAAATGCAGTACCAAGACCTTCAAAAAAAGAAGAGCGTGTAATTGCATTTATGCTTGACTTTGGGAAGTCTTTAGGTCTTCAAACTTTTGAAGATGAGGTTGGTAATGTAATTATCAGAAAACCTGCAACCTTAGGGTATGAAAATAGAAAGATGGTTACACTACAATCGCATTTAGATATGGTGCATCAAAAAAATAACGATACTACTTTTGATTTTGATACAGAAGGTATTGCTATGGTTATTGATGGTGATTGGGTAAAAGCTAAAGGAACAACACTTGGTGCTGATAATGGTATGGGTGTTGCAACTATTATGGCTTTGTTAGAAAGTACTGATATTCCGCACCCTGCATTAGAAGCTTTGTTTACTATTGATGAAGAAACTGGTATGACAGGTGCAATGGGTTTAAAAGGTGGAATTTTACAAGGTGATATTCTTTTAAATTTAGATACCGAAGAAGATGATGAGATTGATATAGGTTGTGCTGGTGGTGTAGATATTACTGCAAAACGTACCTATAACGAAAAACCTGTGCCAAGAGGAGTGCAAGCTTTTAAAATTACAGTAAAAGGTCTAACAGGTGGGCATAGTGGTATGGATATTCATAAGGGTTTGGGTAATGCCAATAAAATTATGAATAGACTGTTGTATTTAAGTTCAGAGCAATATACTGTTAGAATAGCTACAATTGATGGAGGTAGCTTGCGAAATGCAATTCCGAGAGAAAGCGTTGCAACACTTGTTGTAGATAAGTCGCATAGCCAAGCTTTTCAGAAAGATATTGAAAATTGGTCTCAAATAATAAAAAAAGAAAAAACTTTAATTGAACCAGATTTGGAGATTTTACTTGAAGAGGTTAAAAAACCTAGAAAAGTTATGGGAATTGGAAGTCAAGAGAAGCTGCTGAAGGCTATATATGCTGCACATAATGGTGTTTATAGTATGAGTTTGGCAATTGTTGATTTGGTAGAAACTTCAAATAATGTAGCTAGAGTTATTGTGAAAAACGGAAAAGTAAAAGTAGGCTGTTTAACACGTTCTTCTGTTGAAACTGGAAGAGAAGATTTGGCAAATACATTAAGGTCAACATTTGAACTTGCTGGTTTTGATGTAAGTTTAAGTAGAGAGTATCCTGGATGGAATCCAAACCCTAATTCTGTAATTTTAAAAGTATTAGAGGCTCAATATGAGCAGGTTTTTAATGAGAAACCAAAAGTTGTTGCCTGTCATGCTGGTTTAGAATGTGGAATTTTAGGTCAGAATTATCCAGAAATGGATATGATTAGTTACGGACCAACAATAAAAGGAGCACACTCACCAGATGAACGTGTTAGTATTTCTTCAGTTCAGAAATTTTGGAAGTTTACTTTAGAAATTTTAAAGAATATTCCTGAGTAAATAAAAATAGTTTGTCAAATAAAAAGCTCCTTCTGCAACTGCAGAAGGAGCTTTTGTTTTTTATAGATAATGATAAACTAGTAAGTTGGGTTTTTAGCCAACATTTCAGTTCTAACCATACTTCCAGAAGTTGTTAGTTCACTCTCATTCCAATTTCCGTCTCCACTGGCGCCCGGGGTTAATGCCGCAGAACTTTCATCTTTATCTGCTATTGACCAATTACACCATGATATTTTGTTTTCATCTAAAAATGACCACCATGTATTTGCTGAGTCAACATCAATGGAACCTCCGCCAGAAGCTTCTGTAACACCAAATTCAGTAACGAAAATTGCTATATTGTTATTTATAGCTGTGCTAGCATAGTTTCTTAATTCTTCCTTATGAGTTGAAGAATAGTAGTGTAAGGTATAAGCAACATTATCATCATCAATTTCATTACCAACCACTTCATCAACACGTTGTGACCATGTTCTAGTACCGCAGACAATAATATTATTACTATCATATTGTCTTATAGTTGCAATTACACTTTCGTGGTATGGTTTTAAAACATCAACCCATGAAACATCTAAAGGTTCATTATAGGTTTCATAAATAATATTTGGATAATCACCATATTTTTGAGCTACTTCAGCAAAAAATGCTTTGGCTTCTTCTAAATTTTGTTCAGCATAATGACTGTGCCAATCTACAATTACATAAATACCGGCTTCAATAGCAGCATCAATTACGGTAAAAACTTTTGCTTTTTCAGTATCAGGATTACTTAAATAGCCATCAGAATCTTCAACACCCATTGATGCTCTAACAATTGTTGCATTCCAATCACTCTGTAGCCAATTTACTGTTCCAGAAGTGTAGAATTGTCCCATCCATTGACTCCAAAATAGCGACATTCCCCGTAATTGAATTTCGTTGTTATCCTGGTCAATAATCTTGCTACCAGAAACACTTAGTTGTCCATATTCTTCAACTACGGTAGTGTAATCCAAAGTTTCTTCTGTATCCTCTTCTTCCTCTTCGTTTTGTTCTTCTTCTGTTACCTCGTCCTCATCTTCAGAAATTTCTTCTTCTTCAGTTTCAGCAGTAATTTCATTTTCAAAAAAATCTTCATTATTTGAACATGATGTACATAAAATAAAGCATAATAAAATTGTGTTTAATAGTGTTCTTTTCATAAAGTGTTTAAATAAATAGGTTAAGTTCTAAAAGTGTCCAATAAATATGTTTTAAAAAAAACTTACTAGATTAACGTAATTGTTAATGAGTTAGTATTGCAGTTCGTCGAATATAGATTCGGGATAAAATAAAAAATCCCAGAACGAAAATTGTCGTTCTGGGATTGTAAAAATTAGTATTTTAATATAGGCTAACTATTCAGCTACACCAGTAATTTCTAAATCAAAGATTAAATCTGTACTTGGCGGTATTGGTCCTCTACCAGTTTCTCCGTAAGCTAAGTGATAAGGAATGAAAATACGTGCTTTTTGACCGATTTCCATATTCATTAAAGCTTCTTTAAAACCAGCAATTAAACCAGCATCCATTGATACAGGCATTGGTATTGCTTCATAACCGTTTTGTGCTTTTCTGTTTTCGTTAAACTGACCAAATTCAGTAGCAATAGTTTCAACATTACTGTCAAATAAACGACCATCTTCAAAATAACCTGCGTAGTATACGTTTACAGTTTGGCCAAGTTTAGTTTTTTGTCCGCTACCTTTATTAATTGTAAAAATTTTCAGGCCAGATTCTAAAGTTTGAGAAGCACTTTTTTGTCCTTCTAATTCACTTACAAATTTAGCTTTCGTTACTTTTAGCTTTTCTTCACGTTCTTTTGCTAACCTTGCGGCTTCTTTCTCTTTTAATTCTTCTTCTTCAAAATATTTAGACATTACGGCAACGGCATCAAACTTTTTAGCTTCTTTACCATTTCTAATAATCTCTACTTTATTCATTACCACATCAACTTCAGGTTTGTCTTTTGCTAAAGTTTTTACATTGGCAATAGAGTCAACAATATCTAAACCACTAACAACTTCACCAAAAACAGTGTGTTTGCCGTCTAAAAAAGGAGTTGCTTTATGTGTAATAAAAAATTGACTTCCATTTGTTTTAGGCCCAGAATTTGCCATAGATAAAATTCCTTTTTTATCATGTTTTAATGAATCTACAAATTCATCAGCAAACTTATAACCAGGAGAACCTGTGCCTGTTCCAGTCGGATCACCACTTTGAATCATAAAATCTTTTATAACTCTGTGAAAAGTTATTCCATCATAATAATTTTTCCCTTTAAGACTGTCTGTAACAAAAGGACTTTTACCTTCAGCAAGAGAAACAAAGTTAGCTACAGTTACAGGTGTTTTATCGTATTCTAATTTTACAATAATATCGCCTTTAGTAGTTTGTATATCTGCAAAGAGACCGTCACCTAAATCTTTAAATTGACTAGACTTGCAACTAGATAGTAATGCTGTTGCGATAAGAAAAACACTAAGAATTTTTTTCATTTTATTGAGCTATTTAATTTTTATTATTTTTTTTCGATTTTAAGTATTTCTACTGAAGATTTAATAGGGGTATTTGGTGCAATTCTATTATCATCACCGTGGTAGCCAAATGCTAATGAAGACGGGTAAATGAAAGTAGCTTTCTCATTTTCTTTTAATAAAGTGAAATTATTCCGTAACCCCTTAAATAAACTAGGCTTGTCAACATTTATTTGTTGTACTCCAATTTCTTTAGCACTATAAATGGTATCATTTGTAAGTGTCATGATATTATAAGTCATTGTTACAATATCTTCCCCTTTTGGTAAATAATTTAAAGTATCATTTTTAGTTTCGTAGTAATACCATGAACCTGTTTTAGTATTTAAGTAAGTATGCGAAGTGTCTTTACTAACTAAACCATATATAATTTGTACTTCTAGAGCTAAAAGATCTTTGTTGCGTTCAACAGTCGATTTTATAATTTTAGGTGTTGATGTACTTACTGGTTTACGGGCAACTGGGCCGTCACAACTACAAATTAATAGAATAGTAAGTAGGTATATAATATTTCTCATTAGTTAACTAATTCATTTTTAAATTCAGGTAGTATGCTCAAAAAGCGTGCGGCAGTTTCTTTCAATGATAAATCGCTCTTCCCGCCAGCAGCATTATCATGTCCGCCACCTTCAAAATATGTCCTTGCAAATTTATTTACAGAAAAATTACCTTGTGAACGGAATGATATTTTGATGATTCCTTCTTCTCTATTTTCAATAAAGATCACAGCAAACTTAATACCTTCAAGTGTTAATCCGTAATTAACAAAGCCTTCAGTATCTCCTTTTTTGTATTTGTATAAATCTAATTCATCTTGACTTAGTGTGATATATGCAGTACTATATTCGTCAAGAATGACCATATTTTTAAGGGCACAGCCTAATAAATGTAATCTACTTGGTGAATTTGTATTATAAATAGCATTGTTTATATCAGAATTTTTTGCTCCTTTATCAATAAGGTGCCCGGCAACTACATGTGTTTTACTAGTTGTTGACCTAAATCTGAAAGAACCAGTATCGGTCATAATACCTGTATATAAACAATTTGCCATTTCAGGAGTAACTTTATCACTATCACCTAAATAATCAATAAAATGATAAACCATTTCACAAGTAGAACTCATTGTAACGTCAGAATAAGTGACAACTGCATAATCAGAAGGTGCTTGGTGGTGGTCAATCATCACAAACTGAGCTGTTGCATCTTCCAAAAATTGCTCCATTTGGCCTACACGACCAAAATCATTAAAGTCTAAAGTAAATATTAGTGTAGCTTCACTTAGTGCATTTTTTGCCTGAGAATTTTCTTTTTCAAAATTTAAAATAGCATCACAACCTGGCATCCATTTCAAAAACTTAGGAGAATCATTGGGACTGACAACAGTAGCGTCATGGCCAGCATTTTTAAGGTAATGCCAAAGTCCTAAAGTAGACCCGATGGCATCTCCATCAGGGTTTTTGTGCGGTATGATTGCAATTTTTTGTGGTGTACTTAGTAGCTCTTTTATTTTGTTGATATCCTCTAAATTCATGCCCGCAAAGATACTAATTATAACATACAGGTAACATGTAAAAAACTATTTTTGTGTGAACCTAAAAATGAAGATGAGATGAAATTAATTACACCTATTTTATTTTTGCTGTTTGTGATAGCAGCTTGCAAATCGGTAGAGAGAAATTTAGATGTTCAACAACAAATTGTGGAAGAATCCGATTTTACAATTGCTTTTGGTTCTTGTAATAAGGCTGAATTTTCAAATGTTTTATGGGATGATATTTTAAAAACATCACCTGATGTATGGATTTGGGGCGGTGATATTGTGTATGCAGATACTGATAATATGACTAAGTTGAAAGAAGCGTATGCTACTCAAAATAATGTAGAAGGTTACAAGGTTTTAAAAAGTAGCGTGCCTGTTATTGGTACTTGGGATGATCATGATTACGGTGTAAACGACGGTGGCGTAGAATTTAAAGCTAAAAAGGGTAGTCAGCAACAGTTTTTAGATTTCATGGGGGTTTCAAAAACGAGTACAAGGAGGCAACAAGAGGGGGTTTATGCTGTTCATGATTATGATACTCCAAAAGGTAGTGTTAAGATTTTGGTTTTAGATACGCGGTATTTTAGAACAGCACTTACTAAAGATACAGAAACTAATAAACGCAATAAACCGAACGTTTATGGTGAAGGTACAGTTTTAGGTGAAGTACAATGGGAGTGGTTAGAAAACGAATTGAATACGAGTAAAGCTGATTTTAATATTTTGGTGAGTAGTATTCAAGTACTGTCTTATGAGCATGGTTTTGAAACTTGGGGTAATTTTCCACATGAAGTGGATAAGCTAAAAAAAATGATAGCATCATCAAAAGCAAAAGGAGTTGCTATTATATCTGGTGACAGGCATATCTCTGAATTTTCTAAAACAAATATTGAAAGTGTGTCTTATCCGTTGATAGATTTTACAAGTAGTGGTTTAACACATGTGTATGCTGATTTTACATCTGAAGAAAATAAATATAGAGTAGGAGAGGTTGTGCCTGTAATAAGTTTCGGGACTTTAAGTTTTGATTTTGAGGTAAATAAAATTACTTATAAGATTGTTGGTGATAATTCAGAAGTACTTGGGAGTTTAGAACAAGCCTATTAATTTGCGATTTTTGGCCTTAAAAGACTGAATTAACAGCTATTTAATATTGAAATAGTATAATATGTTATAAAAATAGTACTTTTGCGGAAAATTTAAGGAAAATGACAACAAATAGAACATTTACAATGCTTAAGCCAGATGCTGTTGAAAACGGACATATTGGTGCTATTTTAGACAAAATAAATGCTGCTGGATTTAAGATTGTAGCTATGAAATATACGCAGTTAAGTACAAGAGATGCTCAAGCATTTTATGCAGTACATAGCGAACGTCCTTTTTATGGTGAATTAGTAGAATTCATGACAAGAGGTCCTATCGTTGCTGCTGTTTTAGAAAAAGATAATGCAGTTGAAGATTTTAGAGCTTTAATAGGGGCAACTAACCCTGCAGAAGCAGCTGACGGAACTATTCGTAAAATGTTTGCAACATCTATGGGTGAAAATGCAGTTCATGGTTCAGATAGTGATGAGAATGCGACAATTGAAGCTTCTTTCCATTTTTCAGGAAGAGAGATTTTCTAAATTAGAAAATTAAATAATATAAAAAATGCCATCTGAATTTCAGATGGCATTTTTGTTTTATAAATATAGAGGAACTCTTTTATCTCAATACTAATTTTTTAATAACTTCTTTGCCTAGCTCTTCATTGAGCATGCGTATAATTTTAGATTTCCCTAAACTTAGTTCTTGTCTAAGTACTGATGATGATAATGAAATAAAAAGGGTATCGCTACGTAATTCAATGGCAGTGGTGTAATTATTAACGCCATTCCCCATTAATTTGGTCCAAGCTTCACGAGTATCAACTTTATCAATACCTTTTTGTAATTTATTGGTGCTGATAAAATCTTGTAAAGCTTCACTTAAAGGAATGTTTTCTTTGCGTCTTTTTGCCATTATTTTGAAATGTTTATAGGTTCATAGCGCTTGTAAAGGTACGTGATATCGTCTTCATTTGTAACTGAAAATTGATCTTTTGTAAGTGTTTTTAAACTTTCGGTCCAATCACTTAAATCATTTTTATAATTTAAAAAAATCTGATTTTCTTTTTTAAAAACGGTAAAAAATTCAGCGTCATCGTTTGTAATATATGAGCCGTTAAAATTTGGTTTCACTTTTTTTCTAAATCCTTTCAATTGTTCAATTTCTATATAGTCGATACTTTCATTAACAGTGTAATCTTTAGTTTGTCCATTAGGGAAAGTTACTTTTTGTATTTCCCAATAGCCATTCAATAAGGGTAGATCTTTTTCATCAATATTATTAGTGCAAGAATAAGAGAATAAAACCAAGCATATAAGCGATAATTTCGATTTCATATTTTTTAAATTTTAATGTAAATTATTATAGTACGGTGTTTTAAAAATTAGCTTCCTAATTTAAACATCTTGTATGATTGATGAATTGTTTTTATAACGGCTTCAGTTCTATCGGCATGAGTATCACTAATAAAAAGCTGTCCAAAATTTTCATCATTTACAAGGCTAATGATATGACTCACTCTGTTTTCGTCTAGTTTGTCAAAAATATCATCTAGTAAGAGTATTGGATTGGTGTTTGCTTGTGCTTTTATAAAATGGAATTGCGCTAATTTTAAGGCTATTAAAAAAGATTTTTGTTGTCCTTGACTTCCGAATTTTTTTATAGGATATTCGCCTAAATTAAAATTTAAATCGTCTTTATGAATACCAACACTAGTGTATTGTAATGCACGGTCTTTGTCTATGTTTTTATCAAATAGATTGAGTAAGCTATCATTTAACAATTTACTGTCGTAAACTAAAGATATATTTTCACTATCACCAGATATTACCTTGTACTGCTCTTTAAAAATAGGAATAAAAGTTTCTAAAAAGGCAACACGCTTATTAAAAATTTCAGTTCCATAACCGTCAAGTTGTTCGTTATAAACGCTTAGAGTTGTTTTGTCAAAAGTTTGATTAGCGGTAAAGTATTTTAAAAGTGAATTACGTTGGCTAAGTATCTTATTATATTTTAATAAGGTTTGTAAATACCCTTTATCTGATTGTGATATTACACCATCAATAAATTTTCTACGAGTGTCGCTACCTTCGGTAATTAAATCTCTATCTGATGGTGAAATGATAACTAAAGGTAAAAAGCCAATATGGTCAGATAGTTTGTCATAGGCTTTGCTATTTTTTTTTATAATTTTTTTGGCGCCTTTTTTTAAGCTACAAACTATTTTTTCTTCTCGATCATTTTTTTCAAAATTACCTTCAATTACAAAAAAATCTTCACCATGCTTTATGTTTTGAGTTGCAATAGGGTTGAAGTAACTTTTGCCAAATGAAAGATGGTAAATAGCATCTAAAACATTTGTTTTTCCAATACCATTTTGCCCAACAAAGCAGTTGATTTTATTGTCAAATTCAAAATTTTCAGAACTAAAATTCTTGTAATTTATAAGTGATAATTTCTTCAGAAACATTCTGTGTAAACCCTATTTTAAAGATTGAATTGTAGATGAAGGCGCAAATTATCGAAAAATAACGAATAAGAAGCTTTACATTATGAATAAAAACTTTATTTTTGCCCGATTATTAAAATTAAATAATGGCTACATACAAGAAGCGCGGTTATAAAGCAAAAGAAGTAAAGATTGAAACTACGGAAGAAGTAGAATTCAATGAACAAGACAGTACAACAGCAGAAGTTTTTAACACTTTAGAAGAAAGTGCTTCTAAATCTGAAGAATGGGTTTCAAAAAACCAAAACTACATTTTGGGTGTTATTGCTGTTATTGCAGTTGCTGTACTTGGTTATTTAGCTTTTGAACAGTTTGTAAAACAACCAAAAGAAGCTGAAGCAGGGAATGAAATGTTTTATGCTATGCAATATTACAACCAGGCATTACAAAGTGAAACTGCAAAAGATTCACTTTATAATTTAGCATTAAATGGTGCTAATGGTAAATATGGTTTAATTGATGTAATTGATAATTATAGTGGTACTCAAAATGCAAACTTGGCAACATATGCTGCTGGTATGTCATTTTTAAATACACAAAAATATACTGAAGCAATAGATTATTTAGAAAACTATTCTTCTGATGATATAGTTACTAATGCAATGGCAAAAGGTGCTATTGGTGATGCTTTTATGCAATTAAATCAACCGGAAGATGCATTGGGTTATTATGAAAAAGCAGCATCTGCAAATGCTAATGATTTTACAACACCAATGTTTTTACAGAAAGCAGGAGTAACAGCTTTAGAGTTAGGTGATAAAAGTGCAGCTTTAAATTACTTTGAAAGAATTAAAGAAGAATTTGCAAGTTCTACAGAAGCTAATCTGGTAGACGCTTATATTGCAATGGCAAAAAACTAAGATACGTATGGCTACAGCCAATAAAAATTTGTCGGTTTACGATAAAACAACAATCCCAAATGCGAAAAATTTTCGGTTTGGGATTGTTGTTTCTGAATGGAATACAGAAATTACAGAAGGATTATATAATGGAGCTATAGATGCACTTTTAGATTGTGGTGCAACTGAATCTAACATTATCCGTTGGGATGTTCCTGGTAGTTTTGAATTAACTTTTGGAAGTAAAAAAATGATTGAAAGTCAAAATGTAGATGCTGTTATTGCTATAGGTAGTGTTATACAAGGTGAAACAAAACATTTTGATTTTGTTTGTGACGCTACTGCTCAAGGTATAAAGGACTTGAATATTCTAACTGATACACCTGTAATATTTTGTGTGTTAACTGATAATACTATGCAACAAGCTATTGATCGTAGTGGTGGTATCCATGGTAATAAAGGTGCTGAGGCTGCAATTGCAGCAATTAAAATGGCGGCTTTAGGCGACTAGTGTTAAGTTTTACTATTTTTATTTTATCTTGATAACTTAGTAAAATATACTTTTTAGTGAGCAATTGTTAACAATTTTTGGCATCTAATAAAAGGTATTTTTCTGTATTTTCAGTACTTTTGATACTGAATCAAAACAAACTCATCTTGAGATTAAAAGGTTTTAAACTTCGTAAGAATACTAGTTTTAGATATGTTCCGCGTTATGCGGAAGACGAAGGTGTGGACAATCCTTATAAATTTGATTCTAAATTTTCAAAATATAAAAATGCTTCTATCTCTGGCGATATTAGAGGTCAGTGGGGAGAGGCAAGAAAGGCTAGTAGAACTAAAGGTAATCGAGAGATTAATTTTAGGCTAATAGTTATTATAGCCATATTATGCTTAATTGTACTGTGGTTTTTCGACTTTGATTTATCTCTATTTACCAGATTTTAATGGCCGATATTATTCAACTTTTACCCGACCATGTAGCGAATCAAATTGCTGCTGGTGAGGTGGTGCAACGACCAGCTTCAGTAGTTAAAGAACTTCTAGAAAATGCTATTGATGCAGGTGCTGATACTATTAAACTTATTATTAAAGATGGTGGTAAGGCATTGATACAAGTTGTTGATAATGGTAAAGGCATGAGCGAAACTGATGCTCGCTTAAGCTTTGAACGCCACGCAACTTCAAAAATTAAAAGTGCCGAAGATTTATTTAGTTTAAACACTAAGGGTTTTAGGGGTGAAGCGTTAGCTTCAATAGCTGCGATTGCACATGTTGAACTACATACTAAAACTGAAGATGATGAGGTTGGTACACAGCTAAAAATTGAAGGTAGTAAAATAATATCTCAAGAAATATCGGTTACGCCAAAAGGGACTTCATTGTGTGTGAAGAATTTGTTTTTTAATATTCCGGCAAGACGAAATTTTTTAAAGTCGAACCAAGTTGAATTTAGGCATATTACTGATGAGTTTCATCGTGTAGCTCTTGCTCATCCATCAATTCAGTTTAATTTTTATAACAATGGAAGTGAAATATTTAACCTTCCGTGTTCAAATTATAGGCAACGTATTGTAAACATTTTTGGTAGTAAAACTAATGAGAAACTTGTACCTGCCGATGAAGAAACACAAGTGGTTAAAATTTCAGGATTTATAACAAAACCTGAGTATTCAAAAAAGAGTAGGGGAGAACAGTTTTTCTTTGTAAATAATAGATTTATAAAAAGTCCGTACTTACATCATGCTGTAGTAAGTGCTTTTGAAGGTCTAATTAAATCAGAAAATCACCCTGGTTATTTTTTGTATCTAGATGTTGACCCTTCAACTATAGATATTAATATTCATCCAACTAAAACGGAGATTAAGTTTGATGATGAGCATACACTTTATGCCTTACTTCGTTCTACAATAAAACATGCTTTAGGGCAATTTAATGTGGTGCCTAGTATTGATTTTGATCAAGATCCTAATTTAGATACACCATATAATTATCAAAATAAATCAGCAGAACAACCGAATGTGGTTGTTGATGCAGGTTTTAATCCTTTCGCAACTGATAAACCAATAGATAAGACTTCTTCTGGAAGTAATGCTAATTCTTTTTCTGTACCCAAATTTGAGAAACCTAACACTAAAGGTTGGGAAAACCTATATGTTGGTTTAGAGTCTAACGTGGGTAAAGATTCTGATTTTAGTAGTATTAGTTTTGAATCTGACGTAATTACAGGTTCTATTTTTGACGAACAGCGTGAGCCAATTGATGCTGTAGCAACCACTTTTCAATTAAGACGAAAATATATTGTGACAACTATTAAATCGGGTATGGTTGTTATTGATCAGAGTAGAGCGCACCAAAGAGTTTTGTATGAAAACTTTTTAAAAAATATTACTGTTAAAGAAGCTGTAAGTCAGCAATTGTTATTTCCGTTGCAATTATCATTTTCAAAAGCAGATGTGTTAATTATTAGTGAGATAAAAGATAGTTTGCAAACTTTAGGTTTTGCTTTTGATAAAATTGAAGAGGAACATGTTGAAATTACTGGTGTTCCTTTGTTGGTACCGGAAAGTGAGGTTGGTATGGTTTTAGATCAATTGATCTCTGACTATCAAATGGATGTTGAGACTGACAGTTTTTCGCAATCTGATATTGTTTCTAAAACATTAAGTAAAACATTGGCAGTAAAAACTGGAGAACAATTAGATAGCGAATCACAATTAGCATTGGTGAACAATCTATTTGCTTGTAAGGAATTTAAAGTAAGTCCGTTTAATAAACCTATATACATTACTATTACAAGTGATGATATTGATAAAAAATTCTTGTAATGATTAAAATTACTGATGCTGTTAAGCATTTAATAATTATAAATGTGTTGTTTTTTATAGCAACACAACTGTATGGCGATCAAATGTATCAATGGTTTGCATTGTGGTTTCCTAAAAATGAAAACTTTCAAATCTGGCAGATTGTAACACACATGTTCATGCATGGTGGTACAACTCATATTTTATTTAATATGATTGGTTTGTGGATGTTTGGATCAGCTGTAGAGCGTTATTTGGATAAAACTCAATTTTTATTTCTTTATTTTTCAGCAGGATTAGGTGCTGTTTTGTTTCAGCTTGGCTTTTATTATTTCAATTTTATTCCAGCTTTTTCAGAATTACAAAGTTCTGGTTTGGCGGCGGATCAAATAACAGAAATGTTGACTTCTAATCGACTTATTGAAGGAGTGACAAATGCTCAAGTGACTCAATTAAGAACAATTGCTCCGTATTTTAATGCGTCAATGGTAGGTGCTTCAGGCTGTATTATGGGAGTTTTAGCAGCATTTGGTGTTATGAATCCTAATGCGGAGTTAATGATGATATTTTTACCAATACCGATAAAAGCTAAATATTTTATACCTGGTATAATTCTCTTAGATGTCATATCAGCTGTAACAGGCCAATCGTTTTTTAGTCCGAGTAATACTGCTTATATGGCACACGTAGGTGGTGCATTGATTGGTTTTATTATGATGTGGTACTGGAAAAAGAATTCATTTAATAAGAATCGTTGGAATTAGAATGAGTACAGATTTAAAATATCAATATGCCCGATTAAATATTGCTGAAAAAATAATAGCAATAAACGTAGTTGTGTTTATTGTTACACGACTTATTTCGGTTTTGTTTGGTATAACAGGTGTGTCTCTTGTAAGTTGGTTTGAACTGCCAAAAGATTTCTTTTCATTTATAACCCAGCCTTGGTCAATAATTACCTATTCTTTTTTACATGGTGGTTTTATGCATATTTTTTGGAATATGTTAATGCTTTTTTATGTAGGCAGAATGTTTGTAAACCTTTTTAGTAACCGTCGTTTTATAAATGTCTACTTTTTAGGAGTTATATTAGGTGGAATAATATTTTTATTAAGTTATAATATTTTTCCAGCATTAACAGGTCAGAATAATGTTTTAGTTGGTGCTTCTGCTGGTGTTACTGCAGTTTTAATTTTTCTATGTACATACACGCCAAACCAAGAGGTTCGTGTGGTATTCTTTAATGTTAAATTATGGTATGTTGGGGTGTTTTTTGTGCTAACTGATTTGATTCAAATTGGGTATGGTGCAAATATTGGTGGAAGATTAGCGCATTTAGGTGGTGCATTTTTAGGTTATATTTATGCTAAAAAATTAATGGATGGTGTTGATATTGGATCTGGTTTCTCTGGTATGATAGATTGGTTTTTAAATCTTTTTAATAAAGAAAAAAAAGCCCCATTGAAAACAGTGTATAGAAAACCTACGTCCAACTTAAAAAAAGAAGTTAGTTATGAAAAAGAAACTCATCAAAGACAAGTAGATGCAATACTAGATAAGATTAGTAAATCTGGTTATGAGAGTCTTTCAAATGAGGAAAAAGATTTTTTATTTAAAGCAGGAAAAGAATAGATTTATGAAAAAAATAAAAATTTTTATTAAAAAATTTATTTTTAGTGTGAATGTGTTTTTTGCATTGTGCTTATTATTATCTTGTTTTGTTCCGTTTATTTCTACTGCAAAATATCCTTTTGTAGCTTTCTTAAGTTTGGGTATTCCAATATTAGTTTTTATTAATATTGCCTTTATTATTTATTGGCTTTTTTTGCGTAAAAAACAATTTTTCTTTTCTTTTCTAATTCTTTTAATTAGTTATTTTTCGTTGTCTTCTTTCTATATGTTTCGATTGAATGAAACAGAAGAATCTAGTAAGGATTTAAGTATAATGTCTTATAATGTAAGAGGTTTTAATGATAATCTCATTCATGATTCAAACCTTTTTAACAAAATTAAAAAATTTATAATTCAAGAAGACCCAGATATAATATGTTTTCAGGAATTTGACTATTATCGTAAAAATTATTTTAAGGAATATAAATATAGTTACCATAAACATATTAAAGATAGGGAAAAGGTTAATATGGGTGTTTTTTCTAAATATCCTATAATTTCTAATGGTTTATTAAGTTTTCCTGATAGTGGAAATGATGGGGCGTATGTAGACGTATTATATAAAAATGATACGGTTCGTATATATAGTTTGCATTTAGAATCTTTACGCGTATCACCTCATAAAGATGCGCTTGTTAAGGAAGAGTCTTCTAAACTTTATGGAAGATTAACAAAAAGCTTTGTAAAGCAACAAGAACAAGCTGAGTTAGTTCTAAACCATATGAAATCAGTGCCTTATAAAACTATTGTTTGTGGTGATTTTAATAGTACTGAGTATTCTAATATTTATAAGACTATTAAGGGGAGGATGAATGATACTTTTAAGGAGAAAGGTGTAGGTTTTGGGAAAACTTATAATTTCAAATATTATCCAGCTAGAATTGACTTCATATTAGGGGATCACCGTTTGAAAGTGAAATCACATAAAAATTATGATGTAGAATTCTCTGATCATTTTCCAATAATGGCATCATTTGCTTTTTAAAATTTACATAAGCCAGCAGTCTGTATAATCTGCTATTATATGTATTACTAAAGCAATGCCGAATATTCTTGTTTTTTTAAAGAAAAGAAAGCTTAAATAGATTGTGATAGCCCAATAGGTATGTAAAAAATGAAAATTAATACTACATCTATTCGGATCAAAAATAGGACTTGCAAATAAATGGTCTACATCAATCAAAATACCAGATAAGAGTATTAGTGTGGCTTTAATTCTGTTTTGTTTAAAAAAAAGAAAACCTATAATTATGGGTACTATAAAGTGAATTCCATAGTGAATACAAAACCTAAGCATCTAAAAAATCTAAAGATATACTCTGTAAGTATGTTAAGGCATTTGTTCCTTCGTTAAATAATAAATCTAGAATGCTAAGGTTTTCAATGAAACCATTTCTATCTCCAAATACTTGTACATAAGGTTCGTATTCAACATTTACCAACTCCTTAGCGCTTATTAAAAAACGAGCATCAGTTTCGTCTGTTTTTAATTCTTTATGGTAAATGGAGGTCTTTTCTGTTGGTGTGTCAATTTGTAAACAGTCACAAATAACTTCAATCGTTTTTAGGTTAAAGTCAAGAAGATTATTGTGCTCTCGATTATATAGTGTTGAAATTTCATCCTCATAATATTCAAAAAAAGGAGATGTTCTGTATGCTGTTTGTAGTGTGCGCCAATGTTGCCTTTGCCAAGCGTATTTATTGTCTATTTCTACACTATCATAGGTATTTCTACCTTTGCTTTTTCCATTATGTTTTACAGGTATGCTTAAGGTGTGAAAACCACGGTCATTAGCAATGTTTGATCTGTTTCTAAAACTTTGTTTTTGGTAATTTCCAGAAACTTCCCAGGTAATATCTCTTTGTGCTATTACAGCAAAATTTAGAATGTTTAAAAAATACCCTGGATGTAAGAATGTTTTCAAAAGTTGTTGTGTTGTTTAATATTTTTTAAATACCAGTTAAGGATACGAGCTATTCTTCTTTTGATTTTTTCTTTTTTCTGAAATAATCAAAAACAAAATAACCAACTAAAAGAATCAAAAAGTACTTGAAGTATGAGGTTGGTTCTCCTTCACCATTAACAGTAGTAAATACTCTGTCCCAACGAATCTTCCAATTTCCTATTCCCTCAGTAAAGTGATCGATACTCATCCATATAAATACAGGGGTTCCTACGATATGATCTTCAGGAACATAGCCCCAAACACGACTATCTTCTGATCGGTGCCTGTTATCACCCATCATCCAATAATAGCCTTGTTTAAAAGTATATGTATCAGTAATTTGGTTATTAATTTTAATCTGATTACCTGCAACAGTCAATGTGTTATGTTCGTAATCTTTAATTATCTTTTTGTAATAAGGTAAAGTTCCAAGGTTTAATTTTATTGTCTCGCCAGCTTGTGGTAAATATATAGGTCCAAAATTATCAGAAGTCCCTTGAAGGTTTTTATCTTGAGGGAAAACATCAGTACTTGGTTTTTTATAACTGAATCTATCTACAGAAACAATACCTGATTTTCCAACTAAATTTTCAGCTTCTTGTTCAGTCATATTGAACAATGCCATATTTTTGACATTTGTAGCTTTTAAAAAAGAAATAACTTTATTATCAGATATGCCACCAGTATAATAGTTGTATAATGAGTCTGATTTTATAAATTCTAAACTCGTTCTTGTTTCTAAAATTTCATCAGCTTTGTCTTGTAATAAAGCTTCTTTAGGTATTTTAATAACACCACCAGAATAGGTTTCTCTGCCAACAAGTTGAATTATATTGTTGTCAATATCATTTTTGGTTGTGATTGTATGGATAAATTCAGGTTTAGCACGGTCAGACAATACTAATTTTTCGCCGTTAATATAAACATCACCATTTTTAACAGCTAAAGAATCACCAGGTGTACCCACGCAACGCTTTACGTAGTTAGATTTTTTATCGATGGGTTTAATAACACCTTTTTGTTTTTTGTAAAATTGATATACAGTATCTGCAGGCCAACTAAAAACAACAATATCATTCTTTTTTACTTTTTTAAACCCTGGTAATCTAAAATAGGGTAGTTGTGGTTTTTTCAAATATGATTTTATGCCTAAACCAGGAATGGTATCATGTACCATTGGTGCTGCAACTGTTGTCATTGGTGTTCTAGCTCCGTAATGAAATTTACTAACAAATAGGAAATCCCCGACTAAAAGAGTTTTTTCTAAAGAACTTGTTGGTATAACATAAGGTTGAACAAAATAGGTATGAACAATACTTGCAGCAACAACTGCAAATACGATAGAGCTTACCCATTCACCAGCCATTGTTGTTGGTTGTAAACTTCTTTCTTTTATGTGTTCAACATCAAGAGCGTAGTTTACATAGTATGTATAAAAGCCTAGTGTTAATAAAACTAACCAAGTGTCTGTTAATGAATTTCTGCCAAAACTTCTAATTGTTTCAACCCAAACTACTGGAAACATTAATAAATTAATAATTGGTATGAAAAGTAAAATTACCCACCATGTTGGTCGGTTTATAATTTTCATTAATACAATCGCATTGTAAATTGGAACAATTGCTTCCCAAGATTTTCTACCAGCTTTAACATAAAGTTTCCAAGTACCTAAAAAATGAATTACTTGAATAACTAAAATGAAAATTAACCACTGTGCTATACTCATTTTGTTTTGTTTTTATAGTTTTTATTGAAGGTGTAAAACGTCTTTCATGTTAAAAACACCATGTTTGCCAATAATCCATTCAGCCGCAATTACTGCGCCTAGAGCAAAACCTTCTCTGTTGTTTGCAGTGTGTTTAATCTCGATACTATCAACATCACTATTGTAATTTACGCTATGTGTTCCTGGCACATCAGCTTCTCTTACCGCTTTAATTGGTAAAGAGTGCTCTTTTGTGATTTTGTCAAGCTCCCAGCCAGTATAACCAGTGTTTTTTATAACACCTTCGGCTAAAGTAATTGCTGTTCCGCTTGGAGCGTCTAATTTTTTAGTATGATGAATTTCTTCTAAAGTAACATTGTAGTCTCTTAAGTTAGACATCATTTTGGCTAAGTATTCATTTAATTCAAAAAATAAATTTACACCTAGGCTAAAGTTTGATGCGTAAATAAAAGCACCATTATTCTCATTACATAAAACAATAGCATCTTCATACTTATCTAACCAGCCTGTAGTACCAGATATAATTGGTGTATTATTCTCTAAACACATTTTTATATTGTTAAACGCAGCGTCTGGCTGACTAAAATCAATAGCAACATCAATAGTAGAAAAATCAATATCAGTGCTGTTCTTATCTATCTTGGCTACTATTGTATGGTTTCTTTTTAGGGAGATTTCTTCAATCATTTTTCCCATTCTACCATATCCAAAAAGAGCAATATTCATTATTAAAATTTTAAAGTTAGAGCCATTCCGATATTTTTTCCGGAGGTGACTTGATCATAATTTAAGTAGGGTTGAAACTCCACACTCAGATTATCATCTACGTTGAATTGTTTTAGATGCGCATCAACATTTGCATCAATTATATTAAGAACGTAAATACCAATAGTAACCAAGAGCATCAAATCTCTGTCTTCTTGATATTTTTCCTGAGAACTCTGTAATGCATCAGTCGAATACTCTGGTTCAGTTAATTCTTCGTCACTAAATGGTGCTAAATCATAAAACTCATCATCTGTAAAACCAGCTAATCGTCTTTTGTATGCAGTTCTAAATCTTTGGTAGAGTTTATTGTTGTAGTCATAGGCATAGATACTCGTGCCTAATGCAGCGATTACTATAGGTATTTTCCAGTAGCTTTTATTATAAGCTTGTCCTAAACCAGGGATTACTGCAGAATAAAAAGCGGCTTTTGCCGGAGATAAGGGATTGATTGTTTTTTGTTTTACAAAAATAGAATCTTCAATCATAATTCCTTGGCTTCTAAAATTGCCTTGAATGGAATCTAATTGCTGATCTTTTTGAATTACTTTTTCTTCCTCATTTTCTTGAGCAAAAGTCAAGAAAGATATTACAAAGAAAAATACTAATAAATACGATTTTTTATTCACCAAGAATTAATTTTTTAATTCGATCAAAGTCCTCTTTTGAGTGGAAAGGAATTACTAGTTTTCCTTTTCCTTTTACACTAGCTTTAGCTTCAATTTTAGTAGATAAAAATTTATTAAAATCTTTAATACTATTCTCTACAAAAGCAGGATTTGATACAACCTTATTATTTGGTTCTTTTTTATTGGTGGTCGGATTCTGAAATTCTTTAACCGCTTTTTCTGTTTCTCTTACAGATAAACTGTCTGTTATAATTTTTTCGTATAACGAAATTTGATCACTCTTTTTTTCAATGTTTACAAGTGCTCTACCATGCCCCATACTCAAAAAACCATCTCTGATTCCTGTTTGTACAATTGGGTCTAAGCGAAGTAAACGTAAATAATTAGTAATAGTAGAACGTTTTTTACCAACGCGTTCACTCATTTTTTCTTGCGTGAGTTGAATTTCGTCAATCAAACGCTGGTATGACAATGCAATTTCTATAGGATCTAAATCTTGCCTTTGGATATTTTCTACCAAAGCCATTTCTAATGATTCTTGATCGTTTGCAATACGAATATAGGCAGGTATTGTTTGTAAGCCTATTAGTTTTGATGCTCTAAACCTACGTTCACCCGATACTAATTGATATTTGTTAAAATCTAATTTACGAACAGTAATAGGCTGTATAACACCTAACTCTTTAATAGATGATGCTAGTTCACTTAACGCATCATCATTAAAGTTAGAACGTGGTTGAAAAGGGTTAACTTCTATAGCAACTAAATCTAGTTCTACGATATTGCCAACCACTTTATCTGCATTTTTATCTGATACTGTTTTTATATCATTATCAGGATCTTTTAATAAAGCAGATAACCCTCTTCCTAACGCTTGCTTATGTGTTGCTTTCGCCATTTATTATGCTGTTTCCTTATTTTTTTTTAATACTTCATGTGCTAGGTTAAGGTAATTTTCAGCTCCCTTACTACTAGCATCATATTTAATGATACTTTCACCATAACTAGGAGCTTCACTTAACCTTACATTTCTTTGAATAATGGTATCAAAAACCATTTCACTAAAATGTTTACGAACTTCTTCAACCACTTGGTTTGAAAGTCGTAATCTAGAATCGTACATTGTTAATAACATTCCTTCAATATCTAACTCAGAATTGTGAATACGCTGTACACTTTTGATAGTATTTAATAATTTACCTAAACCTTCAAGAGCAAAATACTCACATTGTATAGGTATTATAACAGAGTCAGATGCGGTAAGGGCATTTAATGTTAATAAACCTAATGAAGGTGCACAGTCAATTAAAATATAATCGTATTTTTCTTTAAGTGGAGCAATGCTTTTTTTAAGCATATACTCTCTTTGATCTTTATCTACTAATTCAATCTCAATAGCAACAAGATCGATATGTGCAGGGATTAGGTCAACATTTGGGGATGTTGTTTTAATGATAATTTCCTCTGCAGTTTTAGTATGTTCTAAAAGCTGATATGTTCCAACTTCAATACTATCCACATCAATTCCAAGACCAGATGTAGCATTTGCTTGGGGGTCAGCGTCTATTAATAAAACCTTTTTTTCTAGCACGCCTAGGGAAGCGGCAAGGTTTACAGTGGAGGTAGTTTTACCTACACCACCTTTTTGATTAGCTACGGCTATAATTTTGCCCATATTTTGTAAGTAAGTTTGATGGTAAAAATACGATTATTTACAATTCTATAAAATGTATTTTGTTAACAGTTCGTGAATAAATCAACACAGACCGGTTAAAGTTGGTTAAAATCTTGTTTATAAACAAGATAAAATATGAACAATATGTTTTTTAATTCTTAAATCGAAAATAATTACGGCTACAATATCAATTATGAATTGATAGCTTTGTGGTATAATTACTCAGTTTGCAACCCACTAAATATTTTTTCAATTATTATTTTTATTTCAGCTAAGAAGGTAATAAACAAATTGGTAGTGATTATTGTTTAAAAACAATGAATATCTAATATATATTAGATATTATTTAGGACACCTAAATTTTTAGCTTAACTGAATGTTATTTTTCAGTTTAGATTAATGAATTAAAATGAGTATTTTTATCTTAAAAACTAATTACTTCTATAGCATTACTAATTTCACTTAAAGTAGCTCTAGCTCTAGCGGCTTCAATAGCTAATGCTAGCAAATTTTTATTTGGTTGAATTGTTTTTTGAATTTCTTCGGCGGTAGTCCTTAATTGTTTCAAGGTATCCGCTACTTTTTCTTGATTTCTTTCTGAGGTTAATTTCTTTGAACTATCTAAGTGTTGTTTGTGAGCCTCTTTATTTTCGATTTCTAAAATATTTAAAGGCTCTTTTTTTTCAAGTTGATAACAATTTACATCAATTATTTTGTCACGGTCAGTAACTATTCGGGCTTGTTTTTTTGTAATGGCTTCTTCAATGCGCATTTTTGGTATACCCGCTTCAATAGCTTTTGTCATGCCACCTAACTCTTCAATTTCTTCAATTAATTCCCATGCTTTTTGTGAAATTTCATGAGTTAACGATTCTACATAATAACTACCTGCCCAAGGGTCAACGGTTTTGGTAAGCTTTGTTTCTTCGGCAATATAAAGTTGTGCGTTTCTAGCAATTCTAGCAGAAAAATTGGTTGGTTTTGCTATTTTTTTATTTAAGGCTTTGGTGTGTAAACTTTGTGTGCCCCCTAAAACGGCCGCCATGGCTTCAATAGTTGTTCGAGAAACATTATTAAATGAGTTTTGCTCAATTAAACTCCAACCAGTGGTTTGACAATGAGTTCTAAGTTTTAAAGATTTTTCATTTTTAGGATTAAATTGTTTTACAAGTTTGGTCCATAGCATTCTCGCTGCTCTTAATTTTGCAATTTCCATAAAATGATTCATTCCAATCCTGAAAAAGAAACATAGGTGAGGGGCAATGTCATCAACTGTTAAGCCAGCTTTTTTTACTTCTCTTAAAAATTCAATTCCATCAGCAAGGGTATATGCTAGTTCAATTTCGGTTGTTCCGCCAGCTTCTAGTATGTGGCAACCAGAAATACTTATTCTATTAAATTTTGGCATGTTTGTACTGGTGTATTTTAAAATGCCAGCAATAATTTGCATGGAAGCTGTTGGTGGGTATGTGTAGTCATTACGCACCATAAATTCTTTTAAAATATCATTTTGTATTGTACCTGATAATTGTTTTTGTGATATACCTTTTTCTTCTGCAGCTACAATAAAAAACGCTAGAATAGGTAAAATAGCACCATTAATAGTCATTAAAATCGAAATTTGATCTAAGGGAATTCTATCAAATAAAATTTTCATATCCTCAACGGTGTTAATAGTAACACTGGTTTTATTAACCTCACCAATTATACGCTCATGATCACCATCATAACCGCTATGGGTAGTTAAATTAAAAGCTACTGAAAGTCCATTTTTTTCAGAATTTAGATTTCGTTTGTAAAGAGAATTACTTTCTTCGGCTGTTGAAAAACTAGCATATTGCCGAATAGTCCATGGTTTTTTAGTGTACATTGTAGCATATGGCCCTCTTAAAAAAGGAGGGATTCCGGCAGCAAATTTGGTATGCTTAAGATTTTTAATATCCTCTTTTTTGTAAATGGATTTTATAGTAATGTCTTCTGCAGTTTCAAAAGAATTTATTTCTTCATCGTCTACTTTATCAATAGCTGGCTTTAAAGTGATATGTTGAATGTCTTTTCTATTCATCATCCAATCTTTTTTGTTCGATTTCTTCAGCTAATCGAGATTCAATAATAGGTTCAAGTATTGATTTTCTTGGTTTGTTTTTTGTAAATGGATAAATTTCAATGGCATCTTTCATTTTATCTAATGGTGATGCGTATTTATTAATACCTATTAGAACTTCATTTTGAGTGTTAAAAAGTTCTTGCTCTTTTTTAGCACTCTCTTTTATTTTTTTCTGAATAGCATGGTTTTTTAATTGAGATAAAAAACCACCACTTTTTTCTAAAAGTTTGAATAATTCTAAAGCCTTTTCTGCTAGTTGATTTGTTATTGAAGTTATATAATAAGAACCATCTGAAGCATTAGTGGTTTTATCAAAATAACTTTCTTCTTTTAATAATAATAACTGATTGCGAGCAATTTGTTCAGCAAAATCATTGTTTTTATGATAAATAGCATCATACGGTAAATTACAGATTGTGTTCGTACCTCCTAAAATGGCAGACATACATTCTGTTGTTGTGCGTAACATGTTACTATTGCAATCGTAAATTGTTTTGTTTCTTCTGGAAGGTATTGAAATAATGTGACAGTTGGTATTACAATTGTATTCTGGAGCTAAAGAAGTCCAAAGTAGTCTTAAGGCTTTAATTTTAGCAATTTCAAAAAAGTAATTTGAACCAACGGCTATTTTAAAATTGAATTTAATTTCTGTTAAACGAGATTCAGGTATTCTATTTAAATATTCGTTGGCGTGTGCTAATGTGTATGCTAGTTGTTGTGTAATATTGGCACCGGAGTTTTGATAATTTGAAGCGTCAATAGTTATGTTATTGCAGTGTGCAACAATTTCTGAGAATAATTTAAAATCAGTTTCTTGATTATGATACCAATTTCCACTTTTTGCTAAGTGGTTTATAATATCAAAATTATAATAGAAGCATGCTTTGTGTTCTTTTTCAATTTCGTAAAGTTTCTTAATGTATTCTGAAGCTAAAAATTGAAATTCGAAATGAATATTTACGGTTTGTAAATCAATGTTTTTTAAAAGAATTGAGCAATCTACTTCATTAGTAGGAATGATGAAGATTAGACTTTCAATTCCTTTTTTTAAAATAGTTAAGGCTTTTAAGTTTGCTCTTTCTGCATTGCTTACGAAAATTGTTTGTGCAATGTGCCAAGTATTTATCTGTACTTGTGAAAACGGAATTTCTTCAAGATCTTCAACGGTATAAAATGGTTTTACTTTTATGCCTTCAGGAGACTCCCAAACTAATTTTTCATTATAATCATCACCTTTTAAATCAAACTGAATTTTCTGTTTCCATTGTTTAGGAGATACTTCTGAAAATTCGTTGAAAAGGTTTTGATTACTCATCTTCTACTTGTTTGATACTATCTTGATATTCAATTAAATAAATTTCCTCGTTCTTCTTTTTTAAATAGTAGTTTTCTCGGGCAAATTTTTGAAGCTCTTCCTTGTCTGATAATTTTTCAATTATGACTTTATCTTTAGCTATTTCTTCTTTTAAGTAAGATTTTGTTTTCTCTAATTTATCAATTTCTTTCTTAAGCTCTAAATGTATGAGAAAAGAGTTTGTGTCAAAAAATAGCATCCAGACGACAAAAACCGTAAGAACCAGCACGTACATATTCGTGATAATGCTAAACCACTTTTTGTTTTTTAGGTCTTTGTATTTCATACAATGATTTTTAACTCAACTAAGTTAATTAAAATTAAAGTAGTTTTTCGTTAATAATACTCTTTACAATTTCAACCGCTACGGTATTGTACTTATTGTTAGGTATTATAATATCAGCATATTCTTTTGAAGGCTCAATAAATTGAAGATGCATAGGTTTTAAAACCGTTTGATATTTACTAATTGTTTCGTCTAAATCCCAACCACGTTCAGTAACATCTCTTTTTAGTCTTCTAATTAAACGCTCGTCAGAATCAGCATGAACATAAATTTTTATGTCAAACATTTTGCGAATTTCTGGGTTTGTTAAAATCAAAATACCCTCAACAATCATTACTTTACAAGGGTGTGTAGGTACAGTTTCATCAGTTCGGTTACACTCTAAAAATGAATATACAGGTTGTAAAATTGATTTTCCAGCCTTTAATTCATGTAAATGTTCAATTAAAAGTTTAAAATCGATAGCACTAGGGTGATCAAAATTTGTTTTTCTGCGATCAGCTATTGATAGATGTGAAAGATCATGGTAATAAGAATCTTGAGAGATAACGGCAACTTCTTCATTTGGTAATTCATCAATAATTTGATTTACAACTGTAGTTTTTCCACAGCCAGTACCACCCGCAATTCCAATAATCAACATCTGCTTTTATTTTTTCGACAAAAATAGGAATTTGAAATAGAAATAACCACAGCCATTTATTAACAATTTAGAAAGAGTTTGATAGGTTAATATTATGTGAAATGAAGGTGTTAATTAGTGTTAAGAAAAAGCTTATGTCTATTTTTGCCTGATGCAAAAACAACAAGCAAAGCCTAATTTTGAATTTATTGCATTGATGGCATCTTTAATGTCTATAGTAGCACTTACCATAGATGCTTTATTACCCGCTTTATCAAATATTGGATTGTCTATTCATAGCCATGATAGTACTGACAATAAATTGTTGGTTACTATGATATTTTTAGGCTTAGGGGTTGGTCAGTTGTTTTTCGGTCCAATGTCTGATAGTTACGGAAGAAAACCGATTGTTTATACAGGTTTTGCAGTCTTTATTGTAGCTAGTATTATTTGTGTTATTGCCCCTTCATTAGAGGTGATGATTTTTGGTCGTATATTACAGGGTGTTGGCTTATCAGCATCTAGAACAATTTCAATTTCAATTATTAGAGATACTTTTGAAGGTAATTATATGGCGAAAATTATGTCATTTGTTACTGCCTTCTTTATTTTGGTTCCAGTAATTGCTCCTGCAATAGGTAAAGTAATATTAGATGCTTTTGGTTGGAGAGCAATATTTTATTGGCAAGTTGCTTTTGTGATTATACTATTTTTTTGGTTTTGGAAAAGACAACCTGAAACCCTGCACCCAGAATATAAAGTACCGTTCAAATCAGCTGTTTTTATAAGTGGTTTTAAAGAATTAATCAAACATAAAGAAACTTTAGCATGTACTATGGTTTCTGGTTTTGTTACAGGTTCTTTTTTGGTTTATTTGAGTTCTGCACAGAATATATTTGAAGAACAATATGGTTTAAAAGAAGAGTTTCCATACTTGTTTGCAATGCTTGCCATATCAATAGGAGTTTCAACATTTTTAAACGGAACATTAGTTTTGCGTTACGGAATGCGAAAATTAGCATTTATAGCACTTCTAAATTTTACAGGTGTTTCATTATTATACGTGTTTTTATTTTGGGGAAAAGAAAACCCTAGTATTGAAGTGTTAATGCTATTCTTATCATTAGTATTTTTCAGCATCGGATTTATATTTGGTAACATGAGATCTATTGCAATGGAGCCAATTGGTCATATTGCAGGAATTGGAGCGGCAATGACAGGTTTTATATCTACAATAATTTCAATACCAATAGCTACTTTTATTGGTAATTATGTTGTTGATAGTGTTTTGCCATTGTTTTTTGGTTTATGTGTTTGTGGAGCATTAGGCCTTACTTTGTTTTTAATATTTAGACAGCCAGCTTCAGAAGTTGTGTTAGATTAAAGTTTTATACTTTTTAAATAGAAAGCCCTTCTAAAATTTTTAGAAGGGCTTTTGTTTGTATTTGCTTTACAGATAATTACATTGCATTATCAATAATTTCTTGAACTACTTCAGGATTTAATAATGTACTTGTATCTCCTAAATTTGAAGTGTCATTACTGGCAATTTTACGTAAAATACGACGCATAATTTTTCCGCTTCGTGTTTTAGGTAAACCACTTACAAACTGAATTTTATCCAGTTTGGCAATTGGGCCAATGTGTTCTGTAATCTGTTGATTAATTTCTTTTCGTAAATTATCTCTATCTCTGGTTTCACCAGTTTCTTTAAGAATCACATAACCATAAAGTGCATTTCCTTTTACATCATGAGGGAAACCAACAATAGCTGACTCTGCAATTGCTGGGTGCTCGTTTATAGAATCTTCAATTGGTGCAGTTCCTAAATTATGACCAGATACGATAATGACATCATCAACACGACCTGTTATTCTGTAATAACCAACAGCGTCTCGTAATGCGCCATCTCCAGTGAAATAATTGTTTTTATAAGCGGTAAAATAAGTGTCTCTATAGCGTTCGTGATTGTTCCAGATAGTACGTGCCATGGATGGCCAAGGAAATTTTATACACAAACGTCCATCAACTTGATTACCTTTTATTTCTTTTCCGTTTTCATCCATTAATGCAGGTTGAATGCCTATAAAAGGTAATGTTGCATAGGTTGGAGTTACTGGTGTTACATAAGGTATTGGCGTAATCATTATACCACCAGTTTCTGTTTGCCACCATGTATCTACAATCGGGCTTTGTTTTTTACCAACATTATTATTGTACCAATGCCAAGCTTCTTCATTTATTGGTTCGCCAACGGAGCCTAATACTTTCAGACTTGATAAATCATGAGACTCGATGTAGTCAAGTTTTTCTTTAGCTAAAGCTCTAATAGCTGTAGGCGCAGTGTAGAATTGATTTACTTTGTGTTTTTCAATAACTTCCCAAAAACGACCAAAATCGGGGTAACTTGGTACACCTTCAAACATTAAAGTTGTAGCCCCGTTTGCTAACGGACCGTAAACAATATATGAGTGACCGGTTATCCACCCAATATCGGCAGTACACCAGTATACATCTTTTTCTCTATATTGAAATACATTTTTAAAAGTATATGCAGTGTAAACCATATAGCCACCAGTAGTGTGCACCATACCTTTTGGTTTGCCTGTTGAGCCAGAAGTGTATAAAATAAATAACGGGTCTTCAGCATCCATTGTTTCAGCAACACAATCGCCATAAGCATCATTTAAAAGCGGTTGCAACCATTTGTCACGTCCTTTTTTCATCTCAATATCAGAATTGATGCGTTTGGCAACTAATGTCGTTTTTACGCCTGGGCAATCTTCTAAAGCTTTATCAACAATACCTTTTAAATCAATAGTTTTTGAACCTCTGTATGATCCATCAGATGTAATTACTATTTTACAATCTGAATCATTTATTCTAGCAGAAAGTGCGTTTGATGAAAAACCAGCAAATACGACAGAATGTATTGCTCCAATTCTTGCACAAGCTAAAACTGTAATAGCTAATTCAGGAATCATTGGTAAGTAAACACATACACGATCACCTTTTTTAACACCATTATCTTTTAAAACGTTTGCCATTTTACAGACACGCTCGTATAATTGAAAATAGCTTATATGTTCAGCCGGGTCTTCAGGATTATTAGGTTCAAAAATAATTGCTGTTTTTTCACCACGTGTTGGTAAATGTCTATCAATACAATTCTCTGTAATATTTAATTTAGCGCCTTCAAACCATTTGACTTCTGGTTTAGAAAAATCCCAACTTAAAACATTGTCCCATTTTTTTCTCCATACAAAATGCTCTTCTGCAATTTCTTCCCAAAATCCTTCAGGGTTACGTATAGATTTACGATATACCTGAAAATATTCTTCTAAATGTTTTATGTGATAATTACTCATCAGTATTAAAATTTTAAATAATTAATTTTTTGTTTTTCAATGGCTTTGTTGTTTAATTAAATAATTGTTTGTTAATAATAATTTAAATTTCGGTTGGTGGTGTTTTAGGGGAGATTTATTACTAATTCTAGACTAGAATTAGTTTTTCAAGTCTTTAGTATAAAAGAATTGTAATTGAGAAGAGTTAATAAATACCTGAGTTTTATTCTTTGATAGGTAAAAACCTCATTTTGTTTACTAGACATTATTTTTGTTAAATTAAGTTGAGATAACTAATATAACAATTTGATTTTATATAATCTATAATTTTTTAACTAGAAATGTAAATTACACCGCTTGAAGAGTTTCTTTTTGCTCCAGTTACAGAACACAAAACATTAGTTTGTTTTTTTATGCGTAGAACCCCCATTAAAGCAAAGATTAAAGCTTCTTTAAAATCTATGATTTTTTTTGAAGGAATTATAATGTTTACTTTTTTGCCAAGTTTATCTTGTAAGGTGTTAATTAGAAAAGTATTCAAAGCTCCGCCACCAGTAATTAGTAAATTACTTTGTTCATTTGAAGTGTTTTTTAAAACTTGTTCTGCAATTTTGTCGGTAATATGATGAATGGTGGTATGGAGTAAATTTTCAGTAGTATCATTGGTGTTGTCTATTATAGGGACTACTTTGTTAATAAACCATTCATACCCGATAGATTTAGGGAAAGGGAGTTTGTAAAACTCTAAATCATTCAATGCATTGAGCATTGGCTTATTCAGTGTTCCTTTTTTTGCTAGTTGACCACCATTATCATACGCTAAATTAATTTTTTTAGTAATGTAATTTAGCGCCATGTTAGCCAGGCCAATATCATAAGCAATTCTTTTGTCATTTATATCAAAAGATATATTACTGATACCGCCCAAGTTCAAACAAAAATCATAATCATTAAAAAATAAAAGATCTCCAATGGGCACTAAAGGTGCACCCTGGCCGTCTAATGCTACATCATTAGTTCTGAAGTCTGATATAACTTCAATTTCGGTTTCATTTGCAATATGTTGTCCGGATCCTATTTGAAAGGTAAAGCCTTTTTTGGGTTGATGGTGTGTGGTGTGTCCGTGACTTGCAATATAATCTACAATTAACTTTTTTTCATTAATAAAATCTTTTGTTTGTTGCCCTAGCCAAGTACCGTAACTGTTATGAAACTCTAATAAATCGGAAGCAGAAAGTAGAATTGAGTTTTTTAATTTCGATTCCATTTCAGAAGTATAGGAGACCGTTTTTGTAGCTTTTATGTTAAATTTCCAGGTGTTTTTTTCTTTCCAAATATGGCAATAGGCTAAGTCTAATCCGTCTAAAGAAGTGCCAGACATTAAACCGATGATCTTATAAATTTTCATAATTATATTGCTTTTATCGTAACAGGAATTTTACCAGGAGCGTTGCATTTTTCTAAAAAGTGATTGGTAGCATTTTCTTGAAAAACTTTAAAATTTTGATATGCAATTATTGTTGCGGTTGTTTTGTCTGCTTTAATATGATTTAAAACATACGGATTTCCGAAAAGATAGAGCACAACGTTCTTTGTTAAAATAAGCTCGTTTATAAAATTAATTTCTTCTTTAGAAATATCGAAAAGATTTGTTGGTTTTGTCTTCGGAGGAAATAATGCAATTAAAATGTTTTCATGGTCTTCAAATTTGCTCTTTAATTTATCAATTGAGTTGCTTTTTGTTGAAAATTTATCAAAAGGAATAGCGGTTTCAATCTTGTTAAAAAATGTTGAGGTTTGGTTTTGTGAGATCTCAAGGCCAATAAAAGTATTGTCTTTAAAATCAAATAGATTGCCGTGATATAGCGTAAGGCTTTCTTTTGCAATTTTAGTGTTTAAGGTGTCAGAATTTTCAAAATTGGTTAATTCGTTAGTGGCTTTAAATGCTTTTTCTTTTAATTTCCAGATACGTTTAAAACTTTTTTCAATTTGAGCTTCAGATGCATTTTCTAAAATTTTTTTAGCACCTTCTGTAATGTTTTCGGCAAAACATAGAATATCATTACCAGCATCAAAAGCTAACCATTCTAACTCTCCTTTTGTAGCGTAGTTTTTTGAAACCGCATGCATATTTAAAGCATCGGAAATAACTACGCCTTTAAAATGTAATTCGTCTCGTAATAAATCTTTTAACATTTTTTTTGATAAGCTAGACGGAATGTTATCACCATCTGCCAGCGAAGGAACAGATAAATGGCCAGCCATAATGCTATCAACATTATCTGTAATTAATTTTTGAAAAGGATAAATTTCATTGGCAAGTAATTCTTCTTTACTTTTTGTTATTAATGGCAATCCTAAATGAGAATCAATTTCAGTATCACCATGACCTGGAAAATGTTTCAAACAAGTTAAAATTCCTTCACTTTCAGTTCCTTTTATAAATGCTAATGCTTTGCTAATTACATTATTTTTGTCTTCTCCAAAAGATCGGTAGCCTATAACTGGATTGTTGGGGTTGTTATTGATATCTACCACAGGAGCTAAATTCCAATGTATACCCGCTAGTTTGCAATCTTTTGCAATCTTTTTACCAACCTTAAAAAGTAATTCGTCATTATTTTGAATGGCACCTAAAGTTATTGCATATGGGTACTGTGGTGTATTTTCAACACGCATGGCGAGTCCCCATTCGGCATCAATGCTAACTAATAGTGGATATTTTGCTATTTGCTGATAACGATTGATTAATTTTTTTAATGTTTTAAAGCTGTTTTTATGGTATTCAACCTTTTTTTTACCTTCAAAATTAGTTGCAGCGCTTGCTCTGCTATGAAAAAAACACAAGCCTCCAATATGCTGTTCTGTAATTAGTTTTTCTATTTGTAAAATTTCTTTTTCAGAATCATTTATAAATGCAGCAGGCATAAACAATTGTCCAATTTTTTCTTGAATTGGAATTGTTGATTTTGTCTCGCTATAAGAAAGTAATTTATTCATTAATAGTATTTTCTTTTTTTCCGAAATTAGTAGGATATTTTAAAAAACGAAAAAGAATTAATGATGGTACTGCGGCGATAACTACCCAAATAAAAAAACCATCATAACCCAACCAATTTTGAATGTAACCACTTATCATGCCGGGTAACATCATTCCTAATGCCATAAAACCAGTGGCAATTGCATAATGGGAAGTCTTGTGTTTTCCGTCAGCAATATAAATTAAATACATTAAAAAAGCTGCGAAACCAAAGCCGTAGCCAAATTTCTCTAAGACAATAGTAACTGTAACAATTGTTATGCTTGTTGTTTTTGTTATTGCCAAAAAGGCATAGAATAAATTAGGAATATTTAATGATAAAATCATGGGAAGCATCCATTTTTTTAATCCGCTTTTCGAAATTACAATCCCTCCTAAAATACCACCAATGGTTAATGCTATAACCCCAACGGTACCAAATAAAACACCAAGTTCTTGTGTGGAGTAATTTAAACCTCCTTTACTTGTTTCATCTAATAAAAAAGGAGATACCATTTTTACTAATTGTGATTCTCCTAATCGGTAGGTGAGTATAAATGCTAAAGCAATCCCTATACCTGGTTTTTTAAAGAAAGAGCTAAATATTTCAAAAAAATTATATTCTTCATTTACATTGCTGTTTTTTGCTGTTTCGTATTTGGGGGCAACAAAAAAGTTAGAAATAGTAAGTGCTAACATTAAAACAGCGGAAATAATCATTGTGTAACTCCATGCTCTAGTGTTATCACCATATTTATTTTCAAAAAAACCGGCAATAAAAACCAGCAAACCTTCTCCTGTAATCATAGCAAGTCGGTAAAATGTACTTCGCATACCAACGAAAAAAGATTGTTTTTTTTCTGTAAGTCCTAACATATAATACCCATCAGAAGCAATGTCATTTGTAGCAGATGCAAAAGCGGCCATCCAAAAACAAGCTAGGGTAGTGGTAAAGAACATGTTGGTAGGTATGGTTAAGCCAACACCTAATAAAGCAAATGTTATAAGTAGTTGCATTGTTAAAAACCATTTGCGTTTCGTGCTTTTTAGATCTACAAACGGACTCCAAATTGGTTTTAAAACCCAGGGTAAATAAAGTAGACTGGTGTAAAGACCAATATCTTCATTACTAACACCAAGCTTTTTGTACATAATTACCGATACGGTAACAACTAATACATAAGGTAAGCCTTGTGTGAAATACAAAATAGGTACCCAAGCCCAAGCTCCCTTATCTTTCTGAATCATCTATCAATTAGTTTCTGCTAAATTTATGAAAATTGAATTTGAATTAGATATAAAATAACAACAATTGGTTATTGTTAAAAAAATAGCGAGGCCGTAACAATTAAGTTACGACCTCGCTTGGGGTTTCAACAAATCAAAATCTTTATTTGAAATGGTAGCGTACAAAGCCTTCCATAGCTTCATATTCTGCCATACCTAATGCGTTGTATCTACGAGCAGTATCTTGGTTACGTTGCTCAGCACGTTGCCAGAACTCTCTTGAATCGTTACCAGGGAACATTGCAGCATCTTTTTGAGATTGGTGCTTGAAAATACCATTTCTCTTACGTTCCATATCTTTTGGTCCGATTGGCACTGTCATTTCCATATCAGCGATATCCCATTCTTGCCATGCACCACGGTATAACCAGAAGTAGCAATCGTCAATCCACTTAGCTCCATCTTGAACTAATTTTTCCATTGCTTCAAAAATTACCTGTAAACATACACGGTGCGTACCATGTGGATCAGATAAATCACCAGCTGCGAATATTTGGTGTGGCTGTATTTTGTTTAATAAATCGTAAGTAAGTTGGACATCCGCGTCAGAATGTGGTTTTTTCTTAACTGTTCCAGTTTCGTAAAAAGGAAGGTTTTGAAAGTGTGCATTTGCTTCTTCAACACCACAGTAACGGCAAGCTGCAAGTGCTTCTCCTTTTCTGATAAGACCTTTAATTCTTTGTATTTCTGGGCTATCAATTTGGCCAGGAGCTTTAGACTTTAAAAACTCTCTTACTTCTGATATTTGTTTATTTAAGCCATCAGTGTCTACTTGAATATCTTTAGCGAAATCCATAAAACGAATAACTTCATCATCAAATACCGCAATGTTACCAGATGTTTGGTAAGCAACATGAACATCATGACCTTGGTCAACTAAACGTAATAATGTACCACCCATTGAAATTACATCATCATCAGGGTGTGGGCTGAATATTAAAGAAGTTTTTCTTTGAGGTGTATTTCTTTCAGGTCTACTACTATCGTCAGCATTTGGTTTACCACCTGGCCAACCTGTAATAGTACGTTGTAATTGATTGAATACGATTAGGTTAATATGCTCAGCTGAACCTATTTCGGCAACTAAACTACCCATACCGTGCTCGTTATAATCTTCATTAGTAAGCTTTAATATTGCTTTATCTAATTTTTCAGAAAGCCAGATTGTAGCTCTTTTTATTAAGTTTTCATTCCAATCACAATCGCTAACTAACCATGGAGTTTGAACCCTTGTTAATGATGAAGCAGCGGCTTGATCTACAATATAGTCACAGTTACTGTGATTTTGTAAAAACGTTGCAGGAATTGATTCTTTGATAGGTCCTTCAACAGATTTTTTGATGATTCCGGCTTTACCTTCACCCCAAGCCATTAGAATGATGCGTTTAGCATCCATAATAGTACCAACACCCATAGTGATAGCTTTATTAGGAACGTTTTCTAAACCAAAGAAATCACTTGCGGCATCTAATCTAGTTACACGGTCAAGTCTAACCATTCTAGTTTGGCTTTTTAAAGATGAACCAGGTTCGTTAAAACCAATATGTCCAGTTCTACCAATACCCAATACTTGAATATCAATACCACCAGCTTCAGTAATTTTCTTTTCGTAAGCTTCACAAAAATCACGAACATCCTCTTTGTCTAAAGAACCATCAGGAATATTTACGTTTGATTCTTTAATATCGATATGATCAAATAAATGCTCATTCATAAAACGAACATAGCTATGAATAGACTCAGCATTCATAGGGTAATACTCATCTAAATTAAATGTGATTACATTTTTAAATGACAGACCATCTTCTTTATGAAATTTTACTAAGTTATCATAAACGTCAGTTGGTGTTGATCCGGTAGCTAAACCTAAAACAACGTTTTTACCTTCTTTTTGTCTTTCTTTTATTAAAGCGGCAATTTCATTAGCAACATATAATGATGCTTCTTTTGAATTGTCGTGAATTTCAGTATTTATTTTTTCGAACTTTTTAGCCTCATCTGTATTTGAGATAATGCTAACTGGTTTTGTGGATGATAATGCCATTTTTTTCTGTTTAAGATAATTCTTCGATGCAAATATAGCATAAAAAAACACAATTTGCTGTTTTGTGCTGTTTATTTTGCAATTTATTGCAATATTAATCTTAATTTAATGATTTGGTAATTTTAAGCAGTAAAAAAAAGCAAATATCTAATTTGCTATCTTTGTTTAAATTATTTTTTAGTTTTTTATGCTTAAAGAAGAAAGACAACAAGCTATTTTAAATGAAGTAGAGCTGCATAATAGGGTTTTATTAACGGATGTTGCAGAACTTTTAGAAGTATCAATTGATACCGTTCGGCGTGATGTAAAAGAATTAGATGCCAATAGTAAGTTACGAAAAGTTCATGGTGGTGCAGTTTCAATGGGTTTTACAAATAATGCGACACCCAATAATAATATTTATGCATTAGCAGATAAAATATTAATAGCTGAAAAAGCTTTAACCTTATTAAGTGATGGCAAAGTTATTTTTATTGATGGTGGAACCACGTGTAATGAGTTTGTGCGGTTATTGCCTGAAAATTTGAAGATTACTTGTTTTACAATTAGTTTAACGGTTGCTTTAAAATTACAAGAAAAACCAAATGTTAGAGTAATTTTTATTGGAGGTGAAATTGCAAAAGAATCTCAAATAGCAATAGGAGCAAATGTTATTCATAATTTATCTGAAATAAAAGTAGATTATAGTTTTATTGGAACAGGCTACGTTGATTCGTTATATGGATTAACAGAATTTGATTATGATATTGTTCAGGTAAAAAAAGCAGTTATTAAAGCTTCAAAGAAAACAGTGCTTTTATGTATTTCAGAAAAATTAAACTCACAACACCGTTATAAAACTTGTGATATTAATGCTATTAATACGATGATTACTGAGTTGCAACCTGAGAATAATTTACTTAATTTATTTAGAAATCACGACATACGTATTTTATAAAAAAAATGAAAACATTAAAAATTACTGAAACGCCTTCAAACTATGATAATTTGGAGCAAATGAATACAGCAGATTTGCTGTTAAGCATTAATAATGAGGATCAAAAAATTGCTAATGCTGTTGCTTTAGTGATACCAAGTATTACTAAATTAGTAGATGCACTTGCAGAACGTTTTGAAAAAGGAGGTAAGTTATTTTATATTGGTGCAGGAACAAGTGGTAGGTTAGGTGTTTTAGATGCTTCGGAAATTCCTCCAACTTTTGGTATGCCACATGAACGTGTTGTTGGTATTATTGCTGGAGGTGATACCGCAATTAGAAAAGCAGTTGAAAATGCAGAAGATAATACAGAGCAAGCTTGGTTGGACTTAAAAGAACACAATATTACTGCCAATGATGTTGTTGTAGGTATTGCGGCTTCAGGTTCTACACCATATGTTATTGGTGGTATAAATGCAGCTAATCAGAATGGTGTTTTAACAGCAGGAATTACAAATAACCCTGGTTCAAAATTGGCAGAAGTAGCAAATATTCCTATTGAAATAAATGTTGGCCCTGAATTTGTTACAGGAAGTACACGAATGAAAAGTGGTACTTCTCAAAAATTAGTTTTGAATATGATTTCTACAGCGCTAATGATAAAAATTGGTAGGGTTAAAGGAAATAAGATGGTGAATATGCAACTAAGTAATGGTAAATTGGTTGATAGAGGTACCAGATATATTATTGAAGAGTTAGGTATCCAATATGATGATGCAGAAGCATTGTTAATTAAGTATGGCTCTGTGAAAAAAGCAGTGGAATTTTACAATAAGTAATTAGTTCAATTACTGTGTTTTAAAAGCGGTTTGATCAAATAACGTCATATCGCTTTTGTATTTAAATTACGCTTTTTTTTAATAAAAAAGTGTTAAATATATATTTTTCTCAATTGCTTTTCTTTTTCTTTTTTTTAAAATCTTCTTTCATTTTCTCAATCATTTTTGTAATGTAAATTGCTTTAATGTCTATAAAAACTTACGTGGTATCGACGAATGGTAATTTAATGTAGTTAAGTGGTAAACTTGTAACGACGGTTCATTTTTTTAAATTTTAATAATTTTCATTGGTTTTACAGCTGTTTGAGCTCTTATTCTATATACTAATTATATAATTTTCCCGTTAAAATACTATTACAAATAATAAATCGAATCTTGTAAGTACAATTTTTTAGATTTTATATAGTAATAACAGCACTGAAGAATATTATTGATCCCAAGTCTTGAATATTCTTTAATAACCTACAAAACTATGTCAAATACAAAAGCTTGGCAATCTTGGTACAAATATGTACTAGTTGTATTCTTTTTAATAATTACCTCGGTAATTGCCAATACTAAAGCTTATAACTTTATTGGTAATTCAACAACTGAGTTATTTAATTCAATTAAAGAAATATCTACTTTTTCAAAAAGTAATGATGTTGATGTTTCTACGAAAACAATAACAACAACTTTCGAACCTTTAATGAAGACAGCAGCGGCGTCTCCTATGTTTTTTACTACAATTGTAGCAAATGCAGATGAAACTGAAACATGTTCAAATGATGGTGCAACCTTAGCTCGATTTAATTTATGTGGTAGTTTTGATGATCGTATTATAGCTTTAGATAATGTATATAGTACTTATGAGTGGCAGAGGCTTGATGAGAGTTCATGTTCTGATTTTGATATAGATTTGGAGTGTCCTACATATACATGTGGAAGTTCTTGGGTTGATGCAGGTAGTGGTTCATCACTAACGCTTGATGCGAGTTCAATCACTTCGGGTGTAGGAGCGGAATATAGAGTTAGAGTTGATGGCGGATCTTACTATTATATTAAAGTTAAAAAGAGTAGTATAAGTCAGACATATGTAAAAACAGACTATATATGTGGTGAGTTGGGTAGAATTCAAATTACAAACTTATCTAGTTCTTATGAGTATGCAATTGATGATGGTACTGGCTTTGGTGCTTGGCAAGGCGCGATTTTCGAAGATTTATTACCAGGAACTTACACAGTTAAAGCTCGTTTAAAAAACACAGACAATACTTGTGAGTATCCATACGAGCCAATTGAAATTGAAACTAAAGATATTGATGTAGATGTAACCTTTGTAGATGCTAATTGCTACGGAGAAAACGGAAGTATTAGTGTTCAAGTAAATAATGTTCCTGGTCCTTATAAGTATACGCTTCTTGATAGCGATGGGGCTGCTCAAGAGTTTTCATCATTCATAGCAAGTGATACTTATGATTTTGCTGCAGTAGGTTTTGGTACTTATAGTATTCAGGTTGATACGCAACAATGTTCAGATGTAGAAAGTGTTGATGTTAACGGAGATACAATCGTAATTGGTGAAGGTTTAGTTGCTTTATCAGCTTCTACAGAGGTAAATAGCAGTTTTGGATGTGCTGATATTACAAGTGTAGATGTTAAAGTAAATACTTCAGGTGGTGCTGCACCTTTTACATATACTGTAAATGGAGGTTCAACAGTAAGCTCTTCTTATACAGATGAATCTACATACACTGTTACATCACCTGGTGATTATAGCTTTTTAATTACCGATGCTAATGGATGTACAATTACAGCGTCAGCAACAGTTCAAGAATTAAGTCCGCCAGACGTAACAGCGTCCGGAATAGATGGTACGTGTACTAATGGTGGTGCTAAAATTAATTTCACAGTTAATAATGCAAATGGATATAATTTATCATACAGAGTTTCATCAACAGATAGTTGGGTGTCAACAACTCAAATTTCAGTAACAGATGGTACTTACGATGAGTTGGAAGTGCAATACGAGCAAGGAGGTTTTTCTTGTACAATTGTATTACCATCTGTAACCGTTACGAGTGATGCAACAATAAGTGGTTCAGCTACTAAAATCGCAGACGAGACTTGTGATGGTTCAGGTGGAACAGTAGAAGGTAGTATAGAATTTAGTCCGGCATCAGGAGGTTCGGGCACGAGTTATGAGTATAGTATTGATGGTGTAAACTTTCAGAGCACATTGTTGTTTTCTAATTTATCATCAGGTACTTATACACCAGTAATTATTGATGATAGTGGTTGTCGATTAGAGTTAACAGCTATTGAAATAGAAGAAGCTGATCCGCCAACAAATTTAGATTTTACACAATCGAATATTAATTGTGCTTTAGGTACTACTGATGTGGAGTTAACAGCTACCGCTAATAGTACAATTGCAAATTATAGTATAATTAGTCCGACTACAATAGATAACGGAACAAATAACAATTTTACGGGTTTAAGCACAACTACATCATACATTTTTCAAATTACAGATGCTAATGGTTGTATTTATACAGAAGGATTTACTCCAGTTGTAATTAGTTCAATTCGTGCTAGAGAAAAATCTGGTGGCGATAAAAGAGTTTGTAATGGAGAAACTGACGGAAGCGGTACATTTATAATTGACGGTTTTGCTACTTCTTATACCTACCAAATAAATTCAGAAGCAGTAAGTGCTGTTCAAACGGATAGTGAAATAGACTTAACTTCAAGAGGTGCAGGTACATATATTATAACAGTAACTGATACTGATACCGGTTGTACAGATACGGCTGAAATTACTATTGAAGAAGCATCATTGATTACATTATCACCTACAGTTACAGCTATGAGTTGTGATAATAATAATACAGGTCGTGTAATAGCAAGTGCCTCAGGAGGTTGGGGTAGTTATAGTTATTCGTTAACATATCCTGATGGTTCTGTTGATGGTCCACAGTCAAATGTTACTTTCTCAAATTTAACAGATGAATCTACACCAGGTTCACCTTATATATTAACAGTTGAAGATTCTGAAGGCTGTACTGAAACTTTTGAGTTTCAATTAACAGCATTATCATCGCCAACAATTTCAATATCGTCATCAAACTTATGTTACGAGCCAGTTGCTGGAGCATCAGTAACGGTAGATGCTACTGGCGGTGATTCAAGTTCTGGCTATGAATATAGAATTAATGGTGGTACTTATCAGTCTAGTGGTTCTTTTTCAAACTTATCACCAGGTACACATACTTTTCAAGTTAGTGATGTAAATGGTTGTACAGATGAAATTTCAGTGACAATTAACCCTCAATTAAGAGTGTCAACTTCAATAGAAACAGAAATACCTTGTGGGGGTAGTCCTGGTGAAATTTTAGTAGAACTTTCTGGTGGTTACCTTAGTTTAACAACACCTAAAGAATATCAAGTGAGTGTTGATGGTGGAGCATATAGTTCGCTAACAACAGTACCTTCAGACTCATTTACTTATGAAGTTGTTGCAGGTGGCACCTATGTTTTTAGAGTAACTGATAATGAAGGTTGTGAAGCATATTCAGAAGAATTAATTGTGGAAGACCCTGATAATATTGAAGCTACAGATGAAGTAATTACGGCGAGTTGTGGTGATCCTGATAGTGGTGGTGTAGTAATTACACCAACAGCATCTAGTGGAGTTCCTCCGTTTGAAATAGATTTTGATGGAGCAGGTTTTACATCGCAAACTGTTTATACTGGTCTAACATCAGGAGTAACATATAATTATACTGTTCGTGATTCTAGAGGGTGTTTAACTGTAGGTAAATCTGTTACAATAACAGATAACCCTAACGGTGCACCTGATGCAAATGTTTCTGCTTTAGAAGCTAGTTGTAGCGTTGCAGGTGAAGAAGTTTCAGGAAGTATAATTATAAATAGTGTTGCTGATGGTACTCCAGATTTTACTTATGTGATTTCTGATGCTTATGGTAATGAAATAATAACTGTAGGTCCTACATCCAGTACTTCAGAGACAATTACAGATTCAAGTTTAGTCCCAGGTACATACACTGTTAGAACTGTTGATGCTTCTGGTTGTACCGATGAAGATACGGTAACAATTGGGCAAACTACTTTAACAGTGGTGCCAGATCCAGTAACGCCAGCTTGTAATGCATCTGGTTTTTCAAATACTGTTACTATAATTGGCGGAGATGCTGCAGAAGATTTTCTAATCCGATTGACAACAGATACAAGTTCACCAGTTGTACCAAATATTCCTCCGAGACAACATACATTTGATAATTTAGAATATGGAGTTACATATACAGTAGAGGTTACTGATGTTGGAGCAGGTGGATGTATTTATTATATAGAAATTCCGCCACAAGACGCTGATTCTCCATTAAATATTACGGCAACATCACCTGTAGCTTTCTGTGATGACTCTGGGAATGGAAGAACTGATTTTACAGTTTCTGATTTTTCAGGAGATATAACAATTGATTTAATTGACCCAATCACAGGTGCAATTTTACAGACGGACACTGCGGATACAGCTACAGTAGGTACAGATTATGATGGTTTTTTCGAAATTGTTCCAGATCGTTATACGGTTAGAGTAACCGATAGTGATACTTGTACTGATGCTACGATTATTGATGTGATTTTAAATATTCCAAGTATTGATATAATATCTAATATACCAGCCAACTGTAATGCTCAAGGTCAGTTAACTGTTCGTGGTAGTGGTGGTGATGGAGGTCCTTATCAGTATGCATTTGTTCCAGCAGGAACAACACCAGATAAAGATGGAACTTTGACTCCTTCTGATACTAGTGATGATTTTTCATCAGCAACGACAGCTGTTTTAGATGGTAGTTTATCTGGTACTGCTTATGATATTTATGTTATAGATGGTAGAGGTTGTACTTTTAACGTAACTGAAAGCGTAATTTTATTACAACCAGAATTGCCAGAACCAACAATTGTTGTTGATAACCAATGTGATGCTACAGCTTCAGCTTTTGATATAACAGCCTCGTTGCCAGACTGGGTAAATTCGCCAACATTTACATTAAATGGAGAGAGTAAAACAGGTGTTTTTAATACTACAACAAACCTATGGGAAGTATCTTATACAGTAAGCACACCTGGTGATTATACGGTTGAAGTTATTGATGCAAACGGTTGTTTTGGATCTGGTATTGGTACAGTTTATGAATATTTGACGGGTACAGCAGAGTTTAGTACAATGCCAAGTTGTAATAATGATGATGGTGTAATTACAGTATCACCAAATGGAGGTAGTGGTAATTTTAGTTTCGAGTTATTTGATGATTCAAGTGCTTCTTTAGGTAGTAACACTACAGGAGTTTTTGATGATCAAACTCCAGGCGATTATGAAATTTTAATTACAGATAATGAAGTGACTGATGGTGTTGTTAATTGCCAGTACACAGTAAATGTGTCACTTGAAGATGCTACTCCACCAATAATTGAAGAAGAAATTAAAGAAGATATTACTTGTAACGGTGCTGATAATGGTAGTATAACTATTGTTTTGCAAGCGGGCTCAGATGTTGATAATCCAATAGAATATATATTAACGAATTTAGATGACTCATCAACTACAACAAATAGTACGGGTACATTCGATAATTTGTCTGAGGCAGATTATCAAGTAGAAGTGGTTACAGATAGAGGATGTAGTGTTACGTCAAGTGTTTTTGAAATCATTGAGCCAGTGCCTTTCCTTATTGAAGCTACAAATACTGATTTTGCTTGTGAAGTAGGAGCAAACAGATTTAGTTCAGCAACAATTACTGTTGATTTAGCAACAGTATCAGGAGTAGTGCAAGAAGGTACAGTAGGTTCCGGGTATCAATACAGTATTACAGGTTATGAGAACTACCAAACGTCAAATACTTTTGAAATTATTGATGATGGTACAACACAAAATATTACAGTATACGCAATAGATGGTAATGGCTGTAGAGATGAATTTGATGTTGTAATAGCACCACCATCTGAGGTGCAAGGTGCAATAGCAGTACAATCAGTTTTAAATTGTGAAGATGATGAGGTGGTTAGGATTACAGTAGTTGGTACAAGTGACTTTACTGTTCAAACAACTTCCGCAACAGCAGTAGCTGATGTTACAAATTCAGGTTCAAATGATTATGTTGATATTAATTTACCAGTTTCTGGTGAATATTTATTTGTAGTTCAAGATAATGTAACTGGGTGTTTATATCCATTACCAAGGCATGATGTTGTTGATCCAATTTCACCAATAGCAACTATTAGTGAAGCAACACCAATACAATGTTTTGGTGATAATAATGGAGAATTATTTATTGAAGTTTCGGATTATGATGGCGAATATGAGTACAATGTATATGAAAGTACAGATACTTCTCAAACAACATCATTAGCAACGGGTATTTTTAATACAGCTAATTATCCTGATGTATTAGGTGATGAGGCGAGAATTTCAGGTCTAGAAGGAGGTAATTACTTTGTAACGGTTAGAGCTATAGATAATCCTAAGTGTACTGATATTAGTAATGTAACTAATATTAGAACTCCAAATGGTGTGTTATCGGTTTCAACAGTTGAAATAGATAATGTAAGTTGTACTGATGATACAGGTAAAATTGTGGCTACTGGAGTTGGTGGTTGGGATTCTTCACCATATGAGTATAGATTATTAATGCAAGATGCAACAGGTACTATAGCTATAGGTTCAGAAACATATGTTGAGCTTGTTGCTTATGGTAGCGCAAATGAATTTACAGATTTATCAAGTGGTGATTATATCGTAGAAATTAAAGATGTTGAAGAATGTTCAAGTTCATCTGCAATAACTTTAAACCCTATTGATCCAATCGTAGCTGAAATTAGAGAAACGCAAGAATTAGTTTGTCCTGATGGTAATGATGCAATATTAGAATCTTTCGATCCTGCAAGTGGAGATAGTGATACAGGTGTAGCAGGTGCTAGTGGCGGTGTGCCAGGTGCAGGTTATAAATATCAATTACTATACTTAAATAGTAATGATAATACTGATATTGCCTCAACAAGCGGATTACAAGATAGTCCAACTTTTGATGGAATGACTAGTGGTTTTATTAGCGCAGGTTGGTATGCAATTGAGGTGTCATCAAGTTACAACTGTGTAACTGTTACAGAGCCTTACTATGTAGAGCCTCCAACACCAATTGACCCTAAATTAGTGCAGGTAACTGCTCCAGGTTGTGGTGGTGATGGTCAAATTCAGTTGAGTGTTGAAAATCCAGAAGCAGGATTTAGCTATGAGTATAGATTAACAAGTGCTGCTGATACTGATCCTTTTATTCAAATGGTAGGAACATCGGTACTTATTGATGCAACAATTGGTTTTTATCAATATGATGTTCGAAAAGTTGGTGATTCAGGCGTATGTAAGAGTTTATCTTCTGAAGGTATTACTTTGGTTGATGCTCAAGATATAGATTTAGTAGCTAATTTACCAGATGATATTTCATGTGCATCAGAAACTGATGGTCGTATAGAATCTTTCTCATCAGGAGGAGTTGGTGCTGAGATGTATACTTTGTATTTAGGTAATCCTACACCATCTGCAGCGTACACGGCTTTTAGTCCAGACCCTGCGGCAACGGTAGTAATGGGGCCACAATCAGATGGAACTTTTGAAGGACTTGATGAAGGTGAGTATTACATAACTGTAACTAGTGGTACAACTTGTTATGATGTTGAGGGGCCTCTAGTGATTGAAAGACCAGAACCTATAGTCTACAACATAACAACTACGAATATCAGTTGTAATGGTGAAGAAAATGGTACAATTACAATTGAAGTTTTAAGTGGAGGTGAAGGTTTAGTTCAATTTTCAATCAATCCTAACTTTAATGAATTTTTTATAGATAGTGATAATCCTAATATTTACACTTTTGAAAATTTAGATGCAGGTTCAGATTATGAAATTCTAATTCAGGATGAGCAAGGTTGTGGTGAGTTTGTAATGGTAGATCCAATAACAGAACCAGAAGTATTAAGTATATCAACAGTTGTTACGCAACCAGAAATTTGTTTAGATGCTTTTGATGGAGAAGTGCAATTTGCAATAACAGGCGGAACTCCTTTTGAAGATGTATTAGGTATTTCATATTATGAAACAAAAATTGAAGGAGAAGGTTTCCCTGAAATAGACCCAAGTGACATCACTGAAGGGTTCACGCGTAATGATGATTTACTGTTTACGAACCTTCAAGGGGGTGAATGGTATCATTTATATGTTCGTGATCAAAATGGTTGTGTTGATGAAACGTTTTTTGAAATTGAGCTTGGTGTCGATTTAACTGCAGAAGCAATTCCAGAATATGGTTGTGAAGGTATATTCCCTAATAGTACTGTAAATGTTGAAATGGCTGATAGTTCAGTAGTTTCAGACTTAATGTACAGTCTTGATGTTGATGACATCACCCTTGCAACATCACAAAGCACATTTGGTGATTTGCCAGCAGGAGATCATATTGTGTATATATACCATAGTAATGGTTGTATGACGCAAGTAGATTTTACGATAGAAGAATATGACCCGTTATCATTAACAGTTACAAAAACAGCTGCAAATGAAATAACTGCAGTAGCAGAAGGCGGTTATGGTAATTATGATTATTCATTCCAAGGAATATCCACTGGTAGTGTAAATACTTTTGAAGTATTTATGGATACGGATATAATGGTTCAGGTAGAAGATGAAAAAGGATGTTTTGTTACAGTAACCATTCCATTTGATTTTGATACTGTTCCTGAGTTTCCAAATTTCTTTACACCAGACGGAGATAATAATAACGATACATGGGAGCCTAACAATAGAGAGTACTTCCCTTATATTGAAGTGAAGATTTATGATAGGTATGGTAGAGTAGTAGCTGTATTAAATCAAATTACTTCGTGGGATGGGACTTATGAAGGTAACGATTTACCTAGTGGAGATTATTGGTATGTAGTTAATGCAAATGACGAAGATAAGCAACAGTATGTAGGTCACTTTACCTTATACAGATAAAATTAAATGTGCTATTAAAAAAAGGTGTCAATATTATTGACACCTTTTTTTGTTGAATAACTTTGATATAGAAATAATTATTATATATTTGCAGTCCGAAAAATAAAGGTCTTTTAGCCTTATCTTTTTTTCGGGGTGTAGCGTAGCCCGGTTATCGCGCCGCGTTTGGGACGCGGAGGTCGCAGGTTCGAATCCTGCCACCCCGACAAAACCTTCTGAGAAATCAGAAGGTTTTTTGTTTTTATACCGGTTTCCTCTCTTTTCAAGTGTAAATTATTTTGCCTCAATTTATGAGGCTTTCCGAGCTTTATTGGCCTTCAATTGCATTTTTAGTTAATAATTAAAAAGAAAAATCCTTTTAATTTTTTGATACTATTTAAATATAATTATATTTGGTACACCAAATTGGTGTACCAAATATTTAATAGTGAATAATTAAATAAGTTGCGAAATTATCTTTTTGATATTGTAAAAAACTTATTTTTAGTAAAAAAAGAATAAAAAATTAAGTAAATGAATATTTTAGATATTAAGCGATACTTTCAATCATTTTTATTAATTGGTGTTTTATTCTTAATGAATAGTTGTTCAAATACAGCAAAAAAAACCAAAAACGAAACTGAGAAAATAACTAAAAAGGTAAATACATACCCAAGTGACGTTATTCCATTTATGAAAGAATGGAAAATACTTTTAGGTGACGGTACTCATACTGAAGAGTTAGTTGACTATGCAAAAGATGATTTTTTCTACGTTGAGAAAGAAAATGATATAGATTGGGTGGTTTACAAAACACCTAATTCAGGAATTACGTCAAAAACATCAAGCAATACAAGAACGGAATTAGGACAAAAAAAACATTGGATTCCTGAAACAGGGGGTAAGTTAACAGGAACATTAAAAGTAAAACATGTTTCTACTTCTGGCGATGCAAGAGTAGCGGCTTCATATTCTGTAGTAGTTGGTCAAATACATAGTGATGAAGGTCATGAAAATGAACCTATAAAAATATTTTACAAAAAATTCCCAGGCCATACTAAAGGCTCTGTATTTTGGAATTATGAAATAAATACAGAGGGTGATAATTCTGGAAGATGGGATTATTCAACTGCTATTTGGGGTGATAATATGTCTGTTGTAGGAGAAACTCCTGATACATACCCTGAAGAACCACAAGATGGTATTGCTTTGGGTGAAGAATTTAGTTATGAGATTAATGTTTATAAAGGTATTATGTATTTGACTTTTACTAGTGATAATCATAAGACAGTAAAATTTACAAAAAACTTATTAAAATCTGATTTTTCTACTAAAGAAGAAATTCCTGAACAAATATGGTCATTATATGCAGTAATTGGTCGTGATGGTGTGGAACGAGAAAATGCTTATGCAGGTGAAATACAATATTTTAAACAAGGCGCATACAATCAAACCAACGGAAAATCTCCAGATAAGAATATAGTATGGAGTACAGGTTCTGAAACTTATGGAGGTGATATAGCTAAGCAATATGCAAATGGTTGCTATGCTGAGGTTTGGTTTAAAGAAGCTACGGTCGGAGAAGGAACCGATCCAAATAATGATTAAAATACCCTTAACTCAACCAACTATTTAAATAACCAAAACATGTCAGAAACTAAAGAGAAAAAATCCATTTTTAAAAAAATAATTGCTTTAGTTTTAAGTTTTGGCCCCGGTATTTTTGCCATAGGTTACACCATTGGTACAGGCAGTGTAACTTCAATGATAGTAGCAGGTAGTAAATTTAATATGGTATTACTATGGGTCTTGTTGTTAAGTTGCTTATTCTCTGGTATTTTAATGTTTGTCTATGGCAATTATGCTTTATTAACAGGAGAAACTGCACTTTTCGGCTTCAAAAAACATTTTAAATACGGTAAAACATTAGCAATCTTAATCATTATAGGAATTACGTTTGGTCAATGGAATTCATTAATGGGAATTTTAGGAATTTCTTCCAACATTATTTATGAAATTTTAGCAGTTAATTTTAAAGGGTTTAATGATATTAAATATGAAGTTGTTTTAGTAATTGCTATCGTTATAATAGTTTCATTTTACTTACTAATGTTGGTAGGTAAATATACTTTCTTTGAAAAAATACTAGTCATTTTTGTAACATTAATGGGTTTGTCATTTGTATTGTCATTATGCATGGTGCAACCACTACCTGTTGATGTAGTTAAAGGTCTAATGCCTTCAATACCTAATGTTCCTGACGGTAAAATGTTAGTAGCTGCTTTTGTTGGTACTACTATGGCAGCGGCAACATTTTTATCAAGACCATTATTTGTAAAAGGAAAAGGTTGGACTGTTAAAAATTTAAAAGATCAAAAGAAAGATTCTATAACAGCTGCTATTTTAATTTTTGTAATAAGTGCTACTATAATGGCAGTAGCTGCTGGCGCTTTATTTTATGAAGGTAAAGAAGTTGCAAATGTGTTAGATATGGCAAATACTTTAGAGCCAGTAGCAGGAAAATGGGCGGTAACTATATTCTTTTTTGGAGCTTTAAGCGCTGGTTTATCTTCAATATTCCCCTGTTTATTAATAGCACCACTCTTAGTTGCAGATTACCAATCGGGGCAATTAGACACGAGTTCACGTCAGTTTAAAATAATAACTGCTGTAGCTTGTTTAGTGGCTTTAATTGGTCCCGCATTTGGTGCAAACCCTATAGAAATTCAAATATTGTCACAAGTATTTAATGTCTTTATTCTTCCATTGGTAGTATTGGGTATTATTCTATTAGTGAATAGTAAGAAAGTAATGAAAGATTACAAAACCAGTATTTGGATAAACATTGGTTTGTATGCGGCATTATTTTTCTCATGCGTAGTATCTTATACTGGTGTAATTGGAATTATGACAAAATATTTTTAATAAATTTATATATGAAAACTCAACTTAAGTATTCTATTTTAGTATTCTCTTTAATATTCATTTTTTCATGCAAAGAGACTAATAAAAGTTCTGAAAATGATGATTTATTGGTGACGGATATAATTGAATTTAATGATGCTGTGAAAAATGCCAATCCAGGTGATGTGATCACACTAGCTAATGGAGTTTGGAATGATGCGGAATTGGTTTTTGAAGGAAATGGTACTTTCGAAAAACCCATTACTTTAACAGTAGAAGAAAAGGGTAAAGTAACTTTAGAAGGTAATTCTAACCTTCAACTAGCCGGAGAGTATTTAATTGTTGATGGTTTGGTGTTTAAAAATGGATACACACCCACTAATGCAGTTATATCTTTTAGGAAAAATAGAGAAGAAATGGCTAATAATAGCCGTCTGACGGATTGTGTTATTGATAATTATAATAACCCTGAGCGTCAAGTTCAAGATTACTGGATTACTATTTATGGAAAAAATAACCGAATAGATCATAATCATATTGAAGGGAAAAAGAATTTAGGTGTAACCATGATTGTTGGTTTGGATACTAAAGAGAGTAGAGCAAATAATCACAAAATTGATCATAATTATTTTGGACCAAGACCTACCTACGGAAATAATGGAGGGGAAACCTTAAGAATAGGAACAAGTCACCATGCATTGGAAAACTCAAATACTTTGGTAGAATCTAATTATTTTGATAGAACTAACGGTGAGCATGAAATTATATCAAATAAAGCATGCCAGAATACATTTAAATACAATACTTTTTTCGAATGTACGGGTACTTTAACTATGCGTCATGGTAATGAAACTCTAGTAGATGGAAATGTATTTATAGGTAATGGAAAACCTAGTACTGGTGGTGTTCGTGTAATTAATGAAACACAAACGGTTATCAATAATTATCATGTTGGTTTAACAGGCTACCGTTTTAGAGGAGCATTTGTTATGATGAATGGTGTTCCTGATTCACCTCCAAATCGTTATGTTCCTGTAATAGATTCTAAAGTGAACAACAATACATTTGTTAATTGCGATCACATTCAACTATGCGCAGGTAGTGATGCAGAACGAAGTCAAGCACCGAGAACATCTGAAATTTCAGGAAATGTATTTTATAACGAAAATAAGAAAGATATTTTTACGGTTTATGATGATATCAGCGGGATTAACTTTGAGGATAATTTATTAAATGAAAGTGGAGAAACTAGTATAAAGCAAGGGTTTGAAAATGTAGCCATTAGCTTAGTTAAAAATGAACAAGGGTTTTTAATTCCGCAATCAGATAAGATTAAAAATAAAATAACTATTAGCCCTAAAATTGCAACTAAAGGAAATACAGGTACATCTTATTATTATAAATCAGATTCTGAAATAGCTTTAAATTCAGGTAAAACTATAAAAGTAAAAGCAGGAATAAATACCTTATATGATATTGTTAAAACTTCAGAAGCAGGTGATATTATTGAATTGGAAGAAGGCGGTACGTATTTAATAACTAAAGCTGTAAAAATTAATCATCCACTAACATTTAAAACATCAGGAGAAAAAAAAGCTACGATATTATTTGAGCGTATGATGGCTTTTGAAATACAAAATGGAGGAAGCTTATCACTAGTAAATATGTCCTTTGATGGAACTAAATCTCCAGATTATGCAGGTAATTCCGTTATAAGTACTAGTAAAAACTCTATGATTGAGAATTATAAGCTATTTATTAATAATTGTGAGTTTAAAGATATGGTTGTAAATCATTCTTTTGATGTACTTCGGGTTTCAAAAGGTACATTTGCCGATACCATTAGCATACAAAATTCAACATTTAAAAACATATCGGGTCATATTACCGCATTAGATAAAGAAACTGATGACATAGGTGCTTATAATGTAGAATATTTTATCATGAAAAATAACACAGTGTCTAATTTGCAGGGTGCAGCGTTACGCTTATATAGAGGTGGTAAAGATGAGAGTACTTTTGGTCCATTTTTAGAAATAGATCATAATTTATTTGATAATGTAGGTCATGGTAAGAAAAATAAATACAAAACAGCAATATCATTATATGGTGTACAAGTAAATGATATTGAGAATAATATTTTTAATAATTCCAAAGGACTTAATATGCATTTGGTAGTTGGTGAACCTATTGTAAATATTTATAATAATAATTTTTACAATTCTGATATGCTTGAAGTAACAGGAGATCAGAAATATAATGTGAAGAATTTATGGACGTTTAATCCTGGTTTTTCTTCAGACTCATTTAAGTTGTCAGAAAGCTCTCCATTAAATAAAAAAGGGACAGATAATAAAAATTTAGGTCCTTTAAATTAAAATAGGTAAAATGGTGTTTGTTAATTATAAGTTAATGAGTGCCGTTTAATTTACCACTCATTTTATTAATCAACTAATGAATTTAGTTGAATTAGCTTACGTTTCTATACTTATTCAGACAAGTTATTTTCCACGTTTTGTATAAAAATGCAAATTTTTAAAATTTTATAGTTGATGTTCTCAATTAACTAAATGATTTTACAAGAGGCGATTGTGTCTTTTGTTTATTAATTATTCTCATGTCTGCATTAAAATCATTTTATGCATTTCATGATTTAAGGGGTTTAAAAAATCAATTTAGCTGATTTTCATTGTAAATTTTATGTATTTCACAATAAAAGTTAAAATAAATTTTTTATTTAACAATTAAATAACATATATTTGAAATGTTAAATTGGTACACCAAATTGGAGCACCAAAATTTCAACCAAAAAAACTCATATTATTTAATAACTAAAGTGAATGTCAAATGAATTTAAAAACTAAACTTACTTTGTTGTTGATGATGATATTTAATGTATCATTATTTGCACAAGACGGGTACCAATTATCCGGTACGGTATCAGATGAGGCCAATGTGCCAATTCCGGGTGTAAATGTTGTAATTGCCAATTCTTCAAAAGGAACGGCAACTGATTTTGATGGAAATTATCAAATTAATGTAAAAAGTGGCGATGTACTTAAAGTATCTTCAATCGGGTATGTATCTCAAACAATTACAATAACAAATCAGAAAACTCTTAATATTACTTTAGCTGAAGATGCAGCATTGTTGGAAGAAGTTGTGGTAGTAGGGTATGGTACACGAAAAAAATCACATTTAACTGGTGCAGTTGCTAAAGTTGGAGGTGACGATGTTGCTGCAATACAAGCTACTCGTGTTGATGATGCTTTAGCAGGTAAATTACCAGGTGTATTAATTCAGAATCAAAATGGTTCTCCTGGTGCAGATCCAAAAATTCAAATTAGAGCAGCATCATCAATATCAGGTGATTCAAGTCCTTTAATTGTTGTTGACGGTTATCCTATTTCAGGAAGTTTAGCAACAGTAAACCCTAATGATATTGAAAGCTTAGAGGTTTTAAAAGATGCTGCTTCTGCCGCTATCTACGGATCAAGAGGTGCAAACGGTGTTATTTTAGTAACAACTAAAAAAGGAAAATCTGGTAAAGCAACTTTTAGTTATAATGCTTACACTAGCTTCTCAAGTAAATACAGAGATAATATTTTAATGTCTGGACCTGAATGGGCGGCTTTTTCAAGACAAGAGATTGCTGCAGGTAACTGGGATCTTTCTCAAGTTGATTCTGATTTTGTAGAATACAGACTAAATGCTTACGAAAATTCACCTGGTGCTATTAGCCCTGAAGATTGGTTATTTAGAGGAGGAAGTACAGTAAGTCATGATTTTAGTATGAGTGGTGGTACTGATGATGTAAATTATTTTGCTTCAATTGGTTACCAAAATTCTGAAGGTGTAATAATTACGGAAGGTTTTGAACGTTTAAATGCACGTTTAAATGTAGATGCTAAGTTAGGAGACAAATTTAAAACAGGAATTAGCTTTAACGGTTTTACTTCACATAGAGATATGTTAGGTCACGATATGCGAGATCTTTTGAGAGCTTATGGAGTACACCCAGTATATCATACCGAAGAATCTATTGCTTTTGTACAACAATTAGATGCTCAAGCACAGTCTTTAGGTCTTGCTGCTTTTGATGATGGTTACAGAGGGTCAACTTACGAAGCAAGTAGTATTTACGAATTAGAGCCTGGTATGGCTGCTCAAGATTGGCATTATGGTAGAGCTAATAATGGTATTGGTGGTTCAGGTGACGCAGGACCTGCAGCAAAACTTGATAATACTGAACGTTGGGAAAGAACATTTTTTGGAAACGTAAGCTCTTACCTTCAATTAAATATTTTAGATGGTTTAAATGCAAAAACTGTTTTAGGAGGCGATCTTAAAGATACTCAGTTTTATGAACATAGATTATTAGGTTATGATTCTAGAGCTCGAACTACACAAACATATATGGATCAAACAGATTTAAAAGTATCTTCTGTTTTAAGTGAGACAACTTTAAATTATGCAAAGGTATTTGGTAAGCATGATATATCTGCCGTAGCTGGTGTTGAATTTCAAACGACAACATTAAGAGGCACATCTTTAGATGGTGTAAATGTTCCTGATACAGAAATACAAAATTACAATCTTTTTGACCCTTCTGATATTACAGTTACGGAAAGAGATGAAACTAGAGTAAGAGAAAGTGTATTTGGTAGAATAAACTATGCATATGATGATCGTTTTTTAATATCAGCATCTGTAAGAAGAGATGGAGATTCTCGTTTTGGAGCTAATAATAAATTTGAAACTTTCCCAGCACTTTCTTTAGGTTGGAATGTTCATAACGAATCATTTTTACAAGAAAGTGAAGGTTTAAGTCAATTGAAATTAAGATTTAGTACAGGTTCATTAGGTACAACATCTTTCTTAGGTTCTTATGATGCATTGAGTCTTCTTGAGCCACAAGCAACTATTTATGGTACAGGTTTTTTAATTCCTGATAATGTTGCAAATCCAGATTTAACTTGGCAAACAAATACAGAAACAAACTATGGTATTGATTTAGGCTTGTTTAAAAATAGAATTAGGTTTAGTGTAGATTATTACACGTCTGATATTGAAGATATATTAATTAACCAAAGTGTTTCAGAAGTGTTAGGTACTTCATCAATCGTGCTTAATTCAGGTGATGTTAGAAGTTCTGGTCTTGAATTAGAATTAAATGCAAGAGTTATACAGAATGACAATTTTTCGTGGTCTTTTGGAGCTAACCTTTCTACAGTAGACACAGAAATTAAAGATTTAGGAGGTTTGGAAGAATTACCACAAGCAATTTACGGTGTTAGTGGTAGAGGGCCAGTGTTTAGAAACTATGTAGGTGGAGAAATTGGAGAAATGTGGGGATTAGAAACTATCGGTGATGTTGAAATGATTTACTTAGAAGATGGTACTAGACATCCAAACAATGCAACAGGTGAATCTTATGTTGTTGATCAAAATGGTGATGGTGTAATTGATAATACAAGAAGTGTTGAAGATGGTGGTGATTTAGTAAAAATAGGGCAAAATTCACCAGATTTTTACTGGGGTATGTCACACACATTTAACTACAAAAACGTTGATATGTCATTACAATTTCAAGGTTCACATGGAGCAGAAGTTTATAATATTGATCCATTGTATTATGAATCTCAATGGAGTGGAAGGTTAGTAGATAGTTTTGATGCTGATGGTGACGGAATTGCTGATCATAACGGAGAGTTTTATACAGGAAACAGATATCAAACTGATGCTATGATTCAAGATGCATCATATATAGCTTTAAGAAATTTAACAATTGGATATACATTTAATTCAGATTTGACTGATAAGTTAGGTTTAAACTCAGTAAGATTATATGCTGCAGGGACTAATCTATTATATATCTGGGCTGATAATTATACATCGTATAACCCAGAAGGTGTTTATACATCAGGTGGAGATTATTTAGGGCCAACAACATACGGTGCTCAGGTAGGTGCTGCACCAGTAGTAAGAAGTTTTACTTTGGGCTTAAATGTTAACTTTTAAAAAATAATAATAATGAAAAATATATATATACTATTAGGGTTATTACTATCCATAACAGCATGTGATAGTGAGTTAGATCAATTTCCACCAAATATAGCTAGTTCAGATTCTTTAACAGAGTTTGATGGAGTGTTAAGTGCAGCTTATTATTATCAATTAGGAGGAATTACTCCAATAGCAATAATGGGAGAATTTAGAGCAGATAATGCTGTAATGGACGAAGCACCGTATACTGAGTTTGATGAATTTGATAATGGATTAACAGCCATGGAAGACCAATTTTTTGGTCCTTTTTATACAGCAATGTATAAATCAATTTTAAGTACTAATAATGTTATTGAAAACTCTTTAGATGCTACAGAAGTTGGAGAAGCAAAATTTTTAAGAGCATTATCTTATTTTAAATTAGCTCAAGTTTTTGGTGATGTTACTGTAAATTTAGTAGCCAATCCAAGTTTAACAGAAACTTCGGTTTTAGCTAGACAATCAGTAGATGATGTTTACAATAGTGTAATTATACCAGACTTACAAGATGCAATCGCGGCATTAGATACAGAAATTGAAAATGGTAGAGCTTCTAAATATGCAGCGCAAGGTTTATTAGGCAAAGTCTATGTTACCCTTGGTGATTTTGCAAATGCAGAAGCTCATTTAGCAGCGGTTGTAAGTGGTGCAGATGCAGCAGGTATTAGTCTTAAAGATAATTTTGATGAGATTTTTGGAGCTCAAAATGAAGTAGAAAATTCAGAAATAATATTCTCGACACAAGTATCAAGTTCAATTACTGACGAGTATTCTTTTGGGTCTGATTTTTGGAATTGGTTTGTTGGTGATGATTCAAAAGCTGATTTTCCTGTAGATCCAGATTTAGTAGCAGCTTTTGATACGAGTGATGCTAACGGAGGTGGTACAGATTTAAGAAGAGCTGTAACACTTAGTGCAGATGGTACAACAGCAGTAAAATTTCCTAAAGAAGGAGATTTAGGAGCTGAGCATGATTGGATTGAATTGAGATATGCTGATATTATTTTATTATATGCAGAAACGTTGAATGAAAATGGTGCGGCAGCAACTACAGTTTTACCATTGTTAGATGATATAAGAACAAGAGCTGGTTTAAATAGTTTAACAGGAACAGTAACTTCTCAAGCAGATGTTAGGCAAGTTATTTATGATGAAAGAAGACTTGAATTTGCTTTTGAAGGGCAAAGATGGTTTGATTTAGTTAGAACAGGTACTGTTGATGTTGCAATGGGAGAAACAGTAAATGCTAATTATTATTTATTTCCAATTCCAGTTTCTGAAATTCTTGCTACAGATGGTGTAATTACACAAAATGAAGGATATTAATAATAATTAATTAGATATACGTTTTTTAAAGAGCTAAATCTAAAATAGGTTATCTATAAGTTTTAATTTATCGGTGCATTATAATGTGTATTTTATAAATAGCGAAATTAAATATTTTGGTTTTAGTAGTATAGCTATTGATTTATAATAAAGTTTAAAATTATATTTTTTTAAGTGAACAATTAATAAGTTGAGTTTGTTTTTAAATAGGCTGGCCGACCTATGTAAGAGTTGGGTCGGTTAGCCTTTAATGTTAATAAAATTTATAATGGCTTAGTTATTTTTCAGTATAAAATAAATTTAATATGTTTACCGAACCAATCTGGTGTACCAGTTTTTAATTTTAAAATTTATATGAATTTAGACGCCCTTTCAAAAAATGAGAATCAAGAAATTACTAGTAGAGTAAAAAAACTGATGTCTCAAATAAGTGAGCTAATTACTAATAAACATTTAGAACCCGGTGATAAGTTGCCGGCAGAAAGAGTACTAGCAGAAAAATTTGAAGTAAGTAGAAGAAGTGTTAGAGTGGCAATTCTAAAATTAGAATCATACGGTATTCTAATTTCAATGCCACAAAGCGGAACATTTGTAGCTAACATTGGAGCTATTGCCATGAATGGTATGATTGAAGATATCCTGTCAATGGACTTACCAAACTTCAGATCGTTAGTAGAAACCAGAATAATGTTAGAGTTAAAAGCAGTAAGGTTAGCAGCTTTAAGGCGAACAGAGAATGATTTATTAAGAATAAAAGCAGCTATGGATGCGCATGAAGCTAAATTATTATCTGGTGAAGATGCAGTTCAAGAAGATTTATTATTTCACTTAGCCATTGCAAAAGCAAGTGGTAATGTGACCATGAATCAAATTATGATAGGTATTACCCCTCAAATACTAGTAGATTTTAAAAAGTATCATACAAATTATGATGAATTTGATGCTTTAAGAATAAATGAACATCTAGAAATTTATGAAGCAATTAAACAAAAAAAGCCACAATTAGCAAAAAGTAAAATGAAAAAACATTTTAAGTTACTTTATGAGTATTGTGGAGATATTAGAGCATAGTTATTTTGAATATAAAAAAAAGAAAATGAGTTTAAAAGGAAAAGTAGCTGTAGTAACTGGCGGTAGTCGTGATATAGGACGTTCAATATGTGTAAAATTAGCAAAAGAAGGTGCTAAGGTTGTAGTAAACTATTTGAATAGTGAAGCTGATAAAGATGCTACAATGGAAGCTATAAAAGCTGTAGGCGGTGAGGCAATTGCTGTTTATGGTGATGTTACTAAACAAGCTGATATTGATAGTATGGTAGCTAAAACTAAAGAAGCTTTTGGTGATAAAGTTGATATTTTGGTTAATAATGCAGGAGGTTTATTTGGTAGAAAAACAGCAGAAGAATTAGATGAGGATTTCTATGACTTAGTTATGGGAGTAAATTTTAAAGGAACAGTTTTTGTAACCAAGGCTTTTAAAGCACTAATGGGTAAAGGAGCTTCAATAATAAATTTAGCTTCACAAGCTGGTCGTGATGGTGGCGGTGGCGGATCAGTACTTTATGCTGCGTCAAAAGGTGCTGTTATGACATTAACTAGAAACTGGGCTAAAGAATTTGGACCTCAGGGAATTAGAATTAATGCAGTTTGTCCAGGATTAATTGGAACAAAATTTCATGATGATTTTACTAAAGATGAGGTAAGAGAAAGAGTTGCAGGCTCTACGCCATTAAAAAGAGAAGGTAGCCCTGATGAGGTGGCAGATTTAGTTGCTTATTTAGCTAGTGATGAATCTTCTTTCTTAACAGGAAATAATGTTGATATAAATGGTGGATTAGCTTTTAGTTAATTAACCATTAAATATAATTTTAAAAGTCCAGTTTAAGCTGGACTTTTTTTAGGTCTTTTGTTTATTTAATTCTTCAATTAAATAGCTGTAGTCTTTTAGGTTTCCACATTGAATATAGTAGTTTGATGCATCCATTTTTAAAGTTCCGTTTAACAATGAGTTTTGTGGCATGCAATACGCTTCTTTAATAATGTGTTTAATAGTTTTTAAAGTACAAACACCAGCAAAATCAAACTCCCAATTTTCATTATCAATTGTGCCCTTTAGCTCAATTTTATCAATAGCAACGGAATCAAATATATCTTGTTTTTTTAGTATATTTTTCAAATCAGGTTTTAGTCGAATTAAAACAAAATAATCATAATTTTTTGTAGCATCAACATTAAGGTTTGGAGTGTATTCACCTTTTGTATTCCAGTCTTTTTTTTCTAAAAGTAAAAGGTTTGCAAAAAATACTGTAGATTTTATGTTTATTTTTTTTTGGTTACACACCAAATCTACATCATCCCAAATACCTTTTCCGTGAATGGTAGTATCAGGAGATTCTATATCTTTTAAACCAGAACTTATCAACTTTTGGTAAAGAATAAATTCAGCAATTTTACCTTGAAAAGTGTTTGCAAATAACTCACGTCTACACCTTTTATTAACTCCGCCAGAACGGTGAGCTCTATGATGACCATCTTCAAATACCATTTGAAAAGCAAACTCAAAACTCTTATTTATTATTTCTCTAGAAATAGGAACACCACAGAAACTTTTTTTATTATTTATATAATACTCGTTGGTGTTTTTTTTAGTAAGTTTCATTATACCAGAAATTTACTAAAATTATAGTTAATATGATAATTACTCAAATACATATTTAATTAAACTTCTTCAAGAATAGATTTTCCCTTTGATTGATTACCTGACGTCCATTTCCAACTTTCATAAAGTCTTATTTTGCCATTTGGTAATATTTCAGGAGTAGAGATGCATTCTCCAGTCATTAATTCCCTTTTTTTATTTACTTGATGATACCTCATTTCAATAATTCCTTTATTATCTACTAAGCCAATTAAATGACCACTAATAATTTGTCCGCCACTGTATTCAGAAGTTAAAATATTTCCGCTTTGTTGGTATTTAAAAATTGTTTCACTGGAAGTTTCTCCATTTTCTGAATTTTGTATGGGCTTAAATGTTTTATGGTTATAGTTCATAATGAGTTTATTTTTGAAATAGAAGATAGTTTAATTTAACTAAAAGAAAAACCTTAAATTTAGCGTTTTAAATAAAAAAGAATTAAAAATATGGCATCAGGTTTTTTTGCATTGTTAGATGATATTGCTGCACTTATGGATGATGTAGCTGTAATGAGTAAAGTTGCTGCTAAAAAGACTGCGGGTATTTTAGGTGATGATTTAGCGGTTAATGCAGAAAAAGCATCTGGCTTTATTTCAGATAGAGAATTACCTGTGCTATGGGCTATTTCAAAAGGCTCTTTTATAAATAAACTTATAATTCTACCATTTGCCTTTTTGTTAAGTGCTTTTTTACCAATTGCTGTAACTATAATTTTAGTTTTAGGCGGTTTGTATTTAGCTTATGAAGGTGCTGAAAAAATATATGAATACTTAGCAGGTCATGAGTATAAAAGTGAAGATTTACTTGATGAGAATATTTCGTTAGCAGAACTTCAAATATTAGAAAAACAACGAATAAAAGCGGCTATTGTTACCGATTTTATTTTATCTGTTGAAATAGTAATTATTGCTTTAGGAACGGTGACTAGTGAACCAATTTCTACTCAAATTATAGTAGTTTCTATAATAGCAATTATAGCTACTGTTGGAGTGTATGGTATTGTTGCTTTAATTGTTAGGATGGATGAGTTTGGACTTAAGCTTATTAATTTAAACGAATCGGAAAATAGTTTTTCTGACAAAGTGGGAAGGTTACTAGTAAATGCTTTGCCTTGGGTAATTAAAATTTTAGCTGTTGTTGGTACCTTAGCATTACTCTCAGTTGCTGGTGGAGTGTTTGCTCATAATATTCATTATTTTCATGATGTTTTAGAGAAAATACCTTACTTGCCAAGTATGCTTAAAGAATTTTTATTAGGCTTAGTAATTGGTGCTATTGCAGTTTTAATAATGAGTGTCTACAAAAAGATTTTTAATAAAAAGCACTAGTTACATTTTATTACGGTATTCTTTAGGTGTAGTTCCATACATTCTTTTAAAGGCAGCAGTAAAGTGAGTGGCATTTTTATAGCCAGTTTCTTCTGCAATTTGATAAATTAATTTTTCTGAATTCTCTAATAAATTTTTAGCAAAAAGCATTTTTTCTTGCTTACTATATTCATTTATTGAACAACCAAAAATTCGTGTAAAGTCTTTATTTAGGGTGTTACCTGTTACCCCAAAATCTTCACCGATTTCTTGAATTGTATAGTTTTTATGAATATTATTATTTATAGTTTGTTTAATACTATAAAGTCTCTTTAAAGTCTTGTCATTTCCAATAATCAAATTACCATTGTTTCTGTCTCTGTAATTCTTAAGTTGAATAGCTATTAATTCAAATATTTTAGCTTTTAAGTACAGGTTGTTAGTTATGTCAGAGATATGTTTGCGTTCAAAATTTTCAAGTATACCGTATAATTCATCAGTAATAGGAAGTATTAAATTAGAATCATTAATAGTTTTTATTTCAGAATTGGTCATTAAGCCATGTAGTTTTAAAAAATTTAATGGAATATTTATTTTAATCTCTTTAAAAAGTTTTTTTCCAAGTATTCTATTCGACCCATTAAATCCATTAATATTTACTAAATAAGACTCTTTGCTTTCATAAAATATTTCTTTTCTATCAGTAAAATAAATGATTTTTTCCCCTGTAAGTAAGAAGTTGATTTGCATTAATTTATTTTGAATTGGTAAGGCGTATAAAAAATCTTTTTTCAAGAAAAAACGGCTAATGCTTATGCTCACATTATCAGTTGTAAAGTGGTGAATATTTCCAATGCCATATTCTGGCTTTATTTCATAATTACAAGCGGTTACATTGTCTTTTGTTGACTTATTTTTTAATTCAGCCAATTCATCATTAAGTGAAATAATATTTTTTTTTGCAGCAACTTTAATTTCGCGTCTTTTTTTTATCATAACTCGTCATTTATTACTGAATTCTCTTTGTTAGATTTGCACAAATTTATTTAGACTAATTATAAATAGCAAATTAAAATGCTTAAAAAATTACTTGCTTTTGTTGCAATTTTTGGAATGATATCGTTTGCAATGGCACAAACAAGTACAATTAATGGTAAAGTTGTTACATTAAATGGTAAACCTATAGCAGATGTTACCGTAAGATTAGTAAACACTTCATTTGGTGTTATGACTAAAAAAGACGGGAAGTTTATTTTGAACAATGTTCCACTAGGTGATTATACTTTAGAAGTTTCTTCAATAGGTTATGCAAAATCAAGTATTACTGTAAATGTAATAAGCAATAAATCAACCACTATAAAAACAATAAAACTTCAAGAGAAAGATGAAGCATTACAAGAGGTTGTGGTTAATGGTCGTCAAAATAAGTATAATGTAAAAACACCTTCAACATCATTACGTTTAAAAACTGAGATCGTAAATCTACCTCAGAATATACAAGTAATTAGTAGTGATTTGCTACAAGATCAACAAGCAACTAGTATTATGGATGGTGTTATTCGTAATGTTAGTGGCGTAACTATGTTAGAACATTGGGGGCATTTTGCACGTATTAATATGAGGGGTTTTAGGCTTCCTGCTTTTAGAAATGGTATTAATATTGAAGATTCGTGGGGACCTTTATCAGAAGATATGAGTACTGTTGAACGTATAGAATTTGTAAAAGGTCCAGCAGGTTTTATGATGTCTGCTGGTGAACCAGGAGGTTTTTATAATGTGGTTACTAAAAAACCTACGATAAATAAAGTAGCACAAGTATCTGTTGCTACAGGTAGTTTTGATAGTTATAGAGCAACTGCAGATTTTGGTGGTAAGCTTACTGAAAACGGGAAGTTATTATACCGTTTAAACGGAATGTATCAAACAGCTGATTCACATAGAGGAGGGGAAGATGTTGAACGTTTTGGTATTACACCATCTTTAACATATAACATTAGTGATAAGACAGCTTTAACTGCACAATTGAGTGTTCAAGATGCAGAGAGTTATATAGGTTCAGCATATGTTTTTGCGCCAACTGCTGACGGTTACGGTAGTCTTGATCGGGATTTTAAATTTACAGATTCTAATTATCCAGCTACAGACATTCAAGAAGTATCTTTATTTACAAATTTCAGTCATCAGTTTTCTGATAACTGGAGCTTTGAATCACAATTTGCTTACATGAGATATGATCAAGTCGGGAATTCTATTTGGCTTTGGAGTTTAGATTCTGATACTGGTGATGCAACACGTTATATTAGTATATGGGATGCACTTTCTGTTGGAAAATACTTTCAGGCATATCTAAATGGTAAATTTGATACAGGAACAGTTTCTCATAAAATATTGGGAGGTTTTGATTTTAGTGAGAAAAAGTACTGGGCTGATTTTAATCAATATGCTATTATTGATGTTGATGAGCCTTTTAATATTTATAACCCAACATACGGAAATAGTGTATTGCCAGAATTTGATAGATCTGTTGATTTACAATTTAGAGATGGTGTATATTCTTATGGTTCTATAAATAGATCAATTTATTTTCAAGATGAAATTGGGTTTTTACAAGATAAAATAAGACTTACATTAGCAGGAAGGTATACAAACTTAACTACAGATGGTAAAGATGAAAATGATGAAAAATTTTCTCCAAGATTTGGTTTAAGTGTTGATGTTATACCTACTTTGAAAGCCTATGCTTTATATGATCAATCTTTTATTGGACAAACAGGACTTAGTGAAAGTGGTGATTATTTTGACCCGGTAGAAGCGAATGATATTGAAGGAGGAATTAAGAAAACCTTTTTCGATGGTCGTCTAAAAACATCATTAGGAGTTTACCAAATAACAAAACAAAATGTATTAGTTACAGACCCCGATAACGTGAATTTCTCTATTCAATTAGGGGAAGTACAATCAAAAGGGGTTGAATTTGATTTACAAGGAGAAGTTACGCCAGAATTAAATGTAATTTTAAATTATGCAAACACTAATGTAGAAATTACAGAAGATAGTGATCCTGACCTTATAGGAACTAGAGTTGCAGGGCATGCTAAACACGTAACAAATGGTTGGGTAAATTACACATTTGCTGAAGAATCAAAATTAAGAGGTTTTGGAGCTTCATTAGGTTATCAATACCAAATAGATCGTTCAACATGGGCATGGGGTTCAGATAATGAAAGTGACTTGCCAGATTATTTTAGATTAGATGGTGGTTTATCATGGCAAAATAGTAAGCTTAGAATTCAAGCGAACGTCAATAATATTTTAGATGAATATTTATATTCAGGATCAGATTATGGTACATATCTTTACTGGCAATCTGAGCCAGGTATAAATGGCAGATTAACTTTAACATACTCATTTTAAAAATAAAAAGATCACCAATGAAAAAAATAATACTAACATTTGCATTACTACTTTTTGTATCTGCACAATCTTTTGCTCATTATTTATGGATTGAAACTAGTCCTGAAGGAGAAAAAAATAAAGAACAAGAAGTAAGAGTTTATTTTGGAGAATACACGTATGGTGTTATTGAAAAAGTAAATGGAGAAGCATTTCCATCAGTAAAAGATTTTACCCTTTGGTTGGTTGATGCTAATGGTAACAAAAGCGAAATAACAGTTAAATCTACTGAAGATTATTATGTAGGGGCATTTACTCCAAAAAGTAATGGGATTTATACAGTTGTTTTAGATAATGATAAAATTGATGTAATTGATTATACAGCTTATGATTTTGGAATATTTAAAACCCATTATAATTCTATCGCAAAAGTAAAAGTTGGAAGTAAAACTGGAGAAACAGCTGTAGCAAATGATTCAGGAATAACAGTAAAAGATGTTTCTGAAAATAATGAAGAAGTTAAATTACAAGTTTTATTTAAGAACAAGCCTTTGCCTAAAAATGAATTTAAAGTTTATGTGTCTGATTTATGGACAAAAACTTTAGAAACTGATGAAAATGGATATGTAAGTTTTAAAAAGCCTTGGGATACTAAATATATAATTGAAACCACCTTTGAAGAGCGTACGCCAGGTTCTTACAAAGGTGAAGCATATGAGTTTATATGGCATTGTGCCACATATTGCATAAAGTAGATATTAAATTGAGTGAAGTTTAGTTTATTTTTTCCAAGTAACAACTCTGAGTGTTTTTTGCACTCAGGGTTGTTCTAATTTTAAAAACATTATGATAACGACAGCCATTTTACTAGTTTTTTTGTCCTTTTATATTTTTTTTAGCACTTCTAAAAGGGCTGTAAAATATAATGGGTTTAATATTGAAATTTGGCTTTTTAATAATCAAATGTTATCAAAGAGTATAGCTAGTATTTTTATAATACTCTCTTTAGTTTTACATATTATTGCTTTTGGGTTTGGTAGTGGTATTTTATTGTTTTTTGTAATCTTGATGACCTTGTCTAGTCTAATAATATTGCTAACTCCATTACAATTAATAAATTATAAAACTCTTTTTATGTTTTTTGCAATAGCTTTAATATTTGAATTTTTAATCTAATTATGCCAGCAAACACTAAATATTTATCGTCAAATTGGCAACGCTTCGGAAAAATTACAGCAGGTTTTATTGGTGGCTTTATTGTAACTATAACATTGCATATAGCGCTAGCATTTTTTTTTAATCATAAAAATATAATTATAACTTCAAGTTTTACAGGTTTTATTCTATGGGTTGTATTAATGATTATTGCTTTTTTAGCAAAAAACGGATGGAAAATATGGGCTATTTACTTGGCGTTCTCATTTTTGTTGTCAATAGCAATTTATTTAGGCAAAATGTATAACCCAATTATCTAATAATGAAAAATAGAACGTACAATATTTTATTTCATACACATACTGTTAGTGGTATAGTTATAAGCGTAGTTTTATATATTATTTTCTTCGCTGGTTCTTTTTCTTTCTTTAGGGATGAAATAGTAAATTGGGAACGTAATCATACTGTGAAAACTACTGATGATCTAGAGATGAATATAGATCAAAGTTTAGATTCATTAAGTACTAATTATGACTTATATGGTAGAGATATAGAGTTAAAAAAATATTATATTGAACAACAGGTTGGGGTTTATCTTGGTGCTTCTAAAGATAGTTTAGCAAATGATAAAGCAAAAGCTTCAGATTTCTTTTACTTAGATACTAAAAATTTTGATAAAACTACTTATGAAGACTCTTATACCTTAGGAGAATTTTTGTACCGTTTACATTTTTTGACTCAAATACCATACCCGATAGGGTATTATTTATCAGGTTTTGTTGCTTTGTTTTTTCTTTTTGCTATTGTTACAGGAGTTTTAGTTCATTGGAAAAAAATTGTATCGAACTTTTATGTTTTTAGACCATTTTCAAAACTGAAAACTATGTGGACAGATGCACATACTACTTTAGGTATGTTAGGTTTGCCTTTTCAGTTTGTATATGCTGTTACTGGTGCTTTTTTTATGATAAAATTGTTGCTTATTGCACCAAGTGTCATGATTATTTATGATGGTGATGAAGCTAAATTTTATGAAGACTTAGGCTACAGTCATCCACATTTTGAATTTGAAAATTCACCCACAAAATTAGATTTTTCAATTAATGATTGTGTTGATAAAGTAAAAGAATTTTGGCCTGATTTTAAGGTGGTTGAAGCTCATATTTTTAATTATGGAGATAATAATATGCATGTGTCTATAAACGGACATGTTAATTACGAAAACAAATTCAATGGTTTTGGTGAAGTCATAATTAAACCGACAACCCAGGAAGTTGTTTTTAAAAAAAATCCTTACGATAAAACGAGCTATTTAGATGCTATTAAAAATATACTTTACCGTATCCACTATGGTGATTATGGTGGGTATACGCTTAAAATTATTAGCTTAATTTTGGGGTTAATTACTTGTTTTGTAATTATTTCAGGAGTTATGATTTGGTTAGTTGCTCGTGATAAAAAAAATGTTCCTGAAAAAAAGCGAAAGTTTAATGAAAAAGTAGTTCGTATTTATTTAGCAATATGCTTGAGTATGTATCCTGTAACAGCTTTATCCTTTATAGCTGTTAAAGTAGGTTACCCTGCAGATAAATTTTTTATTTATAGCTTTTATTTTATCAGTTGGTTAGTATTTAGTGTGTTCTATATCTTAAAAAAAGATAATAACTTTACTAATAAAAACTCCATTCTATTAGGTAGTATTTTTGGCTTATTGGTACCTGTTGCAAATGGTATTGTTACAAAAAAATGGTTTTGGAACAATTATTTACAAAATAATATTCAAATTTTAAGTGTTGATTTACTATGGATTTTGATTAGTATTTTAGGTTTTTTTGTATACAAAAAACTTGTCAAAAAAGTATGATTTAATTTTTTTAAAAATATGTAATTTATCGATTAAGCCTTTATTTTCAGGGTATTTTACTATCGATAAATAGTAGTTTTATAACATAGGATTAGCTTTTCACAATAGTTTTCATAAGGTTCACAACATTAGTTTTTAGCTTGTATTAAAATATAGTTTTTTTACAATCAATTACTATAAGCTTTTTCTTGCTCAATTGTTTTGGTTTGAAAATAGTTATAAGTAGATGATTTATTTACTATATGCCTAGAGTTTTTAAAACACAACCAACCAAACTAGCTATTCAAAAATTTATTTTTGCAATAGCAATATTGTTTTCTTTCCAATCTGCAATTTCTCAAACAACTGGAGCATGGACAGATTTGGGTTCTGGACTTTATGAATCTATAAGCTCAGATGGTTTAGTAAAAGTACAAGCACAATTTTCTGGTGATATAGATTCTCAAACGAGTGGAACTATGGATTGTTCAGAATCTTCAGATAGATTTAGTGATCCTTCAATTTATAACAACCCCTCTTTAAACTTTGCGGTAGAAGATAATAACGGAACTATTGTATTTAGTTTTTTCGATAATGTATCAGGTTTGCCAATTGAAATTGAAAATCCAATTCTTCATGCAGACAGAGTTGGTGGTTTCTCAACGTTAGGAAATGTCTCAACAGGAATTTTTACACTAGCATCTGGTACATGGACGGAGCTGAATGAAGATGCTTCTGATAGTTTTGAAACAACTACAACAACTTTCCAAACAGATACAGGTTTTTTATTCGGTGGTATTGATGAGTGTTCTGCAGGAGCGGGTAGCTTACAAATTAATTCACTTACAAACACATTTACTATAAATACAACATTTAGCCAAGGCTTTTTAGGAGCTATTTCAGATACTGTAAATTTTGCTTTCTCGAACTTAGTTATTGATCCTTGTACGTATGGTGCAATTACAGGTACAATTACAGCAAATGATAGTGATGGTGATGGTATAAATAATAGTTGTGATTTTGACAATGATAATGATGGTATTTTAGATGATGATGAAGGTAAATGTACTCCATCACAATCCGGAAGCTGGAGTGTTGCAACAACAACAGCATCGTATGATTATGGTAATGGTGTAATTGCAAAAGTAACTACTACTAATGCTACTGATCTTGGAGTTGGTAATTTTACCAGTGGTGATTTTTGGTCTGAAGATCTAAGTGGTGATACAGCTTTTGAGGCAACTTATGTTGATGGATGTACTACAAAAGTTGAATTTGTTGATGAATTTGATAATCCTGTTATTGTAGACAGTCCAATACTTCATTTAGATAGAATAGGTGGCAGTAATACAAATTCAGAACAAACAACATTAATTGTAACATTATTAAATGGGTTAACTTGGTATAAATTAGCAGGTACTTACGACTTTGTTACAACAACTACAACGGCAAAAGATGGCGGTGTAGGTTTGGATATAGATGCTTCGTATACACCAGAAACAACATTAACGGATAGTGATGGTACTGCGGCAGGTTCTTTGCAAATAAACCAAAGAATTTCAGAATTTACATTAGAATTTAGTGAAGCAATAGCTGGAGATACAACGGTAGATGCTATTGAAATAATTCTGTTTGCTTGTAAAGATAGAGATACGGATAGTGATGAAGTTGCAGATTATATAGATTTGGATAGTGATAATGATGGAATTTATGATGCTGATGAGGCTGGTCATAAAAAAACACATACAAATGGAGTGCTTACTGGTAGTGTAGGTTCTGATGGAGTGCCAGATGTTGCACAATCTTCAGTAGACAGTGGCTTAACAAATTATACATTAGCAGATTCTGAAGCTTCACCTGATGGTATTTATGATTTTGTTGAACTTGATGCTGATGGTGATAATTGTTACGATGTTTTTGAGGCAGGTTTTACGGATGATAATAATGACGGACTTCTGGGAGATCTAGTAACAGTTGTTGATGATAACGGACTTGTTACGGGTACTTCGGTTGTTGACGGTTATACAACACCCGCAAATTTAGATAGCGGGGAAGGTAATACAGTCTATGATTTTCAGCAAGAAGGACAAGAAATAGTAATAGCAAACGCATCAGGGCAACCTCAAGATGTAACCACTAATGGTACTGGAGCACAAACTTTTAGTGTAAATGCAACCGGCGATGCATTAGAATATCAATGGCAAGTTGATGATGGTAGTGGTTTTATTGATATAGATCCATCAAATACAACAGATATTTATACGGGTAGTAATACAGAAACACTCACGCTAACAGGTATTACGGCAACATATAATGGTTACTTGTATCGTGTAAATATTACTGATGAATATTTTTTATGTACTGATTTAACTTCAGATGAAGCAGAACTAATTTTTGATTCTCGTTACCCTAGTGCTCCAACAGTTATTATTGTTGAAGATATTGATGATGATGGTTATTTAAACAGTACAGAACTTATAGGAGATATAGATGTTACCGTACAATTACCTTCTGATGCAGTTGCTGGTGATAAGTTGTATATAAACAGTGTTGAGTATGTGTTAACGGCATCTGATATACCTTCTGGGACTTTTAACGTAAGTTATTCGAGCCCTGGAGAAGGGAATACATTAACTGTAGAAGCTTATGTAACTAATAGTGATGGAAGTAATGTAGGTATTAAAGCAGATGACAGTGTAATAATAAGTACAGCTTTACCTGCAGCACCAGTGGTCACAGCTATTTCTGATGATACTGGTAATGATACCACTGATGGTATTACAAACGATAATGAAATAATAATAAGAGGTACTGCAGTAGCAAATAGTGAAGTTGAAATTTTTATTGACGGAACAAGTATCGGAATAACCACAACAAACAGTTCAGGAGTTTGGTCTTACGATCATTCAGCTGTTGTATTATCAGATGGTGATTATGATATTACTGCAATAACTACAGATGCTATAGGTAATGAAAGTGTTTCATCTGCCGAATTTCCAATTACGATTGATACAATTGCACCTACATTAATTGTAATTAATTCAATTTCAGATGATACAGGGAGTAGTTCTACAGATGAAATAACATCAGACAATACTTTAATTATAGCAGGGTTTGCAGATAATGGAGAAACAGTTGAAGTTTTTTTAGATGGTACGAGTATTGGGACTATAACAGCTAATATTACTTTGGGGCAATGGACTTTAGATTATAGAGGTATTCCTCTTGCTGATGGTGATTACACATTAACAGCATATGCAATAGATACTGCTGGTAATACGAGTGCTGTTTCAGCAGATTTTCCAATCACAATTGACACTATAAATCCAAACGAACCAACAGTAACAACCATCACAGTTGATTCAGGAAGTAGTACATCTGATGGTATTACAAATGATACAACATTAATTTTCAGTGGAACATCAGAAGCAAATAGTATTGTTGAAGTTTTTGTTGATGGTGTGAGTATTGGCACTACAACTACAAATAGTAGTGGGGAATGGAGTTATAATCATACATCAACTGTTTTGGCAGAAGGCGATTATACCATTACAGCAAGAGCTTCAGATTTAGCTGGGAATTCAAGTGCTTTAAGTACTGATTTCCCATTAACTATTGATGTTACAGCACCAGCAACTCCTGTTATTACGGCAATTAGTGAAGATACGGGTAGCAGTTCTACAGATGGTATTACATCTGATAATCAATTAATTTTTAGTGGAACATCAGATGCAAATGTTATTTTAGAACTTTTCTTGGATGGTAATAGTATCGGAACAACTACGTCAGATAGTAGTGGTAATTGGACTTTTGATTATACAGGTGTTACTTTAGTGGATAATGATTATGGAATTACAGCAATAGCATCAGATACAGCAGGGAATTTAAGTGCTGAGTCTGCTGAATTTTCTTTTACAATTGAAACAGACAATAACTTTGCGCCTTTTATTTCTAAAATTACTGATGATACAGGAGAAAGTACTACAGATGAGATTACCTCAGATAATACGTTAATAATAACAGGTTTGTCAGGGCCAAATGATACAGTTGAACTCTTTTTTGATGGGGTAAGTGTAGGCACTGTTTTAGCAAATGGTTCTGGTCAATGGTCTTTTGATTATACGGGGATAGTATTAGCTGATGATACGTATATATTAACAGCGCAGTCTATAGATGAGGCAGGAAATATAAGTGGTTTTTCTGCAGATTTTCCAATTACTGTTGATACAACAGCTCCTATAGCTCCTTTAGTTACTTCTATTACTAATGATACAGGTAGTAATACTTCTGATGGTATTACAAATGATACAACAATAATTTTTAGTGGAACTTCAGAAGCTGATAGTGTAGTAGAGGTTTTTATTGATGGTGTAAGTATTGGCAGTACAGCTACGGATAGTGCTGGTGATTGGACGTATGATTATACAGGTACTGTGCTATCGGAAGGAGATTATATTATTACAGCTAGGGCAACAGATTTGGCTGGTAATGTAAGTGCAATTAGTACTGATTTTCCGATTACTATTGATACTACAGCACCAAATAGCTCAGTAGTTACGTCAATTTCTGATGACTTAGGAACGAGCAGTACTGATGGTTTAACAAGTGATAATACTTTGATTTTTAGCGGAACTTCAGAAGCTGATAGTACCGTTGAAGTTTTTATTGATGGTACAAGTATTGGAACTACAATAACAGATGGTTCAGGAAATTGGACTTTTGATTATACAGGTTCAACATTAGCTGATGGTGATTATGACATTACAGCACAGACAATAGATGTTGCAGGTAATACAGGAACACTTTCTGTAGTTTATCCAATCACTATTGACACTAGTTCTCCTACGTTAACATTAGTATTGAATGATATCACCGCTGATAATACGGTAAATAAAACAGAATCCGAAGGTAACATTACAATTACCGGAACAGTAACCGGGGATTATTCTTCTGGCGATACGGTAACTTTAGTGATTAACGGAGTTACTACAACAGGAACTGTAAATAGTTCAGGAACTTTTAGTATTGTAGTTTCAGGTTCAGATTTAGCATTAGATGCAGATTCAACAGTTGCTGGAAGTATTAGCGTTACTGATGATGCTGGTAATATAGGAACAGCAACACACGACAAAGTCTATAATGTTGATGTTGATGAACCAGCACTTACATTAATAATAAATGATATTACAGCTGACAATACAGTTAATAAAACAGAATCCGAAGGTAACATTACAATTACAGGAACAGTAACTGGAGATTTTACAACAGGTGATACGGTAACTTTAGTAATCAACGGAGTTACAACAACAGGAACAATTGACAGTGCAGGTTTATTCAGCATTATTGTTTCTGGTTCCGATTTAGCATTAGATGGAGATACAACGGTTGCAGGGAGTGTAAGTTCATTAGATATAGCTGGTAATACTGGTACTGCAACACATGATAAAATTTATAATGTTGATGTTGATGAACCAGCACTTACATTAGTAATAAATGACATTACAGCAGATAATATAATAAATAAAACTGAGTCCGAAGGAAACATTACTATTACTGGTGCAATAACCGGAGATTTTATGACAGGTGATACGGTAACTTTAGTAATTAATGGAGTTACAACAACAGGAACAATTGACAGTGCAGGTGTATTCAGTATTGTAGTTTCTGGTTCCGATTTAGCAATAGATTCGGATACAACAGTTGCAGGAAGTGTAAGTACAACAGATACTACAGGAAATGTTGGAACAGCAACACATGATAAAGTTTATAATGTTGATATTATTGAACCAACACCTACGTTGGTAATTGATGATATTACAGCAGATAATACTATTAATGCTACGGAGGCAATGGGTACTGTTACGATTACAGGAACAGTAACAGGAGATTTTATGACGAGTGATACGGTAATCTTAGTAATTAACGGAGTTACAACAACAGGAACAGTTGACAGTGCAGGTGTATTTAGCATTGTTGTTTTTGGTTCCGATTTAGCAACAGATTCAGATACAACAGTTGCAGGTAGTGTTAGTACAACAGATACTACAGGAAATGTTGGAACAGCAACACATGATAAAGTTTATAATGTAGAGATAGATTTACCAATGCCTACATTTGTCATTGATGATATTACAGCTGATAATATAATAAATAAAACAGAATCTGAAAATACGGTAACGATCACCGGAACAGTTAGCGGAGAATTTACAGCTGGTGATATTGTTAGTTTAGATATTAACGGAGTTGTTAGTACAGGTGCAGTTGATAGTGCTGGCGAATTTAGTATTGTAGTTTCTGGGGCAGATTTAATAGTAGATGCAGATACTACAGTAGCAGGGAGTATTACTACAACAGATAGCTCAGGAAATACGGGAACGGTTACAACGGATAAATTGTATGCTGTAGATATTGTAGTTCCGAATGCACCAATTGTTACGGCTATTAGTGACGATTCTGGGGTTGATATAACTGATGGAATAACAAATGATAACACCTTAATTTTTAGTGGAACCGCTGAGGCTGATAGTACTGTTGAGGTATTTATTGATGGTTCAAGTATAGGAACAACCACCACAGATAGTTCAGGTAATTGGTCTTTTGATCATACCGGAACTACATTAGCAGATGGAGATTATATTATAACAGCACAAGCTACAGATGAAGCAGGAAATACAGGAGTTATTTCAACTGGTTTTCCAATTACAATCGATGCTACGGTGCCCGTATTAACGCTTGTTATTGATGATATAACAGTAGATAATACAATTAACGCTACTGAAGCAACGACTACTATTACAATTACCGGAACGGTAACGGGTGAATTTATGACGGGTGATACGGTAACTTTAATAATTAACGGAGTTACAACTACGGGAACAATTGATAGTACAGGTGCATTTAGTATTGTTGTTTCTGGTTCAGATTTAGCAATAGATTCAGATACAACAGTTGCAGGAAGTGTAAGCACTACAGATACTAAAGGTAATATTGGAACAGCAACACATGATAAAGTTTATAATGTAGAGACTGATTTACCAATGCCAGCATTTGTTATTGATGATATTACTGCCGACAATATAATTAATAAAACAGAATCTGAAGGTGATATTACTATTACAGGAACAGTTAGCGGAGAATTTACGGCTGGTGATATTGTTATTTTAGATATTAATGGAGTTATTTCTACAGGAACAGTTGATAGTGCTGGTAATTTTAGTATTGTTGTTTCTGGTTCAGATTTAATAGTAGATGCAGATACTACAGTAGCAGGAAGTGTTACAACAACTAGTTCTTCAGGAAATACAGGAACAGTAACTACTGATAAATTATATAATATAGATATTACAAATCCAGTACCAGGTTTATTTATTGATGATATTACTGATGATAATACAGTTAATAGAATAGAATCTGAAGGAGATATTACAATTACAGGAACAGTTAGTGGAGAATTTACGGCTGGTGATATTGTTAGTTTAGATATTAACGGAGTTGTTAGTACAGGTGCAGTTGATAGTGCTGGCGAATTTAGTATTGTTGTTTCTGGGGCAGATTTAGCTTTAGATGCAGATACAATTGTTGATGGTAGTGTTACTACTATTGATAGTGCAGGAAATACGAATACAGTAATTCAGCAAAAAGATTATGATGTTCAAACAGTTGTAATCGTAAGTCCAATTATAACAGATATTTCAATAGATTCTAATATTGTTGATGATCAAATAACGAATGATAATACTTTAATAATTAGCGGTACTTCTGAGGCTGATAAGATTATAGAAGTATTTATTGATGGAGTAAGTATAGGTACTACAACTGCTGATAGCGCTGGTGATTGGAGTTTTGATTATACAGGTACGACACTTTTTGATGATATGTATGATCTTACCGCGATAGCATCTGATGTGTATGATAATACAAGTGTTTCTTCTGCAGTATTTACAATTGTAATTGATACGGTTGCACCAACAGTAGAAGATCAAATTACAGATAATTTAACACCAGTAATTAGAGGAACTGGTGAAGCAAATGAAATTTTAACGGTTGCTATTGATACTGATGAAGATGGTATTGATGATGTAACATATACAGTTACTGTTGATGCTAATGGTGATTGGAGTCTTGATACAGCAACATTAACACCAGATAGTGGTTCGTATACGGTTACCAATTATCCTTCAATTTTAAATGTGAGTACAAGCGATATTGCAGGAAATATTGGTACAGGAATTATTACAATAACCAATGATTTTGATAATGATGGGTTAACTAATGACGAAGAAAATACATTAGGTACAGACCCTTATGATGCGGATTCTGACGATGATGGTATCAATGACGGACAAGAAGTTATTGACAATACTAATCCGTTAGATGATTGTGATTCTATTGGTGGAACACCGTTGGGCACTTCTGATTGTGATGAAGATGGCTTAACAAATGATGAAGAAGCGAATATTGGAACTGATCCTGAAGACCCTGATACAGATAATGATGGTATAAATGATGGTGCTGAGGTTATTGATAATACAGACCCATTAGATGCTTGTGATTCTATCGGCGGAACACCACCAGCAGACGTTGCTTGTGATATCATAATTGTAAGTGATTTGGTTACTCCAGATAGTAATCAAGGTGTTTTCTTAATACAAAACATAGAGGCTTTCCCTGATAATTCCGTTGAAGTTTTCAATAGGTGGGGCGTAAAAGTATTCTCAACACAAACGTATAATAATAACTCTAATGCATTTGTTGGTGAAGCAAACGGTAGAGTAACATTAAACGCTAACGAACAATTGCCAACAGGTACTTATTTCTATGTTATTAAATATGTAAAAAATGACGAAGTAAACCAAAAGTCGGGCTATTTATACCTTAACAGATAAACAAACGAAAAATATGAACTTTCGTAACCATATAAAATCACTAATTGTATTGCTTTTGCTAGCCGTGCCATTTTTTAATGCAAATGCACAGCAAGATGCACAGTACACTCAATATATGTATAATACCCTTGCTATAAATCCTGGTTATACAGGTTCAAGAGGTGTGTTGAGCATTGCAGCATTGCATCGTTCACAATGGGTGGGATTAGATGGTGCGCCGACAACACAGACATTTAATATTCATAGTCCCATAAACAATCGAGTAGGTTTAGGTTTATCTATAGTAAACGACGAAATAGGGAACGGAACTAATCAAGACACTTATTTTGATGCTACTTTTTCGTATACAATATTAGCTTCTGAAACTGATAAAATATCATTTGGTTTAAAAGCTGGCGGTCATTTTTTAAATATCGATTTTAATCAATTGAGAGTTTATGATCCATCATCAGCACCACCAGGAACCACAAATATTGACAAAAAGTTTTCACCCAATTTTGGTGCAGGAATCTATTTTCATAATGAGCGTTTTTATGCAGGTGTTTCCATTCCTAACTTTTTAGAAACGGAACATTTTGATACAAGCGAAACTTCATATGTAGGTACTGAGCGTATGAACTGGTACTTTATTTCAGGATATGTTTTTGATTTAAGTTATAATTTAAAGTTAAAACCAGCAATTTTATTTAAAGGTGTTAATGGTGCTCCTTTACAGGCTGATGCTTCGGCAACGTTGCTTTATAATGATACTTTTTCACTAGGTGCAGGGTACAGATGGGATGCAGCATTAAGTGCACTTTTAGGATTTCAAATTACAGAACGTTTAATGATAGGTTTAGCCTATGATAAAGAAACTACAACTTTAGGAGCTTCAAGTTTTAATGATGGTTCTTTTGAGGTCTTTTTAAGGTATGAATTTAAATCGAAAAACCAGAACGCATTAACTCCTAGATTCTTTTAAGCTATGAAAAAACAACACTACATCATATTGCTTTGTTTCTTGGGTGTGTTTCAAAGCACTTTCGCACAAAAATATGGCTTAAAAAAGGCTTCAGAAAGTTTTGACAACTATTCTTATGCTAAAGCTATAGAAACCTATGAACAACTTGTTTCAAAAGGTTATGAATCGCAAGAGATTTATGAAAATTTAGGTGATGCAAATTATAATAATGGCGATTACGAAGAAGCATCTAATTGGTACGGTAAACTTTTCGATTTAAAAGAAACTACGATTGGTACCGAATATTATTTTAGATATGCTCAGTCATTAAAATCAGTTGGTGATTATAAAAAATCGGATAATTACATGCGTAAGTTCAACAAATCAAAAAAGAATGATTTAAGAGCTTTAAAGTTTTCAAATAACATTGATTATCTTAAAAAAATAAACAATAGCAAAACAAAATTTACGCTTAAACCATTATCAGTAAATTCAAAAGAATCTGATTTTGCTCCGTCATTATATGAGAAAGGGCTTGTGTTTGCAAGTGCTCGCGATTCAGGAACTTTTGTAGGTAATATTCATAAATGGACGAATAAACCATTTTTAAATTTATTTAAGGCAGATACTGTTTCAGAAGGAGAATATGCCGCACCTGTAGAGTTTTCAAGTGAACTAAACGGAAAAACAAACGAATCATCTACCGTCTTTACAAAAGATGGTACTACCGTATATTTTACCCGTAATAATAGTGAGAATGGAAACTTTGTAGAAGACGAAACAGGGTTAAGCAGACTAAAAATTTATAGCGCAACTTTAGAAAGTGGTAAATGGACAAACATTACAGAATTACCTTTTAATAGTAATTCTTATTCAACGGCAAACCCAACTTTGAGCGCCGATGAAAAAACAATGTATTTTGCATCAGATATGGAACCTAGTTATGGTGCATCTGATATTTTTAAAGTTGAAATTTTAGAAGATGGAAGTTTCGGTACACCTGAAAATTTAGGAGAAACAATTAATACGGAAGCTCGTGAAACTTTCCCATTTATTGCGGCTGATAATGAATTGTATTTTGCATCTGATGGACATCCTGGCCTTGGCGGACTTGATATGTATAGTATAAAATTAGATAGTGACGAGGTGTTGAATTTAGGGGCACCAGTAAACAGTAATAAAGATGACTTTTCCCTTATTTTAGATGAAGAAAATAGTACGGGTTTCTTTGCTTCTAACAGAGAAGGAGGAGTAGGTGATGATGATATTTATGGCTTTGAATATGAAAAACAAGAGGAAGAACAAGAAGTTGTATATTCAAAAATTAATGGAACTGTAATTGATAAAGTTACAGGTGAAGCTATTCCATTTGCAAGAATTACGGTGTATGATTACTCTAAAAATGAATTAAGAGAAATTGATGCTGATTTTGAGGGTAAATTTGCTTCAGAAATAGAATTTCCCAATATAAAGTATAGATTTGTTTCACAAGCAGAAAGTTATAATGATGCTACGGCATATTTAATTACGCCAATTGGTGAAGTCGATGAAACGTTAGGAGAGCTTGACTTTATAATCGCCATGGAAAAAGGTGAAGCTTCGACGGTAATTGGTGCCGATTTAGTTAAAATACTTGAAATGAACCCTATTTACTTCAGCTTAAACAGCTCGTATTTAAATAGAGAATCATATCCTGAATTAGATAAGGTAGTAGCGTACATGAAAGAAAACCCAAATACTAGGGTAGAAGTGGGTTCACATTCTGATAGTAGAGATAGTGACCGATACAATATCTGGTTGTCTGACCGTAGAGCAAAATCTACAGTAAAATATATTGTTTCTATGGGAATAGATACAGACCGTATAACAGGTAAAGGTTACGGAGAGTCACAATTAGTAAACAAATGTAGTAATGATGTAGAATGTTCTGAAGAAGAGCATGCACTAAACCGTAGATCAGAGTTTATTGTTTATAGCAACTAATTCTCATTTTCTAATCGCTCTATCATTGCTTTCATTTCTAGTATTTCCTTTTTTTGAGCTTCAATAATTTCTTTTGAAAGTTGTTTAACTTCTGGATCTTTTATTGCAGCTCTTTCACTGGTTAGTATTGCAATAGAATGGTGTGGAATCATAGCTCTCAACCAAAAAAGGTCACCAATAATTGGTTTTTGGGCTCTTACTAGTGACAATGATCCGAAAAAAATGATAATACTCCCAAATATAATAGCTATGTTTTTTTTAGTGTTTTTATACATTTTCAACATAAAAAACAGCATAATCAATGCCATTGCTGAAATACCTAAACAGGTCATGTAAAACCGTGTTAAGCTAAAATAAACATGGTCAATTGCATATGTATTTAAGTACATTGTAATATACATGGCTACAAATGAGCAACCTAACATTAAAAAGAATTTAGTGTAAGTACTGCTTTTTGTTTTTTTGTCAGAATGATTCATAATAAAAATTTGTAATTAATATAAATTCTAATAGTTCAATATTAGATGTGGACTATCGTAAAATTAGAATCAATTAAACATTCTCCTTTCTTCAAAAGCTTTTAAAAATAACTGAAATCAAAAATCGAGATTTAAACTTGTAGCTAAAAAATTGTATTTTTAGACAATATTATTTGCTATGACGATACATAATTTTGAAAACGAAAATTCTATTTTAAACAGATTTCTAAAACAACTTAGAGATACAACTATTCAAAAAGATAGTATGCGTTTTAGAAAAAATATAGAACGTGTTGGTGAAATTATTAGTTATGAGATTAGTAAAACATTGCCATACAAAGATGAAGAAATAACAACACCATTAGGAACTAAAAACGTACCCGTACTTGCTGATGAAATAGTGGTATGTTCAATTTTAAGAGCTGGTTTGCCATTGCACCAAGGTTTGTTAAATTATTTTGATGATGCAGAGAATGGTTATATTTCTGCTTTTAGAAAACATGAAAATGGCGAAGATGAATTTGAGGTAATTGTCGATTATTTTGCAGCGCCATCATTAGAAGGTAAAATACTCGTTTTAGCCGACCCTATGTTAGCTACTGGTAGAACCTTAGAAAATGTATTAGAAGGATTAAAACCACACGGAACTCCAAAGCAGATTCATATAGCATCAGTAATAGGTTCGCAAGAAGGTGTAGATTTTGTAGCCACTAAATTCCCAGAGAACACCCATTTATGGATTGCAGCTGTTGATGATGAGTTAAATTCAAAAGGCTATATAATTCCTGGTTTAGGTGATGCTGGTGATTTAGCCTATGGTTCTAAATTATAAATCTAAACGCTAGTATTTGCTGGTGTAGGATCATTTTCTTTTATACGAGTTCTACATTTTTGTTCTACTGAATACAAATTATCAATACCTGAAATAGAAATAGTGCTTGGTACATATTGGCTAGGGCCATTTTTTCTACTACGCATTTTTCCTGTTCTGAGTTGAAATGTGATGTTTCCACTAGTTCCTTTACTTTTTGTATTTATCGTGCCATTAAATTGCTCCCAATCTGTACTTGTAGCTTTGCCTTTTCTAAATTGAATTAACCGACTAGGTGTTCCCACAAAATAGCCTCCTTTTTGAAAAAAAATTACGATAGCGCTAATCAATATAACAATACCAATAAGCATAAAAAAACTGAGTATTGCTGCGGGCATTAATAGTGAATCATAATTATCTAAGGTAGCCACTTTTGCGACACCGTTTTCTTTAAAATGCACTTCTTCACCAAAAAACAAAGGGCCTAAAAATAAAAAACCGATGGTACCACTTATGCCCAACCAAAAAGTAGAAAACACAAATAGTAAAATTGAATAACTTAAAGGTTTTCTTCTTTTGGCTTTAACTATAAAATCAACTTCTTCAGTGCCAATTAAAGTTTTAAGTTCATTTGGTACAGCGTTTATATTGATGTTCATGCTTTGTTTTTTATGTAAAGATACTTAAAAAGTGAGTTCGATGATTTTGAGCAAACCGACGAAATACATCTACAATCGCTGAGCTGTAAATCGATCAAATACGCTTGGTCGGGTGAGTTATACCACTTATCTGATATTTTTCAAAAGAACGAAAAAGAGTGTCGTTGAGCGAATCAGAACCTAGCAAAACAACAATGTCTGCGTTATATATATGTAACAAATACGCAAGACATGAAAACTTTAATCATCACTATCTTTTTTATCTTTATCGGAGTAACTGCTCAAGCACAAGATGTTAAAAAAGAAGTAAAAGTTGAAACTGCACCAAAAACAATTGTTATATCAACATCTTACGAAACTTCTACGGCACGTTTATACAAGTTCAAAAATTCAAGAATTAAAAAAGAATTGTCTTTCACTACAAAAGCAAACAAAGCGAAGTTGTCATAACTAAAAAAGCAAATACTATAATCAAATAATATTTGCTCAAATTCTTAATAAAAAAAGTTTTGTTTTTTAATCTAAAGATTGTTTTCCAATTTCGTCTAACATATCAATCGGATTCGGATTATTTTTCTTCCAAGTTTTTTCTAGATATTTATAAAGTAAATAGCAACTTAAAATTCCAAATGGTAATGCTATGATACTTAATAAAGTTTCATTAATAGTATCTATTGTACCTGGAGAAACAATCTCTGTAATAATACCACAAATTAAACCAAAACCTAAACAACCAACATAATAAGAAACTATGCCTAAAATAGCATAACCCCATTTTTGTTTATCAAATTCATCGGCTAAATTGTAAAAATACTTTCCTATCCAATAAAATAATATCAGTGCTAACATAATTTTTTCTTTTGAAGGGTTTGTAAATGGTGTTTGGTTGTTCTATTTCAAACGCTATAATTAAAATAATAGTATAGTTGTTTATGCATAGACACTTGTTATGTAAAAGGTTGTAATTACTTGTAAATCTACTATATAGTTTTCATAGTCATAGCTTTAGTTGCCAATTAAACAATAGCTACCGAACTTACCCCATTACTTTTTTTAGTAATTTGAATTTGAGTAGCAATACGTTCTTTTAAATTTTCAACATGTGAAATAATCCCAATCATTTTACCTTGAGATTGTAATGTTTCTAGTGTAGAAATTACAGTTTCTAAAGTGTTCTTGTCTAAGGTACCAAAACCTTCATCAATAAACAGAGAGTCTATTTTAACATTTTTACTGGCCAAATCAGATAAGCCTAAGGCTAACGCCAGACTAATAATAAATTTTTCACCACCACTTGATGTGTCTACTAATCTTACTTGATCAGTTTGGTAATGATCAATTAAATTAAAATTAAGTTCTTCTTTTGGTTTGTAATCAGTTTCAATTTTTAATGAGTATCGCTTGTTTAATTTGTATAAGTGTACATTGGCAAGATCTAATAATTGTTTTAAAGTTAAGCGCTGTACATACACATTAAAAGCATCTTTTGAGTTCCCAATAACTTTAAAAAGGTCTCTCCAGATAGTACACACAGCTTCTTGTGCATCAATTTTTTTATAAATTTCTTTATTTCGATCTCTAATCTCTTGATCTTTTCTATAGGCTTCAACAATTTTTCCTTTTTCGGTTGAAATAGCTTTACTCTGTACTTTTAAATTTTCTAAAATTGTTTTGCTTTCAGCCTCAGTAGTTTCAAAGTTTTTTAAGTTGTTTAATTTTAAAATAGCATTTGAGTTTTCTTCTTTTAAAGTTTTTAATTTTACTTGATTTTCTTTTATACGCTCTCTGTTTTGCGTGTATTTTAAAGTAAGCTCTTTTGGTAATAATGCATTTTCTACAGCTTGTTTAGATTCAAAAATACTAGCAATTATTTGTGAGTTTAATTTTGAATTTAAATCTTTAATTTGATCAATTAATTTTTTTTGGTCGTTTACAGTATTGAGTTTTAATACTTCTTTTTCATTTTTTGATTTTCGCAGATTTTCCAGTTCTTTTTTACTTATGGTAACTTTATCTGTTACTTCTTTTATGAAAGATTGTAATTCTGTTCTTTTAGTTTCAACACTAAAATTAAAAGGTAATATGGCGCTACGCTTCAGTTTTATACGATCTACTTTAAGCTCACTTTCTTTACTGTTTTCAAGATACTCCTTTTGCGATTTGGAAAGATTTTCTAATTGTTTTGTATTGCTAGCTAAGTTACTTTTAAGTACAGCTATATTCGCTTCTAAGCTATTTAATTGATCTTGAGTTTTGTTATAATTAGTTATTGAATTTTCAATATTCAGAATAAAGGCGTCTATCTCTAAAACAGAAGGTAGTTTATAGTCAAACTTGGCAAGTTTGGTACTTAATTCATTTTCTAAACCAGTACATTCTTTTTGTAAACTACGTATTGTTTTTTGTTTCTGCTCAATCTCGGTTTTTATATTCTTTATTTTTTCTTTTTTGGTTGCTATGGCCGTTTTTAAAGTGTTAATAGTCTCACTTTGATCTTTTATGTTTTCAGATAGACTGTTTTTTTGATGCTGTAGTTCTTGCTCAATTTTTAAATTATCATCAACCGTTTTTAATTGCTCCGTAGCTAATTGTAACTCACTTTGTATTTTATCAATGTCACTAACCTCACAATTGAGCGCTAATTTTTTAGCATCAAGTTTATGAGAGTTAATTTCATCAATAATAGCTTCAAGTTGTGTTGAAATCCCTTTAAGAGTGGTGTTTAATTGTACTTCTTCTTTTTCAAGATTATTAATTGAATTTGAGGTTTCAGTCAATTGTGTCTCACGTTTTTTTAGCTCTAATTCAGATTCTGATACATCTACAGCTTTTAAATGTTCCGTAAACGGATGTTCTTTAGAACCACATAATCCACAAGGTTCTCCAGGAATCAAATTTTGCCGATCATTCTCGTATTTTGAAATGCTTTTTTCTAATTCTAAAATTTTAGCAGCATCGGCAACTGATTTTTCTTGGACTTCTTTATTGTTTTTTAATGATTGCAGTTGCTTTTCAACCTTATCTAAATCTTTTGTTGCTGTTTCTTTTTGAACAATTAAAATTTCTTGTTCTTTTTGAGTTTTTACAACTAAAGTAGCAATGTTTTTAAAAGATTCCCACTTAGCTTTTTGTGAGGATAATTCTTTTTCTTTTTCACGTATTGAAGCAATGTTGTATTTTAAAAGCTCTTCAGTAATAGTCAAATATTTTTTTTCTACTTTATGAAATGAAGCTAGTTTATTTTGGAGTTGTTCGTTATCTTTTTCAAGTAAAAGAGTGGTTTCTTTAAGTGCCGAATTTTTCTGATTTAGATAAGCGGTATCTTCTTCTAATGATTTTTTTTCAGACTTTAGCGTACTTAAATTTTTAGTCCAGTTCGAAATTTCTAAGTCAACCTCTTTGAGTTTTTTGTGTTCATTTAAAAATATTTTAGCTTTTTCAATTTCAGTATTTTTATAAGAATTTTCTTTAGTTATTGCTTCATTTTCTTTTGTAAGGCTATCAATTTTAGCAGTAATTTCATCTGCTCGATGTTTTGCTTTTTGCTGATTAGTTATTTCATTCTTTAATTGACCATCTAAATTTGTAACCGTGTCAAATTTAGGAAGCCATTCATCAAACTCAATATTTATTTTTTCTAATGTATCGGTGTGAGATTTTGTAGTTGACTCAGAATTTTCAATTTCAGGATTTAACTTTGTTAATTCACTTTCTAGAATTGCTAAAGTTTTGGCCTTCTCAAAATGTTCTTTTTCAAGTCTATTTAAATCTTGAATATGAGAAGCAAAAGGCAAAGCTTTTTCGTTTAGATTTAAAGCTTCTAATTCAGTTTTGTGCTCTTCAACAAAAGCATCAATCTTTTTAGAATTTTCTTCTAATTCTTTTGATTTTTCTTCTAAATTTTTAAAATCAACATACCAGTCAACGACAGCTTCAATTATTTTTGTTTCGTTTTCAACTTTTATAATTTCATTATCAAGTATTTTATCTTTTTCTGCTAATTCAATTTTAGCTTCGTCTGTTAATACGTCATCAGCATTAATTTTAGATTGAATTTCTTTTAATGTATTTTCTTCTTTAGATTTTCGTTCTAAAATACTTTGACCAATTTTCTTATAAATTTCCTCACCAGTAATTTGCTCTAGTAATTTACCTTTATCCGGCCCTTTAGCAGTTAAAAATGAAGCAAACTCACCTTGAGCAAGCATTACAGATCTTAAAAACTGATTATAATCTAATTGCGTAACTTCATTTACTTTAGTTATTAATTCTCTTTTTTGGTTGGCTATTGTAACATCAGTAGTTAAGTTTTTTAAACTAACTTCTTCTTTAGGATTCTTATATTCTTTCCCTTTTTTATCGGCTATTCGAATGCCCCAAAAAGCTTCATAAATAGTATGGTCGTTCTCAAAAGTAACTCTACTAAAAGCCTCAGGAGAACCATGGCTAACCACATTAATTAAACTGCCTTTTGTACCATTAAATCTCGGTACACTATGGTACAATGCAATTGTTATAGCATCTAAAAGCGTTGTTTTTCCTGCACCAGTAGAACCTGTAATGGCATATAAACCAACATCTTTAAATTGCTCGTTTTCAAAATCAATAACAATAGGAGTGTCTGATTTTAAAGAATTTATATTCTGTAATTCTATTTTTAAAATTTTCATATCAGACTATGCTTATTGATTTTTAACAACTTGTAAAACTTCATTAAAAGCATCCCAAACTTCGGGTCTTTCTTTTAAGTCAAAACCCATTTCTTCACATTTTAATTTAAAAACCTCAGTAGGTAACAATTCTTTAATTGATTTTGTGTCTTCCAACAACTCTTCAATTCCTTTGATTTTCCGTTGTCTTTTTAAAGAGATTTTTAATATTTCAAAGGAGTAGTTACTGGCTTCTTTTTTTAATTTATCAGTATTTACCGTATTATCTTCATTCAATACAATTTCAACCCAAGGCGTTAATCCGTAAATATTTGAAATTAGCTCAGGAAATTTTTCAATACATTCCGTTAGTGTTCCTGTAATTTTATAGAACGCTCTAAAATTAGGAATAACAGCATCTTCAACTTTTGTTAATTTATTGCCTTCAACCGTTAGTGTTAATATTTTTTTATCATAATTAATCTCGCTGAAACTTAAAATGTTTGGAGAACCCGAATAACGAACTTTATCATTTTCACCAATTATTTGTGGGCGGTGTAAATGACCTAGAGCGATATAATCAAAATAGGAGGGAAAGTCTTCAGCGCCAATATGCCCCAAAGTGCCCACATAAATATTCTGTTCACTATCAGATATTGAACCTCCCGTAGCAAATAAATGACCCATTGCTATAACAGGTGCATTTGTAGTATTTATCAATTTACATTGCTCAGCTATTGCTTCATAATGATTTATTAAAGCATTTTTATATTTATCGGTAAGCTCATCAAAAGACTCGCCAGCAACAGCACGCCTAATATCACCATCTCTTAAAAAAGGTACAGCACCAATAATAATCTTTTCATTGTTTACCTCAATTTCAAAAACCTCATCTTCAATTTCTTCGGTAGCTTTACCAACAACTTTTATAGCCAAAGCATCTAATAAATATTTAGGAGCATTTAAAGTTCCGGGAGAATCGTGATTACCACCTGTGATAATAACTGATTTGCAAGTTGTAGCTTTAAGTTTAACTAAAAAGCTATAATACATTTCTAGGCTTTGGTTTGATGGTGATCCGGTATCAAACACATCACCAGATACTAGTAATACATCAATTTTATGGTCAATAATATACTGTTCAATCCAATTTAAAAATAAGGTTTGTTCTTCAAATTGTGATTGTTCGTGTAACCTATGTCCTAAATGCCAATCGGCAGTATGAAGTATTTTCATGTATAGTGGATGCTGTTTTTTTAAGCTCTTACAAATTAAAAATAATGAATTTACTTTTAAGGGTGTTACTAGGTTTTATTTTAAATAAGATTATAGCGCTATCGATGAACTACACACTCAATCGCTGAGCTGTAAATCGTTCAAATGCGCTTAATCGGGGGAGTTTTACCACTTAGCTGATATTTTTCAAATGAACGAAAAAGAATGTCGTTGAGCGAATGAGAACCTAGCAAAACAACAAGTTCTGCGTTATATATATGTAACAAATACGCAAGACATGAAAACTTTAATCATCACAATCTTTTTTATTTTTATCGGAGTAACTGCTCAAGCACAAGATGCGAAAAAAGAAGTAAAAGTTGAAACTGCACCTAAAACAATTGTTACAACAACATCTTACGAAACTTCAACGGCTCGTTTATACAAGTTCAAAAATTCAAGAATTAAAAAAGAATTGTCTTTTACAACAAAAGCAAACAAATCTAAATTGTCTTAATTTAAATTCTTTAAAAAAGCATAATCCAACCATAATAAATAGCTAGTAACGAGAGGAATGTAATACCTACAAAAGTTAAAATTTGAAGTCTCTTTTTTGGTTTATTCACTTCAGGAAAATCACTGTTAGTTACATTTTTTAAATTCATATACCCAACAATAGGAGCTAGTATAAAAGAAATGGCAGTAGCAATAGATAAAATTAGGCCCATATTCGCCCCTAAAGTGTACATTACAATAATACTTACGGCAGCGATTACGATAATGCCTATAATATAATATTTTTTACCCGTATATTCTTCATGCTCACCAACAAGCAAACCAATAATATCAATACTCACTCTTGAAATAGCATCGTGCTGTGTTAAACAAGTACTATACATAGTCGCAAAAGCCGAAACAGCAATAAATGCATAAGCCCAATTACCAATATGCGTAGTAAATAAATTAATTACTTGATCGGCAAAAGTAACAGCATTACCACTAAGTTCCGTACCAGAACCGTAAAGCGTCATGCATCCAATCGTTAAAAATAATATGGCAAGAACGGCTGTAAGTACGTAACCTGTATTAAATTCTTGCAAGGCTTCTTTTAAAGGCGGTTTGTTTTCGTCTACTTTATATTTTTCAGCAGTCCAAAGACTTAGCCAGCTACTTGCTTCAACTGCTGTTGGCATCCAACCGATTAAAGTGATTAAAAATAACACACCCAGTTCATTAAAAAATTTAGGGGTTTCAAAAGTTGGTATGGCTGTCACTGGTCCTGCTTCAATAACTAAGCCAGTGGTAATTAATAATGCTATAAATAGAATTGGAATTAGAAGCTTTAAAGTGTTTTCTAAAAATTTATACTTCCCAATTATGAGTATAATACTATTTAATACAAACAACCCAAAAGCAATAGTAGTGATGGGTACAGTTTCTATTTTAAATAAATTAATAAGAAGTCCGGCAGTAATAGCACAAAGTGCCGCTGGGCTGGCCAAACTTGTTGCCAAAGTAATAAATGCATACAACCACAAATAGCCACGGCCTCTATCATTATACCCCTCAATAATACTTTTACCTGTAACATTAGTGTATCTAATTCCAAATTCAAAAAAAGGATATTTTAAAATGTTGGCTAATAAAATAGGAATAACCATTAACCAGCCAAATTGCGCTCCTGCTTTTGTAGAAAGTACTAAGTGCGAAGTTCCAATGGCCATACTAGCAAACAAAAGTCCGGGACCGAGGTTTTTTATAAGTATCTTTATTTTTGACATATTGGTTGATAACAAATATTTTATAAAAAGCGTTATGTTATTCTACTTTTTGGATAGCCAACTTTGTAATAAAAGTTGCTTTTGATACTTTCTCAGAAGTAGAAATAGCTAGTTTCTTTCCTCGTTCTTGAAGTCCACCTTTATCAACACTACCTGGATCTCCAGGAGCTGTGAGAATATTTTCTTCAATTGCTGTACTAAATTTTTTAGGAGCTACTATAGTTACCATTAAACTCGTACCACTAGGTTCAAATTCAAAAGTATTCTCTGATATTTTTTTAATCGTATTATCGGCATGTAAGAATGAAGTAACCATTTTTGGAGTATTTGTTTCAACATCATCTGTAATTGTAAAATTTCCGGGTGCTTGAAATTCAAACTTTCTAATAAATCTATTTACACCAACTTCTGGTTCGTATGCTGCAGTAGCATCTGCTATAATAGACACTTTTTTGGCAGTCATTTGTACATCAGTGATTTTAATTTTATTGATTCTTTCGTACGGGATACCGTAAAAAACATCATGACCTTCACCTTCATTATTCTGCCCTTTGCCATCAAAAACTAAGGTATTATGACTTTGTGTAACCGTTAAACCTTCGTAGCCAGAATCTCCCGTTAAATATTTTCCATCTGCCCAAATAATAAAACTACCAGCATCAGGGTGCGCGTGGCCACTTGATAATCTCCACTCCGGAAATGAAACTTGCTTTTTTAATACCGAATGTCCTTCTGATGGCCCGCATTTAAATGAAAACGCAGTAGCATCATCACCCCAACTAGAACGCCAAAATACCACATCGTGATCCTTAAAATAGTGCCATTTTTCTTGTTCTTCAATTGGTGTAGAAGCTATTTCAGGATTATACCAAATAAAGGTCCACATTTCTTCGGCATTTACTTGACCTTTTTTCTTCAACCAATCGGCAACACCTTGCGCATCCGGAATATTAAATTTACTGGCTAATTTGTACAGAATATTATAACTTGTTTTAAAGTGTCCGTCAATACGTTCACGACCATAATCTTTACTAATTTTTGATCTCGTTTGGTTGCCAGTGTAAGTGTCACCATAATCAAAATGAGAATCAGCACCAGGTAATGTAGCGTGAGCAATATATTTGTGAATTAATTTAAAACCAGGAGCTTTTGCATATAAATCTTCACCAGTAGCATGTAAATGTGCATCTAAATAATGCATTAGCCAAGGTGTAGAAAATATCCAATACTCAACACCTTCATAATAAAAACCATCATCAGAATAAGTCGCTAAAACGCCTTCATAAATTGCTCTAGGTAATGCGGCCCATTTTTTGGCATCGTTAGCTTCGCCAGCAAGTGCATAAGCGGTAACTGCCAAACCAGCCATAGGGATAAAAGTATGGTTTTGACTATAAGCATACGTTTTACCCGATTTTGGTTTGTAAAACTCATACAATAAGTTGGCTTGTCTGATTAATTTGGCTTTGTATTTTTCGCGTTCTTCAACAGTTAAATCATGATAAAGTAAATCATAACCCCAACCTAATCCGTACAGTAAATGCCCTGCAGCCAAATCAACATCAGGTTTGTTATACTCGTAACCCCAAACTTTATAAGACATGGCAGTGTTCATGTATTTTTTAGCTGCCTCTAAATATTTTTTCTCACCAGTAATTTTATAGGCAAGTGCCGCTTCGGCAATACCTAAGCCAACAGGATTTTGTACTCTTCTTGCTTGCGCAGGAGCAGGAGCAGGCTCAATACTCATGGCTCTAACATTTGCCAAGGCTATTTGCCATAATTCTTTTTGAGATTTTGTTTTATCTTTTAAATTGTCAATTTCTTCTTGTGTTAAAAATACTCTTGGGTGTATACCTTTTAATTCCTTTTTTAAAGATGAGTTTTTAGTTTTCATAAGGCCTACAAGTACACTTTCACCTTTTAAATTTTCATTAATAGCATTTTCGGCTTCTAGCTCTTGGGTGTCTTGTGAAAATGATAATTGTAATGTAATTAAAAGTAGGAATACGGTAAAAAATGTTGTCTTAAAATACATGAAGTCTATTTTTTATATTAAAAATTTAACACATTATGAATATAAATCATTTCAAACGTAATCAAATGTGTGGAACAATCCTAAAAAATGAAAATAAAAAGTGGATTCTAAAGGTGTTAAAATTTAGGAAATGGTTTTTGGTTCTAATGCGTTTATAGCGAGTATGTTATAATTTAATTTTCAACTTATATTTTTTAACTGAGATTATTACAAAAAAGTGGAGTAGTGCAATAAGTGGTATTTGGTAATTCTCGATGAACTACATGCACAATCGCTGAGCTGTAAACTGCCTAAATGCGCTTAATCGGGGGAGTTTTACCGCTTAGCTGATATTTTTCAAATGAACGAAAAAGAATGTCGTTGAGCGAATGAGAACCTAGCAAAACAACAAGTTCTGCGTTATATATATGTAACAAATACGCAAGACATGAAAACTTTAATCATCACAATCTTTTTTATTTTTATCGGAGTAACAGCTCAAGCACAAGATGCGAAAAAAGAAGTGAAAGTTGAAACTGCACCACAAACTATTGTTACAGAAACTAGCTATGAAACTTCAACTGCTCGTTTATATAAGTTTAAAAATTCAAGAATCAAAAAAGAATTGTCATTTACTACAAAAGGGAACAAAGCTAAATTATCTTAATTATTACATGCGTTTTATTCTACAAGTATTATGTAAATTCCTGTTTCAGTATCTAACTCGAATTCAGAACTCGAAATTGTAATTTCATTATATTCCGTATAACTACAGCAATCGGCTGTATTTCTTTCAGCATCAACATAAAAATTGAAAATAAGAGTGTCAGAAACTGCTATGGTAAGGTCTACTATTTCTGTTTGCCAACCAATTGAACTAATATCAATTATATTATATTCATTTTCAGATATAAATGTAAATGTAATAGGTTCATCATCATTTAAGCTGTCCGTTATTGTTATATCTTCAGCGTTATAGGTTCCGTTTGTAAATAAATTTTCACCACTTGTTTTGTCAACAATTTCAAAAGCAAAACTATAAGGAGGTGAAAAACATTCTCCACAGTCATCATCAAGACAACTTTGAAAAAGTAGCGTAACAAGTATTAGAATGAAATGGATTTTTTTCATTTTAGTTCGGTTTTAATGTTCTGTATATCAGATGGATTTTTTAAAGAAAGGTTGCGTGTAGATAGCGAAGTAGATTTTACATTTATCTCGATAAAAACTCTCTAAAATTTTCTACTCTTAATGCATTCCAATCTTCCTTTATTATGCTATAATACACGTCATTTCTACTTTCTCCGTTTGGTGCAATATAATTGTTTCTAAAAATACCTTCTTTTTTAGCGCCTAGTTTTTCAATAGCTTTTTGTGATTTCAGATTTTCTTGGTCAGCACTAAATTGAATTCTTCTAAACCCGATACTTTCAAAACCAAACTTTAATAATTCGAACTTACAGCTTTTGTTTAAGCCTGTACCTTGAAATTCGGTTCCATACCAAGTCCATCCGATTTCGCATTTTTGGCTTATACTATTTAAATACCCATATCTAGTACTTTCTGCAACTTTATTGTTTTTCTTATCAATAATTAAAAAAGGATAACAAATCCCATTTTTTTGATCTTTGAGAGTATTAGTTACGTAGTTTTCAAAATCTTTCTCGGTTTTCATATCCGTGCCCATATATTTCCAAATTTCTGGGGAGAAAATAATTTCTTTGAGTTCTTCATTTCTTTCACTCTCAAAGGGGATGAGTTTTACGCGGTCATTTTCGAGTTGAATAGTCGAATTTAAAATAGCTATATTCATTTTTTATTAATTCTGATTGTTGTTAAAAACATACGTTGTATCTAATACATATTGATATTTTTTGTCATCTAATTTAAATTTAGTTACAGAAAGTTTTAAAGGATTATAAGGCTCAATTTCTTCAAATGATTTTATACTTAAAAATCCATTTAACTCTTTTTCAAATACAGTACCTTTTAAATAATCCATAAAAGCTAAATTATAGTAGTTATTATATTCATTAAGGAATATAGCATATATGCAACCGCCAGTACCACATGCACCTAAATTGATAATTACATCTTCTTTATTATCAGCATTAAAGTCATCAAACTGATATATTTTAAAAAATTCAGTATTTTCTGGAAAAGTAAAATCTAATTTTTTTGGTGCTTTAATTGTTATTGAATTTAGATCACCTCTAATATTGAGTTCGAATAAGCTATCTATTTTATTTTCAAGTAATATATTTTGTTCCGTAATTATGTTGTTTATAGCGATTTTTTTTTCTTGATTGTACTTGCAAGAAGTTAAAATTAAAATTGTTATTGTGAATATGATTTTCATGTTTATCAATATTTTTATTCAATTTTTTAATAACTAACCTTACTGTTTATCCCATTTTTTCGATTTTACAATACTTAACCAATCTCTTTCTTCTGTATATAGTTCGTCCAGATTTGATTTATAATCAGGATTAGGTATATACCAATTTTGGGATAAATAATAATCTTGAATTAATTTGGTTTTAAAAACATAACCTTTAATCGCAAAAGGTAAATTTCTTAATATTTTAAATGAGTTTTCGTTGACGGAATTAGTACTAGTATTACCCAAATCTATTTTTTTAGGTAAATTATGATATGTATAATCAAAAGTCATAAAATGACTTTTCATTGGACCATTTAAAGACTTTACATATAGCTCGCCGTTTGGATGAAAGTTTTTCTTTTTAAATGTAATTTTATCACTTTGATTTATAAAATTAGTATAACCTTCTATATCAATACTTCTACCGTTACTAATTTGCCATTCGTTTTTATGATCAAAAAAGCTGTTTTTTACAGAAAAACCTTGATTTAACCCCATATCAATATTTAGTGTAAAATCATCTATTTGATTGTTAGCCCATCTATTTGCAGCAGTTAGAATATAATCAAAACTATAATTTTCAGATATAGAGCCTGACATTTCAAACCTATAAGTATGAACAATTTTATTTTTCCCGGGATTAAATTTTGCATTAAAATGATAGACGTAATAAAATTCAGGTGAATTTGAATTAAAGTCTTCTCCAGTAACTTCTTCTTCAGTTTTGGCATCAATTTGATTATTGATATAATAGTTGTCGGAATTTACCATAGCAGTTTCAAAATTTAGAGTTGTCCCGTTCATAATTACTTTGAAATTTGACATATAAGGGTGGGCACCATTTTTAGGAAAACCATTAACATCACCAGATGGAGAAGGAGCTTCAAACCCAACTAATATTTTTTTTTCGACACCAGGATTAAAAAAAGTATAGTTAACAGTTACATAAGCATATTCTATACCATCAACGGTTTTTCTAGCGACCGTTAATATTTCTTTTGTTATTTTAACGTCATTTTCAGTAATAGGAATTAATTGATTTCCAGAAGCATAATAAGCTCCATCATTAGCAAAAATTGTAAGGTGTATTAAAAATAAAAATGTAAATATTAGTTTTTTCATGATAAGTTTGGTTTGGATTAATGCGTTTCAGTTAATAATTACAATTCGAAAATATTGTTTAAATTAAACGATTGCTACTAAATATATTGCTTAGTGAATAACACTACAAATGTATTACGGAACAGCAATAAAGTACTTTTTATTCAAAGGTGCGTCTTGCCAAAAAGCAAGCTCAAATGTCCAGTAAGGTTTATCTTCATATAAAGAATGATAATATCCCCAAGTATATTCAAATGTGTATTCTTTTTGTGTGTCTTTAGGGTATACTTTACCAAAAAGATAAGCGCTAGTAGTACCACTTACTCTACCGGTGTATAGTACAACTTTGTCAATTATTACTTTTGAACCTATTGGAATTGCTGCATTCACTTCTAAATGTGAATCCATGCCATAACTAGTTCCATCTTCTAAATGATTCGTGTAATTTTCGTTTTTAAGAATACCCGGATGTACTAGAATTAAAGTTCGTTTTTTTGTAGTCAGCGTTTTATTTACAATTTCAGAAAAATGTTTTTGATCAGAACTATCTTTTAATTTGGGTAAAGAAAGTATGTAGAACATTAAGCATATTAAACCAAGCCCCACAACTAAGAATATTCCACAACCTATTGCAATTTTTTTCATAGGATTACTATTTTATACAGTTTTACGTTTGTAAGCTATTCAATTTAATTGCAACTGAGCAAGAAAGTTAGAAAAATAAAACAAATAGATTCTATTTATTTAAAAAAAAGAAACCGCTTAAAAAGCGGTTATCCATGTAATTATTTTATTTATTAAAAGTCTTATAAAAATAGTTCTAGGCACAAACGAGTCTTAGTTAATTTTAATAATGGAATTTATATTTCTAAGGAAACTAATTACACTTTTAACAGCTAAAAAGCTTGTTTTTGGGTTTGTAGGGCTTGGTTTATTTTCAGTACGAGTATAAATTTTTCCGAAATCGCCTTCATAAGTTATCTCATGCATATTGCTATTAGCGTTAGGGTCTGCAACTATTTTAATTCTTAAACCGTCACATTTAGATGCAAAATAAATACTAGCTACTACATTAATATTTTAGGAAATAAACTTACAGCTTCACTTACATCACCTTCCCAAATAGTTTAGGTTTAGGCTGTTTTAATTGAAGCCAAATCAATATCAGAACTATAAAAAAATGGCGTAACCTCTAGACTTTTAGGATGTTTTGTAGTTTGTATGTTTATAGGTTCAATCTCATCATTCACAGCTTTTATAACATCAAGACCTGCAATAGCACCTATTGGTAAAATTACCTCACAGTTTTTCAAGGTTTTTAAAACCTCTTTATTTTGGTAAAGACCACCAGTACTAATTACAATTAATTTTAAGCCAGTACGATCTATTTCATCAAATTTTAATAATTGAGAAACAACTTCTTTGGTTGCGCATTCAATAATAATATCAACATCATTCAATTAAGTCTGCGGTAACTTCTTTTGTGAACTGTACAGGTTCGTTTTTAAAATCAAATCCTTCTATATTAATTTCTCTTCTAGCAACTATATAATTCAATTCAAAAGAGGTAGGATTAACAACCCATTCTGCTAAATATTTACCAATATTTCCAAATCCTATTATAGCTATTTTTACGAGTAAATTTCTGTTGTTGTATTAAAAATTTATTGTTCTTATAAATAAATTTAGTAGAGCTCAAATTTTTAAGCTTTACCAAGATACATTAACTCCCAAATTGCTTTGTCACTTGAGTACGACTCAAGAAGTTCATCGTTTTTGTAAACTTTTAATTCTGCAATTCCTGTAAACCTATAATAAATACCATCAAAACCAGTAATCATTTGTGCTAGCTTGTATTTTATATTCTTAGATCCTATAACTGATAGTAATAAATCTTCTGTTTCAATAGTTTTTTTACGGAATAAATTATATTCATATCTATAACCTGTCTCAGGGTTTCTATAAATAAACGAAACATCATCACTAATATCTTTGTTATGCTTACTGTCCATTTTACCGTAAGTTCTATAGGCTTTTACCAATTCTTCATTATCTACAATGGTTTTTCCATCTTTAGAAAGGTTATATACAATTAAACTTTCATTATTAAAATCATCAGCCGAGATTGATTCTGAAGCAATAACACTATAAGGCCCTATTTCTGATCTTGACCAATACCAGTGATTCATTAAATCGACCATGCTTGCGTTACCCCAGTTATGGTCATGATAACAAGAACCTTCTGTTTTGGCAGTATCGCCTTTATATGTGTATGTTAACTCTGCATGGCCTTGTGGTACAGCTACTACCCAAGCAAAGTAGTTTTTATCCCCAAATTCATTATATCCGGTTTTTGGTCTCCAGCTTTCCGTTGTTCTTTTAATTTTTGCAGATAATTTTAAATCTTCATCTTCAAAATAAATTTCATATTCACTTAAATTTCCTCTAAAGTAATTTTTGCCAATCTGAACATTACAAGATTCTTTTGATGCAGAAAACTCGTCCTTATTATACTCTATCCTTTTAACAATAGAACTTCCATCTGGTTTATCTATATTTATGGTAATTAAAGGTAAAAGCGGTTCTTTAATTTTGTTATACTGTTTTGTATAAAATACTATTACAGCTGTAGAACCATCTTTTAAATGGGCATCAAAATACCACCATTCAAAAGTTCCTTTTTCACCCGTAGTACGAAATCCATCTTCCCAAACTTCAGGAATATTACTTTCTTTAAGACCATACTTTTTAAAATCGGTACTTAATTTTGCGTGTTTCATAATTATAAAAATTAAAGATGTTTATTATTTACTTATTGCTTGAGAATCTTAGCTGAACTACGACAACAAGTATTTTACCTTTTTTAATTCTTTTTTCAATCGCATTAAGAACATCTTTAGGGTAAGAGGTCTTGTGTTTTTTGAAAAAAGCGATTTCAATTAAACATCGAAACCGCTTTTGGTTAAAAATTTAAAAAACGGTTTCTAAATTTATAGACTTACTTTACTTACTATTTAAGGTAATTATGTAGCGTAGTTCCGCAAGTTAATACCCAATCATACTTTAAATAGTATGACTCAAGAACTTCTTTTACAGGTAAAGCACGACCAGTATCTAAAAGTATATCTCCATTAATTTTTCCTTCTAGAGGTCTCATTTCCTTCATTTTTAAAGAACCATCAACCATATTTGGTGTATTAATCTCTAAAACATCCCAACCGTTTCCACTAACATTAGGAATGGCTTTACAAAGTAATAAAGGCCCTTGAGGTACCGCAGATCCAAGATTATCTGGTGCTTCTGATGTCCAAGTTTTAAAGTCTAAATCCCATAATGTTTTTCCATGACGTTCCTTCACAACCTTTACATCATCCTTTCCAAATTCACCATTTATAGAAAATATAGCTTCTCTTTTAGGATAACCATACAGCAATTGACCGCTCAAAATAGGAGATATATCACTTTCTGGTTCAATAGAACCTAAGTAGAGTTGCGCAGCATATTCACCAATTACAGTTTCTCCATTTACTTCTATGGAAGCTGGAACAGAAATAACAGACTCCCAATAAGGTCTAATTTTTTTCTCTGTACATTCAAACTTATTAATTCGTAGTAATACCACATCTTCGTAACCTGGTACAAAACTTAATCCTTCAGGTAAAAAACCTTCAAGTGCAGCTTTATCTGTTTTAAAAGCTATGGCATAGGTTTCAGAATCTGGAAATGAATAATCTGGTCTATCAAAATTTGATGTTATTTCATTTGGTATAAAAAATTGTTTTTTCATGATTATATTTTTTAAAATTATTATTTACGCATTTGGGCGCTTATTTTATTATGTTTATTAATTGATATTTACATAAATCTATTTAAAAACGCCATTATACCAGCAGCACCTGGATAGCAGATTTTTTTTCCTTTTTTAATGCTTTTTTCTACAGCATTTACAACAGCTTCAGGAGAAGAGGTCATATATTTTTTGAAGAAAGTGCTATTGAACATATCGGGTTGATCCGTTTCTTCTGCTTGTTTTAAAAGCGGTGTATTTACAGCTGGCGGACAAACCAATAATATTCTAACTTTAGATTTTTTGTTTTCTTCAATTAATACTTTGGTGTAAAAATTATTAGCACTTTTTGTAGCACCATAGGCACCAAATTTGGGAGTAACCAGCATACCTGCAGTAGAACCGTAAATAATAACATCACCACTATTTCTTTTTAACATTTCAGGCACTACAGTTTGGCATATATTAACCATTCCACTGTAATTGATTAGCATTAACTTGTTGATATGTTCTGCGTTTAAATCTTTCAGCAAACCGGCCGGCATAATCCCAGCGCAATTAAATAAACGATCTATAGGTCCAAAGTCAGTAACCACTTTATTAATTACTTCTCGTACTAATTTAATATTTGTTACATCGCAATAGTAGGGGTGTATGTTTTCTGATCGAGAAGCTGTTTCTTCTAATCCTTTTTCATTTACATCTAAAATGGCAACTATAGCGCCTTCTTCTGTAGCTAATTTTGTGGCATGTAATTGACCTATTCCACTGGCTCCTCCAGAAATCAATACTATTTTATCCTTGAATTTCATATGCTTAGAATTTTATTTGGTAGTTAGACTCATTATCTCTTTCTAATACAAAAGCATAAGGGAAATTTGGAGAATCTCCTTTTTTGTCCATAAGTCCCAATACGGTATTCTCATTAATTTTTATAAAATGATCATTAATAGGTTTATCATCATATTGCATTGTTGCTGTTGCTTTTCCTCTATACTCAATCATTCTTAGCCGAGCACCAGACTTTTTTGTTTGTAAAAACGGCTTTGCTAATGACATTAAAACACCTATAATTTTGCTAGGAACTTTTACATCCATAGAAAGTTTCTTGGGGTTTACAGCATATAATTGAGTTTTATTCTTAGCAAAGAAAACTAACGGATGTACTTCTTCGGGAGATTTAAATACTTTTCCATACCAGCCAGAAGGTACTAACATACCATCTAAAGAATGGCCTGTTTTAATTTCATAACCTTTCCAACGACCGGTCATAAAACCTAAACTTACAGGTTCTAATTGGTCATAAATTCTTACTACGTCAGAAACATCTCCTTCTCCATTACTTAGTATTTCGTTTAAGAGTTCTGTGTTTACTTTTTTATTATTTGTGTCCATAAATGCTATTTTAATCACTTGTACGTAATCGAGTAAATAACTCTAATACAAAAGTATAATAGCGTTCAAAGTAAATAACGCACCATATGGTGCAAATAGGTTTTATTGGATTTTATTGATTACATTTTTATGCGCAGGGAGATAGGCAATATTTTTTATTTTAAAATACTTGAATCAGCAAAATCTCTATTGATTAACATAGTTTTCAATTATGGTTGTACATATAAGATGGATGCTTTTTTGTATAAAGTAATGAGGGTTTATTGCTGTTTTGAAAAAACACGCCTAAATGTGTTTCTATGAATACCTAAATAGGAGGCAATGTGTGAATAAGGAAATAATTCAAAAGCTTTAGGCTTGTGTTTTTGTAATAATTTTATTTTTTCTTCTGCTGTACCAAGTTGTAATGTCTTACTTCTTTGCAAAGCATATTGAAATTGTTGTTTTACCAATAGCATTTCTAAATGAAGAAAACGAGGATACTCTGTGTAAAGGTTTATGATTTCTTGAATATCAAAGAAACCTACAAATGATTCTTCCTGAAATTTAATATTTAAATTAGAGCTTTCATTTTGTAAATAGCTCTCATAATTAAAAAGAATATCTTGATTATTGGGGTAGAAGAAGTGTTTTATAACTTCTTCTCCATTATCATCCATTTTATAAGAGTAAGCTGTGCCTTTAAATATTACGCCTATTTTTTCACAAGGTGTTCCTTCTTTCAAGAAAAGGTCATTTCGTTTAAAATAACACGTTGTTATATGTTGCTCTAAAATAGATATTTCGTCATCTGTAAGGTTAAAATGAGGATATCTCTGTTTTATAAGCTCTGATATATTGATCATTTTAAAATAGATGCGTTTTCATTTCAAACAAATTTAAATATAAAATTTACTTTTAGTAAAGTTAGTTATGCTAAACTCTTATTAAATAATAAAGTGGTATGAATTTTAATTCAAACCACTTTTATTTATTTGCAGTGTTTAAAATAGCTTATTTTAAATTTATTTTAACGTCTACATTTCCTTTCAAGGCTACAGAATATGGACATACTGCGTGTGCTTTTTCTAACAATTCTTGTGCTTTTTCTTTTTCTACACCTTTAACTTCTACATCTAAAACTGCTGTTAAACCGTATGAAGTTGGGTTGTGCATTACTAAACCTATGTTAGCAGTGGTAGCCGATTCAATTGCTATTTTTTCTGCACCAGCAACCATTTGTAAAGCACTGTCAAAACAAGCTGAATATCCAGCTGCAAATAATTGTTCTGGATTGGTGAATTTTCCGCCTTCTCCACCCATTTGTATTGGCATTTTTAAATCAAACTCAATCACACCATCCGAACTTTTCACATGTCCGTTTCTACCTCCTGTTGTTGTTGCTGCGGTTTCAAATAACTGTTTCATAATTTATATCTTTTATTTATTATTCGTTTTATCTTGTATTATATGTAATAACTTGACTAGATTATTTTTGAATGAAATAAGCTCCGATTCATTAAAATCTTCTGTTGTAAAAGCACTTTGAATTTTCAAAGGAATTTCTGCTGCTTGCTCTTTTAATTTTTCTCCTTTTGTACTTAAAGACACCATAACCGTGCGTTCATCTGTCTTAGATCGAATTCTATGAATAAGTTCTTTTTGTTCTAAGCGTTTTAATAATGGAGTAAGTGTATTGGATTCTAAAAATAAACGAGCACCAATATTTTTGACTGACATTTTCTCGTACTGCCACAAAGCCAATAATACCAAATACTGTGGGTAGGTAATATCCAACGGTTTTAAGTGTGGTGTATACATTTTTGTCGTTAACCGAGAGGCAGCATACAAAGGAAAACACAATTGATTATTAAGTTGTAATTGTTCGCAAGTAGTACTCATAATTATTTTTTTATTTTATTTTTAAGATATGCTAATGCTCCTGTTGACCATAATGCCCATAAAATAAATACAGGCTGAAAAAACAATCGAATTAACCTTTTTTGATCTGTGTCTAGTCCAAAGGCACTAATACCATTAGTGTATTGCGAAATATTCCCTGGAAAGATTAATACATAAAATACGGCTAAAGCTATTCCTATTTTTATTTTGTACTTAGTTAGGAAAACCATTGCAAATCCTAATGAAATTTCCACAATACCTGATGACAGTACCATAAAATCCATAAATAGCGCATTATCTGGTAACCAACGAGGTACTTGTGCTAAAAATTCTTGTCTTTGAAAAGTTAAGTGTCCTACACCTGCTAAAAGCATTAGTCCTCCTAAAATTACTCTAGCTATGTTTTGAAAAATTGAAGTTTTGTTATTCATATCGTTAAAGATTAAATCGCACACGATGCAAATGTAGTAAAAATTTTAAAAAAACCAATTTTACAATGTTTATTGTTCGTAAAGAGACATAGTTTACATAAGTTACATTCATAGGTTTTAATACTATTTATTAGTCTAGTTCTTAAATAATCAATCGATTGTAGAATGTAAATAGGTCGGTAATTTAGATTAAAACATGTCAATAATTCATTAATATGTCAAAATTTCAGAGAATTAAGTGGTTTTTCACATAAAAACTGGTTCTGTTTATTTTGGTATTTTTTTTGTTTTATTGAAGCTGAAATCAATTAAGATTTCAAATTTGAAATAATGTTTAATTTAAATTTTTTAATTATGAGCAATTTAGTTAGTGTTCCTAAAAATGGAAGTTTAGCGAACAGCAATTCAAATCAAAACTTCCCAAATTTGTCAAATTGGTTGGATGATATCTTTAATAGAGATCTACAATCAGTATTCACTTCTAATTTTAATACTGGAATTACTTTACCCAAAGTAAATATTAAAGAAACTGCCGATGCTTTTATGGTTGAAATGGCTGTTCCAGGTCTAAAGAAATCAGATTTTCAAATTGACCTCGATAATCAAGTATTATCTATTTCTACAGAAACAAAGGAAGAAAGTGAACATAAAGAAGAAAAATATACACGTAGAGAGTTTGGTTATTCTTCGTTCAAAAGAACCTTTAATTTACCAGAAAGTGTAAACGATGAAAAGATCAATGCAAATTATGAAAATGGTATTTTAAATATTCTTTTACCAAAAAAAGAAGAGGCTAAACAAAAACCAGCCAGAAGCATTAAGATTTCATAATTGTTTCACTAAATTTTAGAGTAAAATATTAAGAGGATGCTGATTTTTCAGCATCTTCTTAATAACAAGTTGAACTTAAAATATAAAGTGATGAAAAAGTATATTTTGTTATTTATAGTTGGCTTGATGAGCGTTGGCTGTAAAGGGCAAGAAAATGAAACTAAAAAAGTTGAAAAAGAAGAAAATCAAACCAATATAGTTGAAGAGCCTAAAGGCACTTGGAAAGTTGATAAAGAATTTGATGAAAACGGAAACCTAATTAGATATGACAGTATTTATTCTTGGTCTTCGAACAATAAGTTCGGTAATCTCTCATTGTCTGATAAAGATAGTCTGATACAATCTTTTAAATCACGATTTTTCTCAAACTATTCAGGATTTGAAAATCAAGGATTTGAAGATGTTTTTTCTCAAGATTCACTTTTTAGCAAACATTTCTTTAATGATGATTTTTTTGGAAGTAATTTAGGAAATGACTTTATGGACATTGATAAATTAAGGCAACAAATGATTGCGAGGCAGAAGAAGTTTTTAGAAAAATATCAGTCGGAATTAATTAAACCTGAAGACGAAAACTAAATTGTTTTTGTCTTTTTTTTCTTCCGTATTCGAGTGTTTTTGCATTACACACAACATCTCGATTAAGCACTTAGCTAAAACTTTTTATTTTTTTCTGTTCTAAAGCGAAATGAAAAGATTTCGCGGACTTAGTAAAATATACAAACCAATTCGTTTATGCCCGAAGCCCGTATTGTTTATAGGTTGTGTTGTGTGTAGGCTTTTCCGTCCGAGTTTTAGTTTTGATTGAACCTTATTTTATTTTTGAATTGTGAAAGATTTATTTGAATTTCATTCAATTCACACTTGAACATTTTTCCATTGATATTATACCCATAAAAGGCTATACCGTCGTTATTCTCTGTTAAAATCAATGTTGGCCAGTTATGCGCAAACATTAAATCAAATCCTTCAACTTTTGCTAAACCCCAACTTGGCGATTCCCAGTTCGGAATGTTCTCAACTTGGTTCCTATGCATAATGAATTGGCTATCAAAATAAATTGTGTCATTAGATTTAGGAATGTTTGCAAATTCTGAGAAGTCTACATAATTAGGGATATTAAATTCAAAAGCTTTTCCTGTTAACTTCTCTTTCCAAATAGAATTGTTTTTTAAAGTATCTGGGATTTTTTTTAGTACAATTTCACGTTGTACCGAACCGGTTATGTTTATGACTAGGCTATCTCTATTCACTTTATTAATCTTGAAAGCAAAACCATTAACATTTTCCTCTGACTTTAAATTAAACTTCATACCAAAGTCAAAATAATTACTGCCTCGAACATTTTGTAAAGAACTTAAATTATAATAATAAATTTTTTGGTTTTGGATATCCCACACACCTTGTCCGTCACTTTTAAATTCTGTCTGATTGTTGTCAGTTGTATGGTTAAGTACCCAAACGCCTTCTATTCGTTTATTCAAATAAAATAAATAGCCACCTCCACTTAATAGAGAAAAAAATAATATTAGAATGAGTGCCCTTTTCATAAGAACTTTGAGTTATGCTAGCTTTTTTTTAGCTTGTTAACGTTTAGGCTATGGTTAGTACGGGAATTAATAAGCGATTAACTTCCGATTAAGCAATTAGCCAAAACTTTTTATTTTGTTTTATATTTTTTGTTCTAAAGCCAAATCAAAAGATTTGGCGAACTTAGTTAAAAACTCTAAACTTTGGGTTAAGCAACAGAACCCGTATTAATTATAGCCATTGTTGTGCGTTCGGCTTTCTTTTGAGCCTGTTGATTTCCATTTACCTTTCTTAAAAAACATATTGTGAAATTTCGGTGATTTAAATACTAAATAATAATTCCAAGCACTTCTATAAGTTGTCGGATTACTTGTCAAAATATGGTGAGTTGGTTGTGTCATATTAATAATCAAACGTGCCGAATTGTATGGTTCAGTCGTACTTATTTTTCCTTTATATGTTTTTAATATCGTTTCATTGTCAGTTTCATAAAAGTAGATTGAGTCATTTTCCATTATTTCAAATCGGAAGTGGTTATATTGCCAATCTGTTTGTTTGCCTTTAAAAAGCTCTCTGTTAATCACATATTCTCCATAATAATCTTCTTTATCCAATACAGTTTTTGCTGTCAACCATTGAGTAATTCCCGATAAGAATGCAAGTCCGAAAATTCCGAGCCAAATAATTCCAAGTATTTTTCCAATCAGTATTTTTCGAGATAACAGCCATATAATCAATAATATTCCCGTTAATGGAACAAGAATGAAAATGAAGAATAAGTTAAATCCAAAACCCATAATAATTACTTAGTGTCTTTTTTTCGGCTGACGCAAAACGTTAAATATTTGGCGACTTTGCAAATAGACAACAATCTTTTGATTAAACACTAATTGCCCAATTTGTTATATATCGTATCGTGATGCGTTATTTTCCATTGCACTCATCATTTTTAGAGCACTTTTAGCAAGTCCGCTTTCTGGAAACTCTGTCAAAGTTCTTTGATAATATTCCTTTGATTTTATACCATTCCCTATTTGAGAGTAACAAAAGCCTATATTCGCTAAAGCCATTTCTCGATATGACATTTTGGAAGAGCTTAATAAAGTAATAAATCGGTATTTGTCAATCCATTCATATTTTTTGAAAAAAGTATAACTCTTTTGAAAGTCAAGAATTGCTTCTTCAAATTTTTCAGTATTGTTTTTCTTTATTCCATTTCTATGGTCTTTTGGAATTAAGTTTCTTAAAGAGAATGAAATCAACAAGTAAGTCATTGCGCCATAAATAAATGCCTTTTCTGGATTTATCAAATACCATATGAAAATTATAGCTCCCATAATTATTAGGTGAGGAATTATAGAAATCCAATTAGTCTGTCTTACTGTTGGTACTTTTGAACTCATTTAATTATTCTGTTTTTTCTCAAGTTTAGTTATTCCTATAATTCTTGTCAATTTATTCAGTCCGGTCTTAGAAACAAAGCGAAAACTCAACTCCATAAATATAAATCTCACAAATACAATTAACACTATCAAAGGGATAATTATTCCAAAAGATTCTTTAATTCCGTTTGTCAATGCTATAATTACGAATCCGATAATTGGTATTAACATCAAAATCGAAAACATAATTTTAAATGCTTTATGAATTCGAACTTCAATTTCGCCAGTTTTTCCATCAAATTTTCCATTTAACACGCAAATTGCTCCGTGACCAATTTCAGATGATATTATTTTAAATCCGTTTTCATTTACTTGTCCACGAAATGCTTTTTTTGTCCAGTCAGAAATGAGGGAATCAGTTATATCAGTATTCCGTTTTAATTCACCCATTGCTATAGAATTAATTTCACTTAATTCAGCTGTAAAATTTCTTTTCGGAAATAATTTCATTCAGTTTACAATAATTTTCTTTAATGCACCATAACGGTTGGGCTAAGCGTAGTGCGGAGGCAAGGAAACTTGTAGTTTTCGTCTGCGTACTAAGCTAAAGCTTTTGGTTTTGATTTGTTTTTTGTTTTATCCAAAGCTAAATCCAACAGATTTAGCGACATTATAAATATACAAAGACCTTTCCGTTTTGCCCTATAGTCTGTATTACGTTTGGGTATTGTTAGCATTAGTTTTAATTACAAGTTGCCGAAATCTTTCATCATTTTTCAGTACTTTATTTAAACGAGTTTCAAGTACTTCACTTCTCCTTTTACTTAAGATATCTCTTAATAAAAAATGCACCGAAATAGAGCCACTATATTTTGTAAAAATACAAGGGAGGTTATAATAAATATTCGATTTATCACGAGCATAAATACCCCATTTCGATTCAGGTATTAATTCAATAAAAGTTTCTCCAATATAAGATGCGATTCCATCTAGGGCAAGATTGTTTTTTTTATTTTTTAAATCCGCTTCACTATATTCTGAAAGGATATATTTTTCTAATTCAGAAAGAGATTTTATTGAATAATCTAATTTGATTTTCATATAATTCACATCGAAAGATTTTTTCCAATTATCAATTCTTGTAAATGTATTTTCCTTCCAGATTTCGAAAGTCTCTTCTTTCTGATTCATTCTAGTAGAGTTTATTTTAAATGTCACGTCCTAAAATACGGCTACAGATTAATATTATTATTTAAGCGGCATCTTGATGCACGTAATTTGGTGTTTTATAATCTAAAGATAAATGTAATCTTTTAGAGTTGTATAATTTGATTGCATTTTTGGTTGCTTTTTTAGCATGGACCACACTGGTAAAGGTTTGATCAAGATAGAATTCATCTTTTAGAATACCGTTGACCCTTTCGGCTAGGGCATTTTCATAGCAATGATTTTCTTCTGTCATACTGATTTTAATTTTCTTTCTTTTTAGTATTTGGGTATAGATATTACTGCAATATTGAATACCTCTATCAGAATGATGAATAAGCTTTTTAATATTTTTAGCATTATAAATAGCTTTGTTCAAAGCTCTGACACAACCTTTTAGTTCTAAGCTATCACTGAGGTCGTATCCAACGATTTTACGTGAGTACATATCTGTAATCAAGGCTAGGTAACAGAATCCTTTAATGGTTCTTATATAGGTAATATCGGAAGCCCAAACTTGATTAGGTTTATTAATAGTAAGATCTTTTATACTATTTCCATACTTGTAAAACCGATGATATGAATTGGTTGTCCTAGAAGAATATTTTTTTCTTCTTATGAGCAACTTATTTTCTCTTAAGATTCGAAACAACTGGTCTCTTCCTACTTTAAGGTTGTACTTGTGAAAGTCATTTTATAATGACCTCATTAACTTTCTGGTGCCTTCTCTAGGTAGTGTTCTCCTGCTTTCACGAACAAGTTCAATTATATCTTGTTCTATCTGTTTTTTGATAACAAACCTTTTTTGGTATTTGTAATAAGCATCTCTTTTTAGATCAAAAGCATTGCAGATAGTACCAACTGAAAACAGTCTTTTATTACGATCAATAGGAACTACTTTCATTAAGGCTTTATGTTTAAGTTTTTTTTTAATTCATCAACATCTCTATAACCTAAGTTCTCTGCAGCTACCTCGAGATAGCTATCGGTCACCAGTTTGTCCAAGTCTTTTTTAATAAGAAGGTCCTTAAGTTGCTTTAGCTCTTTTTGCAGGGCTTTGATACGGGATAGTTCATCGTCTGTTTGCACGGTTACACGGGTGTTCATTAAATCTTTACGATCATATTTTTTGATCCATACGTTTATAGTACTGGATTGTATTCCGTAAGTTAAGGCTATTTGTCTTTTAGAAAAGTTTCCTTTAGTAAGTTCTGCTAAAACTTTGAGTTTAAAACTCTCGCTATAGCGTTTTACATATCCATCATTTTTATACATATACTTGAAGTGTTGTGTATACATATTTCAGGACGGGTCAAAATTAATGCTAACGTTTTTGTGTATGATTTCGTTGCGTGTTTCAGCAACTAATTTAGCAAATACAAACCGAATAGAAAATTCGCGAGGATTTTCGTAAGTAGGCGAGTATTAGCAATGAATTATACACATCTTAAGTTTGATTTCTATTAAATTTAGTTATAAATCAGAAAGAATAAAAGAGAGAATTAAGGTTACTTTATACGGTGAAGCTGAAGACTTCGACAACATTGATAATCCTCTCTCTTTTACTACTTACATCACGTTCAGTTCCTTTA
>NZ_JAHKQN010000028.1:23822-151575 GCF_018861125.1 Cellulophaga baltica | reverse complement strand
TAGTGAAAACACTTTCAAATACAGTCTCTGGATAAAGCTGACGCGTACGACTAATCGTACTATGCCATGGCAATTCATCTTCTAGATCATAACCAATAAAAAATAAAATATCTAATCGCATTGAACAATGCGATATCAACTGACGGTCACTAATAATATTCTCTAAATAACCTACCAAACACAATTTAAAAAACACTACGGGATCTATACTCTTTTGACCACTAGATCCGTAGAAGGATTTGGTCATCGGGTAAAGAAAATCTAAATCTATCGTTTCTTTTAAGCGTCTATAAAAATTGCCCAAGGGAACGCGTTCGCTTAATAAAAAAGTAGTAAACAACTTTTCTTGGTATGTCTTTTTGCCTTGCATACCTAAATTTAAAAAATTACCCCAAAATTCACTTCAACTTTATATCAATTTATTATTAACTTGTGCAACAGGCACAATGGCTATAATTAATACGGGTTTTGGTGCTTAACCCAAAGTTTAGAGTTTTTAACTAAGTCCGCCAAATCTTTTGATTTGGCTTTAAAATAAAAAAGATAAAACAAAATAAAAAGTTTTGGCTAAGTGCTTAATCGGAAATTCAGTAATTTTAATTCCCGTACTAACCATAGCCGAGACGTTAGCAATAATTAAAATATGAATTACTCAATACTTCTTTCATTTCTTTTTTTAACTCTAACCTGTAACTCTCAGGGAGAAAAAGTAATGAAACCAACTGTCCTTTTAGATTTTTATGGAGGTCAAATTAAGAGTGTTGCAGAAGATAATCACGGTAATTTATACCTAACAGGATATTTTTCAGATACACTGACTTACAAAAGTGAAACTTTGGTTCCAAAAGGTGTATTCGGAATTTTTGTCGCTAAATTAAATTCAAATAACGACATTCTTTGGTTAAAATCTTTTGGAGGTTCAGGACTTGATGAGCCATCATCAATTCATGTTGATCAAAAAAATAACATTTATATAACAGGTACTTTTTATAATACAGCAGATTTTGATCCTGACCCGAAAAAAGAACATCTTATTTATGGAGGTAGAGGCAATGGGTTTATTCTAAAATTAGATGACAATGGTAATTTCAAATGGGTAAATCATATTAAAGGTTGTAAGTATGAAACTGTTCACTCATTAGATTTCGATAAAAACAACAACGTTTTTGCTATTGGGTTTTATAAATGTAACCTTCAAATTAACGATAGCTTAATATCGACAACAGAAACAAAAGGACAAGATACTTACATATTAAAACTATCAGATACAGGGGAATTACTATGGACAAAAACAATAAGAGGGACAGAGTATGTGCAGGCAACTGAAATAATTATTGATAGGGACGATAATTTTTATTTAGCAGGACGTTTTTCCGAAAAATTGTTCATGGATGATTTAGAAATTTTAAGCAAAGGAGGTTTTGATGTTTTTATTTCAAAATTTGATAGATTAGGGAATCTAATTTGGTATCAAATCTTTGGAGGAAAATCAAATGACAATATTTCTTCATTATGCTTAACTAATAATGAAAATATATTGATTACTGGATCATTTGGTGGTATAGAAGTTATAGAAGGAATTGTCAATGATCAGTTAAATTATAAAAGTTATGGTCGTCAATTACATTTAATCAAAATTTCGTCCAGCGGGACCTTTATATTTGACAGAATTTTTGGTAACAACCTTGAAAATCATAAATATGCAGTTTTTACTGATAAAATTGATGATATTTATATCGTAGGCACTTTTGGTAGATCATTTAATTCTAAATACAATAAAAAAAATATACAAATAACACCATATTCTAAATCGGATGGTATACTAATTAAACTTAGTAAAACTGCCAATTATATATCACATTCTATTTTTGGAAGTGAAGAAGATGATCTTTTTTATGAAGGTACTATAACTTCGAAAGGAAAATTAATCGCGGTTGGGAGTTGTAAGTCCAGTTTATATTTTAATGGTAAGGAAATATTAAAGAAGCCATTAAAAAAGAAAGGGTATGGAATTGCAATTTCGATTGAGTAAATAAATTGCTAACAAAACCTAAACTGCATTAAAACGCAGTTTAGCCAAACCGTTGTGCTTAATTCTGAGTCAATTAGCTAAAATAAAAAAAAGATGAAAATTGGAATAAAATCAACACTTATATTTCTTCTATTATTTTCCTTTTCAAAAATCCATGGACAAAATATAATTGAAGAGTATCAAAAGGCGCAAAATGACAGTATAAGAATCGGAGAATTGGACAGCGATTTTCTAAAGTATATAGAAAAAGGATATACTCTTGCGAAACCTGAGAACGGAAAAAATATTTCAGGAGTAATTGTTTTTTTGGAAGATTCTGGATTTGAAAATAAAAATATGAGTGCAAAACAAATCTATTCTCAAGCAAATAAAGCTGGGTTTGCTGTTTTGTCTATTTCAACAGAAATTCCATTGGACTTCTTCTTTTCCGACAACTCAATTATCGATGCACACAAAACAATCAAAAATGCATTCGAAAAAAACTATTTGCCAAATAAAAATGTATTCCTAATTGGAGTGGGTTTGTCTGGTCACCGAGCATTAAAATACGTGGAATACATTAAGAAAACTCAACCCAAGTTTTCATTAAACATTTCTGGACTAATAATTTGTGATGCACCTTTAGATTGGGTAAGACAGTATAATGAAGGTAAAAGAGATAGAAGAATAAATTTTGAAGAAGGAGCTGTATGGGAAGGTACTTTCTCTAATTATGTTTTAGAAAAGAAGCTTAACGGTACTCCAAAATCAAATCTTGAAAGTTATCTTGATTTTTCAACTTACAGCTATTCAGATGAAGCAGATAGACACATTAAACATTTTCAGGCGTTTCCAACCCGAGCTTATATAGAAATTGCCATAGAATACTGGTTAGAGAAGAAAAGAAAAACTACAATAGACAATAATGCTCCAGATATGGTTGGACTTATTGCTCAAATGAAGCTAGCAGGAAATGAAAACGCGGAATTAAAAATAATCTATCCGAAAGATAGTAAAACGGAGAAAAAGAATACTGCAGCAACTTGGATTTCGGTAAATAAAGATGAACTAATGGAGTGGATAACTAAACATTCCGAATAAGAACTAATCACAAGAATGCCTAAACGTAATGCGGACTTTTGGGCAAAACCGAAAGGTTTGCGTATATTTATGATGTCGCGAAATCTTTGAGATTTCGCTTTAAAAAATAAAAGAAAAAACAAAACCAAAAGATTTCGCTATGTGCGTGGCGGAAAGCAAACGCTGGTTTGCTCCCGTACTGTTGTATACATTTAGAAAAACTTTTTTGAGAGAATGAAAGTTACAGTTTTCATCTTAATATTTCTTTTCAGCATTCAGTTGAAAGCACAATGCGCAAAGGAATTAAACATTTTTGAACATTTCCAACTTGCAACCGAAACGGATACAATACAGTATTCCATATACACAAAAAATGGAATTGAATTAACAACAAAATTATTGATATTTGTTCAAGGGTCTGGTGCATTTCCTTTTTATGAAATAGAAAAAATTACAGATGGAACGGTAACAACTTCTACGATGCCATTTGAGCTTGAAATGATACCAGATGAATATGCTTTCCTATTAATTTCAAAGAAAGGAATTCCATTCTGTACACTTAAGGAAGATCAATTCAAAGCACCGAAAGAATTCTATGAAACAGAAGGTTTAGATTATCGAGCAAATCGAATTAGCGCTGTTATTGATTATTTAATTCATAATCAAATCACAAATCCGAAAAAATCGTGATAATAGGACATTCAGAAGGTAGTGATGTAGTTGCCAAATTGGGTGTAATAAACAACAATATTACCAACATTGGTTATTGGTCAGGTAGCGGAAACACACAATTTTACGACTTTACACTCTTAATTAGAAAAGACGTGATTGAAGGTAAACTAACTGAGGAAGAAGGCATACAAAAAATAGATTCAATATTAAAACAATTTAAAGAAATTAAGCAAAAGCCTGAATCTACAACTGATTTTTGGGAAGATAACAGCTACCGCAGATGGAACTATTTTTCAGAACCACCGATTGATAATCTTTTGAAAATTGAGATTCCAATATTTGTCGCAATTGGCTCGAAAGACCAAGCTGTACCTGTAGAGTCAGCCTACCTAATACCAATCGAGTTTATTAGGCAGAAAAAAGAAAAATTAACGTTCAAGGTTTATCCCGCATTAGACCACGGATTTGAAAGAGAGTTAGAAAATGGAGAATTTGAGGACCATTGGAACGATGTTTTTCAAGATTTTTTGAACTGGGTAAATTCAAATAGCACGGAATAAAAACGTATGCTAAAAATTTATATAAAAAATAGCTATTACAAGCTTTTTGAGAAATTTAAAATAAAAAGAAAAATATAAAAATTCGGCTCTGTATTAATTCGAAATATTAGTGTCTTTTTGCACGCTACGTTTTACAAATAATTCCGTTGTATACCACTAAAACATAACGTCACAATAAATGAATTTTATCAAAAAAAACTATACTAAGATTTTAATAATTTCAAGTTGTTTTTTCATTTATATCTATAATCAGAAAATTTTTCGACCAAAAATATATTCAAATTATGAATCAAATGAATATTTAATTTTTATTATTGGCGTTCTTCCTAATCTTTTAGGAGCTATAATAACCTTTTTGATTTATATCTTAATTTTTGAAAATTTATTAAAGGGTAAAAAAGACTTTCGAGAAATTTTAAGAAATGCAGTTATTTGGACATTAAGCTTAGTTATTTTTATGGAGTTAGAACGATTAATTAGCAGTGGAATTCGATTTGATTTTTTTGATATATTAGCTTCTATAATTGGAATAATTTTTTGCTTATTATTATATAAAAAGGATGTTCGCTTTTATGAATGAACTCACTTTAATTTCTAATGAAAAACTTTCACAACACCTTATATAATTACTTGTTAACAGCCTATTTGCGAAAATAATCACGGATTTTTCTATCGGCTTTTTGGGTGCTAAACCATACAATAAAGCATATATAAAAACGTTTGTAAATATTGAAAACCCCAAAACCAAATTATATATGAAAAATATTTACATAATCATATTTATACTTTTAACTTCTTGCTCAAAATCGATTGAGAAAATTGAAGAAAACACATCTAGTGAATTACCTGACGATAATACTATAGCTCCCTTTTTAGCTCTTAAGGGATCTTGGGGTGCACGTTTATATGTAAGAGGAGGTGAAGATTTAGATAAATACGTTAGTAATGGGTATGAATATCTCGCCGGAGCCACAGAAATGATAAGTAGTTATCCTACCACGGGTCATGTAATAACAAATGCCACTAATAATGCAAATTCGCAATTATGGACACTAAGAACAAACGAAAACGTAGATGCTGTAATGGGTGTTACTGGTGCTGTAATAGATGAAGAATTTGTTCCTAGCTTGGAAAATGAACAAGTTATTATTGATGTAATTGCAGCATTTAAAAATGCAAATAAAAAAGTAATATTATATTTAAACGGAATGAATCCTGCTGATAGGGCAACAAGCGAAGGTGCTGAATCTTGGAATAATTATGTTACAGAATATTTCTCTGGCGATGTACATAAAGCTTGGATGAATTTATGCGAAGGATACATTAAACGCTTTGAAGAGTTAGGTGTGGATGGTTATTGGATAGATGCCTTTAATAGTTACCCTGGAGATGATATTGAAAGAGATGAATTTGTGCAAATGATAAGAGCTATAGACTCAGATGTAATTTTAACAGTGAACTATGATAAAGATTATTTTAAAGATGAAAATGGTGAATTTTTAAAAGTTGATACTGATGGAGTTGATGATGAAGACGAAACGGATTACAAAATTATAAAAATGACTGCAACAAATCCATGGTCAAACATAACCGCAGGACATATAACCCCTTTAGGCCAGGGCGCACCTCCAAATTCTTGGGCATATGAAGAATTTACAGTCACTGATATTGAAGCGTCATCAACAAGTTCATATGATGGGTCTGAAAACACATTAAAACATTTATTTTTGCCAATTAGAGCTACTTGGTCTAGTGAAAGAAGCGATTTAATGTTCGACGGAGAACAAGCATATAGGTTTGTGAAAAGAATTACAGATGCTGGTGGAGCTGTCACTTTTTCAACAACAACAGATACCGATGGAACCACTATGGAAGATGAAGAAGGTGTGTTGAAATATGTTGATGAACAACTTAGTAAAGAAGCTGTATCAACGGAATATGTTCGCCCTGAAGGAGCTTTTCTTGTTGGCGAAGAATAAAAACCGATTTGCTAACAATTTCTAATACGCAATGTACCTGCTGCAGGTGGAATACTGAATACAGTACATACATTTTGCGTTGTATACCATTTGAGAAATGAAAAATATATTAAAAGAATATGCTTTAGCTTCCTATGAAGACAGAAACGAAAAGTTTCTTTATAACCTTACTATGCTTAGCTTGGTCGTTAGCGGTAATTCGACCAAGAATCGTCAGATAAGATAGATTTGACTATATCATTCTTAGATTTGGAAAAGCGTAAAACGCTTTAATGAACCAATTTTGAATCATAATCTAAATTCAAAGAATATGAATACAAAAAAAGTATGGTTTATTACAGGAGCTTCGAAAGGTTTAGGACTAAACTTAACAAAAATGCTTCTTTTAGAAGGTTTTAATGTAGCCTCTACATCAAGGAACAAACAATCCTTAATTAAAGAAATTGGAGAAGAAAATGAAAAATTCTTACCAATCGAAATGGATTTAACAGAAAATGAAAATGTTAAGAAAGCTATTGAAACTACGATTAGTCATTTTGGTAGAATTGATGTTTTAGTTAATAACGCAGGCTATAGTCAAATTGGAACTTTAGAAGAGCTTTCAGAAAAAGAAGTAGAAGATAATTTTAAAGTAAATGTGTTTGGTTCTCTAAACGTAATTAGAAATGCTACACAATATTTACGTAAACAAAAATCTGGACACATATTTAATATTGCTTCTATAGGTGGCTATACAGGAAATTTTGCAGGTTTTGGTATTTATTGTTCTACAAAATTTGCTGTTGCAGGTTTTACGGAGGCATTAGCCGAAGAAATGAAATCATTTGGAGTATTTACAACTTTAGTATATCCAGGCTATTTTAGAACTAATTTTTTATCAGAAGGCTCTGTTAAAACCCCTAATAATCCAATTGAAGATTATAAAACAGCCCGAGAAATGGAACAAGCACATTTAAAGGATATAGACGGTAATCAACCAAATGACCCAGAAAAAGGAGCAGAAGTATTAATCGCTTTAAGTAAACAAAAAAATCCACCAGTACATTTTTTCATGGGTAAAGATGCATATGAATATGCAAACCTTAAAATAGATACGATTCAAAAAGCGATGACAGATAATTTAACTCTAGGGGTGTCTACAGAATTTGAAAATTAAATTTTGAGCAAATGACAATAGAAGAATCAAAACAATACATTGGAATTTAGATAACAGAAGATGGAAATTTACGTCACAAATTATTGCCAAACAATCGATATGACGAAGCTAGAGCAAATAAAGAAAGTGTTTATAAAGGTAAGTTATCAAGTAATAGGAAATCATATTGACTGTAAAGACGATAAAGAGTTCTCAGCAGATGGAGATTTCAGAAATGGTAATATTTAAAGAAAATTAATTTTTAATTTTAAAGAATGAAAGAAATCCATCGATTTAAATCTATAAGTGAATTTCACAACTATAGTAATTTACCTAAGTCTGAAAATCCACTTATTAGTTTAGTAGACTATAGTAAAGTAAATTATGTAACGGATTCAGATAAAATTAAATGGATACAGGACTTTTATTCTATTGGTTTAAAAAGAAATGTAAGTGAGAAATTTAATTATGGACAACAAAAATATGATTTTGACGAAGGTGTATTTTCATTTGTTGCACCAAAACAAATATTAACGATTACAATAAATCAGAACATAAAAGTAAATCCGTCTGGATGGTTACTTCTTATCCATCCAGACTTTTTATGGAATACACCTTTAGCTAAATCTATTAAAAATTATGATTTTTTTGGTTATGATGTGAATGAAGCCCTTTTCCTTTCTGAAAAAGAAGAAAATATTATTATAGAACTATTAAAAAATATACAAAGAGAATATCAATCTAATATAGACAAATTCAGTCAGAATATTATCATTTCACAAATTGAGTTATTGCTCAATTATGCTGAACGTTATTACGAGAGGCAATTTATTACAAGAAAAATTAGCAATCATCAAATTCTTATAAAACTTGAACAAACATTAAACAACTATTTTAACAACAGCGAGATGCTTATTAATGGAATTCCTTCTGTTGCTCAAATTTCAAATGATTTAAATCTATCACCTAATTACCTAAGTAGCATATTAAAAATAATTAGCGGACAAAGTACACAACAACATATTCAGAATAAAGTAATTGAAAAAGCCAAAGAAAAATTATCAACTACAGAATTGAGTGTTAGTGAAATTGCTTATGAATTAGGTTTTGAATACCCTGCTTCATTTAGTAAATTATTTAAGAATAAAACTAATATTTCACCTATTCCATTTAGACAGTCTTTTAATTGAATATAAAGTACTACCGCTAACAATGAACTGAGCTGAAAAACAAACAAAATCTTCATTAAATTTAGATACTATTATTCTAGGCTTATAGATTCAAAAACTGATTTTTTGAGCTTTTTTATTGTATTTATTTTCTATTTATTTAGGCAATAATAAAACGTAAGTTTCATTATATGGCCTTTTTGATTTTGCTATAGCAAAACACTTTTTTAAGAGTTTATTGGCTACTGCTATTAATGCTATAGTCTTACGCTTTCTCTTGTTAACTACCTACATTGTTGGTAATTATTCTCATCAAGATTTGATTAAATCCTAAGACTTAAAGATGGTATTTTTTTGAGTAAATTTGAAATTAAAAATCCGAACGTTATTAAGATAAAAAATATAAAATCATCTTCAAATACAATCATATAACTGAGCTAAAATGACTAATATTAGAATCCTTTTACTTTTACTATTTACCTTAAGTTGTAATAAAACGGTAAAAGATAAGAATCTGTATATAGCTAACATAGAAAGTGACGAGCGTTTAGCTAATATTTATTTTAATCTCTACATTACAAAAAACAATGATTCTACAAATTTAATTCGAACAAGTTTACGAGCTTTAGATAATGGGAAAATGAATAGTAAACACACATTTCTATTAAATAACAAACCATTTGAAGTAGTAACTAGAAAAAGCAATTATTATATCTCTAATTCAGAATATGTACCTAATGAGTTTACAAAAAATCAAGATTATTTGTTTGAAGTAATTTTGGCAGATAGTTCTAGACATACTTTAGCATATATAAAACCAAGAGACGATTACCAAGATTTAAATTATAAGATTCCAAAACATTTTTCTTTTAATAAAAATCTAGTGATTAAATGGGAAAACATCTATTTACCAACTAATTTAGAAATTCAAAAAGAAATATATGAGCCAATATTTGAAAAGAAATATCCAAATGCTCCTCATAGAAATACTTATTATAAAGATCATGAATATGGTCACAAAATAACTGATAGAAGTGGAAGTTATACTATAGATAAATTTTCGTTAAAAGATTCATTAGAAGTTACGGTTGGAATTAAAGCAATTTTTGAGCATAGAGAAAAAGGTAGGTTGAACCCAAATTTAAAAAACAACAACTGTAATTTAACTTATATAAATAGAGTAGGGAAAATGTCTGTTCTTAAAGAAGAATAACAAACATAATTAAATAACTGAGGGTAATATTATTATTATTATTTATGATTTACAATCTGTCCCACTACTAAAACAGTAAGGCAGATATGTTTGAATTTGAATAGAATAATCAGTTAAAACTTCAAAATATCTTTAAAAATTAAAATATAAAAAAACCTCGTAAACTATGTTTACGAGGTTTAGCGGAGAATGAGGCTCTATCACCTAAGAATCCATAAAAAACCATAACACCTCAAAACCCCTTTAAATATGGGGTTTTAATTTTTTAACGTTTTTAAAATATCATAAAATATCATTTGATTTCTTAAAAATTGGGTGTAATTTTGGGTGTAACTTTTTTATAAGTATGATTCAAATAAAACGAAATTTAATTTTCTCACTTGAAAAGAGAAAAAAAGCAGGTCAGTTAATTACTGAAAACGTACCAATACGTTTACGGATAAATTTTGAAGGTTCTCGTTTAGATATTCAAACAGGGTATCGCGTAGATATTGCAAAATGGAATCAAGACAAAGAACAAGTTAAAAATGGTACTTACAATAAACTAGAACAAAGCTCGTCTTCTATTAATTCACGTATTTTAGAATTAAAAGTTGCTATTCAAGATTTTTTCCAAGAGTGTGAAAGTCAAGATAAAATTCCCACTAAAGATGAGATTAGAACAATAGCCAAAAGTCTTAAGGAAAAAGGAAAAGTTGAGATTGAAAAAAAATCAGAAACTTCCCTCTTTGATGTATTTGATTTATTTGTAAAAGAAAATAGTCGTTTAAATAATTGGAGTGACGCAACACTTACAAAATTTAAAGCAGTAAAAAAGCATATTACAAGTTTTAACTCAGATTCTAAATTTGAAGACTTTGATGAAAGTGGACTTACAGATTATCTTATTCATCTTAGGAAAGAAAAGAAAATGCGAAATAGCACCATAAAAAAACAACTTGGTTTTATCAAATGGTTTCTTAGATGGAGTTTCGAAAAAAAACATCATAATAATGATGCTTACCAAAGTTTTAGACCAAAAATTAAAGATGCCAATAAAACAGTAATATTCCTAACAGAAGAAGAAAAGGCTAAACTGCTTAAATATGAAATTCCAAGTACTAAAAAATATCTAGAAAGAGTTCGTGATATTCTGTTTTTCACTTGCTATACTGGTTTAAGATATTCAGATGTATATAATCTAAAAAGAAGTGATATTAAGAAAGACCATATAGAAGTTACTACTGTAAAAACTTCTGATAGCTTAATTATAGAGTTAAACAAACACAGTAGAGCTATTCTTGAAAAATACAAAGACATTCCTTACGAAAACAATAAAGCTCTGCCTGTAATATCTAATCAAAAAATGAATGATTACATCAAAGATTTGGCAGAATTAGCAGAAATTGACACACCTGTAAGAATAACATATTACGTTGGAAATAAAAGAAAAGATGATACCATACCAAAATACGATTTACTAGGTACACATGTTGGTCGGAGAACTTTTATTTGTTCAGCTTTATCAATTGGAATACCTGTTCAAGTGGTAATGAAATGGACAGGGCATTCAGATTACAAAGCAATGAAGCCCTATATTGATGTAGCGGATAAAACAAAGAAAAATGCAATGGAAAAATTTAATGAGTTATGATGTATTTTACAACAATTACTGATTGTATTCTTGCTATAAAAGATAATTTAAAAGTTCTGCAAATTAATACTATTAGAATAACTGATTTAGAGAGTTACCAAAAATTTTGTGATACATTTTCTATTGATGAATTTAGAAGCTCCATTAGAGAATATAGAGATATTAACGGAAAAGAAAACTTAAAGCAGGAATTAAGGTTGATTTTATCAACAATTAAAGATTATTCAAAATTTTATAGCGAGAATCAAATAAGGTTAAATTCAATAAATACTTCATTTTTATTAGATATTTTATTAAAACCGATAGTACTAGAAGAACAGCGTGCATACAATAAAATGTTACCAGTTAACAAGTCTATAACTGAATTAAAAGGAAATTATGAAAGCACATGTTGGAAGCTATCTTGGGAGCATCCTAAATCTCTCGCTATTTTGAAAAATATAGAAACCTTAGAGAAAGAAAAAAAAGAATTAAAAGACGTTTATATAGAATGGTATGAATACCGAAAACAACTTATTGAAAAATATAATAATCACTTAAGCTTCAAATTTTATAATGTTTTACTAAAACTAGAAATTATAAAAGAAATTATAGAGGAAGATTATCTAGAAAACATCGAATTACTTAATTTGAATTTCAATAATGATTTATTAGAAATTATAAACGAATACTTTAGGCCTACACTTACAGCAGTTTCTGCAAAAAATTTTTTTAACAATTTTGAATTATCTGGACTAAAGGTAGAAAAGAATAAAATGTCAGATACTAAACTATATTTTTTAATTGATTCTTTAGCAAGTACTATTAAAGATAAACTTCTAGAAGAAAAATGGATCAATACTTCATTAGACTATTTCGAAAAGAAAAGACATATTTATGACAAAAAGAAGACTTATGAAAAAAAGTTCTATGAAAAAATTATTGCAAAAGAAGTAAAAGAAAATCATTTTGTATATAGATTATCAAAAGCCATTCAAATGATTTGAAAGATAGTTGAAGACATTTTGAAATAAGTTTTAATTACCAATTAAAGTTTATGAACCTCTATTTGACATTATAAATAAATCTCCACCAAAAATATTTTCACCAATAACATAACTTGCTTATTTATAGTTGTTTAAAATGTGAATTAAATAATCTCCCACCATTTTCCACCAAAATTTCATTCTAATTTTACAGTATTCGAATACAACAACCGATGTACACGGTTAAGTTTAATACAACAAATTAGATATTATGGATTTAGAAAAATTAAAAGTAAAACCACTCTTCCAAATGACAGGAGAAGAGTTTATGTTCCTACAACACAGAACAAACAAAGAAATTCCCACCCCTTCTGTAGAACCTGAAAAAGGTAAAAAGTATGTTTATGGTATTAGAGGGATTGCAAAACTTTTTGGTTGCAGTATTTCTTCTGCAAACCGACTTAAGAAATCAGGAAAAATAGATGAAGCAATCATTCAAGATGGTCGTAAAATTATTGTTGATTCAGAACTAGCCTTAGAACTTATGAAGGCCTCTAAATAAAAAAACATTGAGTGTCCGCTCAATGTTTTAGAATATTTTAAAAACACAGTTTTAACCACCGTATAGAACAAATATACGCATAATCTTAATAAATATGTCAGATATACCATATTTAAGGATTGGTACATCCTATTATAAAATCGTTCAAGTACCAACTATAAATAATCAGTTTAATGAAGCTTTAATTAGATGGGATGTTTCTACCATTATACAAGACCATGGTAGAAAGTATTTAGACAACATCCCTAAATATCATGGTAAAATATGTTTCCCAAGTCATTTTGATTTTTCTAAAGAAATTCACGGGTTTTACAATACTTACTCTCCGTTAAACCATACACCAAAAGAAGGAGGTGTTAAAAATACTGTTAAGTTTTTCAAACACATTTTTGGTTCACAGTTTGAACTTGGGTTAGATTATTTTAAACTTTTGTACGAACATCCTTCACAAATTTTACCTGTTCTATGTTTGGTTAGTAAAGAGCGTTCCACAGGTAAAAGCTCCTTTTTAAAATACTTAAAAGAAGTGTTTGGACATAATATGAGTTATTTAGATAGTCACTCCCTAAATAGCAATTTTAACTTGGATTGGGGAAACAAACTGTTACTTGGTTTAGACGAAGCCTTTCTTCAAAAAGAGGAAATAACGGAAAAAATAAAATACCTCTCCACATCAAATAAAAATAAGATTGAGGCTAAGGGTAAAGAACGATTTGAAGTAGACTTTTTTGGTAAGTTTATTATGTGTAGCAACAAAGAGAATTCATTCATTAAAATTGATTCTGATGAAATTAGATTTTGGGTAATTAAAGTTCCTGTAATCAAACAAGAAGATGTTAATTTTCTAGATAAGTTAGTTGATGAGATTCCAGCCTTTTTACACTTTATTAAAAACAGAAAATTTGCTAGTGAAAGAAAAACTAGAATGTGGTTTACTGCACAACAAATTTATACTCCTGCGCTGAAAAAACTAGTAAATAATAATAGAAATAGAGTGGAAAAAGAAATAGCACACCTTCTTTTAAGTGTTATGGAGAAATTTGAGTTAGAAGAAGTACACTTTAGTTTGATGGATTTGTTAAATGCGCTTACAAAAACAAGAGTTAAAACGGATTTAACACAACTTCGTACGTTATTAAAAAAAGAGTGGAAAATTGAGCGAAAAAACAACTCTTTTAATTATCAAAAATTTGTTATTCTTAGTGATGGAGAAATCATACTTGTAGACACAAAAGGAAGGTATTTCACCATCAAAAAAAGTTTTTTAGGTAAAAACTTTGATGATTTGATGACGGACTAGCCTATATATACTCTTAGGTCAATAATAATAAGGGATTAAGCCGTCATCAAAACCGTCATCAAAGCGTCATCAATAAAAAAAATGATGACATGTTTAAAAAAAAGTTGATGACCTGATGACAAGTTGATGACGCAACTTTCCCATTACTGCAAAGGGATTCAAGAGTATCGTCATCAAATCATCAACTTTTAGACATTTTTCACACGCATAACACAAACAAAAATGAATTGTAAAAAAGCAAAACAAATAGATCTAGTTTCTTACCTAAAAAAACAAGGATTTAGAACAGGCAAAACCTATACAAAAGAAGTTTGGTTTTACTCCCCTTTTAGAAGCAATGAAAAAACACCATCTTTTAAAGTTGATATCAATAAAAATATCTGGTATGACTTTGGAGAAGGAGCTGGAGGAACAATCATTGATTTTTTAACTAAATACATTAATTGTTCAATCAAAGAATCCTTAGTTATTTTATCCGAAGGTTCTTTTTCTTTTCACCAGCAAAAAAAACAAGTTATCATTGAACCAGAACCAACTTACTCTATTGAAAAAGTAACAGAATTAACGAATCAAAATTTACTTAATTATTTAATGAGCAGAAAAATTGATTTACAATTTGCAAAACGATTTTGCTTTCAAGTTCATTACTCTTTTTCTAATGGAAAAGAAAACTATGGAGTTGCTTTTATGAATGATGTTGGGGGATTTGAAATTAGACATGAATTCTTTAAAGGTTGCTTAGGAAGCAAAGAAATTACAACCATAAATAATAGTTCTGATGTAGTTTCAATATTTGAAGCTTGGTTTGATTTTCTCTCTTATCTAACCTTGAAAAAAGAAATACCTAAAGAAAATTTCATCATTCTAAATTCTACTTCTATGGTAGGAAAAGCTATTGCTTTATTCGATAATTATATAGAAATAAAATTGATGTTAGATAATGATGATGCTGGAAATAGAGCAACTGATATTATAGAAAAAAGTGTAAATATTAAAATTACAGATAACAGAATACACTATAAAAACTACAATGACTTAAATGAGTTTTTGATGAATCAAAAATAATTGCAGTCAGTTGTTAGCCAGTCGTGGCTTTAATTCCTGTTTAGTGCCTACTTCGTGCCCTAAAAAGAAATCAAAACCCGCTGGCTTATTCACAGAAAAATGTTCATAAGAAAAAAACAAAAACAACAATGAAATCAAATTCAAATAATAAAGTAAAAGTCGTTTTTTATCTTAATTCAGAGGATAAAGAATTTATCAAAAACAAAAGTGAAATCTTACAAATTAAGCCATCTTTTTTTATCAGAAATGCAGTATTAGAAAAATTAAACAAACCTGTATTTTCAAAAAAAGTATATGATTTAGATACTAGAAAGTATCAGACTTCTTTAATTAGAATTGGAAATAACTTAAATCAAATAGCAAAAAAATTAAATTCAAATGAGCAATTTTTAATTGCAGATCAACAAGTTGTTTTAGATGAAATTAAAAACATCAATAATCATATTATAGAAATCAATTCAAAATTATAAAGCTCTATTATGGATGAAAATACAAACAAAGCACTTTTTACTTTAATGCAAAAAGTTGTAGATAAATTAGAAACTATTTCTAAAGATGTAAGTAGTAAAGACCAAACAGAGTTAGAAAGCATTATAAAAAAAACCAATGTTCAAATAACTAAATTAGTACCAGAGGTAATTAAACTCCAATCAAAACTTTTGCAAAATAGTTTAGATACTAAGGATGAAATTGTTGATTTCATAAAAGAAAACACAGATACTCCTGTTATTAATAATCATACGGAATACAATTTAATAGGGAGCAAATCTCATTTTAAATCTTGGGTAATTGGGGTTTTCTTTTTGGGTTTGGTTACAGTTTGGTGTTCCATAAAATATCTTCCTATGTATTTTACAGAGAATAGTTTGTTAAGTAAAGAGAAAGAAGAATTTGAGCTTTTCTATAATTATGTGTATCTAAATCAAATTAAAAAGGATGAGCCTAATGTTGCAAATGATATTCTAAAAAAGATAAAGCAAAAAGACACCTTGTTTATGAAAGAATATCACACACTTTTAAAAACTCATCAACGAGAAATAAAAAAGCAAGAATTAAAAGAACAACTTAACGCACTTGACAATAATGATAGCTAAACTAGAATCTATATCCTATTTACAAAATGCTCTGGCGTATTGTGAGCGTGGCGGAGAATTAATAGCTTCAAATAAATGTATTGGTAATAGTACTCAAATTAATTCTCAAATGGAAAAAAATAACGCTTTCAATGATAGATGTATAAAAAATACTTTCCATGTTAAAATTAGAATTGCCCAAGAAGATATTGGTAAATTAAAAACCCAAAATTGGATTGATATCTCAAACGATTATGCTAAAAAAATCGGTTTTCATGAAAATCCTTTTGCAGTATATATTCACGAGGAAAACACCGAGAGAGAGCATATTCACATCGTTGCATCACGTATTCAATCTAATAATCTAGCAACTGAAGATAGTTTTACCCATTATAAGAATATGGACTTTTGCAGAGAGATTGAAAAAAAGTATAAATTAAGACAAGTAAAACGTGTTTTAGAAACTGTAAAAAAACAAGAAATTTTCATTAAAAATGATAATAGAATTGCACCATTGGAAGAAAAAATTAAATCTGCTATTAATCAATCTGATTCTTTTGAAGATTTTGAGTTTCACTTAAAAAACATGGGAGTTAAAACAAAAAAAGGAAGAGGGATTGGATTTATAGATGAAAAAGGGGTTTATATAAAAGGTTCTGCCATTAATAGAAAATACTCTTTAAAAGGAATTGAAAAGCTATTATCTTACGAACAACAAGAAAAACGAATGAATAAAAAAAACAAGGGTTTTAAAATGTAAACTTTTGAATAAACATGGAACAATATATAAAGCTATAAATAGATATTTATAGCTTTATCTTTTTGTATAAATGCACATTTATATAAAAAGATAAACTGTACGTGACGCCTGCCGCTGAGGCGCATTTTAAAAATCAGTTGATTTTTAACGCTTGCTTGTGAATAAAAAATCAACTGATTTTTAAAACGGAAGAACTAATTTTATAGATGTATTTAAATATAAATACTTTTTTATAAAATTATTCAAAACAACTAATTTATAACTACCACAAAAACAAGTGTTTATGGTGTTTTTGGTAAATTAGAAAACAATTACAAAGGAAAATATTTGGTTTTTAATTATAAATATTACTACCTTTGTATAAATTAGAAAATGATTACAAAGAAATTTTATGGCAAAAATTAATCAAATAGCAGAAGTTCAATTTGGACTATATAAGAAAAAAAGCAAGAAAGGAGATACAAAATATCTTACTACTGGCCATTTTGACAATTTCTTAAATCCAACGCTATTTGATGATAGTTTCATCAACATTACGGGTAAAGATACAAAGTTTTTATTACAACCTAATGATGTGATTCTTACTGGAAAAGGACAACGAATTTTTGCTTGGAGTTACGATGAATCATTTGGTGAAGTTGTTCCTAGCTCATTATTTTACATTATTAGAGCGGATGCAGCATTGATCGATAGTCGTTATTTGGCTGCTGTACTTAATTCTGGACGAAAACGATATGAGTTAGAATTGCTTGGTGTGGGTTCTTCTATAATATCTATTGCTAAAAACGATGTTTTAGATTTTGAAATACCGTTACCGAGTTTAGAAGAACAAAAAAAAGTTATTAATGTGTTAGCGCTTCTTGAAGAAGAGATATCATTAACAAATAAAATATTAGAAAAGAAAAAAGCTCTAAAAAAGGGGGTTTTAAACGAATTAATAACAAATAAAATGAAACTGTAAGACGTAAAAAAAGCCTTTAAAGCTAGTCGCCTTGAAGACTTTAGATTGGTATTGTTTGCACTCAGTGGCTTGTCACCGAACTGATATAAACAATGTTCTTGGAAAAACAAAAATATACCAATCTTATGACATATCCAAATTAGGATATGTATAGACTCGGATTAACACACTCTACTCCGAGATATTGAGTGTATTTTAAATTTAATAAATATGCATAAAAATAATGCAAATAGTACGTCTGAAAAAGACAAAACAAAAAAACAATTTTCACCAGAGATAGAAGTTTTTATTAATGATTATGTGAAAAAACTTAATGAAGGCGTTGCATCCATCTTTGCTGGGGCAGGACTATCAATACCTGCTGGTTATGTAAATTGGTCTGAATTAATGAGTGAAATTGCTCAGGATTTAGGTTTAGATATTAATCAAGAAAAAGATTTAGTTTCTATAGCTCAGTATCACGTCAACGAAAATCAAAATAGATCTAAGCTAAATCAAAAAATATTAGATGAATTTACAGAAGATACTGATGAAACGGAAAATCACAGAATTATTTCGAGACTTCCAGTTTCATCTATTTGGACGACCAACTATGATAAGTTGATTGAGAAATCATATTTAAAAGAGAATAAGGTAGTAGATGTTAAGTACAGGAATAATCAGTTACTTACCACAAAACCAAAAAGAGACTTAGTAGTTTATAAAATGCACGGTGATGTTAATCATCCAGATGAAGCAATTTTAACTAAAGAACAATACGAACAATATTACCAAACCCACGAGCCATTTTTAAATGCTTTAAGTGGTGAATTAATTACAAAAACATTTTTATTCGTTGGTTTTAGTTTTACCGACCCAAATCTTGATTATGTTTTAAGTCGTTTGAATTTTAGATTTAGTAAAAATAAAAGAACACATTACTGTTTTGTAAAAAGACACGAATTGGGTGACGCTACTAATCCAGACCAAGCAACACTAGACTATAATAACAGAAGGCAATCACTTACAATTAATGATTTAAAAAGGTACGGAATCAAAACTTTACTTGTAGATAGTTATAGTGATATAACCAATATTTTAGAAGAAATAGAATCTAGGTACAAGAAAAGAACAATTTTTATATCGGGAAGTGCAGAAACCTATGAGCCTCACGATAAACATAATGCAATTGGATTCGTGCATAATTTATCTAAAGCTGTAGTTGAGAATAATTTCAAAATAGTAAATGGTTTTGGGTGGGGCATTGGAAGTTCTGTTATTAATGGAGCTTTAGAGTCAATACATAACAATCCTAATAAATATTCTGAGGACCAACTCATATTGAAACCTTTTCCTCAATTTAAAACGGGGTCTAAAGAGTTAAAAGAATTGTGGGCTGACTACAGACAAAAAATGATTTCCCAATGTGGTGTATCAATTTTTGTTTTTGGCAATAAGATGGTTGATGGAAAAATTGTTGAAGCTAATGGAGTAATGGATGAGTTCAAAATAGCTCATCAAAACGGATGTATTTGTATTCCTATTGGTTTGACAAATTATGCATCAAGGAACATATTTGATATTATTTCAAAAGAGCCCGACAAATATTACGATAATCCAGATATCATAATGCCGATACTTGAACAGTTAGCAGACGAAAAGACAACGTTTACACAAGCTGTAAAAATTATAAAGGATTTATTAAAAACCTTAAAAAAGTAATTATGGCTAGAGAAACATTTATTTCATATAAGCACAGCGAAGCTCAGGATTTAAGAGATGAAATCATCGAGAAATTAGGTGATGATGCAAAATATTATTCGGGAGAAACCGCAGATTCGCCAGATATGTCTGGTGAGACCGTTGACAGAATTAAGAACAGCCTAAAAGATAAAATTTTTGGCACTTCGGTTACTATTGTAATTATATCTCCAAATATGAAAGATAGTAGTTGGATTGATTGGGAAATTGAATATTCTTTAAAAGAGTATAAGAGGCAATCAACAACTTCTAAAACCAACGGAATTGTTGGAGTAATAATGAAACATAACGGCAGTTACGATTGGCTCGTTAGTAGTAATCAGAACGCTGATGGCTGTACAACTAGATATATAGACGATTCAAAACTCTATAGCATCATTAATGGTAATAGATATAATTTAGATACAGATGATAAATATTCTTGTCCAACCTGTCAATCTTTTGACCAATTGAATGGCTCTTACATTGCATTAGTAGATGAAGAAAGGTTTTTGCAAAATCCTTCATATTATATTGAAAACGCATATGATAAAAGTAAAGCGACGGGTAATTATAATCTGAAAAAATCAAGATAAAATAAAACTAATCGGGAGAGGTATTAAACCACCTCTCCTTTAAAAAAATAAAAAATGAGTAAACTAACACAAAGTGATATTAACAATAAAGTATGGAAAGCCTGCGACACCTTTAGAGGTACAGTAGATGCAGGGCAATACAAAGACTACATACTTACAATGCTCTTTATTAAATACATAAGCGATGTAAATAAAGAGAAGAAAGCCGAATACGAGAAAAAGTATAATGGTGATAAAGCACGTATAGAAAGAGCTTTAAAACACGAGCGTTTTTCATTGCCTGAAAAGTCGTCTTTTGATTATCTATATGAAAAACGTAACGAAAGCAATTTAGGTGACATTATTAATATTGGACTAGAAGCCTTAGAAGAAGCCAATAGAAGCAAATTGGAAAAGGTATTTAGAAACATCGATTATAATAGTGAAGCCAATCTTGGAGAAACAACAGATAGAAACAGACGTTTGCAGCATCTTCTTAATGATTTTAAAGAATTAGACCTAAGACCATCTAACCTAGATAATAACGATGTTATTGGAGATGCTTACGAGTATTTGATAGGAAACTTTGCAGCTGGAGCAGGTAAAAAAGCTGGAGAATTCTATACGGCAGCCCAAGTATCGCAATTATTAGCAAAACTGGTGGAGCCAAAAGCTGGAGACCGTATTTGCGACCCAACTTGTGGTTCGGGTTCGCTGTTGCTTAAAGTAGCAAAAGAAGTAGGCAGTACTAATGTTTCGCTGAATGGGCAAGAAGTAAATGGCTCTACCTATGCATTGGCACGTATGAACATGTTTTTGCACGAAATGGATAATGCCGATATAGAATGGGGAGACACCTTAAACTCTCCAAAATTGGTTGAGAACGATGCTTTAATGAAATTTGATATTGTCGTAGCAAATCCACCGTTTTCTTTAGATAAATGGGGAGCAGAAAATGCGTCTTCTGATAGATACAGCCGTTTTCATAGAGGTGTTCCACCTAAAAGCAAAGGCGATTATGCATTTATTACGCATATGATAGAAACCTTAAACGAACACGGAAAAGCGGGCGTTATTTTGCCACACGGCGTGTTATTTAGAGGAAGCAGCGAAGGTAAAATACGTAAACAGCTTATAGATGAGAATCTTTTAAAAGCAGTTGTAGGCTTACCTGCAAACTTATTTTATGGTACAGGTATTCCTGCGTCTATTTTAATTTTTGACAAAAATAAAGGAGACAATACAGAAGTACTATTTATTGATGCTAGTAACGAGTTTGAAAATGGTAAAAACCAAAACCGATTACGCGATGAAGATGTTGACAAAATTTACAACACCTTTTCTCAATGGAAAACTGTGGATAAATACAGTCACATTGCTACACTAGAAGAAATACAAGAGAACGACTACAATCTTAATATACCTAGATATGTTGATACGTTTGTGGAAGAAGAGCCTGTTGATATTGTAGAAACTCAAAAAGAGATAGTTGAGCTGAAAGCGAAATTGAATAAGGTAGAAGGACAGATGGAAGTGTTTCTAAAAGAAATGGGGTATTAAGATGGACAATATTAATTCTACTATTCCAGATACTTGGGAACTAATAAAACTTGGTGAGATAACAACCTACACCAAAGGGTATGCTTTTAAATCAATTAATTATATAAGTGAAGGCACAAGAGTAATTAGAATTTCAGATACAAATGCACATTCGATAAAAGAAGAAAATCCTATTTTCATTAGCAATGAAGATGGACAATATGATAAGTGGAAATTAATAGAGAATGACCTTGTTTTCACCACTGTTGGGTCTAAGCCACCTATGTACGATTCTATGGTAGGAAAAGTTATAAAAGTGCATAAGAAACAAGAGGGAGCTTTATTGAATCAAAATGCGGTCATCCTAAGAGGACTGAAATCCAAAGTAAATCAACACTATTTATACCATAATTTTAAGTTAAAGAAATATTTAAACTTTATTGAAACAATAGTTAGGGGAAATGCTAATCAGGTTAGTATTACGTTAAAAGAGTTATTTAATTACGTAATACCATTACCACCACTAAAAGAACAACAAAAAATTGCCGAAATCCTGTCACAATGGGGTGAAGCCATAGAAACCACACAAAACCTTATAGAAAAATTACAATTGCGTAAAAAAGGCTTAATGCAAGAGTTGCTATCTGGTAAAAAACGTTTGGCTGGGTTTAGTGAGGAGTGGAAAAGGATGAATATTGGAGATGTAGCAACACAATTTACAGACAAAAATAAAGACGATGAAGATATCGAAGTACTATCCTGTACTAAATACGATGGTTTAGTTCCCTCTCTTCAATATTTTGGAAGAAAAGTATATGGAGATGATTTAAGTAAATATAAAATTGTTCCAAGAGGATATTTCGCCTATGCTACTAACCACATTGAAGAAGGTTCAATTGGTTATCAAGATATTTGGGATAAAGGGTTGGTGAGTCCAATGTATACAGTTTTTAAAACTAATGACAGTATTGATGATTCGTTTTTCTTCCGCCTTTTAAAAACAGATAGAATGATATATAGTTATCAAAGCAATATGTCTGGTTCAATAGCAAGGAGAGGTGGATTAAGATGGAATGTTTTCGAGACTTTGATTATTAAAATTCCATCTTACGAAGAGCAAGTTTCTATTGCTAATTTTTTTGATAAAGTAGATGAAGAAATAATAACAGCATCTAATCAATTAGAAAATCTTAAACAACAGAAAAAAGGCTTAATGCAGCAATTATTAACAGGTAAAAAAAGAGTTAAAATATGAGCACACCATCTTACATAGAAGACAACGTCTCACAGATACCTGCATTGCAATTGCTCATAAATATGGGCTTTAGCTACGTAAGCCCAAAGCAATCAGAACAATGGAGAGGAGGAAAGTCGCAAGTGTTATTTACAGAAATACTACGCAAACAATTACAAAAGATTAATAAAATTAATCGTCGTGGTAAAAACTACGAGTTTTCAGATGCTAACATTAACTCTGCTGTATTAGCCGCTAAAGATTTACCTATACAAGATGGTTTTATTAATGCGAATAAGGCTTTTTATGACCTCATAACTTTAGGAAAGGCTTTTGAGCAAAGCATAGATGGAGACAAAAAAAGTCATACTATAAATTATATAGATTGGCAACATCCAGAAAATAATATATTTCACGTTACTGAGGAATTTCCTGTACTTAGAACAGCTAGAACAGATACCTACAGACCAGATTTAGTATTGTTCATCAATGGTATTCCTTCTGTAATTATAGAATGTAAAAGCCCAGCTTTAAGTGGTACAAAACCACCAGTAGATTTAGCAATAGAACAGCATATTAGAAACTTTAGCAGCAAAGGTATTCGGTCTTTATATGTGTATTCTAGTTTACTAATAAGCGTTGCCACCAACCAAGGGAAATATGCAACTACAGATACTAGAAAAGAATTTTGGGCAAAATGGACAGAACAATTTACATCTAGTGAAGCCGAAAAAGCATATTGGTCTCAGTTAAAAAAACTCAAAAACAAATCTTTAAATGAAGACCAAAAGAATATGGTTTTTGAAGAACGTACTGAATATGTTCGCAAAACTTTTGATGGCATAGATACAGAAGAACGTTTGTTTACAGAACAAGACAAGCTACTCTATAATTTGTGCCGTCCAGAACGCTTACTCGACTTAATTTTAAATTTCACGCTCTATGATGATGGTATTAAAAAAGTAGCACGATACCAACAATACTTTGCAGTTAACAACACTATTAATCGTGTCACTAAGTTTGACAATACAGGAAAACGTCAAGGAGGCGTTATTTGGCATACACAAGGAAGTGGTAAATCATTGACTATGGTAATGCTGGCGCAAATGTTGGCTTCTAATCCGCATATTTCAAATCCAAAAATAATTTTAGTAACAGACCGTGTAGATCTTGACGACCAGATTTCAGATACATTTAAAAAATGTAAAAAAGAAGTACGTCAAGCCAAAACAGGTTCACATCTCACGGAACTACTTGAAGATAATAGTGATGCTATTATAACAACCATTATTAACAAGTTTGAAGCAGCTGTAAAAAACAACAAGAAACCATTTACATCTTCTGATATATTTGTGCTTATTGACGAAGGACACAGAACGCAATACGGAACATTTAATGTAAGTATGCAACGCGTATTTCCTAATGCTTGTTTTCTAGCTTTTACAGGTACACCTTTGATGAAAAAGGAAAAAAGTACTGCTAGTAAATTTGGTGGTTATATTGGTAAAGCATACACTGTAAAAGATGCTGTTGAAGATGGTGCTGTAGTGCCATTATTGTATGAAGGAAGACATAATCAAATCACACTTAACGAAGCACCAATAAACACCTATTTTGAAAAACTTGCAGAACGCAATAACCTTTCAGAAAGAGGTCGTGCTAAATTGAAGCAAAAATTTAATACCGTAAATGAGCTAAATAAAACAGACCAAATAATTTATGCAAGAGCTTGGGATATTAGTGAACATTACACAGAGTTTTTCCAAACTCATAGTGACAACTATAAGCCAAAAGCTCAGTTAGTTGCACCTACAATTAAAAGTGCCTTATTATATAAAAAATATTTGGATGAAATTGGAATGGTGGATTCTGAGGTTGTTGTAACGCAATCTGACCAACGAGAAGGAACAGAAGATGGGTATTTTAATGAGAACGAAGATAAGAGGCGGGAAGATGAGTATCTCAATGCAATGATAGATAAGTATGGTGATTTAAAGAAATACGAAAAGAGTATAATAAATCAGTTTAAAAAACGTGATAAACCAGAGATACTTATTGTAGTAGCGAAGCTTTTAACTGGTTTTGATGCGCCAAACAATACTGTTTTATATTTATGTCGTTCGCTTAAAGAACATACATTATTGCAAGCCATAGCTCGTGTAAATCGTGTTTACCCTGGTAAAGATTATGGGTACATAGTCGATTATTACGGGAATCTTGAAAACTTAGATACAGCGTTAAGTACTTACTCTAATTTAGAAGGGTTCGAGGAAGAAGACTTAGAAGGAACGCTAACTAATATAAGTGATGAAATTGGTAAGTTATCTCAGGCACATTCAGAATTGTGGGATATTTTCAAGACTTTGAAAGGAAGAAATTTAGAAGCAACAGCCTACGAAGAACACTTGTCACCAGAAGATGTAAGAAATAAGTTTTATACTAAAGTTTCTCAGTTTGCAAGACTCTTAAAATTAGCACTTTCTTCGGTTGATTTTGTTACAAATACAGATGAAAAGAAGATAGATACCTATAAGAGAGATGCTAAGTTTTTTCTGAAATTACGTGTAGATGTCACTAGACGTTACAATGATGATATTGCATACAAAGAGTTTGAGCCACAAATTCAGAAGCTTATTAATAAGCATATTACAACTGATGGCGAAATAATGAAAATTACTGAGTTAGTTGATATATTTAACAAAGAGGAGCGTGATGCACAGGTAGAAAACATTAAGGGAAAAGCTGCTCAAGCAGACCATATTGCTAGCAGAACGGTTAAGGCTATTAATTTAAAAATGCAAGAAGATCCTATTTATTATAGAAAACTTGCAGACCTTATAAAAGAGACTATTGCAGCTTATCATCAAAAACGTATAGACGAAGCAGAATATTTAAAAAGAGCTAAGGAAAACGAAGATAAATTCTTTAATGGTCGCTCAAAAGATGCACCAGATGAGTTGGCAGACAATACAGTTGCATTAGCGTTTTACAACTTTAGTAGGTCAGTATTTGAAAATGTTGAGTTATTAAATACACCATTTCATATTGAAGTAAGTTTAGCGATTGATAAAACTGTAAAGGAACATATTTACTTAAACGAGAAAAAGATTATTGATTGGCATAAAAATGAAGATATCACAGGGAAAATAAATATCGAATTAGGAGACGTAATTTATGATTTACATCAGAAATTTGACATTGACACAGACTGGGACAAAATAGATTATCTTATTGGTGAATGCTTGAAAATTGCAATACTTAAATACAAGTAACTTATGGAGTTAAAAAGTATTCCATATGGTAATTCAAGAATTGATTTCTGTTTAAAGCGAAATGACAGGAAGACGCTAGGTATTAAGGTATATCCAGATGGTTCAACGGTTGTAACAGCACCTATAGAAACGCCTTATGAAAAAGTAACTGAAAAAGTAAAGTCTAAAGCGCAATGGATAGATAAGCAAAAAGACTTCTTTATGTTCTTTGAACCACGAACAAAGGAAAAGCTTTATGAAAGTGGAGAAAGTCATTTATACCTAGGTAAGAACTATAGACTAAAAATTACGGAATCAAAGACTAATTCAGTTAAATTAAAAGGAGGCTATATCTTAATTAAAACTAAAGATAAAAACAACAAAAAGGCTATTGAAAAAGAGCTTAAAATGTGGTACAAATCTAAAGCTATAATACATTTTGAGAATCTTTATAAGAATAGATTAGGTTTAGCTAAAGAATTATCAAATAAGGAAGTTTCATTAAAATATAAATGGCTAAATAACAGATGGGGAAGTTGTTTTATTGATGGAACTATTTATCTTAATTTGGAACTTATAAAAGCACCTAAAGAATGTATTGATTACGTTCTTGTGCACGAGATTTGTCATCTTGTACATCACAATCATAGTACTTCTTTTTATAAACTTCTAACAAAGAAGTTGCCAAAATGGAAAATGTCAAAAGACAAATTAGAGAAGCTTTTATCTTAGTTGGAATTATAGAACCTAGTATAAAGGGATTATTATCAAAATTTGTATATCACCTTAAACAATTAATTTTCTTAATCATTAAACTTAAATCAAAAAAAAACACCCAATTCTATTAGAATTGGGTGTAATATTGGGTGTCAAACTCATAACTAACTGATTATCAGTTGACTTTGCGGAGAATGAGGGATTCGAACCCCCGGAGGTGTGACCCTCAACAGTTTTCAAGACTGCCGCATTCGACCACTCTGCCAATTCTCCTGAGTGCCTCATAAGGTATTCCCTTAATGCGGGTGCAAATATAAAAACCTTTTTTGAATTATAGCAATAGTTTTAGCACTTTTTTATAAAAAAATATTTATTCCAAATTTATCTTCTTAATAATCAACAAATTGTAATTTATACCTCTTTTATTAATTACATATGTTTTAAATTTACATTTTAGAAACCTAAAAAATGAAGTTTCTATATTTTACAAACCTATAATTTTCATTATAACTAGTAAAACAGATTTAAAAACTTAATTAAATAGAATGATAGATAGTTTAAAACATTTGAATTGGCGTTATGCAGTAAAGAAATTTGATGCAACAAAGCAACTTTCTGAAAATAAGTTAACTATCTTAAAAGAGGCTTTTAATCTTACAGCTACATCGTACGGTTTACAACCTATAAAAATGCTGGTTATTAAAGATCAAGACCTTAAAAACAAATTGGTTAAAAGTTCATATGGGCAACAACAAGTTGCAGATGCTTCGCATATATTAGTACTTTGTGTTGAAACAGTAATTGATGAAGCGTATATTAATATGTATTTTAATCTGGTAAAAAAGCTTCGTAATACTCCAGAAACTATAACAGACCCTTTTAAAAATTCATTAATCAAATCATTTTCTGAAAAAGATAAGGCTTCGGTGATAAAATGGGCCACCAATCAAGCGTATTTAGCTTTAGGAAACCTTTTAACTATTTGTGCTGTTGAAGAGATAGATGCTTGTCCAATGGAAGGTTTTATAGCAAGTGAGTATAATGAGACTTTAAATTTAAAAGAAAAAGGCTTGGAAGCTGTTCTGGTTTTACCTGTTGGCTATAGAGCATCTGACGATTTATTTGCTACCCTAGCTAAAGTTAGAAAACCAATTGAAGATAGTATTATAGAATTATAATAACCACCTTAATACCATTTATCACAACTAATAATTAATAAAAGAGTAGTAGAAAAGTATGCCTGGATTTGAGTTTTTTGGAGACCTAGAACGAAAAGAAGTTAATGATGTTTTAAATACTGGCGTGTTAATGCGTTACGGTTTTGATGGTGCTCGCGATCATTACAAAGCAGAAGAACTTGAGCAACTTATAAGTACTAGGTTTGATGTAAATCATACACATTTAGTAAGTAGTGGTACTGCAGCATTGACTGTTGCATTAGCTAGTGCAGGAGTAGGGGCTGGTGATGAAGTGATTATGCCTATGTTTACTTTTGTAGCTACTTTTGAGGCTATTTTATCAGTTGGAGCTATCCCTGTTTTAGCAAATATTGATGAAACTCTTGGTTTAAATGCTAATGCTGTTGAAAAAGTGATTACTAAACGTACCAAAGCAATTATGCCGGTACATATGTGTGGTGCTATTACAGACTTAGATCCATTATTAAAACTCTGTAAAAAACACAATTTACGTTTAATTGAAGATGCTTGCCAAGCTATTGGTGGTACTTACAATGGTAAATTATTGGGTACAATAGGTGATGTAGGTTGTTTTTCTTTTGATTATGTAAAAACAGTTACTTGTGGTGAAGGTGGAGCTATAGTTACCAACAACAAAGACGTTTATACTAATGCTGTTTATTATTCCGATCATGGTCATGATCATTTAGGTGTCGATAGAGGTAAAGATGAACATCCATTTTTAGGATACAATTACAGAATTTCTGAATTACACGCTGCTGTTGGTGTGGCACAGTTCAAACAACTAGATGCGTTTTTGGAGATTCAAAAAAAGTATTTTACAATTATTGAAGATGCCTTAAGAACAGTTAAAGGACTTACGTTTAGAGAAATCCCTGAAGTAGGAGAGCAGAATTACTCATTTTTGAGTTTCTTTTTACCTACTAAAGAAAAAACTCAATTAGCACACAAAGCTTTATCAGAAGGAGGTATTGACGCTACTTTTTATTGGTTTGATAATAACTGGCATTACCATACAAAGTGGGAGCATTTAAAAGAACTGACAGCCTTGGGGAATGTTTCACGTACTATTAAAGAAAATTTACCTGATTATAGTAATTATGATTACGAAGCTTCTGATGCTATTATAGCACGTACACTATCTTGCTTAATAAAATTAAGCTGGACAGAAGAAGAAGTAAAAGAAAGAGCTAGCAATATGGTAACGATACTAAATACCATAGTTTAGTAGGCAACATAATCAACAATTTCTAAGCCGTAACCCACAATACCAACTCTTTTTGATTGAATGGAGTTGGTTAATAAACGTACTTTAGATATGTTAATGTCATGTAATATTTGTGCTCCAACACCAAAATCTTTGGCATCCATTTCAATTTTAGGAGCTCTCATTTCTCCTGTTGCTTGTAAATCTTTTAAACCGGATAATCTACTTAATAAATTTAGTGATTGACTTTCTTGATTGATAAATACAAAAGCACCTTTACCTTCTTTATTAATCGCATTAAACATTACCTCTAATTTTTTATCAGGGTTGTTTGTAAGCGTTCCTAAAATATCATTGTTAATTAAGGTTGAGTTGATACGTGTCAAGATTTCTTCTTCTTTACCCCAACTTCCTTTAGTTAATGCGATATGTACTTGATTATTTGTCGTTTGCTGATAAGCTCTTAATCTAAACTCACCAAAACGTGTAGTAATATTAAAATCTTCTTTCTTTTCAATCAAACTATCATGCTCCATACGGTAAGCAATTAGTGATTCAATAGAAACAATCTTCAAATTATGTTTTTCTGCAACTTTTTTAAGCTCCGGAAGTCTGGCCATTGAGCCATCTTCATTCATTATTTCAACAATCACACCTGCAGGTTGTAACCCTGCTAATCTTGCAAAATCAATAGCAGCTTCGGTATGTCCTGTTCTACGCAACACACCACCGTCTTTAGCTACTAACGGAAAAATATGTCCTGGTCTTGCCAAATCGTATGGCTGTGTGTCTTTATTAGTTAATGCATTTATAGTTTTAGCTCTATCAGAAGCCGATATACCTGTAGTTACACCATTACCTCGTAAATCTACTGAAACAGTGAAAGCAGTTTCCATATGGTCTGTATTTACAGAAACCATCATTTCAAGTCCTAATTCTTTACAACGACTTTCGGTTAACGGAGCACAAATAAGTCCGCGACCTTCCGTAGCCATAAAATTAATAAGTTCAGGAGTAATTAGTTCTGCTGCTGCAAGAAAATCGCCTTCGTTTTCTCTGTTTTCATCATCAACAACAATAATAACATTACCTTTTCTAATTTCCTCAATTGCATCTTCAATTGCATCAAGTTCAATACTCTTTTTCATTCTGATAAATAATTACTCTGTTGCTGTTTTATTTTTCTTGAAAGCAAATAATTTTTTAAAGAAATCAATCACACTTCCAAAATTAGATAAACCTCTATCTGCTGTTGCTCTTTTAGTCAAAAACACACCCAAAGGTAACATAATAAATGTAGACATCCATGCGCCTACAACAGGATTCAAGCTCCCTTCTTTTGATGAATTTTCAGCAAAAACACCTATAAAATAGTAGATTAAGAAAAGAATAATAGCAATAACCATTGGCAAACCTAACCCTCCTTTTCTAATAATAGCGCCTAGTGGAGCACCAACAAAAAATAATATGATACATGACAGCGCTAAAGCAAACTTTTTATGTAACGATATTATGTGCATGTTGTAAATTTTAAAACGCTTATCTAGTTCATTCTTTTTACTACTTACAGTGGCTAAAATATTTGTAATTGTATTTTTAGATGAATTTAATATTTGCTCTCTTTGGTAGCCTTTATATAAGTTCAACACGGAAAGTGTATCCATCATTTTTGTTCTAAACTGAACGGAATCTTTAGATAGATTGTTAATATCGTTTTGCAATATACTGTCAGCAGAAGAAAGGGTAGGGAAGGCACCAATTCGTTTATTAATACTTTTTGAAAAAGTATTCACTATTTTGATATTACTAATTTTAATAGAATCAATATCTTTTACTAAACGAGAAACATTTTTCATTTTATCGGTAGTAACATCACGCTCTTTTTCTAAATCAACATCAAGTTTTGAAATATCTTGATTGATGATATATTTTTTAAAGGATGATTTTGCAAAAGGAAATTTTTTATTATCTGAAGATTTCTTTTTTTCAACATCTTCATAATAATTACCGTCTTTAAGTACTAGTTGTAAAATATTAGAACCTTCGCCACTAATAAGTTCTCCAGTTTTAGCTTTAATAACGGTATTGTTTACTCCGTTAGGTGATTTTCTGTGGATTATTACATTTTCTAAAAAACGATCATTGTCACCATATTTACGATCCACTTTCATGTTCATATCCGTACCTTCTAAATCACTAAAAGCACCAGCAATAATAGCTGTGGATGGTTTGAGCTGTCCTATATTTTTACGAAGACTGTAAATTTTTAATTCTGCAGCAGGAATTACATTATTAGCAAAATAGAATACAACTACACTCAAAAAAACAACAAATACAATTAAGCTAAGCATTGCTCTTTGCAATGAAATTCCAGAAGCTTTCATTGCTGCAAACTCATAATTTTCAGCAATTTTACCGAAAGTTAAGATGGAAGCTAGTAATACCGTTAGTGGTAATACTTTCTCCATTAAACTTGGCATTATATAAAATAGAAATTTACCTATAATTACAATATCTAAACCTCTACCCGCTAAATCATCAATAAATAGCCAAATGGTTTGAAATATGAAAATAAGCATCAATATTCCGAAAGAACTGATGAAATTATATAAAAAACTTCTTAAAATGTAAGTGTCTAATATTCTCAATGTCTAATTCCTTATAATATAGTAACCTTCGTTTTTGTACTTAGATTCGTTAAAGGTAAATAAGCTTTTTGATAAAGGCTGATTTGTTTTAAAAGAATTAACGGTAATTGTAGTTTTTGTACCATTTTTACCTGTTTCGATTAACTTATAAATATGTTTGGTTTCCGCATCTATACCTAAAAGAATAGTTTTAATTTCAGAATTTGTATCCATTGGAGTCAATTTTACAAACTGAATTTTTCTACCTTGAATATTCTGCATAATATCCATTTCGTAATTGTGTCCTTTTTTGTAAAAAGTCAACATTTTTGATGGAGTAATGGTATTTTCTTCCGTAGACTTTTCTTCAATAGTTACTTCTTCATTTTCAGGAACAATAGTGTATACTTTGCTACCATCAAAGAACTGTTGTGATCCTAAATAATTAAAAAGATACTTATCGCCTTGCATAGTTACATCACCACGCGTTTCTTGATTAATATTTGCTTCTTTATTATTCAGTGCATATTTAAAATCTACATAAATATTATCATAACTTTTAACCTTGTTATACACTTGGTCTAATAATGCTTTAGCTTTTGTAGAGCTCTGCCCAAATGAAGCTGATACAGTAAAAAGAGTTAGTAAAACAATTAATTTTTTCATTCTGTTATTTTTTTTCGTTGTTAAAAATTTCATCTAGAGCAACCATATCTGGTACATACACCTGTCTGGCTTTACTACCTTCAAAAGGGCCCACAATTCCTGCGGCTTCTAATTGATCAATAATTCTACCTGCTCTATTGTAACCTAATTTTAATTTTCTTTGAATTAATGATGCGGAACCTTGCTGTGCAATTACTATAACTTCTGCAGCATCACGGAACAAAGCATCTCTATCCGATATATTATTATCAAGACTTGTGCCAGAATCTTCACCTACATACTCAGGTAGTAAATGAGCATCAGGATAAGCTCTTTGAGAGCCTATAAAATCTACAATTTTACCAACTTCTGGCGTATCAACAAATGCACATTGAATACGCGTGACATCGTTACCTTGTGTGTACAACATGTCACCTCTACCAATTAACTGATCGGCACCTGCAGTATCTAAAATTGTTCTAGAATCTATTTTTGAGGTAACTCTAAACGCTAATCTCGCAGGGAAGTTAGCTTTAATAATACCTGTAATTACATTTACAGAAGGTCTTTGTGTTGCTATAATTAAGTGAATACCAATAGCTCTGGCTAATTGAGCAAGTCTAGCTACAGGTGTTTCTACTTCTTTACCAGCGGTCATAATTAAATCGGCAAATTCATCAATTACAAGTACTATATATGGTAAAAACTTATGACCGTCGTTCGGGTTAAGTTTACGAGCTTTAAATTTAGTATTATACTCTTTTAAATTACGAACCATGGCTAATTTCAGTAATTCATATCTATCATCCATTTCAATACAAAGTGAATTCAAAGTGTGAATTACTTTTGTATTATCTGTGATAATAGCTTCTGCTGAATCAGGAAGTTTAGCTAAGAAATGACGCTCAATTTTATTGTAAAGCGTAAGTTCTACTTTCTTAGGGTCTACAAGAATAAATTTTACTTCTGCTGGATGCTTTTTATATAATAATGAAGTAAGCACAGCATTTAAACCAACCGATTTACCTTGGCCGGTAGCACCTGCCATTAAAAGGTGAGGCATTTTAGCTAAATCAACCACAAAGGTTTCATTACTAATAGTTTTACCAAATGCAATAGGTAGTTCCATTTCTGCTTTCTGGAACTTGCTAGAAGCAATTACCGAACGCATAGAAACAATAGTTGAGTTTTTGTTAGGTACCTCAATACCAATAGTACCTTTACCAGGAATAGGAGCAATGATACGAATACCTAAGGCCGCTAATGATAATGCAATATCATCTTCAAGATTTTTAATTTTTGAAATACGGACACCAGCTTCTGGTACAATTTCATATAAAGTTACCGTAGGACCAATCGTTGCTTTAATTTGAGCAATACCAATCTTATAATTCTTTAAAGTCTCTACAATTTTGTTTTTATTCTCTTCTAACTCTTCTTGATTTATAGTTATACCGCCTGTAACACCGTGTTGATCTAATAAATCTATTATAGGAAACTTATAATTACCTAATTCAAGAGTAGGGTCAAACTCCCCAAAATCATCAACTAATTTACCTGCAAGATTGTCAACTTCATTTTGTTCATCAACAACTCTACCAACTTCCATTGATAAATCTTCTTCAATAACCTCTTCTTCAACAGGAACATTAACCTCAAAACCATCGCTAGAAACAATTGGTTTTGGTTCTGGTTTAGGTTCCGGCTTTGGTACAGGTTCTATTGTTGGAATATCTTTTTTATGCGTGTAAGTATCAACCGTAGCCTGCTTTTCTTCTTTTGCAATTAAAGCTTCTATTTCATCTTCAGAATAAGTTTGAGCTGCATTTTTTGGTTTGTCTTTAAATTCAGAAGCAAGTGATGCTTTTTTGTTTTTATAATATTCTGAAATACGATCTGGAGTTAATTTAAATAATCGAACTGCAATTATAACTAAACCAAATAATAATAATAAAAACACACCAAGTTTACCAATATAATCTTGCAGAAAATCATTCATTTCATAACCAACAATTCCGCCTAAAAGTGGGTTAGTGGTTGCAAAAAAACCAAGTGTAATAGAAATCCAAATAATAAAGACAAGTCCCCAAATCCATTTGCGAACCAGTTTAGTATCTTTTAAACTTAGAAAAAACTTTAAACCAGTAACAAAAAATAAAAATGTAAATATAAATGATGCAATACCAAAACCCTTGTATAAAAAGATGTGGCTAATGCTTGCGCCAAATTTGTTAAGTAGATTTTTTGCTTCTTGATTCCTGTTTGTAAATTCACTTAGTAGGCTTTGGTCGTCTTTCCAAGTAAAATAAAAAGAAATAAATGAGAAAAACAAAGCAATACTTAAAAGCATGATTAAGCTTCCGAGTATAATTTTGTTTTGTTTAGATAATATAAAAGAAACACTTTTTTTAGGAGTGGCCTTTTTTGAGGTTTTTGCCTTCTTTGCCATTAAATCTTTACTTCTTTAGGGCTAAAATACGAATTTACCTTTTAAGCTAAAGGTATTGATTATTTAAAAAATTTTAGGAATGTAGATTATAAAGCCAATTATTGCTGAGGCAATGGAAACCAACATTACAGCGCCAGCAGCAACGTCTTTTATGAAACCAATTTTGGTGTCAAATTCCGGATTTATAAAGTCACATATTTTTTCTACTGCGGTATTCATACCTTCAATACCGAGTACAAGTGCTATTGCAAATATTTGTAAAATCCATTCTACGTTTGATATTTGATAGTAAAAACCAGCAATAGTCATTACTACGGCTATAAAAACCTGAATTTTTATACTTGCTTCAGTACGAATTAAAAGTATAGCTCCCTTCATAGCGAAACCTACACTTTTTATTCTGTTTACTAAAAATGATTCTTTAGGCATCTTTTAAAGCTTCAAGAGCAGCTTTATAATTCGGCTCTTCAGTAGTTTCTGCAACTTGCTCTGTATAAGTTACATTACCTTTTTCATCTAAAACCACAACTGATCTTGATAGTAAAGCTTCTAGAGGTCCGTCAGAGAATGATAAACCATATGTATTTCCAAAATTACCATCTTTAAAATCTGATAACATTTCAACATTTGTTAGACCCTCTGCACCACAAAAACGAGCTTGAGCAAAAGGCAAATCTTTTGATATACATAAAACCACAGTGTCATCTAATTCAGAAGCTTCAGTATTAAACTGTCTCACAGATTGTGCGCAAGTACCCGTGTCAACACTAGGAAAGATATTTAACACCACCTTTTTACCTTTGTAACTTTCTAAGCTACTACTTGATAAATCGTTTTTTGTTAGGTTGAAATTTGGAGCTAAAGTTCCAACTTTTGGTAAATCCCCTATAGTATTTATTTTATTTCCTTTTAAAGTAACTGTTGCCATAATGTGTGTGTTTAATTCTGCGTGAAATTAAAAAATATATCTTTAGTATATAAGTAAACTTGTTTGAATTTTAGAAATAAAAAAAGTCCATTCAATTTAATGAATGGACTTTCATACTAATGTATTCATAATTATTTGTCTATAGAACCCATAACGCGTTTCATAAAACTATTAAGTGCTTCTTTTTGCGGAAGACCTTCTTTTATAGATTTCTGAACTTCAACGGCTCCGTACATGTTAGAAATCAATTCTCCAATTACATCTAGCTCTTCATCTTTTAACGATGGAACTTCTGTTAATGCTTCAAGAGTTTCAATTGTTTCTAATACATAATCTTCATCATTTTCTGCGATGAAATTAGTAAGGTGTTTAATTACTGGTAACTTCACTGATCAATTCTTTTAAAACTTCATATTTGTTTGTTTGCACTTGCTTTTTTAATGCTCCGCCAGAAAAGGCAGCAAATGTTGGCAAATTATCAACGTTAGCTAATTTTCTAGATTCTGGAAATTTTTCAGCATCAGCAATAACAAAAGTTACATTTTCGTTAGCAGTAGCTTCTTTTTTAAATTTTGGCTTCATAATACGGCAGTTACCACACCATGTAGCAGAATATTGTACCATTACGTTTTCGTTTTGGTCAATTATCTCTTGTAAATTGTCATTTTCTAATTCAATAACCATAACAGTAATTTTTTAGTTTTAGAGGTTTTAGTAATTAGTTACTGTAGTACAATAACTAATTACTAGTAACCATCTAAAAATATTATAATCTAGTGAGTTGCTAAATATGCAGCAGTACCTTTAGCATTTGCTTGCATAGCTTCTTTTCCTTCTTCCCAGTTTGCAGGACAAACTTCTCCGTTTTTTTGAACGTGAGCGTAAGCATCAATTAAACGTAAATATTCTTTTACATTTCTACCAACTGGCATGTGGTTGATACCTTCATGAAATACAGTACCTTCTTCATCAATTAAATAAGTAGCTCTGTAAGTTACATTATCACCTTCAACAGTAACAACACCTGTTTCTTCATTGTACTCTTCATTAGTAATATCTAAAATACCTAATGTAGATGCAAGATTTCTGTTGCTATCTGCTAAAATAGGGTAAGTAACACCTTCAATACCACCATTATCTTTTGATGTGCTTAACCATGCAAAGTGAACCTCAGGAGTATCACAAGAAGCACCAATAACAATCGTGTTTCTTTTTTCAAATTCACCAATAGCTTCTTGAAAAGCATGTAATTCTGTAGGACAAACAAAAGTGAAATCTTTTGGGTACCAAAATAAAACAACTTTCTTATTGTTGTTTTTTGCTTCGTCTAATACATTAATTTTAAAAGTATCTCCTAAATCGTTCATTGCGTTAACGCTTAAATCTGGAAACATTTTACCTACTATAGCCATAATTTATTTTTAGTGTGTTTTTAACTTTGGCAAAAATAAGCTTACAATTTTTGATTTAACAGATTCTATATTAGAAAAATTGATACTATTATAAGTTTTATTAATACTGTATTTTTTCGCTTTAAAATAAATCTATAATAAGCTTTCAGTCAATTAATTATAATATTAACTCAAATTACTGCGAAGTATTTTCAGAAGTAATCTGTTTGATTTTAATTTGTAATGCAGCAAATAACAAGGTCATGAAAGGACTTAACCAATTAAATACTGCATAAAAGAAGTATTGTGCTACAGGAACACCTAAAACACTACTGTGGTATGCGCCACAAGTATTCCAGGGAATTAACACAGAAGTTACAGTACCTGAATCTTCTAAAGTTCTGCTTAAGTTTTCAGGCGCAAGACCTTTATCTCTATATGCTTGGGCAAACATTTTACCAGGCACTACTAATGCTAAATATTGATCCGATGCCGTTACATTTAATGCTAAACAACTAGCAACGGTACTTGCAAATAAGCTAAATGTGCTTTCAGCAATGCTTAATAATGATTGACTGATTCTAGCTAAAGCCCCAATACCATCCATAATACCACCAAAAACCATAGCACATAAAATTAACCAAATGGTGCCTAACATTCCAGCCATTCCTTTTGAAGTGAATAAGTCACTTAACGTTTCATTATCTGTCGCAATAGAAGTTTTAACAGTTATAGCATTCATAATACCTTTGTAGGCAGATTCAAAAGTTAAACTTGTGGCGCCAGTGATATTAGTTACAATTTCAGGTTGAAAAAATATAGCGAAAATTCCACCTAATAAAGTCCCCACTAATAACGCTAGAAGAGGAGGCGCTTTTTTTAAAATCATAACAACAACAGCAATAGGAACTAAAAATAACCAGCCACTAATATTAAATGTTTTATCAATAGAAGTTAATATAGCTTCAGTATCTGCAGTACCTGAAGTTTCAATGTTTAAACCAATAATTACAAAAACAATAAGTGTAATTGTAATTGTTGGTAAGGTTGTATAAAACATGTATTTAATATGCTCAAATAATTCACCACCTGCCATTGCTGGTGCCAAATTAGTTGTGTCACTCAATGGAGACATTTTATCACCAAAATAAGCACCTGAAAGAATAGCTCCTGCCGTCATACCCATTGATATTCCCAAAGTGTTTCCGATACCAATTAAAGCAATACCTACGGTAGCAGATGTTGTCCAAGAACTACCTGTAGCAACAGAAATTACAGAACATATTACCACACAAGCGGCTAAAAATATGGTCGGGTTTAATATTTGCAAACCATAATATATCATAGAAGGTATAATACCACTTACTAGCCAAGTACCAGATAAAGCACCAACCATTAATAGTATTAACAAGGCTCCAGAAGTTGATTTTATATTTTCAGCAACCTCTTCCATCATTTGCTTGTAAGAAACTTTGTTAAAAAAACCAACAATAGCAGCTACAGCACCACCTAATAAAAGTACAAATTGATTTGAACCACTTAATGCATCATCGCCAAAAACAAATACATTAAATGCTAACATCGCTACTAAAGCTATAACAGGTATTAAAGCTTCCCAAATACTTAATTGTTTATTTTGTACGATATGCTCATTTTCAGGCCCTGAGGGGTTCAAACTATTGTCTTGCATTAAATGTATGTTAGTTATCGTGTAATATTACGATTTTGGTCTCTTTTTTGCAAGCGTAAAAATGCGCGTTTATACTGCAATTATTTTTTCTGGTAACAAGTTTAATTCTTTCATACAATTGTGAATTGATTCGTATGTTTTTTCAATATCATTATCTAAACCAATAGAAATACGAATTAACCCTTCTGATAAACCCATACTTTTTTGTTCATCTAATGGTATTTCTGATGATGTAGAGGTACCTGGCGCACTGAATAATGTTTTATAAAAACCTAAACTTACCGCCAAATAACCAACCTTATGTTCTTGCATTAATTCCATAAGGTTATTTGCATTTTCCAAAGTGTGAACATTTAAAGTCAATAATCCACCATAACCATATTCCATATTCATTTGATTATTATAGGTTTCATGACCAGCATGTGATTTTAGTCCAGGATAAGAGACATGAATGCCATTTTTTTCAAATTTTTGAGCTAAATACAATGCATTTTCACTATGCTTTTTTATTCTTAAATGTAACGTTCGCATGTTTTTCAAAATAGATGAAGACCTCAAGCCATCTAGAGTACTCCCTAATAACATAGCGGCGCCAAAATTAACATCTTTTAAACTGGTGCAAAATTCAGTTGTACCACATACAACTCCTGCAACTCCATCACTTGTGCCGTTTATAAATTTTGTAAGACTGTGGATTACGATAGAAGCACCCAATTCAGCAGGGCTTATGGATAGTGGAGAAAAGGTGTTGTCAACAACTAAAGGTATATTGTGTTTTTTTGCAATTTTGGCAAGAGCCTTAATGTCAGAAACTTCTAAAAGTGGATTGCTAACAGCTTCACAGTAAATCATTTTAGTGTTTTCTGAAATAGCATCTTCAACCATATCAATCTGAGTTGTGTCAACAAACGAGGTGTTGATATTAAATTTGTTTAAAAAATTCTTCATTAAGGCATATGTTCCACCATAAATAGTTCTACTGCTTACAATATGGTCTCCTGCTTTACATAATTGTAATAAAACTGATGATATAGCACCCATACCACTAGCGTAAACATTTGCCATTTCAGTACTTTCAAGTGCAGCTAAAGCTTCTGCTAAATTAAGGTTTGTGGGTGTCGTGTGACGGCTGTATAAATAGCAACCTTCTGTATTTCCTTCAAAAGTGTCATACATAGTCTTTGCCTTCATAAACGTATATGTAGATGAATCTGATATCGAAGGGTTTACACCTCCAAATTCTCCAAACTGTTGAACATCTTGCAATTTATTAACCATATCATTTTTCATAATTGAATCTCTTTGGTCTTTAAAAGTAGATATATGTAGTTTATTTGTCAATAATTATTAGATAATATAGAAAATAAAACTACTTAATATATGTTGTATAGTTTTAAAATTTATTTATATCTATATTTGCCTTCAAATACTGAAAAATCATCTAAATGAATTTTGATACTATTGATATTGAATTACTTGCCTTACTTCAAGAAGACTGTAAAAAGACAACTAAAGAGTATGCTTTAAAGTTAGGTTTATCTGTTACAGCAGTTTATGAGCGTATTAAACGATTAGAGAAAAATGGTGTAATTCAAAAATATGTTGCCTTAGTAAACAAAAAAGAAATTGAAAAAGGGTTCACTGCATTATGCCATGTAAAGCTAACCCAACATACAAAAAAGTATGTTTCTAATTTTGAAAGAGACATTATAAAACTCACCGAAATATCGGAATGTCTGCACTTAAGTGGTGATTATGACTATATGTTAAAAATTAATGTAAAGGATATTGAGGCATATCGTGAATTTATAGTTTCAAAATTAACCGCAATCAATCATATTGGCAGTACACAAAGTTCATTTGTAATTGCAGAAGTTAAGCATACCACAGCAATATCTATTTAATATGAAGAATATAACAGAACTTTAGATGATCTGGTTACTCTAAACCAGAAAATAATGCTAATTTTGTTAGTACACAAAACAACAATTCAAAAAAAATTATGAGTTTATATGATGTAGCCGTTATCGGTTCAGGACCTGGAGGATATGTAGCAGCAATACGTTGTGCGCAATTAGGAATGAAAACAGCAATTATTGAAAAGTATTCTACTCTAGGTGGTACTTGTTTAAATGTTGGCTGTATTCCTTCAAAAGCATTATTAGATTCATCACACCATTACGATGATGCTGTAAAGCATTTTGAAGATCACGGAATTGAGGTTCCTGGTGAAATAAAAGTTAATCTTGAAAAAATGATTTCTCGTAAAAATAATGTTGTTGATATGACAACTAAGGGAATCAATTTTTTAATGGATAAAAATAAAATTGATGTTTTTGAAGGTTTGGGGTCTTTCAAAGATGCTACACATATTGATATTAAAAAGATTGATGGCACTACTGATACTATTGAGGCTAAAAATACAATTATAGCAACTGGTTCTAAACCATCTACGTTACCATTTATAACTTTAGATAAAGAACGAGTTATAACTTCTACTGAAGCCTTACAACTTAAAGAAGTACCAAAACACATGCTTGTTATTGGTGGTGGTGTTATTGGTTTAGAACTTGGTCAAGTCTATAAAAGATTAGGTGCTGAAGTTACTGTTATTGAATACATGGATAAAATTATTCCTGGTATGGACGGTGCACTTTCTAAAGAATTAATGAAATCACTTAAAAAACAAAAAGTAAAGTTTGCACTTTCTCATAAAGTAAAATCTGTTGAACGTAATGGTGATGAAGTTACGGTTACTGCAGATAACAAAAAAGGAGAAGAAGTTTCATTTACAGGTGATTATTGTTTAGTTGCTGTTGGTCGTCACGCTTATACTGAAGGTTTAAATTTAGAAGCTGCTGGTGTTCAATTAGAAGAAAGAGGTAGAGTAGCGGTAAACGAACATTTACAAACAAATGTTTCTAACATTTATGCCATTGGCGATGTAATAAAAGGGGCCATGTTAGCACATAAAGCTGAAGAAGAAGGTACTTTAGTTGCTGAAATTTTAGCAGGTCAAAAACCACATATTGATTATAATTTAATTCCTGGTGTTGTATATACATGGCCAGAAGTTGCAGCTGTTGGTAAAACAGAAGAACAATTAAAAGAAGCAGGTGTTGCTTACAAATCAGGTTCTTTTCCGATGCGTGCTTTAGGGCGTTCTAGAGCAAGTGGAGATATTGATGGTTTTGTTAAAATATTAGCTGATAAAAATACTGACGAAGTTTTAGGGGTTCATATGATTGGAGCTCGTGTAGCAGATTTAATTGCTGAAGGCGTTACCGCAATGGAGTTTAGAGCTTCTGCAGAAGATATCGCGCGTATGAGTCATGCACACCCAACATATGCTGAAGCTGTAAAAGAAGCGGCGTTAGCTGCTACTGAAGATAGAGCTATTCACGTTTAAGAAATAAGACTTTAAATAAAAAAAATGCCATCTAAATTTTAGATGGCATTTTTTGTTCTAGTTTTTATGACTTCCGTCGCAATACGGTCGATTTTTAGTTAGTTTACAAGTACATAAATATGCTTTTTTATCTTCATCACTTGAAAAACGCATTGGTGGCGTAGCATTATGTGCTTTATGACTACCATCACAAAAAGGTTGGTTTGAACTATGTTTACAAGTACACCAATTATAATTTTTATCCTTTTCTAAATCTGTGGCAATAGGCGCGTAATTTTCTTCACTCATAATTATTTTTTTGAAGTGAAAATAGCACAAAGACTGTGAAATAAGTAACTGAAATACTAATCCTTAACTGGTCTAAATAGACTTAAAGCGAATCGCTTAGCTTTAAAAATGTAAAGTTTATACAAACGATATGTGGCAAATGACCAAGGTGCAATCTCTTGTAAAATTGTTCTAACCTTTAATCGTATAAATGCTTTAATTGTTATTTTGTATGTTTCATATTTTAATGCAAAAAATGTACACGAAAACATAAACAACAAAGCGCCCGAAATTGTAAGTAATGGACTTAACGAATGGTTTAGAAAGAAATACAAACCAATACCTGTAAAACTACCATATAATAAAATATAATGTATTACGTATATAGATAAAGTGCTTTGACCTATTTTAAGTAAAGTTTTGTTTGTAAACAATTTTCTTACCAACATAAATACGGCAAAAACCAAAAATACATCACCTAACCTTATAAACAAGTAGTTGTTGAAAAAGATGTCGGCAAACACTTGAAATTTAGTTTGTTGCGCTAAAAATAAAAATATTTTTGACGATTGAAATATTAACATTAGACCTAATGTAATTGAAGTGACAATTGCAGTAGGGTATAAGTATTTAAAATTTTTAAATTTATTGAATAGAACCGCTAAAAATGAACCACAAGTAGCATAACCAAACCATGGGAATATTGTAAAAACCGATCCGTTTGACTTTGTAAAATAATTCGCTAATGTGTCTGGTAAGATACCATAAGACCAATTCTTGTAATTGGGTTCAAAAATGAACAAAAGAATAGTAATTCCTATTAACAAAACAGGAAATAAAATCTTTCTATTTTTAGAAATTATGTAAAGGCTAATAATCCCTAAAATAGAGAATCCGATACAGTGTAAAACATCAACAAAATAAAAGGACTTATAAATATGACCAAAAAGTAATCCCCAAAAATTGAGTCTTAATAAATAACCTATAAAAATTAGTTGCAAACCACGTTTAATGCCCTTAGTAACTCTTGGGTTTTCAAACCCAACTTTATCACCCTTAATCAATAAATAGGTGAAAATAAAACCAGATACTGTAAAAAACACAGGAGCTGTTATTCCTCTAAAATACAACCATATATTATAAAAAATATTAGAACTATCTCTAAAAGTATTACTAAGCAAACCATCAATAAAATGCCCTTGAAGCATCATTAGTATGGCCCAAGCTCTCATGGCATCAACAAAATAAAGTCTGTTAGATTTGCTAATCATAATATTAATATACTCTATATACTTGTTAAACAGCTAGTTTAGATGTTAAACGTTGTAAAATTAATTAAATTATATACATATTAATGCTTTTTGCGGTATTTTCGTTGTAATAATCATTAATTAAAAAAACTATGGCATCAATCTTAGCATTTGCAGGAAGTAACTCTTCTGTATCAATCAATTTAAAATTAGTAAAGTATACCGCTTCATTAATTAAAGAACATGAAACACAAGTTTTAAACTTAGCTGATTACCCATTCCCGATGTATAGTTATGATGAAGAAAAGAATAATGGATATATAAATTCGTTAGTTGAATTCAAAAGTTATATTGCTGGTTCTCAAGGCTTAATTTTATCTGTTAACGAACATAATGGTGAGCCATCTGCATATTTTAAAAATTTAGTAGACTGGCTTTCAAGATTAGACCGTGATTTTTTAATAGATACTAAAGTGTTATTAATGGCAACTTCTGGTGGAGGTAGAGGAGCTATTAGTGCTTTAGAAACTGCCGGTAAATTGGTTTCTCGTTTTGGTGGCGAAGTGGTTACTATTTTCTCATTACCATTATTTGGTGAAAATTTTGATTCTGAAATTGGAATTTCAAATGCTGAATTAAAAGAAAAACACCAAGAGGCATTAGACTTATTCTTATCTAAATTATAAGTCGAAATTGCGAAAAAAGGTTTCTTATAAAATTGTAGATATAACAACCATAAAAGCATCCATATTACAATGGGCGCAACAGTATTATGAAGTTGTTTGGTTAGATAATAATTCACATAAAAACAAATATAGTTCTTTTGATGGTTTGTTGGCAACAGATGCTTTAACATCATTAAAAACGGATTATATAAATGCTTTTGAAGATTTAAAAACCTATCAGAAAGAAACTAATGATTGGCTTTTTGGATATTTATCTTACGATTTAAAAAATGACATAGAGCAACTGTCATCATCAAACTATGATGGCGTTGCTTTTCCTGATTTATATTTTTTTCAACCCAAAAAAATTATTAAAATTATAGCTAATGAGCTAGAGTTTGATTATTTAAACATGGTTGATGATGAGATTGAAGAAGATTATCAAGCTATTTTAGCTGGCGATCATAATTTTTCAACACCAACACCAACAGCACAAGATGATATTCATATTAAAATGAGAATTTTTAAAGATGAATATTATAGGCAAGTAACAAAAATGCTTGCAAAAATTAAGCATGGTGCTATCTATGAAGCTAATTTTTGTCAAGAATTTTATGCTGAAAATTTTGTAATTAATCCTGAAAAAACTTTTCAAAAACTTAATAAAATATCTACAGCACCATTCACAAGTTTTTTAAAACTGAATGATAAATATTTACTTTCTGCATCGCCAGAAAGGTATTTACGAAAAGAAGCTTCTAAATTAATATCACAGCCTATTAAAGGTACCGCAAAGCGTTCATCAAATTTAATTGAAGATGAGCAACTTAAAACTAATTTAGAAAACGACGATAAAGAACGTGCTGAAAATATTATGATTGTTGATTTAGTGCGGAATGATTTATCAAAAAAAGCACTAAAAAGTAGTGTAGTTGTAGAGGAGCTTTGCAAAGTGTACACTTTTGATCAAGTTCATCAAATGATTTCTACCATTACAGCGCATGTTGCTTCTAATGAAAACCCGATTGATATTATAAAATCTACTTTCCCGATGGGAAGTATGACAGGAGCTCCAAAAGTATCTGCAATGAAAATTATTGAGGAACTAGAAGCATTTAAAAGAGGTTTGTATAGCGGAGCTGTGGGTTACATTACACCTGATGGTGATTTTGATTTTAACGTTGTAATTAGGAGTATTTTATACAATGATTCAAAACCATACATATCATTCTCAGTAGGTAGTGCAATTACTTCACAAGCAACACCAGAACGGGAATATCAAGAATGTTTATTAAAAGCCAAAGCCATGCGCCAAGTACTCGAAAACTAAAAATATAACAGACTGTTAACAGTTGTGTTTTTCTTGGTTTTCTTGTGTATTTTTACCAAATGTTACAAGAGTTTCAAAATCATATTTCTAATAAGTTTCAAAACCTTAAAGAACACTCTTTTCTTTTAGCTTGTAGTGGTGGTATTGATAGTGTTGTTTTAGCGCATCTTTGTAATTCATTAAACCTGAACTTTACTTTTGCGCATTGTAACTTTAATCTACGTGGAGATGAGAGTAACCTTGATGAACAATTTGTTCGAGATTTAGCGACTACTTTAGAAAGAAATATTTACGTAACTAGTTTTGATACTAAGGCATACATGAAGAAACATAAAACTTCATTGCAAATTGCCGCACGTGAGTTACGTTACGATTGGTTTTCTAAATTAATGGTTGAAGAGAATATTCCAGCTTTAGTAACAGCGCATCATGCTGATGATAGTTTAGAAACTTTTATAATAAATCTGTCTCGTGGTACTGGTATTGAGGGTTTAACGGGTATTCCTGAAAAAACAAAAACTATTTCAAGACCTTTATTGGCTTTCTCAAGGACTCAAATTAATAGTTATGCAAAAACACATAATTTAGATTGGAGAGAAGATAAGAGCAATGCTGAAACTAAATATTTGCGCAATAATATTCGTCATACTATTGTACCTAATTTAAAAGAACTACACCCTACATTTTTAGCAAATTTTTTACAGACTCAGAACTATTTAAATGATAGTTTTGAAATTGTAACTAATGAAATTGAAAGATTAAAAACTAATTTGTTTATAAAAAAAGAAAATGTAATTGCTATAGAAATTAATAAATTACATGCTTTAACGCCTATAGAAACATATCTGTTCCATCTATTTCAACCTTATGGTTTTACGGATGCTTCAGCAATTATTGTATTGACGCAAGCCATGAGTGGTAAAGAATTACACTCAAATACCCACCGTTTATTAAAAGATAGAGAACACCTTTTACTCCAAGAACTAACGACAAATACTTCTGATGTTTATTTTATTAAAGAAGATATATTAGAATTGGAGCACCCTATATCTTTAAAATTAGAAGTAGTTTCTGAAATTTCAGATACTTCAGCAGCAATAATTTACGTTGATAAAGAGGCTTTAAACTTTCCGTTGACTGTAAGAAAATGGAAAACTGGCGACTATTTTCATCCGTTTGGTATGAAGGGTGTAAAAAAAATAAGTAAGTTTTATAAAGACGAAAAATATAGTTTATTTGATAAAGAACGTCAGTGGTTACTTTGTTCAAGTGATCAAATAGTTTGGGTTATTTGTAAAAGAGCAGATAACCGTTTTAAAGTATCAAAAAACACAAAACAAATATTAAAGATTTCAGTACAACATGATTAAAAATATAATAGCAATTCTCGTTTTCTTTATTGGTTTTCTAGGCTTTTCTCAAACAGAAGAAGAACCAGTTTTATGGACTCAAGAATTAAATAAAATTTCTGATACTGAATTTGAATTAATATTAAAAGCTGATATTTTAAAAGATTGGCACGTATATTCTCAACACACAGCACCAGGAGGTTCATTACCAAGCGAATTTACATTTGAAAAAGCAGGTGAAGATTATGAGCTTGTAGGGCCAACATTAGAGAGTGAAACAATCACAGCTTTTAATGATATTTTTGAAGTTGACGAAACCTATTTCAAAGAAAAGCTAACGTTTACTCAAAAAATAAAAGTACTGAACACTAACGTAAAACTGCTTAAGGTGTTATTGTATTACCAAGTATGTAAAGATGTTTGTATACCTGGCGAGCAAGAGTTTATTTTCAATTTAGGTTCTGAGCCATTACAATTGGAAGAGAAAAGTATTGATGAACGTAGCGCTATATTAAGCGAAGATTTAATTTTAGACTTAAAAAACAAAGGATTGTTAGCTACTAACGAAAGTGTTTCATTAGATGCTGATTCTAGTTTATTAATGATATTTGGCTTAGGCTTTTTAGGCGGGTTGATAGCTTTATTAACTCCATGTGTTTTTCCAATGATTCCTTTAACAGTTTCGTTTTTTACCAAACAATCAAGATCAAAAACCAAAGGTATTACCAATGCTGTTCTGTATGGTTTTTTCATTATTTTAATTTACTTTTTATTGAGTTTGCCGTTTCATTTATTTGATTCAGTTGATTCTCAAATACTAAATACAATTGCAACTAACATTTGGTTAAATGTCGTTTTCTTTATCATATTTGTGTTCTTTGCCTTTTCATTCTTTGGTTATTACGAATTAACGTTACCAAGTTCATGGGCAAACAAAATGGATAGCGCATCATCACAAGCAGGTGGTGTAATCGGCATCTTTTTTATGGCAGTAACGTTAGCCATTGTATCGTTCTCATGTACAGGACCAATTTTAGGTGGTTTATTAGGAAGTACAGCATTAGCAGAAGGCGATGTTGCTACTAATTTATCTACAGGAATGCTAGGTTTTGGTACAGCTTTAGCGTTACCATTTGCACTTTTTGCATTGTTCCCTGCATGGTTAAATTCATTACCTAAATCTGGAGGATGGATGACTACAGTAAAAGTTGTTTTAGGATTTTTAGAACTTGCACTAGCACTTAAATTCTTATCTAATGCTGATTTAGTAGGACATTGGGGAATTTTAAAAAGAGAAGTGTTTATAGCATTGTGGATTGTAATTTTTATACTCTTATCACTTTATTTATTAGGTGTCTTCCGTTTTCCACATGACGGACCAAAACAAAAATTAGCGACAATTAGAAAAATTATTGGAGTAATTAGTATTGCATTTGTATTGTATTTGGTATTGGGCTTAGTAAAAGTAATTCCGTTAAAATTATTGAGTGGTTTTCCGCCACCAGAGTTTTATAGTTTAGTTGAACATGAAAATGACTGTCCGCTTGGTGTTACCTGTTTTAAAGATTTTGAAGAAGGTGTTACTTATGCTAAAAAAGTAAATAAACCAATCTTGTTAGATTTTACGGGTTGGGCATGTGTAAACTGTCGCAAAATGGAAGAAAATGTTTGGAGTGACCCAAGTATTTTTCCAATAATTAATGATGAATATATTTTAATATCATTGTATGTTGATGACCGTAAAGAATTGCCAGAAAATGAGCAGTTTGAATTTAAATACGAAACAGGTCGTGTAAAAACTATTAAGACCATAGGGCAGAAGTGGGGTACTTTTCAAACATTAAACTTTAATGCCGCTTCACAGCCCTTTTACGTAGTGTTATCCCCTGATTTAGAAGTTCTAAATGCTTCAATTCAATATACTGATGTGGAAACCTATAAGGCTTGGTTAGAAAAAGGTCTGGTAAATTTTAGGGAGTAAATAGATATTGTTTGGTTTCATACAACTTACCAATCATAAATACGTTAGCACATAACGTATGTTAAAATTTTATACATTGATTTTAAAATTCAACCCTGTTTTTATTACAATTTTACTATTGTTTACTTCTTGTCATGAAACTAAAAAACAGACTGTAGTTACTGATTTTTGTTCTGAAATTCACCGAGATGAAAGCACTTCACTTTCAAAAGAACTTGAAGGGTTAGAAGATCTTATGGAATCTAAAACAGGAGTTTATGTTTTAGAGGACGGCAGTGGCTCAATGATTGCAAGAGCTTGGCTAACAGAATATGCTGAGAAAACAATTGATATACAGTATTTTATTTTTTCTACTGATAACGTAGGGCTTATAGCTTGCGATTATTTAATTAGAGCCGCTGATAGAGGTGTTAAAATAAGAATCATTGTTGATGATATAATGGTAGAAGCAGACAAACAAGATATCTTGACTTTCGCATCACACGAAAATATAACTGTAAAAATATATAACCCAGGCATGAACTTGGGTAAAAATATTTTTAATAAGCTTTACAAAATTTCTACCGACTTTAAAGGTGCCAACCAACGAATGCATAATAAAACATTTAATGTTGATGGTAAAATAGTAATTACTGGCGGTAGAAATATTGCAGACGAGTACTTTGATTATGATCACAAATATAATTTTAGAGATCGTGATATTTTAATTTTAGGGAAAGAATCTAAAAAAGTAAGTACTTCATTTAATGAATTTTGGAATAATCCAATTAGTGTAAATGTTGAAAAAGTAGTTAAACAAAATCCGGATACGGAATACTCTGAAAATAGTTTTGATAAGCTTCATGAATATGCTTGTAACCCAAATAATTTTTGGCCACAAATAAGGACCCGAATTGCATTGTTACCAAGTACTTTTAATACCATTAAAGAATCTGGTGATTTGGTTTGGTTAGATGATGTTAACTTTATATCTGATATACCAGGTAAGAACAATAAAGAAAAAGAATTTTATGCTGGTGGAGTTACCACAAGTGCATTAATTGATTTGGTCAAAAATGCTAAATCATCAATAAACATTCAAACACCCTATTTAATTACGACCGATTTAGGGAAAAACTTATTTAAAGAAGCTATAGACCGTGGAGTTGAAATTAGAATACTAACCAACAGTCTGGCTTCAACCGACAATTTAGAAGCTTTTAGCAGTTATCAATCTGATAGAGAAGAGTTATTAAATATAGGTGTTAAAATATATGAATTTAGACCTGATGCTGCTGAACGTGAGCGAATAATGACAGGGGAGTTGCAAGCAACTTTAAAAGACAAACCAATTTTCGGACTTCATGCAAAATCTATGGTTGTAGATAACCAAACAACTGTAATAGGTACTTTTAATCTTGACCCTAGAAGTGCAAACTTAAACACAGAGTGTATTGTTATAGTAAATTCTAAAAAAATAGCAGCTGGTGTTTTAAATGGCATGGAAGAAGAATATAAACCTGAAAACTCTTGGGAAACTACATTAGATTTTAATCCGGATACTGAAGTGACCAAATTAAAGCGTATAAAAACGTGGACTAGAAAAATTATTCCTAAAAAGATATTATAGAAATTAGTTTGCTATAGTATAAAAGTTAATGAAATGTTATTTTCAAAAATTAAACAAGCATAAGTAATTTGTTGGTTTAAAAGATGATTAATTTTAATTAGTATTTGAATTAATCATAAGTATATATCATGAGAATAAACATACGCATATTGGTAGTTTTACTAATAACCCTTCAATTTTCTTTTGCACAATCTGATAATCTTCAATGGTTAGATACTGAATTGTCAAACTATGAATACCCTTACCCTGTTTCAATAATAGAATTAAACATTCAGAATCAAGATTTAAAAATGGCTTATATGGATGTTAAGCCAGATAATTACAATGGAAAAAACATAGTACTTTTTCATGGTAAAAACTTTAATGGGGCATATTGGAAAACTACTATTGACGCATTAACCAAAGAAGGTTATAGAGTTATCGTTCCAGATCAAATTGGTTTTGGTAAATCTTCAAAGCCATCACATTTTCATTATACATTTCAACAATTAGCGTATAATACCAGGACACTTCTTGATACTTTAAAGATTAGTAATACAATGATTTTAGGTCACTCTATGGGCGGAATGGTTGCCACACGTTTTACTTTAATGTATCCGGATATTACTGAAAAACTTATCTTAGAAAACCCAATAGGTTTAGAAGATTGGAAATTAAAAGTTCCGTATCAACCCGTAGAATGGTGGTATAAAAATGAACTTAAAAAGAGCTATGAGGGTATTAAAAAATATCAGCAGGTAAATTACTATGATAATAAATGGAAACCAGAATATGATCAATGGGTGAATTTATTAGCAGGTTGGACTTTAAATTCTGATTACGAAAGACTTGCTTGGAATGCTGCGCTTACTTATGATATGATTTTTACACAGCCCGTAGTGTATGAGTTCAAAAATATTTCTGTTCCAACATTATTAATAATAGGTACAAGAGATAGAACTGCTTTAGGAAAACCCTTAGTTTCTGATGAAGTTAGAAAAACAATGGGATTATATAGTGAGTTAGGAAAAATTACTAAAGAAAGAATTCCAAACGCGAAATTGGTAGAAATTAAAAATATAGGTCATTTACCACATATTGAAAAGTTTGAAAGCTTTATAAAGCCTTTGAAAAAATTCATGAAAAAGTAATTGCATAAATATTCATATTTTAGTCATAAGTTTATTTTAAATCTTATGACTGAATCGAATACACATTTATTAATTATCCCTGGTCTTGGTGGCTCTGATGAAAATCATTGGCAATCGTATTGGTTAAAAAAATACAAAAATTCAACGAGAGTGGTACAAGATGATTGGAACGCACCAAAACTAGCATCTTGGTTAGAAAACTTAAATAATACTATTCAAAAAATTGAAGAACCGATTATTTTAGTAGCACATAGTTTAGCCGTTTCATTAGTTGCACATTGGGATGCTTTACATGGCAATCCAAATATAAAAGGGATATTATTAGTCGCGCCAGCTGATATTGATTCTCCAGCGCATACACCAGATATAATTAGGAATTTTGCTCCGATGCCTTTAAGTAAATTATCATCGCCATCAATTGTGATAGCTAGTGAAAATGATCCTTTTGGAAGTTTAGAACGAGCTGAATATTTTGCACAGCAATGGAATAGTGAGTTTGTAAATATTGGAGCTAAAGGGCATATAAATTCAGAATCTGATTTAAAATTTTGGGAAGAAGGCCAAAATATATTAAATCGATTACTCTAAATTAAATAGCTATTAATTTAAACAGGTTTCACATTTACCTTTTATCAATATTTCAGTCGAATTAATTTCACGATTTGGAATTTTAGGCACAACTATATCTACATTCAAACAATCTACTTTACCACAAACAACGCATTGGAAGTGGGGATGAATATCTTTATGATTATCATGGCTACAACCCTCACATTTAGCATACCATTTTATACCATTATCGCCTAAAAAAGAATGCAATACTCCATCATCTTCAAGTTTATCTAACACCCGATAAATAGTAGATTTATTAAGGTTAGAATTTAATCGTTTATTCAATGTTGTTACCGAAATAGCACCCGAATTTGTATTAAACTCGTCTAGTAATAATGCTACCGATTGTGTTTTTCTTATAATACCCATAAAACAAATTTAATACAACTTAGTTGTATTAACAAACAATGTTTATATTTGCAACTTAGTTGCATTAATAATAAAAAATGAATTTAACAATAAAAAAACCTGATACTTGGGGAGCATTAGCAAGTACATTGTGTTTAATACACTGTGTAGCTACCCCATTTTTGTTCATAGCACAATCCACAGCCACATTGGCAATCGCTAATAAACCAATTTGGTGGGGATGGATAGATATTATTTTTATAGTTATCTCCTTTTTGGCAGTGTATAAATCATCGCAAACAACAAGTAGTCACTTTATAAAAAAAGCACTGTGGATAAGTTGGATAATACTTTTTACAACCATGGTGAATGAAAAATTAGAATTGTTTCCTATTCCTGAAATAGTGATGTATTCTGTTGCTGTAATTCTAGCAGTATTACATATTTATAACCTAAACTACTGCCAATGTAAAACAAATAAATGTTGTGTAAATAATGAATAAAGAAGAAGTTGAAAGCATAGGGGATAACCATATTGGTTCAAATATAGATACTCCTTTATTACCTAACGCATTTGATAAGTCAGATGACGAAAAAATAAAAAATATACAGCATCATTTTGGCAAAATTATGACTGAGTTAGGCTTAGACCTAGCAGATGATAGTTTATCAGGCACACCATATAGATTTGCTAAAATGTACGTAAAAGAGCTTTTTTATGGTTTAAATCCTAAAAATAAACCAAAGCTATCTACTTTTGAAAATAAGTATGGTTATCAAAAAATGCTCGTAGAACAAAACATTACTATTGATTCTGCTTGTGAGCATCATTTTTTGCCTATTACTGGTTATGCCCATATAGCATATATTCCAGAAGAAAGGGTAATCGGTTTATCAAAAATTAACCGCCTAGTTGATTATTATTCTCATCGTCCGCAGGTTCAAGAAAGATTATCATTACAAATTTTCAATGATCTAAAATCTGTACTAGGCACTGATAACATTATCGTTTTAATTAGTGCTAAACACCTTTGTGTTTCTTCAAGAGGAATAAAAGATAAAAATAGTTTTACTTCAACCTTAGAGTATGGTGGTCTGTTTGAAGATAAATCAAACCGAGATGAGTTTTTCAAAATTCTTGATCAGAAAGAACAAAATTTATAATGCAACTGTTTCAAAAAGGCTCAAGATTTATAGGTGTAATTTTTGCTATAGAATTTTATAATAAACAATTGCACCTATTAAATTAAATTTTAAAACCCATTTAATAATGTTATGCAAACTTTTTTTAAAACAAGTAAACCTTCCATTTAAATTTTAACATTTTATATAGAAAGTAAATAGGCTTGTAATTATAAATTTATACTTAAATTGACAATTCAACAAATATCAATTTAAAATATTTTTATTATGACAACAAACACCCTTACCTTTTCAGAAAAAATAAAAAAAAAGCTTAAAGATTTCGGTCCGGCTTTTTTTATTATTGGTTATGTAGTTGGTACGGGGAGTGTAACCTCAATGGTGGTTTCGGGCGCTAAATACGGGTTAAGCTTATCTTGGGCATTGTTATTATCATGCTTTTTTACGTACTTTTTATTAATTTCTATTAGTAAATTGACAATTCTATCAGGACAAACCCTAATGTATAATTTTAAAAAAACATTTGGGAAACCTATTACCATATTCATTATTACAGCCTTATTAGTATCAATAGTTTCCTCATGTATTGGTGTAATGGGCGTTGTTGCGGAAGTTACTATGAAATGGATTTCAGTAAATACTTCCATTTCATTTTTAAACGGACCAGTGGTTTCTTTTTTTTTTATTGCACTTTTAATAGGTCTTTTTTGGACAGGTAAGCATGAGAATTTTATAAAAGCAATGAGTATAATGGTAGGTTTTATGGCATTAGCTTTCATATTCACAAGTATAATGGTTCTTAAAGAATCTGGTAAAGCAATGGTTGATTTTTTTCCTGAACTTCCTACTGGTGATAATACCGGGCTTGTAATTGCAGGTATTGTTGGTACTACAATGGCAGGTGTTTGTTTAGCTTCACGAAGCATTTTGGTACAAGAACAAGACTGGGGTATAACTGATTTGAAAAAAGAAAATAAAGATGCAATGTCTTCAATGATAATGACCTTCTTTATTAGTTTAGCAATTATGATAAGTGCTACTGGTACCCTTTATTTTAGTCAGACTCCAGTTGATGATGCTACTGATATGATGCAAGCACTAGGGCCTTGGGCAGGGGATTTTGCTCTAACTTTATTCACTCTTGGTATTATTGGTGCTGGTTTATCTTCAATTTTTCCGAACCTATTATTATTCCCATGGTTAATTGCAGATTATACAGGAACTAAGCGTAATATGAAAAGACCATTATTTAAGGGTATTGTTATTTTAGTAGCTTTATCTGGCTTAATAGTACCAGTTTTAGGCGGTAAACCAGTCTGGATTTTAATTGCATCACAAGCACTTAGTCCTTTTGTAATGCCTCTTATAACTTTATTTTTAATCATACTTTTAAATAAATCAGATTTTATGAAAAATCATAAAATTAGTATCTGGATGAACATTGCTCTAGGTGCTACTTTTATTTTTAACTGTTATATGCTCTACGTTGCAATTGTAGGTTTCATAAATTTCATATAATTCTATTAAAAGATTGGTCTTTAAATTTTTATAGGCAAAATTTACAACTTAACTTTACTTTTTACATTCAATTTATATTAAAAACATGAGTGAACACTTACAGAAATACGCACATATACCTTTAAAACAACTTAATAATAGAGTTTGGAGAACTTATGAAGGTGGTGCTTTAATTGATAGATGGAAAAAAACAACTACTGAAACAGATGGAAGTTTTCCTGAAGAATGGATTATGTCTGCTGTTACTGCACGAGGAAATAATAGGCCTGATGATGAAGGTTTATCACTTATAGCAACTGAAGAAGGAGAGATTCCTTTGAAGGATTTGATAAATTCGAATTTAGAATTGTATTTAGGAAAAGAGCTAGCTGATAAATTTGGAACTACAGGTGTTTTAATTAAAATGTTAGATTCTAAAGAAAGACTAACTGTTCAAGTACATCCTGATAAAGAATATGCGAAAACTGTTTTTAATTCAGAATTTGGTAAAACAGAATCTTGGTATGTTTTAAACACTAGAGAAATAGACGGCGAAAAAAGTGTCGTTTATATGGGATTTAAAAAACACGTTACTAGAGATGAGTGGAAAAAACATTTTGAAGATCAGAATATTGAAGGTATGCTTAATTGCCTTCATAAAATTGAAGTAAAAGCTGGTGATGCTTTTATGATTTATGGTGGTGTACCGCACGCTATTGGTTCTGGTTGTTTTTTAATGGAAGTTCAAGAGCCAACTGATTATACCATGCGTGTTGAAAAAACAACTCCTAATGGTTTAAAAATAGGACCAGAATTAATTCATCAAGGGGTTGGAGAAGAAAAAATGTTAGAGTGTTTCCATTATGACAATTATACTTTAGAAGAAGCATTAACGGAATGGAAAATAATACCTGAAGTTTTAGAAAGTTCAGATGAGTTTACTTTTAGAACATTATTTAATAAAAAGCATACCAATTGCTTTGGTTTAAATGAGTTATTACTAAATGGAAAACACACCGTTAAAAGTGGCGCTTCATTTTATGTAGCAGTTATATATTCAGGTGATGGTGTTTTAATCTGTGAAGGAAAAGAATATGAATACACTCAAGGTGATGAAATATTTATATCTGCCGCAATTTCAGAAATTACCTATGTTTCAAAAACCGAATCTAAAATTTTACTTTGTTATCCTCCTAATTAAAATTAAACATTCAATACTATTAAACCTCTTTAGCTACACAGTTAAAGAGGTTTTTGTTTTTAATACAACTATTTTAAAATAAGAACGTTGTAATTATTAATGATAGCAAATTATACAACCAATAACAAGTAAAAACTATCAAAATAATGAGTTAACCAAATCCTAAACATTATGATTATATTCGGAACAACTGGTATTAAATCTACAATTAAGTCAGGCGATTTTCATTGTCCACAATGCGAACAAAGTAAACCATATCGACACCGAAAAGTAACTAAATTTTTCACTTTATATTTTATTCCATTAATTCCGCTAGGTAGTGCAGGTGAATATGTAGAGTGCGGCAATTGTAAAGGAACCTATATATTAAGAGTTTTAAATAACAATGCCAATTCAAATAACGAGCAGTTTATGGCAACGTATGAGAAAGCCATTAGACATTCTATGGTATTGATAATGTTAGCCGATGGTGTTATTGACAATAATGAGAAAAAACAAGTGTTAAAGATTATCAATAAGTTCGGTAAAAACGATTTAACGATGTCTCATTTAGAAAACTATATTGAGCAGGTAAAAAAAGAAAAAGAAGATGTTACTACGTATTTGAAAAAAGTAGGTCCGTCATTAAATGACCATGGCAAAGAGGTTATCATAAAATGTGCTATTTCAGTTGCTGCTGCAGATGGAAACATTGATGAATCTGAATTACTTATGATTAATAAAATGGCTAAGGCAATGCAAATGTCTTCGGCACATGTCAAAGGCATTTTCACAGAGATGTTTGGTGAGTCGAAAAATAATTAAACTTATATTAAACATTATAATAGCATTTTAATTAGTGTTCAAATAGTTTTATCTTTCGTGAAAAGATAATAGCTTGAAAACATTAAAAAAAATAGGAATTTATACTATAGTCTTAATTGCTGTAATTGCATTAGGACTATATTTTTTTGTGCAAACTTTAAAGCCTAATTATTCAGGTGATTTAGAAATAAAACATTTAAACAATAAGGTTCAAATATATTATGACACCTATGGTATTCCTCATATTTATGGGCAAACAGAAGAAGATGCTTTTAGATCTTTAGGCTATGTACATGCTCAAGATAGACTTTGGCAAATGGAACTTCTTAGGAGAATTGGAACAGGTAGATTATCAGAAATTTTTGGTTCTGATATGCTTAAAACGGATAAGTTTTTACTTTCATTAGGCATTGATGAAGCCACAAAAAAAACAGTTGCCTCAATTGATAAAAGTTCGCAGACTTATAGGTTAACACAAGCATATTTAGATGGTGTTAATCAATTTTTAGAGAATGGTGCAACACCAATAGAATTCTATTTAACTGGTGTAGAGAAAAAGCCGTTTACATTTGAAGATGTTTATAATACCATTGGCTATATGGCATTTAGTTTCGCAATGGGTCATAAAACAGACCCTTTATTAACGGAAATTAAAAATAAATTAGGTGACGCATATTTGAAAGATTTAGAAGTGGGTACTGATAGTACATTAACAACTATTAAAAATTATCCTTTTGAACAGTCTGATATTAAATACGGAGTTTCTCAACTTGCTTTTTCAGCATTAGAAAAATTACCAGTTCCCTTATTTGAAGGCAGTAATAGCTGGGTAATTGCTCCAGAAAAAACACAGAATGGTCAAGTGATTTTTGCTAATGATCCACATATTGGTTTTTCACAACCTTCTGTTTGGTATGAAGCACATGTAAGCACACCAACTTATGAAAAATACGGTTACCATTTAGCAGGTGTTCCATTTCCACTCTTGGGCCATGATAGGAATAACGCTTATGGTTTAACCATGTTTGAAAATGATGATATTAATTTTTATGAAGAATATCAAAATCCAATTGATAGTACGCAATACAACTACAAAGGAGAATGGAAAAAATATGAAATTGTAACCAAAACCATTAAAGTTAAAGATGCTGAGGATGTAAAATTTTCATACAAAAAAACAATTCATGGCTCTGTATTAAATGGTATCGCAGATCAGGTTAAAAGTGAAAAACCTATCGCAATGTCATGGGTGTATACTTCAAATGAAAATAAAACTTTAGACGCTTTTAATGAAATTATACATGCAGATAATATAACAGATTTTAAAAATGCTTTAAAAGGTATTCATGCACCAGGACTTAATATAATGTACGGCGATGCTGATGGAAATGTTGGGTGGTTTGCGACCGCTAAAATATTTCAGATGCCAGACAGTGTGAATACCAAATTCATTTTAAATGGTAGTTCTGGTAAAAATGAAATTATTAAATATTTAGATTTTTCTCATAACCCCAATGCTGTAAACCCTTCAAATAACTATGTGTATTCTGCAAATAATCAACCAGAAGCTTTAAATGGTAAGATTTATCCAGGTTATTATCTACCAGAAAATAGAGCAAAAAGAATTACAGAAATACTTGATGCAAAAAATAATTGGAGTAGTGCTAATATTCAAAAAATGATTACTGATGTTACATCTGCTGTTGATGACGAAGTTTTGAGGAACTTAATTGCTGATTTAGATTTCACAAAGCTATCATCCAATGAAAAAGAGTTAATCAGTAAAATAAAAAATTGGAGTGGAGAAGCAACTCTTAATAGTATTGAAAGTACGGTCTATCAAAAATGGATTTACAACTTTTTAAAATATACGTTTAGAGATGAGTTAAGTAAAGAACAATTTACAGCTTTAATGGCTACACATTTTTTAAAAAGAACTATCGCTCCAATGGCTAAAAAGCAAGAATCTGTTTGGTGGGATGATATTAATACTTCAGAAATAGAAACTAAAACTGTTGTTGTAACCAACGCATTCAAACAGTCATATAAAGAATTGGTGGAAACTTTAGGAAATGATTATAAAACATGGACATGGAATAAGGTACACACTTTAGAACATGAACACCCAATTGGCAAAGTTGAAGCATTAAAATCTTTTTTTAACGTTGGTCCTTTCCCTGTACACGGAACAAGAGAGGTGATTAATAATTTATCTTTTTCGTATACTGAAGATGGGTATTATAACGTAACATCTGGACCGTCAACACGCCGAGTAATTGATTTTTCTGATGTTGAAAATAGTACGAGTATACTACCAACAGGACAATCAGGTAATCCGTTTAGTAAACATTATAAAGACCAAGCTGAAATGTATATTCAAGGAAAATTTAGAAAAATGTTATTGAACAAAGAAGAAATTATAAATACCAAAGAGTCTTTGTTAGTCCTTAATCCTAAATAATACTATTTAACAGTTTTTAACATTTAATTTTATTTACCTATTTTTAAGCAAAATAGAATAAATGCTTACAAAAGTTTATGGTAGCGCCGTTTTTGGTGTTGAAGCCACAACAATTACTATTGAAGTTAATGTCGATAAAGGTATCGGATATCATTTAGTGGGTTTGCCAGATAATGCTATTAAAGAAAGTAACTATAGAATAGCGGCCGCTTTACAAAATAATGGATATAAAATTCCAGGTAAAAAGCTAACTATTAATATGGCTCCGGCAGATTTACGTAAAGAAGGTTCTGCGTACGATTTAACACTTGCTCTAGGAATATTAACTGCTTCTGGACAAATAAAATCAGATAATATAGAAAAGTATATTATTATGGGCGAGTTATCATTGGATGGTAGCTTACAACCCTTAAAAGGAGCGTTGCCCATTGCAATTAAAGCAAAAGAAGAAGGCTACAAAGGTTTTATATTACCTAAGGAAAATGCAAGAGAGGCAGCAATTGTTAGCGGACTTGAGGTATATGGTATTGAAAACATCAAAGAAGTTATTGAATATTTTGATAATAATACTCCGCTAGAGCAAACAATAATTGATACTCGAGCTGAGTTTTATAAAACGCTAGATTTTCCTGAGTTTGATTTTGCTGATGTGAAAGGTCAAGAAAGTATTAAACGTTGTATGGAAATAGCTGCAGCTGGCGGACATAACATTATTTTGATTGGTCCTCCTGGTGCTGGTAAAACTATGCTTGCTAAACGCTTACCATCTATTTTACCCCCAATGACTTTGCATGAAGCATTAGAGACTACTAAAATACATAGCGTAGTTGGTAAAATTAAAAATATGGGTTTAATGAATCAACGACCATTTCGTTCGCCACATCACACAATATCTGACGTTGCACTTGTTGGCGGAGGTGCATATCCGCAACCTGGTGAAATTTCACTTTCGCATAATGGCGTTCTATTTTTAGATGAATTACCTGAATTTAAGCGTGGTGTTTTAGAAGTAATGCGTCAACCTCTAGAAGACAGAGAAGTAACAATTTCAAGAGCACGTTTTACAGTAACATATCCAAGTAGTTTTATGTTAGTCGCAAGTATGAACCCGAGTCCCGGAGGTTATTTTAATGATCCTGATGCTCCAGTAACATCTTCACCTGCAGAAATGCAACGCTATTTAAGTAAAATATCTGGTCCATTATTAGACCGTATTGATATTCATATTGAAGTTACACCTGTACCTTTTGAAAAATTATCAGAAGAACGAAAAGGAGAAAGTAGTGTTGATATTAGAAAACGCGTAACTGCAGCAAGAGAATTGCAGACCAAACGTTTTGCTACAATGGAAAATGTACACTACAATGCACAAATGAATACCAAACAAATTAGAACTTATTGTAAAATGGATGAAGCTTCAAAAGAGCTTTTAAAAAACGCAATGGAACGCTTAAATCTTTCTGCAAGAGCTTATGACAGAATTTTAAAAGTTGCAAGAACAATTGCTGATTTAGATAGTTCTGAAAATGTTCAAGGCATGCATATTGGTGAGGCCATACAATACCGTAGTTTAGATCGTGATGGTTGGTTAGGGTAATTTTCAAATAAATTAAATATGATAAAATATTTTTCCTTCTTTATTTTTATTTTAGGTTTACAAACTTCAAAAGCGCAAGTTCTTACAGCTTCTGAATTGTTAGATAAATCTATAGCATTTCATGATCCAAATAATCTTTGGCCTACTTTCAAAGGAAAACTAATTATTTCGATGGAATACCCTGATGGAAGAGAAAGACTAAGTGAAATTAAAATTGATTTACCGAATCAGTATTTTGAAATAGTGACAATATCAGATAGTATAAAAATTAAACAAACCATAGCTAAAGATGACTGCAATATTAAATTAAACGGTAGTAAAAACATTTCTGAAGAAGAAAAAAAAACACATCGGTTGAGTTGTGAACGTGCCGAACTAATGAAGAACTATTACCTATATTTATACGGTCTTCCAATGAAATTGAAAGATGAGGGTGTACAATTAAATTCTGAAATACAGACAAAAGTATTTAAAGGAAAAAAATATTTAGTATTAAAGGTGACGTATGAAGAAAATGTAGGTAATGATATTTGGTATTTTTATTTTGACCCAAATACCTATGCAATGGAAGTGTATCAGTTTTTTCATGATGAAACAATCAATGATGGAGAGTATATTCTTTTAAACGGAATTGAAACTTTTGGAAGTTTTAAAATACCAAAAATTAGAGCTTGGTATTACAATAAAGATGATAAACACTTGGGAACTGATTCATTAATAAAAATAGAATCATTTAAATAATATTTATAGAAACTAAAAACGGAATTATCAATTGATAATTCCGTTTTTATAAGTTTTCTGTTATTTGTCAAATATTTAAGTAATCACTTTAATGTTTACTTTAAGACCTTCAACAATGCCTTGTATGTTTTTTACGGTATCTTTTAAATAATACTTTACAACTACATGCGGAATTCGAATTGTAGTGAATCCACTTTTAAAAGAATGCATGGCCTCTTCCAAATCTAGAATAGCTTGTTCATGGGTAATGGTATTATAATTGGTGTCAATTTCTATATTTAGTTTAACTCGATTAATAGCTAAATCAACCGATTTTTTGCCATCCCACCATTCGAGCATAGCCGCAATACCAGCCTCTTTTAAGGCATAATATAGTTGTATAGCCTCTTTGGGCGTACTTTTTGTTAAAACCAACTGATCAATTCGTAACCTATGTCTATTACAGAGTTCTACACCGTAATTTTCCATAGATTTTGTATGTTCTGCATGAGTTAGTTTGTTGTTACATTCTAAACATTTCATTAATGTAGGTTAAATAAGTTTCGGGACTATTATAACCGTAGCATTTTAGAAATATTATATAATTATTTTGACTTTTAGACGAACTGCAAACTTTTAGATGAACTACATCCGCGGAGTGTAGCTTATCGATATTATCTTGCAATTTTAACTATTAATTATGTTTATCTAATTATATTTAACCTGAATAAGTAAACTATTTTAAATGATTCGTAAATTAGTCTCTACATGTTTAGTTGTTATTACAATAGCTAGCTGTAAACAAAAAGAAGAGAAAACAACAACAGAACCTATAGTTTTAAAAACACTACCCACACTTACCCTTGAAGAAGCCAACAGGTTAGCTAGTTTACCATTAGAATGTTTACAAGTAGAATATCCTAATAAATTAAACCAAACTTTAAACGATATTACGCATTTACAAACGCCCAAAGAATTGCATCCAGCATTTTATGGCTGTTTTGATTGGCATTCATCTGTGCATGGGCATTGGTCTTTAATATCATTATTAAAACAATTCCCAAATATTGATGAAGCTAACCTTATTAAAGAAAAATTAAGTGTCAATATCTCTAAAGATAATATACTTAATGAAATTGCTTACTTTAATATGAAAGGCAATAGTTCGTATGAACGAACTTATGGTTGGGCTTGGGTCTTAAAATTAGCAGAAGAATTACATACTTGGGAAGATCCTATAGCAAGAGAACTAGAAGCAAATTTACAGCCTCTGACAAATTTAATTACTGAAAATTACATTACATTTTTACCAAAATTAAACTATCCATTACGTGTAGGTGAACATACTAACACAGCATTCGGACTTTCATTTGCTTTAGATTATGCAATTACATTATCTGACACAAAATTATCTGAATCAATTAAAAAGGCGGCACTTCGCTTTTATGCTGATGACAGTGATTGTCCGTTAAGTTGGGAGCCTAATGGTTTTGATTTTCTTTCTCCTTGTTTGGAGGAAGCTAATTTAATGCGCAAAATTTACAGTCCGGAAGAATTTAAAATTTGGTTTGATGCTTTTCTTCCAGAATTAACAGACCCTGAATATCAATTAGAACCAGGGAAAGTGTCTGATAGAACTGATGGTAAATTGGTTCATTTAGATGGTTTAAATTTTAGCAGATCTTGGTGTTTGTATAGAATAAGTGAGAGTTTACCTGAATACACCCATTTAAAAAATATAGCAACAGATCATATAAACACATCGTTACCAAGTATTGTTGATGGGAATTATAGTGGTACACATTGGTTAGGAAGCTTTGCTTTGTATTCTTTAAACAACGCTCATTAATATGTTCAAAAAAATTGGACCAGGTGTTTTAATTGCAGCGGCCTTTATTGGGCCAGGAACAGTAACTGCTTGCACATTAGCAGGTGCTAGTTTTGGATACGCTTTGTTGTGGGCTATGCTGTTATCTGTAATTGCAACTATTGTTTTGCAAGAAATGGCTGCTCGTATAGGTATTGTTAGTCAAAAAGGGTTGGCTGATGTTATAAAAGAACAATTAAATACAAGCTGGTCTAAATACCTTATTTTAGGAATTATAATTGCAGCAATTATAATTGGTAATGCAGCGTATGAAGGTGGTAATATTGGTGGTGCGACACTAGGTTTAGAAGCAATTTTTGGTAGTGGCTACACTGAGATATATGCACTTATAATCTCAAGTATTGCATTTGCTTTACTTTATTTTGGGAACTACAAAGCCTTAGAAAAAGTATTAGTTTCATTAGTCATTATAATGAGTCTATCATTTATTCTCACCGCAATTATCACAAAACCTGATTTGGTAGCAATAGTAAAAGGTTTATTTGTACCATCAACTCCTGAAAACAGTATACTTACCATTATAGCTTTAGTTGGTACAACGGTTGTTCCTTATAATTTGTTTTTACATGCATCATTAGTAAGTGAAAAATGGAAAACAAAAGATGAGTTACCAAATGCTAAAAAAGATACCATAATTTCTATCTCATTAGGTGGTTTGGTGTCTATGTGTATAATAATAGTAGCAACAAGCATCACAAATAAGAATATTACTAGTGTTATGGACTTAGCCAAAGGTTTAGAACCTTTATTTGGCACAGCTGCTAAATATTTTATGGGAATAGGTCTTTTTGCAGCAGGAATAACATCATCAGTAACAGCACCATTAGCTGCAGCTTATGTAGCAAATAGTTGTTTTGGGTGGAATGCAGGTTTAAAAGATAAACGCTTTAAAGCAGTATGGATGCTAATTATAATAATTGGTGTTTCCTTTTTATTATTAGGAATTAAACCTATTGAAATTATCAAATTTGCACAGATTGCTAATGGAATTCTATTACCAGTAATTGCTATATTTTTACTGTGGATTGTAAATAAAAAAAGTGTTTTAGGAAAATTTAAAAACACCTTATTTCAAAATATATTAGGTGTTTTAATTGTTCTGATTTCAATTATACTAGGTGTAAAGAGTATATTAAAAGTTATAGGTTATTCCTTATAAATATGCATACTATTGATATAAATTGTGATGTTGGTGAAGGAGTGGGGAACGAGCAAGAAATTCTTCCATTAATATCATCATGTAATATTGCCTGTGGCGGTCATGCAGGTGATGAAAATACAATTAGAACTGTCCTGCAACTTGCATTAAAAAATAATGTAAAAATTGGTGCGCACCCTTCATACCCTGATAAAGAAAATTTTGGCAGACAATCCATATTTATTTCTGATGAAAACTTAAAAGAGAGCATCAAAAATCAACTAGCTTTTTTTTTAAGTATTTTAAAAGAAGAAAAAGGTGTTATGCATCATATAAAAGCCCATGGAGCTTTATATAATGATATTGCTAAAACTAAAAACTTAGCAACTGTTTTTTTAGACAGTATTAAAGATTATAAGACTGACGCTATCCTTTATGTACCCTATAATTCCGTAGTTGCATTTGAAGCACAAAAAAGAGGTTTCACAATTGCGTTTGAAGCATTTGCTGATCGTAATTATAATGATGATTTATCCCTTGTATCACGCAAAGAACCTAACTCTCTCTTAAAAGAAGGTAAAACCATTTTAGCTCATATTAAAGAGATGGTAATTAATGGACGTGTAAAAACAATAAATAATAATTTTATGAGTATAATTTCACAGACTTATTGTATTCATGGTGATACTGTTAATGCTTCAGAAATATTAATGTATCTTGATAAAGAATTACCCAACCACAACATAACTGTTTTAAAGTGAAAAATTATTTTATAACAATTAAACCTTTTGGTACTCATGCAGTTTTAATTGAATGGCCCGATAAGGTTGAAGAAAATATCTTAGATGATATTTTGACTTTTTCAAATTACTTGAATGAACACTGTTTGACAAATAAGGTTTATGAACTAGTACCAGCATATAACTCACTGACTGTTATTCTTAGAAATGAAACCATTAATTTTGTAGCTTTTAAAAAGCAATTATTAGCGTGGTATAATACTAAAAGTGAAGCTAAAAAGATTCAAAAATATTTATGGCGTTTTCCTGTGTGTTATGATGATGATTTTGGTATAGATTTAAACGATGTAGCTGCAGCTTTAAATAAAACAAAGGAAGAAATTATTGCACTTCATACTTCAACTGCGTATACGGTTTACGGAATTGGTTTTCTGCCTGGCTTTATGTATCTAGGAGGTTTATCCAAAGCATTAGAAATTCCACGACGAGAAACACCAAGGTTAAAAGTTTTAAAAGGAGCCGTTGGTTTGGCCGGCAAACAAACGGGTGTTTACCCACAACAATCACCAGGTGGTTGGAATATTATTGGAAATTGTTCTGTTCCTATTTTTAATACCAAAAATGAGAACCCATGTTTGGTTAAAGTGGGAGATAAAGTCCAATTCTACCAAATTTCAAAAGCAAGTTATGATTTAACCAAAATTGAAAGTGAAGTAGGAATTTACAAACCTGAAAAAATTAAAATAGATGCTTAAAGTATTAAAATCAGGTTTATATACCACCATTCAAGATAGTGGTCGTTTTGGATATAGAGATAATGGAGTACCGGTATCGGGAGTTATGGACACTAATACTGTTTATAAAATAAATACGCTATTAGAAAATGATGTAAATGATTCAGTTTTAGAAATTACAATGACTGGTCCAACTTTACAATTTGGAAAAGATACATATATAAGTCTTGGCGGTGCTAAATTTGAAGTTACTTTAAATAATATACCCGTTGAAAATTACAAATTATTAAAAATCATGGCTGGTGATATTTTGTCTTATGGCAGATTACAAAAAGGATTTAGAGCATATATAGCTATCAAAAACGGATTTCAATCTAAAGAAATATTAGGAAGTAGATCTTATTATTCTGCTATTACACCATATATTGTTATTAAAGATAATTTTGAAATTCCATATATTAAAAACTCCAAATTTGAGCCTAAAATTACTAGTCTTAAAACCAATAGCTTGCTAGACGAAACTGAATTATATGTAGCAAAAGGTCCGGAATTCAGTTTGTTGAATGACAGACAATTAGAACAAATATTTTTTAGAGAATTTAATATTGCTCCAGAAAATAATAGAATGGCATATCAATTAAAGCAGACAATTGATGGTCACAAAGTTTCTATGTTAACATCAGCAACGTTGCCAGGTACAGTTCAATTTACACCAGCAGGCAAATTGATTGTTTTAATGAAAGACGGCCAAACAACTGGTGGTTACCCAAGAATTATTCAACTAACAGATAAAGCTATATCCATACTTTCACAAAAAAAATCTGGTGATATAGTAAACTTTAAACTAATGTAACTTTAAAATAACTTACTTATTTTTTTAGCAAACTTTATAGGTAAATTATAAGGTGGGTAGCGTAAGGGAATATCAAGCCAAGTTCCTTTTTTTATAATTGCTTTTGAATGTGAAAACAAATCATAAGACAATTTCCCATGGTAAGCGCCAATACCACTAGCTCCAACACCACCAAAAGGTAATTTTTTATTAGTAATATGTACAATAGTATCATTTATAGCACCACCACCAAAACTATATTTGTTTAATATTTTATTTTGAAAATCTTTATTCTCACTAAAAATGTAGGTTGCTAATGGTTTTCCATATTTAGTAATGTAAATGTCTAAATCTTCTTCAGTTTCATAACTAATAATAGGCAAAATAGGACCAAATATTTCACCTTTCATTATTTTACTTTCCAGATTAGGTTCGTCAACTAAGGTAGGAGAAAGGTAATTATCATCATCATTAGTCTGTCCGCCAAAAACAATATTTTCACCTTCAAGCATTTCTTTTAGGTTCTCATAATGAGATTGATTTACTGTTCTAGCAAAATCAGGAGACTGTTCAATAGCATTCCCATAAAATTTAGTAATGCTATTTTTCAACGCATCAATCAATGCTGTTTTTACTGTTTTATGAACTAAAATATAATCTGTAGCAATACATGTTTGACCAGCATTTAAAAATTTCCCCCAAACAATTCGGTCAGCACTAGTTTTTAATGATGCAGTAGCATCAACAATAGTTGGGTTTTTACCTCCTAATTCTAAGGTTACAGGGGTTAAGTGTTTAGCCGCACTTTCATAAACAATTTTACCAACACGTGTGCTTCCTGTAAAAAAAATATAATCCCATTTTTGAGCTAATAATTCTTTAGATACTTCCACACCACCTTCAACTACCGAAACATATTCTTCTGGAAAAACATTTTTAATGATTAAGCTAATAATTTTTGAAGTATTTGGTGTGAGTTCTGACGGTTTTATAACAGCAGTATTACCTGCAGCAATAGCTCCAATAAGCGGTGCTAAAGCAAGCTGAAAAGGGTAATTCCAAGGTGCAATGATTAAAACTGCTCCATACGGTTCTTTATATATATAATCGCTTGATGGCCAATTAAGTAAAGAGCCACTTTTTTTTTGAGGTTTAGCCCATTTATTCAACTTTTTAATCGCACCATTTAATTCGGCAATTGTAAATTGAGTTTCGGTGGCCAAAGATTCGAACTTTGGTTTTTTAAAATCTGCATATATAGCATCACAAATAGCATCTTCTTGAGCAATAATTTCATTTTTAAGTTTTATTAAAAACTTTTTTCTAAAAGCTATACTTTTTGTTTGTTGCGAATAAAAAAAATCATTTTGCTTGTTCAATAATTCCATCATGTATCAAATGTATATAAAACTTAAACTATCTTTTGTTACTACCGAGCTTATTAATTACCTTTATCATATTATATGAGAAATTATATTTTAAATAAAGTGATTATCATCGTCTCTAGTAAGAGATGATACGGTATTTTATTTATTAAAAAGCCTGTATCGTAATTATAAAGATACAGGCTTTTTTATTGATAAATGGCTAAAATTTTTGTGTTATTCATAAAAACACAAGCCCTTTAAAAATGTTTAAAATAAATGAATATGGTACGAAATACTAGTCTATTTTACTTAAAATCAGTAGTTTAGATACATTTAGCGGAAATTGAATTTGTACCAATAAGAATTGTTAAAATTATAAGGAATTATAAACTATTATCTTTGAATAGTTAGAGAATACACAAGGGATATTTAATATACAAGCATTAAGTTTAATGGAAATAAATAAATATAGTAAGAACGTCACTCAAGATCCTACACAACCTGCAGCAAAAGCAATGTTATACGGTATAGGATTTAAAGATGAAGATTTTGATAAGCCAATAGTTGGTATTGCAAGTACAGGTTACGAAGGTAACCCTTGTAACATGCATTTAAATGATTTAGCTAAGGAAGTAAAAGAGGGTGTAAACTCAAATGAATCGGTCGGCTTAATCTTTAATACTATTGGTGTTAGTGACGGTATTTCTATGGGAACGCCAGGAATGCGTTTTTCATTACCATCACGTGATATTATAGCAGATTCTATGGAAACTGTTGTTCAAGGTATGTCATATGATGGTTTGGTTACTGTAGTTGGTTGTGATAAAAACATGCCAGGTGCTTTAATGGCTATGATTCGTTTAAACAGACCATCAATTCTAGTGTATGGTGGTACTATAGCTTCTGGTTGTCATAATGATAAAAAGTTAGATGTTGTTTCTGCTTTTGAAGCTTGGGGAGAAAAAGTTGCTGGTACAATGAAAGAAGATGAATTTCAATGTATTATTAAAAAATCTATTCCGGGTGCAGGTGCTTGTGGTGGTATGTATACTGCAAACACTATGGCATCGGCAATTGAAGCTTTAGGTATGGCATTACCATACAACTCTTCAAACCCTGCAATAGGTAGTGAGAAAAAAGCAGAGTGTATTGATGCAGGTAAAAAAATGTTTTATCTGTTAGAAAATGATATAAAGCCTTTAGATATTGTAACTAGAAAATCACTAGAAAATGCAATTCGTTTGGTAACTATTATGGGAGGTTCTACAAATGCAGTACTACACTTTTTAGCTATTGCAAGAGCTGCCGATATTGAATTTACGTTAGAAGATTTTCAACATATTAGTGATACAACACCATTTATTGCAGATTTAAAACCTAGTGGTAAATATTTGATGGAAGATGTTCACCGCATTGGTGGTACTCCTGCAGTATTAAAATATTTATTAGAAAAAGGTTTAATACATGGTGATTGTTTAACAGTTACTGGTAAAACTTTAGCTGAAAATTTAGCAGAGGTACCAAGTTTACTTGAAGGTCAAGATGTTATTCGTCCTTTAGAAAACCCTATAAAAGCAACAGGTCATTTACGTATGCTTTACGGAAATATCGCTGAAAATGGTTCAGTAGCAAAAATTACAGGTAAAGAAGGTTTGTTATTTAAAGGAACTGCAAAAGTTTTTAATGGTGAATATGCTGCAAATGATGGTATTAGAACTGGTATTGTTAAAAAAGGTGATGTAGTCGTCATTAGGTACGAGGGACCAAAAGGTGGGCCTGGAATGCCAGAAATGCTAAAACCAACTGCGGCTATTATGGGTGCTGGTTTAGGTAAAGATGTAGCTTTAATTACAGATGGTAGATTTTCAGGAGGTACACATGGTTTCGTCGTAGGTCATATTTCTCCAGAAGCTCAAGATGGTGGTGCTATTGCCTTAATTAATGATGGTGATATTATTACAATTGACGCAGAAACAAACTCAATTAATGTTGATGTTACTGCAGAGGAGCTAGCAAAACGAAAAGAAGCTTGGGTAGAACCAGCCCTAAAATTTAAAAAGGGAGTATTGTACAAATACGCTCGTTCTGTTTCTTCAGCATCACAAGGTTGTGTTACTGACGAATTTTAATAATATATTTTTATTTCTAGATAAAATTACTACTAGAAAATCTCAAGATTAAGAGAATGAATTCGAATACGATAAAAGAAAATAAGACACCTAATAAAAAGATAGAGACTATGAATATTAGTGGAGCTGAAGCAATTATTCATTGTTTATTAGCAGAAGGTGTTGACTTAATTTATGGTTACCCAGGTGGTGCTATAATGCCAGTTTATGATGAATTATATAAATTTCAAGATAGACTGACTCATATATTAACACGTCATGAACAAGGAGCAACACATGCTGCTCAAGGCTATGCAAGAGTTTCGGGTAAAGTTGGTATTGCAATGGCAACTTCAGGACCTGGGGCAACAAACTTAGTTACAGGTTTAGCTGATGCTCAAATAGATTCAACTCCTATGGTTTGTATTACGGGCCAAGTTGGAAGCCATTTGTTAGGTTCTGATGCTTTTCAAGAAACTGATATTGTTGGCATTTCTACACCAGTAACAAAGTGGAATTACCAAATAACTAAAGCTTCTGAGATTCCTGAAATTTTAGCTAAAGCTTTTTATATCGCAAAATCAGGTCGTCCAGGGCCAGTTTTAATTGATATTACTAAAGATGCTCAATTTGATACGTTTGATTTTTCTTATGAGAAATGTACAGGTGTACGAAGTTACAAACCCGTACCTAAGCCAAATACAAATGCAATAGCTGAAGCTGCTAAATTAATTAATGAAGCTAAAAAACCAATGATTGTTTTTGGTCAAGGAGTTATTTTAGGAGAAGCTGAAGCTGAATTAAAACAGTTTGTTGAAAAAGCAGGTATTCCTGCTGCATGGACAATTTTAGGAGTCGCGGCAATGGATAGTGAACATCCTTTAAATGTTGGTATGGTAGGTATGCACGGTAATTACGCACCAAATGTTTTAACAAATGAATGTGACTTGCTAATTGCCATCGGGATGCGTTTTGATGATCGTGTTACTGGTAACTTAGAAACATATGCTAAACAAGCAAAAGTTATCCACTTTGAAATAGACCCTGCTGAAATTAATAAAAACGTAACATCTGATGTTGCTGTTTTAGGAAATTCAAAAGAAACTTTACAACTTATTTTACCATTAATTGATAAAAAAAATCATGATGAGTGGCATAATGAGTTTAAGAAAAGATATGACATTGAATATAATGAAGTAATTAAAAATGATATTAAACCAACGAAAGAAGGTTTAACTATGGGAGAAGTTATTGAAGAGATAAATATCGCTTCAAAAAACAGCGCTGTTATTGTTACTGATGTTGGTCAACACCAAATGATCGCTTGTAGATATGCAAAATTCAATCAAACAAAAAGTAATATAACTTCAGGTGGCTTAGGTACTATGGGCTTTGCCTTACCTGCTGCTATTGGCGCTAAACAAGGTGCTATGGATAGGGAAGTTGTTGCTATTATTGGTGATGGTGGTTATCAAATGACTATTCAAGAATTAGGTGTTATCTTTCAACATAATATACCGGTGAAAATTGTGGTTTTAAATAATGATCACTTAGGTATGGTACGCCAATGGCAAGAGTTATTTTTTGAAAAAAGATATGCTTCAACAGTTATGGTAAATCCTGATTTTGTAAAAATAGCAGAAGGATATCATATCGAATCTAAGCGAATTAGCGAAAGAAGTGAATTAAAAAATACGATTAAAGAAATGATGGCTTCAAAAAATCCGTATTTCTTAGAAGTGAAGGTTGAAAAGGAAGATAACGTATTTCCTATGATTCCAACTGGAGCATCAGTATCAGATATAAGATTAAAATAAGAACTTAAATTACAACCCATATTATATTAGGGTTTGAGTATTAATAATGGAGAAAAATAGGTATACAGTATCAGTTTATTCTGAGAATAATGTTGGTCTACTAAATAGGATTTCAGGGATATTTTTAAAAAGACATATTAATATTGAAAGTTTAAATGTTTCTAAATCTGAAATAGAAAATGTTTCAAAATTCACAGTTGTAATATTTACTGATCATGAAACTGCACGTAAGATTGTTGGTCAAATAGAAAAACAAATAGAAGTTATTAAAGCGTATTTTCATTTAGATGATGAAACTATTTATCAAGAGTCTGTTTTATTTAAAATAGATTCTAGCTTGTTATTTGACGAACGAAACATTCAAAATATTATAAAAGATTGTAATGCAACTATTGTAACTGTATCAAGAGATTTCTTTGTTTTAGCAAAAACAGGAAGAAAGTTTGAGGTTGACGAAATGTATGACAAATTAAAACCTTTCGGGATTATGCAATTTGTACGTTCAGGGAGAATAGCAGTAACTAAAGCTGAAATGCCAATATCGGTATTATTAGCAGAATTCAAAGAAAATAAATAAAATCAATTTTAAATAAACGAGTTTATAAAATGGCAAATTATTTCAATACACTATCATTAAGAGAACAATTGACCCAATTAGGGAAATGTAGGTTCATGGACACAAGTGAATTTACTGATGGTGTATCAGCTTTAAAAGGTAAAAAAATAGTAATCGTAGGTTGTGGTGCCCAAGGACTTAACCAAGGATTAAACATGCGTGATTCTGGTTTAGATATTTCGTATACATTACGTGAAGCAGCAATTAAAGAAGAAAGACAATCGTACAAAAACGCTAAAGAAAACAGCTTTAATGTTGGTACTTACGAAGAGCTTATTCCTTCTGCTGATTTAGTTATTAACTTAACTCCAGATAAGCAACATACTGCAGTAGTTACTGCCATTATGCCTTTAATGAAAAAAGGAGCTACATTATCTTATTCTCACGGTTTTAATATTGTAGAAGAAGGAATGCAAATTCGCGAAGATTTAACGGTTATTATGGTTGCTCCAAAATGTCCAGGATCTGAGGTGCGTGAAGAATATAAAAGAGGTTTTGGTGTTCCAACATTAATCGCTGTTCACCCAGACAATGATCCTCAAGGTAAAGGATTTGCTGAAGCTAAAGCTTACGCAGTAGCTACAGGTGGTGATAGAGCAGGTGTTTTAGAATCTTCTTTCGTTGCAGAAGTAAAGTCTGATTTAATGGGTGAGCAAACTATTTTATGTGGTTTGTTACAAACAGGATCTATTTTATGTTTCGATAAAATGATTGAAAAAGGTCTAGATGCTGGTTATGCTTCTAAACTAATCCAATATGGTTGGGAAACTGTTACGGAAGGTTTAAAGTACGGTGGTATTACACATATGATGGATCGTTTATCTAACCCAGCAAAAATAAAAGCTTTTGAATTGGCTGAAGAATTGAAAGATATCATGCGTCCATTATTCCAAAAACATATGGATGATATTATTCAAGGTGAATTTTCTAAAACAATGATGGAAGATTGGGCTAACGATGATAAAAACCTTTTAACTTGGAGAGCAGCTACTGGTGAAACTGCTTTTGAAAAAACTCCTGCAGGAAGTGATAAAATTTCTGAACAAGAATTTTACGATCACGGTGTATTAATGGTTGCTATGGTTAGAGCTGGTGTTGAATTAGCTTTTGAAGCTATGACTGATTCTGGTATTATTGCAGAGTCTGCTTACTACGAGTCTTTACATGAAACGCCATTAATCGCAAATACAATTGCACGTAAAAAATTATTTGAAATGAACCGTGTAATTTCTGATACAGCAGAGTACGGTTGTTACTTATTTGATCATGCTTGTAAGCCTTTATTAGCTGACTTTATGACTAAGATTGATACTGATGTTATTGGTAAAGATTTTGCTGAGGGTGAAGGTAACGGAGTTGACAATGCTAAATTAATTAGAGTAAATAAAGCATTAAGAGAACATCCAGTAGAAATTGTAGGCGCAAGACTTAGAGCTTCTATGACAGCAATGAAGCCTATTGTTTAATATATGATAAATAGCTAGTTTACAATCCTATATAAAATAGGTGTTTTAATTAACTAGAATTTAAACTATAATAATTGGGAACTTAATTATCTTTATTGGTAATTAGTTCCCAATTTTGTTTTTCACACCTTTTGTAACCAAACTAATTACAGGTTTTAATAACACATTATATGTATTTTCCTCAGTTAAATGATATTAAAAAAGCAGCTGACACTATTAAAGAGGTTGCTCAACTTACACCATTAACTAACAGTATTCGATTGTCAAAAGAATACCATGCAAATGTTCTTTTGAAAAGGGAAGATTTACACCAAGTTAGGTCATACAAAATTAGGGGAGCATACAATAAAATTAGTTCATTATCTAAAGCAGAAATGGAACATGGCGTTGTTTGTGCTAGTGCCGGAAACCATGCACAGGGTGTAGCATTCTCTTGTAATCATTTAAAAATAAAAGGGGTGATTTTTATGCCTTCTGTTACTCCCAAACAAAAAGTTAAACAAACGGAATTATTTGGTGGAGAATGGGTTTCAATTATCTTAGAAGGGGATACTTTTGATGATTCATCAACAGCAGCGAAAGAATACTGCACAACAGAAAACATGACGTTTATTCATCCTTTTGATGATCCTAAAACTATTGAAGGACAGGGTACAATTGGTTTGGAAATTATGGAACAATCAAAAACACCTATTGATTACATCTTCGTCCCCGTAGGTGGTGGTGGCTTAGCATCAGGACTTGTTGGTTGTCTGTCAGCTTTATCTCCAAATACTAAAATTATTGGCGTAGAACCTGAGGGAGCTCCATCTATGAAAACATCTATTGAAAAAGGAGAAAACACTGAATTAGCTAAAATTGATAAATTTATTGATGGTGCAGCTGTAAAAAAAGTTGGTGATTATACATATAACATCTGTAAAAATAATTTATACCAAATGGTAACCGTTGCTGAAGGTAAAGTGTGCCAAACTATTTTAGATGTTTATAATAGAGATGCTATTGTTGTTGAGCCTGCTGGTGCATTAACAATTGCTGTTTTAGATCAATTTAAAGACGAAATAAAAGGTAAAAACGTAGTTTGTATTGTTAGTGGCAGTAATAATGATATTACACGAACCGCAGAAATAAAAGAACGTGCTTTACTTTATGGAAAATTAAAACATTACTTTATTGTTCGTTTTCCACAACGACCAGGTGCTTTAAAAGAATTTGTAGGTTCTGTTTTAGGTGAAAATGATGATATTACACATTTTGAGTATTCCAAAAAATCAAGTAAAGAAGATGCACCAGCAGTTGTAGGTATTGAATTAAAAAGTCCTGATGATTTAGAACCATTAATTCTACGCATGAAAGAGGGGAATTTTTATGGTGATTACATCAATGACAAGAAAGATTTATTTGAATATTTGGTTTAGCTAAAAACTGATTATTATTCGCAAACGTTTGATTTTTTAGATTTTTATTTGTTTTAAATTTTAATGTTAATTAAATGATATTATTCATAATTTAAGCTTGATTTTAGAGGGTTTATAGTAGCTTTTTGACTAAATTTATATTTCAGAATATAAATGTATGAGCAAAATTGACAGTACAATTCCAGAGGAATTTCAGATAAAAGAAACTATAGATCAAAAAAAATATTTAGTTGATGGTGAACTAAAAAAATGGACAGGGAATACTACGGAAGTATATTCTACAATCTCATCAACAGAGACATACAAACCAACATTACTAGGTAGTATACCTGATATGGGCGAAACTGAGGCAATCGATGCTTTAGATGCTGCTATGAAAGCTTACGGTCGTGGTCAAGGTATTTGGCCAACGATGCATGTTAAAGATAGAATCGAATGCATGGAGGCTTTTGCTAAAAAAATGGAAACAAAACGCGACGAAGTTGTAAAACTTTTGATGTGGGAGATTGGTAAATCATTACCTGATTCGCAAAAAGAATTTGATCGAACAGTTGAGTATGTTTATGATACTATTGAAGATTACAAACAATTAGACCGTAACGCTGCTAAATTTCAAAAACATGATGGTGTTTACGCGCATATAAAAAGAGGACCTTTAGGGGTTGTTCTTTGTTTAGGACCTTATAACTACCCTTTAAATGAAACTTTTGCGTTGCTAATTCCTGCAATAATAATGGGGAATACGGCAATATTTAAACCTGCTAAACATGGCGTTTTATTAATTACTCCTTTATTAGAAGCTTTTCAATCTTGTTTCCCGAAGGGAGTAATTAATATTTTATTTGGTAGAGGTAGAGCTGTAGCTGCACCAATTATGCAAACAGGTAAAGTTGATGTTTTAGCTTTAATCGGGAATAGTAAATCTGCGAATGCATTACAACAGCAACATCCAAAGAGTAACCGTTTACGATTAGTTCTTGGTTTAGAAGCTAAAAACCCTGCTATTATTCTTCCAGATGCTGATTTAGATTTAACTATTGATGAGTGTATTGCAGGTACTTTATCATTTAATGGTCAACGTTGTACAGCTTTAAAGGTTGTTTATGTACATGAAGATATTAAAGAGGAATTTACTAAGCGCTTTGCTAAAAGGGTAGATGAATTAAAATTTGGTAATCCTTGGGAAAATGGTGTAAAACTTACACCACTACCAGAACCAGACAAACCAGCATATATTCAAGGTTTAATTGATGATGCTAAAGTAAAAGGAGCAAAAATTTTAAATAAAAAAGGAGGAAAGCAAACAGATAATTACATTTGGCCTGCTGTACTTTACCCAGTTACTAAAGATATGCGTGTTTATCAAGAAGAACAATTTGGACCTGTTATTCCTGTGGTATCGTTTAAAGATATAGAAGAACCTTTAGATGACATGGCTGCATCAAATTATGGCCAACAAGTAAGTTTATTTGGCAAAGATGTTTATGCATTATCTCCGTTAATTGATACGCTAGTAAATTTAGTTTGTCGAGTAAACTTAAACAGCTCTTGCCAACGTGGCCCAGATGTTTATCCTTTTACAGGTAGAAAAGATTCTGCCCAAGCAACATTAAGTGTACATGATGCGCTACGTTCATTCTCAATAAGAACATTTGTTGCTTTTAAAGACAATGAGCTGAACACGGAAATAGTTGAGCAATTATTAGACGCTAAACTTTCTAATTTTGTGAGTACAGATTATATCTTATAATACTATTTAATATAAAGTCATTAAAACCTCTTATATCATAAAATATAAGAGGTTTTTTATTTGTAATAGTATCAAATTAACTTCTAAAATCTCAAAGTACTAAAAATTCATTTCATTTTAAAATTGTTACTAAAGCATAGCACTAAGCTTTTAATTCGTTCTAACTTTGCACTATAAATAAATAGGTTTTTAAAAGACTTAATTTTTAATTTTTTAGTTATAGTGGAGCAAATCACAAACAGAAAAGCTTTAATAGCATTAGCCATAGGTGGTTTTGGAATTGGTATGACAGAGTTTGTTATTATGGGTATTTTACCAGATGTAGCAACAGCTTTAAATATTTCAATACCAAAAGCAGGTCATTTTATTTCTGCCTATGCATTAGGGGTTGTTATTGGTGCTCCCTTATTAACCAGTATTGGTAGTAAGTGGTCTTCACATAAAATGCTATTGGCTTTAATGCTTTGGTTTACGATATTCAATACACTTTCGGCATTTGCAGAAAATTACACCAGTTTATTGTTTTTTAGGTTTTTATCAGGCTTACCCCATGGTGCTTTTTTTGGTATTGGAGCAGTAGTTGCTGGTAAATTAGCTCGTGAAGGCAAAGCTGCACAAGCTATGGCTGTAATGTTTTCGGGCTTAACTGTTGCCAATGTTATAGGTGTGCCTTTAGGCACCTATTTCGGACATAATTTTAATTGGAACTTATCTTTTCTAATTGTCGGTTGCATTGGAGTTCTTGCCATGTTAAGTATTTACTTTTGGATTCCAGAATTACCAAAATCATCAGATAAAGGGTTAAGAAAAGATTTTCAAGTATTCAAAAGAGTAGAATTATGGATTGTTATTGTACTTACTACCGTAGGTACAGGTGGTTTTTTTGCTTGGTATAGCTACATAGCTCCATTACTTACAAATGTTGCTGGTTATCCAGAAAATATGGTGAGCTATGCTATGATTATTGCAGGTGTAGGTATGGTTATTGGCAATTTTGTTGGTGCTAAATTAACTGAAAAGTTGAGCCCAATGAAAGCAATTATTGTTTGTTTTTCTACTATGGTTATTCTATTGGTAATTAATGGTCTCACTGCAAGTAACCCTATACTAATATTATGTACTACATTTTTAATAGGTGCGGCTTCTTTTAGCGTATCAACACCACTACAAATGGCAATCATAAATGCATCAAAAGGATCGGAAATGCTAGGTTCTTCAATGAACCAAAGTGCTTTTAATATGGGAAATGCTTCTGGAGCTTATTTGGCAGGTTTACCTATAGCCATGGGTTATAGTGTTGTCTATTCTAGTTATGTGGGCGCTATTTTAGCGGGTACAGGTGTTTTAATTGCTATTGGAATTATAATTAAAAGAAGGCTTAAGAAATAACCAAACCTAATAGAAATTGCAATATACCGATTAAGCTTACTGTTCTTACACGATTTTTTTAGATTAGATTGATCTAAATCAACCTAATGAAATTTAAAAACAGGCTATTCATTTTACTATTATTTTTTCTAGTAAATTTTTCTTTTTCCCAAAACAAATCAAATACTAATCAAATAAGTGAAATAAATAGCTTCAAAGACTCCAACGAAGTAATAGATTACCCTAAATTTATACCTCCTAATTATATAAAACAACAATCTCATTTCTACACCCTTGACATTGTTCCACAGCCAAGAGAAAATGGGATTTTTGGATATATTTCTGATCCAGATGATTTTCTTTCCGAAGAAAAAGAAGAAGAAATTAATAAGGTCTTATATAGTTTAGAAAAGAATACTTCCGCAGAGGTTATTATTGTTATTGTAAATAGCATTGGGAGTTAAACTCCTAAAAAATTTGCTACAAAACTATTCAATAAATGGGGTATTGGTAAGGCTGATAAAGATAATGGCTTATTAATACTAACGGTCGTTAACCAAAGACGAACAGAATTTGAGACTGGTTATGGATTAGAAGCTGTTTTACCTGATAATATTTGTTATAGAATTGGCACTGATGAAATTGTACCTGCATTTCAAGAATATGATTATGGCCTCGGCTTATTAAATGCTTCAAGACAAGTAAAAACAATTTTAGAAAACCCAGAAGCTGTCGCCGAAATTTATTCTAATGAAATAACTTATAACATTGAAAGTAACAAATTATCTAATAGAATTACCAATGCAGTAAATTCATTTTTTGACTTTATAACTAATTTGAGTATGTGGTATATTATTTTAATTATATATATACTTCTCTGTATTTATTATGGAATTTACTTTTATGTACGTATGGCTTCTATACATATTTCAAAAGAAGATTATTATGATAAATATAAAAGGTTACAAAACTTAAACATGGGTTTTAAATACATGTTTTTTCCCATTCCACTAGCTACAATTCATGAACTATACTTAAAAAGATTAAAAGAATATAGGTACAACCCTAGATTTAGTAAATTAAATGGAAAGCAATTAACTTTATTAGATTCTGAAAAAGAAATTGCCCATTTAAATGATGGACAATTGATAGAAGAAAATATTAAATCCGTTGATTACGATGTTTGGGTTACAGAAGATAGAAGTGATATTTTGATACTAAGATATTACGGAGAATCTTGTAGGTCTTATATTGAATGTGATGAGTGCAATTATGAAGCAAACGGTAGGGTTAGAACTGAAATTATTAAAATAGCCACATATGATAGTTATGGTGAAAGAATAAATTTTTATGAATGTAAAAATTGTAATGCGAAAACTTCAATATCAGAAACAATACCTATGAAAGTTAGAGAGAGCTCTAGCAGTTCAAGTTCTGGTAGTAGTTATTCCTCATCATCATCATCTTCGTCTTCATCATCAAGTTTTGGAGGTGGTAGTTCTGGTGGCGGTGGAGCAGGAGTGAGTTGGTAAAACCAAAAAATCCTCTGAATACATTTCAGAGGATTTTTTTGAACTTTTAAAGTTTAGCTTATAATTAGATGTTTTTAGCTAACCAATCACCAACTTCACTAGTCTTATATGCTTTACCACCTTCAGCTAAATCTTCAGTAACAACACCTTCAGCTAAATCTTCAGTAACAACACCTTCAGCTAATGATTTATTTACAACAGTTCTAATAAGTGTAGCTTCTTCAGTTAAACCAAAATCTTCAAATAACATTGCTGCAGATAATACTGTTGCTAATGGGTTTGCAATATCTTTACCTGCTGCTTGTGGGTATGAACCGTGAATTGGTTCGTATAATTTTGTTTTCTCCCCAACAGATGCAGATGGCATTAAGCCCATAGAACCTGAAATTACAGAAGCTTCATCTGTTAAAATATCACCAAATAAATTTGCTGTAATCATAACATCATAAGAACTTGGCCATTGAACTAAACGCATTGCAACTGCATCAACAAACTCATAAGAAACTTCAACCTCAGGATAATCTTTTTCCATTGCTTGTACAGTTTCTCTCCATAATCTTGAAGATTCTAATACGTTAGCTTTATCTACACAACAAAGTTTTTTACCTCTTGTCATTGCTAATTCAAAGCCTTTTTTAGCTAAACGTGTAATCTCTTCACGCTTATACGTCATGGTATCAAAAGCAGTGTTTCCATCATCTTTACGACCTCTTTCACCAAAATATACACCACCAGTAAGCTCTCTTAAGATAATTAAATCTGTACCTTCAATACGTTCTTTCTTTAAAGGAGACTTATCAATTAAAGACGGGAATGTAAATGTTGGTCTTACATTAGCAAACAAACCTAATTTCTGACGCATTTTAAGCAAACCTTGTTCTGGTCTAACTTTAGCAGAAGGGTCATTATCAAAACGTGGGTGACCAATTGCACCAAATAAAACAGCATCAGCAGCTTCACAAACTGCATGAGTACTATCAGGATAAGGTTCTCCACAATCATCAATTGCAGCAGCACCTGTTAAAGCAGGTGTCCAGCTAATTTCATGATTAAACTTTGCAGCAATAGCATTAGATACTTTTACTGCTTGATCAATTACTTCTGGTCCTATACCATCTCCGGCTAAAAGGGCAATGTTTAATTTCATTTGTATTTTTCTTTGTGCTTTAACATTATGCTTAAAGCTATAATTAATTATATGTTGTTCTTATTTTAAAACCTTTTTAAATGATGTTCAGCATTTTCTCTGTAGCTTTTATTGCTGATACAGTTTGATCAGAATCTAAACCACGAGTTAATATTTCTTTACCTTGATAATCCCAAGTGATAATAGTTTCACATAAGGCATCAGAATGACTTCCAGGAGGTATTCTAACCGCATAATCAATTAAAGTTGGTAAACTAATTTTTTTAGATTTATAAACAATTTTCAATGCATTCATAAATGCATCAAATTGTCCGTCACCTTGTGCGTGAGCTTCAAAATCCTCACCTTCAATTTCAACAGCAACTGCAGCAGAAGGTTCTAAACCTTTTGCATGTGATAATAAATAAGACTTAATGCTTACTTTGTTTTGATAACCATCACTATCTAAAACATCAGAAATTATGTATGGTAAATCTTCTTTAGTAACACGTTCTTTTTTATCACCTAACTCAATAATACGTTGGGTAACTTTTTTAAGTTCTTCGTTATTTAACGTAAGTCCTAATTCTTGTAAGTTTTTCTGAATATTTGCTTTGCCAGAAGTTTTACCTAAAGCATATTGGCGTTTACGCCCAAATCTTTCAGGTAATAAATCATTAAAGTAAAGGTTATTTTTACTATCTCCATCTGCATGAATACCAGCAGTTTGAGTAAACACATTCGCACCAACAATTGGCTTATTTGCAGGAATACCAAAACCAGTAAAAGCAGAAACTAACTTACTTACTTTATATAGTGATGACTCGTTTACATTGGTTTCAATTTCAGGTAAAAAATCATTTATTACCGCAACAACACTAGCAAGGGGAGCATTACCAGCTCTTTCTCCCATACCATTTACGGTTAAATGCAAACCATGACAACCTGCTTTAAGCGCTTCCATAACATTAGCAACACTTAAATCATAATCATTATGACCATGAAAATCAAAATGTAAACTCGGATATTTTTTTACAATTGCATCTATAAAACTAAAAGTTTCATTATGCGTTAAAACACCTAAAGTATCTGGCAAAAGAATTCTTTTTACAGGTTGTGTGGTTAAAAAGTCAAGAAATTGGTATACATATTCTTGCGAGTTGCGCATACCATTACTCCAATCTTCTAAATACACATTGGTTTCAATACCTTTTGATTGTGCTAATTCAATTACTGACGTAATTTCAGAAAAATGTTCTTCAGGAGTTTTTTTAAGTTGATGTGTTAGATGATTTAAAGAGCCTTTTGTCAATAGGTTTTGAACTTTTGCTCCTGCATCTACCATCCAATCAATAGAAACACCTTTATCAACAAATGAAAGTACTTCAACTTTATCTATAAATTTTTTTTCATTTGCCCATTGTGTAATTTGTTTCACAGCAAGCAACTCACCATCAGAAACCCTACAAGAAGCGACCTCAATACGGTCTACCTTAAGTTCTTCCAGTAATAATTTGGCAAGCGTAAGTTTTTCTGATACAGAAAAAGACACTCCGGAGGTTTGTTCACCATCTCGGAGTGTTGTATCCATTATTTCAATTTTTCTTTTTTCCATTATATGCGATACTCAGTTGAAAATATATTTAGTAATTACTAAATACTACTTTTCTATAATGGAGTATTTTTAGCGAATTCAACGATTTGATCTTTCACATTAACTAGATAGTCAATATCATCAAAACCGTTTAACATGTTCTCTTTTTTGTATCCGTTGATATCGAAAGACTCAGATTCACCAGTAGCTAAAATTGTTACTTTTTGCTCAGGTAAATTAACTTCAATTTCTGTTTTAGGATCTTTCTCAATTTCTGCAAATACTTTTTCTGCAAATTCAGCACTAACTTGCACTGGTAAAACACCAATATTCAAACAGTTACCCTTAAATATATCTGCAAAGAAACTAGAAATTACACAACGGAATCCGTAATCATATACTGCCCAAGCAGCATGCTCTCTTGAAGAACCAGAACCGAAGTTTCTACCACCAACTAATATTTTACCTGAATACGTTGCATCGTTTAATACAAAATCAGCTTTAGGTGTTTCATCATTATTATAACGCCAATCTCTAAAAAGATTATCGCCAAAACCTTTACGCTCAGTTGCTTTTAAGAAACGAGCAGGTATTATTTGATCAGTATCTACATTTTCTATTGGCAAAGGAACTGCAGTACTTGTTAATATTTCAAATTTATCGTAAGCCATTTTACTATTTTTTTATTTGTTGCTACTTAACCAGCAACTACATTTTCCATTAATTCACGAGGGTCAGTAACTTTACCAGTAACAGCCGCAGCCGCAGCAACTAGAGGTGAAGCTAATAATGTTCTTGATCCTGGGCCTTGACGACCTTCAAAGTTTCTGTTTGATGTACTAACAGCTAATTTACCTGCAGGTACTTTATCATCGTTCATTGCTAAACAAGCAGAACAACCTGGCTCTCTTAACACAAAACCAGCTTCATGGATTATATCTAAAAGACCTTCATCTTTAATAGCAGCCTCAACTTTGTGTGAACCTGGTACCAACCAAGCTGTTACATTCGGTGCTTTCTGGCGTCCTTTAATAATAGATGTAAAGGCTCTAAAATCTTCAATACGACCATTTGTACAGCTTCCTATAAAAACGAAATCAATTGGCTTACCAATCATTCCATCTCCTTCGTTGAAAGACATATAGCCTAATGATTTTTTATATGTACTTACACCACCTTCAACCTGTTCTGCATTAGGTATGTTTTTAGAAATACCAATACCCATTCCTGGATTTGTACCATAGGTGATCATTGGTTCTATATCAGAAGCATCAAAAGTAAGTTCTTTATCAAAAGTAGCACCTTCATCAGTGTGTAGAGTTTCCCAATAAGCCATTGCTTTATCCCAAGCAGCACCTGTTGGAGTAAACTCTCTACCTTTTACATATTCAAATGTTTTTTCATCAGGTGCAATCATACCACCACGAGCACCCATTTCAATACTTAAATTACAAACCGTCATACGGCCTTCCATAGTCATGTTTTCAAAAACATCACCTGCATATTCTACAAAGTATCCTGTAGCACCAGAAGTTGTTAACTTAGAAATAATATATAAAGCAACATCTTTAGGTGTAACCCCAAAGTTTAAATCACCTGTAACATTAATTCTCATTTTTTTAGGCTTAGGTTGCATAATACATTGCGAGGCTAAAACCATTTCTACTTCAGAAGTACCAATACCAAACGCGATAGCACCAAATGCTCCGTGTGTAGAGGTATGTGAATCACCACAAACAATTGTTGCTCCTGGCTGTGTAATTCCGTATTCAGGACCTACAACGTGCACAATTCCATTTTTTTGATGTCCTAATCCCCAGTGAGAAATACCATATGCTTTTGCATTTTCTTCTAATGCTTTTAATTGATTAGCAGAAAGTGGATCTTCAACTGGTAAATGTTGATTAATTGTTGGTGTGTTATGATCGGCAGTAGCAAAAGTACGCTCTGGGTACAATACACTAATTCCTCTATTTTTAATACCTAAAAATGCAACCGGACTAGTTACCTCGTGCACTAAGTGACGGTCTATAAACAATACGTCTGGTCCGTCTTCTACATGTTTAACTACATGCGAATCCCATACTTTGTCGAATAATGTCTTTTTCATTTTGTTCTGATAAAACTTTAATATTTTTCGCTAATAACGAGCAATTACAAATTTAAGAAATGAATATCGTTTTAATGCTTTAATAGTTTTTATAATTACGATGTTCAACAACTATTTAAGAATAATTTTCACTAAAAAAGAACATATTATATACCATAAGCAATAGAATACTAACAAATCTATAATTCCATATTTTAGAAGCTACTTTAAACGATTATATTTTTTATAGATTAAAGTCTTGACTAAATTAGCGCTCAATTTTGTAAGAAAAAATTTTCAATTACATAGTAAGGTAACCCTATACTTATTTTAATTATGAGCAGTAAATACTTTAAAATTTTCTTATTTATTATTGTGTTTGTTACGCAATTAACATATGCGAGAGTAAACGGCCCTATAACTATTACTATAAATGAAAATAATACTATTACACTTATATTTCCTACAGAAATAGCAAATGTTGTTTCTCCTTCTTCTGATTTTCAATTCAGTTATGACGACATGAGTAATATGGGTATTTTAAAAACAAAAAAGACAAAGCAATTGAGTAATTTAACGGTTACTACAATTGATGGAAATATCTATTCATTTTTACTACAACCATCTAATAAAGTTGTAAATTTTGTATATATACTTACTGCTTCTGACGCAGTAGGAAGTATTAATGCTAGCAATGTTATTAAAAGTGAAAATAACACAAAAATAGGTGCCACTGATATGGCTAAAGAAAATACTATTGAAACTGAAATAGAATCTCAGACTTTAGAAGTTGAAAAAGAAACTCCCTCAATTGTTATTGAGAATAAACAAGAAGAAGTTACAGCTGATATTAATAAAGAAGAACAAATAGAAGTTGTAGAAGCAAATACAAAAGAAGAACTCATAGAAGAAGAATTTACCGTTATTGAAGATTTATACAGTTCTGAACCAGAAATGTATTATCAAATATTTTGCGAAAATATGCCTAATGAAAAACCAAGCATTAAAAATGTACATAGCAAAATTAGTGTTATTGATTTTAAGTTGAACACTATAGTTTTTGATAAAAATGAAATGTATTTTGAATTAGAAATTATTAATAATTCGGCGAAAGTTTACCCGCTTAATGATCTCAATTTTCACGTAAAGAGTTGGAAAGGCACTGCTTTTAAAGTAGAACCTTTATACCTACACAATTACCCGGAAAAGCTAGAAAAAAACACAAGTTACAAGATTATTAGTGTACTTAAAAACACAAAACTTAGTAAAAAACAGCAATTGTACATCACGTTAAATTGTTTTGACAATGACCGATTTATAATGCTACAACCATCAAATGAGTTGATTAATAGATAAGATTATAACCCATTATTTTTTAGATTCTCTATATTACTTAATAATTGAAAATAAATTTGACTTTGTCTTAAATAATCAAGTCCTGATAAACAGAATATGTAAGGAGTTCCATTATTTTCGTAATAATACACAATATACAAATCGTCATCATCTTAATTAATAATAAACCCTTGGTCCGTTTTAAGGACTGTTTCTATTTCATTAAAAACACTTAAACTTTTTAGCGTTTTTTTAAGGTTTCGTTATTAAAATCATTTTGCCTTAAATTAATTTTAGTATTTAAACTAATGGCATCAAGCTCTTTAAATAAAGGTTGAACGGTACTATCTCGAATAATTAATGCATTGTTATAGTCTTTCAGCTCAAAAGCAAACTTTATATATTTTAGGTAATTCAGTTTCAAGTTCAGGTATGAAATCTCTAATAGTTGTAAATAATTTTCTTTGTTGGCGCGAGATTAAATTTTCAAAATTATTCCAGTTAATCTCTTTGGGTGCATTATCCTTAATTGTGAAAGTTTTTTACCAATTATAATTTGGACAAAATATTTGAATACAAATCTTGCTCTGGTAATTTTTTAAATGGATTTTCTTTTTATAGGCTATGAAAAACTTCTAAACGATTTAATTCTTTTAAATAAGTGATGTGTAACACTTGATGTTTTCTCTATTGCCATAAATAATAACGTATCGAGAAAGGCAATTCTAGAAAAACCTGGTTGGCTACCATCAATATCTATTGGACCAAATCTCATTTTATCTTGGCTGTCATCTAGAGTTTTCCTAAAGCTATACCGAATAGATGCAAGTGCGTAAAAATTTTCAAAATTAATTAGCTCGGTTACTGTTTTTTTATTTAAAAAATTAATAACTACGGTGCTGTCATAAATTTCTTCAAATGATTGCAGGCTATCATATTCGTATAGATTTTCTGCTGTAATAGTAATATATTCTGTATCTATTTTTAATAGATCTGCACAGCCTACAACAAAAATAAATATGAATGATAACAGTAATTTAAAAAAAGTTTCATAATAACTTAATTTGAGTTATTATACATAAAAAAAACTCTATTGAGTTGTAATATTATTTTAACAGAGCAGTAGTAATGTTTTAATTATATGAATATTAATGTGTTATTAAAGTATTTGTAAATTATTGACAGTTAATGGCTTTCCTTTAGGAAGAACCAGCCTATTTTATTTAGATATCTACACACTAATTCAGAACAATCCATTTTATTTAAAGCGCTGTCAGTTAATTCAGACCTCAAATGAGCTTTACTTCCTGACTCTTGAGCATAACTAACTTTATAATAATTAGTGCCTGAATATATATCTTGATTACCTTCAGCATCTGAATAAGCTTTGTAATTACTTGTTCTTTCTCGTTCCGCTTGTGTAGCTACTTTACCATGATTCCAGTCTGTTCTTGTTGAAAACCACGTCCTTTATAAGGCATATAACCATGGTTATTTCCAAATTCCTCAGTAGCAGTAAAATAATTGGTTTCCGTATACATATTTGCTAAATAATGTATTTTATGAGAACAATTAGTAATGCCAAACTTAGCAAAAGAAGTATTTAAGACCTCTGTTAACTTTTCATAATTATGATCGCTTGCAGGAACACCACCTTTACCATGAAATAATTTTTCCCCATGATGTTCTGTGATTGGTTTTTTATTATAGAAAGTATTGTAACGAACGTACTGTACAATTCTTTTCAAGTCCTCCGTAGTAAAATTTTTATTACAAAAACTTTCGCCAGTAGGGTTGCAAACTTAGCAGAGCGGAAAAATACGTGGTTGGAAAGATTAACTTTTAAACCATAAAAAACTACAATAATTAGTTGTTTTTTTTATTACTTAAGATAAAGCATTTAATTTTTAATTTTACACATTTCATTATTATTAACATTTTCAGGTATAGAATTAAATCCTTTGCCTGAAAGAAACTCTTCCATATTTACATCTTGTTTCACATCACAGATATAAGTTTTAGAATCTTGCCAGTCTGTTTTTTCATATATAGTTTTATCTAGTTTCCATATATTAGGTACGTTATATTTAATATAATGAAAAGCTTGAAAATTTCCTCCATCAGGAAATACAGTATGCAAAATAAATATTTCATCATCATCTTTAGATTGTGAAATATTATGAATTATGTTACCTCCATCTTCAGAAAAATTTACACTTTCTAATGCCAATATATAATTATCATTTTTCTTACAAAATAAATACAATGAGTTTCCTTTATAAGGTTTACTACTTACTATTTTATCTAACACACCATCATTATTGACATCTATATCTTCAATAAAAAAATCTTTATTATTTTCAAAAACAGATAAAGATTTACTACTCTTTTTAACTTTCGAATAATAATCAACTAATGAATACTTTATAGGTTTTCCATTAATATAATCAATAATAAACCATGGGTCTTTAAAATCTTTTTTGGTTATTTTAATATTTTGTTCATCAAAAAAATAACTACTTTTTGAACTGAAAATAATATTTTTAATTTTTAAATCTCTTACAATACCTGCCATATAAAAATTAATGTCATCAGCTATTATATAAAAATTATCTTCTCCATGCTTCTTCTTTAAGATTTCTATTTCTTCTTCATTTGGCATTACAAAAATAACATTAGGACTTTTAATTATGGTATCATTAACAGTCTTAATATACCTGTTTTTAATTGTAGAATCATCGACATTTTTAGATCCTATATTTTTTATTTTTTCTCGCTTACAAGAAGAAATAAAACTAAAAGTTAATATTAGTAATATTACAAGTTTTTGCATTATTGATTTATTTGAATGTGATAACAACTGTTTTCTTCTAAAATTTTATCTAATTCAGAACGTTTTTCCATTTCGTCCCAAAAATTTGTCTTGTCTGTTAAATTTCCGTATGATACATCAAAAGTATTCATAACTTCAGGATCCGCAAGATGTTTAGATACTGTTGATGGACCTATCTCTAATATTTTATCTTCCATCTTCTCAATAACTTCTTCTTTACTTTTTCCTAAATTATCTTCAGCCGTATAGACATCAATCACTTGATCTCCAGAAGAAGCATATATCCCCTTTTGAACTGAAGCTCCTGTAGATTTACAATTTTCATACATAATTCTAGCTTGGTCATACGGAGTTCTAGCAGTACTTGTAATATGAATATTAAAGTTTCCTGAAGCTTCTCCTTCTTCTTTTAAAATATTTTTAGTTTTTTCTGATAATGATGATTCTGTTGATGTTTCCCCAGTAAAATGAAGAATTACACCATTATTAACGATAGATTCTGGTTCCTGTTCAACTCTATTAATATTTGAGACACATTTCGCGTCATATTTAAAAATTTTCTTCAATTTTTTCAAATAATCTCTCCTTTCTTGTAATCCATTACTGCCTCCATTAACAAACCAACTTATGATATCTATATGATCATTATCAGCCATTAGGTTTAAATCTACAGTTCCATATTCATCCGAATTACCTTCGTTGTCGTAAATTATTATACTTTTAGGATAACTAGCATTATAAACACTAACGTATGATGGAGCGGTTGAAGGAGCTGTCCATGTTGTTCCTACATTCAAAGCTTTTCCTTTTTCCCAAAACCAAGCAGCAAAATCAAAAGCATTAAATAGATTATTAGAAATCGATTCATAATCTGTTACACATTCTACATTACTATAGTCTTTATATTTAATGTAGTTAGATTTCCACGTAAGTTGCATAAGACCTCTACCTGTGTAAGGAGCATATGGTTTTTGCGTAGCATATTCTTTATTCGTTCTTAACCTATCAGTTTCATGATAAATTTGTGCTAAAAAGTGCATACTTCTAATGCAAGTGTCAATAGTATAAGTGTTAAAAGCTTTATTTAATTCCTTCGTGAATTTTGCGAAAGTTTTATCTGTTTCTGGTAAATCACAATTACTTTTAAAAAATAATTTTTCTTTATTAGACCCTACATAAACAGAAGATTCTGATTTACGTAATGCAACTATTATCTTTTTAACTTCTTCTTCCGAAAGATCTCTATCACAATAATATTCATTTTCCCCCTCTGGGAACATCAATTTCATTTGATTGATAAAAGCAATAGGGTGGAAGTGGTATACATCATTAGCGGTAGGCATTAATCGTTCAGGGGCTTTTACTTCTTCTATTTCTGTAGTTTCAGTTGATTCATCAGTTACTTCTAGAGTTTCTGTTTGTGTTGTTTCTGGTTGCGGTGCATGAATATCATTTTGAACAGGATCAACTGTAATTTCATTCAGGCTCTGATCATTAGCAGGAGTAAGTGCGTATGGACTATCTAATATACCAAATACTTCCAAATTTAAAGGTTCTTGTTTTTTTCTTTTTTTATTCTCTGGTTCTGGTGGTATATATGTCTTTCCTTTTAATTCTTCCCAAAACATCATTTTTTCTACCTGCTCTTCTAAACCTTGTAATTTTTCTTTTTTTAATTCACTTTCAACACTAGGGTCTTCTAAACTTATATAATAATCATAAATTTTACTAACCTCGTTACTTATTTGTTTTGGTGTATAAGCCCATTCTAGCAGTAACGGCACAAGCGAGACGCTTGCGCTAGCGGGAGACAAAATCTAATTTATGACTATCATTAACTAATCCTTTGTTTACAATACAATAATTTAGAGAATCATCTAATATTTTAAAATACGTTGGTCGAATAAATAAATCTACCCAATCAATTATTGTTATTGTCGCAAATGTTGGAACGGTACTATCTATGACTTTATATCTCTGAGACATTGTTTCAAGATAATAAATTGCATTGCAAATACTAAAGAAAATTAGACACACTTCACAGAAGTGCGCCAGGGTTGCGGATTTGGCGCGCTAGGGAGAAAGTTTTTATTCTAACTCGGTTAAACCGTTTTCTGTTAGTTTATATTTAATTACTTCTCTTCGAAGTTCTTTAATAGGATATCGATTTTCTTCTGTACTATTTTCTTTGTCCCATATTTTGAAAATTTTATATACTTCTAACGAATCAACATCCAGCTTGAAATCTATATCATAATAACCTGAATTAAAACTGTAACCATTTACATTAATAATAGTCTCGTAAAGTTTTATATATTCTATTTTATTATCCTTAATAGTAGCTAGCCTAACCATGTGCTGTTCACCAACTTTAAAATAGGATATTAGTTTATATTTAATGCCAATCGGATTACAAGTGATATCGCAAACCAAGCCTTCATCATAAAATATTTCAGCGATTTTTTTTCTATTATCTGAATTGTAATCTATAGGTTTTAATAGTTCATAGTATTTATCAGAGTTTAATTTGTTTTCTGTGATTGGGTATATATTTGAATTAGTTTTAGCTAAATGATCGATACACATTATTGAGCTACTAACTTCTTTCTTATTAAAGAAATCTTCCTCGATGTATTTGATTTGATTTATATAATTTTTCTCTTTTTCTGAAAAATTTAAAGATTCAGGGTTTAATTTATTATTAGGTTTATACCAAGTTTTAGTTTTAAAATAAGTATTTAAATCCTCATTTTTAAAAACATAACCTTTACGTGCAAAAACTTCATTTCTAAGCAAGCATAAATCTTCTTCGGTTTTTGTTTTTAATACTTCTTCTGATAAATACTCAAAAGATGAAATTAGTTCTTTTGATTCTGTTTGCCCTCTACAAGACAAAACAGTACAGAGTAATGTAAATAATATAATTTTCTTCATTATAGTTGTTTTGTCTAATTTCTGAATCTAAAATATCCTATCCAAACTCCTTGATTAAAAAGCATTACGCTCGTAATCGAGTAAGTAAGATACATAAGAGTAAAAGAAATAAGTGATGAAAATTATTTTATTCAAAGCTGTAACGGCACAAGCGAGACGCTTGCGCTAGCGGGGGCGAAAGTTAACTAAAACATTTATAATTTTAATTGATGTTTTCTTACTCGATATGGCACTTGTTACAAACGAGCGTAAGAGAGTAAAAATTTACAACTTAACTAAACCTGTATCTGTAAGCTTGTATTTTTCAACCTTAGTTGATACTTTTTTGTCTCGTTCCCAATCTTCTATAGTAATTTCTAAATCCTTGTGATTTAATACAAAATCATATTCTTTATGATTGTTATAAGGGCCAAAACTACCATAAAGTTTTTTGATTTCGATCAAGTCACCAATAACTAAATATGAGTGTAGATTTTGATTTGGATATGCTGTAATTATAAATCTATATTTGTTAGGATTTAGACAATCAAGATTAAAAATAGATCCATCAAACAAAATTTCTTTTATTTCCGGTTTAAGGCTGTCATGACTTAACTCAATATCAATTAGTCCGTTTGGAAGTTCCTCATTTTCTATTTTAGAACCCGACAAGGGGTATATCTTTGATTTATTATGATCATAATAATTAATACAATTAACTATTGAGGAATCATTTTCTACCTCTTCTAAGGTCTTTATTTTAGAAATATAACTACTTTCTTTTTCAGTAAATGATAAAGAAATATTTGGATTAGGTTTATACCATGATTTAGTTTCGAAATAAGTATTTAAATCATCATTTTTAAAAACATAACCTTTTCTAGCATAAACTTCGTTGCGGAGTAAACCTAATTCTTTTTTAGATTTTGTTTTTAATACTTCTTCCGTTAAATACTCAAAAGATGAAATTAGTTCTTTTGATTCTGTTTGCCCTCTACAAGACAAAACAGTACAGAGTAATGTAAATAATATAATTTTCTTCATTATAGTTGTTTTGTCTAATTTCTGAATCTAAAATATCCTATCCAAACTCCTTGATTAAAAAGCATTACGCTCGTAATCGAGTAAGTAAGATACAAAAGAGTAAAAGAAATCGATGATGAAAAATATTATTATTAAAGCAGTAACGGCACAAGCCAGACGCTTGAGCTAGCAGGGGATATCGGGTTTAATCTTTATTAAAAAAAAATTATAATTCAATCAAACCAGTATCAGTAAGTTTGTATTTATTTATTAGTTTTTCAGTATCAATATTTTCTTCAGTTTTTATTGTATTTAGTTCTAAAATGTTTCTATTTAAAATAAAATCCTTGTTAATATTATCCCATAAATCACCTCTTAACCCATATATTTCTAAAACATCATCCCTGTCCAATTTATTAGTTGAAATAAAAACATATTCAGAATCAGTACAATAAGTTACCATTAATATATAGAAAAAATCTTTTTTACAATTTATCTTATAGAAAAATGGTCCTTTACCTTCACAAGTATAATTTCTAAATTTTTCTAGATATTCAAAATCATCTAATTCGGAACCTTTTAGTATAAGTTGAGTTTCTTTAGATAATATTTTCTCACCTGTTAGTGGGTATAAATTACTATATGGCCAACTTTCACAAGTATTAGTTAAAGAGTAATTATTTTTTTTAAGAAATTTAATCTCATCAAGATAATCTTTTTCAGTATCTGATAAAGAAATTTTAACTAATTTATTTGGTGAATACCAGCTTTTTTTTTAAAGAAATCGTTTAAATCTTTACTTTTAAAAACATAACCTTTTCTAGCATAAACTTCGTTACGGAGTAAACCTAATTCTTCTTTTGATTTAGTCTTTAATACTTCTTCTGATAAATACTCAAATGATGAAACTACTTCTTCTTTTTCTATTTGTCCTTTACATGACAAAATGCTACATAGTAATGTAAATAATATAATTTTTTTCATTATAATTGTTTTGTGTAATTTTTAGGTCTAAAATATCCTATCCAAACTCCTTGATTAAAAAGCATTACGCTCGTAATCGAGTAAGTAAGATACATAAGAGTAAAAGAAATAAGTGATGAAAATTATTTTATTCAAAGCTGTAACGGCACAAGCGAGACGCTTACGCTAGCGGGGGCTTTATACTATTTCCTTAATTCACAATACTTTTCTGTATTGAACTCTTCAAATAACTGCTCACTATCTATAGTGCGAATATCCATATTCAAACTATCCATTATACAGTATTTATTACGCCCTAAAATATCTTGCTTAAATGGAAAAAAAGCTTTAAGATTTTTTAAAAATAATGTACTATCCTTATAGATAAAATTCCAGTCTACAAAATTCCCATAACTGGAATCGTATTCATGGACTTTTAAAGTATCTCTACTAAAGTAATACTCAGATTCACTATCTAAAAATGAAGAAAAATTAAACTTTAAAAGCACCTTATCTTTTAAAAAGATGAAGATCTCCCCTTCTTCTACTAAAACATCCTTTATATCATCGTTACCTACATTTATTACTTCTTTGGTTTTCAGCTTACAAGAAACCAAAAAAATAAATATTAGTAAAAAACAAAATGTTAGCTTAAATTTCATATAGTACTATTATAAAGAAGTTTTAGAAAAAAACTTATTATTCTTCTTAGACAATATTATTTCATATGTTTCTTCTGCCAAATGATCTCCATCATCTGTTTCAAAAATCTCTTTGTAGTCTATATAAAAACTTATAGTTTCTAAACATTTTCCAGAATATTTAATAGGTCTTGCCGAGCACTTGCTTTCTTTCAGTTTTCTTAAAATCAAATCACTATGTTTTTTTGTGTAAAAAACATTTGACTTTTTTAAATCAAAATCCCCCCCCTGCTTTAGAACCTTTTCTATTTCAAAATAGTGACTATTTAACGTTATAATATCATTTTGCGTAAAACAATTTGGATTTTTAACAATAGTATTCGTTTCTTTTTTCACATCCTCTTTTAAATTCTCCTCCTTCTTCTTTTTGCATCCTGTAGCAATTAATAGAGGTAATAATACAACTGTAATAAGAAATTTATTCATTTTAGTATATTTAGTGTGTTGATGCATAACTACCATCTTCATTCTTATTCATCTCAGGAAGCTCATAAGAAGATGGAGTATATTTTATAGGTTTCATTATAGCGTATTCATTACCTATTGTGACAGTTCCATACTTTATTTGCTGAGCTCCAGAAATAGTTCCATCACCTTGATTTCCACCTATATAAACATATTTTTCTAGCGTGGTATTTTTCCCAACGATAACTGCACAATGAGAATAATTTAATACTATAACTGCACCTACAAATGCTTCACATTCCTCACCTTCTTTCCAACCTGTAAGTCCAGCTACATTTTTATCTGACGCCTTAACATTACCTTCTGGTGCCCAGTCAAATGCATACCAATTAGAACCTGTATTAATATTAGAATATCCTGCTTGAACAAAACATCAATACACAAAAGACGCACACCATGATATACTATGGTCCCCACTTTTTCTTCCAGGTTTATGATATTCTATTATTCTTTCTTTTAACGGAGATTCAACTTCATTTAAACCTTTATATTCTGCAAATTCTTGGTATATATATTTAACCCAAGGAGCAAAATCACTTGACTCTAATTCTTGTTTATTTTCATTGTTGACACAAACAAAATCATATTTAAAAATATTTTTTAATATTCCATAATATTTTTTTCGTTCAGATTTCCCACTACCACCTCCATTAACTAACGTAGATATATAATTTATATATGTATCACCGTGCAAAGCTATGTCATTTAATGGTTTACCTTTTAATTCTGAATATTTTGAACCTGCTTTTTTATAATTAGACCAGAACCATCCAGCAGAATCCATTGCATAGAAAAGATTATCTGAAATATACTTCTCATAATTATTACTTCGCAACTCAAGTTCTGTATCTGTCTTACCTTTTAACGTACCTTCTTTTTTAGCTGCATATTTTAGATATTCTATTTGCGACTTTCGCCAAGTCAATTGCATAAATCCACGCCCTTTATATTTAGGGCCATCTCCAGCTACTGTATGTCCCATTTTTGCTGCATCTCTATGTTGTCCAGGATTATATCCTGTACCATCTGCAAACTCTAAACCTGTAGTAAATCGTGCTGATTCCCAATATATCTGAGAAATAAAATGAATTTTCTGAATACATTGATTTATTCCGTATTTCCTTGTTGTTTTATTAAATTCTTCCGTTAACCTTTCAAAAGTTTTATCATTACTTGGAATAGCACAATTACTATGGTTCAAGATTCCTTTCCCAAGTTTCTCACTCTTACGAACTTGAATAAATATATTTTTAAATTCTTCAGTTGTTAAATCACGATTACAATGACATTCTCCAGTTTGCTCTCCAAACACCAGTTTCATGTGGTTTATAAAAGCAATAGGGTGGAAGTGGTATACATCATTTGCGGTAGGCATTAAACGTTTAGGGGCTTTTACTTCTTCTATTTCTGTAGTTTCAGTTGCTTCTAGAGTTTCAGGTTGTGTTGTTTCAGGTTGTGGTGCATGAATATCATTTTGAACAGGATCAGCTGTAATTTCATTCAGGCCCTGATCATCAGCTGGAGTAAGTGCGTATGGACTATCTAATATACCAAATACTTCCAAATTTAAAGGTTCTTGTTTTTTTCTTTTTTTATTCTCTGGTTCTGGTGGTATATATGTCTTTCCTTTTAATTCTTCCCAAAACATCATTTTTTCTACCTGTTCTTCTAAACCTTGTAATTTTTCTTTTTTTAATTTTTTTAATTCACTTTCAACACTAGGGTCTTCTAAGCTTATATATTAATCGTAAATTTTACTAACCTCGTCACTTATTTGTTTTGGTGTATAAGCCCATTCTAAAGTATGCTTGCATACCAATTTAGCACCGTTAAGTTTAAGCGGTTTATTCTTAATACTCATTACTTAAAAGTACAAAAGCTAATTAAAATAGTTGCCTTCTTACTTGATAAGGCACTTGTTGCAAAAGAGCGCTAGCGGGGTCTATAAATTAATTTAAAATTAAATCAATTTTTTGATCACAAACATTTATCCGTTTTTTTTCAATCTTTATGTCATAATCAGATTTTTCCATATTAAAATTTCCAGTTTCAATTGAGTCTATAATTTCTAATGAATCATTAAAATAAATAATTTTATAATAAACAGGTCTTACACTTTCATACTCATAAAATATATTATTTCCCTCCAATTCCAAATTATGAAAATTTGATTCCATTAGAGTATGTGTTAAAATAGTTTCGCTCTGCGAACATAATTTATTCTTTAAATTAAGAATATAAATTATATTTGAGTTTATAGTATCTATTGAAATACTTATGCTATTTTTTTTTTGATAGCTCTTGCGGTTAGTATTCTCAGTTATTTTTGTAAGTGAATCTAATTCTTTTTGATTATTTATATTTTCATTTATTTCTTCTGAATGATTATTTTTCATTTTACAAGAAGATAAAATTAAAAAAAAATAAAAACTAACTATTATTATATTTTTCATAAGCTTTTTTCATTTTGTTATCATAATCATTTTCGTAATATTTAGGGCCATTATAAAGTCTTGCTATGTTTTTCCAATCCTTGGCCTTCATTGCATTTATTATAGAAGGGGCGACATCCTCTAAATAAGTCCTAAAGAATCTAAATTGTTGTATTTCACACATGTTTTGTGCTTTTTCTAAGTCTTCAGCTGAATCATACAAATATGTATAATACTCTCCAAGGACTTGAAATTTACCCCAAGATGCACTCATAATAGGAATAGATCTGTTATTATCAAGAAGTTCAGAAGCATCTTTTAATCTTTCATGCTCTTTAATACCACCTTTATATCCACCTCTAGCTTTATTAAATAAATTGTCATTGGAAGTTTGTAACTCATCTGCTTTAACTTTACCTTTTTGTTTTTTTGTATGTTTATAAGCTTTATGCCTTTCATACAATATTTTTGACAATTGTGGATCTTTGGAAATAAAAGAATTTCGTCCTCCACTCTCCACCTTTGCGACTGCTTTAAATACATTTTTTTCAACACCCATTTCTTGTGAAAGAGTATCATAATGTTTTTCTTCAATAAGTTTTCCTTTACCACCACAAGGACTATTGACAATTCCCATTTTATAACAGTAACAATCGGATGGCGCATTCAATTTCATATGTTCGACAAAAGCTATTGGATGAAAGTGCCAAACATTTTTTTGTGAAGTTTTAAAATTTCTAATATTTTTTTTGTCTGCTTCTTTTTTTTCTTCTTTTGTAAAATAATAATATATAAAAGCAGCAGGCAGTAATGTTAGTGTTGATAAATTTGAAAAAGTACTTTTAGTTTCCTGTTCTCCTTTTTCTACCTTATCCCAAAAACAGGTGTTTTTTACGCGCTTTTTTAATAAAGCTATATTTTCATCCTGTTTAGCTTCTAAAGTTTTCTTCTTATCCCCAGTAGCTTGGTTTAAACCTATTTTATAATATTCTTTTATTTCTTTTTCTATTTCTGACTCAGTATAACTCCATTCACTTTTATGTTTGCAAACTAATTTGCTGAACTGTGATAATACTTTTGCACTTTTTGCTGTTCTATTCCATTCATTTTCATCAATAATGTTATCATTATTTTCATCAATAGTTTTCCAGATTTTTTCTAAAAAAGGAGAGGTTTCAATGTTGTTTTTTACATCTTTTACACTATAACAATATTCGTCACCAGCATCCATAGCTTCAAAACCAAATTCTTCCCAATTAAATGCTGATATTTTTGTTATTTTTGGGTCATCAGTTTTAATCCATCCTTCTTTTGAATTATAAGTTATTTTATAATATTGTTTTTCACCATCTTTGTATTTAGGTATGCTAGTACTATTAACTCTAAAGATTTCTTTAGTGATAATAGCATCACTTTCAGTACTAGGTTTTGTTATATAATACTCTGATATATCTTCAGCTAAAGTAAACTCATCATTTTTTATAGGTTTTATTAATACATTTTCTGCATTTTCTTTTTGTATAGCAGCATTATTTTTTACCCAAAAAGTTTTATCATGATGTTCAGGTCTAAACTCAGCCTCTCGTTCTTCTGATGAGCCTTCTATATATTTTAAAAAATATAATTTTGAGCTTGCTTTTAAATATTTACCGAATAATGCTTTTATAATTTCATAGCATTTAATTTCTTTTTCAACCCCATCTATAGTTTCTGTATAATCATCTTTAATTGTATAGTGGTCTGTTCCATTATCATATCCATCATAAAGGTGTTTGTACAATACTACAGCACTAGGTTTAATTATTTGTATCTTACAATAATTGTCGTCAATTTCTAAAATTTTTACTGGAGTGTGTTTTTTTATGGCAATGCTTTTTTTTAAGTTCGGAAGTAATTCAGCTCCTTTATCAATTTTTAAGAATTTTTTATTCTCTTCTTTCTCTGCATCTTTTCCACCTTTTAAAAAATCTTTTGGATCTTCAAAACTAAAAACCTCAACATGTGCCGCTCTGTATTGTGAAATGCTAGGCGAATCAAACAAACCTGTATGACCTATAATTGTTCCTGCTTTAAGCAGTCCATCTGATTTTACTATTTTATCAAAAAAAAGATTTTCTTCATCAATTGTTTTGGTTTTAGTTAGATTATCATCATTTTTAATAAATCCTTCTTCATCTTCTAACTTTAACCATTCATTAGTACTCTTTTTTTTATCTATTTTGATTTTTGCATTTTTCTCTATAACTCTTAATTGTTCTGACGTGTCTTTTGCTTCTTCATAAACAATAACTCCCTTCTTAGGTGACTTGTCTCCTTTATAATTAGCCTTACCATTTACTATAAGACGCTTAGAAACGTAAACATCACTATGTGTGTTTCCTTCATAATCTTTGCACTTAATCTTTTTATATTTTTTATTTGATTCTAATAGTATTTCTTTACCATTACTGGTTAATGTTTCAACAGTTGTTTTATATTTTAAAAAAACAGGATTTGTTCTGTCTAATTCCTTTTCACTATTTAATTTGTAAACTTCTAATCCATTGATAGCATCTTTGGCTTGGCCTGATACTTTATAAGAAAATTCAGCGAGAACGTCTGGTATTTTTTTCTTGCTATAGTCATTTTTTTCATAATCCTTTTTACTCATTAAATGATTGTACAGACTATAAAAAGTAAACTCTAAACCCTCTTCGCTCTTATAATGGTGTTGCATTAATACAAAACCATTAGAATATTTAGGATTGTCTTTTCCCTTTCCTATATCTTCATAGAAATATTTAGTTGGTATCCTGTATGCTATAACCCTACCATCTGCTATGCATTTTACATGTGAGTCACCTTCAATATGTATTCCTCCATGCCATGCATTAAATTTACCAATAGGGTATATACCAAATCTATTACTAGGTTTTAAACTGTCTGCTAAAGATTTTATATTGTAAGGATATTCTATGTTCATAACTACATACTAAATGAAAAATCGTTTAAATACCCATTTTTATCTGCTTCTTCACGAAGCGCCTCTTGCTTAGCAATGGCCTCGGTTAATTGTCCTCTAAGGCTTGAATTAATGGTAGGAAATGGTATTTTCTGTAATGGCATAATAGCAGTTGCGGCACTTGTACCTGTACCAATTAAAACGGTAGGTTCTCCTGCTGTAATTGTTCCACCGTGTGCTGTAGAATCTCCCATTGTAGCAGCAGGTTTTCCGCCAATTAAAACAGTACTTTCACCCATTACAATAGTATCAGGTGGTCCTGCGCAGGTGCATAGATCACCCATTACTGATGCAGGTTTACCACCTATTAAAACTGTAGGTATTCCTGGTCCAGAGATAGGTCCGCCAACATGTGGTGGTGGTGGAGTTCCTGGGTTTAGCATTGGGCATACATGCATGCTTCCTACTGTTGCTGCTGGTCCTGGCATACTATTCTATTTTAATTTATTTTTACGATTGCACCTGAAACTTCGGTTAATGCGCTACCTGTTACTTTTGTTTGTGCTCCATTAACTTCAACAGAAGCTTGCCCTTCAACTATAGTATTAGCACTAGATATTGTAGCATCACTTGTTGCTTCAATTGCTATATTAGAATCGCTATTAATTGTAGTATCTAATGCAGATTGTAATGCTAATGTACTTTCAGATATGATATTTGTACTACCTTCTGATGCCGTATTTATATCAGCTTGTGCTTGAAGGTCAATATTTTCTTCAGCAATCATTTTAATATTTTTCGCTTGGAACTCTATACTTTCTGTAGCTGTAATATATAATGATTTGGCTTGCGTATCAAAGGTAATTATGCTTCCTTCATGATCATAAATGTTTATCTTTTCTTCACCATCAGTATCATTTAATTCTATAGTATGGCCACTACGGGTGCGTATACTCTTTATGTTATTTTCGGCATCAGCAACACCGCTTTTAGCACTGCTATTAAACCCTGCACTCAATACATAAGGTTTTTCAGGGTTGTTGTTCTCAAAACCAACCAATACTTCTTCATCTACTTCAGGTATAAAATAGAATCCTTTTCCATTACCACCGTAAGGAGTATTCATTTTTATCCATGGTGTAGTAGTCCCCATATGGCTTTGCCACGGAAATTGTACTTTTATTCTTCCTAAACCATCAGGGTCGTTATTGTCTAAAACTTTTCCGCGTTGTTCTTCTGCTGTTGGAGTCGCAAAAACAGCACTGTAATGCGGGTGTTCTGTACCTTCGGGTACTCCTTCAAAATGATTTTCATAATTACCGCTATGGTCAAAACGGTGTGCTACTTTGGTAATCATATACGATCCAAAAGCATCACGTCTTGTTTTATCTGAAAAGCTTGTGCCTTCAATAGTTAAACTATCACCTACTCGTAACCCTACAATTTCAGAAGTACCACTGGCAATAATCATATTTGCTGCCTTTGATAAAGTATCTACCTTAGTAATATGGTCTAAACCTTGTTGACCGCTATATTCGTTTTGGTTGTAATTCCAAGAATAGTTTTCTTTTTTAGCAAATAATGCTTCCGATTCACTTTTTACAACTCCGGCATACATATGCCCATTTTGAGCACTAAATGAAGAGGAAACTGCTTCTAGTTCGCTATCATTTACCCAATCTTGAGATTTAAAACCGCTATTTTGTGACTGTAAGGTTGTGGCAAGTCCAAAATTCTGGATATTTTGTCCGTATACACCATTTAATTGTTGGTCACCTGTACGGCCTACACAAAAAGTACGTCCATTATCATACATCCAAACGCCATAACGTGCACACATACGTTGCAAGAATGAAAAATCTGATTCGTTATATTGTACGGTATAGGGCAATTGAATATCGGTACCTGTGCCAATTTCCGTTTTTAAAAGATCGGTAGCATGGCCGTTAAAAGTATCTGAAATTACTTGACTAAACGAAGTACCTTCTTCATAACTGAAACATTGTACAGATCTAGATAATAAAATACTTGCACCTTGACCCGAAATAACAATAGCACCTGATGCTCCAATACCTTTTTGTAAACTTACGGAAGTGATAATTCCTACATATTCTAATTCGCCATCATTTACACCTATAGATATCTTCTTACCAGAATAATTAATAGAATTATTCATTAATATACCATTGTAACCCTCAGTAGCATTGGTTTGAAAAACAACACTAAAAGAACTATGCGTTCCCATGGATTGTTCTATAGAAACCTTAAAACCTGATTTAGGAAGAAAAGTTTCTCCATCAATAATAAGTGTAGGCGTAATTATTTTAGGCATGGTTGTAGTATTTATTGTGTTAAAGTAAACACAATGATTTAGGTTGACAAAAAATACAGCTGTAATTCGATGAATTACGTAAAATTTTATATAGCTATTAGTTGTAAAATACTCTAAAAGGTAAAATATTAGCTGACCTTGATTTTAAAGCAATTAAGACTTCTTTCTTTAAATATTCCCAACTATTATCATCGTATAAAGATTCTTCATTTTTTGTAATATACACATCGGTTGTAGGGGTGTAGCCAACGCTTTCTTCTAAAGCAACTTCAACACCTTTTTTTACCGATACTTCAGAAATATTTTCTTTATAGATGCCGAAACAATGTTGAACAATATCTTGTTTGGTAATAATTTTACCTTTAGAAAGTACGTGCTCTCTATAAGCATATATTTTATCACTAGCTGTTGCTTCATCTTTACCGCCAACTGTACCTGTTATAAAGGTTAATGAGCTTGGTAAAAATGCGGTACCAGAATATTGAACTAGTTTTACATACGGATTAATTTTATTGGCCTTACCACCAACAGTGCTCCAGTAATTCGCAAACACAAATTGATCTTTATTTTTCTGTATACTATTTTTATTAATTACTAAATACGGAATTTTATTTTTAGTAAAATCCCTTAATTCAATCTGTTGCTCTATTCTTGAGATTATCTGTTTTAGGTCTTTTAGGTTAGTATTTATAAAATCGTCGTTCATTGCATTAAATGCAATACTATCTTCCTTTAATAAATCTAAAGTATAATTTAAAAGCTCAGAGGCATCACGCTCATCAAAACGAGATACACCACCAAAACGTAAATATGCTTGGGTACTAGTGCTACTGTCTTCACTTTTTCTATCTTGAATAAAATAGGTGTTTCCGCTATCACCAGTAATGTCTTGAACGTCAAAAAAGTAATCTTCTTCAACCTCTAATGGTAAAATATTAAAGTAGGGTTTTAAGCGTCTGTTTGTTTCGTGTCTTTTTTTATTTAAAACAGGAAAACAGTTGATATGACAATGTAAATTCTCTAACATAAAACTAGAGACTACAGTTGAAAAACTGATTTTGATCCATACTAATTCATCGTCAAAATGTTTTAAATCTTTTTCTGATAAAAAAGTTTCAAAAGCCTCAGGATAGTTTTTCTTAGCTCCGTTAATATCTATATCATCGGTTATGGTATAAAAATGATCTTGGTAAAATTCTTTTACATAATTTTCATAAAATTTAATTTTACTCGGTATAGCTTCATTAATATACGTAGTAATATCACTACCTAAATTTTGTTGTTCGTTATACCCTTTAACTACATTTAATGGCGTGTCATTTAAGGTCCAATTGGCAATACTTAATTGATGTGTTAATATATTTTTCTGGGAGAAATTAAGTAAATCAAAATAACAAATTAATTGTTGAATAGATTTAATATCTGCATCAGGTTTAATACCTAAATAGATGCTTGTTTCTTCAGGAGAACCCTCAAAACTACTTTTACTTAAAAACGAAATGTTCCTATGATTTTTATACGATACTATTTTATCAGGGTAAGCAATGTATTCTAATGCACAGTTATTTATTTTAAAATCTCCGGCAGGGGAAAAGAAAAAGTCTTCAAAGTCATTTTTACCACTTTCTCTAAAAATGGGCATTCTTTTTCTATGGTAGAAAGCTGAGCGCTCATTAATATCTAAATTACTATCAATTGGCAAAGCATGCATTACTGCGTGAGCAGGTTTAGCAGTTACTGAAACTTGTGGTGTTAAAAGATCAACTAAGCGCTCTGTAATTCTTGTACGACTTGTTTTTATTGTATCTGAAATACGCTCAAACTCATGTGCACAAGCATCAAAAAGTATACTTATTATAGGGTCAAGGGAATATTCAATTTCCATTTCATCCATTCCCCAAGTATCCGCAGCTCTTCTAATTAGGCGTTCTTTTATTTCTTCTTTACTTAATGATTTCATGCTTTGAGTGTGTGTTTACTTATATGATAATGGAGCTAAATAATAATCGCCAGAAAAATAATAAGGCTCATTTGTTTTTCTTAAGGTACCTGAAATAGTAATATTTAAATACTTTTTGAGTCTTACTTTATTCGAATTTTCCGATAATTTTTCTTGTAAATTAATGGTCAAATTTACACTACCTAATCGCTTCTCATAGGTTTCAATTTGGTTGGTTAATGACTTTTTAATTCGTTCTTTTAAAACATTGGCATTTACCAATAAATCAAAATCTGTTTCCCAAATTTCGCTACCAAAATCTTCATCAAAAACATACTCTTCAAAATAAGTAGTAATTATTATACTTATAAACTGAGAGATAGAATCTTGAAGTGAAATTTTACGCAACTCTTTTTTTTCAAAAAAGCGCTTAAAATCAAATGGAGCTTGGTAGTATGGTTTTGCCATAGGTTATTTTTAGTTGCTTACTTTAAAAACTACATTATTATCTTCTAGACTAATATTTACCGTTTGTGGTGCTGTTATTTCACCAGAAATAATCATACGTGACAATGGTCTTTTTAACTTATTTCTGATAACTGCCTTTAAAGGTCGAACTCCGTAAGTAGGAGAGAAGCCATCTAATGACAAGAAATCTTTAGTCTCTTTATCTATATTTAACGTTATTCCTAATTTATCAGCCAATACCAATAATTCTTTTTTCAAGTGTAAATTGAAAATTAAAGGTGCATTCTCTTTTGAAATAGGAGCAAACGGGATAATCTCTGTTATTCTACCTAAAAATTCAGGTCTAAAATAAGGCGACATAATTTCTAGTATTTCATCTGATGCAGGTGTAACTCCTTCTTCTATTTTTTTAGATATAAATTCAGACCCAATATTTGATGTAAAAAGAATTACGGCATTAGAGAAATCACCCACTTTACCTAAACGATCACTAAGCTTACCTTCGTCTAAAATTTGTAAGAATACGTCAAAAACAGATTGATGCGCTTTTTCTATTTCATCAAAAAGAACAATAGAATATGGTTTTTGTCTTATTTTATTCACCAACATTCCACCCTCTTCGTAACCAACATAGCCCGGAGGCGCACCATATAAAAGTGCCGCAGAATGTTCTTCTTTAAATTCAGACATATCAAAACGAATGATAGCACTTTCATCATTAAACAAAAACTCTGCTAATGACTTTGCTAATTCCGTTTTACCAGTACCAGTAGGCCCTGAGAAAAAGAACGAACCAATTGGTTGCCCTGCTTTTGATAAACCTGATCTAGATTCAATAATAGCCTCAGTTACTGTTTTTACAGCGTGGTCTTGGCCAATTACACGCTTTTTGAGCGTTTCTTCCATTTCCATTAAACGCTCTCTTTCTTGGGTTTGAACTTTACCAGCCGGAATACCTGTTATACTCGATACCATTGCCGCTAAATCTTCATCAAAAATTTCAGTCAATTCCTTCGTAGAGTGTTCTTCTATTTTTACAAGTATATCGTTAATGTAACTTAATTTTTTATCATACGTAGCAAAAGATAAAGCATCTTCGGTGTCGTATTTACCAATAATAATTGGTCCTAATTTATTTTTTAATTCCACATAAATCCAATCTAACTCTTCTTTACGTTGTTCTTCAGAGAGATCACTGGCTTTTTTATTTAAAAACTCAATTTTAGCCTTTAAATCGACTAAATCTGCCGGTAATGATTGTTGCGATACTTTCGCCGCCGCCATTGTTCTATCTACTAAATCTAAAGCAGAATCAGGTAAATTCTTTTCTTTTAAATATCTTTTTGAAAACAGAATAGCTTCCTTAAAAGTATCATCAGCTATTTCTAGTTGGTGATGATCTTTGAAAGTTTGACCCACATTTTTAAGAATTCTAAATGCCGTATCGGTATCAGGTTCATCTAAAACAACCGTTTCAAACCTTCTATTTAAAGCATCATCTGCAGTGATATGTTTTCTAAAATGTTCTGGTGATGTTACACCGATTATAACCAACTCACCTTTATTTAATTCAGATTTAATTACATTTAAAATTCCTTGACTCATTCCGCTATCTTGCAATAATGCATGAAAATCATCTAAAACCAGAATAGGGAAGTTGTATGACTTTGCCTCAGTGAAAATTTCTTTTAACCTATCTTCAACTTCACCTTTATAAGAAGCTCCTGAAAGTAAATCACTTGTATGAATTTCTAAAAGGGTCGCTTGTTGCAGTACATCAACTATTTTCTTTTCTGCAATAAGAACTGCTAAATTTTTTATTAAAACAGATTTACCAACACCTGATTCACCTTGTATGATTACATTAGGTTTTGACTTTCTACTAAGTATTTCAGTAATACTCTTTAACTCTTTATCTCTATTAACAATATATTCAAAATCACCACTTTGTGCCTCTTTTACAATATCAGAAGTGTATTTTGATAAAATACCACCTTCTTTTGTTTGTGAAGCAGCACTAATTTTAGGCGCTGCAGTACTTATTGTTGTTTTGTTTGACTTAACAGTATCTAAAAGCTGTGTATGTGTTATTGGTAATGATTTTAGTTGATCAAAATTAAAACCAACACCTGGTGTTATTGCTGCGATGAATAATGTAAATAAATCTACATCTTCATTACCTGTTTTATCTTTAATATCCTCAGCTTCAACAAAAACTAACTGAACACCTGAATCTGCTTCAACTTCAGCAGTTCTAGAAGATTTTTTAGCCGCTTGTTCTATATTTACTTCTGCCCATTCTTCAATAAAATAAACATCAACACCCAAATTATGAAGTTTGCGTAACAAAGATAAATCTCTGTTTAAAGAGGCTTTTATTAAATGTGCTGTTGTATAGTTTTGATGTTGATTTTCTTCGGCTATTTGTGACGCAATATAGACTGCTTTTTCTACTTCGTTATTCATACTTATTAGTTTCTGTTCAGTCTTCGAGATAATTCTAAAGCGGTTTCTAAATTTTTAATTCTGTCTTCATATTCATCAATCTGCTCATCTAACTCTTGAATTTCATTCTTAGCATTCTGTACTTGCTTAACATCTCTTTTAGCATCAATTAGCTTTTTGTAAGTAAGAATTAAATTTTCATACATGGCTCTGTTTCCCAAAGAATCTTTTGGGATTTCATTTTTAATAGAGATCAAATCTGAATTTATAGATTGCTCTAAAAAGAAATAACCTTCATTAGTTTTATCAAGCGAATCAATTAATACATCAACTCGAGCTAAATCATTAATAAATTGTTTCTGATACAAGAATTCAAATTTTATCTTTTTATTTTCAGCTCTCAACACTTCATTTTCTTTCCAAGGCAACTTGTGGCTAAAAAATACAGCTACAAAAATTAAGGTCATTGTTACTAAAAACATTAGTAAGAATAGAAGGAAAGCAGATACTCTTTCTTTTTTATTTAAAATTTCCATAATTATATTTTATTCGGCTAGAAATGAAGTTCCACCTGATTTTCCTGATTTATCTTGAACTATATTCTCGTTAACAAAAATTCCCATATCGCGACGTTTACCTATGTAATCTACTTGTGTAAGAATCGTAAACAAACGCTCTATCACGCTCATAAATGAATTAATGATGATTAAATTCTGATTAATATCATTATGCTTATAATCTATATTGATAATGTTCGTGAATATTTTTTCATAATCACCACCTTTAAGATCAGTCCACTCACCAAAATAGTTGAATAACTGCTCTTTATTTTCAGGAGATGCCACATCAACAGCACTTTTGAATATTCTTGAAAAACTAACTATAATTTCAAGAAGTTTTTTAGGAGCCATGTCATATTCTTCCCATTTCACATAAGTAATTTGTTGTGACAAATACACATACAACTTATCTACCACAGTGAACATCGCATCGGCAATAGGATTATCGCTTTGCTTTGTGTTTATTTTTTGAACAATTAAAATAGAGCTACGTTCAGCCATTTTAAGAAAAGACTCTGCGACATTGTAAAAATCAATTAACGCTTCACTAGTTCCTAAAGTAGTCGACGGTGCAATATAATCTGAAGCTGCTACTAATCCATTATTCTCTCTTACAATTTTTGCAATAGGAAGTTGGTTACCAGCTATACCTGATTTTTCAAATTCATTAACATTTACAAAAGAGAAAAAGTATTTATTTGTTGTAAAAGGATACCTAGGAGGCATTTCTTTAGGGTCTTGCTCACCAAAGGCAACATTTTCAACATGATCTACATTTAATAAAACAAAACCTTCTTCCAAATTATTATCAGCAAACTCTTCAACCACAACATCTTCTTTAACAGCTGGTGTTTGGTTCGTTATCTCTACTCGTGTACCATTTGGTGTAATACCGCGTAGTTTTTTAATAGAAATTTTTAAGCTTTTATGCGCATCAATAGTTACTGTATATTCGTTGTGATCACTTAAGTGTGACGCTAATAAACCGTAACCATTTTTACCGATTTGAATACTAGTTAAATCTCTTACACTATGCTCTGCAAAGTCTTGCAGGTTTTGAAAATGCTCTTTCGAGATTTTCATTCCATCGATCCAATTGGTTTTAAATTTTTTGATGTCCTCTATCATAATACTTTATTATATACGTTGGCAAACTACTGTGTCACCGTCGTTTAGGTTGTTTTGTTCTACTGTTAATGTTGAGTTGATATGTTTAGATGCTGAAAACCATTGTGGTTTCGTTTGGAAATACCAACCATGCGGATCTCCAGAATCTTCCATAAGTTCTATTTTTGTAGTTGTTTTTTTACTGTTATAGTCATTGATAAAAAAGAAAAACAACCTGCCAAAATCCATATCTTTTGGTGCTTTTGCTTTAAAACTCGTTAAATGAGTTTCTTTTGTGTTTTTGTAAAACATAAAGTTTAAAACAATCATATTATTTAACTCATAATGTTTAGGAGCTTCATATTTGTTCCCCAAAGGATAATACCATTTAGAATATAATTTTACCGGAATACTAATTGAGTAATTAAATAATGCGTAAAATGCTGTTGGAATACTGAAAGTTGCAGTAATTAAAAAATAATAGCCTAAAAACTCTAAATCTTCAAAAAAAGCAGCTATCATAATTATTGGTACAACCAAAGCTAATGATGTGATTATTGCCACCAAAAGTTCTTTAAATTTATTTTCTAACTCAAATTTATCAAAGAAATAGCGTACGAAATATACATGTAACATTCCTAAAATAAACGAAAAAGTAAGCATAGAAAAATAACGCAATAGGGTAGATGTTTGTTTTAAATTGTAAACAATACAAGTAAAAATTCCCATTACTAAAATACCAGCCAATAAATAAATGTAAAACTTTTTTCTATGCTTTTTAAAACCAGGTGTTTTTGCTGAGAAAAAAGTAAGCACCATTACTGTGAATACCACAATGAACATAAATGGCATTAATGCTTCAAAACTGATTAATGTTTTTAAATAACGTTGTATCATGAAAATTATATTGTAGAAGATATACCAAGTCTGCCTGTAAAAACAGCATCACCTAGTGTAAAATTTTGTTTTTTCTTTGGCAAAGTAAAAGCAATTTCAAAATCACTTTCAAAAGGCATCGTGTGATCTAAAAAATATTGAACTGCCGCAACAATTTTTCCTTGTGGTAAATAATCATGAATATTTTCAGGCTTTTTAATGTTATCAATAGTAAAAGTATATTTAGGTAAATAGGTTTCACCACTTGTTGCTGTGGCAAAATTAACACCTAATTGCAATGGTTGACTATGCATATCTATTGTTGGTATACTAGTGTATGATTTAGTAATTATTAATTTTTCTTCAATTATGGTTTCTATCACTTCTTTTATTAACGGTAAATTTCCTGCAATCTTATGCATAAAAGGCATAGATTTTAATATTTTTCCTGACATGACTAACGGAATTTCTTTATCAATATTCCATAAATCTGACAAAAAATATAGTAATTCTTCGTTTCCTAATGACTCAAAAATACAATCTTCTTCCGTTTCTACTTCAACTCTATGAAGAAAAAATTCTTCTTCTAATGGTTTGAAAAAAGATTGCACGTAATCTTGTTCTGATTTTCTGTTTTTATAAGCACTTACCATTTCATTAACAAATGAGGTACTACCAGTTGTTTTATGAAAGAAACGCTCAGGAAAAATATTATAAAAACCTCTTCTACTAAGTTCTACTATTATTTTTTCTTTATAATCATCTTCTGTTACACCAGAAACGTCTGAACTGTATCTTCTTTTAAAATAATCAGTATAACTATAAGTAACATTAGCGAATTTATTAACACCAGATGCAAATGTTTCTGCTTTAATATCAAATTTCAGATCTTTTAAATGATCTTTGATTTCTTGAATTGTAGTTTCAGAATTTTCCATAAATTTATTTTAACAAAGCTCTAGCAGATGAAACATATTTATCTTGCCAATAAGCATCATTTAAATTTGCTATTTCAACACCTCTAGGAGAGTTAGACCCTAAAAACATTCCGTTTTGTAAATATATACCAACGTGAGAAATTACTTTCTCTTTATGACGTAATCTAAAAAAAATAAGATCTCCGTTTTTTAAACCATTTTGGTTTTTAAATGAAACGTCAAGATTGGCATCAAATTGTTGTTGCGACGTTCTTGGTAGTTCTTTATTGTAAACTACATTGTATACATGTTGCACAAAAGCAGAGCAATCAACACCTCTTTTTGTAGTGCCTCCCCATAAATAAGGCGTTCCAAACCAATCTTTTATTGTGCCATACAATTTCTCGTTTTCTAAATCTTCAACAGGGATATTCAAGGCTTTAGCAAAGCTTTCTTTTTCTTCATAAGTTAAATATTTAGTTGTGGCTACTTTTTTTGGTTGTTCATCAACAACTTTTTCTTTTGTTTTTGGTTTATGAGCTTCTGCAATTTGTTTTTTGTAGTAACTTTGGTCTACACTATTATAGGTATTTTTACCACAACTAGTAAGTTGCACAATAAGTATTAAAAAGAGCAGTTTTAGTTTCATAGTTAAAATTGTAATTTTAGCATAAATATAAGAGTTTAATCAATTCTAGAAACCTTTTTTAATGAAAAGTAAAAATCTAAAAACCCACTTTGACCGAAACGTATTTCTTACTTTTTTAGTATTACTTTGCGTTGGTTTAATATTAATTTCTTTTAAAATTAATTCTAAAGTAGATTGTACAAATGCAGATTTCAAAATAATATCAAATTCATTTACAACTGAAGATCTTATTGAATTTAATAGCATAGACGGTTCAGGTGTAGAGTGGAAATGGAATTTTGGAGATAAATCTGAAACAAAATATCAATCAAATGTGGTGCATCAATTTCAAAAACCCGGAACTTATAAAATTTCTTTACAGGTAAATGGACAATGTGAAGTTGAAAAAGAAGTGGTTATTAGCGAGAAAAAAATATTAATCTCTCCTGAATTAATCCCGAATATAATTTTACCAAGAAACGTTAGGGTAGGAGATGAAGTTGTATTTTCAAACGACTCTGATTTTGCAAAAACTTGGCAATGGAGTTTTGGTGAAACATTAAGTATAGATGGAATTAAACAAGAAGAAAAATACACGTTCACATCTCCTGGAGAAAAAACAATCTTATTAGTTGTTAATGGTGATAGAAGGCACGAAGCTAAACAAAGAATTACAGTGCTTGAAAAACGAGAAAGCACAAGAAGACCTGTAAGAGCAACTCCGATTTACGATCCAATAGAACAAGTTTTAGACAATAGTATTCCTGATGCTTTACCGGATCCAGATCCAGTACCTGAAGAAGATAAAAAACCAGAAATTAAAAAAATAGTAGTTTCTTCTGATGATATTAAACAAAAATTAGTTGGCTATTCAAATAGAAGTATAGATGATAGAGCTATTAGAGAGTATTTTTGCTACAGTAGTATACCTGTATTCAATAATAGCGGAGAAAGACACACTATAAACCAACTTTTTAATGCTATTAGAGACAAAAAAATTGAGGTTAATAATATTAAGCTTGTTAAGAATAACAAAACAGGTTGTATAGTTAGTATGACTATTGATATGAAGATAAAAAAAGGCTTGTTTTCTAAAACATTTTAAGCCCTTTATATATATTAAGGTAACAAGCTCTAAATTAGAATTTTGTAGTGCGTTTCGTCGAAAAAATTTCTTACAAGTAATAATAATATTTATGTTTACAGTGTCCTTTAGTGACGTTATATAAATATAAATCGGCAGTATTTGCCAACAAAAACAAATTATTATGGCTTTCAAAGCAAAATTAAAAGTAGCAGGAAAAGAGTTCAACATTTTACATTGTTCTTACGATTTAAATCAAGAAGTTGATCCAACAGGAAGACCTTCTTCTGTAACAAGAGGTGGTCGTATTAGCCTAACAGTTGAGTCTAACGGAGAAACTGGTTTTTTTGAGTGGATGACAAACAATTTTGAAAGAAAAGACGGAACTATCACTTTTGTAAAAAGAGATAATGACGCTACTTTAAAAGAAGTTAATTTTAAAGAAGGTTACTTAATTAAGTACAGAGAAAATTTTGAATCTTCTGGTCAAAACCCACTAACTGAATCTTTTACAATTTCAGCAAAAGAATTATCTAGCGGTGGTGGTGAACATATTAATGAGTGGGTGTAATTAAATTCACACATTTTTTGGAATAAATTTAAAAGGAGGCATACTTAAATGCCTCCTTTTTGCGTTTATTCTTACAATAACTATTTGTTAATAATAAAATTTGATTAAATTTAACAAACTTTAAAAAACATAAAATATGGCTAGTAATTTTGGAATTGGCGCTAATGATGTCAAAGGTGATGCAAGTGAAGCTTTAAATGAAATTCCACAAAACAGAACTTTAATTGCAGGAAAATTAACTCCAAATACACCAATAAAGCCAGAGGTTGTAGAGGGTTTAAAAACTGTTGAAGATATTTTTGAACACTATAGACCAGAATTAAAAATTCCTTTTGAAGATAAAAACGGTGGAACTATCAACGAAACCGTAAAGTTTAACAACTTAGGTGATTTTGGTAAAAAAGGAATCACAAACAATAGTGTATTTTTAAAAGAATTAGAGATTGAAAGTGATCAATACAAAAAAATCATAAAGCAGTTAAAGACAAACAAAATATTAAAATCTGCTCTTCAAGATCCTGAAGCTAAAGGAGCTCTGATAGATACAATTGACGCACTTATAAATGAAATAAAAACAACTAAGTAATCTCACTTCACAATAATTATGGCAAACACTTCGCAGAACAAACAAGAGTCACAATTAAGTGACAAACCATTTATACAACAAATTAAAGAAAAGTCAGATACGCTAGCAAAATATGGTGGCTTTGATTTACTAGAATCGGCAATTGACGATGTTCAAAACTTAAACCCTGATCGTAAAGCGAGAAGAAAAATGTTTTTGACTGAAAATCTTAAAAAATCAGAACGCCAATCTTTACAAAAAATACTAGAATTATGGTCTGAGACTTTAAAGTCAGGTGATGATATTCTTGAGCAAGTTCAATCGGCAGATGACAAATCAAAACAATCGCAAGCGCTTTTAAACAAAAACATTAAGCAGGCTTTAGAAGAATCGGAAGAATTAGAATCTTCATATAGATCCGTTGCTTTATTTTACAAAAATACAGAATCAGCTTCTTTAAAAAACATATCAATTGTAAATGCAGAATTAGAGCAGTTATCTGATTTAGATAACACACGTTTTTTTGATCATATTAGAGAAGAATTAGTTTCTAAATATGATAGATTAGATTTAAGAGATAACTACTCATTAATGGTATTACCAGGTTACCTTGGTTCAAAATCTGTAGTTGACAAATGGGCAAAACTAGCCCATGACAACAAAGTAACTTTAGTAACTGACTTTGCTCATTTAGATGAGCCAGATGATGTTATGGAAATGTTTGAAAGTGCAAATTTAGCCAGTGGTGATATGTTTTTATCTAATACAGTTATGACATGTAATTGGTTAGTTGGTAGAGGCAAGGTAGAAGAAGTAGGTGAAGAAGATGACTTATACGTAGCTCCTTCAGGTGCATTTGCTGGTAAGATATACAAAACATTAATGTCGCAAGTTGCTGCAGGTAAAAAACATGGTGGATTAAGTGAAGTAGATGGTGTTGCTTTTGATCTAAAGAAAGGTGAAATAGCTAACCTCGAAAACTTAGGTCTTGTACCAATGGTTAATGAGTATGGTAAGGTAATGGCATTCTCTGCTAAAACATTATTTAATGGTGATAATTTAGGATTGCAGACTTATTCTGTAGTACGTGTTTTTGATTACGTCACTAAGGTATTAATGGACTTTTTAAACCGTAGAGCTTTTGAAAATTTCAATGCTAAAACTAGAAATGAAATTCATAAGCAGATAGTTAAATTTCTTGATGGTATTACAGGTCCTGATAAATTGATAGAGAATTTCGAAATCAAAAAATTTGAGCAAGATCCTAATCAACTAGACCGTATATTATTAGATGTACGTTTAAAACCTTATTTCCCTGCTAAAAACTTCCTTATTAAAATGGATGGTCAAAAAGGAGATGAAGGTCCTGAGTGGGCAGCTGATTATGAACAACAATAAATATTTTTTTTATTAGTAAAACCTCTATTGTTTAATGCTTTAGAGGTTTTTTTTTGACAATAAATAATTTAAGGTGTTTTATCGACTTTTTTTTGTTGATTAAACAATTGGGTGTATTTTAACACTTCGAAACTTACAATAATAACACAACCTATGTCTTTTTTAGCAAAATTAATTGTTGACGGTCAAGAGTATAACGTATTGCACTGTAACTACAACTTTGAACAACCAATGGATCATACAGGGAAGCCTTCAGGTAAACCAAGAGGTGGTCAAATAATGATAACAATAGAATCTCAAGGAAAATCAGATCTTTTCCATTGGATGATGGAACCAGAACAGACCAAAGACGGAGCCATTTTATTTTATAAACGTGATGCTTTATCACGCTTACAAGAAGTATCTTTTACCGAAGCTTTCTGTGTAAGTCTTGAAGAAGAATTTGATGCTATTGATGATGTTCCTATGCAAAAAACAATTGTAATATCTGCAAGTACAATTACAATTGGTGATATGGTTTTTGAAAATAGTTGGGGAGAGTAAATTTTAACTTCTTTACTACAATAACCACCTTAAACTTTTCTATTATATGACAAATTTTGAACTAGTAAAACAGCGTCGTGACTTAAAACGTTCTTTAAAAGTTGCTAATAATAGCACATCTGCAGAAATAGATAATACATTAACTAAAAATGAATTAGCTAAAAAAAGAACAAATAAGCTAAAACAAGGATTAAAAAAAAGTAAAAAAAAGCAACGGTTTAAACAAGGACAATTAAAAAATTCTGATTCAAATCCACCTTGGTATTCAGGACGTTATAATCAATTAGATGAAGTTGTTGTTAATGGCATAGATAAATCTTTATTAAGTAAATTAAACACAAGTTTGGTTGAAGAAGATAGATGGTGGAAGAAGTCTATTGATCTTAGTTTTAAAAATCCTTGGCCAGAAGCTAGATGGGATTGGTTTGAAAATAACGCAAATGGAGAAAAGGTTTACGGTACTGGGGGAGGTAGCTTAGAATTTGGGAATAGAATAGGAAAAAACAGTAAAGTTTATGGTAGTCAATATATGGACGAATGGATTATACCTGGAGGCGGAGGCGGTAAACTAAATTTCTATAAAAACCTCAATAACTATACTAAGTACGGGATATTAGGAATAAAAACAGTTAGTGAAGCTTATGATCATGGAAATAAATTAAATAAAGTATTAATTGATTATAAAAAATTACAAAAAAATGACTCTATTTCAGTAGTTAAGATGAAGTTGATTACTCATTTAGATATTAAAGCAAATCTAACAAAGTCTTTGGACTCATTAAAGTTTAAAATACCTTTGAATAGGTCTGTTATTGATAACGAAAAACTAAAGGATTCTGTTGAAATACATAATGATAATCAAAGAAATAGTGCTAAATACTGGTTAAATCAATAAGAAAATATGCAAAATAAATTATTTTTTATATTCATTTTAATTTTATTTTCTTGTAAAGAAAAAAATAAAAAATTACAAAAACAATTTTATGATAATGGTAATTTAGAGTATGAATTTACAATAATAGATGATAGCTTAAAACATGGAATATATAAATCTTATTATAAATCAGGAGAATTAAAACATATAGGCAATTATGTTAAAGGAAACGTTCAAGATTCTCTGATAGAATTTTATAAAAATGGAAAAATTAAAGGTAAAGGTATTATAAAAAATGGATATAAATTTGGCTGGTGGTTACATTATAATCAAAAGGGAGTTCTAGCTGGTAAATCTGAATTTTTATTACATGAGAGCAAATTTTTAAAAAATCAATCTATTATTTATAACAATAATGGCTCTATAAATGACAGTTTAAGTTATTATTTTAAAATTAATATTCCCGATACAATTCCTCTTGGAAAAAGCTTAGGTAAGCTTGAATTATATAAAAGTTTAATTAAAAGTGAAAAACTTTACATATGGGTAATCATTGATAATGAATATAAAGATAATATAATTGTAAAAGATTCCTTTAGTGATGGTAGCTTAAAACCTAAATTTGGAATTTTTTCTTCTAAAGTAGGTCTCAAAAAAGTAAAAGGCGAAGTTTATGAAGTTGCTTTCACAAAAGAAAAAGATTCTATGAATGAATTTATGAATATTGATAAGAAATTTTTTGAAAAAATTGTTTATGTCAAAGACACGATATAAAACTAAATTTTGAAAATTTTAACTATACTTATAATAACCGCATTAATACATCATAATTTCAATACTAGAAATTTTAATACATTTCTTAAAAGTAAAATAACGAATTAGACACTCAAACATACTATTCAAAGCGTTAAAGAACAATATACAATTGAGAATATTGGTTCTTTCAATATAAAACAAAATTTTCTATTCGGTTTTTATTAATAAATACTATGATCAATCATTCTAAATAACACTAAAATAGCTAAAGTTTATTTAAGAAAAAGATTTTCCTCAGACGTTGTTTTAAATATAAATTTAAAAAAAGAAACAAACGAGGAAATAATTTTTTATAGTCTAATTTTATTAGCTATAGAGTGCTGTGATTGATGGAGGTTAAGTTGAGTTTTTTATATGAATTAAAAATATTTAAATGAAATATATAACATTTTCACTAATTTTAATTATACTAGGTTGTTCTGATAACAAGGTGAAAAAAAAACTTAATTACAGGAATCCTAGACAAAAAACATTTGAAGTTATTGGAGAGAGTAAAAGACTTGAATATAAACTACCAGACACTCTACAATTAAAAGACACCTTAAATGGATATTTAATTTTTAAGTCAAGTTTTGATACATTAAATTTGAGAGAAGAAGATGATCATTTTGTAGATTTTTATTTTGCCAAAACAAATTCGATTTCGAACAAGTTTGAAGAATTTTCACAAAAAAAAATAGATACTTTTGCTCGTATTCGTGACAGTATTATTCCTATTTTTAATATAACATTTGATAAAAAAGGTAGCCAATTATTTGAAGGTTATATTGTAGATTATTTATTTCAAGAACACAGTGAAGATAGTATTAGGTTTAGAACAAACAAGCAACAAATAATGTACCGCGTATTTATTAAGTAATATTTTATTATCTCCATTTAAAAAGTTACTTAATAAGTATTAAAATCTTGAAATTGGTTTTAAATAAAATATGATCTCACTAAAAATAGAATTATATGGAGATATAAAGGCATTTGACTCTAATGGTAATATTTACTTTTCGGTAAAAAGAAAATTTAAAATTAACGGAGAAACTATTTTAAGTTTTTATAGTGACAATCAGTTTATTTTAAAAACAAGATATTCAACTATAATACCATTTTCGAAAGTCAAAATAAATAGCCAAGACTTTAAGCATAAAATCAAAGTTATTTAAGAATAATTATATAACTAATACTATTTAAATTCTAATAGAATATTTTTCAGTCTATATAGTACCACTTTATTTACTTTTTTATCGAATTTACTTACAACTTTTATGTTATTGATAAAATAACTGTTATTTTTAATCCCTTAATTATTTTTAATATATTAATTCTTAAAATTGTTCGTTATTAAAATGTAATGAACGTTTCAAGGAATACCTTTTTATGAATAAAAGTTATCTTATTACAATACTATATTTTATTCTTTCAGCTCCTTTATTTGCACAAAATAATGCTGAACCTTTAACAATTAAAGCAAATCAGAATACTACTATTACTTTATTTTTTCCCTCAGCAATAGAAACTGTAATTCCACCTGGGATTAATTATAAGTTTGATTATGAAATAGGAAATACTCTAGCTACTTTACAAGCAAGAAAAGGTTCTCCTAGTAACCTTACAGTAATAACTGTGCAAGGAGAGGTTTTTTCAATTTTCTTAAACTATTCTGAAAAACTCGATACATTTACTTATTTATTTACTCCAGATCAAGCTGTTGGTCAAGTGAACGTAAATAATGCATCTCAAAATTCTGACTCTAAAATGGTAGAACAAGAAGTAACGCTTGCTCAAGACCTACCTAAAACTACAAAACCAACTATTGAATTTCCTGAAAAACCAATTAATTCTGCTCCTTCACTAAATTCAGATGTAATTAAAAGTCAAAACAATTTTGATCAAGACGGAATTGTGGATTCAGAATTATACACTGTTGAAGAATCTGGCTATGGTAATCAAGAAGGAGATTTGTATGAATCTGACCCTGAGCAGTATTATCGAATATTTTGTGAAAATAATTATCTACAAAAAACAATATACAAAAGAAGTTTTCGTCAAAATAAAAAAATTATTATTCGCTTAAACAATATATTGGTAGACCGTGAAGAAGTATATTTTATGTTAAACCTAGAAAACACATCTAAAAAAGAATATGCGGTTAATGGGTTGAGTTTTTTCATTAAGGATAAGACAAATAATCCTAAAATTTTAGAACCTGTTTATACATTTAACTTACAGACATTGATTGATCCTGAAAGTAATAATGAAATAGTATATGTTTTTAAAAAATTTCCGGTTTCAAATGATGAAACTTTAGAAATAGTTTTAGATGAAAAAGACGGAAACAGAATGGTAATATTACCTTTAGACTATAAATATTTAAACTAACCTAATGAAATATTTTTTAATACTATTTGGCTTTTTAGTTACTAATTTTTTAAGCGCTCAAGCATTTCCTAAATCTGTTATGGCAACAGGAGGCATTTTCGGAGATGGCTACGGAGGTGAAATAACGTTTAATAATAATATAGATGAATTTTCATTTACTCAGATTGCATTAGATGTATCATTATCCAATTATGAATCAGGAGAAGTTTCTATTCCGTATTCTAGTTATACTTTATCATATTCATATTACACTACACTTTATGCAACAGCAAGAAGATATAAAGCAATAAGTATGGGTATAGGTTTATTAGGTGGTTATGAATTAGTAAATGGCGGACAAAATGAATTTTCTAATATTGTTTTTTTAGATGGTGATAGTAAATTTATTTATGGTGCTCAGGCAGGACTTGAAATAGACATAATTATTAGTAATACATTATCTGTTGTAGCAAAAACTACAGAATTTTATCATATGAATAGTGATTTTGGTCAATTTACCAATTATTCTGGTTTAGGAATACGGTATTATTTTTTCTAAAATAAATTATTTAATAACCATCCCAAATGAAAAAACCTACCAAATACATATTAAGCTTTATCTCTATCTTACTAGTAATAATTGCGTGTACAAAACAAGTTGGTTTATATACTGAGGTAGAATTTGAGTTAGCAGAAACTCATGAGTCTGAAGGTTATGTAAATACAGCATTGACTACAGTAATTACAGTTACTCCTGAAGAATTAGTTGATGGGTATAGTTATAGCTATTCGTATAAAATTAATAATGGATCTGGTTATTTTGAAGACGAATCTGGTACTATTATTATTTCTGAAGGAGAAAAAATAGCATTAGACCCATTGACAGCATTAATAACGTATATACCTACGGAAGTAGGAGACCATTCGATAGTCTTTACAGCAGAAGACTCTTTCGGCTTTACAGAACAAGTAATAGCAACCTATTCTGTTACTGATATTCCTGTTACTTGGACTGCGTCAGCTAGTACAGATCAAATACTCCTTGGAGATTCAGAAGCAATAACAGTTGTACTAGGTTCAGAAACAGAAGATGAAGAGGTAACTTATCAAAGGGATTATTCTTTTACAGAGGGCACTAGTACGTTAACAACTTCTGAAGGAGCTGATGAAACTTTAAATGAATTAGTTGAAATAACACCAGGAACCTATGAATTAGAATTTACAGCAACAGAATTAGGTTCAGTTACTATTGAATTCTTATTAGAAGATTCAAACGGACAAGAAGTAATAGCAACGATAAGTTTTGAGGTTGTAGAAGAATTAGATACAACTGCACCCGTTATCACATTATTGGGAGAATCAGAAATCACAGTAACAGTTGGAGATACATACATAGATGAAGGAGCAACAGCTACCGACGATATTGATGGAGATCTTACGAGTGAAATAGTTACAATAAATCCAGTTGATACGAGTATAGCAGGTGAATATACAATTACATATAATGTAGAAGATCAAGCAGAAAATAATGCTACAGAAGTAATTAGAACAGTTACTGTCGTAGAAGAATTAGACACCACACCACCCGTTATCACATTAGTAGGAGAATCAGAAATCATAGTAACAGTTGGAGATATTTATGTTGATGAAGGAGCAACAGCTACCGACGATGTAGATGGTGATATTACTAGTGATATAGTTACACTAAACCCAGTTGATACTAGTGTAGCAGGTGAATATACAATTACATATAATGTAGAAGATCAAGCACAAAATAATGCTACAGAAGTAATTAGAATAGTAACAGTCGCAGAAGAAACAGACACCACAGCACCCGTTATAACATTAGTAGGAGAATCAGAAATAACAGTAACAGTTGGAGATGTTTATATTGATGAAGGTGCGACAGCTACCGACGATGTAGATGGTAATCTTACAAGTGAAATTGTTACAGTAAATCCAGTTGATACAAGTGTAGCAGGTGAATATACAATTACATATAATGTTACAGATGAAGCACAAAATAATGCTACAGAAGTAATTAGAATAGTAACAGTTGAGGAAGAATTAGACACTACAGCACCAGTTATAACATTAACAGGAGAATCAGAAATCACATTAACAGTAGGAGATACATATACAGATGAAGGAGCAACAGCTACGGACGATATAGATGGTAATCTTACAAGTGAAATTGTTACAGTAAATCCAGTTGATACAAGTGTAGCAGGTGAATATACAATTACATATAATGTTACAGATGAAGCAGAAAATAATGCTACAGAAGTAATTAGAATAGTAACAGTTGAAGAAGAAGCAGATACCACAGCACCCGTTATCACATTAATAGGTAGCAATTATAAAACTATAACAGCTGGAGATAGTTATACTGACCAAGGAGCAACCGCTATTGATGATGTAGATGGAGATATTACTAGTACTATTATTACCGTAAATACTGTTGATACAAACACTAGTGGAGAATATTTAATCACTTATAATGTTACGGATCAAGCGGGTAATAACGCAATAGAGATAACGAGAATTGTAACTGTTTTACCTAATTATTATGATTATTAATTAGGTGAAAGTTTAATAAAAATATAACCACAATGAAAAAACCAACCAAATACATACTAAGCTTTATCTCTATCTTACTAGTAATATTAGCTTGTACAAAACAAGTTGGTTTATATACTGAGGTAGAATTTGAATTAACAGAAACACATGAGTCAGAAGGTTATGTAAATACAGCATTGACTACAGTAATTACAGTTACTCCTGAAGAATTAGTTGATGGGTATAGTTATAGCTATTCGTATAAAATTAATAGTGGATCAGGTTATTTTGAAGACGAATCTGGTACTATTATTTCTGAAGGAGAAAAAATAGCATTAGACCCATTAACGGCATCACTTAATTATATTGCTACCGAAATAGGGGACCATACTATAGTTTTTACAGCAGAAGACTCTTTCGGCTTTACAGAACAAGTAATAGCAACCTATTCTGTTACTGATATTCCTGTTACTTGGACTGCGTCAGCTAGTACAGATCAAATACTTTTAGGAGCTTCAGAAGCAATAACAGTTGTATTAGGTTCAGAAACAGAAGATGAAGAGGTTACTTATCAAAGAAATTACTCTTTTACTGAGGGCACTGGTACGTTAACAACTTCTGAAGGAGCAGATGAAACTTTAAATGAACTAGTTGAAATAACACCAGGAACTTATGAGTTAGAATTTATAGCAACAGAACTAGGTTCAGTTATTATTGAATTTTTATTAGAAGACTCAAACGGACAAGAAGTAATAGAAACTATAAATTTTGAGGTTGTAGAAGAATTAGAGCAAAGCGATACAAATTCAATTACTTCTTTTGAATTGGAAGGAATAACTATTGATAATCCTGAAAATGAAATTACCATTACATTACCTTATGGAACTGATGTTTCGGCATTAATTCCTACAATTGAGCATAATGGAGCAAGTATATATCCTAATAATACTCCTCAAGATTTTTCTAGTTCAGTTACTTATACTGTTACAGCAGAAAATGATGATACACAAGAATATATTGTTACAGTTGAATTAGAAGTTGGAGAAAGTTCATCAAATGATATTACTTCTTTTGAATTAGAAGGAATAACTATTGATAACCCTGAAAATGATTTTACCATTACATTACCTGCAGGAACTGATGTTTCTGCATTAACTCCTACAATTGAGCATAATGGAGCAAGTATAAATCCTAATAATACTCCTCAAGATTTTTCTAGCTCAGTTACTTATATTGTTACAGCAGAAGATAGTTCTACACAAGAATATATAGTAACAGTTGAATTAGAGTCAGGAAATGAACCTACAGCTGAAAATTTTGATGTAACTGTTGATGAAAATTCAACAAGTAATTTAATAGACGTTACAGATAAAATAGGTGATGAAGACGGAGATACTCTAACGGTTACTATTAGTTCTGCATTAAATGGAACTGCTAGTATATCTGGTACAGTAATTAGTTATACACCAACAAGCGGGTATTCGGGTAACGATCAAATTACCTATACAGTTGATGATGGAAGTGATTCTGTAAATGCGACAATAAGTATAACAGTTAGTCCATTAACAAATAATGAACCTGTAGCAAATGACGTTAGCATAAGTGTTGAAGAAAATTCAAGTAGCAATACTATTGATCTTACAAATGAAATGTCAGATATTGATGGAGATACGCTTACTGTAACTTTTATAAACCCAGCTAATGGTACCGCTACAATATCAGGTACAGTAATTAGTTATACTCCAACAAGCGGATATTCTGGTAACGACCAAATTACTTATACAGTTGATGATGGAACTGATTCTGTAAATGCTACAATAACTATAACAGTAACAGCTTTAGCAAATAATGAACCTGTAGCTAATGACGTTAGCATAAGTGTTGAAGAAAATTCAAGTAGCAATACTATTGATCTTACAAATGAAATATCAGATGTTGATGGAGATGATCTCACGGTTACTATTGGATCAGCATTAAATGGTACCGCTACAATATCTGGTACAGTAATTAGTTATACTCCGACAAATGGATATTCTGGAAACGACCAAATTACCTATACAGTTGATGATGGAACTGATTCTGTAAATGCAACAATAAGTATAACTGTCAACGCTCTAAACCAAGCTCCAACAGCAGTAGCTACTGGACCTTCTTCAATATTTACTGGAGGCACAGCTCAATTCTATGGAGATTCATCTACAGATCCTGATGATGATACATTGTCATATTTATGGGATTTTGGTGATGGAGGAACCTCTACAGAAGCTAACCCTTCCCATTCATATTCAACAGCCGATGATTATACCGTAATATTAACGATCAATGATGGAAATGGAGGAACAAACTCAACAACTTTAACTATATCTGTAGCAACTCCAATAACGTTTGATTCTTCTACAGGAGAGTATACTGCTCCCGCGGGTTCAACAGTAACAATAATTTTGCGTTCTATAGGTGATATGGGTAAAGGAGATGCAATTGTAAATGTAGATGGAGTAATGATAGTCTCCAATTTTTACAATACTATAGATAGTTTTAGTTTAACCGATGAGGAAAGTTTTACAATGCCTGAAAGTGGAAGTGTTGTAATTACAGGAAGTCATGACAATTTATATGATTCTGATGGAACAGTTTCGTATTCCTCAGTAAATATTTCAAATAGTGAGTCTTCATCCACTCAAAGTTTGTTAATGGATATTAACAATGGAATACCACAATAAATTATAACAAACTAACCAACCACAATGAAAAAACCAACCAAATACATACTAAGCTTTATCTCTATCTTACTAGTAATACTAGCTTGTACAAAACAAGTTGGTTTATATACTGAGGTAGAATTTGAGTTAGCAGAAACTCATGAGTCAGAAGGTTATGTGAATACAGTATTGACTACAGTAATTACAGTTACTCCTGAAGAATTGGTAGAAGACTATAGCTATAGTTATTCGTATAAAATTAATAGTGGATCTGGTTACTTTGAAGATGAATCAGGCACTATTATTTCTGAAGGAGAAAAAATAGCATTAGATCCATTAACTGCTTCAATAACGTATATACCTACGGAAGTAGGAGATCATACTATAGTTTTTACAGCAGAAGACTCTTTCGGGTTTACAGAACAGATAATAGTAACTTATTCGATTTCTGATATTCCTATTATTTGGACTGCGTCAGCTAGTACAAACCAAATGCTTTTAGGAGATTCAGAAGAAATAACAATTGTATTAGGTTCAGAAACAGAAGGTGAAGAGGTTACTTATCAAAGAAATTACTCTTTTACAAAGGGCACTGGTACGTTAACAACTTCTGAAGGAGCTGATGAAACTTTAGATGAGTTAGTTGAAATAACACCAGGAACTTATGAGTTAAAATTTACAGCAACAGAACTAGGTTCAGTTACTATTGAATTCTTATTAGAAGACTCAAATGGACAAGAAGTAATAGAAACTATAAGTTTTGAGGTTGTAGAAGAATTATCTTCCGAAAAAGAAATAACTAGTTTTAGTATCAATGATGTTTACGGGATATTAACAGATACTAGAATTGCTATAGAACTTCCAGAAGGCACAGACCTTACCGCATTAACACCAACAATAGTACATTCTGGAGAAACAATAAGTCCTGCTTCAGGTACAGCACAAGACTTTACCGATCCTGTTATTTATACAGTTATAGCAGAGGATAGTTCTACTCAGGAATACACGGTTACATGTACGGTAGAAGAAGCTATTATTGTAGTTACAAATGTAGAAGTTACAACTAATCCTGTGAGTTTAGAAGAAGGAGAAACGCAACAATTAAATGCTACTATTACCCCAACTGATGCTACAAACCAAACAGTAACATGG
>NZ_JAHKQN010000028.1:0-23611 GCF_018861125.1 Cellulophaga baltica | reverse complement strand
GCTTAGTAACAGGAATATCGGGAGGAGATGCCATTATAACTGCAACTACTGAAAATGGAGTATCGGGTACAACAGAAGTAAGTGTAAGTCAAGCGGAAGTTACAGTAACGAATGTAGAAGTAACACCTAATCCTGTGAGTTTAGAAGAAGGAGAAACGCAACAATTAAATGCTACTATTACACCAACTGATGCTACAAACCAAACAGTAACATGGTCTTCTAGTGATACAAGTATTGCTATTGTTGATTCCAGTACTGGAGAAGTAACAGGAATATCGGAAGGAGATGCCATTATAACTGCAACTACTGAAAATGGAGTATCAGTTACAACAGAAGTAAATGTAAGTAATTCAGAAGTTGCTGTAACAAATGTAGAAGTTACTTCTAATCCTGTGAGTTTAGAAGTAGGGGAAACGGAACAACTAAGTGCTACTATTACTCCAACTGATGCAACAAACCAAATAGTAACATGGTCTTCTAGTAATACAAGTATTGCCACTGTTAATTCAAGTACAGGATTAGTAACTGGTGTAGCTGACGGAAATGGTATTATAATTGCTACGGCTCATAATGGAGTCTCGGGAACTTCTAATATAGAGGTAGCAGTAGAAAATGTTCCCCCAGAAGCTATCGAAGATAATTTACAAGTAGTTGAGAATTCAACAAATAATACTTTAGATGTATTAGCAAATGACACATATACAGGAGTTAATCTGTTTATAATTAGTATTGAAAATCCTATTAATGGAACTGCTAGTATAGGAGCTGGTCAACAGACGATAACTTATGATGCAACAACAGGAAATGACCGATTTGATTATACAATAGAAGACGAAAATGGACTTACAAGTACCGGAACAATTAATATTAGTACAATTGCTAATCAATTACCCGAAGTAGAAATTGATAATGTAAATGATATAATACTACCCACTAATTCAGTTAGCTTATCTGGTTCAGCTACTGATTCTGATGGTAACATTGTATCATATGAATGGACTAAAATTAATGGAGGTAATGCTACAATTTCCAATTCATCTAATTCATCTACAACGGTTAATACATTAGAAGAAGGTACATATACCTTCAGGTTAACAGTAACTGATAATTTGGGTGCTACTAATTATCAAGAAATTGATTTTACGGTGAATGCAGCTCCTGAACCCAGTTTCTCTTTTTTTATTGATAATATAAGTAGTCCGGTAACAACATCAACAGCAACGATAACTTTTAATATTACACCAAATGCAACTGCTATTGAACAAGGTGTAGAATTTACTATGTATTATGAAGATAGGTCAGGATTACCAAATATTTCTACCATTAATTATAATGGAGGGAGTTATATTGTAACTATTCCTTTTACTGCTAATTCAGGTATTTCAAATGGTACCTTAGAAGGCCCATTTAGTAATTGTGAGGCTATACAATATGAATTTTTTGTATCAACAAATCTTAATTTACCAATTCAATATGATACGGTATCATTTATCGTACAAAATGGGACTATATGTCCGTAATATATATGAAAAAACCAACCAAATGCATACTAAGTTTTATCTCTATCTTACTAGTAATACTAGCTTGTACAAAACAAGTTGGTTTATATACTGAGGTAGAATTTGAGTTAGCAGAAACTCATGAGTCTGAAGGTTATGTAAATACAGCATTGACTACAGTAATTACAGTTACTCCTGAAGAATTAGTTGATGGGTATAGTTATAGCTATTCGTATAAAATTAATAATGGATCTGGTTATTTTGAAGACGAATCAGGCACTACTATTTCTGAAGGAGAAAAAATAGCATTAGACCCATTAACGGCATCACTTAATTATATTGCTACCGAAATAGGAGACCATACTATAGTTTTTACAGCAGAAGACTCTTTTGGCTTTACGGAACAAGTAATAGCAACCTATTCGATTTCTGATATTCCTGTTACTTGGACAGCATCAGCTAATACAGATCAAATACTCCTTGGTGATTCAGAAACAATAACAATTGTATTGGGTTCAGAAACAGAAGATGAAGAGGTTACATATCAAAGAAATTACTCTTTTACTGAGGGCACTGGTACGTTAACAACTTCTGAAGGAGCTGATGAAACTTTAGATGAGTTAGTTGAAATAACACCAGGAACTTATGAGTTAAAATTTACAGCAACAGAACTAGGTTCAGTTACTATTGAATTCTTATTAGAAGACTCAAATGGACAAGAAGTAATAGAAACTATAAGTTTTGAAGTGGTAGAAGAAAGTGATACAAATTCAATTAACTCTTTTGAATTAGAAGGAATAACTATTGATAACCCTGAAAATGAGTTTACTATTACATTACCTTCGGAAACAGATGTTACAGCACTTACTCCAGTGATTATCCATAATGGAGTAAGTATAGATCCAGATAATACGGCGCAAGATTTTTCTAGTCCAGTTACTTATACTGTTACAGCAGAAAATGATGATACACAAGAATATATTGTTACAGTTGAATTAGAAGTTGAAGAAAGTTCAATAAATGATATTACTTCTTTTGAAGTGGAAGGAATAACTATTGATAATCCTGAAAATGAAGTTACCATTATATTACCTTATGGAACTGATGTTAGTTCTTTAATTCCAACTATAGTACATATTGGAGAAACAATAAGTCCTGCTTCAGATGTAGCACAGGACTTTACGAATCCTGTTGTTTATAAGGTTACAGCAGAAAATAGTTCTACACAAGAATACACAGTAACAGTTGAACTGGAATCAGGAAATGAACCTACAGCTGAAAACTTTGATGTAACTGTTGAAGAAAATTCAACAAGTAATTTAATAGATGTTACAGATAGAATAGCTGATGACGACGGAGATACGTTAACTGTGAGTATAGCTGAAAGTGGAGAGCCTTTAAACGGTACAGTTACATTATCAGGAACAGAAATTTATTACACTCCAAATGCTGATTTTTCTAGTAACGATCAAATTACATATACTGTTGATGATGGAACTAATTCTGTAAATGGAATTATTTCTATTACCGTTTCAGAAACAATAGCATATAAGTACCATCGAGTTGAATTTTTAGGGAGTGACGAAGATACTGCTACAAGTAATTATTGTAATAACACATATTTAAACTCAAGTAAACTAAATATTGCTATTGACGAAATGTTAACAGTTGATGATATTTATTTAGTAAGCGGTGCAACAGAAATAACAGATGGTCATTACATAGTAGTTATAGCAACGGATACCGAAAGCGGTGACGCAGATGAAAATATATCAGGAGATTTTTTTACAAACAATATTTCTTTAAGTTGTACAACTGAGATAACATTTGACCCTTCTACAGGTATTTTTACAGCACCCGCAGGAACAATTTTTAATATTCAAGTTGAATCAATAAGTGAAGGAGAAGGGGAAGCTAATATTTATATAACTAATGATAAATATGCATTTGACCAAAGTATACATAATAGCTGGTCTTTTGATGGAGGAGAAATTACAAGTGATGAATTCCAAATGCCTGAAGATGGATTTCTTTACTTTACAGGTTATCATTTGGAAGAAGACAGTAGCCTAAATGATTCGAGAACTTTAGTTTATATCTATCTTAGTGGCGAAGAAATAGGAGAATCTATTTTTATCATGGATAATGAAAATGCCATGCCACAATAAATAAACACATATTTAACCACAATGAAAAAACCAACCTATAAATACATATTAAGCTTTATCTCTATACTAGTCATTATATTGGCATGTACTAAAGATGTTGGTTTATATACTGAGGTAGAATTTGAATTAACAGAAGCTCATGAGGCAGATGGATTTATTAATTCTACTTTAGTGACTACACTAACCGTTACTCCTGAAGAATTAGTAGAAGGATATGAGTATTCATATTCTTATAACATAAATAACGGTGAAGGCTATTTTTTAGATGAAGATGGTATCTCTTTTAGTGAAGGGGAAAAGGTATCTTTTTCGCCATTATCAACTTCTATTACTTATATTCCTACAGCTATTGGTGATCATTCTATCATTTTTACAGCAGAAGATAATTTTGGTATTTCAGAACAAATTATAATTACTTATAGTATTGCAAACATTCTTATTACTTGGACTGCAACAGGACCAGAAGGACCAGTACTTTTAGATTCTTCTCAAACCATTACCGTTACTTTAGGTAATGAAGCTAAAGAAACTGAAGTTACTTATGAAAGAAATTATAGTATTACACAAGGTAATGGTGATTTATACAGTTCTCCATTTGGTAATGCTGAAACAACAAATGAATGGGTAGAGATTACTCCTGATACTTATGAGTTAGAATATATACCTAGTGAATTAGGAATAAACACTTTAGAGTTTTTATTGCAAGATTCTAACGGTCAAGAATTTAACGCTACTGTTTCTTTTGAAGTTGTTACAGAACTCGCTTCTGATAATGATATCACATCTTTCACTATTAATGATGTTGTTGGTATTATTACAGATAATACTATTGAACTTGTACTGCTTGAGGATACCAATCTTAGTTCTTTAACTCCTGAAATAATTCATTCAGGCGTAAGCATTACTCCTGAATCTGGAACTGCACAAGATTTTACTAACTCGGTAACTTACATTGTTACTGCTGAAAATGAAACTACGCAAAGTTATATAGTTACAGTAACAGCTCCTGAACTTATTGAAAATAAAGATATTACCTCATTTAGTATAGATGGAGTTGATGGTATAATCTCTGGAACTGATATTACTATAACCATGCCTGCTGGTACTGATGTGACTTCTTTATCACCAAGTATAACACATACAGGTGCTTCTGTAAATCCTGATAATGGTGATGCACAAGATTTCACTAATCCGGTAACTTACACGGTAACTGCAGAAGATGGTTCTAATCAAATATATACTGCTTCGGTTATTGTAGAAACAAGTAGTTCGAATGACATAACTGTTTTTACAATTGATGGAGTTAATGGTGTTATTTCTGGAACTAATATTACTGTTACTATGCCTGCTGGTACTGATGTGACTTCTTTATCACCAAGTATAACACATACAGGTGCTTCTGTAAATCCTGATAATGGTGATGCACAAGATTTCACTAATCCAGTAACTTACACGGTAACTGCAGAAGATGGTTCTAATCAAATATATACTGCTTCGGTTATTGTAGAAGAAAATCAATCACCAACAGCTGATATTAATACTGTAACTTCAGCTAGCACTGGTGAAACCGTTACTTTTAATGGTAGTGGCTCTTCTGACCCTGATGGTGATAATTTAACGTATGCATGGGATTTTGGAGATGGAAACTCATCCACTGAAGCTAATCCTATACATTCATATACCACTGCAGATTCCTATACTGTAACATTAACAGTAACTGATGATGGAAATCCTAGTTTTTCAAGTGATGAATTTTCTCATGATATTACGATTACTGATGCTAATCAGGCGCCAACAGCTGATATTTCAGGACCATTAATTAATAATACTGGTCAAATTGCATTTTTTGAAGGAGATGGATCTTCGGACCCTGATGGTGATAATTTAACTTATACATGGAATACTAGCGATGGACAAACTTCAAATTTAATGGGTCCTGAATTTATTTTTGATACTCCAGGTACATATACTGTAACATTAACAGTAACAGATGATGGAAATCCTAGTTTATCAAGTGATGAATTTTCTCATGATATTACGGTTACAGATGCTAATCAGGCACCAACAGCAGTAGTGACCTCAGATGTAACTTCGGGCACAGCTACATTAGATGTACAATTTACAGGGAGTACTTCTACAGATCCAGATGGTGATACTCTAAGCTATGCATGGAATTTTGGAGATGGTACAGGAACATCAACTACAGCAAATCCTAGTTATTCTTATACAACAGCAGGAACTTACGAAGTATCGCTAATCGTAACTGATGATGGTACACCTGCTTTATCAAGTACAGAAGATACTATTACCATAACGGTTACAGATGCTAATCAGGCACCAACAGCAGTAGTGACCTCAGATGTAACATCGGGAACAGCTACATTAGATGTGCAATTTACAGGGGGTACTTCTACAGATCCAGATGGTGATACTCTAACCTATGCATGGGATTTTGGAGATGGTACAGGTAGATCAACTACAGCAAATCCTAGTTATTCTTATACAACAGAAGGAACTTACGAAGTATCGCTAATCGTAACTGATGATGGTACACCTGCTTTATCAAGTACAGAAGATACTATTACCATAACGGTTACAGATGCTAATCAAGCACCAACAGCAGTAGCTATCTCAGATGTAACATCGGGCACAGCTACATTAGATGTACAATTTACTGGGAGTACTTCTACAGATCCAGACGGAGATACTCTAAGCTATGCATGGGATTTTGGTGATGGTACAGGAACATCAACTACAGCAAATCCTAGTTATTCTTATACAACAGCAGGAACTTACGAAGTATCGCTAATCGTAACTGATGATGGTACACCTGCTTTATCAAGTACAGAAGATACTATTACTATGACGGTTACAGATGCTAATCAGGCACCAACAGCAGTAGTGACCTCAGATGTAACTTCGGGCACGGCTACATTAGATGTACAATTTACAGGGAGTACTTCTACAGATCCAGATGGTGATACTCTAACCTATGCATGGGATTTTGGAAATGGTATAGGAACATCAACTACAGCAAATCCTAGTTATTCTTATACTACGGCAGGAACTTATGAAGTATCTCTTATTGTAACTGATAATGGTACACCTAGCTTATCAAGTACAGAGGCAACTATTACTATAACGGTAACCGAAGACAATCAAGCTCCAACGGCTAGCATTATTGCAAACCCACTATCAGGTACAGCTCCTTTAGACGTCTTATTTGTAGCAAATGCAAATGATCCTGATGAAGGTACATTAACTTATGCATGGGATTTTGGAGATAATTTAGGAGCTTCTACAGAAGCAACATCTATATATACTTTTACAACAGCAGGAACTTATGAAGTGTCGCTTATTGTAACGGATAATGGTACACCTGCTTTATCTAGTACAGAAGCCACGGTTGAAATAACAGTGATTGGTGCAAACAATGCACCAACTGCTCTTGCTTCTGGACCAGATACGGCAATCACAACTGAAACCGTTCAATTTGATGGTAGTAGTTCTCTTGACTCTGATGGAGATACAATAACTTATGCATGGGATTTTGGAGACAATATAGGAACATCTACATTAGAGAATCCAACATATTCATATGCCACAGCAGGAACTTACGAAGTGTCCCTTATTGTAACGGATAATGGTACACCAGCATTATCTAGTACAGAGTCTACATTTGAAATTGTAGTTTCCGAACCAAATCAAGCTCCAGTTGCTGAAGATTTTAGTGTAACCTTTGAAGAAAGTACAACAAGTCAAACTCATACAATAGATTTAACACCTTATTTTAGTGATGCTGATAGTGAAGAGTTGGTTATTACAATTACAAGTCCTGCTGAATATGGAAATTCTGCTGTTAGCGGTACATCAATTTTATATTCTCCGAATCCATATTATAATGGGGAAGATGAAATTACTTATCAAGTTAGTGATCAACCTAGTGATAATGGATCAGGAGTAGATACGGGTATAATTTCTATAACTATTACTGATGATATTCAAAATGAAGCACCTATTGCTGAAGATTTTAGTGTTGATATTAACGCCAATACAGAAGAAAACTTGATTCGTCTAAGTTCATTTATTAGTGATGACTTTACTGATGCTACAAATTTAACTATTAGTATTATTGAATTTTCTAGTTTTGGTCAATCAAGATATTATGGACAACAAATAATAGAATATACACCTAGTCAACAAACGACAGGAGTGGATGAAATAACATATGAAATTATTGATGAAGATGGTTTATCAGATACGGGAGTTATAACAATTAATGTTATAGCCGTATCTCAAACTCGACCTGTTGCAGTAGCAACATCTGATGTATCTTCAGGAGCAGCTACGTTAAAAGTACAATTTACAGGAAGCAACTCTTATGATGATGATGATGATGAACTAAGCTATTTATGGGATTTTGGAGATGGAAACACCTCTATTGAAGCTGATCCTTCACATAGTTTTACAACAGCAGGTACATATCAAGTAATACTTACTGTTACTGATGATGGTGCATCTGAATTATCAGATACAGCCACAATTGAAATTATTGTAAGTGAACCAACACCGACTGCAACTTTTAGTGATCGAACTTATGTTACACCTGCATTAAATTCAGCAAGTGGAACCTTAATTATTGAGAATGGGTCAATTGTGTTTAGTGTAAATATAAATGCTGTCGGACTTGGAGTGGGTGCTGAAATTACATTTACAATAGAAGGAGAAGGAAGTTGGTTTAACTTTGCTTCTTCAGGTAATTCAGAAGCTATTGTTACTGATGCTATACCTCCCGGAACTTATGAATATAGTATTCAAGCCGTATTCGAAAATGTAACAGGAACAGGAAATATTCAAGTTGTTAATTAAAATGTTTTTTTTAGTAAAAAATATCATCAACTACAATGAAAAGCCAATATAAATACATTTTAAGTTTTATCTCTATTTTACTTGTAATACTAGCGTGTACAAAACAAGTTGGTTTATATACTGAGGTAGAATTTGAATTAACAGAAACTCATGTATCTGAGAGCTATATAAATACAGCATTAGCAACTGCTATAACAGTTAGTCCTGAAGAATTAGTAGAAGGCTATAATTATATTTATTCGTATAAAATTAATAATGGATCGGGTTATTTTGAAGATGAATCAGGAACTAGTATTTCTGAAGGAGAAAAAATAGCATTAGACCCATTAACAGCATCACTTAATTATATACCTACAGAAGTAGGAGACCACACTATAGTTTTTACTGCAGAAGATTCTTTCGGTTTTACAGAACAAGTAATAGTAACTTATTCGATTTCTGATATTCCTGTTACTTGGACGGCTAGAGAATCCACAGGTCAATTACTAATCGGAGATACAGAAACAGTTACAATTGTACTTGGTTCCGAAACAGAAGAACAAGAAGTAACTTATGAAAGAAATTACTCTTTTACTGAAGGCACTGGTACCTTAACAACTTCTGAAGGGGTTGATGAAACTTTAGGTGAATTTATTGAAATTACACCAGGAACTTACGAATTAGAATTTACAGCTACAGAAGTAGGAATTATCACTATTGAATTTTTATTAAAAGATTCAAACGAGCAAGAGTATATTGAGTCAGTAACTTTTGAGTCTTTTGAGATTCCAGGAACAATTTCTTCCGAAAAAGAAATAACTAGTTTTAGTATCAATGATGTTTACGGGACAATAACAGATACTACAATTGATATAGAATTGCCAGCAGGGACAGATCTTACCGCTTTAACACCAACAATAGTACATACGGGTGTATCTGTAAATCCAGCTTCTGAAACTTCACAAGATTTTTCAAATCCTATAATGTATGTTGTTACAGCAGAGGACAGTTCTACACAAGAATACACAGTTACTGTTACATCACCAACATTAAGTACAACAAATAGTATTACACAATTTACCATTGATGGGGTTGAAGGAACCATAACAGATACAGATATAGCCTTAACTTTACCAGCAGGAACAGATGTAAGTGCATTAACACCAACAATAGTACATACGGGCGAAACAATAAGTCCTGCTTCAGGTGTAGCACAAGATTTTACAGATCCTGTTATTTATACAGTTACAGCAGAGGACAGTTCTACGCAAGAATACACAGTTACTGTTACATCACCAACATTAAGTACGACAAATAGTATTACACAATTTACTATTCATGGAGTTGATGGAACGATAACAGGTACAGATATAGCCTTAACATTACCAGCAGGCACAGATGTAAGTGCATTAACACCAACAATAGTACATACGGGTGAAACAATAAGTCCTGCTTCAGGTACAGCACAAGACTTTACCGATACTGTTGTTTATTCAGTTACAGCAAAGGACAGTTCTACACAAGAATACACAGTTACTGTTACATCACCAACATTAAATACAACAAATAGTATTACACAATTTACCATTGATGAGGTTGAAGGAACCATAACAGATACAGATATAGCCTTAACATTACCAGCAGGAACAGATGTAAGTTCATTAACACCAACAATAGTACATACGGGAGAAACAATAAGTCCTGCTTCAGATGTAGCACAAGACTTTTCGAATCCTGTTGTTTATACAGTTACAGCAGAGGATAATTCTATACAAGAGTACACTATCACAGTTATGACTCCTATGCCTTTTTTTAATGAAATAACAGGAGAACTGTATGCTAATGCAGGAACAGAAATTACAATAAGGTTAGTGTCTAATGATGAAGGAGATTATGGTGATGCTACAGTTAAGGCTATTTCAATTTCAGGAGTCAGTTTAGGGTCATCATCGGTTTCTTGGGGAGATATACCAGAAGTAGATGATGCCAGTTTTAGTTTTTTCATGCCTATTGATGAAGTTGTTTATATCACAGGTGATTTACAAACAAGAGATAGTCGTGGAGAAGCAGTGGCTTATATAACCATAGAAAATTTTTCTGCTAGTATAACCTTGGATCAAGATAATCTCATTTTTCCAGAATAAAAATTATAATAAACTAATCAACCATAATTGTAAAACCCATCTATAAATACATACTAAGCTTTATCTCTATTTTACTAGAAATAATAGCTTGCACAAAACAAGTTTGTTTATATAATGAGGTTAGTCATTCCTTCTTCAATAGGTAGGCACCAATTACCACCTATGAGCCAGTTATTTTCTATAAGAATACCATCAATACCGGCACCTTCATCATTAGTATGTAAAAATATAGTAACATTGGATTGGTAATAACCTGTAAGCTCGTTTACTGCCATATCAAAAAAATCATTGATATACGTGTGGTTTTGGCACCTGTTATTTTTACCTTTTAACAGTACCATGGACTTCATCAGCATGTGAATCTTCAGCAGTACATAAATTGTAAACCCAATACTTTTTTCCATCCAAAAATCACTTCCTAGAACTTTAATACTGTCACAACAACATTGTTAATTTTTATTTTTAAAGGTCCTGCAAAAATAAAATTCTCAACAATAAAAGAATCTTCAATAGTACCACTTTCTTAATTTGCCCAATTTTTTCAATGGAATTTGAACTACATGAAAATAATATTGCAAAGAAACATAAGCACAAATTTTTAAAATTATATGAGTTTTGTTCGGGTTTGGTTTTTACCGATTAGAAAAATTAGCTTAAATATAAGCTTCTATTAATTATAATAAAACACAAAAATTGGTTCAAATAATTTAACTAATATACTTCCATATATTTTTATGTTTAATAAGTTGTGCATAAGTGTAATTTATTACAAAATTCTCGTCTTTTTCAAGTTTTGGGTCTTCTTTTAAAGTTTGAATAGCATAATAGCGTGCTGTTTTTAATATGTCATTATCTTTTACAATGTCGGCAATTTTTAAATTCAACATACCACTTTGTTGTGTTCCCATAATATCTCCAGGTCCACGGAGTTTTAAATCAACCTCTGCTATTTCAAATCCATCATTGGTTCGCACCATGGTTTCTAAACGTGTTTTTGCTTCTGCAGATAATTTATGACTGGTCATTAAAATACAAAAACTTTGATCGGCACCACGACCAACGCGGCCACGTAATTGATGTAATTGTGATAAGCCAAAACGCTCTGCACTTTCAATAATCATTACTGATGCATTTGGTACATTTACACCAACTTCAATAACTGTAGTTGCAACCATTATTTGCGTTTCACCCTTTACAAAACGTTGCATTTCATATTCTTTATCATCAGGTTTCATTTGTCCGTGAACAATTGAAATTTGAAATTCTGGAGAGGGGAAGTCACGGGCAATACTCTCATAACCATCCATTAAATCTTTATAATCCAATGCTTCAGATTCTTGGATTAATGGGTAAACAACATAAATCTGTCTTCCTATTTTTATTTCATCTCTAATAAATTGAAATACTTTTAATCGGTTGGAGTCATAACGGTGTACAGTTTTTATAGGTTTACGACCTGGTGGTAATTCATCAATAACTGAAATATCTAAATCGCCATACAAACTCATGGCTAATGTTCTTGGTATTGGAGTTGCCGTCATCACTAAAACATGTGGCGGAATGGTATTTTTATGCCATAATTTTGAACGCTGTGCAACACCAAATCTATGTTGCTCATCTACAATAGCAAGTCCTAAATTTTTATATTGCACTTTATCTTCAAGCAATGCATGTGTACCAATTAATATATGAAGCTCTCCACTTTCTAATTGTTCATGAATTATCTTCCGTTGCGATTTTTTTACCGAGCCTGTTAGCAGTGCAATATTGATATTCATATTTGCTAAAAGCTCTTGAATACCTACAAAATGTTGATTTGCTAAAATTTCAGTAGGTGCCATTAAACAAGCTTGAAAATCATTATCAATAGCTAATAACATGGTTAGTAATGCCACAATTGTTTTTCCTGAACCAACATCACCTTGTAATAGTCTGTTCATTTGTGCATTACTCCCTAAATCAGCCCTAATTTCTTTTACAACACGTTTTTGAGCATTGGTAAGTTCAAAAGGTAAGTGGTTGTTGTAAAACTCTGTAAATAATGTTCCAACCTTATCAAAAGTAAAGCCTTTTATACGTTGCTTGTGCAACATATTTTTGGCAATTAACTGTAGTTGAATATAAAATAATTCTTCAAATTTTAATCTGAATTGGGCTTTAGCCAATAATTCTTGATTTTGAGGAAAATGTATGTTATACATTGCCTCACTCTTAGATATTAAGTTTAAAGCACTTATTATTTTGGGTGACAAAGCTTCTGTAAATTGCCCTTTAATATCTGCAAATAATTGCTGAATTAATTTATTTATTACCCTGTTTGTAATTCCTTTGTTTGCTAACTTTTCTGTAGAAGGGTAAACGGGTTGCATGGCAATTTTAACTCCTTTTTCATGGTCAGAAAGTAATTCCATTTCAGGGTGAGGCATAGAAAAGCCATTGTAATAATTCGTTTTTCCAAATACAACATAAGGGGTATTTAGTTTTAAATTTTCACGAATCCATTTTTGACCTCTAAACCAGACCAAATCCATTTGCCCAGTACCATCAGTAAATGTAGCGACTAAACGTTTTCCTTTTTTTTGCTCTACAGATTTTATATGTGTAATCTTACCAATTACCTGAACATCAGTTCCGTTTCGTTGTAACTGGTTTATTTTATAATACTGTGTTTTATCAATATATCGGTTAGGAAAAAAGTTTACTAAATCTTGATAGGTTCGAATACCTAATTCCGATTGCAAAGAATCAGCCCTATTAGGGCCTACGCCTTTTAAATATACAATAGGAGTTTGTAGGTAATTAGCATTCATGCGACTAATTTAATGCTTAGTTATAAAGGAACAAAAAGCAAATTGTTTATTTTGGTACTGATTTTTGAGAATTTAAAAGCATGCATTACAAAATAGTCCTATTTATATATTTATTGAGCTTAAGTTTAACCGCTCAAATACAAGAGAAAGTAGATTTTACTAAAGCGACTTTAAATATTTCGGTTTTACCTGATTCAAAGGAAATTAAAGGAAATGTAACTTATAATTTTAAAGTTTTACAAGCTATAGATTCTATTTTTTTAGATGCTAAAAACATGACATTTACCTCTGTCAAATTAAAAAATAAGAATGTTACTTTTAAAACTAATGATGAACAAATCATCATCAAAAAAAATCTAAAAAAAGATAAATCTTACACTTTACAATTAGAATATACAGCTAAACCTAAGCAAACGGTTTATTTTATTGGTTGGGATAAAAATAGTACCCATAATCAAGTCTGGACACAAGGGCAAGGAAAATATACCAGTCATTGGTTGCCTAGTTTTGATGATATGAATGAAAAAGTTGAATATGACCTAAATATCACTTTTGATAAAAACTATGAAGTAATAGCTAACGGAAAACTTACTAATAAAAAGACAAATGATACTTCAACAACTTGGTTTTTTGATATGGAAAAACCAATAAGTAGTTATTTATTGGCTTTTGCCATTGGCGATTATAATGCTAAGGTTTTAGAAAGTAAAAGTGGAATACCAATTGAACTGTATTATTACCCTAATGACAGTTTAAACGTAGAACCAACATATAGATATACTAAGAAAATATTTGATTTTTTAGAAGATGAAATTGGAGTTGCATATCCTTGGCAAAACTACAAGCAAATACCCGTAAAAGATTTTCTATATGCAGGAATGGAAAATACAACAGCTACTATTTTTTCTGATGGATATATGATTGATGAAGATGCGTTTATTGATAAAAACTATGTAAATGTAAATGCTCATGAATTGGCACATCAATGGTTTGGAGATTTGGTTACCGAAGTTGATGGTCATCATCATTGGTTACAAGAGGGGTTTGCTACGTATTATGCATTATTAGCTGAAAAAGAGATTTTTGGAGAAGATTATTTTTACTGGAAACTATATGATACTGCTCAAATATTACAATCAAATTCAGAAAATAATAAAGGTGAAGCGCTAACAAATGACAAAGCTAGTAGCTTAACATTTTATGAAAAAGGAGCTTGGGCTCTTGTAATGCTAAAAAATAAAGTAGGAGCGAAGGCTTTTAAAAAAAGAATTAAAAGATATTTAGAAAAGTATCAATTTGAGAATGTGAAAATTTCAGATTTTATTAGTGAAATGGAACATGCTAGTGAAACAGATTTAAGTGATTTTTATAGCGAGTGGATTTCTGGAAAGCAATTTCCAACAGAAAAAGTATTCGAATATTTAAAAAATAATTCTGAAAGTATTGCTACTTATTTATCGCTTCAAAAAAATATTACAGGATTAGAAACTTCAATAGATAGTATAAAAGCTATTGACACTACTTTTTTTAATACTACTTCAACTAAACTAAAAAAACATATTTTAAATACGTATTCTGAGCATCTAATTTCTAATACTATTAAAAAGCAAATATTAACCTCAAATGAGTTATTAGTTCGACAAGCTTTAATAAAAAATACTTCAAAAATTGACACCAAACTTAAAGCATTGTATGAATCTTTATTAAATGATAAAAGTTATATAACAATTGAAAATGCTTTATATAAATTATTTTTAAATTTCCCGGAAGACAGAAATTTATACTTAGACAAAACAAGTACTACTATTGGTTTCCCCGATAAGAATGTGAGGCTCTTATGGCTAACATTAGCATTAGTAACCGAAAATTACAACAGTTTAAAAACAAAAGAATATTATGATGAGTTAGGAAGTTATACTGGTAAAGAATATAGTCCTGAGACAAGAGAAACTGCTTTTCAGTATTTATACCAAACATTTGGGTTTACAGATTTTCACTTAAAAAATTTACTACAAGCTACAGCACATCACAGCTGGCGTTTTAAAAAATTTGCACGTGGTTTAACGGATGAATTATTAAAAGACGAAGATTATAAAAATAGATTTAAAGCAATGCTTCCGAATTTGAATGAAGAAGAAAATCATTATATTAAAAGTAAATTAAATTAAAAATGAGAGCGTTAGTAATATCTGGAGGTGGAAGTAAAGGTGCATTTGCAGGTGGAGTCGCTCAGTTTTTATTAGAAGAAAATAAATATAAATATGATCTTTTTATTGGCACATCAACCGGAAGTCTCTTAATTTCTCATTTAGCACTTCAAAAAATAGAAAAAATAAAAGAGATTTATACATCAGTAAATCAAGATGATATATTTAGTAATTGTCCGTTTATATCTCACAAAAAACATGGTGTACAAACTATAGGGATTAACCATTTTAATGTTTTTAAAAATTTCTACAGAGGTAAAAAAACATTCGGGGAAAGTTATAATTTATTAAAATTTATAAATCGTGCTATTACTAAAGAAGAATTCAAAACTTTAAAAAATGGTCCAAAAGATATTATAGTAACTGTTTCTAACCTTTCATTAAATAAAACCGAATATAAATCAATAAATGATTTTACGTATGATGAGTTCTGTGAGTGGATCTGGATCTCGTGCAACTATACACCATTCATGTCATTAGTTCAAAAAAATGGTTGTGAATATGCTGATGGAGGTTTAGGGTCTATGGTACCAATTGAAGAAGCAATAAAAAGAGGAGCTACAACTATTGATGCTATTATTTTACAAACTGAAGTTACCCATATAAACAGAATGCCTTCTAAAAATGCTTTTTCATTACTTACCAATATGTTTGCTTTTATGCTAGACCGTATTGAACATCAAAATATCAGAATTGGTAAATATGTAGCAAAACATAACAACTCAATTATTAATTTTTATTATACACCTACAGTATTAACCACTAATTCACTTATTTTTGAAAAAGAAAAAATGACCTCTTGGTGGCAAAGTGGCTTTAACTATGCTAAATTTAAGAGTTCAGAAATTAGTCAACTAGAACCATAATAAATAAACACAATTGAAAGCATTAGTAATTAGTGGAGGTGGAAGTAAGGGAGCATTTGCTGGTGGCGTAGCGCAATACTTAATGGAAATAGAAAAAAGAGAATATGACCTTTTTTTAGGAACATCAACAGGTAGTCTACTAATTCCACAATTATCATTAAATAATGTTGGTAAGCTATATGATATTTATACCAACGTTAACCAACTTTCTATTTTTAGTTTAAATCCATTTGTTGTTCGTAAGAAAGATGGTAGAGAGTTTGTAACCATCAATTACTTTACCACATTTTTGCAATTTTTAAAACGAAAAAGAACTTTCGGTGAAAGTGGCGCATTACGAAAAACAATTAAAAAGAACTTTTCACCTGAAGAATTTGAGATTATAAAAAACTCAAATAAAGAAGTAGTTGTAACGGTTTCTAATTTATCACAAAATAAAGTAGAATATAAAGCATTAAAAGAATTTAATTATGATGAATTCTGTGACTGGATCTGGATTTCATGTAATTATATTCCGTTTATGTCACTCGTTAAAAAAAATGGTTTTGAATATGGTGATGGTGGCTTAGGTTGTGTTGTTCCTATTCGTGAAGCTATAAGGCGTGGTGCTACTGAAGTTGATGCTATTATTCTAGAATCTGAAAAACTAAACCAAAATAAAGTTTTAGGTAAAAACCCCTTTTCTTTAATGCTTAGTATTTATGGTTTTGTAATTGATCAAATAGAATACCATGATGTATCAGAAGGTGTACTAGCAGCAAAACTCAATAATGTAAAATTGAATTTATACTATACACCAACCAAACTTACCGAAAACTCATTAGTTTTTAATAAAAAGTTAATGCATGAGTGGTGGTTACAAGGTTTTAGTTATGCTGAAGAAAAATTTAAAAGTAAATAAATCTACCACAAAACACCAATCTCTTTTTTAACAAAAGCTAATGCTGTACCTGAAGGTGAAGCTTTGTCCATTGTATCACTTAAAATATCTTCTCTAAATTTATCTGAATTTTCAGCATCGCTTAATGCTGCTTTTCTAATAGATTGTATAGTCGCACTTTTAGCTGCTTTAATAATATTCCAACATTCATCAGATAAATATAATTGTTGTGATAAATTATGGTCAAATTCTGTTTCGATACTTTTAATTAATAAAGCCTCATAAGCTGCTTTATCTTGTGATTGTGGAGCAACTCTAACGACTAAGCTTGGTAACGAAATACGTTCTAAAAATAATACCATACGTTCATACGCTTGCAACCTAATTGGTAAAGTTTGTTTTTGAGTATCTTTTTGAAGCATAAATCTTCTACGTCCTTCTTCATTTTTAGTGTGCAATCTAAAAAAATAAAAAGCAACAACACCAGTAACTACTGATGGTAATAAATAAGCGAAAGCTTGTAGAATTTGATCTCCGTTCATAAGTGATTTTTTAGTTTGATGAATTTAAAACGCATCTTTTTTTAAAAAAGTATTTTATTTTATTTTTTTAAAATAGATCTTACTAATAGTTGTATAAGTGGCTTCAAAACTACTTATTTTTAAATAGAGATTTAACACCTTAATTCCATTCACCGACACTTTTTCTGATTATACCACATTTTTATAGTTGTTTGACAACATAAACCCAATTATTTAATATCATTTTTTTCTATTTGTAAATAATAATATATCAGAATATATTCTACATGTTAAGCTAAAACACCATTATAAGTAAGTTTATTCTTGTTAATATACTTATATTTATATTACAATTTGAACAATTGTCATGTAAAATATTTTATTGAACCCTTAAAAAGGAAACCAACTTAAACAATACCATTAAAAATCATCTTATGAAAAAATCTTCCTTTAAATTAAAAAATATACTATTAATTTTGATAGTTATAGTTTTTAGTACAGGTAAAACTTTTGCCCAGTCAGATAATATACATTACTTACCTCCAATGAAAGATGGTATAGCTACTAGTGCTACAGGACAGGGGCAGGCTATTTACTTATCAACAAGTGTTGCTACGAGTTTTAACGTTGATGTTTATTATGGTAATGCAACAACACCATCATATACCGTTATAGGTTTATCAAATACTACTCCACAAATAATAGATATTTTCAATACTGATATTACAGGTGACGGCACACCAGAAGGTGCTACCGATGGTATAATTCAACTTTCTGATGCACAAACAGGTTTTGTTCAAACTGGTTCAGGTATGCGTTTTGAGTCACAAGGAAATGAAAATTTTTATGTAAACTACAGAATATCATCTAGCAATCAGACCGGTTCTTTAACTGCCAAAGGAACAAAAGCTTTAGGAACTGAATTTAGATGGGGTGGTTTACCTAATAATAATAGCGCAGGATCTAATGCAATTTCTACTAGTTTAGGAATGTATGCTACACAAGATGGAACAATAATAAATATTTCAGGTTATGATACTGATGTTACTTTTAGAGAAGGAACAATAGTTGATGGAAAAAATGATGATAGCGTTACTATAACATTAAATGCAGGTGAATCTTATGTTTTAGAAACAGTTGCCACAACTACTATTAGTAGTGGTACAATAAATAGAGACGGGTGGTTAGGAGCTAGTATTACCTCTAATAACCCAATTGCAATTTCAAACGGACAATTAGTTATGGCTACAGGTAATAATGGTGCTGATGCCGGTATGGATCAGCCTGTGCCTATTAATTATTTAGGAAAAGAATATGTTTTAATTAGAGGTGAGTCTACCAACAATGTTAATGAATTTGGTATTGTAGTAGCTACAGAAGATAATACAGAAGTATACACAAATGATCCAACAAATCCGGCTAATTTGTTAACTACTATTAACGCAGGAGAGTATTATAAAGTGGATGGCTCTAATTATTCAGGAACAGACCCTGGTGAGAATATGTTGATTACCACATCTAAAAATGTATATGTTTATCAAAACACAGCAGGCCAAGAAAATGGACCTACAGTAGGTATGAATTTTATACCTCCAGCCAATTGTTTATTGCCTACTGCCGTAGATAATATTTCGAATATTCAAGATATGGCAGGTAGAACTGCAAACTTTTCGGCTATCACAATAGTCGCTGATGCTACAGTTACCACAATTACAATAACTGATGATAACAATGGCTCAGTAGTTATACCAAGCTCTAATTTTTCTGCAGTTGCAGGAACTTCTAATTACTTGACCTATTTTTATGAACCAGATCCATCCAATTTATCAGGAAACGTAAGTATTATTGCTGATGGACCTACTGCCGTAGGAATTTTTGGAGGTGTAGGTTCTATATCTGGTTATGCCGGTTATTTCTCTGGTTTTGATACTGTCCCTGATGTGCAAATAACTTCATCTGGTTCAGAATGTTTAACTAATAGTATTTCTACAACTTTAGAAGCTCCTAGTGGATACCAAGATTATGAATGGTTTTTAGATGAGGTTTCTCAAGGTAGTACAGGAACTACAAATACGTTCTCTCCTACAGTTGCAGGAGAATACTACGTAAGAGTACAGCAAGCCACAGGTTGTTTTTTTGAATCACCAACAATCAAATTTAATAACTGTATAGAAGCTATAGATGATAATCTTATAGGTGTCTTTGCCTCTGGTGAAACCACTACAGCAAGTATTGTTGACAACGATGTTTTAGGTGGAAACACCCCTGTAATAGGTACAGATATTACAATAACTGCTGACCCTAATGGTATAAATACTATTGGAACTATAGACCCTGCGACTGGTTTAATTACGATAGATGCTAATACCCCAGATGGAACTTATACTTTAGAATATCAAATTTGCGAAATTGCATATCCTACAAATTGCAGTATAGCAACAGTTACAGTTACTGTAGCAGATGCCGATAGTGATGGTGTAAATGATATATTAGATTTAGATGATGACAATGATGGAATTTTAGATAGTGTTGAATGCAATGCTACCACATACTCTATTAATTTCGAATCTACTAATGAAGGTTGGATTGTTGATAATAATAATGCTGGTGGAAATAATGGCAATACAGTACATTCTACAGCTCTTTTGACTAACCAAAATTGTGATTTTTCAAGTATACCTAACAGTCCATCTAGTTCCAATTATATTTTATGGACAGATGAAACTGCAGGTAATGTTTACTTTGAAAATTCATCTGATTTAAATTTAGACTTGTCTAGCTTAGCTGATAATGGAAGTCTTAATTTCAACTGGATTAATGGAGTATATGGAGGTTCTACACCAACTACTAGTGATATGATTATTGTATTGTCTGGTGGAGGTACTTCTGTAACTTATCCACTTACAGGACTAGTAGGTAGTCTTGTTAACAGTGGTCAATGGCATAATATAAATGTAGAATTAACCACCTCTAATTTTGGGAGTAACTTGGCTACTGTATTAGCAGATTTAGATATTATTTCAATAAAAGTTGAAAATATAAATAATAGACAAATAGGTGATTCTGGAACTACATGTAACGAAGCTGAATATATGGCATTAGATGATATTCATTTCAGTAGCTATTGTATTGATTCTGACCTAGATGGCACACCTGATTATTTAGATTTAGATAGTGATAACGATGGGTGTAATGATGTTATAGAATCTGGTGGTACAGATGATGACGGTGATGGTATTTTAGGCGATGCTCCTACTACTGTAGATGTTAATGGTCAAGTAACTGGAGGAGGTGATATTTCAGGAGCTTATGATGGGATGAATGCCGACGAGACTACAGCTGTTGAAGCAAGTATTACCACAGCACCTACAGATCAGACTGAAGATCCAAGCACTACGGCTACTTTTCAGGTTGTAGCGCTTGCAACGGGTACCACTGATTATACGGGTACTGCACCTACAACCACTCCTGACTATACAGGAACATCTGCAACAGATCTATCATCATCTTTTGTGTACCAATGGTATCTTGGCGACCCAAATTCTGGGGGCGTATTACTATCAGATGATGCTACATATACTAATACTTCCACAAATACATTAAATATTTCAACTAATAACAGTTTAAGCGGTAATGAATATTTTGTTTTAGTAACGCATCCTAATAATTTATGCGTATCACTAATTGATAGTGCTATTTTAACAGTAAATCAACCTCCAGTAGCAGATGATGAAATCGTGACTTTAGATCCTGCTGTAGCGACAAATGTAGATGTATTAACGGGTGATGATGATCCTGATGGAGATAATGCTAATCTTTCAATAACTGAAATTATTGATCCTGCTGATACGGCTAATCCTTTAGCCATTACTCCTGGTTCTAGTGTAACTTTAACTGATGGAACTATTGTAGAATTATTAACCGATGGTACATTAAATGTAACACCTCCTGCAGGGAGTACAAGTACAGAATTTGATTATACGCTAGAAGATGAAGATGGACTTACTGATACGGGTAACGTAGCTATTACAGTAGAATGTTCAGATACTACTGATACTGATGGTGATGGATTAACTGATTGCGAAGAAAGCACAGGAATTGATAATCCAAATACAATATTAATTCCTAATGGAACTAGTGATCCTTTAAATGCTTGTGACCCTGATTCAAATCATCCACTTTGTGATACTGATAATGATGGCTTGACAAATGCAGAAGAACTAGCCTTAGGCACAGATCCTACTGATCCAGATACTGATGGAGATACTATATTAGATGGTCAAGAGGTATTGGATAATACGGATCCATTAGATGACTGTGATCATGATGGTGGAACTGCATTACCAGATAGCGATTGTGATGCTGATGGGTTAACTACTTCAGAGGAAGACGCTATTGGCACTGATCCTGATAATGAAGACAGTGATGGTGACACCATCTCTGATGGTCAAGAAACTATTGATGGTACCGATCCATTAGATCCTTGTGATTCTATTGGAGGTGTTCCAACATTGAGTGCTGGCTGTAATGAAGAAGTGGTGGATACGGGTATCGCTATATCAAATGAAGTTCTTACTCCTGATGGTGATGGAGTGAATGATTTCTTTAGTATTGAGAATATTGAATCATTCCCGAATAATACGGTTCAGATTTATAACCGTTGGGGTGTGGTTGTCTATGAGATGTCTGGTTATGATAATGTGAGTGATGTATTTACAGGAACCTCTAATGGTCGTGTAACAATAAGTACAGATTCAGAATTACCAGTAGGGGTTTACTTCTATATTGTAAAATATGAGAACGATGGTCAGAACCTTAGCAAATCAGGATACTTATACATTAACCGATAATCAATCATCAAAGAAATCAATTTAGCATAAAAATTATATTATGAATAAATATATCATACTCGTATTATTTGTTTTCGCAGGCTTCCAATCCCTTACTGCACAACAAGATGCACAATATACCCAGTACATGTACAATACCCTAGCGGTGAATCCTGCTTATGCAGGATCACGAGGGGTGTTTAGTATTGCGGCCTTACACCGTTCACAATGGGTGGGGCTTGATGGTGCTCCAACCACACAAACCCTTAGTTTGCATACACCTGTTTCACGTAGAGTAGGTTTAGGTTTGTCTATCGTGAACGATGAAATAGGAAATGGTACCAATCAAGATACCTATATCGATGGTGCTTTCTCATACACCATTCCTATTTCTGAAGAAGGAAAACTTTCTTTTGGATTAAAAGCTGGAGGTCACTTTTTAAATGTAGATTTTACAAAACTTAGAAATTACGGTGCAGAGAGTAACCTGCCTAATATTGATAATAAATTCTCTCCCAACTTTGGTGCAGGGGTGTATTACCATACCGATAAATTCTATAGCGGTTTGTCCGTTCCTAACTTTTTACAAACAGAACATTTTGATAGCTCTGATGGAGATAGCAATTCTTTTTTAGCAGAAGAACGATTGAATATCTATTTTATAACAGGGTATGTTTTTGATATGAATAGAAACTTAAAACTAAAACCTGCATTTTTAGTAAAAGCAGTAAAAGGAGCTCCTTTACAAGTGGATGCTTCAGCTACTTTTTTAATTAATGAGAAGTTCTCATTAGGTGCGGCTTACCGCTGGGATGCTGCTGTGAGTTTATTAGCAGGTT
>NZ_JAHKQN010000019.1:289468-289784 GCF_018861125.1 Cellulophaga baltica | reverse complement strand
ATCACCATCGCAATCTGCTGTTGACCAAATTGAATTACTCAAATCATAACCTGTATAACCAGGTGACTGAGATGGACTACATGGATCTAAACCATCCGTATCTGTAGCATCTGGAACTCCATCACCATCAGTATCTTTATTATATGGATCAGTCCCATTGGTAAATTCAGTGCCATTAGTAATACCATCACCATCGCAATCTGCAGCCAACCAAAGTGCATTGGTTGAATCATATCCTGTGTAACCTGCAACTTGTGTAGGATCACATGGATTTAATGGATCTGTACCATCGATATCTTCTTGTCCATCATCAACA
>NZ_JAHKQN010000019.1:288041-289371 GCF_018861125.1 Cellulophaga baltica | reverse complement strand
CTGAATTATATGGATCAGTTCCATTGGCAACTTCCGTACCGTTACTTATTCCATCGCCATCACAATCTGCTCCGGTCCAAGTCATATTATTAGAATCATAACCTGTATAACCAGGTGACTGAGAAGGACTACATGGGTTTAATGCTACCACATCAGTATCATCATCAATTCCATCACCATCCGTATCTGTATTATATGGATCAGTCCCATTGGTAAATTCAGTGCCATTAGTAATACCATCACCATCACAATCTGCAGCCAACCAAAGTGCATTGGTTGAATCATATCCTGTGTAACCTGCAACTTGTGTAGGATCACATGGATTTAATGGATCTGTACCATCGATATCTTCTTGTCCATCATCAACACCATCGCCATCAGTATCTGAATTATATGGATCAGTCCCATTGGTAAATTCAGTGCCATTAGTAATACCATCACCATCACAATCTGCAGCCAACCAAAGTGCATTGGTTGAATCATATCCTGTGTAACCCAATGCTTGTGAAGGATCACAAGGATCTAGAGGATCTGTACCGTTCGTATTTTCAGTACTATCATCTTCACCATCACCATCAGTATCAGTGTTATAAGGATCTGTGCCATTACTATCCTCTGTACCATTATCAATTCCATCACCATCACAATCTGCTGCTGACCATAATGCATTGGTTGAATCGTAACCTGTATATCCTGCAACTTGTGAAGGACTGCATGGATCGGTACCTGCAACATCTGCATTATCAGGAATACCATCACCATCAGTATCTGTATTATAAGGATCAGTACCATTTGAAGCTTCAACTCCATTACTAGCACCATCACCATCACAATCTGCTGCTGCCCAAATTGTATTAGTTGCATCGTAACCTGTGTAACCTGCTGTTTGTGAAGGGTCACATGAATCAAAAGGATTTGGATCAACATCATCCGAAACTCCATCACCATCAGTATCTGTATTGTATGGATCAGTTCCATTGGTAACTTCAGTTCCATTATCAATTCCATCACCATCACAATCTGCATTTTGCCAAATCGTATTTGTAGCATCGTAACCAGTATAATCTTCAGCTTGGGTAGGGTCACAAGGATCTAATGGATCATTTCCGTTTGTATTTTCAGTACCATCGTTAACTCCATCACCATCAGTATCTGTATTGTATGGATCAGTTCCATTTGTAAATTCAGTACCGTTATCAACACCATCACCATCACAGTCAGCTGCTGACCAAAGTGCGTTAGTAGAATCATATCCTGTATAACCTGTAGCTTGGGTAGGATCACAAGGATTTAATGCATCTGTTCCGTCAGTATCTTCTTGTCCATCATC
>NZ_JAHKQN010000019.1:158848-287987 GCF_018861125.1 Cellulophaga baltica | reverse complement strand
CGCCATCAGTATCTGAATTATATGGATCAGTCCCATTGGTAAATTCAGTGCCATTAGTAATACCATCACCATCGCAATCTGAAGCCAACCAAAGTGCATTGGTTGAATCATATCCTGTGTAACCTGCAACTTGTGTAGGATCACATGAGTTTAATGGATCTGATCCACCTGCTATTTCCGTCTGATTATCAACACCGTCGCCATCGCAATCTGCAATATTCCAAGCTGTACTTGGAGTTTCAGATGTACTTGTTAATACAAAATCACATAAATCTAAAGGATCAGTATAATCCGTTTTAATTTCAGTACCATCTAATACTCCATCACCATCCGAATCTGGATTTGTAGGATCTGTACCTGCTGTAGCCTCTTCAGCTTCGGTTAACCCATCATTATCACAATCACTATCACTTAGAGGTGTTCCACCATTTGAGTCACAATCGTTTAATGGATCTGTGTTATCTGTATTAACTTCTTGCCCATCATCAATTCCATCACCATCTGAATCTGCGTTATACGAGTCTGTACCTGCCACAGCTTCTTCATCATTTGTAAGTCCGTCAGCATCACAATCATTAGTACCTTGAGGTTGCCAATCAGGATCTGAACTTGGTTCACATGGGTTTGTATCTTCTGTTTCTAATGAATCACAAACATTATCTCCATCAGAATCAATACAAGCAGGAATAGTTAATCTTAATACAGCAGTATCACATACCGTATTATTGCAAATTTCATATACGATATATACAAATCCAGGATCTTCACTTGGATCAGCTGTATAAGTAATTTCACCTGTTCCACTATCAACGGAAATTGGTCCTATTGCATTTGTTTGTTGTGTTTCTGTTGGTGCTGTTACACCTACAGGAATAATTGTAATTATACTCCCAATTAAAAAATCGTCATTACTAACAACATTATATATTTTTGCAATACCTACATCTGCAGTAGTATTGTCATCAACAGCTGTTGGAGTAAAAGGATTAGGGTCTGTTTCATTGATATTTCCATCACCATCACAATCCGCTGCCGCCCATATATCATAATTTTCATCAGTATTTACACGAACCACAGGTGTATTAACAGAACAAGGGTCTAAAGAATCTGTACCGTCAATTGCTTCTTGACCATCTGAAGTACCATCTCCATCAGAATCAGAACTATAAGGGTCTGTCCCATTAATTAGTTCCGTTTCATTATCAACTCCATCACCATCGCAATCAGATGCTAACCAAAGTACATTACTAGAATCATAACCAGCGTAACCTGACCCTTGTGAAGGATCACATGAATCTAAAGGATCAAACCCGTTGGTATTTTCCGTACCATCATCAACACCATCACCATCAGTATCTGTATTATAAGGGTCTGTACCAGCTATAGCTTCATCATCATTTGTAAGTCCGTCACCATCACAATCACCTGCTTGCCAAATTAAATTACTAGAATCATATCCTGTATACCCTGCTGTTTGTGTAGGGTCACACGGATCTAATGGATCAGTACCATTACTATCTTCAGTACCATCATCTACACCATCACCATCGGTATCTGCATTATAAGGATCAGTACCATTTGTGTTTTCATCCCCATTTGTAACTCCATCATTATCACAATCTCCTGCTTGCCATAATGCATTAGTTGAATCATAACCAGTATAACCCGGAACTTGTGAAGGGTCACAAGGGTCTAGTGGATCAGTATCTGTATCATCAGGAACACCATCTCCATCAGTATCATTACTATATGGATCAGTACCATTTGTGTTTTCTGTTCCATTATCAACGCCATCACCATCGCAATCTGCTACTTGCCATAACGTATTAGTTGAATCATATGCGGTATAACCCGCATCTTGTGAAGGGTCACAAGGGTTTAATGGATCAGTATCTGTATTGTCAGGGACACCATCACCATCAGTATCATTATTATAAGGATCAGTGCCATTAGTATCTTCATCTCCATTATCAATTCCGTCACTATCACAATCAGCAGCTGACCAAATTGAATTTGTAGCATCGTATCCTATATATCCAGCTGCCTGAGTTGGGCTACATGGATCCAATGAATCTGTATCAATATTGTCTGGAACACCATCACCATCCGTATCATTGTTATAAGGATCTGTACCATTAGTATCTTCATCTCCATTATCAATTCCGTCACTATCACAATCAGCTGTTGACCAAAGTAAATTACTAGAATCGTAACCAGAATAGCCTGCAGCTTGTATAGGGCTACAAGGATCTAAAGCATCAGTATCTGTATCATCTGGTTCTCCATCACCATCAGTATCTGTATTATAAGGATCTGTACCATTAGTATCTTCATCTCCGTTTAACACACCATCACCATCACAATCACCTGCTTGCCAAATTAAATTACTTGAATCATATCCTGTATACCCTGCTGTTTGTGTAGGGTCACAAGGTTCTTGCGTATCAGTACCATTTGCTACTTCTGTTGCATTATCAACTCCATCACCGTCACAATCTGCAGTATTCCATGCTGTACTTGGTGTTTCGGTTGCATTACTAATATCATAACTACATAAATCTAATGGATCAGTATTGTCAATTACAACCTCTGTACCATCAATTACTCCATCCCCGTCAGAATCAGGATTCGTAGGGTCTGTACCCGCTGTAGCTTCTTCAGCTTCAGTTAAACCATCATTATCACAATCGCTATTACTTAAAGGTGTACCTCCATTTGAATCACAATCATCTAATGGATCTGTATTATCTGTATTTACTTCTTGACCATCATCAATTCCGTCACCATCTGAATCTGCATCATAAGGATCTGTTCCTGCTGTAGCTTCTTCATCATTTGTAAGTCCATCACCATCACAATCATTTGTTCCTTGAGGCTGCCAATACGGATCGCTTGAAGGTTCACATGGATCATTAATTGTAGTTGCACTCTCTGCAACATCACAAACATTATCCCCATCAGAATCAACACATGCAGGAATCTCAATATAAAAAATCGCAGTATCACATACCGTTCCATTACATACTTGGTAATCAATTGATACTGTAGAGAAATTTTCACTTAAAGGAGCAGTATATGTAATTTCTCCTGTTGTATTATTTATTACTATTGTACCAGATGCTGTTCCTGTACCTAAGTCTGTAATTGTACTTCCAACTAAAAAATCATCATTATTTAAAACATTAAATGTTTTAGCAACAGTAACATTTGCTGTTGTATAATCATCAGTTGCTGTAGGGCTAAAAGGATTAGGGTCTGTATTATTAATATTTCCGTCACTGTCACAATCTGCTGCTGCCCAAATATCATAATTTTCATAAGAACTAGCAGGAGTTGTCGAGTTTGTGACTGAACAAGGGTCAGACGGATCTGTTCCGTTCGTGACTTCAGTACCATTAGTTTCTCCATCACCGTCACAATCTGTGGAATTCCAATTAGGATCAGCATTAGATGTAACCTGATTTGAACTGTACGTACATGAATCATCAGGATCAGGATCAGTAATATCAGGATCACCGTCTCCATCATCATCACTATTTTCTATAGTTATAGTTTCTTCTAAATCATCTATGGATGCATCAGAATCTACTTGATCTTGCGTATTTGAGACTGTATTTGTCACTGTTATTTCCCTTGTAGGTGACTCTATTACATTAGGCGTTGCAACAATAGTCAACGTTTGTTGCTCTCCACTGGTCATTGTTCCTATTGTCCAATTAGGAGAAGACCAAGTACCGGAAGATGGTGTAGCACTGCTTAAAGTTAATCCTGTTGGCAGCAAATCATTAACTACTAAATTAGTTACATCATTAATTCCTAAACTTTCTACTGTAATCGTAAAAGTTATATCCTCATCTTCGGAATAAATAGCCTTATCTGCTGTTTTTGTTATAAGGATATCAGGATTACAATAAAACATATTAATGATATTGGACTCATAAAAACATCCTCCTGAAGATACCTGTACATAATAATCACCAATTGTAGTTGGTGTATATGATGATGTAATAGCCCCTGGAATTAATTCTCCATTTTTATACCACTGATAAGTATCAAAACTACTTATCAGTGTAATTTCACTACCTAAACAACCACCTCCAGAAATAGTATAATCAACTACTGGAACAGTATCAAATCCTGAAAAATATCCACCCAATCCTAGTGCTCCACTCAAACCAACAACACCAACCGCTATTGGACCAGTAGATTCTACAGATACATTACCTGTTAAGCCTGATAAATAAAAACTTTTCCAAGGTAAGCCTGATGCTTCTTGAGCTGCAGGTAAAGTAACAGTACCTGTACCATCAGTTACAATGATATTACTATCCAAAGTAGTCGTAGAAGCAAGTATTGTCAACCCTCCATTTATTGTTGAAGAAACTAAATCTTCAATATTGGCAATATTACTTAAGGAGCTTGGAAGCAAACAGTTTACAGGTGCAATAAAATTCATACCAGTTGTTGCCCCAGATGTATTACCTGACAAAGATTGATATGCATATACATTGTTTGATGTTGTAACGGTAAGGTTACTTCCTGCTGTAGTATCTGAATAGTTAGAACCGGGTATTAAAAAATATTCACCATCATTTATCGTAGCTATTGGAGTGGTAGCTCCATTCACAAATATATCTGTACCATTCACAGTACCTATAATAATAGGGAATTCTAAATTGTTTCCTCCTCCACCTCTAATAAAAACATATTCTCGACCAATTACATCGATTGGTACAGGTTGGTCTAAACCTGCATCTTGTACATTTGAACCAGATACAACACCTACCAAAACATTACCATTACTTACGGCAATATTTTTAGTTGAACGAATATCGGCACCTAACCAACCATAACGGTTAGCATCTGTATCTCCTGCTGTACCAGAATTAAAACCAACATTTTCCAAAACAAAACTTTGTCCTGCTTGCAAGGTTACTGTAATTGTATTATCTAAGTTATCAACATAACCAACAGAATCTGCACCTAGTCTAAACTGGCAATCAGGATCATAATCTGATATGGTAATATCAGTGTCATTTTCAGTAGCCATAATACCAACAACTGCATTATAAATAGATCTATTGTGTAAAAAAGGAACTCCACCCCATTTAAAATGAGTCCCTAAACCAATTCTACCTTTTGAGGTTAATGAAGCTCCTTGAGCACTATTACGACCCCTATAATTCACATAAAAATTTTCACCACCAGGTGCAACAACTCTTAAACCTGCAGTAGATAATACATAACCCACATCTGCGTCAGGCAACATAGTTATTCCATTATCATTGTCAGCAAACGTATATACATAAGGAGCAGCATTTGAGACACTAACTGTAATTAATGGTGTTACTGTTTCTGTACCAACATAAATTTCAACATCAAAAGCAGTAGTTTCTGGCGTAGAGATATAAATTGCTTGATCGCGCATGTGATTACCCGTTTGTGTAAGAGGTGGTAAATAATGTAAATCACTTAGTTGAGCGTAAGAACTAAAAAAAGAAAGAAAACCTACTATAAAAAGCAATAGGTTATTTTTTGAATTATAAATTCTTTTTTTCATAATGAGGTTGGTTAGTTAAATATTTAGTGGGGATTATATCTTCAAAAACAAAAAAATTGTTAATATTTTTAACATAAAAAAATAGCTATTTTTTCTATTGTTCTAATTAGTCAAATCTTTTAAAATCAAATACAGATAAAATGTTTAATAAATAGGTTAAAATACATTTTAACAAGTATATTCTTATTTTTTTTAAATTAAAATTTTATCACCGTCTTACTTAATTACTAATAAACCTAAATAAAACGTTAAAATTTTAACGTTTCATATCGATTAATATTACTTTAAGGAACGGGGAAACACCATAAAGTGTCGATGAAAGGTATATAAAAAATATTAGAATAAGATATATTTAGTAAGATTTTACTTATTTTTTATAGAAAATTATTCATTAAAGTTAGTTAGGTTATATACTACACAATAAAACATAAGTTATTCCTTAAATAAAAGGAAAGATTTTATACTATTTTTGCTGTATTTTTGATGATAATTTTAATTAAGCATTAAATACATCATATTTAGAATGAAATTACACCTACTTGATAGAAGCAGTCTTAATAATAGTTCTTTTACAACAAAAATTAATGAATACCCATATTTTTTAAAAATTTGGCACTATCATCCTGAATTAGAACTTGTTGTTGTTTTAAAAAGTGAAGGAACTTGTTTTATTGGTGATAGCATTGAAAAATTTGCTGTTGGTGACATTGTTTTAATTGGTAAAAATTTACCACACATGTGGCTAAATGATGAAGATTATTTTGATAAAAATTCAAACCAAACTGCAAAAGCAATAGCAATACATTTTAAAAAAGAATATTTAGGCGTTGAGTTTTTTAAAACTCCTGAAATGATTCATATTTTAGAACTTTTTGAAAGAGCTCGTTATGGTATAAAGTTTTTAGATGTACCCAATAACATCATACAAGAAATTAAAAATATGTTAGAACTTGAAGGCTTTGATAAGACCATCACATTTCTACAAATTTTGAATAAACTTTCTAAACATAAAAAAATTAGAAAACTTGCTAGTCAAGGCTTCATCAACTCTTTCAACGAAACTAAGAGTGACACACAAGACAAAATACAAGCTTTTATCTTTAAAAATTTTAATAAAACAATTACTCTTGATGAAGTTGCTCAAATTGCACACATGAATACATCGGCATTTAGTCGTTATTTTAAAAGAGTAAATAAAAAACCATTTTCTAGATATTTATCTGAAATAAGAATAGGCTATGCTTGCAAATTATTATTAGAAAACAAATTTAATATTGCTACGATTTGTTATGAATCTGGTTTTAACAATATATCAAACTTTAACCGTCAATTTAAGCTGATAATGAACTGCACTCCTTCTCAATACCTTAAAAAACATGTAAAAGATAACTAACTGATTATGAGTAATTTTCAAAATTAATTATAATCAAAAATTGCATTTTTAAAATTAAAAGACTCCATTAAGCAAAAATAGTATCATTAATTATCAAATAATAGGAAGCTTTCATTAGGTATAAACAGTACTATTGTATAATTATTTTAATAAATAATACATTCAACTTAAACATACATAATTAATGGCACTTGATTTCAATAATGATTATCCATCTATTGATGATTTAAGATTAAAGGCAAAAAAACGTATTCCGAAATTTGCTTTTGATTATTTAGATGGTGGTTGTAATGAAGATGTAAATCTTCATAGAAATACATCAGAATTGCGTAACATACAATTAACGCCACAATACTTAAGAAATTTTAATGGCGCTAGCTTAAAAACTAATTTATTTGGTGTAGAATATGATGCTCCTTTTGGTATTGCACCAGTAGGACTTCAAGGTCTAATGTGGCCTAATTCACCTGAAATTTTAGCTAAAGCAGCTTTTAAACACAATGTGCCTTTTATATTAAGTACGGTTACAACCACTAGTATAGAACGTGCTAGTGAACTCACGGAAGGTAAAGCTTGGTTTCAACTTTATCATCCAACAGAAAACAGACTTAGAGATGATATAATTAAAAGAGCTGAGGCTGCTGAATGCCCTGTTCTTGTTATATTATGCGATGTACCAACTTTTGGTTTTAGACCAAGAGATATTAGAAATGGTTTAGCAATGCCTCCAAAAATGAGTATTGCTAATGTATTACAAGTTTTGGGAAAACCTAGCTGGGCACTAAATACTTTAAAATATGGTCAACCAAATTTTGAAACTTTAAAACCTTATATGCCAAAAGGTTTAGACCTTAAACAATTAGGTAAGTTTATGGACGCTACTTTTTCTGGTAGATTAAATGAGGAAAAAATTAAACCTATCCGTGATATGTGGAAAGGTAAGCTAGTTTTAAAAGGTGTCGCCTCAGAAGTTGATGCACAAGAAGCTATTCGATTAGGCTTAGATGGTATCATTGTATCAAACCATGGTGGTAGACAGTTAGATGCTGGTGAATCGTCAATAAAACCACTAACAAATATTGCTGCTAAATATGGAGATCAAATTGAGGTTATGATGGACAGCGGTGTTCGTTCTGGCCCTGATATTGCTAGAGCATTAGCAAGTGGTGCAAAATTCACTTTTATGGGTCGATCATTTATGTACGGTGCCGCTGCATTAGGTAATAAAGGTGGAGACCACACCATTAGTTTATTAAAAACTGAATTACAACAAGTTATGGAACAACTTTGTTGTGAAAGAGTGGAAGATTTTCCTTTTCACCTAGTAAAATAACCATTAAATAGTATTAGTTAGATGAGTAGTCAACAAAAAGTACTGCGCATACATGCAAAAGACAATGTGCTTGTAGCGCTTACCGATATAAAAAAAGGGACTGAAATTACTTTTGAATCACAAACCTATGTGATTCAAAATGATATCGATTCAAAACATAAATTTGTAACAGAAACACTTCGAAAAGATGACCCTGTTTACATGTATGGCGTTTTAGTAGGCAGAGCTAAAAAAGAAATTTTAAAAGGAGATAAAATTAGTACAACCAATTTGGTACATGATACTGAAAAGTATGGTGTAGATTCTAAAAACGATCAAAAAACCTGGGAGGCTCCTAACCTATCAAACTTTACGAGCAAAACCTTTAACGGTTATCACAGGTCAGATGGTAAAGTAGGTACTGAAAATAACTGGTTGGTTATTCCGTTAGTGTTCTGTCAAAATCGAAATGTTGAAGTTTTAAAACAGGCTTTAATTGAAAAACTTGGCTTTGGCAAAAAACAACACCTTGGTTTAGATGTCGATAGCATGATTAATGCTTACACCTCTGGTGCGTCATCAAAAGATATTTTAGAAAAAGATATTTTAATTGATGCTGAAGAAAACACAAAAAACCCGTTATTCCCTAATATTGACGGAATTCGTTTTTTAACACATGACGGGGGTTGTGGTGGAGCAACATCAGATTCTGTTACACTTTGTAATTTATTAGCAGGATACATTAACAATCCTAATGTTGCCGGTGCTACAATTTTGAGTTTAGGTTGCCAACATGCACAAGCTGAAATATTAGCTAAGGCATTACACAATATGGCTCCTGCAAATCAAAAACCAGTTTATATACTTGAGCAACAACAAATAGGTTCAGAAAAAGAACTTTTAGCTGAAGCGGTTAAAAAAACCTTTGTTGGTTTAATTGAAGCTAATAAAATAGAACGTAAACCAGCAACGCTTGATAAATTAGTAATTGGTTTAGAATGTGGTGGTTCTGATGGTTTTTCGGGTATTTCTGCCAACCCAACTTTAGGGTATGTATCTGATTTAATTGTTGGTTTAGGTGGCGCAACAGTACTTTCTGAATTTCCCGAATTAAATGGGGTTGAGCAAGAATTAATTAATAGATGTACTGATGCAGAAAAAGCTAAAAAGTTTTCTCACATTATGTCTACTTATAATGAAAAAGCAGATTTATTAGGATCTGGCTTTTATGCAAACCCATCACCTGGTAACATAAAAGATGGTTTAATTACCGATGCTATAAAATCTGCTGGTGCTGCAAAAAAAGGTGGAACATCACCAGTACAAGATGTATTAGATTATACTGAGCAAGTTGTGAAACCTGGTTTAAATTTACTATGCACACCCGGTAATGATGTTGAATCTACAACTGGTTTAGCTGGTTCTGGTTCAAACATTATACTATTTACTACTGGTCTTGGTACTCCTACAGGTAACCCAATTACTCCTGTAATAAAAGTAGCTACAAATACTACGCTTTATAAAAAAATGCCTGATATTATAGATTTTAATACTGGTGCTATTATTGAGGGAACGGCCACTATTGAAGAATCTGGTGAAGCTTTATTAGATTACATTATTGAAGTAGCTAGTGGTAAACAAACAAAAGCTAGAAAATTAAGACAAGACGATTTTATTCCTTGGAAAAGAGGAATGTCTTTATAAATTATAAAAAATTAAGTACATACTAATGACAAAATTTAGTTTAAAAAATAAAGTAGCAATAGTAACTGGTGGTGGTAGCGGTATTGGTAAAGCCATATCTACAACTTTTGCTGGACAAGGTGGTAAAATTCATATTTTAGATTTTAATATGGATGGTGCTAAAGCTACTGTTGCTGAAATAAATGAAACAGGTGCAACAGCCGTGGCTCACAAATGTGATGTTTCAGACCAAAAAAGTGTTAATGAAATTATCAACGCTATTGCTAAAGAAGAAAAAATAGACATCTTAATTAATAATGCTGGTATTGCTCATGTTGGTAATATTGATGCTGTTGAAGAAGAAGATTTAGATAGACTATATAATGTGAATATAAAAGGTGTTTATAATTGTATAAAAGCTGCACTACCCTCTCTAAAAAGTAAAGGCGGTGGTTCAATTTTAAATATAGCATCAATTGCTTCTACTGTAGGTATTGATGATCGTTTTGCATATTCCATGACAAAAGGTGCTGTACTTACTATGACATATTCTATTGCTAAAGATTATATTAAAGACGGAATACGATGCAACTGTATTGCCCCTGGTAGAGTTCACACTCCTTTTGTAGATGGTTTCATAAGCAAAAACTATCCTGGAAAAGAGGAAGAAATGTTTGAAAAACTTTCGAAGACACAGCCTATCGGCCGTATGGGTAGCACACAAGAAATTGCAGATTTAAGCTTATTTTTATCTTCTGATGAAGCTGGTTTTATCACAGGATCAAACTATGCTATTGATGGCGGATTTGTAACATTAAACGGATAAATAACAACAAAAAACAAAAACATGAAATTAATACGTTTTGGCGAAGTCAACAAAGAAAAGCCAGGTGTTCAACTAGCAAACGGAACTAAAATTGATGTATCAGGCTTTGGTTCTGATTACGATGAAGCATTTTTTGGTAACGATGGTATTGAAAAGTTAAAAACTTGGTTAAAAAATAATCAATCTTCATGCCCAGAAATTGCTGATAGTGAGCGTTTGGGGGCTCCTTTAACTAGACCTTCTAAAATTGTTTGTGTTGGATTAAACTATGCACAACATGCCGCTGAAGCTGGTATGGAAGTTCCTAAAGAACCAGTTTTATTCTTTAAAGCTACTTCTGCAATTGTTGGTCCTAATGACGATATTATGCTTCCTAAAAACAGTACAAAATCTGACTGGGAGGTTGAATTATCTATCGTGATAGGTAAAAAAGCATCTTACGTTGAAAAAGCTGACGTTTTTGATCATATTGCTGGTTATGTTTTACATAACGATGTTAGTGAAAGAGCTTTTCAATTAGAGAGATCAGGACAATGGGTAAAAGGTAAAAGTTGTGATACTTTTGCTCCTATTGGACCATTTATCGCTACTACTGATGAAATAAAAGATCCTAACAATTTAAATCTTTGGTTAAAATTAAATGGCGAAGTAATGCAAAACAGCTCTACTTCAGATTTTATATTTAATGTACAAGAAGTAGTTAGTCACATAAGTCAATTTATGACACTATTACCTGGTGATATTATTTCAACAGGAACTCCTTTTGGTGTTGGTCTTGGTTTAAAACCACCTGTTTACTTAAAAGAAGGTGATGTGATTGAATTAGGAATTGAAGGCTTAGGTACTTCAAAACAAAATGTTGTTGCTTTTAAAGAGTAATTCCGTCCTTTATTTTATATTTTTAAGCATTAATAGTTGTAATACTATTAATGCTTATTTTTTTTAAAACACGATAACTTCTTTTTACAATCTTTGTAAAACCTTAATCAATTTAAGAATGAGCTGGATTTTACTAATTATTGGTGGATTTTTTGAAGTTGCTTTTGCTTCTTGTTTAGGCAAAGCAAAAGAGACCATAGGCACTGAAATGTACATGTGGTACGGAGCATTTTTAGTTTGTTTGATTATAAGCATGTTACTATTAATGAAAGCTACAGAAGAATTACCAATTGGGACTGCCTATGCAGTTTGGACAGGTATTGGTGCTGTAGGTACAGCACTTGTAGGTATTTTTGTATTTAAAGACCCTGCTAGCTTTTGGAGAATCTTTTTTATAAGCACCTTAATAGTCTCTATTATTGGCTTAAAAGCAGTTTCACATTCTTAAATTTAATTATGGCAGGAATCACAGATATATCAGAACTTGTAAAAAGTATGACTCCTGAATTAAATAAAGGTGCTTATGTTTTTACAACTGTAAAAGATTCAAGTTCTATAGATAGAAATGTAATTCTTTGTGAGTTTAAAGAAACTGAAGGAATTACCCTAATTTTAGAACAATCCAAAGCCGATGAATTAGAACTAAAATATGATTATGTTGCTTCATGGATTACTTTAACTATTCATTCTTCATTAGAAGCAATAGGTTTAACCGCTACGTTTTCAAACGAGTTAGCAAAACATAATATCAGTTGTAATGTTGTTGCTGCTTATTATCACGATCATATTTTTGTAGCCAAAAAAGATGCGCAAAAAGCAATGTATGTACTTCAAAAGCTATCTTCCAAATAAAACAATTAAATTACTAAAATTAACGCCGTAACTAAATTATAGATTTTAAAAGTATAGTATCTTTATTGGTAATTAAATGTTTTTATGAAAAACACCATATCTCATAGAGTAGCCGACTTTTTAAAAAATTTCCCTCCATTTAACGAGTTAACTAATGCTGAACTAGAACTTATTTCTGAAGAAATAACTATTATTTATAAGGAAAAAGAAAGTATAGTTTTTTCTGGTAAAGAACCCGGTCATAGTCATTTTTATGTAATTCATAAGGGAGCTGTCTCACTTACTAAAACAGAAAGCAACACTATTGTTGATATGTGTGACGAAGGTGATATTTTTGGCCTAAGACCTCTTATGGCCAATGAAAATTATGAGCTTGAAGCGAAAGCGCATGAAGAAAGTATTTTATATGCTATTCCGTTCTCTGTTTTCAAACCTGTCGCTTTAAGCAATAATGCTATTGGTGATTTTTTAATTGAAAGCTTTGCTTCAAATACTAGAAATCCGTATTCAAAAAACCACAGAGGTAAGTTATTTGTTGACAGCAATATAAATGCAAATCCAGATACTAAAAACAGCGTTAGCGATTTAAAATTAAGTGATTTACAGCCTGTTCGTTATTCAAAAAAAATTGTTAGTTGTGATACAACTACTTCTGCAAAAAAAGCTGCAGAAATAATGTCTGAGAAAAAAGTAGGGGCAATTTTAGTTGTACATGATAAATTGCCCGTAGGTATTATTACTGATAAAGATTTAAGAAATAAAATTGTAACTGGTGAATACCCAATTACAGCTTCGGCAGCATCAATTATGACAGCTCCAATTATTACATACCCAACAACACTTACCATTACGCAAGCACAAATGGCCATGATGAAAAGCAACATTAGTCACTTATGCCTTACTGAAGATGGTACTGTAAACACAAAAGCCGTTGGAATACTATCAAAGCATGATGTAATGGTAGCTTTGGGTCACAATCCAGCGGTACTTATAAAAGCCATTAAAAGAGCTAAAAAAACAAAACAAATAAAGAGCATACGTAAAAGTGTCATGCATTTATTGAAGGGATATTTAGATCAAAATATTCCGATGACATTAATTTCTAAAATAATATCAGAATTAAACGATGCTTGTATAAAACAAATTATTGAAATTTCATTATCTAAAATTGAAGAAAAGCCACCTGTAAAATTTGCTTGGCTTTCTTTAGGAAGTCAAGGTCGTAGTGAACAAATGTTACATACCGATCAAGACAGTGCATTAATTTTTGAAGATGTTTCGGAAGAGGATTTACCAAAAACTACGCACTATTTTTTAAATTTAGCCAAGGCTATTACAAAAAGACTAAATACCATTGGTTATGATTACTGCCCTGCAGAAATGATGGCTTCTAGTCCGCAATGGTGTTTAAGTTTAAGTGAATGGAAAAAAACGACTTCACATTGGATTATAAACCCAGGTATTGATGAAGTTTTACTAGCCGCCATATTTTTTGATTATAATGCTGTTTATGGTGACAACACCTTGTCTCATAAACTATCTGACCATATATTCTATACAGTAAAAAAATACCCAATATTCTTTGTACATTTAGCAAAAGGAGCATTACAAAACCCCTCGCCTACTGGATTCTTTAGACAGTTTTTAGTAGAACAAGATGGAGCTCACAAAGATTCTTTTGATGTTAAAAACAGAGCATTGAGGCCTCTGACTGATGCTGCAAGAGTACTTATATTATCCCACTCCATAAAATCTATAAACAACACAGCTGAACGTTTTGAAAAATTAGCAGAATTAGAACCGAATAATAAAGACGTTTATTTAGCCTGCTCTTACGCATCAAAAGCATTACTAAAATTTAGAACAAAACAAGGGTTACGACATAATGATTCTGGTAGGTTTATAAACTTAAAAACACTATCAAAAGAAGAAAAAATTAAACTAAAACGGACTTTTAAAACAGTTAAAGCTATTCAAGATTTAGTTACATTAAGGTTTCAATTAAAAACAATTTAATGTTCAATTTTTTTAAAAAAACACCTGCTGATTTACCCGATTATTGGAAAGCTTATGAGAAGTTGTTTCTACAAAAAACACCCGACCAACTTGATGAGGTAAGGTTTGTGGTACTTGATACTGAAACTACGGGTTTTGATTACGAAAATGATCGCGTACTCTGTATTGGTGCTATTGAACTAATAAACAAAAACATTCCTATTAAAAACGGATTTGAAATCTATATTCATCAAGAAGTATACGATAAAGAAACAGCTAAAATTCATGGTATTTTAAAAAAAGGAGTCATACCAAGACTGACAGAGCTTGAAGCTTTAAAACAGTTTTTAGCCTATTTGGGCAATAGCATTATTATTGCTCACCATGCCATTTTTGATATTACCATGCTAAATAAAGCTCTAGAAAGAAATGGATTACCTAAACTTAAAAATAGGTATTTAGACACTTCTACACTATATAAAAAAACCATTATAAAAAGTAATTTGCTTTACAAAAAAGAAAGTTATTCTCTTGATGATTTGGCAGATAACTTCAGTATATCAAAAAAAGACAGGCATACTGCAATGGGAGATTCATATATTACGGCTATTTTATTCTTGAAAATAGTGCAAAAATTAAAAGCCAAAAAAGAGATTACACTTAAATATTTATTCAAATAACAGACTTTAAATGGAAAATTCACTGAATTTCAATCGTTTAAACACTTAATTATTGGTTAAAATACACTTTTCTTTAACTTTTTTAACTATATTCACAATCAATAATTAAAAGTACGATTATGAATACCCCCCTAAAATTGAGAAGTTTAATCTATTTATTATGCTTTATAGCATCTGCAGTTTTATATCATTTTGCGATATAAATACAAAATCAAATGATATAAAAAAAGCAGGCTAATACTTAGTTATTAGTCTGCTTTTTTATGGTATTATTTTAAGCTTATTATTTGGCCAAATAAGCCAATACATTTTTTTCAATTCGTTCTTGAATATTTGAAATATCAGCTTTTATAAAAGTTTCTCCTGTTATGTTTTCAAATAACTCAATGTACCTTTCTGAAACAGAAGTAATATATTCATCAGTCATTTCAGGTACTTTTTGCCCTTTTAAGCCTTGAAATTCATTAGAAATTAACCATTGACGAACAAACTCTTTAGATAATTGTTTTTGAGCTTCGCCCTTATCTTGTCTTTCTTTATAACCTTCAGCATAAAAATAACGAGAAGAATCTGGCGTATGAATTTCATCAATCAATACTATCTTACCGTCTTTAGTTTTTCCGAATTCATATTTTGTATCTACTAAAATAAGCCCGCGTTTTGCAGCTATTTCCGTACCTCTTTCAAATAAAGCTTTAGTATACTTTTCAAGAATAATATAATCTTCTTCTGAAACTATATTATTTTTTAAAATATCTTCTCGAGAAATATCTTCATCATGATCACCCATTTCTGCTTTGGTAGCAGGGGTAATAATAGGCTCAGGAAACCTATCATTCTCTTTCATTCCTTCAGGCATAGGCATACCACAAAGCATTCTTTTACCAGCTTTGTATTCGCGTGCCGCATGACCAGACATATAACCTCTAATTACCATTTCTACCTTAAAAGGCTCACATGCATGACCAATTGCAACATTTGGGTCTGGTGTAGCAGTCAACCAATTCGGTACTATGTCAGCAGTATCTTCCATCATTTTTGTAGCAATCTGATTTAGAATTTGCCCTTTATACGGAATTCCTTTGGGCATCACCACATCAAAAGCAGAAAGCCTATCTGTAGCAATCATCACCATCATATCATTCTCAAGGCGATAAACCTCTCTTACTTTCCCTTTGTAAACATTTACCTGACCTGGAAAATTAAAGTTTGTATCTATAATTGTATTGCTCATTATTCGTAATTATTCTGTTTTCAGATTACTAAAATTAATTTTGATGTTCTATACCTTTATAAGCTTCAATTACTTTCTTTACTAATTTATGACGAATTACATCTTTATCATCTAAATAAATAATTGAAATTCCTTCTAAATTCTGTAATACAAGCAACGCTTCTTTTAAACCAGAAATAGTTCTTCTTGGCAAATCTATTTGACCAGGATCACCAGTGATTAAAAAGCGTGCATTTTTACCCATTCTAGTTAAAAACATTTTCATTTGGGCATGCGTAGTATTTTGTCCTTCATCTAAAATTACAAAAGCGTCATCTAGGGTCCTACCACGCATAAAGGCTAAAGGTGCAATTTGTATGGTACCGTTTTCAACATACATTGCTAATTTTTCTGGAGAAATCATATCACGTAAAGCATCATACAAAGGTTGCATGTACGGATCTAATTTTTCTTTCAAATCACCTGGTAAAAAACCTAGGTTCTCCCCTGCTTCAACCGCAGGCCTCGTCAATATTATTCTCTTAACTCTTTTTTCTTTTAATGCTTGTACAGCTAAGGCTACACCAGTATATGTTTTACCAGTACCAGCCGGGCCAATAGCAAAAACCATATCGTTTTTACGCATGGCATCAACCAATTTTCGTTGGTTTACTGTTTGCGCTCTAATTAAACGACCACTTACACCATGTACAATTACTTCACCACTACTTTCTGATGATGTTAAATCATCATCATCAGTACTCATTAATAAACGCTCAATGGCATTCTCAGTAAGTTTATTGTATTTTAAATAATGCGCAGTTAGCATTTTAAAACGTTTGTCAAACTCTTCTAAAAGTTCATCGTCACCGTAGACTTTAATTTTACTTCCTCTTGCTACAATTTTAAGCTTTGGAAAGTACTTTTTAATTAAGTCAATGTTTTCATTTTGCTGTCCAAAAAAATCTCTTGGACTAATTTCCGTAAGTTCAATTATCAGTTCGTTCAAAGATTCTCGGATTTAATTACTAGCCTTATAAATATTAATTTTTGTTACTTTAAAAAATGTGTAATTTTGTTTAACAAACTTAAGTAAAAATCAGTTTGATAAAGTAAAAAACATATCAACAGTCATATATGGCAATTATTACATTAACTACTGATTTTGGGTATAAAGATCATTTTATTGGCGTTATTAAAGGAACTATTTATAGTGAGTTAGCTGATGCTAAAATTGTTGATATCTCAAATGAAATAAATCCTTTTAACATACCCGAATGTGCCTATATTTTAAAAAATTCATATAAAAGTTTCCCAAAGGGAAGTATACATATTGTTGGTGTAGACTCAGAGCTTACACCTGAAAATCAACACATTGCAGTATATGTTGATGGACACTATTTTGTATCTGCAAATAACGGAGTTATCTCATTAATTACATCAGAAATTACACCAGATAAAGTGGTGAAAATTGATTTAAACTTACAAGAATCAAGTGCATTCCCTGAGCTAGATGTATTTACAAAAGTAGCTTGCCATATTGCACGTGGTGGCACGCTTGATGTTGTTGGTAAAAACTTTGACAACTTAAAAGATATTAGAGAATTTGCTCCTAGAGTTCTAGAAAATGGCAAGATTATTATAGGGAGTGTGATTTACATTGATAATTTTGGCAATGTTATTACGAATATTCAAAAGCATGTTTTTGAAGCTTACAGAGGTGGTCGTGATTTTGTTTTAAATGCCCGAAATAAAAAAATAACCAAAATACATAACAAGTATAGTGATATTATAAATTTTGATTTGGAAAAAAGTAAAAGAAAAGCTCCTGGAGACCTTTTGGCTTTATTCAATTCATCAAAATATATTGAGCTTGCTATTTATAAAAGTGATTTAAATACGGTTGGTGGTGCATCAACCTTATTAGGTTTAGATTATAGAGACACAATCAGTATAGAATTTATTTAATAGAGCCTTATTGCCTATAATTTTGAGATACTTATAAACATCTCTAAAATTTAATAACAAAAACGAGACGGAATAATTTACGGTCAATAATAAGTTTTTACTTTGATTTACAGTACTATTAGCGTCTTTTTCATACATTTATATGTATAAAAAATAGATGTTTTAAAGGTTGAATAGTGTTAATAAGTTTGTTTCATTAAAAACAACAATTAAAATATCTTTGTTAATCTAGCAAAGCATATGTTTTTGAAGGTTTTTCTTATTAAGACAATTCAAATTTCAAGTGTTTTTTAGAACTAAAAAGAGAAACAAAATATATAAAGGAATGAAATTTATAGTATCTAGTACATATTTACTTAAACAATTACAGGTTTTAGGTGGTGTTATTAACAATAGTAATACCTTGCCTATTCTAGATAATTTTCTGTTTGATTTAAAGCAAAACGAATTAACAGTTTCTGCTTCAGATTTAGAAACAACCATTAGCGCAGTATTAAATGTAGATTCTGATAATGAAGGATTAATTGCTGTACCTGCGAAGTTATTATTAGATATTCTTAAAACATTTCCTGAACAACCATTAACTTTTGTAGTTGATGATAATAATACTGTTGAAATTAGTTCAAACCATGGTAAATATGCATTAGCATATGCTGATGGCGCTGAGTTCCCTAAAGCAGTAGAACTTTCAAACCCAAGTTCAACTACTATAATAGGTGATATTTTAGCAACTGCTATTAATAAAACAATATTTGCTGCAGGTAACGATGATTTAAGACCTGTAATGAGTGGTATTTTCTTTCAGTTTTCACCTGAAAGTTTAACATTTGTAGCAACTGATGCGCACAAATTAGTAAAATACCAAAGAACAGATTTAAAAGCTTCACAAGTAGCAGAATTTATTATGCCAAAAAAACCTTTAAACCTTTTAAAAGGTATTTTAGGTGGTAGCGAATCTGATGTTACTATTGAGTATAATGAGAGTAATGCTAAATTTAGCTACGAGAATATTGAGCTTATCTGTCGTTTAATTGATGGTAAATATCCTAATTACGAAGCTGTAATACCAAAAGAGAACCCTAACATGCTTTCTATTTCAAGAAATCAATTGTTAAGTTCTGTTCGTAGAGTTTCTATTTTCTCAAATAAAACAACACACCAAATACGTTTAAAAATAGCGGGTGCAGAATTAAATATATCTGCTGAAGATATTGACTATAGCAATAAAGCAGAAGAACGTTTAACATGTTCTTACCAAGGTGATGATATGCAAATTGGTTTTAACTCAAGATTTTTAGTTGAAATGTTAGCCAACTTAACATCTGACGATATTTCAATTGAAATGAGTTTACCAAATAGAGCTGGTATTTTAACACCAGTTGACGGATTAGATGAAGGGGAGTTAGTTACAATGCTTGTAATGCCAGTAATGTTGAACAATTAACCAACCATTTTTATATATTCTAAAAAATCCCAATTACAATTGTAATTGGGATTTTTTTATTCATTAAAGCGTATTATTTCTGTATTACAAAAACTTAATACTCATTGGGTAATAAGGTTCTTGCCCATTACTTACACGTACCGCATTCACTATTGGGAAAACAAATAATAGAATACTAACACCTAGTATTCCTAAAAGTCCTAAACCGAACAATAGTATTAACGGAACACTTAATATTAAGTATAGAAACATGCTAATTCTAAAATTAAGAATAGCTTTTCCGTTTTCATCCATATTTGCAATGGAATCTTTTTGTGTTAACCATATAATTAATGGAACAATAAACCCACCACAACCAGTAATTACATCTAATAACTGACTAAGGTGGGTTATAATTAAAAGTTGTTTGTTTTCTTTCTGCATGATATTAGTTTTTAGATTGATGTACTAATAAGACGCACCAGAAACAATTTTGTTACATTAAATTTTAAATTATAGTTTACTTTTCAACTTTCTAAGCTTCTCTTTGTCTTTTAAAATAGAAGTCTTTTCTTTTGAAATTTTCTCGTTTAACTTAGCTTCATCAACAGGAGATAACTTACCCTTAATTTTATTTTTTTCTAATTTAGTTTGAAGACTTTGTATTTTCATCTCACTTTTAGAAATATCACCTTTTTTACTCTCTATGCTCTTTTTAAGTTTAGCTGTTTTTTTTGCTTCATTATCTAACTTTTTTTGAGCTTTTTCAGCTTTTTTCTGTTCTTTAGCTTCTTTTTTAGCCGCTTTAGCTGCCATTTTTGCTTCCTCTGCCTCCTTTTCTGCTTGAGCTATCTTTTCTAAAGCTATGGCTTCTTCTGCGGCCGCAGTAGTCACTAATGAATCTTTTTGTTGTTCTGTAACAGGGTTTGGCACCTCTGATTCTTGGCCAAATGTTGCATTTAATGTTGCAACTGTTAGTATTGCAAATAAGAATACTTTCTTCATAATTTTAATTTATTTTAATGTTAATGGTTAGGCGAAGATATAAAATAGTATTCCATAATAATTTAAAAAATTACAATGATTTTATCGTATATATTCACATCCAACAAATCAAAAGCTATGCCAATCATTCTTTTAAAAACTAAATAACACAACCATTTAAAGCCTCATTTCTATTTCTTATTTTTGCATCTAAATTATTTCTATGTTTTCAAACGAATCTATTATTGCATTAGCAACTCCTGCAGGTGCTGGCGCAATTGCAGTGATACGTATTTCAGGAAAAGATGCGATAAAAATTGCATCAAAACACTTTCTATCAAAAAGAGGTAAAAAACTTGAAGAACAAAAAACGCATACTATTTTATTAGGTCATATTGTAGATGGCGATAGAATATTAGATGAAGTTTTAGTTTCCATTTTCAAAGGCCCTAATTCATATACAGGTGAAAACATAGTAGAAATATCATGTCACGGTTCAACATATATTCAACAAGAAATAATACAGTTGTTTTTACGTAATGGTTGTAAAACTGCCGATGCTGGTGAATTCACTCTACGTGCTTTTTTAAATGGAAAAATAGATTTAAGTCAGGCAGAAGCAGTTGCCGATGTTATTGCTTCTGATAATGCTGCAAGTCATCAAATTGCCATGCAACAGATGCGTGGTGGTTTTAGTAGTGAAATTAAAGAATTGAGAGCTGAATTAATGAATTTTGCCTCACTTATTGAATTAGAACTTGATTTCGCAGAAGAAGATGTTGAGTTTGCAAACAGAACCCAATTTCAAGATTTAATTAATAGGATTACACTTGTATTAAAACGATTAATTGATTCATTTGCGGTTGGTAATGTTATTAAAAACGGAATTCCTGTAGCCATAGTTGGTGAGCCTAATGTGGGAAAATCTACACTTTTAAACTCTTTATTAAATGAAGACAGAGCCATAGTTTCTGATATAGCAGGTACTACGCGTGATACTATTGAAGATGAAATTTCTATTGATGGTATAGGTTTCAGATTTATTGATACTGCAGGTATTCGTGAAACAAAAGATGTAGTTGAAGGTATTGGTATAAAAAAGACTTTTGAAAAGATAAAACAAGCACAAGTTGTGCTATACTTAGTTGATGGTTCTTTACTTTCTACGGCAAATGAAATAGAAACTCTAAAAATAGAAATTGAAAAAATTAAAAATCAATTTCCGCAAAAAGCAATTTTGCTTCTAATAAATAAAGCTGATAAAATTTCTACTTATAACACGACTTTAATTACTTCAGAATTAACCTCAATATCTAAACAGTTAAAAACAATATTTATTTCAGCAAAAACTGGTCAAGGTGTTGAAGATCTTAAAAGTGAATTATTGAGTCTTATTAATACCGGCGCACTTAGAAACAACGAAACAATTGTTACCAATACACGCCATTACAATTCATTACTAAAAGCTTTAGAAGAAATACAGAAAGTACAATTTGGAATGGATTCTGGTTTCTCTGGCGATTTATTAGCTATTGATATTCGTCAAGCTTTATTCCATTTTGGTGAAATTACTGGAGAAATATCTAGTGATGATTTATTAGGCAATATTTTTGCTAATTTCTGTATTGGAAAGTAATTTATCGAGTTAGTAAGCTACATGTTTTTGTCACAGTATTAAACATTACTAAAAATAATGAGGCAATAAGAATTTGTTTTTTAATAATTATATATAATTTATTTGGGTGATTTTTTGTTTTTATATTGATTTTTCTTTTTCAAAAATATACAATGTGTTATCTCCGCTAAGTTGATATAGCTTATTATTGGCTAGTTGAGGAATATCAGTTTTTACCCAATCTCCTTCAAACCTATAGTGCCAATCTATTTTTAGTGTTTTTTTATTAAATGCAACAATACATTGCGGTATATAGTCTAAACCTAACTCTAAACGGTTCATTTCTGCTATAGTATAAATGTGAGTTTCATCTTCTGCATAGCCAGTACTCCATCTAAAACCAGAAAATATGTGCTCTTCTAAAGTTTTTTTTAATGATTGATAATCTGCTCTGCCTGTAACTAAATCTATTGTTACTAAAAAAGCACCTGCTAAGTGGTATAGGTACGATTTAGAGATATCTAACTGAAAACCATCAGTAGAAGGTATTTTATGTTGCAAACGCCCTTGAAAAGCAGAACTTCCATAACCAGGCAATGCTTGCCATTTTCTATTTAGTTCACCTGTTTTACTATTAATATCTAAAACCAATTGTCCAGAACACGCAACTAGTATAGAGTTCTGCCAAGCACCTATAAATTTATGAACTTCATAATTTTGCAAGTTGCCATCTCTGTCTTCAAACTTACCTAGGGTTTCTAAATTGAATTGCCAAAGAAGTTCTGGTAAATCAATAGTTTTTAAAGATATCGTCTTTTTATTTTTTATTTGAATTAGAAAATTTTTATGTCTGTAAAACCCGCCAATTACATTAGGGAGTTGTTTAATTTCTGAAAAATTTGAAGTTGAATATAAGAACAAATCACTCTCCCATTCATTATTTGCATTTTTGAAAATTTTTTTCGAGGTCAAAAAATCACCTTCAAATTCATTTTTTTTATAAAAAATACAGTTCGTAACTTTCTTTTTATTAGTTTTTAAATCAACAAAATTAGTTGTATTATTTTTAGGATGATAATAAAGATAATTTTCAAAAAACATCCCAGAGAATTGATAGTTATCATCTATTAATTTATCATTTAAAAAAAGCTCTCCTTTTATGTTTGAATAAGATAAACTTTCATTTTTAACATTATACTCTTCCACATTTTTTATTATCATTATAAATTTCATCTATTGGGTTTTAATAAAATTATATATTTTAGAATTTACATTACCAACTAAAGTTATAAAATCATTTTCTGCTAAATTTTTAATTTGACTTTGCGATAAATTTGGAGGGTAATTTGATAAATCAAAGAGATCATTTTTTAAACTGTTATTACTCCAAATAGTGGTAAAGATTTGTTCTTGAGTTAGCCCATTTTGTTTATTGTTATTTAAAAATGCTTTTTTCCAAAGTTCTTTTAAATTATTTTTATCAGCATTTTTTCTAAGAGGATTTACTTTCCATTCATAATCTGACAATTTAGTTTTTACAGAAAATGCACCCTCTGCACCAAGTACCTGTTCTATTTCTTGTTTTGATAATTTGCCTCCGCTAGCGCAATCATCTTGCTTGTTCCGTTAAACCAACTAAAAGTTCTATTAATAATCATATATCAATATTTAAAATGGTTTGGTCATCTTGGTAATTTCTAGCGCTATTATATTACCTGTCTACAGGATTAGTTACAAAACCAGACTCCACAGGTTAACGTACTGCTTAATCGTTACAGAACAAGCGTGACGTTCACATTAGTGGGTGGTATTTAATAATACAACCTAAAATCGAGTAGCTTACATAGTTTAAAATGCTTTTGAAACATTAGCTCTACAACTTCTGATAAATCATCATTTTCTTGGTAGGCGCTAAAAAAGAGTCTATCAATAGTATTTACACTTGATATTTCATTTACGTTAGTTCCGTAACCTGAAATAGCTCGCGCTCCTGTAACATCTAAAAAATACTGAGATTCTTCATCAGTTAAATCTAAAATTTTCTTATTTGAAAAATGAATCACTTTACCACTCATTCTACCTTCAAAAATTTCGGCAACCTCTTCTATACTGTAATAATAATCATTCAACAGAATGTTATTAGGTGCACCATCCATAACAAGGTAGATAATCTCATAATCTTTAAAATTATGGTCATCATAAAGTAAATTATTCAAACTATCTTCTAGACCTTCAATTGTATCACAAGCTTTATAAATGCTTGATATTTTTTGTTTTAAAGCAATATCTTCAAGTGTATTTATAACTTCAGTAGTATCATCAACATCAATATCAGGAACACCTTCAAGACAGAAAATAAATTTTTCAACATCCATAAATTCAGTTTTCATTTAAGTTTCAAAAATATAATATTATCATTTTATGATGTTGCAGCTAGCCGATTTAATTAGCTATAATTATTTAATATTTCAACTTAGAGATTCGTTTAATTTGTCTTGCCAATTTTCTTGGAGATTCCATCGGTATCAAATGCCCTACTCTATTCAAAACTAGTATACTTGGTTTAACTAGGTTAGGCATCACTTCTTTATAAATAGCATCTATTGAAATTGCAGGGTCTTTTTTTGAACAAATAACAAAAGTTGGAATATCTAAAGTAGCTATCCTTTCTGAAATATCCTCATTCATACCTTCTGTAATCCACCATTTCCACGCTTTACTATCTATTCGCAATTGAGACTCAATAGCATACTCTCTTTTTTCTTTTTTTAATTTTCTCTTTGTTACTTTCTCAACAGTATTAATAGCCTCTTCCCTATTCGGATGATTCAACATGCGCTCTTTTTCTTCATCTGGCATATTTTCTACAGTCGGTGGAGACGGAGCTATAAGAACAATTTTTTTAGGTTTTTCACCCATCATTATTTGTGCCGCATATAAAGCAAGCTTACCTCCCATGGAATGTCCACAAAGTATATAGTCTTCAACACCTAATTTTTCAATCTGTTGATTTATAAAGTTTGCATACGAATAAATACTAAGCTCCTCTAAATTCTCTGTATTATTAAACCCTGGAAGGTTAAGTAATACGCAGGTATATTTTTTTGAGAGTCTTTTTACCAACCACTTCCAACTACCAGCATCGCCACCAAAATAGTGTACAAATACTATGTGTTTTTTTCCTTTCCCTACTATTTTATAAGGTGCTTTTTGCGGTGTATCAACTTGTATATCTTTATTCATCTTCAATTCTTATTTGCTTTAAAATTTGAAGATAAATTATAAAACAACAACCATTAACAGTAATGGTGTTTCGTGTTAAAGAATGATTGAAATGAGTTATATCTAGATAAATAATGAAAAGTACATCTAATTAACCTTAGCTGATGAAACTGTAAATATTCCAAAATCATCAATAAGCATAGTTTCTTTTGCTATGTTATTATAAGACATTAATCTATCTAACTCTTTCTGAGAACGTCTTCGCATTACCCAGCTTTTCTTTTGATGACTATTTAAAACATAGGCAATCATTTTCAATTGCGGATGCCAAGGTTGCCCTGTATATATAACATTTGAATTATTTTCAGTGATAGCTTCAATTCCTGCAAGCGCTATACTTGCTAACTCATTATCTCCGAAAAGCTCTAAAATACCCGATATAATTACAATATTAGGTTCAAAATCAATCTTTTTGTAGGTTTCTGAATCAAAACAGTCATAATTAGTAAATCGTACATTTTGATATTTTTTCGCTTCAATAACTTGTTGCCCTATTTCAATATTATCTTGAACAAATTCGTTAATTACAATTTCAGCAGCTGGATATTTATCTTTTATATCAAAAAGATAATTACCCGTACCACCAGCAATATCTAATATTTTTATTGAACGACCTTCTTTTTGTAACTTCTCAATATTTTTTTCAAGCAATTGTAGTAAATGTTGCTTTCTAATTCTGATACCTCGCCAACCTATAGCTTCAAGATAGTTTTTATCCATCATTTTACCAAAGCCTAATTTTCCTTTTGGTGTATTATGATATACATAATCTAAAGAAGCTCCAGAATCAAAACCATGTTTTATACCAATTGCCATTCCGTCACTAAATTTGCCAATTTTACTCAGAGACCATTTTTGAAATTTAAAGTTCAAATTATTCCCCTCATTATTTTGTAAGCTTATATTTTCGGTTACAGAAAATTGATCAGGCAAAAGACTTGCCTGTTTTTGTGGTTGATTAAATGCTTTTACTGTAAAATCTTTAATTTTAGTATACACTAAATCTTTTTCTTTCTCAAATAATATTCCGTGAAAAAAATTAGGTAAAACTTCTAGCTCTTTTAATTCTGTATCTAGTTTATTAAAAAATATTTTCTGATCAATATTAAAAACAACTTTATCTTTTTCTGCTGATAAAATAAGTGTTGGCGTATCAATTGCTGCCGCATCTTCTACTAAACGTTTTCCCGCATCTGCTAAATCAATTAATAATCGCGCATCAATTTCTCTTGTTATTAGCGTATCAGTATCATACGCTTTCTGTTGTTCTACATCATGCGTAAGCATTGTAGATTTTACATAACTTTTGATAATTAAGTTTTTATTTAATTTAGTACCTAGCGTAATCATTTCATTTGCTAAGGGAACTATTAAATTAATTCTAAAAGCAGGTGCTAATAAGGCCATTCCTGCAATATTAGGTGCATAGTCATGTACCCAAGCTGAAGCTACAACACCACCAATACTATTAGCTACTACAAAAATATCAGTACTATTTATATTATAATTTACTTCTAAATACTGGGAAAAAGCATCTAAATCTCTCACATAATCCATAAAAACAGATGATGTCTCTGTTTTTGTATGGCCGTGCCCACGAAGGTCAAATGCAAAAATATTATAATCTGAAAATATAGAAGCTGTAGCAAAATCATTTAAACGTTCAGAATGTTCATGTCCGCGATGAATAACAACCATACTTTTCTGTGATGGCTTAAAATTCCACTTGCGATAAAAAATTTCACTTCCATCAAAACTATTAAAATGTCCTGTGCTCATATATTAAATGTCTTTAAAAAATCGTGTAAATAACTATGTAGTATAGCGTTTTTATGTGTATGTTTTATTTTTGCGATTGCTTGTGTTGTAGGTAAAGATAAAATATTTTTTATTAGAAGAATTCCTACAAAAGTACTTCTTGTAAATCCCATTGTACAATGAACAAGTATCTTTCCATTATGCGGAAGGTGTTTATAGTTTTTGGATATTTCTAGTACTATTCTTTTAATCTCTAACGCATCAAAGGCACCTACATCTAACATAGGAACAGAGAAATATTGAGCTATATTTTTGATTTTATTATCTTCTTCTAACTCAGCAGAAAAATCGTAAACTAATGTATTTTGATTCACTTTAAAATTCAGAATCTCCTCTTTATCTAATCTTGATGAGATGTATATTTTAGGTAAAATTTCAATAGGTTTTTTATTCTTCCTTAAAAATTTCCAGAATAACCAATAGACTGCTAAATAAGGAAAATAGAATGTTTTTTTATACCAAATAATACTCCCTGATACATTTTTTAAAAAACGAGTAGTATTCTTTTGATAATGATACCCAACTATAAATAAGACCAAAGAAGGCCAAAATAATAGTAACCAAAAAGAACTACAAAACTCAAATAACAATAAGGCAACCAGAATGATAATCCATCCGAAGAGAAAATAATAATTAGCGATATGAAAATTTCTAAATTGAAAATTATTCTTCTGAGCTGGAAAAATAACGAAGCTCACTTGAGCCAAAATAGCCCCAGTTACAACATCAAATAAATGGTGTTGGTATGTTGTAAGTGTTGACACCCCTAATAAGACAAACCAAATAGCTAATACTGTACGCCATTTTGTTTTATAAACCCTAAAAACTGACCAAAAAATAAACGCAAAAGCAATATGTAATGAGGGGGCTTCATTATAAGGGGAATCTGTTATTTCTATAAATTGAAAGAACCATTTAAAAAAAGTATCACTGGTTGCTGATTTTATCAATGAAAACTTTAAAGGATATAAAAAATAACATATTCCTGCAACTGTAATGATAAATAGTATTCTTTTCGATAGTACACTTAATTGCTCTTCAGTTTTACAACAGAAAAAAACAGCAATAAAAAAAATACCACTTGATAAATAAGGGATTACTGTCCAAGGTAAAAAAGGAGTGTATTTTTCAAAACTAAAAACAAATGAAGGCACATAAGTTAATGAAGAAGTATACCAAGTCATAAAATTATAAACTACAGAAAAAAAGATTGAGCTTATAATAACTGACGTAACTTTTTTCTTTAGATCTATTTTTGTTTCATCCATTTGGCTTTTCTAAACATTATTAGATTAAGTAATGATGAGGGCAAAATGGACAAAAATTGCATTAACCATTTCATTTTAGTTGGAAAAATAATTAGTTTTTTTCGTTTATCAATAGCATCTGCAATAATTAAAGTTGCAATATCTACATCTACTATAAATGGTTTTTTAGATAAGTCTCCGGCATTTAAATCTCTTAATTTTTGAGTATTTATATACCCAGGAGCAATAGTTGTTACGGAAATTCCGAATGGCTTTAATGCACGATTATAAGCACTTGCAATTTGAATCACAGAACGTTTTGTTTTTGTGTAGAGACTAGAATTTTTATAATCCAAAATTCCGGAAACAGAAGCTATAACTGCGATACATCCTTTTTTTTGACGAATCATAATATTTCGTGCAACTTCAAAACAATTAGTCGTTCCTAAAATATTGGTTCTAAGCATTTGTGAGGCTTCATTATAGCTAATTTCTCCTGCAACATCTTCTGCATAACTACCCGCACAATTAATAAATATATCTAAAACATCACTGCTATTTACAAACGTTTTAACTACTTTTTCTACTGAAGTTATATCAGATACATCTGCTTCATATATATTTAACGCTAACGAAGATTTTTTAGAAACTTTATGTATATCCCTACCACAAACACCTACACGATTACCTTTTGACAGGTAATGCATGGCTAACGAATATCCTATTCCAGAAGTGCCGCCAGCAATAAACACATTCATATTATTTGTAGTGTTTTCATTAATTTATAAATATATAATTTACTAAATACTTTCTAATTTCTTTTGTTGTTTAATACTCTCAATGGTTTGTTTATATCCATAATTCCACTGCAAATCCATATCCTTTTTAAACGCTTCATAACTTTTTGGGTAATCAAAACAAACTTCTAAATTTTTCCAATCTATTTTCTTTTTTATATAATGACCTTCTAATTCATTTTTAATATTTCTAGTATCAATTTGAAAATCAGGTTTCTGATTTTGAACCTCGGTTAATCTCTTATTTCCACTATATCCTAAAACAGCACGAATTAATGATTCTTCTACAGTACTATATACTTGTTTGTTTTCTATAACGACATTTTCAGCAATATGACTAGCCAATTCAATTGGGATCAAATCTATCGCTCCGCCCGCATAATGCTTATTTTCTAACACAGCTGGAGCTACATAAAACATATCTGAAACTGAAACCCGTGTACTCATTAACATAGATACATCTGTTTTTAATTTTGATGCCACTGTTACTGCACTATTTATATAATTATTGGTGGTTATAACAATTTTATCTAAATTAATCTTTTTTGCTGTTTCTGCATCTGTGAAAATTACCTTCTGATATAGTTTTTTGTTATTCCTTTTTTCTCCTTTTGATTCTATATTAAATAATATTTCAGAACCAATAATAAGTGTTGGAATATTTATAGAAAACTGTGTGTGTTTTAATGACGGAAAATCTTCAGTAAAATCATCTGATATTTCAGCTAGGTAAGTACTAAAAACATCTTCAGTAAATGGAGCATTTCGTTTATCAAAAACTTTTTTTAGTGAAAGAAGACCTATTTTAGACAACTTTTTTTGTGCTGTTAATCGTGGTCTCGTAGCAAAACGATAGTACTCTTCTGATTTTAGATATTCTTTACGTGACTGGTTGCTAGGGAATGTATTGATTACTGTTGACGCAAAAGCTCCACCACATGTAGCTATAAGAACATCTGGTTTCATATTCAATTGTTCTAAAGCTGCATACATGCCTAAATAAATCATCACTCTTGTTCCTCCACCAGATACTATAAAAGCAGTATTAAATTTAGTATCCATCATGTTAATAATTTAAAAGTAATGGCAACATCCAAAAGAAAATTGGAGCATTAAAAATAAGGCTATCCATTCTATCTAACAATCCACCATGACCTGGTAGTAAATTTCCGGTATCTTTTACATTTGTTTTTCTTTTTATAAAAGACATAAATACATCTCCAAAAAAGCCAAAAACTCCTAATATGAAACTTAATACTGTATTGCTAATTATTGATGAGGGTAATAAAAAATAACCTAAAACATTACTCAATAAAATGGTTACAAACACACCACCTATTAAACCTTCCCATGTTTTATTCGGACTAATTTTTGGCATTACTTTAAACTTGCCAAAAAGTTTACCCATAAAATACTGAAACACATCATTCAATTCAGTAACTACCACTAAAAAAACAAGTGCTTTTACTCCCAAAAAACTCTCACGCACCAATAATAAATGAGGAAAAATAGTGAGACTTAAAAGAAACCCTAAAACTATACCTAAAAGTTGTTTTCGTGTGACTTTCTTAGCTAATATAATGACAATCGCACCTAGCACTAATTGAAACGGAGAAATAAAATAAGTATTAAGATCTAAGAACAGTAACAAAAATAATTCTGAAATTCCTATAATCAGAGATGTTAGCATCAAATTAATTTTAATGTCAAACATTCTCAAAACCTCATAAAAAACTTGATAACCTATCCAAGCTATAAAAAATTTCATAGCAATTGGGTGAGAAATAGAAACTGTAAAAACAAATACAATGTATAGCCAAGTTTTAACTCGTAATGGAACATCTGCAAATTTGTTTTCAGTAATAATTTCAGGCTTCATTCAATGCTTTCTTTAAACGTGTAAAACTGCTCACTATCAATAATAAAATTATTATCCCAAATATATAAGTAGAAAAACCTGAAACATCTACACCAAAAAATAAAATAAGGCCATAAACCCCTAAAAGTAAAGCTCGGTCACTTTTACCCATTGGGCCATCGTATCTACGCTCACCTCCTATTGCTTTGCCTAATAATCCTGCAAATTCATTTATAACACTAAGTGTTATAAATACTACCACTAAATACAAACTTTCTGATTGAAATTTTAATAAAGGAAAAAATATAATTACATCAGAAACTATATCTCCGACTTCATTTAAAATCTCACCCAATTTACTCATTTGGTTGAATTTTCGTGCCATCATACCATCTAGGGCATTTAAAGCCATTCGCAATAAAAGGCCAATTGGTAAACTCAAGAAAAACCAATTATAAGCATCTGCATTCCAAAATAATAATGCTATAATTAAGGATAATATAACAGAGCCAATCGTAATCTGGTTTGCTGTTATTTCTCGTTGGTGCAAAAAAACTAAAACAGGATTTAAGAGTTGTTGAAACTTGGGTTTTAATTTATATATCGAAATCATTAAAACAATTGTTTAAACTCAAATGTAAGTCTTTTACTAATAAAAGCATAAAATACTATTGCACCTTCTATAATTCAACTCATTAAAAAAACAAGGCATTAAAATAATACAATTCAAAAAAAACTGCTTTATAAACTAAAACAAGTATAAATACCAATTATAGCTTACAAAGCAGTCTGTATAGAATTTTTTAAGATGTTAATTACGCTTCACAACTAGCACAATCTTTCTTTTGTTTAAATTTTTGTGCGGCATTCATACTATGCTGGTAGTAAAGTGATTTTAAACCAAGTTTCCATGCGGTAACGTGGATTTTATTAATCTCTTTTACTGGCATATCAGGATGCACAATTATGTTTACAGATTGACCTTGGTCAATATGATTTTGTCTGTTTGCTGCTTGATAAATGATATCCATCTGATCAATTTCAGAATATGTTTTAAACACTTCTTTCTCTAAATCTGATAAGAAGTCTAAATGCTGTACTGAACCATCACGCTCTCGAATGCTATGCCATACTGCAGTTACATTCTGGCCTTTTTCTTCTAACAACGCTACTAAGAAAGGATTCTTAATCGTAGTTTTTACTTTAGCAATATCTTTCACATAAATATTAGACCAAATTGGCTCAATACCTTGTGATACTTGACCTAAAATAAACGCTGAAGATGTTGTTGGTGCTACTGCATTTAATGTAGAGTTACGTCTTCCGTACCCTTTAAGAACTGCAGGCTCACCAAATTTACCAGCTAACTCTTCAGATGCTTTGTATGATTTAGATTTTATAGTTCTAAAAATCTCATTGTTTAAATCGTAAGCTTCTTGGCTATTAAAAGGTAACATTTTAGATTGTAATAATGAATGCCAACCTAATACACCAAGGCCTAATGCACGGTTATCTTTAGCAAAATTATAAGCACGTTCCATAAACAAGAACGTTTGTCTATCTTCTCTACTATCAGAGTCACGATATACTTCTAATTTTTCAAGAAACTCTGTAATTACAGCATCTAAGAAATATACCATTGTTTCAACAGCATCGGTATCTTTCCATTTATCATAATGCATAACATTTACAGAAGAAAGTACACATACGAATGACCAATTGTCATTTGAAGGTAACATAATTTCAGTACATAGGTTACTTGCATAAACAGTATGGTTATTATCTTTATAAACATCTGCAGCACCTTCGTTAGCATTGTCTTTAAAGAAGATATAAGGGTATCCCATTTCACCTCTACGTTGCAATACTTTTGCCCAAATAGAACGCTTTTCAGTATCACCATCAACCATTTGTTGCATCCACTCGTTGGTTACCGTAACACCATGTGTTAATTCTTGAATAGGATTACCTTCAGTACCAATTTCTAAGAACTCCATAATGTCTGGGTGCTCAACTGGTAAATATGGAGAAAAACGTCCACGACGAACAGAACCTTGACTAACAACATCTACCATTGATTCGAAAAGTTGCATAATATGCACAGCACCAGAAGCCTGACCATTATTTTTAACTTCCGCACCTCTATGTCTAATTTTACCAAAATAACCAGAAGTACCACCTCCCATTTTAGACATCATACCAACTTCCGACTGCGTATATAAAATATTACCCATATCATCGTCAATATGCGAACCAAAGCAACTAATTGGTAAACCTCTTTCTTTACCAAAATTAGACCACACTGGCGACGCTAAAGAATAATACCCTTCAGACATATAACCATAAAACTTATCTGAAAAACCAGGCATATCTAATAGTTTTTCTGCTCTATCAGCTATTTCACGTATACGTTGTTCAGCAGTTTCACCTCCTGTTAAGTAGCCTGAATCTAAAAAATTACGGCTATGTTCTGTTAACCATTCAAAACCACCTGATTCTGAATTTTGCTTATGACTTTTAAGCGCTTCAATTCTTGCTTTTACAAGTTGTTCGCTATCGCTAATTTTTGTCTCTGTGTTCCCTTGGGTAGTGTTTAAGTCTTTCATCTAAAATAGGTCGTCGCTAGTTATACTTTGTGTTCTTTTACTATAATTGATAGATCTCTTCACGAAGAAATCACCATGCTTAGTTCCAATAATTTCATCATCAAACCATTCTGTTTGTGACAATAATTCTTCATTTACTTCAAATACTTTATCAATACCAATACTCTCTAGTGAGTTATTAAATCTGTTTTTAATAAATTCATTAATAACATCTTTTGGCAAGAAATCAAGTTCTCCTTCTTCAAAAATCCAATCAACAACATTACTTTCTGCAACAAAAGCATCTTTACATATTTGTTGTATTAATTTGTTATAATCTGCATCAAACCAATCTGGATTTTCATCTTTAATAATTTTGATAATATCAATACCAAAATCACCATGTATTTGCTCTTCTTTTGAAGTTGCTTCTACTACATTAGAAACTCCTTTTAGCATATTCTTATGCTTATTAAAGGCCATGATAATTAAGAATTGAGAAAATAATGATACGTGCTCAATAAACAGAGAGAATAAAAGTATAGACTCTGCATACTCCTTATTATCTTCACTTTTAGCATTTTTTAATGCAGTTTCTAAATACTGCACTCTTTTCATTATTACAGGCTTTTTCTTTAAATTTTTGAACTCATTATTTAAGCCTAAAATTTCAAGAAGATGTGAATAAGCATCTGCGTGGCGCACTTCACTTTCTGCAAAAGTTGCTCCAACAGATCCTATTTCAGGTTTTGGCATTTTGTGATAAATATCACCCCAAAAACTTTTAACAGCTACTTCAATTTGAGAAATAGCCAACATTGTATTTTTAATAGCACTCTGTTCAACACCTGTTAAACGGGCTTTAAAATCTTGAATATCACTTGTGAAATTAAATTCTGAATGTATCCAATATGAGTGACGTATTGCTGGTACATATTCATACAACTGTGGATACTCATATGGTTTTAAATTAATACGCTTTTCAAATATATTTGTCTTTCTTTTTTGTGTTTGTTCGTTACGATATAGTATGTACGCTTTTGCAACATCAAAAAAGCCAGCTTCCATTAATTTTGTCTCTACAAAATCTTGAACTTCTTCAACAGTTGGTGTGTAATTTTCAACAGAATTATTACGCTCTAACAATGCTTCATGCACCGTATTTGAAATTTTTTCTGCATCAGAAAGGTCACCATGATCAACTGAAGTCATTGCCTTTAATATAGCATTTGATATTTTATGTAACTGAAAGGGTTTTGTTGTAAAATCCCTCTTTATAAGGTGCGTAATTTTCATGTGATGATGCCGGAATTAAAAATGGTTCTGTTTTGAGAGTATAAAGGTCTAAAGTATTTGCCATTTTTCAACCAAAAGTTGCATTAGCTTTTCCACAGTTTTATTAACAATTTGTAAATAAAAAATTAAACTCACTTTAAATCAATACATTAAACAGAACAAGTAAAGTATTAATCGAAGTATATTTTTTTTCATTAAAAAAAATTATATTTTAAAGTTTTCACCTTAACATTTATGTATTATAGTATAAAATCGCCTTAAAAACCTAAGCATTTAGGTATGAAATAATTGCAAAAAATATGTTAGAATAATTAAATAGTTATATCTAAATTTTAACATAAATACACATACTTTTTTTAACTTTTATTTTTATAAAGTCTAAATAAGCATTAATATTGCTTAAAATTATTTTAACTCAGTCTAAATAAGAAAAAATAAATGACTAATTATCTTAAACTTTTAGGAAAGTCTTCATTAGTAATGGCTTTAGTATTTACTAGCTGTAGTAGTGACGATGATAACTCAACTGATGACGACTCATCATCAGCAGTTACAAACACAGAATTTATTGCAACTTATGCTACAATTGCGGCAACAAATTACAATGATTCTTATACATCAGCAGTAAGTTTACAAACTGCAGTAAATGCATTTTTAGAAACACCTTCAGAAGAAACACTTGAAGCTGCAAGAGATGCTTGGTTATATGCTCGTGATTTTTACGGACAAACAGAAGCTTTTAGAGAAGCTAACGGACCAATTGACAACGAAGAATTATTAGCTACTGAAGGGCAAATTAACGCTTGGCCTTTAGACGAAGGTTATATTGATTATGTTTCTACAGGAGATGGTGAAACAGTACAAAACGGAATTATTGGTGACGAAACTTTTGAATTAACAGAAGAAAACTTGATCAATAATAATGAAACACCTAATGATGATTCTATTTCTGTAGGTTGGCACGCTATCGAGTTTTTACTTTGGGGGCAAGATTTAAACTACGACGAAGAAACTGGAAACTATGATGATTTTTCAGGATCAGGTGAAAGACCTTTTACTGATTATACTATCGAAGAAAACGCAGACAGAAGATCTATTTACTTACAAATTGTAACTGATTTATTAGTGAATGATTTAAAAGATTTAAGTGATACCTGGGAAGATGGTGGATCGTACAGAGTAACTTTTGAAAATTTAGAAGAAGAAACTGCTTTAACTAATATTTTAAATGGTATAGGTTTTATCTCTAACGGTGAAGTTGCTTTAGAAAGAATTGATCCTGCTATTGATGAAGGTCAAGAAAATGAGCACTCTTGTTTTTCTGATAATACAAACCAAGATATGTGGGCTAACGTAAACGGAATTAACAATGTTATACAAGGTTCTTATACTTCATTAAATGGTACAGTTATTACAGGAACTTCATTAATTGACTTAGTTGCTGTTCAAAATGAAACTACGTCTGATGATCTTGAAACTGCAGCTGATAATACACTATCTAAATTAGATGTATTATTAGGTCTTGATAAAAACTTTGATGAAATTGTAAGTGAAGAGACTTTAGGTTCTGGCGGACCTGCAGGTGAATTATCTTCTGCTTTAAAAAATCAAGGTACTGCAATAGCAGATGCTGCTTCAGAATTAGGCATAAGCATCACTATTAACTAATTATACTTTTAAGGGTATATTTTTATAATTACTATGTTTAGTGAAAACTGAAACCTTTTATTAGGTTTCAGTTTTTTAAGGTTAAAATAACTATGAGGAATATTTACATTACCATCTTTATATCATTACTTATATTTTCATGTTCTAGTGATGATGGTCTTGTTTCTATAGATGAAGAAGCAGAAGAAGCAACATTTATTGCATTAAATTATGTTGAAGGAGAAGAGAACTTAGTTTCTGACCTTTCAATTGAAGCTTTCACGGCTGATAAAGCCTTTGGTAGAGCTATTCCTGATTTAAGCGAATTAGAACTTTCCTTTTTTGGTGTTGGTAACGCCATGTTTGATCAAAGTTGGGTGTCAGCACCTGCAACTACAACATCAAGAGATGGATTAGGACCTATATTTAACGCAAGGGCATGTAGTGCTTGCCATTTAAGAGACGGTAGAGGTATGCCAATTACTGAAACAGGTACTGCTTCTGAAGGGTTTTTATTGCGTTTAAGTGCTGGAAATGATTTAATTACAGGTCCTATTAAATTTTCAGGGTATGGTGACCAACTACAAGATGATGCTAACTTAACTTTTGATGCCGAAGGAACAATTAATGTTACTTTCGAATACATTAACGGTACTTATGATGATGGTGAAACCTATGAGTTAAGAAAACCAATTTATACTATTACCAATGAAAATTATGGTAGTATAGCGGGTGCTGAACAATCTCCAAGAGTTGGACAACAAGTTATTGGTCTTGGTTTTGTTGATGCACTTTCTGATGCAAGTATTCTTGCTAATGCAGATGAAGGTGATTCGGATGGTGATGGTATTTCTGGTAAAGCTAATTATGTATGGAATGTTAGTGAAGAAAAAACAACTATTGGTAAATTCGGATGGAAAGCAAATCAACCCTCACTAGAGCAACAAATTGCAGCTGCTTTTAATGGTGATATGGGGTTAACAACTTCTATTTTTCCTGAAGAAAATTGTCCTGATGGAGTTGATTGTTCAGAATTATTTAACGGTATAAACGAAGGTGAAACTGTAGAAGTAAATGACACACAGTTTAGCAGAATAATGGTATATCAAGCTGCTATTTCTGTTCCTATCAGAAGAGATTATCAAGATATTGATGTTTTAAAAGGCAAGCTTCTTTTTAATGATTTGGCTTGTGTAAAATGTCATATTGATGAATTTACTACTAGTGATTATGAATTGTTACCGCAGATGTCAAATATTACTATAAGGCCTTATTCTGATTTTTTATTGCACGATATGGGTGATGATTTATCTGATAACAGAGCAGATTTTTTAGCAACAGGAAATGAGTGGAGAACACAACCTTTATGGGGCTTAGGGATGATTGAAACAGTCAATGATCATACTTTTTTACTACATGATGGTAGAGCTCGTAGCATAGAAGAAGCTATTTTATGGCATGGTGGCGAAGCAGAACAAGCTAAAGAAGATTTTGTCGCATTATCTGCTATTGAGAGACAACAACTACTAGACTTTTTAAACTCATTATAAAATGAAAAAATACCTATTATCAAGTTTTTGCATCTTGTTATTTACATTTTCTTGTAAAAATGACGATACAACTACCACAGCAGAGCCATTAGATGATTTTTACGAAAATTTTTACACAGCAAACATCTACCCTGCCATCATTGATTTTCAAACGAATATCTCAACAGAAATTGATTACATCAATCAGTTTAACGAAAATCAAACGGCAGAAAACTTAACACTATTACAAGATCAATGGTTGATAAGTGCACAATCTTATTCAAAATTAAGAGCTTATAATTATGTACCCGTTAAACAAAACTTTTATGACACTAATATTTACAATTTTCCGGTAAATACAGCTATTATAGAAACACTTATCGAAGAAGAAGCTACTTATGACACAAGTTATATTAGTGTAAAAAGCACCACTTCAAAAGGCTTAGGTGCTATGGAGTTTTTATTATTTAATGAGCATGATACAACTGAAGCTTTAGCGTTGCTGCAAGATAATGAATTTAGAGTAAATTATTTGCTTGGTGTTGCATATGAAGTTCTTAGACAAACAGAATTATTACTAGATTTTTGGGAGAATGATTATAAAACAGAGTTTGCAAATTCTGATGGTGATGCCTGTACAAGTAATGCACGTTGTTTAGCATTCAACCAATTAATAAACATATTAGATGTTATTAAGGTAACTAAAATTGGAAAACCTGCAGGCTTAGAGAGTTCTGATAATATAGATCTTGAAATATTAGAGGCCTTTAGAAGTAAAACATCTTTAGAGCTTATTAAATCTAGTATTGAAGAAGTTGAATATATTTATAGTTTAAGCGATGTGAACTTTGCTAGTATTGTTGATGAAATTGATGATACACAAGAATTATCTGGCTTAATTGCTTCAAGCTTTGAAGATGTATACACCAGCATTGATGCTATTGATACTAGCTTATACGATGCAATTACAGCAAACCCAGAAAAGGTTGAAACTTTATACAATGCGCTTGGTGATCTTACTGTATATTTCTCTGTAGATGGCGCTAGCTTATTATCTGTTACGGTGTTACCTACTGATAATGATGGTGACTAATTAGATAAAAACATTTAAAAAAAGCCTGTTGTATAAGTTATACAGCAGGCTTTTTAAATAGAATACAATAGCTTTTTAAAATTTAATTTCTAAAGTAGCATAATAGTTTCTTGGTGTCGCTGGTATAATTCCAGGACCAGGATAACCAGTTGCTCTACGCGTAAAGTAACTGTTATCTAACAAATTATTTATACCAGATTCCAAACGAAAATTACTAGAAAATTTATACGATAACGACAAATCTAAAATATCATAACTAGGTATTGCACCAATCACGTTTACATTATTTTCTGGATCATATGGTGAATTTGTTACATCAGTAAATTGTTCACTGACAAAAGTATATTGTAAGCTTGACAATAGGTTTTTCCACCCAAAACTAACTCCCGTTTTTAAATTAAACCTTGGTATATATTCCACCTCATTACCAGCTACATTTACTTCATCTGATTTTAAGTATACAGACTCTGTAATTGCTAAATTTGAAAATACATCAAACTTGATATTATTGTTTTCCTTAAAGTAAGTTTCTTTAATACTCCATTGTAATAAAGACTCCAAACCGTAAATTAAAGCTGTACCTGTGTTTTTTCTAACCCATTGAGCTCTATCATTTAGCACCTGCCCTATTCTATTATTATAATACAAGGCAAACACATTCGCATCATATGAAAAACTTTTATCAATACGACCTCTAACGCCTAAATCTGCTGTAAACCCTTTTTCATCAGTAATATTCTCATCAATAAGAAAAGATGGATTTACTGTTCTAATATCAGAAAAAGTAACAGATCTATAATTTTGAGATATATTCCCGTACAACTCAAATACCGTTATTGGTTTATAACTCACTCCTAAACCAAACAACACAAAGTTTCTAACAAATAGATTGTTATCATCAATAAATGTATCAGAAGTAGCATCATAATAACTCCCTTTAGATTCCGTCTTAATATGTTCAAACCTAAAACCTGGTGTTAAACTTACAAACTCAGTTACATTAAATATATGCTCACCAAATATTGAAGCATTGAAATTAGGAAAATCAAAATCGTTTTGATTTGGGTAAGTTGCGTCATCAACAAAATTAAAATCAGCATCAGCTCCTGTGCTTCCCGGCCCTTGTCTTTGGCTATTGTTAGCCTTGTAAATTTTAGCTCCTAGTAAGTAATATTGTTTTTTATCAGCAATAGTATAGCTTGATAAAAACCGAGCTTCTGCTCCGTAATTATTAAAATTACCCACTAATAAATCACGTTCAAAAACATAATTACCATCTTCATCAATTTCATCAGCATTGGTACTAAATAAATTTGGAGAAACTTGATACGGATTTCCTCTAAAACCAACAGCTTTTCGTGATGCATCTAAAGCAAATAAACTTAAAGATAATTTTGACACTTCGTTAAAATTGTGATTGATTTTAAAATTATATAATTTCCAATCTACATCAAACCAATTACGTTCTAAATAACTTTGTGTTGGGTCTTCTAAAAATTGAACATCAGATAAACCACCAGGTTGATGTGCTAAGTAATTAAGCGAAGATATTTCAAAAGCAACATCGGTTTTATCATTAAACTGATAATCTAAATGCACAAAATAATTATCAGAATCATAATCTGAATTAGGCCTGAATCCATCACCGGTTTTTCCATTATAATACGCATAATATCCAAACTTTTTTACGGTACCACTTAATGATGTAAAGTTTGAAAAAGTACCATAAGAACCCAACGTATTACGAGTTATAAATTCGATAGGCTTATTTTTTACTGGAGATTTTGTGATAAAATTAATTAAACCACCGAATTGTGTCCCGTATTGTAAAGAAGCTGCACCTCTAATTACTTGAATTTTTTCTAAGCCCTCAGTTGGTGGTGTATAATAACTTTCAGGATAGCCCAAAACATCAGCACTAATATCATAATCATTCTGGCGTGTATTAAAGTTTGCTGTTCTATTTGGGTCTAAGCCTCTACCACCAATATTTAACTGTAAACCACCATCATTACTATCATAAATATTTAAACCTGCCACTTTAGAAAATACTTGCCTTGGATTGTTCGAGGCTTTATTTCCTTGTATTAAATCTAGGTTTACAACCTCACTTTTTCTACCTGCATAAATGTGTGTTCCTTCTACAGGCTTTAAAGTAGTTAACGCATAGTCCTCTTTTTTCTTTGCGATAATTACTACATCATTTAAATTCTCAACTAAAGGTAATAAACTAACTGTGAGGTTTTGATTATCATTCCCTATATCAAAATTTTCTTCTGAAGTTATGTATCCCAATGATTGAAAGGTTAAGCTAATTTTACCTGAGGCATCAATAACTAAAACACCATTGACATCTGTGAAGCCAATAAATTCATTTTTATCTTCAAATATATTAACACCAGCAATAGGATCTGAAGTATCAACATCTAAAACTTGTATGGTTGCATTTTGCGCATAGTTATATTGTGCACAAAAAAAGAATACTGCTATTATTTTAAAATCCTTTAATCTCATCTCGTAATGGTACTATCCAAGTTTTGTTATTAAAATTTTCTTTTTGACTGTATAAATCTACAGTCGGGTCAACAAATTGTTGATTTAATCTACCGTTTAATGCCACATAGCACTCAGCAAATATTTGTATATTTTTATGACCTTGACTTTTAAAATGATCACCTAACAAGTGCGCATATTCCAAAATAAAATCAGGCTGAAAACTCATTTGTTTAATTTGAAGTGGGGTTAAAAAGTCTGAATTTTTTACTTGAAAAAACTTTCCCGTATCACTATCTCTAACCGTATACGTTATTAAACCTACTTTTTCAATTAACATCACACGCCATGAAAAACGAAATCCTTGTTCTGTCCAAAACAACTCTCCCGGATACAATAAATTCCTAAAAGGTAATAATAGTTGAATTGCGAAAAATAGACTTAGAGCACCTAATACAAGTTTAGACGATTTAAATTGATAAACTTTCTCCTGTAACAATGTCGTAGCTTGTTTTGTGAAAGGCACTATTCTTTTTACCAAGTTCAAAAGTTCTTGATGAAATTTAGCATCGAAAAAAATCAAAGTAATGCAAATCATGATGTATGGAAACATACCAATATTAAATAAGATACGTGTAAATACATGAAATATTACCACTACTACAAAAGCGTAAGGTCTAGTTTTTCGTGTCCATAATAAAAATGGAATTGTTAAATCATAAATAGCTCCACTCCAACTCATCGCATAGTGAAACCATGTATCGTTCATTAAACTTCCAATTATAGGTAAACTCGTTTTTGTTGATAACCAAATCTTTAAAGGTTGCGCTCTCAATAGCCAATCAGAATTCAACTTAGCCAAACCTGCATAAAAATACACGATACTCAATAGTATTTTTATGGAATCAACTGTCCAACTGGGTACAAACTTAAATTCGTAACCTTTTTTATAAGCATCTAAAGAAAACTTAGCATTTAGTGGTAAAAAACAAAGTAAAAAACTAAGCACGCTAACAAAATAGTAATGATTTAAATAAGTGGTTTTATCAATCAGTTCTATATAAGTGAAAGTTAAAAAGAAAGTAATTATTGAAAGTCTGTACTTAAAACCCAAGATAATACCTACACATGATATCATGCACAATGCAAATAAACTATAAGTATAAACCCCCAAAGTTTTTACCCAACTAAATCCATAATATGTAAAGTGCCATTTGGGCAAAATATAAAATTGCTCAACCCAACCCATAGCAACAAATCGGATTAGACTAAATAACATTAAGGCACCAAATAGAATACGAAAAGCAGCTAAACTAGCTGCTTCTGTATTATTATTAGTGAAATATGCTTTTATTTTATTCATTATTAATCACCATCGCTATCTGCAAAATCAATAGTTACACCTATAGTTTGAACAACATTGGTTTTTAAAAACACCACATAATTTTGAATCACTGTAAACGTGTCAATCATATTATCATTGTTATTTTCAACATCAATAGTAAAGTCATCATTTAAAAGATCAACTTGTTCATCAATATCAGAAAGCTTAAGGCTTATAAAATCTGAGAAAGAATAATTTTGCAGTGTTACACTATCAAAAATAGTATCCGGATTTAAAAATTCAATATAAGAATCTATACTTTCACCATCAGAATTACCATCAAATGATATTCCGAAATACAAATTCTCAACAGCTTCATAAGCTTCTAAAAATAATATTTTTGAATTTTCTGAAGTATAAAAAGATTCTACAAACATTGGATCTTTTGAAGCTCCACCTGTTCTAGATCCAGAAGGTGTTGCAATTTTAGCTTCTCTAAAACCTTGCTCTACATAAAACAGATAATCATTAAATAATATATTGAATGAAGAGGTTGCCGATGACCCACCGTCACTTTTAATGCTTACTGCATTAGTATTCCAATATGATGTTACATCAGAAGTTAACGAAACTATTCTATCAACTACTTTAGTTACGTATGCACTATACACTTCACTTTGATCATCGGTAGTGTATTTATCTAAATCTACTCCATTTAACAAGTAATCCAAAGTTGGTAAACCTTGTTCGTCTGCTCTTATAGAAAGATCAAAACTAATTATTGCAATATCATCTACTGTAGTATCTAAACTAGCATCAACTTCAGTTACATCAACAGGATAAGAGTTCATAAACTCACGATATGTTGCAGTTGCATTAACGTCTAAACCTAAATCAAACATTGCCACATGTTGCCATGCTTTTTGCGTTTCAAATAATGATGTTTGAAAAGTGGTCAATGTTGCCTCACTAGGTGAAGAAACAAAAGCAGTTTCAGCGGTTTTCAAATTTGAAACTTCAGCCTCAAAAGCATCATAAGCTGGTAAAATAATGTTATCTACCCAGTTGTTTAAAATTAATGTTCTATCAAAATCATCTGAACCTTCTGTCGTATTATCATCATTTTCCTCAACACAAGAAAAAAGCAACATAAATACAACTACTGTGCTTATTATTTTTTTCATTTTATGAACTCTAGTAAATTATAATATAATTATTGTTCTAATGCTTGTTCTAAAGTAAAGTCGTAAGCACTAACAATTTGGTTTATTAAATCATCAATATCATCAGTAGACAAATCATAAAAACCATCACCTTCTTCTAATACTGCAATCATTGCATCTACTTCAGCTTTTGCAAAATAAGGTTCACCTGTTGAAGGGTTGTATGTAAATTGCAATGAGTAAATAAAACCATATGCTTCAGAAAGAGAATGAAATGCATCTCTATTATCTGTAGTTTCATCTTCAAAAATAGTTTTAGCATCATCTAAATAATAAATAGCTCTAGCACTTGGAATTTTTGATATTTGGTATCTAATAACCTCAACAGCTTCATCTCTCACTTCATATTCCTGAGCTACAATTGCTGCTCTACCAATTTTAAAAGCCTTAAATACATTTTCAGCAATATCATTAAAGTTTACTTGATTAGCGATATCATTTAAATACTTCTGTATTAAGTTATCTTCATCAGCATCTAAACCATATACATACCCATAAGCTTCATCCCAGTGATGCTCCATAGTGGTATAGTTTTCATCTGTAGCCAATGTTTCAGCATCATTTTCAGTTCTATAAGAAAGTGTGCCGTCAAAATTATCATCCAATCTATTAAAATAGTGATTTAAAGATTGGTCCATTGCTAAAGCACCAATTAAACCTTTGTAAAAAGCTTGTTGGTATTCTAAGCCTTGCGCATTAAAATAACGAGGTGTATCACTATACGTACCAGCAACACCAACAGATGCTTCGTTTGTACTACTTAAAACAGCTATTTGATTTGTTAAGTATGAATCAAAATCTTCTTTTATTGATTCGCTATCGGCAGCATTACTTTGAAATAAACCAACAGAACTACCTGTTTTACTTCTTACGTTTTTACTTCCGTTTAATGATTCATCTGTAAAAGAAACCGCTTGGTTAAATCTATTTGTAAAATCGTCTTGCGTTGGAACAGGGTTAGCACTAAGCATTAAAGCACCAATTTCGTTAACTTGCTTAAGTCTTGTAGTTTGCCCTGAAAAATCAATAGTAGTATTACCATCTCTTTCAAATTCATATGTTGCTGGTTCTGTAACTACGGAATCATCTATATCTGTAAATTCTTGTGCAAAGTCTACACTATCATTAAAATCATCACTATCATCACTACATGATGTAAAAATAGCAGTTGCAAAAATTGTAGCTACGAGGGAAATTTTTCTAATATTCATTGAGTTATGTGTTAGATTGTTAATCTAATAATTGAGTTTGTTGGGCAAATATACTCTCCAAATCTAAATAAATAAAGCTTATTTTAATTTATTCTAAATAAATTAAGACAATTTTGTTAATTTTTAATTATCAATTAATTATTTAAAGAAAGTAAATATGTTTCTCCATTTTCAATGTGTGACTGTCTCTTTTCTGCTGGCATTTTATCAAACATGTGCACTAACATTCCTAAACGAGGATTTGATAAAAAGAAGTCACGATGCTTATCCATAAATGTCCAGAACAAACCGTCCCATATACTTTTCCATTCTCCATTTTTATAATTACTCATCTTTTTTAAATAGTTACTACCACTTATGTATGGCTTAGTAGCCATTAACCCTCCATCGGCAAACTGGCTCATGCCATATACGTTTGCAACCATAACCCAATCATAAGCATCAATAAAAAGTTCCATAAACCATTTATATACTTCATCAGGATCAAATTCACACAACATCATAAAGTTACCTAAGACCATTAACCTCTCAATATGATGACAATAGCCAGTTTTCAAAATTTTCTTTATTGTATTATCAATAGGGTCAATACCTGTTGTACCATCATAAAATGATTTTGGTATCTTATTTTTAAATTTCCAAAAGTTAGTCGTGCGTATTTGCGTTCCTTTCACCTTATAAATACCTTTGACAAATTCACGCCAACCGATAATTTGCCTAATAAAACCTTCTGTAGAATTTACTGGTATATTATTTTCTTCTGAATACAACAAACAAGCATCAATTATTTCTTTAGGTGTCGTTAAACCCACATTAAGCATTGGTGTTAAAACACTATGATTTAAAATGGAGTTTTCTGCAACAATGGCATCTTCATAAGTACCGAATTCCATAAAACGGTATTCAAAAAATTGATGTAACCAATCTTCTGTTGCTTTAAAACTTGTAGGATATAATGGATTAGCTGTCAACTCCCCCAAATTATTAGCAAAATTCTCATCAACGTATTGCTGTGCCTCTTTAAAATAAGTATCTACATCAGGGTAATATATTGGTGGTGGTGTTTTCTTAGCAGGATATTTTTTTCTGTTTTCATCATCAAAAGACCATTTACCACACACTGGTCCACCTTTTTCATCTAATAATATTCTATATCTTTTGCGTTGTTTTATATAAAATGTATGCTGATGGAATTTCTTTTTATCTTTTTTAAAAAAATCTGCATCGTCATCTTTCATATTTAAAAACAACGGAGAATCGTAAACCGTAGTGGTGATATTATGTTCTTTACAAGCGTCCTCTATTCGTTTTTCAAGCCAATTATCTGTTGGATCTATATAATTAATATGTGTTACCCCTTCATTTTTTAATTCCGGAATTAATAAACGTATATCTGATTTCTCATCTGAAGACGCTATGTAATAAGCCTCCAAACCTAAATCGTTTAAATAATCATAATAGCGCTTCATAGTCGCTCTATGAAATGCTATTTTCTGTTTGTGAAATGAATACTGTTTAAAAAATAAAAATTCTTCAATTAGGTATGTAGGTAATTTATGTTCAAAAATTGGTGAATCTTTAAATAACTGATGTGGAAAAATTAGATTAATTGCCTTCATAATTTTTATTTATTTCTTCTACAACGCTCACTACAATACTTTACGGTTTCCCAGTTCTTTTCCCACTTTTTTCGCCAAGAAAATGGTCGCTCACATACCATACATATTTTTTGAGGTAAATTTTGTTTTCTCATAAGTTCAAATTAATTGTTTAAAACAAAAGTTCTTTTTTACATTTTTTCCAAAAAGCAAAAAATGATGGATAATATCCTTTTACCTGAAACATCCATTCTCTAGGTTCTTGGATACCTTTATAATTTTTATTGAGCGGATGCTCTTTATAAATTATTTCTTTACTCAAATTATAAGTACTTACCAAATTATTAAACTCTCCAATATATATTTGAATGTTTGGTATATTCTCTTGTGCTAAACTTAGCATAAAGTTTATCGTTTTTTGTGATATTGGGTATTCACTAAAAACTGAAGGCTCTAATAATAAAACTTTATTTACCAATTCATCTTTCTTCCAAAGAGGATCAAGATTGTAAAAATTATAAATACAGGTTGGTAAGTTGTTATCAATAAAAATACTATTTGCAATAGGTAATGATGTTTTAAGTCCTAACTGTACTGTTTCTTTTAAAACATTAGGTGTGGTTAATGAACTGAAATCTTCATATGCTATATCTAAAAATGTATTTTGTTGTTCAGAAGAACAGTATTTATTAATATTTTCTTGATTCGCAACATACTTCTTATTTGCATTTGCTCCTGCAACCCATTGCCAACTTAAAGCATTACTTGCCCAATCAGCATCTAAAAGATGGTAATACATCCAATGTGCAGGATATTTCCAATGACTTCCCGCTACGTTACAAGTTATACTTGCTATATACATTCTTAAGTGATTATGTAAATAGCCTGTTTTGTAAAATTCTTTTATTGCGTTATCAATTGCATTAATACCTGTCTTAGCTTCAAAAACAGCTTTAGGAATTAACGTATTTGAAACTGGTAGTTGCGCATGCTTTAAATCTGAATTAATAGTATCTCCTTTTTCAATCCATATTTGTTGCCAATAGTCCCTCCATGCTAATTCTTGAATAAACTTTTCTATCTCTCTTACATTATAACCTCTATCTAATACTTTTGATAAAACAAACTTAGTTGAAATGACACCTCTAGAAATATATGGTGATAAATATGAGACAGCACCATCAATATAATTACGTGTTAAACCATAATTAATAGGATCAACAGCTTGTACACTATCTAAAATATCAGAATATAGAACTGGAAATAAGGATGTATTGGTGTTAATAGGCATTAATTTATGGTATAATTGTCGTAGACAAGTTCGAAACCAAATATAACAATGTTCAACTTTTATTAAAAATAGTTAAACAAAAATTATTAACTGTATCACATTACACAACAAAAAAAGGTTTGAAAGAATTTCTTTTTTAAGAAACACTTTCAAACCCTTCAATAAACCAATTGTACTAAAATGTAAGTAATTTAGTTTTTAAATTTCTTTATTTTCGATTTAGAAAATTTCCAAGCAATAAGACCTATTGCGATTAAAGGTAATATTAGCCAGGCTAATTCTCCTGTAAAAGAATCATGTGCATGATGTTCTGTTTTTGGATGTGCAAGTAAAACTTGTGAACCAATTACAAATAAGAAAATGGAAAATAATTTTTTCATAGTGTTTTTTATTTAAGCGTTAATATTTAATTTATTAATTACCTGAAAAGGCGATGTATTGGTCTCTAAAGACAAACGTTTTACATCGTCAAATTCGGGTTTTATTTTAATTTTGTTTGTAGGTGTTGTAACTTCTTTTACTTGAATCTCACCTAAAGCTGAAGCTGTTTTTTTTTGAACTCTAGGCAATTCAATACGATCTATCGGGTAATAGCGCACACCAATAGTACTGGTATTATCAAATATGTAATTAGAAACATTTTCTAAATTATCTAACGGAAGAATGATACTTAACAAAAATGCAAAGCGTCCTTTTTTCATTAACTGCTGTGTTATACTAAAGTCTAAAGCACCTGATGCTAACAATCCATCTTGAAAGTCAGTTCCCAAATATTCAGGAGACATATCATCAATAGAAGCTTCTAATTGCAAATAGCTTTCTTTATTTTTTTCCACCGCTACTTTCAACAACGAAATACGAACCACATTTGCATTCACAAAATCTTTTTTACCTGGGCCATATGCTGTTTTTAAAGGCATATAACCTCTATTCGTAAAATCAGGATTCAAATATCTTAGAATGGCTGCACCCGTAGGTGTTATTTTTTCTCCTTCTTCCGTACCTGCATATAATGGCATTCCTTGTAGCAATTCTGCTGTTGCTGGCGCAGGAACTGGCAACATACCGTGTTGTGTTTTCACAATACCATAACCGGTACAAATTGGGCTACTATATACTTTTGAAATCTTAAGCTTATCAATTAAAACAGCACTGCCAACTATATCAATAATAGAATCTACACCACTAATTTCATGAAAATGAATAGTCTCTAATGGCATATCATGAATTTTTGATTCTGCCTTACCTATTAGAAGAAAAATTTCGTGCGCTATTTTCTTCGCATTATCACTAATATGAGCCCTATCAATAATTTTTTTAATATCACTTAAATGACGATGTACTCCGTGATGGTGATCATGAGAGTGGCTGTGAGCATGCGAATGTCCATCATCATGACTATGCGTATGAGAATGACCGTGATCGTGAGTATGATTGTGGTCGTGCTCTGAAGCTTCTTTACCAATGTTTAAATCAATAACCTCAACATACTTACAATTAATACCGTTTTTATCTACTAATTTAACTTCAATTTTACCATCGGGTAAATGCAATTTCTTAGGCAAATCAGTTAATATATCAAAATCACCAAGCAACTCACAAAAAGCACTTAAAAACATGTTTCCTGAAAGCCCAGAAAAAGGCTCTATATAAATCGAATTCATTTATTTAATAATTTAATCATTCTGAATGCACTCATGGCGGCACCATAACCATTATCAATATTTACTACTGTAATTCCGTTTGCGCAACTGGTGAGCATAGCATGCAATGCTGTTTCACCTTCTTTAGCTGAACCATACCCTACTGACGTTGGAACACCAATAATAGGCTGTGGTAACAATCCACCAACTACCGTTGGCAAAGCACCTTCAAAACCTGCTACTACAATAAGTACATCAAAAGTTTTTAAGTCATCAAGTTTATTAAGTAACCTATGTAAGCCAGCAACACCAACATCATGTACAATTCGTGAGGGTACACCCATATAATTAAGAGTGTAATATGCTTCGTTAGCTACGCCAATGTCTGAACTACCAGCAGATATAATTCCTACTTTGGCAGTATCACTATCAAGTGTTTCTATAGCCTGCAAAGTAAATATGCCCGATTCCGTATCGTAAAAAGCATTTTTATAAATTTCTAATAAGGCAACTGCCTTTTCTTCTTGTAATTTTGTGATTAATACATTTTCGTTTTTATTGGAATAGGCTTTTAAAATATCCGTTAGTAAAGCAACACTTTTTGAAGCTCCAAAAATCACCTCATCAAAGCCTAAACGTTGCTTTCGATCTTCATCAATAATAAATGTTTTATCCATTCAATATTCTGTTTAATTTTCCTGACACAAATCCTTCTTCATCAATAATTACATTTGAGAAACCTAATTCTTTTATTCCTTCTGAAATATCATCAAAATGACTTTTTAGCCGTTCAATTTCAAACTCAGGTACTTCAATGGAAGCTTCCTTACCCAAATGCCGAACGCGAACATCAAAAAAACCAAATTTGTTTAAATGATATTCTGCCTGCTCTACTTGTTTTAATCTTTCATTGCTAACAGCTGTGCCGTACGGAATTCTAGAACTTAAACAAGGGCTTGGAGGTTTATGTGCAGTTTCTAAACCCAAAGCTTCGGCCATTTCAATAACTTCTTTTTTACTTATTTGAAGTTCCGATAATGGTGAGCGTATTGCATGGTTTTTAGCTGCTTGTAATCCCGGACGGTAATCACCTAAATCATCTTGATTCGTACCATTTAAAATAGTGTATTCTGGGTATTCCTCTTTTATAATATCAACCATTGCCTCGTACAAATGTGTTTTACAAAAAAAGCATCTATTTGCTGGGTTGGCTGTATAATTAGGATCATTCAATTCATCAGTTTTAATAACTCGTAAATTGATATTGTGTGTTTTACAGAAATCGGTCGCTATCTTATAATCTTTAGATTTTAGACTTTCAGAATTAGATATTAACCCTATGGCTTGATTACCAAGAACCATTTTGGAAACATACAGCACTAGTGATGAATCTACTCCACCAGAAAATGCTGTTACTGTACCTTTATGTTCTTTAAACCAATTTTTTAGCAGTGCTAGTTTTGACATGCATTAATTTTTATGAATTAGCTGTTAGTTGAATTTGCTAAAACGATTAAACATTAGGCTCTAGAACCAGCTTCATCTACCGTATGAACAGTAATAGCATCTAAATCCATCTCAGTAGTTTCAAAAACAAATGGTTCGTCTTTCAATACTTGTGGCTTATGCTTAACTGTACCCAATACTTTATCATTCGCTACAATCTCATAATGTGAAATTGGACTAGCTGCCGCATATGCAGTTTGCCATGTAATTTTAGCTTTGCCATCAACAACTTCTTTATTAACAGCTCTAGGAGGCGTCATATCTATTTTATCTAATTGAAAGAAGTTAGTTCTACCGCCTGAAATTTGTGCAGTTTTGGCTTCTACCTCTTTGCGCTCTTCTATAGACATAGATTCAGGTTTTACTTGCGAGGCGTAATAGTTTTGCGTTAGTTGACATTTTAAAGGATCTTCATCTATTTGACCTATACCAATAATTAATGTATCAACCCCCTTAGTGGTTAACACATATTCAATAAGCTTATCACTTGGTAGTGAAGGAGAACCAACTTTGCGATAAATTTGATCTGGAGTTCTTGAAAATGCTCCGACTTCATTATACATCGTACCGGCACCAAACACTTTCATACCAATAACACCAATTCCCTTGGCCTTAGCTAACGGAATTACATTATTCTTCATGTTAAAATATAAATGGTCATTAGAGTTTATGGAAACTAATAAAGCATCTAACAATCCATATTTATCGCGTTGCATAATATCAATCATCGCAACTGGGTTTTTATGCCCCGAAAAACCAATATGCTTAATTAGTTTCTCTTTTTTAGGATTAGTTCCTGTAAGGTTAGTACCATCTCTAAAATCTCGTAGAACGACTAAAGCTCCAAAATTTTCATCTTCTTTTATGGACGTTTCAATTCCCTTATATAAAACATCAACCTCTTCAACAGTTTCAAGGCTATGTATTAACATAATATCTACATAAGAACCCTCAGGGTAGTTTCCATTTCCATCACCAAAAATTTGAGACATGGTTCTTCTTACATCTTCTGCTGCTGTTTGGATTCCTTCTCCCTGAGATTTATTTCTAACATTTTCAGTTTCTTCCCAACCTGGCTTTCCCCAACGCATTAGTGTTTTACTAGTTAACGTAATAGATTCCCTTAATTCTTTATTATAATTTGGTTTCCCCGGAATTAAATCGAGTTTTTCAAATGCTTTATGGTAATGTGTTTGACTTGGCCCGTATACGTTTGAAGTATCAAAATAATTAATACCTAAGTCAAAAGCTTTCGTAATAATTGATACAGGATCAACACCTTCTGGTGTCCATTGTATGGATGCTTGTCCGCCAAGGCCTAAAGTAGTTACTTTATTTTTTAAACGACCAAAGTTTCTCATCATTGGAGCAGGTGCCTTATCAGAAAAGCTAACACCTAATGGTAAAACTGTTGCCCCTAATGCCACTGTGCCTGATAATCGGATAAAGTCTCGTCTTGTAACTGGATATATCTTTTTCATATTTCTAGGTTTTCGTGTCTCATAAATTTATGAATACTTAACCCAGTCTAGCATCGTTTAACAAAACTTTAGACTACTTTTTAAATGTTAAAATCTTACAATTAAAAAATTAACAGTATTATTAAAATAATCTGATTTTCAAGTACCTAATTTTATCTATATAAAAAAAAGAGGTTTCAAGCATACACTTAAACCCCTTCTATTTCTTACAAATAATATAATTTTATATAGCTTATTCATTAAGGTTCACAGGAACCTCAATTTGATTAATACTATATAAATAAGTAGCTTCTTTTTCTTTATAATTTGCAAAGGCACTAACCAAATCAGCATCAGCTTCTTCTTTTGTTTGCCTTGCGCTTAACAAATCGGTTAAATTGCTTAAACCACTATTATAATTATCTCTTTGCGATTTTAAATTTTCTGTTGCGTAAGCCACCTTGTCTTGTGCGTATTGAATTTGCTTAAATGCACTTTGCAAATCATACCAATTTTTCATTATATACTTTGTCAACTGATTTTTAGTATCATCAAAATTATTCTCTGCTATTTTAAGATCTACTTCACGTTGTTTAATTTGCTTCTTTTCTTTTCCCCAAAAAGCAGAAATTGGTATTGTTACTGTTCCAAAAGCAATTGGTTGCGTTACTCCATCAAATTGGTTGTTAAATGAACTTACATGTGATGCACTTACACCTACAGCTACTTGTGGTAACAAATCTGCTTTTTCATTTTTAATTTGTAAACTAGCTGCGCTTACTTGTTTTTCGGATAACTGATACAATTTATTACTTGGCAAATCTACTTGAGGAGTATTATACTTAAATGCTGAAGCCAATATATCATCATAACTTTGTTTTTTAGCAACCATAGTCGTATCAAAAGGAATACCTACATAAAGGGATAAATCTAAAAGCGCTATTTTTCTTAAATTAGATAACTCTAATTCATTTAGTAAAACCCCACTCTTTTCAACTTTAACCTGTAGCATTTGACTTTCAGATATTAAGCCAGCCTCTAATAAATCTTCTTGCTGTTTTAAAAGTTCATTCAAATATGCTTTTCCTGATTTTACAACTTTTTGTTTTTCTTGTATTTGAATAAGTTGCCAAAATTTTAATTCTGCATTAAGCATAACAGAATCAATTGAAGTTCCATGACTTATTTTTTGAGCATCTAATTGTAAATCTGCTAGTTCGTTTCCTATTCTAATTTTTCCGCCAGCATATATGGGTTCGGTTGCGGTTACTCCAATACTATATACATTATCAATACCATCAGGCAAATATGTTGGTATCTCAGGCACTAAATAATCAAAACCATATAAGGCAAAACCACTCGCACTTACTTCAGGAAAGTAATTGTCAAAAGCTTCCTTTTTTACCAATGTAGCCCTGACTACTTTTAATGAATCATTTTTAATAGTCTTACTATACTTTAAGGCTGCTACTTTTATTTTTTCTAACTCTAACTCTTTTTCTTGAGCATTACTTGTTGTAAAACTTAATAGAAACAGCAGTAAGCTTGCTAGTAATAACGTTTCTGATTTATATGTAAAATTCATAATTTTAAATACTATTTATTTGAATAAACTTATTCTTTATCTGACTTATCTTCATCTGCTCTAAAAAACAACCAATAAAGAATAGGTAATACATAAAGTGTTAACACCATAGATACTAATAACCCAAAAGCTATTACTGTACCTAATGGACCCCATAAACTTGATCTACTAATAATCATTGGTGTTACACCTACTGCTGCAGCTGCTGAAGTCAAGAAAATAGGTCTCATTCTTCTTTCTGCCGATAAAATAGCTGCCTTTTTAAAGGTTTTACCATGGTGTAAATGCAATTCATCAGCATAATCAATTAAAATAATCCCGTTTCTTACAACAATACCACATAAGGCTAAAATCCCTAAGAAAGAGGTAAAACCAAAAGGATATTGCATAAGTAATAAACCAGTTGCTGCACCTAAAATACTCAATGGCATAGTTATAAAACTTAACATAGCATGTTTAAAAGATTTAAAGTGCCAAATAAGAACCAATATTATAAGTACTACACTTACCAATAAAGAAATACCCATGGGCCCTAAGTTTTCTTGTGACATTTCATATTCTCCACCATACTCAATAGCAATATGATCAGGTATATTTAAAGCATCAATTTTTGGAGTGATTTTACTTAATACTACATTAGCCACAGCTCCTTTTTCAATATCTACCCTAACAGATAAACAACGCATACCATTTTGCCTAACAATTTGTTGTTGTTCCCATTCTGGTTCAATTGCTGCTACTTGTGTTATTGGTATATTTTTACCAGTTGAAGGTACAATTACAGAGAGTTGTTTAAGTTCAGAAACTGTATTTGCTTTATTACCTTCAGATTTTATTTTAATATTAATAGCATAATTTTCATCATAAATTTGGGCCGCTTGTAAACCTTCCATATTCATGGCTATAGTATTGGCTATATCTTCTTTGGTAACCCCTGCTTGTGCTGCTTGATCTTCTTTTATATTAACACCAATTTTATTGTAAACTTCTCCAAAATCGGTACGAGACCAAATAGCTTGTGGAGTTTGCCTTGCCAAATTAATTATTGTATCTCCATATTTCTTAATCTCTGATAAATCATCACCATATAGTTTAATTTCAATAGGTGCTGGCTTACCAACCATATTAAGTTGTTTCATTCTTAAATAAGCATTCGGAAACATTTTGGCATACTTTTTATCATACTCCTCTAACACTTCTTCAGTTGCTTCTTCAGATGTTGTTGTAACCAATATTTGAGCATAATTTTTTGCTGGTAGATTTGGTGCATAAACCATATGGAACCTTGGAGAACTAGACCCAATAAAGCTTGTGTAGTTTACAACACGCTCATCTTTAGCTAAAACTTTCTCAAATTCAGTAACAACTTTTGCTGTTTCATCTAAATTGCTCGATTTATTTAAATTTACTTCAATAGCAAATTGATTTCTTTCGACAATAGGAAACAACTCTTGACTTACATTTGAAAATATAACCATACCTAAAACAACAGATAAAATACCTACCATTACTGTTATTCTATAGTGTTCCATTGCTTTATTCACACTGTTATTAAAGAAGGTTTGAATTCTATCTAATACAGATTTTTTATGCTCTTCATCTTCTTTTTTATCTGCATGTAACCCATTTTTTATAAATACCGTATTTAGGTGAGGAACCAATAAAATAGATATAGTAAGTGATAAAAATAGAGCTATAGCAATGGTCCATGGAAATGTACTTAAAAAATCTTTTGCTGTACCGCTCATAAAAAACATTAAAGGAAAAAATGTTGCGGAAATTGCTAATGTTGCTGTAAAAACAGACGGGAATAGCTCTTTTGCACTTTCAAGGGCTGCATCCCACCTAGTTTTTCCTTCGTCAAGTTTTTCAATATAATTATCAATTACTACAATAGGATCATCAACCACAATACCTAAAACAACAATTAATGCTGCTAATGTTACGGTGTTTAACTCCATACCAAAAAGAAACATTACTGCTAATGTTGATGCTATGGTAATAGGAATTGTTGCTGCTGCTAATGAGGCCACACGAAATGGAAGCAATAACATACTCACCAAAATAACTCCCATTAATGCATACCCAAACTCTTTCATAAAATGAGAGATAGACTCATCTACCGCTTCTGGTTGATCTGCAATAACCTTTACATTTATATCACTAGGTAAATTTTCTTCTAATTGTGTTAAATGCTCTACTATTTCTTCTCCAAACTGGACAATATTGTTGCCTTTAGCCATTTCTAAAGTTATAATAATGCCTTTATTACCATTGGTTTGGATAAAAGAATCAGGATCTTCATATTCTTTTTTTACGGTAGCAACATCGCTTACTCTAATTACATTACCGTTTTCGTCTGATTTTACAATATGTTGTGCAACATCGGCAATATTTGTTAATCCTGCGTTTACATGTATAGGGTAATCAAGTTTATCTGTCTCTAAATCACCTGCAACTTTTATAGAACCTTGTGTGTTTAAACTTTGCATTAAAACAGCAGGACTGATACCAAATTCTGCTAATCTATTTTGATCTACATAAACCGCAATTTGCTCTTTAACTCCACCAGAATAACTGATTTTTGCCGTTTCTTCGATACCTCGTAAATCATCAATAATTTCTTCTACATGTAATTGAAGGTCTTTATATGGTCTGCTTTCAGATTCTACAGTTAAAATCATAGCAGCAGTGTTGCCAAAATCACTATTAACAACTACACCCTGTACTTCTTTTGGTAAAGAAGTTTGCTGAAATATGAATAAATTATTTTTAAGCTTATTCCAAAACTGTTGCGTTTCGTTTTTATCTATTCTACTGGCAACTTCAACATATATATAACTCATTCCGTTTTGAGAGTATGAGTATGTTTTGGTCTTATCAACTTCATTAAAACTAAATAAGTACTCTTCTAGTTTAGAGGTAAGTTGTGCTTCTACCTCAGCAGTACTAGCTCCAGGATAATACCCAACAACAAGACCAGTTCTGGTAGTAAAATCAGGAAACTCATTTCTCGACATCGTTGTGAGTCCTAAAACTCCTATTATAAAAAACACTACTGCTAAAGCTATAGGAAAAGCAGTGTTTTTCATTCCCCATTCAATAAGTGAACCTTTTTCTTTCATTTTTATTTACTTAAAATGTTTACAGGCGTTTTATTGGTAAGCTTATGGTAACCAGATGTAATTACCTTATCACCTTTGCGTAAACCATTTTCAATTGCAATGCCATCATTGTAAAGTTTTCCAACTTTTACTATTTTTTGAAGTGCTGTATTATTTTGTTCATCTACGATATAAACAAAATTTTCTCCGTCATTAGAAACCGAAACAACATCTACAGGTAGTTTTATAAAATCAGAATTTACTTTTTCTGCAGTAACATTATCTGATTCTTCAATGAAATTTGAACAAGTCATTCCTGGTTTTAAAATCAGATTTGGATTTTCAACAGTTATTTTTGCTGTATATACAGGATTTTGCTTACCCGGTTGAACCGCAATTTCCGTTAGTGTACCTGCAAATTCTTTTTTTAATGCAGGAACATAAACATTTGCACTGTTACCAGTACTGTAGTTATTTATTTCTCCGTCTGACAATGAAATTACAGATTGAACCTTAGATAAATCAACTAACTCAATCACTGCCATACCTGGCGAAGCAACGTCTCCAGCTTCCATTAATTTATTACCAACATAACCACTAAATGGTGCTGTAATTGTGGTATGTTTTAAATTTTTATATGCTGCATTAGCGGCTGATTGAGCCTGCTCGTAATTAGATTTTGCTTCAATCATTCTAATTTCAGCAATACTTCCTTTTTGATACACATTATTTATACGTGTATAATTTTCTTTTGCTAAATTTTCTTGAGCTTTATTTGCTTCATATTGTTCTTTATAAATCGATGGGTCTATAGAAGCTATTACTTGCCCTTTTTTTACAAAATCTCCTAAATTCACATTCAATTTGGTAATATCTCCAGACACTTGAAAACTTAAATTAGTTGATTTTAAAGGTTTAACAATTCCTGGAAAATTCTCTGCACTATTATTCTTTTTTTGATCTCCTCCTACTGTTACTATTTTAACATCAATAGGATCAACTTTTTTAGTTGTTTCTTCTTCACCGCAAGAGATCATAAAAATCCCCATTAATAATGAGGCTAGCCATAGTTTGTTTGTCATTTTTAATTAATTTTTAGTGATTTTATAATTAATTGATTAATCCATTTAATTCTTGAAGTAATATCGCCTTGAATTGTTTCATATATATAATATTCTTGCACAAGATTTTCATTAGAAGTGACAATTGCTAATGCTAAAAATTTGATATCATCATTATCTAAAGGAGTAATTTCAAGATTACCAATAGCCCATTTTATACAATCTTCAATATGGCTAACTACCTCACCTCTAATTCTTACCATAATTTTACGAGTAAAATCAAAACCGACTTTTAATTCTTTTAAAAATACTTCGAAAGTATTTTTGAGAATGTTAATGCGTTTTAAATGCTCTTCACTATAAATTCTAAGGTTTTTTTCAATTGTATTTCGTTTGGTAAGTCTTACACTTAAACTTTCTATCAAAGGTTTAATTAAACTCAACATAAGAGCTTCTAAAACATCGTCTTTGTTTTTAAAATAGTAATAAAGGGTGCTTCTTCCTTTATCTGATGCAGCAGCAATCAACATCATATTTGTTTTTTTATAACCATATTCTTGAAACACCTTTTTTGATGCTTCTATAATCTGATTCTTTACAAATTCATCTTTTTTGCTTTTCGACATAAATTAAAAATATGTTTGATTTTCGACAAAATTAATATTTTTGTCGAAATGAAATAAACTTACGATCTTTTTAACTTAAATTTAAACTCTGTAAAAGAACAAATTTTCGATAAAAACATTTGATACAGTTACATTCAATGTTGATTCAAATACGAGTATAATTTCTTAAAATAAAATCTTTTCTATCGTTAACTATCAATAAATCATTACTTTTAAATAAAAATGGCTACAATATTTGATACCCCTCCACTTGAAATTCAAAAAAATTTAAATAACTTAAAAGAAGATCTTGATGCTAAAATTCCTGCTAAAAAATTAGATAAGAATCTATTAATTGCTAGTTGGAATATTAGAGCTTTTGGAAATTTAACTCGTAAATGGGTTTCAGAAGACGACGACAGTCCTAAACGAGATTTACAGTCCATCTTATCTATAACCGAAATTATAAGCAGGTTTGATGTAATTGCTATACAAGAAGTAAAATCTAACCTTAGAGCATTAAGAGATACCTTAAAGCTATTAGGTAATAATTGGTCTATGATTTTAACTGATGTAAGTAAAGGAAGTTCAGGTAATGGAGAGCGAATGGCTTATCTATTTGATACACGAAGAGTACAGCTTTCAGGTTTAGCAAGTGAACTGGTTGTACCTAACGAATGGACTGATGGTATAGATGATAATGCCTTAGATGAACAGTTTGTAAGAACACCCTATGCAGTTAGTTTTAAATCAAACTTACAAACCTTTATATTAGTAACACTACATATTAAATACGGGAAAAGCTCTAAAGACAGAATTAAAGAATTAAAAGGTATTGCCACTTGGCTTGCCGATTGGGCCAGTAATACAAATGCTTATCACCAAAACTTAATAACTTTAGGCGACTTTAATATTGATGAGCGAGGAGATTTATTAGATCAAACATTTTTATCTGAAGGTTTATTTGTGCCACCACAATTACAAAACGAAGAAGTGACTAGATCTATATTTAATGAAACTAAGTATTACGACCAAATTGCTTGGTTTATGAACAGTAAAAATATTCCAAATTTAACCATGGATTTTATTACTGGTGGCAATTACGATTTCGTACCAACTGCCTTAGCAAAGAGAAATATAACAAAACAAAGCCTATCTTATTTAATATCTGACCACTACCCGCTTTGGGCCGAATTTGAACTATAATTACTCTCTTTTATTTTCCAAAAATATTTTTCAAAAGACTAAATTATTCGATGAAAGGTCACATTTTAGCATAAATATTACTTTTATTTAGTCTAAATATAAATTATTTTTACTCCGCCATAGTAAAAATGAAAAATTGAAAATAAATATTACTAGCATAAAAGAGAGTAATACACTTGAAGATATTTTTAAAATAAAATACCATAATAAAAAATGTGGTATCTACACAAAAAAGCAACAATTAAAAACAAAATATGGTCTAGGCACTGTGTATAGTCACTCATTTGAAGGTTTAACTGTTATTCAGTTAGATGTGATACTAAAACAAAATCTTAATTTTAGCATAACTACAAATACACTAATCTATTCTGCCCTGTTTGAAGGCGAAAAAAAAGTGATTGATTACGCAAAGTCTAAAGAAATTTTACAAGAAAGTACAGAATATTATATTTCTCATACAAAATTTAACTCTTGCAACTTTATATATTCAAAACAAAAAAAAATTAGAGAAATATTAATTATTATGAATCCTTTATTTATTAATAAGCATAAACTAAATTTACTTTTGCCTAATTATATTAAGTTTAAAGGTGATTCTATTATTGATCATAATACACACTTACTAACTAATAAAACTTTAGACATATTAAATGAAATAATACTAGACAAACGCAATGGAATTTTAAAACGTTTATTCTTAGAATCTAAGACATTAGAATTATTATCATCTAAAACAGATTTAAATAAAAAAGAAAAAAATAATAGTACTGCAAAAAAAATATATTCTGTAGAAAAAATAATTTCTTCCAATTTAAATAAGCAGTATACCATTTCTATGTTATCTAAGCAGATATTTGTAAATGAAAATACTTTAAAAAAAGAATTTAAAAGATTGTTTGGAGAAAGTATTTTTAAATACTCATTAAATATAAGAATGGAAGAAGCTAAAAAATTACTTTACCAAACCAATAAACCTATATACGAAATAGCTGAGCTAGTTGGCTATAAAAATGCAACACATTTTACTGCAGCATTTAAAAAAAATCAACAATTAACTCCTAAACAATTCAGAAAACAAAATTTAATAAGTAATGAGATTTATTTGTAATAAAGTTGAATTTAAGGCTTACAAAATACGGTCTTTTATAGCTTCCGAACGATATACTCCTGCTTTTTTTCCACCATCAATATGATTCCACCCTGGAGGCATAAAAACATATTTTACCTTATCACTTATTGTTGGTGCATTTTTTACATCCAGCCACAATTCTTTCCACATTAAAAACTGAATATGCCAAAAACTTTCACTATTTAACTTATCATGCATAATTCCGTATTGAATTTTTTCATCGTCTAATTGTGTTTGAAAAGTTTTAAAAATACGATCCCAAATAGATAAGGTTTCACCATAATTTCTATCTAAATATATGTGGTTTTTAGCATGATGTACGCGGTGTACTGATGGTGTAATAAAAAGAAACTCTAACCATTTTAATCTCCATACAAAATTTTCATTGGTATGGGTGAGTGTTGCATATAAGCGAGCTAAAGGCTCTATCACAAAAATCATAAAAGGATGAAACCCTAAAATGGGCAACCAAATAAAATTAAAAGGTGTAAAAAACACATCGAATATAGAGCCTCGTGCTACAACGGTTAAATTCATTTCTTCTGCCGTATGGTGCACTCCATGAATACACCACAAAACACGTACTTTATGACCTAAAAAATGGATAAAAAACACTGTAAAATCATATAATAAAAATGCTATAACCCAAGAATACCATTTAAAATTCATATCAAAAAAACGATGATTATACAACCAAAACATACTACCTACTATAAAAACTTTAGACAGTAAAAAATATGGTATACTTTGTATTAAGTACGATAAAATACTTACCAAGCCTTCTTTTTTCTTTTCTACATAATTAGTAACAAAGAGTACTATTATTTCTATAACCATTAACACTAAAACAATTACAGTTATATGTTCTAAATGCCCTGAAAGGCTCTCTATTGATGATAAATTCATTTTATAGGTTATTTTGGGGTTTATTTTTATTATTTTTTAAGAAATCGCATACTTGCTCTAAGGCTGCTTTTGATGGATCAGTATTGCGTAAATAATTTAAAACAAAAAAATCATGTATTGTACCGCCATATCGTGCAGAAACCACTGGCACTTTTGCTTCTCTTAATTTTTTAGCATATTCTTCTCCTTCATCTCTTAACACATCATATTCTGCTGTAATAATTAATGCTTTAGGTAAATTGCTCAGCTCGTTAATACTTGCTTGTAAAGGAGCTACCGTTGGCAGATTTCTAGAATTTAAATCTGGAGCATATATTTTCCAAAACCATTGCATACTGTCCCTTGATAAATAATGCCCTTTAGAAAATTGCAGGTAAGAATTTGTATTAAAGTTATCATCTAAAACTGGATTAATTAAAACTTGTTTATTAATTATTGGTTCTTTTCTGTTTTTTGCCATCATGGCAATTGCAGTTGCCATGTTTGCTCCTACACTATCACCACCAACAATAATCTCATCAGAATCTAATCCATATTTTTCTGCATATTTAGATAAATAAAGAGTTGCAAAATAACCTTCTTCATTTGCAATAGGGTATGTTACTTCTGGTGATTTTGTATACTCAACAAATACAACTGCTATGTTTGCTTTTAAAGAAATATCTCTCATTAAGCGCTTATGAGTATTAAAACTATTATAAGCCCAACCGCCTCCATGAAAGTATACAAGTATTGGTAACAATACATTTTGAGTCTTTACTGGCTTTACAATAACTACATTTACTTTTTTGCCATTTTCTTTAAAAATTTCTTTTTCAAAAAACACATTATTGTATGTTAAAGTAGAATCCATTTGTAGGTCCTCCATTGCTCTACGCGCAATAGCTATCGGCAAATCGTGTATTGGTGGCCCAGTGTAGGAATGAATTTCTTCTAAGAATTCTTGAACTTTAGCATCTATACCATAACTACCAGCATATTTATTTTGTGCTACGGTTTTAAAATGACAAAACACAAAAAAGTAGATTAATAAAACTCTCATTTTACACAGTCTGTTTTATTAATTTTGGCTTACTTTTTCTTAATGTATTGGTTTTGTTAAATAAGTACAATAATAAAAAGACTCCTAGGTTTATAGCCAACATAATTGTTAAAACCATAGGTTGATTATAGACTGAAAAATTAGTAAAAGCTAATAACCAATATATTAATACCCATTGAAACATATAAAAAGGCGTTACTTGCTTACTACAGTAGAAAAACAATTTACTTACATAATTGTTAACTGGCAATAAACGCTCTATATGATAATACAACCAAAATATAATTAAAAGAACTCCCATTAATCCCATGGTTCCGCCGGGGCCTAAATGATAATAATCTCCAAAATGATATTCGTAATTATAATTACATAATAACTTTCCTATCACTAAAAAAACTGTACCTATATATGACATTGGCATAAATAAAGATTTGTTTGCATCTTCTTTATTCTCTAAATAACTTAAACCTAAAAACAATCCCATTAAAATAAATGACATCCAAGGAAATAATGGAAAGTAAACATCAAAATTATTACCCCAAATCAAATTCAAAATATAGTCTACACTGGGTATTCCTAATTGAATACCACTCACTACTTTAGATAACCACATAATTATTAAAGAAAGTAGTAACACTACATATTTGTTTCTTTTTAAAAAGTTAAAAATCAAACTTACTAGAAGCAACGAAATTCCCACTAACTGAAACATATCTCCCTTTAAAAAGTAATTTAACATACGACTTGGATTACTTAACTCTAATCCGCTTGCTTCTACAAAAGCTTCAGGAAAACCTCCCAAAAACAACAGAGGGGCTATAAATCGTAAAAAATTTAAAACATATCCTAAACCAATAATTAATAAGGCTTTTTTAAGAATCCCTGATTTTGTTGCGTTTCTAGAAAAGGCAAATGATATTCCCATTACAATTAAAAAAATAGGAGACCCCCTTTCTAATAATTGAACAAATTTACCTGTAAGCGTATGCTCCCATGTTTCTGCACTAGCAAAAAGCATCATTACATGCACAGGAATCATCATAAGAACACTAAAACCTCTTACGAAGTCTACCGCTCTTATTCTATTTTGTGATTTCATTTTACAACCTTAATTTTTATAATCATAACTTAATTTTTTTGACAATGATTTTCTTTTTCTTTTTCTAAATTGAATTTCATTTTTTAAGTGTCCCATATAAAAAATGCCTAGAAATTTTTCGTCTCCATCTAAATCTATGCTTTTCCCGTATTTCATAGTTGCTACAGAGGTATCCCAATAACAACCAATATTTAAGGCTGTACAACTCAACCACATATTTTGCACTCCACATGCTATTGCTGCTAATTCTTCCCATTCTGGTAGTTTTGCTTTTTTATTAGGTTTAAAAATTACAGCTAATAAAGTGGCATTTTTACTATAGTTTTTAGTTGCTTCAAAACGTTCATTAGAAAACTTTTTTTCTGTATACATTTCTCTATAGTAATCAGCCATAAATTCTCCTAACTCTTGCTGATGTTTTCCTTTTAAAACTATAAACCGCCATGGTTGTGTATGTAAATGTGTTGGTGCCCAAAGTGCATTTTCAACAATATCTTCAATGGTATTTTTAGGAATCTCTTTTTCTGAAAAATCATAAGCATACGTGCTTTTCCTTTCTTTTATAAGCTTCGTTATAGCTTTAATAGTCATTTTAAAATTCTTCTTTATTTCTCTATAGCTAGAGAAAAATATTTTACTTTTTTAAATACCTGTCTCTATCTCTTCTGTTATTACCGCTTCTCTTTTAAACTTCGCTAAAGGATTTTGTAAAACTCCTTCTAACTTCAAACTTTCTATTGGATCAGCTAAACGTAGCATTTGCTTGGTATTTTCTAACTGCAAACGGTTTAAACAACAACGATCAAACTCATAAACAAACAAATCGTATTGTTTGTATTTATCTGAAAATTCGGGGTGTGTATCTTGATATTCATACACACAATTTGCCACTAATTGCCAAAATTCTTCTTCAGGTAAACCAGCGTAATTAGTTAAATGTGGTGCTAAGAATCTAAAGAAGCAATCAAAAACATCTGTGAAAATTGACAATACTTTCATTCTATCTGATGTTTCTGTAAACAACCTATCTACATGTTCAGGTAAATGCATTTCTTTATTAAATACTATTACTTCTTCCGTTATATCTTTCATTAAAGAATACACAGGCGTGTTATTTTCTAATACTATAATCAGGTTTTCACCATGGGGCATAAACACAAATTCATATTTATAAAAACAATGTAATAATGGCGACAAATAAGCTTTTAAATAATGTTGCAACCAAGTACTAGTGTTATACGGAGAAACTTCTATTAAAGAAGCAACTAAAGAACGCTCTTGATAATCGACATGTAAAAAAGCAGCCATAGTCATTACCCGTTGTTTGGCTGTAATTTTTGTAAACGGACTTTCTCGCCACAATGCAGAGAGCATTTTGTTATGCGGATTCGTCTTCCCTAAAGCCTCATAATAATGATTATGATAACCGATTGTAGCAACTTCACCTAACATGGTAAATCCGTTAGCTAATAAATAATCATCTTTAGCTAATAAATCAGTAATCCATTTAGTTATAGGCGGTGTACTTTGCATGTAATAAGGTGAAAGTCCACGCATAAAGCCCATATTTAAAATAGATAAGGCAGTTTTTGTATATAATTTTTTAGGATGTGTTACATTAAACAAGGTTCTAATAGATTGTTGTGCCGAAAAATCGTCGTCACTCTCTCCTACAAAAACAATATTTCCCTGAGCGATGTCAGCTCCAAAAACTGGAATTATTTTATTAATCCATTGCCAAGGATGCACAGGCATAAATAAATATTCTGTTATCACTTTTTTGGCATTACTTAATCGTTTCTTAAAATCTGCTATTTTTAATACTCCTAATTCATTTTCTAATAAACTTTCGTATTCAAAATCTGCAACACTAGTAAAGGTTGCAAATTTTTTATGTACGGCAATCCATATAATTTTAAAAGGTGCATTTGCCTCTGGTGCATACAACTGAAAATCGTTGCTATTAAATCCTATTCTTCCATTGTTCGCTATAAAACAAGGATGTCCCTCTGTCATTCCGTGCTCTATATCTTGAAAACTATGTAAAGCTAATTCGGTTGCTGAAAATTGTTGGTTTTCATATTTATAACAAGCACCAGATAATGTACTTGTAATTTCTTCTAAATAAGTCGCTAAAAACTTATCTGGTATACCTAATGTTTCTTTAAACTCTGTAATAAAATGCAATGCGTCTAACACCACTTCTTCTGAAGCTTCATTTACTTTTACAATACTTTCTGTATCTACCAACCAATGATCTAAAAAGAACTTTTTGGCCTTAAAATGATAGGTAAACTGCTTATTATCTGAAACAATTTCATATACTTCATCTTGTATCAATATTGGCTTTAAAATTGACTCATGTGAAAACTCACTAATCGCTTTTCTTATCAACTGACGGTTTATAAATTGCCAGTTACTAGGTTTTAAATGTGTTGTTTTTATATTTATCATTTTTATTCCCTACAATACAGATTGATAAAAAGCTTCTTTTGTGCAAAATGCTAACGATGCTATTTTATGATCTAAGTTTATATTTTTCTGATACACAAAACCTGCTTTTTTATTTAAAACATGAATCTTTTCGTTATTAATATCTGGCTCTACTACTACCCTATTTACAAATGGTAAACTGAAAAAATAAGCCATCACAGTTGAGAAAACATGCCATGTAAATTTCGGAATCTTCTTTTCTGCCGGAGCAACTAAAATGTGCATTCCGTAATCGTTATCTAAAGCATCGTAATGTTTTACTATTACATCTTCGGATGTTTTATAGCGTTCCATTAAAAAAATGGGTTGCTTATTTAATTCTCCTATATATGTATGATGATGAGAATTGTCTTCTAGTTTTTTATACTCATTAAAAACCTCCTCTTTTGTTTGCTCTAACATTCCCCAATACTTTGCGTATGGTTTAGAAACCCAACTGTACAACATATCAATATCGTTTTCTAAATTAATAGGTCGAATACTAATTTCTCCTAAACCTTTTATTTCCTTTTTAAAAACTACTTCACTTGTTTGCACCATAACTACTAAGCTTCTTGCGTTTTAAATTGTGCAATAGGGTTCTCTAACTTTCCTGCAAATTGTAATAATGCTACAGGATCATCTAAATCAATCATTTGCATATGATTATTTAATTGTAATCTGTTTAAACACGATAATTTAAAATCATCTGCAAACATGTCGTACTTCTTAAACTTTTCTGATAATTGCGGAAACTTCGCTTGATAATCAGTTACATTTTCTGCTACCATTTCCCAAAAACGAGTTTCACTATAATCTGCTTGCTCTTCTAAAATTGGTGCTAAGAATCTGAAAAAACCATCAAACATATCTGTAAAAATGGATAACAATTTCACATCTTCGGGTACCGGTGCGTACATTCTTTGTAAATGCTCTGGCAACACTACATCTTCACTTAAAATACAAGCTTCCTCTGTAATATCTTTTAATAAAGCATATACAGGAATATTATCTTCTAACACTAAAATAATGTTCTCGCCATGTGGCATAAATACCAGGTCGTAGTAATAGAAACAGTGTAACATCGGACTTAAATAGGCTTGTAAATATTTACGCAACCAATCATAAATAGATAAACCTGAGTCTTTAATAATTTCTGGTAGTAAAGCATTTCCGAAATGATCTATATGTAATAAAGCTGCCATTGTTATAGGCTTCTGATTTTCTTTTACTACAGAATACGGACTTTCTCTCCACAAAGAAGCTAACATTTTGTTATAATCGTTATGAGGTCCGAATTCTTCGAAATACGGATTCACATAACTTACTGAACCGATTTCACTTAACATTCTGAATCCGTTTTCTTGAATGTACGTATCGTTGTATAATAGCTCTTCTAACCAAACCGCCATTTTAGGAGCTGTTCCTAAATAATACAACGGCAAACCTCTCATGAATCCCATATTTAAGATTGATAAGGCAGATTTTGTATAAAACTTATGTGGGTTTGTAGTATTAAATAATGTTCTGATAGATTGTTGTGCCAAATACTGATCTGGACCATAACCCAAACAGATTAAATCTCCTTTAGCTACTTCTGGCGAAAAAATATTAGCTAGTTTATTAAACCATTGCCATGGATGAATGGGTAAGAATAAATAATCGTTAGCATCATGTCCTTTTTCTTCAATAATAGCATTGAATTTAGAAATGGTTGCCGCATCTAATTCTTGTTGAATTAAAGTTTCGTATGGTAAACTTTCTATTGCAGAAAACACTGCTTTACTTTTATGACCCGCCATCCACAATAATGAAAATGAATTTCCTGCTTCTGGTGCATACGAACGATAATCGGTACTATCAAAACCAATTCTTCCGTTGTTTGCCACAAATCCAGGATGTCCTTCGGTCATCGATTGTTCTATGGTTTGAAAATCTGCCGTTGCCAACTCTTTTGCTGTTGGATTTCCTTTGGTTATTTTAAAAGCACTACCATATAACGTACTTATAATTTCTTCTAAATACACTGGCATTTTTTCTTTAGCAATACCTAATATATCCTTAAACTCTTTTATAAAATAAACCGCATCTAAATCCGCTAAAGTATCTCCTACATATTTTTTAATAGACTCATCTATTATTAAATAATGATTTAAGGCTAATGGTTTCGCTTTAAATTCGTACCTAATTTCTTTTTTATCGGCGTACACTTTATAAGTATGATAACCATTTTCATGACTTTCTATAATTTCTGGGTTGATTAACAACTCATGCGAAAACTCACATAATGCTTTTTTTACCAATAATAAATTTGATTGTTGCCAAACTTTTGGTTGTATATGCTGTGTTGATTGTTGTGGAGAAACCACATTATCTAATGTGTTCATAGTACTTCTTTTTGAAGGTGAAAATGAATTTATTTTTTGTTGATAATTAGCTTTGGTTAAAAAAGCTAATTGTGCTGTTTTATGTGGTAATTCTACTACTTCGCCCAACGTAAAACCGATACGCTGACATAAGGCAAACATTTTTTTATTTCGAATATCGGGTTCTACTAAAATTCTATCAATAGAAGAATTTGCAAACGTAAAATCCATAATAGCACGAAACATAAACCAAGTAAAATTTGCCGTTATTGGTTCTGATGGCGGAGCAACAATAATATGTACACCACTATCTGAATCTCTTGGATTATAAAACTGATTTATAATATCTTTTTTAGGATTGTATTTTTCTAATACAAATGCAGGCTTGTTATTAAACACTCCAACAAATACATCGTAATCTTTTGGTACAGTTAATTTCGTGTACTCATCTTCTACATCTTGTAAAGTTGCGTTTTGCATTTCCCAAAAAACTGCATATTCTTGGATTACCCAATTGTGTAAAAACACACTGTCTTCATTAACCTTAAAAGGCCGTATAGATATGCTACCAAAACCAGCATACTCTTGAGTGAAAATATTTTTATTTTCTGCTGACATTTTTTATATTTTTGCTAATTTTTTATGAAAAACTCGTACGGATTTAAATATAAAAAAGTATAATACTAGCGTAAGTATGAATCCACCTAATGCAATAGTAAATGGTAATTGTAATCCGAAATTTTCTACCACGACTCCAACACTTAATGAGGCTAATAAAACACCTAAATTCTGAAAAAAATGCACCTTACTATAATCTACTGCATACGATTCTGGTGAGCTTAATTCAAATAATAAAATATCGAATTTTACGACGCCTTGAAAAATTGCCCATCCGTAAATAATTCTACCAGTTATAACTGCCATTTCAGATGGAATTCCTTGTAAAAACAAACCTATTAAACCAATACATAAAGCATTAATAATACCTTGGTATCCTTCTGCTGTTTTTCTTTTATTGTTTATCCAAAGTGTAATTAAAGCTACAAAACCTGGAATTGCATAAATAGCTCCTGATACTAGTTTGCTTTTAAAGTCTGAAAAACTTTCCCAGTACAATGAAAAGAATGGTCTAATTAAAAAATCACTGAAATAAAGGATTAAGGTGATTAACCCTAGTTTTAAAATAAATCCTTTTGGCATTATCTTTTTATCTTTCAATTCATCTTCTTCTACAACCACAATACTTGTATCGTATTTTTTGCTTTTTAATAAATAACCACTCATTGCCATTTGTACAAAATCGCCCAAAGCCATTATTAAAAAGATGCTACTCGGGTGAATATAATCTACCGTAAACCCACCTAAAACCGCACCTAAAATTCCGCCTAAGTGTACTACCACAGATAATAACCCTATTGTTTTTGGCTGTTCTTCCTTCGTAATTATTTTTAAGATATATGGATACACTAATAGATAACTTCCTTTAAAAAGCACCATAATTAGCGATATTACCCAAAAATTGACATATGATGTGGTGTAATAACAATAGAGTGCTAAAAGCCCAGCAACAGCTTGTGTGTATATTAGAATATTTAGTTCTGATATTTTTTTAGATATATATGCCCAAAACGGAAAGGCTAGCATTACCATAAAACAAATAGCTGCAAAATAATAACCAACATATTCCGGATTGGTAACTCCAAAACGTATCTCAAAAAACTGCGGATAAAATGGATGTAGTAAATAATCGCTTACCACGGCTACCAGCGTAATTACTATTAGAAAGTTTTTTAACTTCATAGTTTGTTTATTAACTCAAAACATTCATAAAAACCTCTTCTTCTTGAGATACTCCAAATTGTTGAAAAGCAATACTTTTTTCTATTGGATAATGCTCTACTCCAGTTATTTCTTTAATAATGTATGAGTTTCTATATGCTGCCATTCCTAAATCTGGTGTTACAAAACCATGCGTATGTAATTCAGCATTTTGAACAAAAACCTCTTTTTTATTCTTATCTACACTATAATTTCTTGCCACATCAAAACGACCTTTCTCATCCCATTCAATCCTATTAGAAATTCCTTCCACAAACTCTGGTAATTGATAGCTATAACCTGTAGCTAAAACCAAACCCTCCGTTTCTTGTTTAAAATATTTGTTTTGTTCTATCTGATGGAATTCAAGCTCAATTGTACTTTCTTTAAGCGTTGTATTTTTTAATTCTGAATTTGTCCTTAAAGAAACTTTTAATTCTTTTTTTGCCGTGATTCTTTTTGCATATAAAGTGTCATGAATAGCTGAAATTAAATCCGAATTAATTCCTTTATACAAATGCTTTTGGTTTTTAATTAAATCGTCTCTTTTCTCAGTAGGTAAATCATAAAAATAATCTACATATTCAGGAGATGTCATTTCTAAGGTCAACTTAGAATATTCTAGCGGAAAGAAACGCGGAGAACGTGTTATCCAGCTTAATTCATAATTTTTTGTGTCTATCTCTAATAATAAATCGTAAAAAATCTCAGCGGCACTTTGACCGCTACCTAAAACAGTTATCTTTTTTTGCTCTTGTAAATTTTCTTTAGCTTTTAAATACTGAGATGAGTGTACAGCTTTTCCTTTTAATTTTTTGCAACTTTCGGGTATATATGGTGGTGTACCTGTACCTAAAACTAATTTTTTAGCTTTATATATTTTCACTTTTTTTGTCTTCATACAAATACTTGTTACTACGTAAATACCTTCTTGCTCATCATAACTAACATGTTTAACCTCTGTATTAAAGTAAATGTTGGGTAATTTACTAATTGCCCATTGACAATATTGATTGTATTCATTTCTTAATAATAAAAAGTTTTCTCGAATGTAAAATGAATACAACAACCCTTTTTTCTTTATATAATTTAAAAAACTAAACGGACTTGTTGGGTCTGCCAAGGTTACCAAATCTGCCATAAAAGGTACTTGTAAAGTTGTATCTTCTAGTAACATACCTGGATGCCAGTTAAAACTTTCTTTTTTGTCTAAGAAAACTCCGTTTAAATTTTTGATTGGTTCTGTTAAACATGCTAAACCTAAATTAAAAGGTCCTACTCCAATAGCTATAAAATCCATTATATTATCTTGACTCATCGTTATGCTGTTTTTAATTGTGATTCGTATGCTACCCCTTCTTTTTCTATCATCTTAACAATATTTAAAAGATTCTCTACTGTATTTTTTGGATTCAATAGCGTAAATTTCAAATAGGTTACTCCGTTTAATTTTGTACTTGCTACAGAGGCTTTTCCTGATTTATACAATGTGTTTTTTATATGTAAGTTAATTTCATTGTGTACAATATCATCAAGTACATCTTTGTGTTTATATCTAAAAACTAAAGTACTTAAGGCTGGTACATGAGCTATTTCAAAAGCATTATTTAACTTTACGTTTTCATATACATTTTTTATTATAAAATGAACACTTTCTAAATAAGAAGCTATGGTTTTTGTACCTAAAGTTTTTAAAGTTAGCCATACCTTTAATGCATCAAACCTACGTGTTGTTTGCATAGATTTTTCAATTAAATCTGGTCGTTCTTCATCTTTACTTTCTAGTGGATTTAAATAATCTGCATAGTATGAAACGTATTGTAAATGTTGCTTGTCTTTTACTAAAAAAGCACTACAACTTACAGGCTGAAATAAGGTTTTATGAAAATCTACAGTAACAGAATCTGCTTTTTCAATAGCTTTAAAATAATGATTATGAGTTTCTGTTAATACAAAACACCCTCCATAAGCCCCGTCTACATGTAACCACATTCCATTTTGTTTAGCTAATGTTGTAATTTCTTCTAATGGATCAAAACTACCATAGTCTGTAGTTCCTAAGGTAGCCACAACAGCAATAGGAATATTTCCTTCTTTTTTGACTTTTTCTATTTCTAATGCCAATTCAAAGAGGTCCATTCTCATTGTATTATCAACTTTTACAGGTATAACGGCATCAAAACCTAAACCTAATAAACCTGCATTTTTTTTTATACTAAAGTGTGATTTCTCAGAACAAAAAATTCTAAATTTACTAACGTCATCAGACCAACCATTTTGTTTTATATTAATTCCTAAATTTTTATATGCATAATGATCCCTTGCTAACAATAAGCCCATAAAATTTGATTGAGTTCCGCCACTTGTAAAAACACCATCTGCACTTTCATTAAAATTATACTCACTGCAAATCCATTTTATTACTTCTTGTTCTATAAAAGTTGCTACATTGCTTTGATCCCAAGTTTCAATAGCCGTATTTATACTTGTTGCTAGTAATTCCGCAACTATAGATGGTAAAGTGATAGGACAATTTAAATGTGCTACATAATTAGGGTTATGAAAAGAAACAGCATTTTTTATATACAATTCATTCAGCTCTTCTAAGACATTATCAATACTATGAGTTTGACTAATGTGCTGTAACCTAGCTTTAATTTTATTTTTTTTTATTTCATCAATATTATCTCCCTTGTAAAATTTTCTTTGAGATAAAAACTGCTGAATATAATTTAGAGTTTTATCTATATATTCTCCGTACAACTTAGCAGATTCTTCATTAAATAAATAATTATTTGATGATAACTCTTTGAAAGAAGATGGCTTATTTAATTGCATTTATTTTTATTTAGTCTTAATAAGAAATCAAAACTAAAAGTAAATAAGTAGACTAAAAGACTAAATAAGGATAATAAAAGACGTAATTGGATATTAAATTACTAAGATATAAAGTACCTTTAAAAAGTATTAAAAATCATAGAAGATGATATTGTATTTTTTTATTTTGAATTTGATTTATTCACAGAATAACAGCGAACTAAACTCAAATAAAATTCTTTTGTATGATATTATTTATAAAAACAAAAATATAGGTAGCTTAAAGGCTACTTATTCAACAAAAGGCGACAAAACTATTTATCATACCTCTAGCACTATTGGTATAAAAATTATTAAACAGATTGATGTTAACTATACTTATGAAGTAAGTATGGAAAATAACCTTTTAAAAAAAGCTAATGTTGATATTTTGGTTAATGGAAAACAACATGCAAAAACAAATACACATTGGCAAGAGAACAAATATTTAATTACTAAAAACAATAAAGTTCAAGACCCTATTAATACAACTATTAAATACAGTACCATTTTACTTTATTTTATTGAGCCTATGAATATAACTAAATGCTATTCAGAGCAAGATGGAAGTTTTAATTCTATAACTTCTTTAGGAAATCATACGTACAAAAAGACTAATTCAAAAGGTAAGGAAAATAACTATACATATAAAAATGGAATTTTAGAAAGTGCAATTGTTGATGGTGGTATTATAGAATTTGAGATGAAACTAAGACATTAGATTACATGTTTTTTAAAAATTGTAATTTCTCTATTTCTAAAATTTCTGCTTTGCTTATATCATTAGAAGTTGGCTTATAATTTATATATTCTAATTCTTGATTTTTAATATTCCAATAGCTAACAATATAACCTGTAATAGGCGAAATCCAAACTCCTTTTTCTCTTTCTTTAAATTGTTTTTTTGTTTTTTTTGCTTCAGTAAATTGAATAAACAAAACTTGATTAAAATTTTGTTGCGCTACAAAACTCCCATAATAGTCATACAATTTATTGGTTTTAAAGTTCTCTTCAAGATACTTTTCAAACTGTTGTTCAAGATTACTTTTTAAAATTTTAAATTCTTTTGACTCTTCATTCAATTGCAAGTCTTTATAAACCCAAAAATCATTTTCTTGTTTAATATCTAAAGCTAATTGAGGTTTATTTTCTGAAACAAAACTTAATACTATTATGGCTTCATGATAATAGCCAACTTTATTAAAATCTTCCGCATTAAAAAGTTCTAAGAAGTAAGCTATTTTTTCAAAAATTTGAATTTCAGAATATTCGTTAATAAATTGAAGATGAATCAAATTATATTCCCATTTTAAGTGTACACCAAAGGGTTTAATTCTATTAGAAATTCTATCTTGAGTTTGTACAATTTCAATTTTTTCTAAATATTGATTATGAAATGATAATCCGTCAGGGTATTGAGACGCAACATCAGATTGAGTTTTTATATGATTAGCATCAAAGTGTAAAATAAGTTCAACTCTAGGATCCTCTTTTTGATAAATTCTGGCCCAAAAACTATTGGGGTTCATGGTTGCCGTATTAAAAAAACGAGTCAATTCACTAAAATCCAATTCATCATTATAATTGTTTTTTAAAAATGTATTTAAGTTTTCAGATGCTTTTCTATTAGATATCATGTATTTCGTTTTTAAACTATAAAACACAACAGCCAAAACAATTATAAAACCTATTAAAATCTCTTTAGAACCTATATCCATAAAACAAAATTACTATGTTGATTTCTATTACTTATCACGGTAACCAGTGAGTTTTTATAAAAAAATCTGATATACACCTATCAAAAACAAACAATAAAAAAAGTCACCTAAACCAGGTGACTTTTATAAAGCGAAAACTATAGTTTTTTATTATGCTTTTAAAGGTTTTCTTTTTTTCATGACCGTAAAAAACAATAAGGTTAACAAACACGTAAATATTAAACCTAACCAATTTGATAACATCGGACTTAAGTTAAATCCAATTGTTGGATCATAAAAAATGTATGAAAGAATTACTGAGGTTATAAAAAATGCAGGTACTAAAGCCATTATATAATATTTTTTATTCTCATATAAATATACAGCTCCAATCCATAAAGCAATAGATGCGGTTACTTGGTTAGACCATGAAAAATAACGCCATAACATTTGAAAATCCATATTAGTAAGTATATACGAAATGGCAAATAATGGAATTGCAACTGCAAACCTATTTCTTAACACTTTTTGATCTATTTTCAAGTAATCTGCGATTATCATTCTTGCCGCCCTAAATGATGTATCACCAGATGTTATTGGCAAAACTATAACACCAATTACAGCAATGGTACCACCAACACTACCCAATAGAATTATTGCAATTTTATTTACTACTGCTGCTGGGCCACCTTCTGCTAAAAGAGCACTCAACTCTTCTGTATTTAACAAACTCATTGATGCTGCCGCCCATATCATAGCAATAAAAGCTTCTAATATCATCATACCATAAAAGACTTTTCTTCCATCTTTTTCATTATCAATAGTACGTGATATAATTGGTGATTGCGTAGCATGAAAACCAGATAAAGCCCCACATGAAATGGTTAGAAAAATTACTGGGTAATAGGGTATGTTTTGCGGATGCAGATTTTCCAATGTCAACTCTGGTAATGGATTACCATAAATAAACATACCAATACAAATGCCAATTGCACTGATTATTAACAACATACCCAAAATAGGATATATTTTTCCTATAATTTTATCAATTGGTAATACTGTAGCAACAATATAGTAAAAGAAAATAAGCAGAATAATAATTTTTAAAATACCGGTCTCACCATCAATTAAGTGATTAATCATTTCAGCAGGTGCAGTCACAAAAACAGTACCTACTAACACTAATAATAGTAAAGTAAATAAATTTACAACATGACTAAATGATTTTCCTAAAAAATGAGAAGCCATTGCTGGCAAATGTGCTCCGCCTAATCGTATAGAAATCATACCCGTTAAATAATCGTGAACTCCACCTGCAAAAATAGACCCAAAAACAATCCATAAAAAAGCTGAAGGACCATACAAAGCACCTAATATTGGACCAAAAATTGGTCCTACTCCAGCAATATTTAATATTTGAATAAAAGAGTTTTTATTACTGTTCATGGGTACAAAATCTACACCATCTTCTAAAGTATGTGCTGGTGTTGTTTTATTAGCATCTGATTTAAAGGTTCTATCAACAAATTTCCCATAAGTGAAGTATCCTATTATTAATAGAATAAAAGCAGTAATAAAAGTAATCATAAATACTATGTTGCTGGTAAGCTATAATTTATACCAATTTAATTTTTTATAAAATTCCTTTAAGCGCTATTAAACTTAATAGATTGCCTGTATGGAATATGTTTTGGTTTAAAATTGGTCGTACGTTATAAAGAGTGTGCTAATTTACAAAAGATTCTTTTTCTAATACATAAGTATTAAATTGTTTTTCATTTTATAAAAAAACTTTATAAATTTTAAATATCCCCTAATTCAGGGATTCAAAACTAAAATTCAAAATCTAACTTGCAAAAGATTTTAATACCAATTAAAATAAGACAAAAAGGTTTTAGTTAATAAGATATGTATTCGTTTATATTATAATAAATATAGCTTATACAAATTTTAGATTTCTAAAAATACAAACAACGCGAAAAAGATTAGCATACGTATGATCCCATTTGAAAAAGCACAAGAGTATATTAATAGGCATAAAAAAGCAGCTTTAAAATTATCAGACTTCAATAACTTTTCAGAACCTTATAAAATATTCGGATTATTATTATCTGGTTTAAGTGATGAAAATCGAAACCAAGCATATATTACACCCTTTATTAATGCCTTTAAAGATGCTGAAACCATAAACCCTTGGATTAATTCAGAAGGTGCGCGTTTAGGAAAATTATTATTTGGTGATGTACAAGCACATTATTTAGCCGTATTGTGGAGCATGTTCGATACACTACCTTACCAAAGTGGCTACAATAGAAGAGCTTTTAGAGCAAAAGTAAACTCAACACATTTATACAATAAAATAAATTATTTTAGAAAACTCTTAGCATCAAACCGTGCTGGTTTTGGTGCGTTAACATTAAAAGAACAGTTTCAGTACAGCACCTATTTTGATCATAAACATAGCTATTTTTTTGGTGTAGTTTTGCAATATAAAGGTGAGTTAGTTGATGAGGTTGTTAATGATATTCTACAAGCTGAAGATGAAATTGGTGGTGTAAGTAAAGACATTATTAAAGGTTTATTACTTACTCAAAAAGAAGAGTATTGGGAGCTTGTTTCAAAATTATTAATTGCTGCGCAACGCCAAGAAGGTTTACGGCAAACAATTTTAGAATCATTAGATGAAACTAGTCATGGTGCTTTAAAGTATATAATAAACGTTATTTTAGAAAATGATTTAATGCGTTTTAGTAGTGTTGTTAGAGCCGTAGATACTTGGTTTGGTTTTGGTTGGGAGGCTCCTAAAAAAACTACTATAAAAAGAGTTTTAGAAATAAGTAAAGACTACATTTTAAAATTAGATGATATAGATACGCTTTTAAAAAGCAATGATAATTTGGAAATTTATGTAGGTTTATGGGCTATAGGTATCATTGATGTTGATGTAGCTAATAGTAAAGCACTAGAACTTGTTTATGGTACAGATAAATTAGAAAAAAAATTACTAGGATTATACTTTATAAGTCAAACAGGTAGAACCAATAGTACTATAGTTGATTATTTTAAAAAAGAGTTTGGTGAAAATGCTGCATTAGATTATTGGATGGTTGTTAACCTGCCTAATATTGATGTAGACAATAAACTTTTTAAACGTTTTCAAAATGTAGCTGAAGCATTACCGAAAGAGGGTAAAGTATTTGAAAGTAAAGTGTTCTCTTGGCATAACTTTACAGTACAACCAAATTTTTTCTACAATTTTATTATAAAAAATGCGACTGAAGATCATTTGCATTTGCTTTCAAATAGCTTAAATAAATTACCTTCTGAGATTAGAGAAAATTATATTAGAAAAGTATTTCCCGAACATTACACCTATTCTTTTGGTTACAACTATGGATACAAAAAACCAGAAAAGCTTATTCTATCTAAAAATGCTTGGCGCAGACAATTAGCACACCAAGCTATTAAAGACAGGAATGAGTCTGTAATGTCTACAGGTTTAACCGTTTTTCATCATATGACTTTATTTCAAGAAGATTTAGATGTTATGGAAGATTTATTTGGCCGTAAAAACAAAACGCTCCGATCTGGCTTAATTAAACTTTTAATTAAGCAACCAGAGGATGTATTTAAAAAAAGTACACAAAATTTAATTACGGCTAAGGCAGTAGATAAGCGTTTGGCTGCTCTTGAAATATTAACGTTAATAGAGGAAGAAGAACAATATCCGGCATTTGTAGAAGAACAAATTAACTTGTACAAAGAGCGACCAAAATTCACTAAAAATGAAAGTGTATTTTTAGATAAGTTTTCTAAAACTAAAATAGGATTTACATATAGCAATGGCTTTGGTGCAGTAGATTATTCTAATTTATCCTCATTATATACACCCCAAATTCAGTTTGATAATAGCAAAGGCTTTTTAGATAAACTGGGTATTTCTAAAGCAAAATTTAAGTTTTGCAATTTTATAGATGAGCGTAAAACAGTTGCAGCTATAAATAATTTAATAGCATTAGTTTATGAGCACAGAAATTACGAATATAAATTAGAGGCTTATGATGGTGGTACAACCACAGCTTTATTAGCCAATTCTATTCATGAAATTAAAAAATATAAAAAAGAGATGTCTGCAGAGGAGCATTTGCATAATATACCCTTAGCAGATGTTTGGATAAAATGGTACAATGAAAGCAAGCTAAACGATTTTGAAATGTACGCTGCTATAAACTACATAAATACGTATACTGCTCCTTATGGTAGTTACGAGAAACTTGAAGATTTTGTTAAGCAATACATTCCTAATTTAGAAGGAATAAAGCTAGATCTATCAGACCGTAGCTATTACAGCACAAATACTAGGTATACTAAAATACTAAAGCGATTGTTTAGGGCTTATGCAGATAGGCCCGCAATTTTAAGCTTTAAATTAAGTGTATGGGAAGATGCTATTGCAAACTTTCCTGAGAAATTAAAAAAAGATAAATTCACCTATGGTACAGGCTATAGGTACAACAATTATAATTGGGTTGATGTTATTAATGGTTTGGTTGTTGTTATTGATGAGCAAGAACTTATAAAGTTTGGAGACCTGGATCAACTAAAAAAATATTGGGATATAAAAATGTATATCTTAGCTCAATATATAGGCTTTCCTGAACCAATTACAGATATAAATGCTATTACTGAAAAAAGAAATACCAATAGAGGTCTACAATTACCTTTTTTAGATATTTCATTAATTCTCTATCAAAAAAACTTAATTACTAAAGATGATTTACTTTTTCAGGCGCTAAACTCGAACGAACTAATGTCAATTTTAGATGGCACTCAAAACTACAGAATACGTAATGGTAATTTAGATGTAGCATTGGTTCCTTACAGAGTCTTAAATTCTTTAAAAACTAACATACTTTCTACAGAGTTAGAACGTGGAGATTTAGCAACAGACGCTACGAGTTATATTTCTAGTCTTTCAAAAATAGAGGGAGTAGACTATCTTTTTAAGGTGTTGCAACGTATGGGTAAAGATACTTTTGAACGTGGCTATAGTTACTACGGTGACACTAAAAAATCTACTTTTAGTTCTATTCTAAAAAAGAGTGCATTAAAAGAAACAGAAAGTTATGCAGATTTTGTAGCAATTGCAGATGAAACTAAAATTGCTAAAAAAAGATTAATAGAGCTTGCTTGCTATGCAACACAATGGGCAGGTTTTGTTGGTGAATACCTTGGTTTAGAAAAATTAGAAGATGCTGTATGGTGGTTTCAAGCACATGCATCAGATTATATGAGTAGTGAGAAAGAAACCATAATATCTAGGTATTCAAACATTCCAAAGTCTGACTTTGCAATTGGTGCGATTGATATAGACTGGTTTAATAAAGTGTATAAAAATATTGGTAAAGCTAATTGGAAAATTTTACATGAAGCGGCAAAATATATTACAGATGGTAATGGTCACAGACAAGTAAAATTATATTCAAGTGTGATGTTAGGTGAAGTAAAAATCACTGAAACATTAAAAAAGATTACAGAAAAAAGAGATAAAGATTATGTTAGAGCTTTAGGGCTGATTCCTTTAAGTAAAACAATACCTCAAAAAGATTTATTAAAACGATATAACCTATTGCAAAAGTTTTTAAAAGAAAGCAAGCAATTTGGTGCGCAACGTCAAGAGAGTGAAAAAAATGCAGTAGAGATTGCGTTAGACAACCTGTCTAGAAACGCAGGTTTTCAAGATCGCGTTCGTTTTAGTTGGGCAATGGAAAGTAAGGCAACATTAGCCATTATGGAAAATGCAGTTTTAAAGTTTGATGATGCCGTTATTGAGTTAGTAATTACAGATCAAGGTAAAACCGATATTTTAGTTACTAAAGGTGATAAAAAACAAAAATCTATTCCTGCAAAATACAAAAAAGACAAGCAGGTAATGGCTTTAAAAGAAGGCAAGTCTTATTTAACAAAGCAATATAGTAGAACTCGTTTATCACTAGAAAATGCAATGGTTAACGAAGATGAATTTACTGCAATAGAAATTCACAAAATAATGCAACATCCAATTGTAAAAGCAATGCTTAGCAAATTGGTGTTATTCGCACCTGAAAAACAAATTTCTGGTTTTTATACTGATGGAATTTTAACTGATACAGAAGGCAAAAAGCATAGCTTAGAAGAAAACGATATTTTAGTTATTGCTCACTCTTCACATTTATACAAAGCTGTTCAATGGGATTTGTATCAGAAATATTTATTTGCAGAGCGTTTAGTTCAACCTTTTAAACAAGTATTTAGAGAGCTTTATTTGGTTACTAAAGATGAAGAAGAATTGGGTTCTAAATCTGAACGTTATCAAGGTCATCAAATTCAACCTCAAAAAACAGTAGCATTATTACGAGGTCGCGGTTGGACAGTTAGCCATGAAGACGGACTTCAAAAAGTATATCATAAAAAAGGGTTAATGGCCACTATGTATGCAATGGCAGATTGGTTTTCTCCTGCCGATATAGAAGCTCCTACTTTAGAGCATGTTGTTTTTTATTCTTTAGAAAATTACAAACCAATACCTCTTAAAAATGTACCGTCGGTAGTTTTTAGTGAAATTATGAGAGATTTAGATCTTGTTGTTAGTGTTGCACATGTAGGCGGTGTTGACCCAGAAGCAAGTCATAGTACCATGCAAATGAGGGCTGCTTTAGCAACAGAATCTGCTCAATTATTTAAACTCAAGAACATTACTGTTAAAGAACGTCATATAATAATAAAAGGTACTTTAGGAGAATACCGTATTCATTTAGGTAGTGCTCAGGTTAGTAAAAATGGTCTCTCATTAGCAATACTACCCGTTCACAGTCAACATAGAGGGCGCATGTTTTTACCTTTTGTAGATGATGACCCTAAATCAGCCGAAATAATTTCAAAAATGAAACTACTCTCTGAAGATAATAAAATTCAAGATCCAACCATTTTAGCTCAAATAAACAGTTAAAATTAGTTATAAAATACGGGTGTTCCCCACTTAGGTGGGGCGGGCTTTTGTTTCAAGTCCTCGTGCCATTTGCACTGTGGGCTTTACACGACAATCCCTAACGCATAAAAGAAAAAAACTATGCCAGAACTAACATTGCAATTAAAGAGACTAGGTAAAAAAAAAATAAAACAAATACCATTAACCTTAGCTACAATACCAAAAACCTTAGAGGAACTTTTAGTGGCTTGCGTAAAAAACCAAGTAGAAGCATTTAATAAAAAGAGAGAAGAAGTAAATATCGTAGGTTTTTTAAGTCCTACAGAAATACAAGAACAAGCTGAAGATGGCAAGGTAGATTTTGGTGACCTCGCTAATAAAGATTTAGCAGTTGAGCAAGAAGCTATTGATAATGTTTTAATAGCTTTTAAAGATGGATTATTTGTTGTTTTTATTGATAGTGATGAGGTTACAACCTTAGAATCTCCTATAAATTTAACTAAAGAAAGTACTATTGCCTTTATTAGAATGACTTTTTTAGTCGGTTCATATTGGTAGTAGTTGTTCAAATATAAAACAGATAGCTACACTTATAAAAAAGACTAAATAAACCTTATTGATATTCTATAACTTTAATAAAAAATCTGTTATAATTAAATAAAGTAACATGAGTAATACCATTTCAGGAAACGAAAAAACAAAAGAAGAAATTGAAAAAATTGCAACACAAAAAAGAAGTGGCAATCATAAAATATACCCTATTTTAAAACCAGGAAACTGGGGTGGATTAAGAGCTGGTGCAGTTAGTTCTACCTTAATTGGCGATAATGAAAACCCTCAAGTTGTTGTAGGCTATGGTTATGATACACCTGAAAATTTTGTTTTCTTAACCAATCAAGATTTAAAAACAATGGATGGTAATCAAATTATAGCTGATTCATTTAAAAACCTTGAAGAATTTGTTACTGATTTTGAATATTCTGAAGCTTTTGAGAACAAACTATTAACTTCAAGCGGTCGTGATTTTTCTAGTGAGAGAATACTCTCTGTAAATCACATGCTAAAGGCTCACAAAATGTTAGAATCTGAAGAGTTACTTGTAACAATTCCGAGAAGAACTTGTATGATGGTAATTTCTAGAGATGCAGAAAATAAATTATTAAATGCATTTGTTAATTTTCATCAACAAGCTTGGGAAGACGATAGTTATGGGAATGCTCCAATTGCTAATATGTTGTATGTAGTTAAAGAAGGTAATATTGTTGGTACCATACCTTTAAATAAATAATTTCATATTATTAAAAAAGAGCATCATTTAAAACGATGCTCTTTTTTAATATAACCACTTATACTTTTTATTTTGAAACAATAATAAAATCAGATCTTCTGTTCATTAAATGTTTTTGTTCTGTACAACGAACACCATTACTACATTCATTTTTTAATTGGTATTCACCATAACCATTTGCACTTTCTATTCTGTCTGGAGCAATACCTTTTGATATTAAATATGCTCTGGTAGACTTTGCTCTGTTATCTGATAGTTTTAAGTTATATATATCTTTACCTCGAGAATCTGTATGTGATTCTATTTTAATTTTTATTTCAGGAAATTCATTTAGTACAAACAATACTTTTTCTAACTCAATTTCTGCTCTGGTTGTTATATCAAATTTATCATAATCAAAGTAAATAGGTTCTACTTTAATTTTTTCTACACCATCATCTTTTACGACTAAACTTTCAAAAGGAGTTAAATACACTTTATTATTTTCAGAAGGAGCTTTCGGGTTTTCGTCTGTAAAAACTTCTACTGATTTTTTTGAATATTTTTTCTTAGAAAACACTAATTTATTGGTTGTATTACATGGGAGTATAAAGTTATAATACCCCAACATATCCGTTTTAGTAGCCAAAACTAAGCCTTCTTCAGAGTCGTATATTTCAACTGTAGCTTCTCGCAAAGGCTCCCCTGTTTTTTTATCAAACACATTACCTGAGTATTCTAAACAATCTGTAGGTTTAATTCCCTCATAATAGTAGATATCATCATCACCAACACCACCAGCTCTATTTGAAGCGACATACCCATTGTTTGAAGCTACTTCTCTAATATATGAGAAATCATCCATGTTACTATTTATGGGTTCTCCCCTATTTAACGGCAATGAATATTCTGTTTCAGACATAATTACCGAAGCAAAAACATCTAATCCGCCTAAACCATAATGTCCATCAGAAGAAAAATATAATACATCATTTACTACATAAGGAAACATTTCACGACCCCGTGTATTTATTATTGGCCCCAAATTAACAGGCTCTTTTCCCGCATCACCAGAAGAGTTTAATTCTACCATATAGATGTCTGAATCACCATAACCGCCGGGCATGTTAGATGTAAAATACATGTAATTACCATCAGCTGTTATTGCTGGGTGACCACATGAGTAATCATTGCTATTAAAACTTAATGAAGTTACATTAGTCAATTCATTATCAACTATAGTACCTTTTAAAATTTGCATGTTTGAAAGCCCATCAGAATTTGCTGTAAGTTTATTTTTTTTTATAAAATTACGTGTAAAATAAACTGTTTTTGCGTCCCAAGTCATAGCTATTGTAGCGTCATGAAAATCTGATTCTAAATTTTCCAAAAACTTTTCTGGTTCATATTCATCTTGATGTGGATTTGTAATATATAAATCAAGATAAGGTTGTTTATTCCAAGGGTATAATTTGTTTGATTTTATGGTATCTCTTGCTGAGGCAAAAACTAAACCATTGGTATACAAGTACGGAGCAAAATCAGACTTCTTACTATTAAAAGACAAATTCTTAATAGTATACTTAGGCTCTTCTTTTGATATACTATCTAAATAAACCTTTTGAGCCAAAATCATTTTTAGCTTTTGCGGTTTTGTATAATACTCATTAAGTAACCTATCAGCCTCTTCAATATCTAAATCTGCTTTTAAACATTGTACTAATTTAATAAGGTTACCTTCTTCTATTTTTTCACCTTGAATTGTGTACAATTTGCTATACCACTTTTTAGCATTATGATAATCATTTATGTTAAAATAACTATGTGCCAAATGCTCTATAATGTGCAAAGATGGTTTCTTTTTATCCGATGCTAAACTTTCATACAATTTTATAGCTTCACTAAACTTAAAGTCTTTAAAATTAGCATCTGCTCTCTCTTCTTTACTTTGAGACATCCCAATAGTTGAAGAAAAAATAAGTACTATTAAATATATATTTTTCATGCTATTGTTTTTTAAAAGAATCTTGGAGACAGCGCTCTTTTGTATTTATCAAAAATGTTATATCTTAAAATAATTTCATGAGAACCATTATTGTAATCATTTAATTCTGTAACCGTATAATCGTAGGCATAACCTATAAAAAATTGTTCTGTTATACTAAAACCAGCCAAAGCACTAATTGCGTCATCATACCTATAAGCAACACCTAAACTTAATTTTTCTTTTATTAAAAAATTTCCTGAAACATCAACAGTCAATGGTGCTCCAGCAACTTCTTTAGCTAATACTGTTGGTTTAAACTTTAAATTTTCTGATAATTCAAAAACATAACCTCCCATTAAATAATATTGTGTTTTTCTATTGGTAACCATCTCATCATCACTATAAATTTGAGAATTTAATAGGTTTTGAGAAGATAAACCTACATACCAATTTGTGTTATAGAAAAAAGCGCCTAAACCAAAAACTGGACGTGTAGAGTTTAAGTTTTCTTGAAATAAAGGATCTAAACCATTTGAGTAAATACCTTTTGAATAATCTACATTCAAAATATTCACACCTGCATTAAGTCCTAATGAAAGTTTTGAATAATAACCGGTACGTATTTCATACGCAAAATTACCATTAATTTCTACGGCATTTGATGCTCCTAAATTATCGTTAGTTACACTTAAACCAAGCCCTACTCTTTCTTTTAATTTACCGTGTATTGAAAAAGATTGGTTTTCAGGAGCCCCATCAATACCCACCCATTGTGACCTGTGTAATAATAATGCTTCTATTTTAGAACTTGTTCCTGTATAACCAGAATTTAAGACCATAGTATTATACATGTATTGAGTATACTGTGGCGGTTGCTGACCATATGTCATATAACCTGATAATACTACAAAGAGTAACAGAAAGTTTATATTTATTTTAAATATTTTCATGAGGGTTTGGATTTGGGTTTGGGTTTGGACTAAATTGATTTGAAATTGCTTGGTTAGTTATCTAACTAATTGTAACCACCCCATTAAATCTCTGTCTAATTCTGGAATATTTATTACATAGTAATATGTTCCTGAAGGTAACTCATCACCTGAGCTTAAAACTCCAGACACATTTGCAATTCCATTCCAATTGTTTTGGTAATTACTAGTTTGAAAAACAAGATTTCCATTTCTATTATAAACCTTAAGAACAGATGAAGAATATGTTAATATTCCTTCTACTTCAAAGAAATCATTAAAGCCATCATTATTAGGTGTAAACTCATTATACACTAATAAGCCAAATTCTTCACCCAATACTTCACCACAACTAGTAGTGGCAATATCTTGTGTAATTGAAGAACCACAACTCAAGGTATTATCATAACTTACACCAACCGAAGAATTCTCTAACTCACTCCATGTAATAATTATTGAATTATCGGCAGTAGTTCCACCATCAATAATTATTCCTCCTTCAACTGTCCAAATATAGTTTTCGCGATCTTCTTCAGTTGTGTAAGTATACTCTCTTCCTATGCAAGCTTCTTCAATAGTTCCTGAAATGGTAGCAGATTCACCATCAACCACAGTTACTGTAATTGCTAACCTTTCTGTACTTTCACATTCTCCTTCTACATTTGCAACATAGTAAGTCCTATTTTCTAATTCACTTGATGGATCTAATATTGAACCACCTGTTTCACTATCATAAAAAACAATATCAGATTCATTCACTTGTATATCTCCAATTGTAGATAAACTAGTTGCACAAAATTCTTGAACTATGCTATCGGTTGTAGGTGCATCAACTAAAATAATATTAACTGTAACGGCTACTCTTGCCAATATTGATGTTGGAATATTCTCTATTCCTGCAAAATACACATCACCATCAACTAAAGGTGTATCTAAGTCAACAGCAATACCTGAAAGTAAATCATCAAAAAGAGAAAGGTCTGCATCAATCACTATATCTGCTAAAGTTGGAGTATCAGAGGCACAGAATACTTGCAACACATCATCTACAATTAACTCTGGTAAATCAATATTAATATTTCCTGAATTAGAGCAAAAAGCACCCGAAACATAAACATCAAGTGTAGTATCCATATCTGAAGCTAAATCAATACCATCAATAGCAATATCAAATTCTAAATTAGTGTCTAAAGCTCCTGTATAAATTACATCATTAATTAAAACATTTACGATATCTCCTGGGTTTACATCTCCCGAAACAGACCCAGAAACATTTGTATCATTATCTCCATTAAAAAAATTAATCAGTTCATCAAGTACAATTATATCTGTACCTGCATCTAAACTAATAATTGAAGTCATAGAGGAATCTACAACTGTTACAGTAACCTCTTTTAAATCACCTGCTTCGTTTTCACAACCAGCAGTACTTTCTGTTATACTTGTATAATATGTATATGGACTATTTAACTCATTTAACCCAGTAATAGTTAATGTTCCTGTATCATTATCAATAGTATATGTTACATCACCAGAAACCAATCCGTCAGTAATTTCCATAAGTTTATCTTGATCAAAATACCACGAAAACTCACCCTCTGTTTCACTAGAAGGAGATAAAACAACATCATTTGAAGAGCAAAGGTCAAATTCATTACCTGTAACCGTAATATCATCCGCAGTTGGTGTCTTTACAACAGTAACTTCTACTGCTACTCTTGAAGATTCTAAAGTACAACCAGTGCTAGCACTTGCTACGTAATAAGTTTGAGTAGCAGTTAAAATTGGTGTTGTAAAGGTGTCGCCTGAATTAACTGTTGCTAATAAATTTCCGCCTGTTTCTGCGTCATACCATCGTAACTCAGAGGTACTGTCTTTTGTATACGCAATTAAATCAGCTGTATTATTAATACATATAGCAACATTTTCTGTTGAAGCATCTAAAACAGGAGCTTCTGGAGCCGTATAAATATCATAAATATTTATACTTTGAATTAAAGACACATTCAGTAATGAGGATAAGCTTATAGTAACTTTATCAACACTACCTTGCGGATTTATAGCTATCGTTGTTGCATCTCCAGTTTCTAAAAGACCTAAGAGATCTAAATCAATTAAAGTTGATAAGTCTCCTGAATATAATTGATCAGTACCATTATAAGTTTCGACATTTATATTACTTAATAAGCCTAGATCTAATAAAGATGGATCTATTCCTAAGGTTAAATAAACTTGATCAGTTGCATTTGACACGTTATCAAAATAGAAGGTTTGCTCAATATCACCCAAAACTGAAATTATACCTAAACTTAAGTTTGATGCCGTAGTAATATCATCATCAATTGCATATTCCGGATTTGTAACTCCAGCACCACCAATACCTAATAAATCTAGATTTAAACCATTACCGTCATACGAGGTGAATGAAGGTGTTCCACAATTTAGGGTCCCATTTCCATAATAACTGCCATAAACATATAAATCTTTACTATTGTTTAGTCCAACTAATGAACCTAAACTATTGCTAAGGCGAATATTGTCATAAGCAACAGAAGGTGTAATTGCTAAAAAGTAATCTCCAAATTCATTAATAACTGTTCTTAAATTATTGGTTGAAAAATTGTTAGAATCATTTGAATTGCCTTGAAGTACTGTTATATCTCCATTTTTTGCTTCTACTATAAATTCTTGATTTCCTAAAAGAACAACTCCACCTATATTTGCTAATAAATTACCTAAGTTACCACCTAATAAATACTGAAGTAATTCATCATCAGAATTTAATTTTATATAGCTAGTTGTATTTTCTTGAACGATACTTGGATATTGAAGTTCTAAATGACCTGAATATGCTCCCAAACCAAGGGCTAAACCAGAATTTGCTTTGACAATTGCGTTTGTAATTAAATCTTCATCAACACTATTATTTGAATTTTCTACATTACTTTCACTAGACACAATATTAGCAAAAGTTCTACTCTGTGAAAAAACATTTGTATTTGTTATAATTAAAGAAATAACAAAGACAAAAATGGTCTTATTATTTAAAAGTGAATTAATCATAGGTTAAAAATTTGGTTAATTTGTAGGATTTGGATTACAATTATAACAATATTTTCTTATATTTCTATGAAATGCGTATAATATTCGATGAAATACACTTATCTGTAGACGAATAAAATGACAAGAAGTGAGAAGTGAGAAGTGAGAAGTGAGAAGTGAGAAGTGAGAAGTGAGAAGTGAGAAGTGAGAAGTTTAAGCTACAAAAATACTTACTGAACTATTTGAAAAATAATTGAGTAAAATATAAAACTCCATCAGCATCTTCTTCAACACTTATTCCTGCAAAGTCAAAGTCACCTTCCATTACAGCTCTATGAGTATCACTATTAATCCATGCATTTACAATTCCACTTGCTGTTACATAATTTCTACCTACGTTTTCAGAAACAAAATCCGCACTAACTTCAACTGCTAAATCTGAAGATCTTTTATTAAAATTATCATGACTTATAGCATCTTCTGAAATCATATATTCATTATGATCAAATGCATAATTATATGCAACAGCACTAAATTCAACTTCAGTTAAACCTTGAGAAACTCTATACTCATTTACTAAAGTAAATACTTCTTCTTCAATATTTGATACACTAGCAGAAACTGTAACATTTTCATAAAGTTCAACTTCTTCTTCTAAAGATGTTGAAGAACATGAAGTTAATGACACTAATAAAGAAAGAAAAGCAAGTGATAAAATTTTAACTCGTAACATAATTATAAATATTTCTGTAGGTTAATTTCATGGCAAAGGAACAACCAACGAGAGTTTTTGTAAGAATAAAATACACGTACTACCACATTTACTCGTCAAAGTGTAAAAAACTGTATATCAATCTATTACAATTCTAAAACCATGTAATTCAACCTCATAAAAAGGTATTTAAACGCACTAATTACGGTTAACCCAAAGCAATTAACCATTCATCGCTGAATGTAAAAAAACAGGAATCGGTGAATGGTTTTTAACGAAAGGTGAATGAACAAAAAAAGTGAAAAACTATTTTTTACAACTTTCTGTCAGAAATGAAATTTTTAGTGAATATTTCTTTTAAGAAAAATATTACGTTACAAATTTTTATTAGAAGCTGACAAATATCATATTCTAATACATGTATTATTTAAAAATTTGCGAATACTAGTGTTTCTATAAAATAGCTACGCAGTTTAATTAAAATAATATTATGACAAAGATTCATTCATTTCATATTCCTGTTATGGGAATAGGCTTTACAATTGATTCTCCATTAAAAGTTGCTCATTTTGGTATTGATTCTGTAATCTCATTAGTAGATGATATTCTACTTGAAAAATTAAGAAAAATGTACTGCCAAAAATTTGAGCAGTCCTATGACGAAATATCTGAAAAAATTGATGATTTTAGAGCCAAAAGAATTACAAGCTATTTAGATCTTATTCATAATCTTGCACATAAGAATATTGAAAAACTCAAAAATACTACGGCAACTTCTGAAATAGTAAAATATTTCTCAATGTTACCAGATTCTTTGAGTGTAAAAAGAGAGTTTAATAAACTTATAAATGATGGTTTAGGTTTTGAAGACATTAAAGATTGGCTAAAAGAAAATATTCATTTAGGTAGTATTGATGTGAATATTATGACCAAAGTAGATAAGGAAAACTATGCTAATAAAGAAAAACTACCATCTACTTATAATGATGCACATGCTGCATTAAGAGGTTTTGCTAATAGTAAATTGAGTTCTTCTGTTATTCTATCCGCAGGTATGAATCCAAGACTATACAGTTATATGGAGAATTTTAAAGATTTCTACCCTGATGAGTATGGTTACATTAAAAAGAAGATAGTTTTAAAGGTTAGTGATTATCGTTCTGCATTAATACAGGGTAAATTTTTAGCTAAAAAAGGATTGTGGGTTTCTGAATACCGAATAGAATCTGGTTTAAATTGTGGTGGACATGCATTTGCTACAGATGGTTATTTAATGGGGCCTATTTTAGAACAGTTTAAAACAGAGAAAGAGAACCTAATACAAACTACTCATCAAGTATTTATCAAAGCTTTAGAACAAAAAAAAATCGCACTACCTAAAACTACGTTACCTATTAAAATTACAGCACAAGGTGGTGTTGGTACAGCTGAAGAACACAATTTTTTATTAGATTATTACAAAGTTGATAGTGTTGGCTGGGGAACACCTTTTCTATTGGTTCCTGAAGCAACTACTGTTGATAATAAAACATTGGATAGTCTAATAAAGGCTAAAGAAGAAGATTTATACTTAAGTAATATTTCGCCTTTGGGCATACCGTTTCATAATTTAAAAGGTAATACTAAAGATGATGAAAAATTTAAGAATATTGCCAAAGGAAGACCTGGTAGTGCTTGCCCTAAAAAGTTTGTAGCGCTAAATAAAGAGTTTAAAACATCAGGCGTATGTACAGCATCAAGAGAATATCAGCACTTAAAAATTAAAGAACTTGAAGCTTTAAATTTAAGCAAAGAAAAACATGCTTATCATTTAAATAAAATAATTGAAAAATCATGTACTTGTGTTGGTCTAGGTACATCGGCATTAATTGCCTATGGTTTAGATACTAAAACTGAGGGTTCTGGTGTTTCCGTTTGTCCTGGTCCTAATATGGCATACTACGACAAAAGTTTAGATTTAGCCACAATGATTAATCACATATATGGTAAAACCAATGTTATTTCAAGAACTGACAGACCTAATATGTTTATTAAAGAATTGAATATTTATATTGAGTACTTATACAATTATTGCAAAGACTTAGAAGTTACCACATCAAAAAAACAAGAGAAATACGCACTCACTTTTGCACATAATTTAAGAGAAGGTATTGGGTATTATCAAAACCTATTTAATGATAATACTTTTATTAAAAAACAATTAAGTGATGCTTTAATTTTATTAAAAGAGATAGAATTGAATATCAACACATTTGAGTTAAACACTGCTTCATGATTATAAATGAACAATAAAAAAGACCCCATTTTACATTGCTGTAAAACGGGGTCTAACTCACACACTTAATAAACTATATCTAATTCCAACCGCCACCTAATGTTCGGTAAACATTTACCATAGCGTTCATTTGTTTCTTTTTAGTTTCTACAAGTTCAAATTTGGCTTCTAAAGCATCACGTTGTGTTAGTAACACCTCCATATAATCTGCTCTTGCAGCTCTAAACAAGCTATTTGATATTTTAATAGATTCTGTTAAAGCTTCAACTTCTTTCTCTCTTAACTCATAACTCTTTTTAAGGTTATCAATATTTGAAAGTTCATTAGCAACTTCAACATACCCATTTAAAATAGCACGTTCATAATTATACACTGCTTGAATTTGTTTTGAATTCGCACTGTAATACGCCGCTTTAATTGCATTTTTATTAATTAACGGAGCCGTTAAATCACCTGCTAAAGAATACAATAATGATTCCGGAGTGGTTAAAAAATACTTGGTATCAAAAGCTTCTAAACCAAACCCTGCACTAATACCCAATGATGGATAAAAACTTGCTTTTGCTGATTTCACATCTAATTTTGATGCTGCAAGATCAAATTCTGCTTTTCTAATATCCGGCCGATTTTGCAACAACTGTGATGGCATACCACTCTTAATTGAATTAGGTACTAAATCAAAAAACTCATCAGAACTTCTTTCAATGTGTTGTGGAAACCTACCTACTAAAAAGTTTATTTTATTTTCCGTCTCAGTAATTTCTTGTTGGGTATCAAACAATAAACTCTTTGTTTTCAACACTTCAGCTTCAAATTTACGAACTGCTAATTCAGTTACACGAGCTGCTTGTTTTTGAATTTTCACAATACGCAAAGCATTACTTTGAATTTCAATATTGTTTGTAATAATCCTCATCTCATTATCTAAAGCCAACAACTCATAATATGAATTTGCTATCTCGCTAATTAAACTTGTTACCATAAAGTTTTTACCTTCAATACTTGATAAATACCTTGAAACTGCAGCTTTTTTGCTGTTTCTTAGTTTTTTCCAAATATCTAGTTCCCAAGTAGCATATAAGCCAACGTAGTAATCTTGCACGTTTTCTGGTGTTTCTCTACCAGGTACAATATCCGTTGTAGCTTCACTTGCTCCAGCAGTTGTATAACGAGAAACTTTATCTACTCCTGCCCCAGCAGCAATACCTACCGAAGGTAAATATTCCCCTTTCTTATCACGAACTTCATTCTTTGCAATTTCAATTTCTTGCATTGTGATGTTTAGTTCTTGATTATTAGCTAAAGCAGTATCAATTAATGCATTTAACTTAGGGTCAATAAAGTATTCTTTCCAATTTAATGATGCACTACTTACTGAATCTTTTACTCCGTTAAAACTATCTGGCACTGCTGTATTCACTTCCTTTTTAACCAAAGTGGGCGTTTTACAAGCTGCGAAACTTAACAGTACCAAAACAATTATTATATGTTTATTTTTTTTCATCTTCTGTTTTCTGTTGATTTTCTTTATACTCATTAAAATCATCTACTTGATGTACAAAATCGTCTGATAAAGAAGTATCCTCTTCATCTCTAATTAATTTTCTTCCATCTGCTAAACTTCCAAAAATAAAATACAAGCCTGGAACTATAACTACACCGAAAATGGTACCGAAAACCATACCACCTAAAGCTGAAGCTCCAATAGTTCTATTGGCAATTGCACCTGCACCTGTCGCTATAATTAAAGGTATTAAACCAGCAATAAAAGCAAATGACGTCATTAAAATAGGTCTAAAACGCACTTTTGCACCTTCAATAGCTGCATCAAGTATGGTGGCGCCTTCATGCCTTTTTAAAACAGCAAACTCCACAATCAACACAGCATTTTTACCTAATAAACCAACCAACATTATTAAACCAATTTGCGCATAAATATCATTCTGCAATCCCATTGTTTTTAGTAAAAAGAACGAACCAAATACACCCACAGGTAATGAGAATATTACAGCTAACGGAATTATAAAACTTTCATATTGTGCTGCTAATACAAAGTAAACAAACACCAGTACTACTAAGAATATATATAGTGATTCGTTACCTCTATTAGATTCATCATAAGAAAGACCTTCCCATGCAATATCATAATCTTTTGGTAAGTTTTCAGCTGCGACTTCTCTAATAGCTTGAATTGCATCGGCAGTTGTATAACCTGGTGCAGGTAATCCACGAATAGATGCAGAATTATACATATTGTAACGGGTTACCTCATTTGGCCCTTGTGTTTTTTTCAAGGTCATAAATGCAGAATAAGGTACCATTTCATCTTGATCATTCTTCACATACATTTTTAAAACATCAGAAGGCAATCTTCTATATTTAGGATCTGATTGTACGTAAACTTTAAAGAAACGACCGAACTTAACAAAACCTTGTTCATACGTACTACCAATCAAAATATTTAGGTTTTCCATAGCTTTACCAACAGAAACGCCTTTTTGCATGGCTAAATCGTTATTAATTTCAAGCTCATATTGCGGATAATTTGCGGCGAAAAAGGTAAACAACCCAGTAATTTCTTCTCGCTTTCTTAAATCATCCATAAACTTTTTATTGATTTTATCAAAAGCCTGATAATCTGTTGTTGTTGTTTTATCTAACAAACGCATAGAGAAACCACCAGAAGAACCAAACCCAGGAATAGCAGGCGGTTCAAAAAATTCAATTACAGCTCCTAGTCCTTCAGATTTTTCTTCCAACTCTTCCATTATTTCAGTTACGGTATGTTCACGATCAGACCATGATTTTAAGTTAATCATACATGTACCTGCGTTAGAACCACGACCTTCCGTCATAATTTCATAACCTGCTAATGATGAAACAGATTCAACTCCATCAATCTCTTCACAAATTTTCTGAAGTTTTTGAGATACCTCATTTGTTCTTTCTAAAGTAGCACCTGGTGGTGTTTGAATAATCGCGTAAATAGTACCTTGATCTTCATTAGGAATAAACCCTGATGGTAACACTTCACTTTCAAAGAGAATACCAACACAGAAGGCAATTAAAATTCCGAAAGTTAACCATCTTCTACTTACTATTCTTTTTAAGATGCCAACATACTTACCTGTTAACCTATCAAAAACTTGATTAAATTTATCAAAAGCTCTAGTTAACGCATTAGATTTATGCTCTTTACCATGATGATTTTTTAATAACATGGCACATAAAACTGGTGTTAAGGTTAACGCAATTAAAGCAGATATTACAATTGAACTTGCCATTGTAATTGAGAACTGACGATAAAAAGTACCTACAGGACCAGACATGAATGAAATTGGTAAGAATACTGAAACCATTACTGCTGTAATTGCTATAATTGCGCCACTAATTTCACCCAATACTTTTTGTACTGCTTTGTATGGTGTTATATTCGGATCTTCTTCAAACTTGGCGTGTACGGCCTCTACTACCACAATAGCATCATCGACCACAATACCAATAGCAAGTACTAAGGCGAACAATGTTATCATGTTAATGGAAAGTCCGAACATACTTATGACGAAGAATGCTCCGATTAAAGAAACAGGAACCGCTAGGATTGGAATTAAGGTTGAACGCCAATCTCCTAAAAATACAAATACAACTATTGCTACCAACAAGAAAGCATCACGCAAGGTGTGTATTACTTGTTGAATTGAAGCGTCTAAGAATTTAGAAACATCATAAGATATTTTATAATCCATTCCTGGAGGGAAACTTTTTTTCATTTCCTCTAATTGATCTTTTACAGAATCAATTACATCACTCGCATTACTACCGTAGTTTTGTTTTAATACAATTGCGGCAGAAGGATGCCCATCTAAATTGGAATAAATATCAAAAAACTCACTTCCTAATTCTGCTGTTGCAATATCTTTTAAACGAATACTTTCACCTTCGGAATTTGCTCTAATAATTACATTGTCATACTGTTCTGGCTCATTATACCTACCCTTATAGGTAAGTACATATTCTAATGATTGCGCTTGAATACCTGAGCTTCGACCTATTCTACCCGGACGACCAACAATACTTTGCTCTTCAAGAGCTTCCATTACTTCTTCAACAGATATATTGTATGCACGCATTCTGTCTGGTTTTAACCAAATACGCATTGCATACCTACGGCTACCTAAAATTTGTGATCTAGCAACCCCTTTAATCCTGTTGATTTCAGGAATCATTTTAACATTGGCGTAGTTATACAAGAACTTTTCATCCATACTCTTACTCTTAGAGTATAGGTTCACATACATTAACATACTTGGTTGCACTGGTGTTATAATTACACCTTCTCGCTGTACTAATTCAGGTAATAGTGGCATAACTTGATCTACCCTTGTTTTTACTCGAATTACAGCTTCATTTGGATCTGTGCCCGGTTCAAAAATAACTCTTAAAGTTGCTTCACCTGCACTGGTTGCATCAGTTGCCACGTAACGCATATCTTGAACACCGTTAATAGAGTTTTCAAGCGTAACTAATGTTGATTTTACCAATACATCTGCACTTGCACCAGGATACGCAATAAATATATTTACCGTAGTGGGCGCAATTTGGGGGAATTGTGAAATAGGCAATTGCTTTACTGATAACAACCCTATAAAAACTATAATGATTGATATTACAATGGCAAAGACTGGCCTACGTATAAATTTGTTAAACATTTTATATATTTTTTTATTACTCTGCAGTTAATTCTAAATGAGCTAATACTTCTTCAGGTTTTACAAATTCTGAATGTATTTCTTCATTTTCTCGTACTAATCCTAAACCTTCAATTAGTATTTTATCATCCTCTGAAAGTCCTGATGTTATCGCATATAAATGTGGTAACTCGGACCCAATAACTACTTCTCTTGATTGTATTATATTTTCATTATTAACTACATAAACATATTTTTTATCTAAAACTTCAAAAGTTGCTTTTTGAGGAATTAGCAATGCTTTGTTGAAAGGCATTTTCATTAAAATACTACCAGTTTCTCCGTGTCTTAGTAATCCTTCAGGGTTAGGAAAAGTAGCTCTAAATGGGATATTACCTGTTTCATTATTAAAATCAGCTTCAATTGTTTCTATTTTTCCTTCATGGCTAAATAATTGATTATTAGCCATTAACAAATTAACCTTACGATCATCTTCACTATCCATGTGAATTTTAAAGTCTAAATATTCAGCCTCAGGAACATTAAAATACACCCACATTTTGCTATTATCTGCTAGGTTTGTAAGTAATTCTCCTTCATCTACTAAACTTCCTGGTCGTACCAAAAAACGGTCAATAATTCCATCGAAAGGAGCTCTAATTTGTGTGAAATCTAAATGCACATTAGCTAATGCTAATTCTGCATTTGCTTTTTCTAACTGAGCCTTTGCCATTGCTAACTCATTAGGTGCTACTACATTGCTATCAGCTAATTTTTTGGTGTTTTCATATTCAATTTGGGCATAATCAGCTTCGGCTTTTGCTTTTTTCATTTCAGCCTCGTATAAGTTTGGCATAATTTGAAATAGCAACTGACCTTGTTTTACATGCTCACCTTCATCTACATAAATCTTTTTTAGATATCCTCTTTCTTGAGCTCTAATTTCAATATGTCTAATAGATTTTATCTGACTCACATAATCTTCAGTTATTGAAGTATCCATTTTTATTGGTGACGAAACTAAAAACTCAGCTTCCTCTTCTTTCTTTTCTTTTTTTTCTCCGCAACTAGTTTGTACAATTAGGGCACAAAAAGTCATTAAAATGAAAAATTTCTTTATCATAATTATGGTTTTAAAACGCAATATTTTTATTAATTAATTTGAAATAAGTGTGGGGAGTTTTGTTCTAAATCAATAATTATAAGACAAAACATCTTATTTCTTATCGAAAAGAAAAAACTTAAAATTTAGGTATGGTATACCTTATAAAATGAAGAAAATCAAATTCTAAAAACCCTAAATAACACGTAGAGTGTGTTATAGGCTTTGGCATTGATAAAATTATTACTTTGGTAATCTCTACTTGAAGTTTTATGAAAAAAACTAAATTGAGTAGCATTAAAAAATAAAGAGAAAAAATAGTTACTCCCTATTACTTTTCTTTTAAAAAAAACTGTTTTTACGTGTTCTTCTTCTTCCGAATCAGAAACCTCTGTATAAAAATGTTTTTCAAAAGGAGAGTTAATTTGACTGGAAAAAACAGCAGCGCTTTCTTGAAACTGATTTTCTAAAATTAAATTTGAATCTGAATATTTTTGTAGTGTATCTTCTGATGTATTTATATCATTTGAATTTGCAACTATCTGACCATAGCTACAAAACAAAAATATAAACAGAGGATAGAAATATTTCATAAATTCCTTTAATAATACGACCACGAAATTATATTAAGAGAATAACACACACAAATAGTATTCATTAAAAATTTGTTAACAAAAACACAATACATTGATATACAAACAAATAACTAACCATTATAATTGTAATTTGGAAGAATTACCCTATTAAAATAAATCCTAAAATAGAAAAAAAGCGATGTACATCCCCCAATGTACACCGCACAAAATATTAATTACATTAAAAATTAATATTCAAATAAATAGATGTTCTGTTCTTAAGTTCAACCTTATTACCGTTTAGGTTTTGTGATATAGGAGCCATAGCAACTACACCTAACGAATAATTATTAAGCGAGGCCTCTAAACTTAATTTGCCTAAAAATAAATCGCCTTTAGTATCAGCTACGGGTAAATTATATTCTTGATTTTCGCCATAGACTTCACCTGCTAAACCAGCAATTGGTGTTACACTAAAACTGTTAGATAAATAATAAGTTTTATATGCATTTATACTGTAATTAAATTGATTCCCGAATTGGTAATTATCAGGGTTTTCAGTTTTAATTGCATAATTTAACATGGTACTAATACCCCAATTCCGGTAAGAAAAACCATAATTTAGCCCTAAAACATAATCTAAACTTCCATTACCTAATTGGAAACTTGGATTAACACTACCTTCATTATTTTCTTGATCATAAGAACCTGTAGGTAATTTTAAACCGCCACCAATTTGCAAATAATGTTCTGGTTTAATACTTACAATACTATCAGGCTTTACTTTTAAAACATTATAAAAAGCTAGAATACTTACATCACCTAAACCTGAAATATGCTGTTCTGTATTGTCAGGAAAAATACGGTTATGAAATTGAAAGGGTACAATAGTATTAATTAATAATCTATCTGAAACAGGAATATTACCCCAAGCTTGAATAGTATTAAAATTTTCTTTAATCCAAGGTGAATCATTAAAAATTCCATCTCTAGATCTATATTGTTGGTGGATATATCTAATACCTATAAAATTATCATTTAACCCTGTACCATAACCCATACTTCCCCCACTACTACCGCAACCACAGGTATCACAAAAATCATCATCAAAACCAAGTATATGGTAATGGTTTTCACAAGGTTCTGGAATAGTGTTAAATTGCTTATCATTAGCTTTTACCACTGCAAAGCCTAGCAACATTATTATTAAAACGAGTATTTTCTTATTAAAATTCTTCAAATCTTTCATCATTAATATATTCATCATCTGTCAGTGTATACAGAAAAGCAATAATTGCCTCTTTTTCATCCTCAGTCAACGCTATACCTAATACTTCGTCATTAATTAATAATTCATCAAGTGTATCAGATGCTGTAACTCCGTCTGAATAAAAATTTAAGACAGCTTCAAGAGAACCAAAACGACCATCATGCATATAAGGTTCTGTCAATTCTACATTTCTTAAGCTAGGCACTTTGAACTTATACCTATCGGTTGCCAAACCTGTTACGGTTTCTCTACCCAAATCATTTAATGAAGGATCAGGTGCCAAACCATTATTTCTAAATGCATCGTCAGTAAAAATATCAGAAACGTGGCAGTTAGCACATTTGTTCTGAAAAAGTGCTAGTCCTTCTACTTCTAAATCAGAAAAATCACCTCCTTCTTCTCCCCTTACATATTTATCATATTTTGAGTTTGAAGAAATCATCATTACCATAAATTGAGAAAGCGATTTTAAAAAATTATCTAAATTTACCTCTCCATCATCAAAAGCTCTGCTAAATAAGTCTTGATATTCACTATCTGCTTCAATTTTAGCTAGAACGTTCGTCATAGTCTCCCCCATCTCAACCTCATTAGTAATAGGAATAATAGGAAAAAGATCTAAAAACTCAGTTGCGCCATCCCAAGTAAACTTAGTCTTAAAAGCTACATTTTGTATTGAAGGTGTATTTCTTGTCCCCTCTTGATCATCTACGCCATGACTAAATTGATGACCATGATGTGTAAACGCGGTATTTTGTTCATGACAAAAGCCACATGAAACAAAACCATTACTAGATAGATTACCATCGTAAAAAAGCTTTCTACCGAGCTCAAAGCCTACTTCTGTTGGTGGATTTGACTCTATATCGTAAGCTAACTCAGGAAAATTTGATGGTATTTCTAGTGTTAATACTTCATTTACTTCAACATAATCGCTATCATCATTACAAGCAACTAGAAAAAACAGCCCAATTATAATCAGTATATTTTTCATACATACATAGTTTAATCTGCCAGTATTTAAAATTTTACTGACAGATTATTTATGATAAAAAAATGATTAATTTAGTGACCACTACCGTTATGAACGTGATCAACAACAAACATTTCTGAAGCATTTTCAGCAATTAAAGGAGCTTTTTCTGCATCGGTCATTAAAGTTGCTTTTTCAGTAAGTTCAATACTAGTTACTGCAGTTAATATTTTTGAAGCATCAACTTCTAAATGAATATTAGAATCCATTTCATCACTAACTGTAATGTTTGTATCTAAATTTAAAGTAACTTCTTCATAATTTACTTGATCTCCTAGTCTACCTAAATGAATAGTGTAATCAGTAGCTTCAGTTATAGTTTCTGAAGTAAATGTACCTTCGTAATTAATATATTTATAACCAGCAGTCCAAGACCAAGTTAAATTATTAGCTTCAGCAAGTTCCCAAAACTCTTCTTGTATCTCGCCACCTTCTTGGTATTTTTCATCATCTACACCAACACCAAATTTAAGTGTAGTATATGTTCCTGCTGGAATATCACTTAATTCAACATCTTCTAGACCTTCTTCTTGATTGATAATAAAATAGCTGTCGTCTTTAGGAAAAATATATTCATTTCCTTCTTCATCAATTAGACTAAAATTACTAACTATGTAACTAAAACGGCTAACTGTTAAGCTTTCATCGTTTTCATTTTCGCTATTTTCTACATCTAAAATTAAGTCGTTACCATCGTAACCATTATCAAAAGTTACTGAAACAGTTCCTGTTCCTGTTAGTGATGAAGTATCGTCATCATTATTATCACAAGAAATTATTATAGTTGAAAATATTGCCATTAAGGCGATTTTGAAATTTTTCATTATTAAAAAGAGTTAACTTATCATGTTTTAATTAAAACATGACTTTATTTTTTTAAATTTTTAAATAAGTTAATTGACCATACTTTAAAAAAAGTATAGCATAAATTAATAACCTTGTTTTTAGTAATATTTGGAAACAAGACGTTAAATAATTTTATTTTTAAAAATTTAAGAAATTGGTGGTTTTATTAACTCTTCTTGAAAATTAAAAGAATAAGAATCTTTATTGAATAAAAAATTATTCAATGTTTTAAAATCAAAAATTATTGGAGAAAAAACATCTTCAATTTCACTAAAGTAAAAAAATGAAAATGAACTTTCTATAGGTGTTCTTTTATCAGACTGTTTTTTTTCTGATTCTTCAGCTAGCTTAGACATTAAATAACATTTACCATTACAGTTTAATGCTAAATTGTCTTTATTAACACATAATTCATTGGCAATATAATCATAATTAAATGCATATTCCAAAAAAGGAAATGCTGGCTTAAAGCAGCTTACACAAATTATTATGATTAACATTTTTTTCACAGAACAAAGATAGAATTGTTTTTATGATTTAAAAAAGATTTACGATGAACCTTTAATTGTAAGGTATGTTGTACCCCAAACAATTGCGGAAGAGAAAAATATACCTATTGTATTTGCTAGAAAAGCTTTTTTAGTATCCATTTTAAATAAGTAAGTAGCTATACTACCTGCATAAACACCTGTACCTGGAACAGGAAGCATTACAAAAAATATTAAGCCCCAAAAACCGTATTTTTTAATTTTATCACCTGAACCCACTTTTGCTTTTCGAGCCACATAAATAGCTGACTTTTTATAAAAATTCCATTTTAAGAAATAATGGTTTACTTTATCTAAAAAAAACATCATTAGAGGAAAAACCATTACATTTGAAATTAAACAAATGACAAATACGATATAAATATTTAGCCCCCTAAGCATGCCATAAGGTATTCCTACTTTGGCTTCCCCGAAAGGAGAAATACTCCAAAGCATTGCAATAATATAATCTATAATCACGTTATTTTTTTGTGCAAAAATAATGCTACTAAAACTATTTATAAGGTATTTTTGCTTAAAAATTAAATTACATGTTTAATATTTTTAATAAAAAAAAATTCTTAATTGATTATCTAAAAAACTTAGTTGATATTCATAATCATATATTACCAGGTATTGATGATGGCGCCAAAACCGTTGATGAATCAATCCAGTTAATTAAAGAGTTTTCAGAATTTGGTGTTACTAATTTCATAGCTACACCGCATGTAATGGATAATTATTACCCAAATACTCCAGAAACCATTCATGAAGCTTTCACAGCTTTAAAAAATGAATTAAAACAGCACAAAGACCTTAGCAAAACTTATTTAGATTATGCCGCTGAGCATATGATTGATGCTAATTTTGATTTGATATTAAATGAGTCAAAAATTCTGCCCTTAAGAAAGAAATATTTACTGGTTGAGATGTCATATTTACAGCCTTCAATAAACTTTAATAATGCAATAAATAATATTGGAAGTAAAAATTTATTTCCAATATTAGCACACCCGGAAAGGTATGGTTATTTACATAATAGCAGTAAATATGCAACTTATAAAAAAAATGGAATTATGTTTCAATTAAACCTACTATCCTTAGGCGAATATTACGGTAAAGAAACAAATAAATGCGCTTTGAAACTTTTAGATAAAGGCATGTATGATTTTGTGGGTTCTGACATCCATAATATGAGACAATTAAATGCCTTAAAAGGCATTAAGATTACAACAAAAATTGCAGATCAAATTGAACCTATTATAGAAAAAAATATTTATAACTTTTATTAATAAAAAAAGCTGTATGATTTTCATACAGCTTTTTTTTATTTCATTATTTAGAACTTCCACCATTTTTTCATGGTTTTCCCATAACCATAGCCGTACTTACCACCATAACCTAAATTACTTTCTTTAACGTCATTTACAACAAACGATAAATTGTGAAGTTTTCCTTCTTCTTGTAATTTCATAGGGAAATTAATAACATCAATTTCAGTCACACCTGCTCTAGTCACGTAAATAATATGATCTGCGTATTGACTAATTGTTAATGTATCAGACACTACCATTAGAGGTGCTGTATCGACAATTACATAATCATACGTTTCAGAAACTTCACCCATAAGTTCTTTTAAACGTTCACTCATTAATAATTCCGCAGGGTTAGGCGGAATTTTACCTGAATAAATAACATCAATAGTATTATCATGTACTAATAATGGTTTAACAATATCACTAGTTGAAATGTTTTTATCGTATAAATATTCTGTAAGTCCTAATTCTCCTCTTTGATTAGTTTTATTCAAACTATCAATTTTAGAGTTTTTATCATCGAAAAATGAGTATATCTTAGGGTTTCTAATATCAGCTCCAATAAGCAATACTTTTTTTCCTGTATTTGATAATATCATTGACAAGTTGGAAGACAAAAAGGTTTTTCCTTCACCAGATACACTTGATGTTACATAAATAATATTATTTTTTCCGGGTGTTTTTTTAGATTTCATTAAGTAATCTAAATTGGTCCTTAAAATTCTTAAAGACTCTGCTAAAACAGATCTATCATCTTTAAGCACCATTTTAGAGTTTTTCTTAGATAATTTTGGAAGTTCGGCTAAAACAGGGGTATTTTTAAGAATACCTTCTAAACTTGTTTTATTTGAAATTTTATTATCCAATAAATCTTTTAAATAGATAAATGAAAATGGGATAATAAAACCTATTATCAAACTAGCTAAATAAATAATTTTATTTTTCGGAGATACTGGAAAAATTCCATTATTATATGCTGCATCAATAACTTTTGAATTTGGTTCTGATGAAGCAAAAGTTATTTGAGCCTCTTCTCTTTTTTGTAATAAATATAGATATAAGGCCTCTGATGTTTGTTGCTGTCTTGTAATATCTCTTAACAACCTTTCATTTTTAGGCGCTGAATAAATTTTAGAATTAATTTTAGATCTTTGGTTACTCAAACTATTAACTTGTAGCCCCAAATTATTAGTAACGCTACTTAAACTACTTTTCATGCTCGTTTTTAAGCTTGAAAGCTCTTGATCTAAATTTTGAATTATTGGACTTTTTTCTGTAGAACTCTTCAAAAGTCGATTTCTCTCTAACACTAATTCATTATACTTTGCAGTCGTACTTGCAATGGAAGGATCAGACAAGCCCAAGTTTGATGGTAACACTTCATATCCATTTTGGGTATCTACCAAATCTTTCATTGATGAAGCAATTTGATATTGTGTATTAGCATTCATTAACTCTTGTTGATTTGCTGCACCAATATTCAAATTAATATTTGCTTCAGAAGAAATATCAGTTAAACCTCTTTCTGACTTAAAATTTTCGGCAGTTTCATCAACTCCACTTAATTCTTCTCCAATTTTTGTAATTCGGTCATTGATAAAATTTGAAGTCTTATCCGCAATAGTTTTCTTTTCTTCTATTCCATTTCTATTATAAACTTCAATTAATTTATTTAAAATATTTCTACCTTTTTCTTGAACAGGATCTTTTAAAGAAAAATTAATTATTTCAGAATTTTCACTATCTGGAGTAATTGAAACTTTTGAATTATAACTTAAATACAATAGTTCAGATGGCACAATTTCAATTCTTAAAGGTTTTCCTATATAACTTTTAAAAATTTCTTCATTTGGAGTAACAACTATATCTCCAACTTCAGATTTAATAGTTTTTCCAAAAGAAGATTTTTTATTAGGTAAATCTTCATCAAAAGTGTATGTAAAATCAGTTCCAGATTTTATATTTAAATAGATTGTTAAATCTTTTTTAAACATAAGCGAATCTTCACCTATAAAAGTAAATTTTAAAGGAGGCTTAGAATATAACTCTGTATCACGTATTCTACCTTCTGAATAAATTTTAGTATTAAGCTTTAGCTCTTCAAAAACTTCAAAGAAATTTGCTCTAGATCCAATTACATTAATTTCATCTATAACATTTGTATTACCTCCTGAAAACATGCCCAAATCTTGGAATACATCCATTCCACCCGAACTGGAACCTTTATCCTCGATTAATTGGATTTTAGCAGCTACTGCATATTCTTCTTGAGCATACCTTAAATAAATTATTGCAATAATCATTGTAATAATCATTGACAACAAAAACCATTTCCAATATTTTAAATATAATGAAATTGATTCTTTTAATTCATTATTAATCATCTGAATTATTTATTAAAAAAATTATAATTACACTTCACTAGGTACTTTAGAAAAGTATTTGAAATTAAAGTAAAAAAACAAATTAATTAATTCACTAATATCAATACAGTTGAAGTAATTAAAACCGAAGCTATTGATATAGCTATGCTCGCTCTATTATCTAACTGTGCTGAAGTTATTGCAGACTTGTTTGGTTCAACATAAATTACATCATTTTGAGTTAGATAATAAACAGGAGAGTTTAAAAAATCTTTAGATAATAAATTAATACGAGTAGAAACTTTAGTGCCTTGAAATTCTCTAATAACTAAAACATTTTCTCTCTTACCTTTTATAGTCATATCACCAGCTAAACCTAAAGCTTCTAGTACTGTGATTTGCTCTCCATTAACTGGATAAGTTCCTGGTCTAGAAACCTCGCCTAATATTGTAACTGTGAAATTTTTTAACCTGATGTTTACAATTGGATCTTTTATATATTCTTCTAATAGAGTTTTAATTTTAATTTTAGCTTCTTCTGAAGTTAAGCCAACAATATTAACTGCTCCTAAAACTGGAAAATCAATATTTCCTTGGTTATCTATAATATAATCTAACTGTTCAGGCCTTGTACCTACAGTTTCTGAACCTTTGTACAAATTAAATGGCTTACTTGCTAAATCGTTTAATGTTGAAACATTAATTTCGACAACATCATCGACTTTAAATTTATTAACATTTTTGCTTTCATTCACAATTGTTTCAAAATCTGGAGAATCTTGAAAGTAAACTACATCTTTCTTAGATCCACAAGAAGAAAGGAATATTACAATAATTAAAAAAGAAAAGAATTTATTCATAACTGTTATTTATTCTTAAAAATGGTTATTTATTTATATAACTTTTGAAGGTAAATTATTTGACTCTACTTTATCATCACAAATGTAAGAGTTTTTTGATTTATATTCTGGAACTATATTTTTAATTAAATTAAGTGTATTGTCCTCTAAATACATATTACTCAAGCACAATTCCTCGATTTTCGTTTTAGTAGCTACAATATCTAACTCTCTAATTTTACTAATCATAATTTTTTTATGATATGTAGGTAAAGTATTTTCACCAGTTGCTAACAATTCTTCATATAATTTTTCTCCCGGCCTTAAACCCACTACATTAATATCAATATCCTCTGGATAACGCAAGCCTGATAATTTAATCATATTCTTAGCTAAGTCATAAATTTTTATAGATTCCCCCATATCAAATATAAAAATTTCGCCTCCATTACCCATTGCACCAGCTTCCAAAACTAATTGAGAGGCTTCAGGTATTGTCATAAAATAACGTGTTACATCCTTATGTGTTAATGTAAGTGGCCCTCCTTGATCAATTTGTTTTTTAAATAAAGGTATTACTGATCCATTCGATCCAATTACATTTCCAAAACGAGTAGTGATAAATTTAGTATCATACATGTTTTCCGCACAACTAATATACATTTCCGCAACCCTCTTCGTTGCTCCCATTACATTTGTAGGATTTACAGCCTTGTCAGTCGAAATAAATATAAATTTATCAACTTTAAAATCACCTGATAAATCTGCTAAATTTTTTGTTCCGGAAACGTTTATTTTTACCGCCTCATAAGTGTTATTTTCCATTAACGGAACGTGCTTATATGCAGCCGCATGAAATACAATATTGAAAGAATATTCTTCGAATATGGCATTCATTCTTTGTTTATCTCTAATATCGCCTACAATAGGAATAAAATTATGAAATCCATTTTGTTTTAATTCTTGCTGCAAATCATATAAAGCAGATTCAGCCTGATCTACAACGATCAGAGATTTATAATCGTAAGTACATATTTGTCGAACTAACTCACTTCCAATTGAACCTGCTCCTCCTGAAACTAATATTACTTTATTTTTAAGTTCTTCTCCTATTTTTGAGTTTTCAATATTAATTGTGTCTCGGTTAAGTAAATCTTCAATTTGTATTTGTTTTATTTGAAAATCTTTCAATTCTCCATTAATCCAATCTTCTACTGGAGGTACAATTTTAACTAGTACAGGATAATCAACCAACCCTTCTACTAATTCTCTTAATTTACTATTACTAATATTTTGAATAGAAAATATTATTTCTGAAATGTCATGTTTAAGAAGAAAACTCTCAGATATTTTTTTTCCATCATATACCTCTACGCCATTAATTAATTTACCAATCTTCTTCTTATCATCATCAAAATAGCCTGTTACTTTCACCTTATTTTTCGTGCTATTTGTAAGTGCGTTATGCGAAATAATTCCAGAGTCCCCTGCTCCATAAATTATAACGTTTTTGACGTATTTAGAACCTGCAATTATATAAGTGTCAAAAAAAGCTTTGAAAAAATATCTTGAAGAAGTTAACCCTATAAAGCTTAATAAGCTATGAATTATAATTATTGTCAATGGGATAGTAAAGTCATCCATAAAGTTTAACTTTCTATTGCCAACTACTATAAGTATCATAAATATACTAAAGAGACATATTGCATTAAAAATATTATATACATCTCTTACACCTGTATGTCTAACCACACCTTTATAAGATCCAATTATTAAAAAAGAAATTAACGATAACCCTGAAACAATAGGTAATTGTATAAATAACTTATGGAGATCAAAACCTAAAGTAAGATTAAATAAAATTATATAAGACAACAAAAATGAAAAGCAAACAATAATTACATCTATAATTAATACTAGCCATTGTGATGCATATTTAACTGATTTATCAATTATATATTTTTTCAACATTTATTTACAAATTTTAATTATGCAGTTTATTACCCTTTGCAAATCTGTTTTTGATAAATTAGAACCACTAGGTAAACACAAGCCTTTATCAAATAAATCATCTGAAACTCCATTCGTATAAGAATCACTTTCAGAAAAGACAGGTTGTAAATGCATCGGTTTCCATAAAGGCCTAGATTCTATATTCTCAATTAATAATGCTTCTCTAATTTCCTCTCTTTTTTTAAATGAATTTGTTAAAATACATGTTAACCAACGATTAGAATAATAATCTTTAGGTTCATCTAAAAAAGTTATATCTTTTAAATGACTTAATGATTTTTTATAAAAATCATAATTCCTTCTTCTTGATTCAACTCTATCTTCAATAACATTCATTTGCCCTATACCAATTCCAGCTAGAACATTACTCATTCGATAATTATAACCAATTTCTGAATGCTGATAATGAACTTCTTCATCTTTTGCCTGTGTAGCCATATACAGAACTTTATCGCTAACACTTTTACTTTTGGTCAATAAAGCTCCTCCGCCTGATGTTGTTATAATTTTATTCCCATTGAAAGACAGTACACCAATATCCCCAAAACTACCACACATATTACCTTTATATGAACTTCCCAGAGCTTCAGCGCTATCTTCTAATATTGGAATATCATATTTTTCTGATATAGAATTGAGCTTTTCACTATTATATGGCATTCCATATAAACAAACTGCAATTATAGCCTTTGGTTTTTGCCCTTTTTCTATATATTCAACAATAGCTTGCTCAGCTAATTCCGGATCAATATTCCATGTTTCTTTTTCACTATCAATAAAAACCGGTATTGCTCCTAAATAATGAATAGGATTTGCTGAAGCTGAAAATGTAAAACTTTGACATAAAACAATATCATTTTTTTCAACTCCTAACATTTTTAACCCTAAATGAATCGCACTAGTTCCTGAATTTAAAGCAACTACGTTGATTCCATTGCCAATAAAACTACTAATTTCTTTCTCAAACATATTAACATTAGGACCCAAAGGAGCTATCCAATTTGTATCAAATGCTTCATTTACATATGAAAGTTCATCACCTCCCATATGTGGAGAAGAAAGCCACATTTTATTGTTTTTTGACATTGTTTGAGAAATTTTCTAAAGTAAAACTATATAACATTTTCCTAATTATAGTATTAAAAGAGTTTATTTCGTCTAAACTAAAAAATTCATCGGCTAAAGACCTTAATTACTATTAAGCGTGATATTTAAGCATATTAAGGATTAAATTTTATTTTAAAAGTTATTATTTATTAATTTGCGTGTTGAAAAGCCAATAAAAATAAAAAGTTAAAAATCTTTATAATTTAGAGTTTTAAGCTAAAACTCACCTTAAATGGAAGAAATAAAAATAGGAATTATTGGTTTAGGATATGTCGGTTTACCATTGGGCAGACTTTTTTCTTTGAAATATATGGTTGTAGGTTACGATATCAACCCAACTAGAATAGCGCAGTTAAACAAAGGTATTGATTTAACAAATGAAATTAACTCAGAAGACTTAGAATATGTTTTGACTAAAAACCCTTCTGATTTTAGAGGTTTATTTTGCACTAGTAACATTAACGAGCTAAAAGATTGTAATTATTATATCATAACTGTACCAACACCAATAGATCATAATAAAAAACCAGACTTATCAAAACTCTATAAGGCTACTCAGTTAGTATCTAAGCTTGTTAACAAAGGTGACTATATTATATACGAATCAACCGTATATCCTGGTGTCACAGAAGAAGAATGCGTCCCAATAATAGAAAAGAACACAGGCTTAAAATTGAATGTTGATTTTTATGTAGGTTATTCACCTGAAAGAATAAATCCAGGAGACAAAACACACACCGTAGATAAAATATTAAAAGTTACTTCAGGATCTTCACAAAAAGCAGCATTAGAAATTGATAATTTATACAAGTCAGTAATCACTGCTGGCACATACTTAGCCTCATCAATTAAAGTTGCTGAAGCAGCAAAAGTGATTGAAAATTCACAACGAGATATTAATATTGCTTTTGTCAATGAACTATCTAAAATTTTTAATTTATTAAATATTGATACTAATGAAGTTTTAAAAACTGCAAGAACTAAATGGAATTTTCTAGATTTTAGACCAGGTTTGGTAGGAGGACATTGTATTGGTGTAGACCCTTATTATCTAGCACAAAAAGCAGAAGAATTGGGTCATCATCCAGAAATAATTTTGGCAGGACGAAGAATTAATGATAGCATGAGTACTTATATTGGCTCTGAAATAATTAAGCTAATGATTAAAAATAATATTTTAATCAAAAACTCAAATGTTTTAATGCTAGGATTGAGCTTTAAGGAAAATTGTCCTGATATTAGAAACACCAAAGTAATTGACCTTATTAATTATTTGAAAGAATATGAAATAAACGTTGATGTTTACGATTATTTAGCATCAAATTCTGAAACATTTAAAGAATACAATATTAATTTATTAGACGAGATTCCTAAAAAAAAATACGATGCTGTAGTTATAGCAGTGGCACATAACAAATTTAAAGATTTAGATTTATCTCAATTTAAAAAAAATAACACTGTTATATATGATATTAAAAATATTACAACTGAAACTAATAAGAGTATTAAAAAATTATAATTAATTTTAAGAAAAAATAAATGAAAATATTAATTACTGGCGCAGCTGGATTTATTGGTTTTTACGTATCTAAAAAGCTTATAGAACAAGGAAACAAAGTAATAGGGTTAGATAATATTAATGATTATTATGATGTTAACCTTAAATTTGATAGACTAAAAGAATTAGGTGTAGCAAAAGAAGATGCTGAATTATATAACAAAAAGGCAAAAAGTAGTACATCATCATTTGAATTTATAAGATTAAACTTAGAAGATAGAGACAATGTACCTTTGTTTTTCAAAAAAGAAAAATTTGATATTGTTTGTAATTTAGCTGCACAGGCTGGTGTTAGATATAGCTTAGAAAACCCAGAAGCTTACATTGATAGCAATGTAACTGGGTTTTTAAATATATTGGAAGGTTGTAGAAATAACGATGTTAAACATCTACTTTACGCTAGTAGCTCAAGTGTTTATGGTTTAAATTCGAAAATACCTTTTAGCACCTCTGATAATGTCGACACTCCTGCTAGTTTATATGCAGCCACGAAAAAAAGCAATGAATTAATGGCTCATACGTATAGTCATTTATATAAATTTCCTACAACTGGATTGAGGTTCTTTACTGTTTACGGACCATGGGGAAGACCAGACATGGCCATGTTTCTTTTTACGGATGCAATGCTTAACAACAAACCTATTAAGGTTTTCAATGAAGGTAATATGGAAAGAGATTTCACCTACATTGATGATATAACCGAAGGTATTGTTAGAATAATTAATAAAAATTTAGAAGAAAGAAAAGATTTATATAGAGTTTATAATATTGGTAATAATAATTCCGTTAAATTGCTAGATTTTATTAAGTCAATAGAAGAAAATCTAAATATTACGGCTAAAAAAACGTTAATGCCAATGCAAGCCGGTGATGTTGAAAAAACATGGGCTAACGTTGATAGTCTTATAAAAGATTATAATTATAGTCCAAATACTCCAATAAATGAAGGAGTCAAAAATTTTATAACTTGGTACAAAAAATATTATAATAAATAAATACCCTTTAAATAATTAAAAAATGAATTTAACTGTAATAGGAACAGGATACGTTGGATTGGTAAGTGGTACTTGTTTTGCTGAAATGGGAAACAATGTAACTTGTATTGATGTTGACAAAAACAAAATTGACAATTTAGATCAGGGAATTATTCCAATTTACGAACCGGGCTTAGAAGCTATGGTTAAAAGAAATGTATCAAATAAAACATTAAGTTTCAGCACTAAACTTTCTGAAAATTTAGATAAGTGTGATATCGCTTTTATAGCTGTTGGAACTCCAATGGGTGATGATGGTTCTGCAGATTTAAAATATGTTTTGCAGGTTGCTAAAGAAATTGGAGAAAATATGACAACGCCACTTGTTGTTGTTGATAAATCTACAGTACCGGTCGGAACAGCTGACAAAGTTAAAGCAACTATTGAAAAAGAACTTGAAAAGCGTAATGTTTCTATTGAATTTCATGTTGTGTCAAATCCTGAATTTTTAAAAGAAGGAGATGCTATTAATGACTTTATGAAGCCTGACAGAGTAGTTGTTGGTTCTGACAACGAAGAAGCCTCTAAAAAAATGACAAATCTTTATACTCCATTTTTTAGAAGTACTAGCAATAGACTTATAACAATGGACGTAAGATCTGCAGAAATGACAAAATATGTAGCAAATGCTATGCTTGCTACTAAAATTTCATTTATGAATGAAATTGCAAATATTTGTGAACTTGTTGGTGCAGACGTAAATAAAGTAAGAATCGGTATAGGTTCTGATAGTAGAATCGGATATAGCTTTATATACCCTGGTAGTGGTTACGGTGGTTCTTGCTTCCCTAAAGATGTTAAAGCTCTTAAAAAAACAGCACAAGAAAATGGTTACAATGCTCAACTGATTGGTGCTGTAGAAGATGTTAATGACAAACAAAAACTTGTTATTGCAAATAAAATTTTGAGCAAATTTGGAAATGACTTAAAAGGTAAAAAAATTGCAGTTTGGGGATTAGCATTTAAGCCTGAAACTGATGATATGAGAGAAGCACCTGCTATCTATATTATTAAAAAGCTAGTTGAACATGGTGCAGAAGTTCATGCATATGATCCAAAAGCAATGGATGAAGCTCAACATTTTTACTTAAAAGATGTACCTAATGTAACTTATTACAATTCTAAATATGAAACCTTAAAAGACGCTGATGCAATGGTTTTATTAACAGAATGGAAAGAATTTAGATCACCTGATTTTGAAGAGTTAAAATCTCAAATGAAAAATTCAATCATATTTGATGGTAGAAATCAATATAATGAAGAATTATTAATTAGTAAAGGATTTGAATATTTTCAAATTGGAAAATCATAATTAAATAAAACAAAAATAGAAAGCCTCTAAATGTAAATTTAGAGGCTTTTTTTTTTAATAACTATTGTATAAAATTGAAAATTTATAACAAAAAAAAAGTATTAAACATATAAACATTGTATATTTTCGCAATTATAAAAATCGACGAAACGAACAATAAATTAGATGAAATGAAAATTACTACACTAACAACTATTTTTCTTACTTTTTCTGCATTAAGTGGGTTTAGCCAAATTACACCTCAAATAGAATCGACATTAGGCACTGAAGGCAACGTTTCAGAGAAAACCCATGGTGTTTATCTCGTATCTGAAAATTACTACGAAAGAAACATAAGATTAGGTGTTTCAAATGATAGCTATACTAGAGGTGAAATTGCTATTGAAAACAATAATTCTTCTGGCGCAAAAATAATATTTAAAACTTCAACAACTAAGGGAGGTGCAATTGATAGGATGACCATTAATGATGATGGAAAAGTTGGAATTGGAACAGATGAAACTGGCAACCACACTCTTGCTGTTGAAGGTTCAATTGGTTCTCGAGAAGTAATTGTAGAAGGTAGTGGTTGGTCTGACTTTGTATTTGAAAATGACTACCAATTACCTACGTTAAAAGATGTAGAAACACATATTAATGAATATGGTCATTTAAAAGATATACCTAGCGCTAAAGAAATTGGTACTGACGGTATTCCCTTAGGAGAAATGGATGCTAAATTGTTACAAAAAATAGAAGAGCTTACACTTTACATTATTGATTTAAACAAAAAAATTGAATCATTAGAAGCAAATTCTAAAAACTAACAATATAAATCCCCACTTTATGATTAAAATAAATTATAATAAAAATATATGGGTATTTTTATTAATATTACTCAATATCACAACACTTTGTGCCACTGAAATTGATGCTTCACGTTACGGGTTCAACAGTTCGGACAACTCTGAAGTTATAATAAGTGCATTACAATCATCATATGACACCATAATAATTGATAAACAATCTACCGATTGGATTGTTAGCCCTATACGAGTTAATTACGTTAGCAACAAAGTTATCATCTTTGAAAGCGGTGTAGTTTTAAAAGCAAAATCAGGTTATTATAATTCTAGTAATGCTCAACTATTTCAACTTGTAAGTCCAGAAAATGTTGAGATAATAGGTTATGGTGCCACTTTTAAAATGGATAGAGATGAATATCAATCCTATGATCCTGATGGACAATGGAGAAACAGTCTAAATATTACTAATGGTACAAATATTTCTGTTAAAGGTTTGACAATAGATGAAAGTGGTGGTGACGGCGTATATATTGGTGATACGAATGGAGATACTAATGGAATTACACTTGAAGATTTAACTATTACGAATCAATCTAGAGACGGAATATCAATTATTGGAGGCACAAATATTACAATTGATAATTGTTCTATATCTGGAACTAAAAGTAATATTTTAGGATGTGGAATAAATTTTGAACCTAATAATTCTTCGAACAAGCTAAAAAATATTGTTATTGAAAACTCAATATTTTATGATAACTATTATTATGGTATTCAAATAAGTACTTGGAACCTATCTAGTAGTTCTGAAGACATTTCAATAACATTTAATGATTGTACATTAAGTAATAATTCTTATAACAATTCAAAATCTGCTGGTGAAATTAAGTTAAGTGTAGGTACATCATCATTAAATCCTGTGGATGGAAATATTACATTTAACAATTTGGTTGTTGAAAACTCTACACAGAAAGTATTAAATTCAAGAATACCTAGTGATGCTTTTATGACAACATTTAATGATTGTACTTTTAGAGATGTTTGTTCTGAAGTAGACGAGCCACCTTTTTTACTTCAAACAACTGATTATTACGCTGTCGCTCCCTCATTTGGAAACACAGCATTTAATAATACAGAATTATCATATGATAACTCTGAGCCATTTATTAAATTTTCAGGAGCGTATAGTACAGAAGGATTAGAAAATATTAGTGGTGATTTTACAATAGCAAATGATAATTTAAAAAATGATGATGCAATTTACTACGGAAAGATAAATAAATTTATAAATGTTTCTCTGTCTTATAAAATTGTATCAGAACTACCAATTGATGAAGACGATGAGGATGAAAATAATGATAAATGTACAGATGAAATAAATATCGTATCTGATGAAGATAGCGCAACAAGTGTTTATTCTTTAACTTTAACCGAGGCATCTAATACTGTTGATCATACAAGCGGAATTGTAAAATATGCATCAGAAGGTAAAGTAATTTTAGAACCAGGCTTTTCTGTAAAAGCAACATCAAATGAGGTTTTTATTGCTACTATTGAAGATTGTGAAGGCGGTTCTTTAAATAGCACAGCATTAACATATGATATAAATAATCTTATAGGATATACGTTATGGTCTCCAGAAAACGAAACTATTAATAATGACTATGTAAATAGTCTTTACTTAAGTAAAAATCCTACTTATGATTTTTCTACACTATATTTCGAACTTGAACATAAAAGTGCATTTAAATTATATGTCTACAACACTAATGGTACTTTAATCAAAACCACAAATGTAGATTTATACAATGCAAATAATGGTAATATAGAATTAGACTTTCAATATTTAGATTCTGGAGTCTATATAATTAATGCTGTTGGAACAAATATTAATGAAAGTGTAAAGTTTATTAAGATGTAGTAATTAATTTAATAAACAAAACTTGAAAAGCTCTGTATTAAAAATTTAAATACAGAGCTTTTCTCTATAATATAACTCTACGAACCTAATATTTATTAGCATATTAAATATTAATCAAATTATATTTCAGAACGGTATCGTATGCTCTTCGCCTCTCAACTTAAAATCTAATAAAACGAGGTCTTCTTTCAAGAATCCAATATAACTTAAAATAAATAGTCTTAAATAACACAGAAGTTTTTTTTTAATCTAAATAATCAACATCAATACTGACATTTATATTTAGTAAAGAATCGTAATTAACATAATTTACGGGATAATTATTAGGCTCATCAACAGTAAAAGTACCTGTAATATCTTGTACAGAAGTTAAAGATGCAGCGCCGTTAATCCACATAAATGGCAAATCAGTATCGTATTCAATATAAGTGTTTTCAAAAGTAAATCCACCAAGAGATTCTGTTATATCAAAATAACTTCCTGTTTCTAAATAAATAGGAGATTTTGTTCCAGCCTGACTTACATTTTTAAAAGTACAATCTTCAAAAGTAGCATAAAATGCATCAGCTCTTTTTCTACTATAAACAGCGCACCAATCACTACCGTCTACTGTTAAGTTTTTAAAATAAACCTCTCCTCCTACTGGACTATCATTACTAGCTGTCAAAATAATTTCACTCTCAACATAGGCATTATCTTCTGAAGCATTATAACTTGTATCACAACTTTCAAAATTAATTGAAATAGGCAGTGAGCTTTCTGTCATTTGCCCTAAAGACAAAACAATACCTGCATGATTATTATTAGTAAAAGAACAATTTTCAAAATTTATATTTACCAACCTTTCTTCTGAATTATTAGGTTCAATATCTAAACCTGCTTCTGGCAAAATTCCATTTGTTTCAGTAAACACGCTATTTTTCACCCAAACGTCTTGAGCACTAATAATCGACATACCCTGCCTTTTATGGTTTGTACATGTAACATCTTCAACAAGAATATTCTCAGAATAACTACCTGTATCTGTTCCTGGTCCTATGTATATACCATCTCCCCCACTATCATTTAATTCAAGACCTCTAATAGTGATATTTTCAGACCCTTTAATTGAAAGCGTATGTCTCCACTCTCCTTCATCATATTCATCTTTATTCATTTGAAAAGTTGCTCCATAACCATCAATAGTGATGTCTGAACAATTTTTTAATTGCAAAAGAACATCACTCAAATCTGTAAACGAATTTTCTTTTGCCTTAACAACAACTCCATCTTCTATATAAATTCTTTTATTACTTACATCAACTAAAGTGGTAGGTTGTAAAACCCAATCAGAATCTTGTTTATCTATAATTAGGGTTTCATAATCAGAATTAACCGCTTCTAAAAAAGCTTCAGTAGAATCATCAGCAGAAAAACCAAATGTTGAAACTTTAATACCATCTGTTGGGTAACTAACTGTAGATTTTGAATCAATATCGATGACTTCTTCAAGATCTTCTTCAGTCTCTTCATCTACGTCAGTTACATCATCAACTGCTTCGACTTCTTCTAATATTAAAGATTGATATAAATCATCCGAAGAACATGATGATAGTATAAGAAATAGACATATTATCTTTATGCAACTAAATTTCATAAGTAGGTATATTTTAAAAGATATTAAATGGGGACAATACCTTTCATCGTTATTATCTGTCGTTTATCGATAACAATAACGTGAGAATAAATAAAAACAATACACAACTTTAAGTTTTTTCGATGAACTGCAATGTAAAAAATCAAATGAGTTAAAATTAACACGAAAAAAACTATAATTTCTAATTAATTCTTCTAATAATGTCAATATTTACATTCTCATTTAAAAACGAACTATAGTTAATATAATTATACAACTTATTATTTTTTTCGCTTAAAAGTATAATATTTCCGACAAGATTATCAACCCCTTTTAAGGTACCTAACTTAGACCCTCTTATTTGAATAATTGGAGAATTCATTTTTGTTTTTATAGTCAAATCTTCAAACTTATATCCACCTAAAAAATTGGTTTTATTTTTATAATCAGGAACTTCAAAACTTATTATTGGCATGTCTTTTTTTTGCGCAACATTTTCAACAAAGCAATTTTTAAAATGAACAGAATAAGCATTAGAAGTTTTACGACTATAAATTAATGGCCATTGCGAGTTTTTCACTAAACAATCTTCAAATAAAACATTTCCTTTTACAGGGCTATCTTTATCTGCCCCAAAAACCAATTCTGCAGGAGCATACCTATTACTTTCATTGTGATTATTTTCAATTAAACAATTTGTAAATAAAACAGCAATTTTTGTTGATTCAGCATTTAATTTCCCTAATGCTAATTTAACTCCAGCATGGTAATTATTGTAAAACTCGCAATTTTCAAAATTAATATTAACAACCAAGTCTTCCGAAGTATTAGGTTCAATATCTAATCCTGCTTCAGGTAAAGCTCCTTTAGTTTCCGAAAATTTTGAGTTTGAAACAAAAACATTCTTCGCACTAATTATGGACATACCTTGCCTTTTATTATTTACACTATTAACGTTATCAATATAAATGTTTTCAGAAAATTTTTTTTCTTTACTTCCTGCAATATAAATACCGTCACCACCAGAATCTCTGAGAATCATATTTTTAAAACTAATATCCTCACTTCCCCTTAAACTAATAACATGCCTCCATTCCCCTTCAACATATTCTTCTTTATTCATTTTTAAAACAGTACTATCACCTATAAAACTTAAATCTTTACAATTCTTTAGTTCAATCATAGCATCTCCTAGTTTAGGATAGGCATTATTTTTTGCTAGAACTGTAGCACCTTTTTCAAACAAAATAACTTTATTAGATGCTTTAACAATAACTATTGGACTTACTTCCCACGGCGATAACGACTTATCTACAATTATAGAGTCGTAATTAGATAATAAAGCTCTTTTTATAGTTATAGATTTATCTTCTCCTTCTTTATAAAAATCAGACATCTTTTTTACTTGTCCAAAAACTATAACAGATTTTAAAGTGAAAGAAACAATACAAAGCGTTTTAAAAAGTTTTGACATAAGAAGGCAAATAGAAATTAGTTTATTTCATTTTAGAATGAAATACAAAACTAAATAAATTCATTACAACGTATATTTTATCCGCCTATCAAAATCTGTTAAACTTTAGATATAAAATAATTACATTTGAACAGAATTTGGGAATTTTCAAATACACCAAACCAATAGTATGAAGAAAAAAATTGCATTTGTTGTTGGATCGTTAACCGCAGGTGGCGCTGAAAGGGTAATATCAACTTTATCAAATGAATTAATAGAGAGATACGAAGTTTCAATTATACAGCTTGTAAAAGAAAAACCTTTTTATAATTTAAACTCTAAAATTAAAATATTCTCTTGCAGAGAAGAAAAAAAAATTAGCTCAAATTCTATAGAGTCCATAACCAACAACTATTATTTTTATAAAAAAATATCTTCATATCTAAAAGAAGAAAAAATAGATATTGTTATTGGATTTATAACAAGCACTAATATACTTTCAATATTAGCAAGTAGAAAAGCTAAAATACCATGTATTATTAGTGAACGAAACAATCCTGAGATTGAAAATGCTCCAAAGAAGAAATGGAATTTTTTAAGAAATGTTTTGTACAAAAAGGCTAATTATTTAGTTGTTCAAACAGAGCAAATAAAATCTTTTTTTGATAAACTCTTAGAACCCAACAATGTTGTTATTTTGGCCAATCCTTTATCACAAGAAATTACAGAAAAATCATTACAAAAAAATACTAAAGAAAATATTGTATTAAATATTGGAAGGTTGACAGAGCAAAAAGCTCAACATTTATTAATTAATGCATTTAGTAATATTGACAATAATGATTGGAAACTTATAATTGCTGGCGAAGGAAAGCTAAGAGATAAATACCAAAAAATGATCGATGACTTAGGTATGACAGATAAAATTAGTTTAATTGGCAAAACTAAAAATGTTGTCGGCTTATATCAAAAATCTAAAATATTTGTAATGACCTCTAAATTTGAAGGGTTTCCAAATGTACTTATCGAAGCTATGTACATGGGGCTTGCGCCAATATCCACGAATTGCCCAACAGGACCTAGCGAATTGATAAATTCTAATGAAAACGGATATTTAATTGAAATTGATGATCAAAAAGCACTTGAAAACAAATTAATTAAATTAATTCAAAATGAAAATTTAATCCAAGATTTTGGTAGCAAAGCCCATATTGCAGCTAAACCTTTTGAAGCAACAAAAATTACTTCTGAATGGGAAATTTTAATTAAAGATTGTTTGAACAACACGTCAATTTAATTCATAAATGCTAAAAAAATACATTAACAAAATAATTGACTTTCTAAAAAAACCTGTCATTAGAAATATATTAGTTGTAATATCAATTACTTCTTTTATAAAATTTATAGGTTTTTTTAAAGAAACTGTTGTTGCTTCAGAATTTGGATTATCTATTTATATAGATACTTTTTTAATAGCATCAATAATCCCTGGGTTTATTTCAACTGTTTTCTTAAATTCATTTGCAAACGTATTTATTCCAAATTATATAGCTAATGAAAAAGCTAATGGAAGTATCAAATCTTTTCAATCATCAAGTTTTTTAATAACTTTTGCTTGTTCAACAGTATTTTTTATAATAGCAATTACATTTACGGATATCTATTTAGAAAATTTTATTCCTGGGCATACAAATGAATATTATGCATTGGTGAAAAAACAATTTAGGTACATTTCACCTTGTATATTAATATGGGGGCTTTCGTCTTTACTAACTGGTTTATTAAACATAAAAGGAGAATTCAAATTTTCATCATTTGGACCTATTTTTATACCATTAACTATTCTTTTCTTTTTAAAATTTAATAATAACCTAATTAATGATGATCTTGTATTAGCTATTTCGACCTTAATAGGTAGTATCTTAACATTTATATTTCTTTTATCAATCTGCCTTTACAAAAAAACATTATCACTAGGTAAAATAGATTTTAAAAATAAAAATATTGTTACAATGTTAAGAGAGTTTCCTCTTAAAATATCTTCAAGTTTATTGACTGGTTTAATTCCAGTAGTAGATCAATATTTTGCAGCAATGCTTGTTATTGGTAGTGTAGCAGCAATTAATTATGGTTTAAAAATACCTGCATTTATTTTAGGGTTTTCAATGGTAGGGTTAGGAAACGTTTTATTGCCTCATTTTTCAAAATTAATTAATGAAGATATAAATAAAGCATACGAACATTTATTTAAAGTATTAAAATATTTGTTCAGTGGGGCTTTAGTGGTTGTTATTTTATTAATAATTTTTTCTCCTACAATAGTAAAATTATTATTTGAAAGAAATGAGTTTACAGCTTCTGACACTTATAAAGTAAGTAATATACAAATGATTTTGTTAGCATACATTCCTTTTTATTTATGTGGCAATGTTCTTGTCAAATTTTTAACCAGTACTAACAAGAATAAGTTCATGGCTAAAATCTCTTTATTTAATTTAATTTTAAGTGTTATTTTAGATTATATTTTAATGAAGTCTTATGGTGTTTATGGAATTGTTTTAGCTACAACAATAGTTTATTCAATAAGCCCATTCATTTATTTAAATTTTTCCATTAAAGAATATAAAAAAATTAGAAATGCTTAATATTTTAAAATATATAATTTTATCGATTTTTATTTTAAATGCACCTGGAGCTTCTCTTCAATTTTTAGGTTCAGGTATCGGAAGTGCCTTAAGCTATTTGTCTTTTTTATTGCTTATTATATTTTATGTTTTAAATAAGCCAGGTAGACCCAATGCATGGATGATTTCAATTGGATTAATCTATTTTCTTATTAGTGGTATACAAATATACCAAGGTGAAACTTCTGATTTTTTAACGGTATGTATAAAATATTTTATAGTAATTATATGCGGTTCAGAAGTTATAAAAAAAACAACAGCAAATGACTTATATGTTTTTTTGTCAATTGGAGCATTAAGTATATTAATAAACGCAATATTTTTTGGAGGTGGATATAGCAGATACAGCGGATTGTACTTAAATCCTAATGCCGCAGGGTTTATTTGCATATCATGTTACACTTTATCTTATGCAGTAAAAAATAAAAGACTAAAAAATATTGGCAGAATAATTGCAGTCGTTTGTGGTATTTTAACTTTTTCAAGAACATTTATAGTGATACTAATTTTAGTAAATTTATTATCATTAATCAACTCCATAAAAAATATAAAATATTTTGCCATTGGTTTTGGGATATTAACATTGATAATCATTTTTGGCGACGCGCTTAACTTAGATAATCCAAGATTTTTAGTATTAAAGGCAGCGATAACTGGTGAACAAAATTCATCAAGAAATTATAATATTGATGAAGATAGTAGAACAGAAACTTGGGCGCATTTTTATGATGCTGTGGAAAACAGACCTTTTTTAGGTAATGGATATGGTGCATTCCAAAAAGGTGGTGTATGGACCTTAGGTTCTCACAACACCTTTTTATTAATTATTGGTGAAGCGGGTATTATTGCTTTCCTCTTTATTATACTGTTTTATATTAATTTTTTAATAAGTGGCATAAGATACTTTAAAATAGCACCCAATATTTTAATGCAAAGCATTGCTCTTATATTATTTTTAATGGCTGCACACAATTACTTTATTCTATATTATATATTGTTTATATCAATGTGGATCCAATATAATATTAAACAAAACAAAGAAGAGTATGAAAAAAATCTTTTCATTAATTAAGGAAAAATATAAAATAATTACATTATCCGGAGTTAATTACGCAAGGTACAAAGGTGTAAAAGTAGGAGATAATTGTAGAATACTTATAACATCATTTGGTTCTGAACCTTGGTTGATATCAATGGGTGATAAAGTAACCATAACCTCTGGTGTAAAATTACTCACTCACGATGGTTCTACATGGTTATTTAATGATGAAAAAGGGAGACGTTATTTATATCGAAGAGTGAAAATAGGAAATAATGTTTTTATTGGTTCAAACAGTATAATAATGCCGGGTGTAGTTATTGATAATAATGTTATTGTTGCTGCAGGTAGCGTAGTAACAAAATCAGTACCTACAAATAGTATTGTTGCCGGAAACCCAGCAAAAATTATTGGAAATTACTCAAGTTATGGTGAAAAAATACTAGAAACTTATATTTCTGACAGTGACTTAAATAAATCTAAAAATTACAAAGAAAGAATTTTAGACGTTTTAGATAATGAGAGCAAACCCTATTTATAAATTGAGCTATGATAAAATCAAAAAAAGACTTAAAATTATATATAGAGGCTGATAAAAACGCTAAAGGAATTAAAAATGATTCTTTAAAAAATAGACTAATTTTATTTCTAAAGCCTAATCTAATTTGGAAATTTCAAAAACTATTAAGAACTACTGAATACTACCAGAACACTAATAAAAACATTTTTCAAAAGTTTTATTTTTATTATTTAAAACACAAGTATCAAAAACTATCACTAAAGTTAGGGTTTTCAATACCTAGAAACGTTTTTGGACCTGGATTAGCAATTATTCATTACGGAACTATCGTTGTCAATAGTAAAGCACGAATTGGAAAAAATTGTCGTATACATGTTTGCGTTAATATTGGTGCATCAGGTGGCAAACCTGAAGCTCCACAAATAGGAGACAATGTTTATATTGGACCTGGGGCAAAAATTTATGGAGATATTAAAATAGCAAATAATACCGCTATAGCTGCGAATGCAAGCGTTGGTAAATCTTTTTTAGAAGAAAATACAGTTATTGGTGGTGTACCCGCCAAAAAATTGAAAGATTTTGACATTAAAACAATAATAAAACACCTTAAATAACTTGAAACCAAAAATATTTTTTATCATCCCATCTTTAAGAGCTGGAGGAGCAGAACGTGTGATGTCTTTTATTGCTCAAAATATTGACAAAAATAAGTTTAAACCTACACTTGTTGTTGTTGGTTTTAATAATAATGCCTCATACCTTGTAGATAAAGTAGATATTATTTTTTTAGAAAAAAATAAGGTCAGAGATTCATTATTAGAGCTAATAAAATTATTCAAGAAAGAAAAACCAAAGGTTGTTTTTAGTTCATTGGCACATGTGAACACACTTATGGCTGTAATTTCTGTTCTTTTTCCAAAAATAAAGTTTGTTGGTAGAGAAACTTTCGTAAGAACAGGATGGAAAGAAAAAAAGGGTAAGAGTTTTTGGTTTGCTGATTTTATGCAAAAAAAATTCTTAGACATGATTGTATGTCAGTCATCAGATATGAAAAATGATCTTATAAAAAATCTAAATTTCCCAACAAAAAAACTAAAAATAATTAATAATCCAGTTACTAGTCAATTTAAACTTAAAAAAGAGGACAGTGATAAAACAGCTATTAAATTAGTTACTGTTGGAAGATTGGTGGAGCAAAAAGGTCACTTAAGACTCTTAGAAGTTTTAGAAAAAATAAAAACACCATTTGAATTCACAATTATAGGTGACGGACCACTAAAAGAAGAATTAAACAAAAAAGTAATTGAATCTGGATTAACTGAAAAAGTAAAATTTGTTTCTTTCACTAGTGAACCACAAAAATACTTAGCAGAAAGCGATATATATATACATGGTTCCTATTTAGAAGGCTTCCCTAATGTTTTAATTGAAAGTTGCGCTGTTGGCACACCTGTAATTGCTTTTAATGCTCCAGGAGGAATCAACGAAATAATACAAAAAGGCATAAATGGATATATTGCAAATACTAAAGATGATTTTTTTAAGTTTTTAAAAGAGACATTAGCTAAAAATAATTTTGAAAAAAATAAAGTTAGAGATTCTGTTGTTAGTAGGTATGGAGAGGAAAAAATACTAAAACAATACGAAGAATTATTTTCAGAATTAATAGCTAAGTAATTTTAAACTATGAATTTACAGCAAACAAATTGGTTATTCATATTACCCACAGATAAGCTACAAGGTTCTGAACAAATAATTATGAATCAAGCAAAATTTGTTAAAGCAAATAAAGGCTCAGCTAACATTATAATTTTAACAAAAAAAACTTGTGATAGTTGGTCTGAATTTGAAGAAAATTCAAAAGTTACATACTTTCCTTTTTCGAATTACTTCATTAGTATATTTTTTTTAATTCCATATTTTATTTTTAGTGGCACAAAAAATTACACCCATACATTTACATCACAAACCATAATAAATGGAGTTTTAGGTTTTGCTAAAAGAATCAAATTTTTCAAAAAAACAAAAATTATTGTTCGCGAATCAAATTCAATATTTAAATTATTTTCAGGTTTTAAATTAAAAATATATCGTTTTTTTTATCATTTAGGTTATATAAAAAGTTCACTTGTAATTTGTCAAACAAATTATATGAAACAGGGTTTATTAGAAGGCCTTAATGGCTTTGCTAATAATTTAAATGTACATGTGTTATCAAACCCAATTAACTTTGAAGATATAGCCTTAAAATCAAAAAATAATAATACAGAAGTTATTTCTGGCAAATATCTGGTTGCTGCTGGCCGATTAATGCCTGTGAAAGGTTTTGACATACTTATAAAGTCTTTTAAAAGTATTTTGAAGGAACAACCTGATTTAAAATTAATAATATTAGGAGAAGGTAAAGAAAGAGCAACTTTAGAAAACCTAATTGTTGAATTAGAGTTACAAAAGAAAATAACGCTACCTGGTTTTGTTGATAATGTTTATCCTTATTTTAATAATGCAACAGCTTGTATATTATCTTCAAGGCTTGAAGGCTTCCCTAACGTATTGCTACAAATGATGTCTCAGAATACGAATATAGTAGCGACACTTAGTGCAGGAGATATAGATCAAATAGAAGGCATATTTACTTGTGAGCCTGAAAATGAAACTGAATTGTCAAATTGTATCTTAAAGTGTTTAAACGAAGACAATAAAAACAAAAGGCAAATTTTTGATAATTTTCTTTCAAATAGAACTATTGAAACTTTTAATTTAAAAATGTTAGATTTAATTAAATAAGGCCACACAACTATATAATTCGACTATTAATCGATTAACTACACAGCTATAACAGTTAACTAATAAAAAAAAATAGTTTTGAAAAAAACTTTAAAAAAAAATCAACCAAGCATGAAGATTAAAAAAATTATGGTGATGGGTTCACACCCTAAATCACTAGTTCACTTTAGAGGCGATTTTATAAAAAATTTGGTTGATAATGGCTACGAAGTATTTGGTGCTGCACCAGATATTGATGATGAAGTTGAAAATAAACTAAATTCATTAGGAGCTAAAACTGCAGGTTTTGAACTTGAACGTACAGGTTTAAATCCTTTTATGGATTTAAAGTCTATAAATAATATAAAGAAAATATTAATTGATAATGAAATTGATTTACTATTTCCATATTCAATTAAACCAGTAATATATGGATCAATAGCTGCTGCTAAATTAAACATACCTGTTATTTCTATGATTTCAGGGTTAGGGTATACATTTAGCGGTGCCTCTACTAAAGCAAAATTACTGCAAAAAGTAACCCAGACATTATATAGAAAAGCTTTAAAAACCAACCATACTGTAATTTTTCAAAATAGAGATGATTATCAGCTTTTTCTAGATAAAAATATTATAGCTAAATCAAAACCTGTTGACTTTATTGGTGGTTCAGGTGTTAGTTTAGACAAGTACCGTTATAGAGTTAATGAAAAAGTGACAGATAATATTAAATTTATGTTTGTTGCTCGTTTAATTAAAGAAAAAGGTATTGACATGTATGTTAATGCTGCAGAAAAATTAAAAGGTACCTATACGAATGCTGAATTTCATATTATCGGAGAACCAGACAATACTCCTTCAGGTATTTCAATTGACAGGATTAATGAACTTGTAAAAAAAGACGTTATAGTTTACCATGGTAGACAAAATAACGTTGAAGAACATTTATATAAAAATGATGTTTTTGTTTTACCAACTTACTACAGAGAAGGTATTCCTAGATCATGTTTAGAAGCTACATCTGTAGGTCTTCCATTAATTACAACAAATACACCAGGTTGCAAAGAAACGATTGTTGGTAATAATGAAAACGGAATTTTAATTCCCCCAAAAAATGAAAAAGCATTAGTTGATGCCATGGAAGCATTTTTAAAAAACCCATCAATGCTTAAAGAAATGGGTATTAAAAGTAGACAATTAGCTGAAGAGAAATTTGATGTTAATATAATTAATGCCGTTCTTTTAAAAAATATTAAAAAAGTAATTTAATATTATCATGCTTAAATTTTAAGTGTACTAAATCTTTAAAACAAAAAAGGATGAAA
>NZ_JAHKQN010000019.1:0-158819 GCF_018861125.1 Cellulophaga baltica | reverse complement strand
TTTCATCCTTTTTTGTTTTTGATCTATAAATATTAAAATCTTCTATAATTCCTGATTCTGGAATATTTACATTTGAAGATTTAAATACTTTAACAAATGACATGAAAAGTATTTTTAGATCTAAAATTAAACTCAAATTATTAACATACTCAACATCAAATTTAAATCTCTCTTCCCAATTCAAATGGTTTCTACCCGAAATTTGAGCTAAACCTGTTATACCAGGCCTTACCAAATGCCTCTTATTCTCTTCCTCTGTATAAAATGGCAAATAATATGTTCTAAGAGGTCTTGGTCCAATTATACTCATATCTCCTATTAATACATTTATCAATTGTGGAATTTCATCTAAAGAGGTTTTTCTAACAATGTTTCCAACCAAAGTAATTCTATCTTCATCAGGTAACAGTTCTCCATCTCCACCTCTCTCTTCTGTCATAGTTTTTAATTTATAAACATTAAAAACTTTTTGGTTTTTACCTGGGCGATCTTGAACAAAAAATGGAAAACCTTTGTTTTGAAAAAATAATATCAATATCACAACCAACATTATTGGAAATGATAATATTAATATTATAGATGATAGTAAAACATCAAAAAAACGTTTAAAAAATATTTTATACATTATCTGTTATCCATTTATTTATTACTGTAAAAATTTGCACCATTTGTTTCTCTGAATAACGAAAATCAATATGTATATTTAATAAGTATTTATAATCAGAAGTCAGTACGTTATCAGGCCATAACTCTGAGGGATAAATTGCATTACTAATCAAGTACATTTTTAAACTATTAAAATATTCTTTGTCTTTAAAAATTAAGTTTAACCCAAAACTTGCAATATCCCCCTTTTCTATCACTTTAAAATTCTCAGTTTTTATTAGGTTTAAAACTAAAATATCTAAATTATTTCTTTTAGGTTTGTTATAATCAAAACTCAAATATTTCTCTACTATAGATTTGTGTTCTTTTTTTAAGGTAACAATCTGATAATGATTATGTAAATATTTTTCTGTATCAGTTATGAGTGACAAAAACTTTTCTTTTGAGCTGTCATTATCACCCAACAAATAATCTTTTTTTAAACTCATTGCTTCTACATTGTCATCCCATTTAACGTAAAAATCAGAATCAACTATTTGCAAATCATCAATTAACTCCACTACTCCATTTGGTTTCCAACAGATACCTCCTAATGGTATTGGTAAAGTTTTTCTCAATGATGCAAAACAATAATCAGCGTTGCTATTAATACAATTTGGTGACAACCACCCGTGTGAATGATCCTCAATAAATAAAGCTCTATTTTTTAAACAAGGAATAATATAATCACTTAATCCCCAAAAATTGTTTAAAACAACTATATCATTTGAACCAAATTTTGCATAAAAAGATTCATCTAATTTTTCATTAGTTTCAAAAGGATTTATGTCATAAACAGCAATATTAGAATAGTTTTCTTTTAACCAAGCTGTCACATGTTGACAATAATATTTTGGTAACCATATAGTATCAACTTTTTGATTTAATGATAGCATATCTATCAAATACTTAATAGCTTGCCTACCCGTATAGAACAATTGATAATTAGATATAAAATCATTTATATCTAATTTAATTAAATTGCTACTTTCTGGATTATGGAAAAAAGATCCAATCTCATTTTTCTCGCTCATACCTTACTGCTCACTTTACTTGTTCGTAAATACTTAGTAAAGAAAATAAAAATAAAAAGAGAAATATATTAATTAAGTTAAAATACCTTTTTCTTATGATTAAAGTTTTAAGCAATCCATTAAATTTGTAATCATGGGAAAAAATATTTTATTTATAGGATCTAGAATTCATGTTTTTAAAGAATGTCAAAATTTTAACCTATCAATTGTAAAAATATATGCTTTAAAAAACAGTCCTTTATATCAATATTTAGCGGAACAAAAAATAGCATTTAAAAGCTTTGAGGTTAAAGACAAAAAAAATATTTTAGAAGATATTTATAAGCAAGACTTTGATTTTTTAATATCAAATGGATGTCCTTATATTTTCCCAGTTGACAAATTTAAGAATGATCAAATTTTATTGAACATACACCCAACTTACTTGCCTCATTTACAAGGCAAAACACCTTTAAATGGAATATTTTATTTAGAATATGATTTTTACGGTGCAACTTTTCATTTAATTGATAAAGGTATTGACACTGGCAATATTATTTATCAAGAAAAGCATAATATAACACCTGATTTAGATTTAGGATTAATTTATTACCTATCAATGAAATTAGAAGGTGTTGTTTTTAAAAAAGGATGGGAAATAATTTTAAATAACAATTTCAAAATTGATAGTTCTAAACAAATTGGTACATCGAGCTACTTTAATAGGACCGATGACATGAGAATAATTGATTTTGACTATCATACTACAGACGATATATTAAGAATTATAAAAAGTTTCGGAATTAGTTCACAAGGGTCATATTGCAATATTGGAAACAAAAAATATATCATATTTAAGGCATCAAAAATTATAAATAATGAAATTTTAACTTTATTTAACAAAAATAAAACAGGTTCAATTTTATTAAATTATGATACAAATATGCTCTTAAAGACGATAGACGGTGTAATTAAAGTTGAAAAATTTAATGTAGTTTAACCGATATTCACAACTAATATCTAATAAAACACTTATTTCATCTAGTTTTTAAAAAATGATTATTCTAATTAATATTATTATAATCATCTTTGAAAAAAAACTATAGTCCATTAACCATTATTTAACACATTAAAATGTCTACAAGATTTAAGTTTAATATACTTGAAAGAAAGTTTATTTTAGTAATAGGAGATATTATCATGGTTCTCTTATCACTATATTACTTTATACATTGTGCTTTTCAAATTCATGAAATATTATCAGTTAAAACAATTACATTTTACACATTAGGTTTGATTTTATATTTAATGTTAGCCTACGTTTTAAACTCATATAGTTTTGAAAAACTATCCGTTTTTAGCATAAAAATGTTATCAAGGTCTATAGCTATCTCTCTATTATTTGTTATTATAATCTTTTTTGTTGGCTTATTTTATTTCAACCCTTATATTAATAGAGTTAATATATTAATTTTTTATGCAGGAACACCGTCAATTATAATTGCATGGCGTTATTTATTTGATAATGTTTTTAAATTTTTGCCTCCAGTAAAAAACGTACTTTATATTTATGATAAAAACTCAAAAGAAAGTTTAAAAGAAGATGTTGAATCAATTAATGGTAAAGACAATAAAAACACTTTTTACGAGGTAAAAGAAAAATTATTTCTATCAAGCAAAGAATCTTATTTTAATGATACTTTATTAAAAAATATTGACACTTATGACGCTTGGGTTATAAATGTTAAAAACTACAATAAAATTAGTCCTGAAATTAAAAATTGCATGCTTTCCACAATTTTGTCCGGCAAAGAAGTAATTACGTATACATCATTTTATGAAAATAATTATGAGGCATTACCAATTAAATGGCATAATGATAGTTTTTATGAAATATTACAACTTCAAAATAGGAAAATTAGATACTTACACACTATTAGTAGCTTTTTTATTAATTTAATATTATCGATTACAGTTGGTATTGTATTCTTTTTAGTCACTCCTTTTGTGTGGTTTTTAAACTTATTTTTCAATAAAGGACCATTATTTTACACACAAAAAAGAGTGGGACAATATGGAAAAGAATTTGATATATATAAATTTAGATCAATGGTTATTGAAGCTGAAAAAACAGGAGCTAAAATGGCTGTGAAAAATGACACTAGAATTACACCTTTTGGGCGAATTTTAAGAATGTTCAGAATAGATGAACTCCCACAAATTTTAGCAGTAATTAAAGGTGACATGAAATTCATTGGACCAAGACCAGAAAGAGCTGTTTTTGTAAACCAATTAAACGAGATAACCCCTTTTTATAATATAAGACATTTTATTAAACCCGGTATAACTGGATGGGCTCAAGTAATGTACAAATACGGGGAAAACTTAGAAGACTCAATCAGAAAACTAGAATTTGATTTATTCTATATTAAAAATAAATCAATAACCTTAGATTTTAGAATTATATTTAAAACAGCCACAACAGTACTTTTTTCAAGAGGTTTGTAGCTACTTTATTTCAAATCAAACAAACCCAATTTAATACCTTAGATGAAAAAAGAACCATTAGAAATTAATACTATTACTAAAAAGAATCTTGTTGAATATTTAAATAACAATTCTTTATGGAGTTTTAAAAATGGTTACTATCCTTTTTCAAAAAGTAAAGCTACTTGGTTAACTAAAAACCCATTAATATCGGATGATGATATCTGTGCCGTAATTGCTACTGAGAACCAAGAGTTAGTTTCTTTTGTAGGTTTAGTACCAGATTTTATTAATTTAAATAATAAAAAACACAAAATTTATTGGACTAATAGATGGTGGGTAGCAAATTCGCATAAAAATACCATATTGCCAACATATGTTTTGAACACAGCATTGAATGCAGCTAAAAACAAGGTGTTAATAAAATATTTAGGTAAAGAAGTAGAAGAATTTTATGAAAAACAGCCTTTCAAAAAATTTTCAGAGAGAACAAGATATATTATCATTTTCAGCCTAGATTCTAATTTAATAAGTGGAAAATTCCCTTTTCTAAAAAAATTATCGGGAATTATGTCTTTTTTTGACAATGTTAGTTATGCTCTATTAAAAAAAATAAACAAAATAAAATTACCCAAAAAAAACAAGGAAATTAAATATAATTATTTCAGTCAAATCAATAACGATGATTGGAGTACTATTCAACAAATAATTAATAATAAAGACACAATTAAGAGTTTAGATTATTTTAATTGGCAAATTTGTAATAATCAATATACTATTACGACTATGAGTAAAAAGAATGAAAATTCTTGTTTACTTGATAGTACATCTAAATTAATTTATAATTTAAATTTTTTTATTATTCATAATGAAAATGAAATTGGATTTATTTCTGCTTTAATAAAAGATCGAAAATTTATCATACGATACTTTGAATGTGTAAGCGAAACAAAATTTGAACTGTGCTTAAGTGCTTTAATGGAGAATTTCATTAACACGAACACTACATTTATTCAAACAGATAATGCTTTATTAGCTGATGAAATACAAAAAAACTACAAGTACATTTTAGCTAATAAAAGAAAATTATATTCTTATGCTCATAACAGTATAAATGAAGATTTTACTTCAATTAAACTACAAGAACACGAAGGTTTCTTTTTATAATTAATATAAAACATGAACGTATTAAAGAAATTAGAATACAATTTTAAAAAGTATAAAAATAATAATGCCTTCTGTATTAATGATATAAATTACACCTATAATCAGCTTTTTATAAAAGTATCTCAAATTAGAGATATCATACAAAAAAATATTCCAGACCAAGAGCAGATATGTGGTTTGTTTGATTATAACGATATTGAAACATATGCAACAATTATTGCGCTATGGTTTGAAGGCAAATCATACATACCTGTAAGTGTAAGTTCTCCAATTGAAAGAAATTCATATATTTTTGAATCAACATCAATTAATTTTTTGTTTTCATCACATTCAGAAGAAAATTATATTGAAAACTTTTCTGTATTAAGTTCAAATATTAACAGCAACGAGTTAATTAAATTTAAACCATATATAATAGATGAATCTAATTTATTATATACAATTTTCACATCTGGGTCAACTGGACTTCCCAAAGGAGTACCAATAGATCTGAAAAATTTGAATTCGTTATTTTCAGCAATGAAATTTGACGAAAGACATGATATTTATCCTACAGATAAATGTTTACAAATGTTTGATTTAACTTTTGACTATTCAATAGTTACGTTTCTATACCCATTATTAAATGGAGCTTGCGTTTACACCCTTCCTAAGGACCAAATAAAATATATGTATATATATAAATTAATAAATATATACCAGCTTAATTATTTGATAATGGTTCCTTCAATAATTAATTATCTAAAACCATATTTTGGTGAAATGAACTTTAAGACCGTTAGGTATTCATGTTTTGGAGCTGCACCCTTACCTTTAAATTTAGTTGAAGAGTGGAAAAAGTGTGTGCCAAACGCTAAAATATATAATTCATATGGACCGACAGAAAACACTGTAACTTCTACTTATTATGATTTTAATGATTATCAAAATCAAATATCAAAAAATGGTATTGTTGCGATAGGAAAACCACTAAAAGGTATCAAAACTATAATTCTTGATACTAATAATAAAATTGTCAAAAACGGAGTTGAAGGTGAATTGTGTGTATCTGGAAACCAGGTAACCGTTGGTTATTTAAATAATACTAAAAAAAATAAATCATCGTTCATCATGTATGATTATGAAGGTTTTAATTTGAAGTTTTATAAAACTGGAGACCTATGCATTAAAAAAGATGATGAAACTTTAATTTTTATTGGTAGAAAAGATTTTCAAATAAAAATAGGAGGTTACAGAGTAGAATTGGGCGAGATAGAACATCATTCAAAAAATTTCTTAAAAAATAACAATATTTCTGTTATAGATATAATCAACAAGAATAATGAAACTGAACTTGCACTTATAATTGCTAATGAAGAATTTGATACAAAAAAATTAATAAACTATCTAAAAACAAAGTTGCCCAGTTATATGATACCTACAAAAATAAAATTTGTAAAAGAATTATTATATAATTCAAACGGTAAAATAGATAACAATAAACTAAAATCACTTTTTTAAAGATATGGACACGGAACAAACTATAAATCAATTAACAAAAATTTTCACTCAAGTATTAGAACGTGATTCTATCGAATTAAATTTAAACACAACTGCAAATGATATAGATGGTTGGGATTCAATCACACATATGATGATTATTAATGAAGTAGAAAACGAATTGAACATTAAATTTAAATTATTAGATTTAATGAATTTAGAAAACATATCAGATTTAGTTACTTTAATTCACTCTGAACAAAAAAATTAGTGTAAATAATGAGATTTAATTTAATTACAAACAAAATAAATAGTGATCAAGACAAAGAAAACTATAGCAGTTATGTAAGTGAAATTAATTCATATAATCCTTTTTTTAAAATTGAATTATTAGCAATTAAAACAGATTATCAATTATATTACTTTTTATTTGAAGTTGATAACCAACCAAAGGTTTTAATGCCTTTTTACCTAAGAAAAATTGAAGATAAACCAAGCTATTTTGATGTAATTAGTCCTTATGGTTATAGCGGACCATTGTTTTCAAAAGGTACAGAAGATTTTATATTACAAGAATTTTGGAGCAACGTAAAGGAATGGTATTTAAAAAATAATGTTGTATCAGAATTTATACGTTTTAATCTTGAAGGCAATCACAAAAATTATGGCGGAGCTACCAACGCTACTTTAAACAATGTTAGAGGCATAATTTTAAACGAACCCCAAAAACAATGGGATAATTTTAAATCTAAAGTTCGAAATAATTATAGAAAAGCTCAAGAATATAATTTAGTTAGCGAAATTCACGAAGGTGAGATTAGTGAAGAGACTATACAGTCTTTTTACAATATTTATATTGATACAATGAAACGTAACCAGGCAACTGATCAATATTTTTACACTTTTAATTATTTTTTTGACTTTATAAAAAACAATACAGAAAACAGAATACTTATTATAATCTTAAAAGACAACACCCCTATTTCTGTAGAGTTAATATTAAAATCAGATGACACATTATATTCTTTTTTAGGCGGAACTGATTCTAATTATTTTGAATGTAGACCAAACGATTTTCTAAAAATTGAGGCTTTAAACTGGGCCAGAGTAAATGGCTTTAAATATTATGTTTTAGGTGGTGGAAGAAAAAATGGAGACAACTTATATAAATACAAAAAAACATTTTTTCATAAAGATGAAGATGTTATTTATTACACTGGAAGAAAAATTGTTAACCCTGAAGTTTATAATGAATTAAGTAAAGGTAAAACTACTGATTCTGATTTTTTTCCACTATATAGACTATAATTTTTTAACAACTTTTGATATTTCATTAGCTACAATTTCTCTACCATTATTATTCCAATGCTTATCGTAAATTAACGTTGTATTTTTAGAAGAACTATTTAATTTTTCACCAATAGGTATGTATTTAAATTTATTATCTGTCAAATATTTTAGAAATTGCTGTGGTGTTTTATTTTCTTCAATCAACAAATAATAGTTTGATTTATCAAAACCATATAGGTCAATTAGAGATTTAAAGTTATCTATCTTTTTATTTATATCTTCAATATGATCTGTGCTATCTTTTTCTTTTTTATTTGTATTTCTTTTGACAAGTAAACTTTCTTTAATGTTACTAAAAAATTTTGTAATTGGGTTTAATGCTCCAATATTTTTTAGATAAACGAGAAGTTTAATTTTTTTTAAACTTCTATTTAAAGGTGATTCTAAGGCTAAACGTGAGGTCATAACTTCATACTTTGATCTATCTAAATCATTAGTAAACTTAAGTCCCAAAATAACTAAATCAATATTTTCAAAATCCCTTGAATACTTATTAATTAAATGTAATTGATCTGCAAAATCATAACCAGCATAACCATATTCATAAACAGACACTGTATCTTTAAAAATCGTTTCAATTTTCTTGCCTATAGAATTGTAGTAATTCTGATGAAATCCTTCAATAAATGAGTCTCCAACTAAAGCAATTTCGTAACCCTCTTTTGTTGGTTTAAATTCTCTATATGAATTAAAACCTTTATCATTTATATGAAACTCTGAGAAGTTTTGCCTCCTATTACCTGTTACTGAAAAACCTTCTTGATTAGGCTTCCACTTTTCAACTTCAAATTCATCTACATACCGACTTGGTGTGTCTTTTGCTAAATGAAAAACTCTAACTAAAACCTCTAAAGCAAGTAGGATTAATATAAAATATAATGCAAATTTTAATATAAGCTTTTTCATATATTTTAAAATTGGAAGTATATAAAAGATCTATCAACACCATCATCAAAAAATAATAAAATTGTAAAAATAATGACTGTGTAAATTAAAAAACGAACTATTTTAGATTTAAATTTAAATGGGTTTCTCTCATCTTTTCGAATGATAAACTCATATACTACAAAAACCAGTATTAATATATAATAATCAATCATTCTATAACCTAAAGGATGATTATAGTTTTCAAAATGAAAATTAGTTGCTATCTGTTTTATAAAATTAAAAGAAGCGGTAATTGACTCTGATCTAAAAAATATTCTTGAAAACGTTACGATAGCAAATGTTACGAACACTTGAAAAACTTCTTTAATTGATGGTAAATATGAATTTTGGGCAATTACAGTGTTCTTATAAACTGCATTTCTACCTAATAAAAAAACAGGTATAAAAGCTACTGCATGAAAAGCTCCCCAAAAAATAAAAGTCCAATTTGCACCATGCCAAAAACCACTTACCAAAAAGACAATACTAATATTTCTTATTGATACTAGTTTGCTCTTTCTTGACCCTCCCAAAGGAATATAAATATAATGTCTAAACCAGGTTGAAAGAGATATATGCCAACGTTGCCAATATTCCGCGACATTTCTTGAAAAATTAGGAAATTTAAAATTAGACATCAATTCAAAACCAAATAGTTTTGAAGTACCAATAGCAATATCAGAATATCCACTAAAATCTCCATATACTTGAAAACTAAATAATGTTACACCTAATATTAAAGTAGATGCGGAATAGGTGTTATAATTATTAAAAACATCATCTACAATTGGAGCTAATGCATCAGCTATTACAAGTTTTTTAAACAAACCCCAGAGTATTAATTTCAATCCACTTACAATTTGATTATAATTAAATGATCTCTTATTTTCAATTTGTATTAACAAGTTAGATGCTCTTTCAATTGGACCAGCTACCAGTTGAGGAAAAAAACTGACAAAAGCTGCAAAATTTAAAAAATTACTTGTAGGCCTTAATCTCTTATAATAAATATCTAAAGAATAAGACATTGTTTGAAAAGTATAAAAAGAAATACCAACAGGAAGTATTATATTTAAAGTCCATGTACTCTTAATCGCATATCCAAAGAATTGAAACATTTCAATAAACGAGCCTACAAAAAAGTTGTAATACTTAAAAAAGCCTAATAAAGATAAATTGAAAATAATACTAACCAACAACCAAAGCTTTGCTTTATTAGCTTTACTTTCATATTTATTAATAAATATTCCAACAAAAAAATCAACAATAGTACTTGCTAGAATCAAAAATAGAAACCTCCAATCCCATAAGCCGTAAAAAAAATAACTCGCAGTTAAAATTAAAAGATTTTGAGCTTTTAATTTATTTTTAAAAACAAACCAGTATAATACAAATACTACTGGTAAAAAAACAGCGAAATCAACTGAGTTAAAAAGCATTAATATAATTTACTTTGGTTGAGTATTATTAATATTTAGAAATTATTTATAACTATATCTATTCTTCTATTAATTTTATGTTCAGATTCAGTACAATATACACCATCTATACAATTATTTAAAAGTCCTTTTTCTCCATAAGAATTTGAAATTATTCGCTCTTGTTCAATTCCATTAATTGTCAAATAATCTAAAGTTTTTTGCATTCTTCTTTCAGACAAGCTTAAATTATAAGTATCTGTACCTCTTGAATCCGTATAAGCTCCTAACTTGATTGTAACTGTAGGGTTCGCTTTTAACAAATTAACAATTAATGACAAAACTGTTTTTGAACTCCTATTCAAATTAGAACTATTTAAAGCAAAATTTATAGCACCAAAATCATCAATTTTAGATTGTAAATCATTTATTTTTCTCTCTCTAGCTTCTAGCTTCTCTTTTTCCGCCAAAGCTAACGCTACTTGCTCTTGTTCTCTTTTTATTCTTTCAGTTAGTAAAATAGCTTCTTTTTCTGCACTAGCAATAGAATCGTTTTTTCTTTGATTCTCTTTTTCAATAGCTTCAATTAATGCTAGTTTTTCTTCCCCACTTTTTGAGAGTTCCTTTTCTATACCAAATTGATATACAAAACCAACAGCGTGCTGTAAATGATTTGTTACACCCTCAGATTGATTCATAGCCCATTTTCCAGATGAATTAAAATCTAAACCAATTCTATCAGAGAACCAGGTTCTAAAGCCTACAACTCCGTTTATTGTGCCTCTACTTGCGTTATTCGCTCTAGTAAAACCTAAACCTACTCCCAAATATGGATCAAACCAACCTGTTTCTCCTACAAGTTTATTTAAATCATAACTTAATCTACTATCAATAGCAAAATAATCCTTTTCAACTTCATTTACAATTCCATCAATAGTTTTACCTACTTTATATTTATTATAAGTTGCTATTGCCTCAAGACCCAAGCCACTTTTAAAATACCTACCTACACTTATTCTTGAAGGATAGGCACTACATTCCATTGAGTATCAAATTCAAATAATTCATTAAAAACATCATTCGAATCATCAACAATGTTTATTCCTACACCAAACATCCATGAACTAGAGGTAATAGAATCTTTTTTAGTTAACTCGACTGTTTCTTGAGAAAAAACAGAATTAAACAATAATAAACCAATACAAACCAAAGAATAAGGTCTCACTTTCATTTTCATAATTTTAACAATAAACTAAAGGTAAAATTAAGTCTATATTTTATCGATTACCTAAGAAAACTTCCAATCGGCAATTATAATCGACAGAAACTGTTTTTTAATAAAACATTAATGTTTATTTAACAATGTGTATTTTTTTACCGCTGTTTTCTATTGAATACAAATAAAACGGACTAATTAATGTTAAATCAATATTTTCATAACTATTTACATCAACCAACTTCAAAACAATATCTCTAGCTGTTTCTTTAGTTTTTTCTATAGAGGAATTGTAAGTTAAAAAACTTTCACCTTCGCAATAAATCACTACAGTTTCTTTATTAAAATCAATTTTAGGAAGTGCTAAACCAGGCTTTTTAGTTTTATTAATTTGTAAAAAGAATTTTTTTAAACTAGTAGCTTCTTTTATTATTAAGATTTTAGGTTGTTTTACCCCACTATAATTGTCTGACAATAAAAACCTTAACTCATTATCACTTGTGTTTTTTTGATTACTCTTTTTTTGAGCATTACATGATATTACTATAAAAAAGATTAAAAAATATTTCACGATTCTAATGCATTTTTTTAAACCTAAACTGTAACGCTTTTTCATATACAGCTTCATAAAGAGGCAGTATTCTTTTTAAATCAAATCTAAAAGCATTTTCAACAGCATTAGTTTTAAATGTTTCTAAGACTGAATCATCTTTTAATATTTTAATGGCATTTTCTGCCATTTCAGAAACATTACCAACATCACTTAAATAACCAGTTACGCCTTGAACGTTAACTTCTGGAATACCGCCTGCGTTACTAGAAATTACAGGTACCTTATTAATCATAGCTTCTAAAGCTGCTAGACCAAAACTCTCTGTTTGTGATGGCAATAAAAATAAGTCAGAAAAGCATAAAATTTTATCTATCTGGTTACTATTACCCAAAAACAATACTTTATTTTCAATTCCTAATTCTTCACAAAGTAATTCCGCTTTTTCTCTTTCAGGTCCCTCACCTACCATCAATAATTTTGCTGGTATTTTTTTTTGGACTTTATTAAATATTTTAATCACATCTGGGATGCGTTTTACTTTTCTAAAATTACTAATGTGTGTTATAATTTTTTCATCATCATTTGCCATCAAGGAACGTTGACAATCTGTAAATGAATTTTTAAATTTAGTAGTTTCAATAAAATTAGGGATAACTTCTATTTCATTTTCAATATCAAAAAGTTCTAAAGTAGAGTCTTTTAAATTTTGAGATACAGAGGTTACAATATCAGATTTATTTATACTAAACGTAACTGCAGGCTTGTAAAAGGGGTGCTTACCTACTAACGTAATATCAGTTCCATGAAGTGTTGTTACCATTGGAATAAAAATCCCTTCTTCTTGCAACATCTTTTTTGCCATATAGCCCGCATAAGCATGCGGAATCGCATAATGCACATGTAACACATCTATTTCATATAATCGTATAGTATCAACTAATTTACTAGAAAGTGCAAGCTCGTATGGCTGATAATGAAATAAAGCGTATTCCGGAACACTTACTTCATGAAAGTGAATGTTATTATTTAAAAGTTCTAAACGAACAGGTTGTTTGTAAGTTACAAAATGGACTTCATGCCCTCTATCAGCAAGAGCGATTCCTAATTCTGTAGCAACAACGCCACTTCCACCAAAAGTTGGATAACAAACTATAGCAATTTTCAAAATTCTACTTTTTAAGTTTTTAAATAGGTCGAGAATGTACGAATCTAATTACATTCAAAACTAGCATTTAATTTTCTATTGCATCATAAATAGCTTTTTGAATACGTGTTCTTAAACTAGATTTAACCAAAAGTGTATTACTTGCTGTAGGATATGTTCTATTTGATAGAAAAACATACACCAAATCTTTATCCGGATCTGCCCAAGTATATGTACCTGTAAATCCGCTATGCCCAAAACTTTGATGTGACACACAACCACATGTTGGCGAACCCGTTCTTAGGTCTGGTTTATCAAAACCTACTCCTCTCCTAACATTTTCATTACAAAAATAACATGTATTGAACTTTTTTATAGTTCGTGATGTTAAATACTGCTTACCACCGTAAGTACCGCCTTGCAAATACATTTGCATTATTTTAGCAACATCATTTGCATTACTAAACAAACCTGCATGTCCGCCAACTCCTCCTTGCATTGCAGCACCCATATCGTGAACGTAACCTTGCACTCTTTCATAACGATAATAATTATCCTCTTCTGTAGGCACAATTCTATCTTTATCAAATTTATTTAAAGGATTATAGGTAGTTGTTGTTGCTCCTAAAGGTGCATAAAAAAAATCATTCGCGAGTTTATCTTGTGGCTCGCCATAAGTATCTTCTATATATTTATGAAACACATAGTAGCCTACATCACTATACCTATACCGGTTAGATTTTAGTTCTTGACGCCCAATTCTATTATAAATTGAATCTTTATAGGCATTGGTTAAAAATAATTTATCATTTACTTTTATTGAAAAACCTTCAGTTGGTGTGGTTCTATAAAACTCATGTGATGGCTTTCTACTCTTATCTAAAGTACTAACATAAAAAGCTATCCATGCAGGAATTCTACCATAATGTGATAACGCTTTCAAAACAGTTACATCTTTTAAGTCTGATGTACTATATTCCGGAACTAAATCTTTAAATGTCTGATTTAGCTTTAATTTACCTTCCTCTTCCATTTTCATTAAAATGGGGAGTGATGATAGTATTTTTGTTAAAGAAGCTAAATCAAAAATATGTTCTATGGTTAACTTTTCTTGTGTGTCATATACAGGCTTACCAAAAGCTTTATTATATATAACTTTACCATGCCTAGCAACTAAAACTTGAGCTCCTGGGAACATTAATGAGTCTAAACCATGTTGCACTAACTCATCAACTTCGGCTAATTTTGTAGAATTCATACCTTCCCTTTCAGGAAAACTATAACCTAATCGTAATAGAGATCCTAATTTCAAACTTGTATTTACTGGCAATTCGGGATGAACAGTTACAGGCAATAAACCATTTACAGGTATTGCACCAAAAATTGCTTGAGCAACTCTTTCTTGAGCTATTTTACTATTTTGATAACCTATAATAATACTATTTATACCTTGTAAGCTTTTAATATCTAACAAGGAATACGGTTTTACAAATTCTGCTAAAATTAAATTTGAAGTTCTTAAACTTGCTATTTGTTTTAAAACTCCAAGTTCTTCTTGTGTGTATTTATATGATTTCCAAGGAGATTCATTACTCTTATGATGACCAACAATAATTACATTATAAGAGGCTAATGTTGAGGAAACTGATGCCAAGTCAGAAATATCAAATCTAGCTACGTCAGTATATTTTTTTAATTGATTATAAAACGAATCTCCTTCAGCATCACCAAAATGAATGTAAGCTATTTTTTTATTTTCTATTTTTTTTAGGGGTAGTAATAAGAATTCGTTTTTAGCTACCGTAATTGCATTTTCAATAGCTTCTTCATAGATCAAATCATTTTCAAGATTATTTAAATCTTCAAACAAATTTTTAACTTCAGTTGGCTTGTAATGTTGCAATCCTACTTTATATTTTGACATCAATATTTTTTTAACTGATGTTTCCAAACGTTGCTCTGTTATTTTTCCTTCTGAATAAGCATTAAGCAATCTAGCTTTAGCTGTTTTTACATCTTTAGGCATTAATAAAATATCATTTCCTGCCATAAAAGCATCCAGCTCAACGTCACCCGCTATTTTTGAAGTCCCAACTCCGTTCATATTTAAAGCATCAGTAAATACTAAGCCTTTAAAACCCAATTCATCTTTTAGAATACCCGATATTATTTGTTCTGAAAGTGAAGACGGAATCTCATTTTGCATCTCTAAACTTGGCACATTTAAATGCGCAACCATAATAGAACTTATCCCTTCTTTTATAATTTTTTTAAACGGATACATTTCTATACTATCTAATCTAGCTCGATCAAAAGGAATTTGAGGCAATGTTTTATGAGAATCTGTAGCAGTATCACCATGCCCAGGAAAATGTTTCCCATTTGATAATACGCCTACACTTTCCATACCTTTCATAAAGGCAATACCATTGCGCGTTACATTCTCTCTATCTTCACCAAAAGATCTGTTTCCTATTATTGGGTTTTGAGGATTTGTATTTATATCAATATCAGGAGCAAAATTAATATGAACCCCTAATCTTTTAGCATGCTTACCAATTTGTCTCCCTACTTTTTCTACAATTGAACTATCACGAATAGCACCTAAAGTCATATTCCAAGGAAATGCATAGGTAGAGTCTAAACGCATTGAAAGACCCCATTCAGCATCCATACCAATCAACAGTGGTAATTTTGATGTTTTTTGATATTTATTAGTAAGTTTAGCTTGCTGTACCGGACCTCCAACGGAAAAAATAACACCTCCAATATGTTCTTCTGCAATTAGTTGATTAATTTTATTGGTGCTTGCTTTGCTTTGGTTTGAAGCAACACTCACCATAAAAAGTTGCCCTATTTTTTCATCAATAGACATTGCGTCATACTTACTATTTACCCATTGTTGTTGCGAAATGCTATCACTTACTTGTAATGGATTTTTTTGTGCTGAAATGGACAAAAAAGGAAAAAGAAGTATAAATACTAAGAAATTTTTTAACATTGAAAAGGTATCTACTATAGGCAACCAAAAATAATGCCTTTTATTGCATTTCATCGAAGATTACAATAAAAATAGGTCTTAATAAGAAGTTAATATTAATATGGTTTACATAAATCTATTGTGCCAACTTTCTTCAGCAGGTACTTCCCAGTGGTTTAAATACTCCTCTTTATTAGCAACCAAATTATTAAATACAATAGTTTTTTTAGATACCGATTTATTCTTCGCCATCTTTTTAAAATCAAGCAACGTTTTATAAGCTACAAATTCACCTTGTTTGTACGATACATTCATTTTATCTAACAAATCAATATTGTATTTTTTTTCTAAACTTTGAATAAAACGAACTGACGCATCTATTGAGCAACCAGTTGCACCTGCCATAGTTTGATCTAGTGCAATTACAATAAAACGCTTATAAGGCATTTCATAACCTGCGCTCAAATCACTACCATGTGTAGTCCATTCATTTATAAAAGCATCTAATTCACTTTTAACTTCTGCAACTTCAGCGTCAGAAAAAGTTCTATTTGATTGGTATATCCAAACTCTTGACGTGTTTGGTAATTTTTCAAAATCTACTAACATAATTTCTACCTCTTCTAATTAAAGATCATCTGCAGAAGCAATAAGCTCAGCAATATCCATAACGGCTATATTATCTTCTTTTTCTTTATTTTTAACACCATCGGTCATCATCGTATTACAAAAAGGACAACCTGCTGCTATAATATCAGGTTTAGTTTCCAAAGCTTGTTCCGTACGCTCAATATTTACATCTTTAGTACCTGGTTCAGGTTCTTTAAACATTTGCGCTCCACCTGCACCACAACAAAGGCCTCTAGTTTTACAGCTTTTCATTTCTACCAATTCAGCATCTAATTTTTTAATTAAATCTCTTGGTGCTTCATATACATTATTAGCCCTACCTAAATAACAAGGATCATGAAAAGTAATACGCTTACCTTTAAACTTACCACCTTCCATAGTGATACGACCCTCTTCTAATAATTGCTTTAAAAATTGGGTATGATGTACTACATCATAAGTACCGCCTAAACCAGGGTATTCATTTTTTAACGTATTGAAACAGTGCGGACAAGCAGTTACTACTTTTTTAACCTCATAAGCATTTAAGACTTCAATATTGGTGACCGCCTGCATTTGAAAAAGAAACTCATTTCCTGCTCTCTTTGCAGGATCTCCTGTACAACTTTCTTCGGTTCCTAAAACGGCAAAACTTACATTTGCTTTATTTAAAATTTTCACAAATGCTTTTGTGATTTTTTTTGCTCTATCATCAAAACTACCAGCACAACCAACCCAAAAAAGTACTTCTGGTTGTTTCCCTTCTGCAAAAAGTGATGCCATTGTTGGCACATTCATTTCATTACTCATACCTAAAAGTTGTTATGATTCGTTAGACCAGTTTAATCTATCTTGTTGATTAAAAGGCCAAGGAGCTCCATTGTTTTCTATATTACCCATCATATTATTTAAATCTGGTGGTGCTGCAGATTCCTCCATTACTAAATATTGACGCATATCCATAATAATTGATAAAGGGTCAATACTTACTGGGCAAGCTTGAACACATGCATTACATGATGTACATGCCCATAATTCTTCATTAGTAATATAATCACCTAATAATTGCTTCCCATCAGGCACAAATGTTCCTTTATTAGTGTCTATGTTTTTACCCACTTCAACCAAACGGTCACGGGTATCCATCATAATTTTGCGTGGTGACAACTTTTTACCTGTTTGATTGGCAGGACACTCACTAGTACAACGGCCACATTCTGTACAAGTATAAGAGTTTAATAATTGCACCCAATTTAAATCAGTTACATCAGAAGCTCCAAATTTTTCGGGTTCTGTCTCCTCTACTCCTTCTGCTGGCGCCGCAAATGGATCAGCATCAGGGTCCATCATTAGTTTTACCTCATTAGTTACAGCTTCTAAATTTTTAAACTGACCTTTTGGTGTTAATTTTCCAAAATATGTATTTGGGAAAGCCAATAATATATGTAAATGCTTAGAATAGTATAAGTAATTTAGAAATATTAATATTCCTACAATGTGTAACCACCAAGCTGTTTGTTCTATAAAATGTAATGTGCTTTCTGACAAACCACTGAACAATGGAGTTATAAATTGACTTACTATATTACCTGAAGCTAAACTCTGGAAACTAGTATCAGTAGCATTCATAATTAAGAATAGACACATTAAAACAACTTCAAAATACAAAATAATATTACCATCGTTCTTAGGCCATCCTGTCATTTCAGCACTTAAAAAACGTTTAATTTTAATAATGTTTCTTCTAATCCAAAAAACAACTACTGATATTAAAACAAGTACAGCTAAAATTTCAAAAGTACCAATTAAAAAACCATAAATTGATACTGGTAAAACACTTAAACCAATTCTATGTGTGCCAAAAACACCATCAATTACAATTTCTAATACTTCTATATTTATAATTATAAAACCCACATATACTATAATGTGTAAAAAACCTGCTATTGGTCTAACAACCATTTTTGTTTGACCTAAAGCTATTTTAGCCATATTGGTCCAGCGTTGTTTTTTATTATCATTAATTTTTACATCTTTTCCTAATTTGATGTTACGAGAAAGTTTTTTTACATTTTGAGCAAAAAAACCTATTCCAGCAATTAATATAATGCTAAATAATATTTGAGGGATGTATTCCATATCTTATTCTTCAATGGTTTGTGCTGGATCGTTTTCAGGAACTTCGTAGTCTACCTGCTTTTTACCAAATACAGATACATTAACATAACGTTTTGGGTTTAAACGAAAATCTTGAAGTAGTAAATCTAATTCTCGTGATGAATTTGCTAAATTATCGTATAACTCATCATCCTTCATCAATTTACCCATAGTACCATTCCCCTTTTCAATTTCAGCTAACATAATATTTAAATTAGCTAGGGTTGACTCTAAATTTCTCATAGTTTGTGGTAATCCAGCATTTGAAATAGAATCTGATAGTTTAGAAAAATTATCAGTAATATTACTAATATTTTTAATAGAACCTTCTAAGTCTCTTTTATTAGAAGCCAAAATTCCATTTAAAGAATTTGCACTGTTTTGAAAACTCTTAACCAAATTGTTTAAACCAGTGATACTCTCACGTAAATCATTTTTAGTTTTAGCATCTAAAACCTCATTTACATTAATCAATAAAGAATCGGCATTGGTTACCGCTCCTTCTATTTTAGATTGTAAAGGAGTTAAGTTTTGTTGAACCAATTCTGTTAAACCTGGTTTTAAACTTGATTGTAATGTCTGGCCAGATTCCGCCATAGGAGCACCATCAAAAACAGGGATAATTTGAATTCCTTTTCCTCCAATTATACCTGTATCATAAAGTTCTGCTTTACTATTTTTTGAAAATTCAAACTCATTATTTACAGAGAATGAAACCTGTAGTTTTCCTGAACTATCTTTAAATTTAATTTCTTGAACCTTACCAACAGTATAACCATTAATAGTAATTGGAGTTCCTGACTGCAACCCACCTACGTTTTGATAAACAGCATAAAACGTTTTACTATTGTCAAAAATCGATGTAGATTTTAAATAGCTAAACCCCATTATAAATAATAAGATACCTCCAATAACTATAATTCCTGTTTTAATTTCTCTTGATATTTTCAACTTATTTTATTTTGGGTTACAAACAAAATTATAAATATTTTACTTGATAAATGATTTTTTTATTGAGAAACAAATTTCGTCGCCTCTTCAACCGATATTCTATTTCCACTTTTATACGCTACAATATAAGCGTCTTTAAAACCTTTTGAAATTGCTTCTGTTTTAAGGCTTTCAGCATTTGTTAATGATGTTGATTCACCATAAAGATACCTATTTACTGAATTAAAACTTTCTTTTGAAATATTTTTTAGGCCTTTAAAAACTGGAGATGTAGTCGCTAAGTCTTTACTGCTAGCAAAGATTTGAACTCTAAAAAAAACACTAGGCTTTTCCGATTCTTTAACAATTGTTGGTTCAATTTCTTTTATAGGTTCTTCTATTTTTTTAGGCACAACCTTAGGGGCTACTGTTACAACCTCCTTTTTTGGCTCAGCCTTTACAACCTCTTTAATCACAGGTTCTTTTTTAATCTCTGTTTCAGTTTTTACAAAACTTGGCTGATCACTTTTAACTGATCCGATATTGTTCTTGTAGTCAACTATGGCATCAGCAATAGCTTGTCCCATATCAGCTTGTCCTTTAGTTGAATTTAAATATTCACCTTCTGGTTTATAAGTTAAAAAACCAGTTTCAACCAAAACACTTGGCATAAATGTTTGATGTAAAACAATAAAACCAGCTTGTTTAACCTTTCTATCTTTTCTTTTTAATTCTCCAGTAAAATTATCTTGCATTGTTTTTGCTAATAAAATACTTTGATCTAAAAACTCTTCTTGCATAATAGTTAACCCTATAATAGACTCAGGTGAGTTAATATTATATGCAGCATAACGAGACTCATAATCATCCTCTAAATAAATAGCTGAATTTTCTTTTTTAGCAATATCAAAATTTTGCTTGTTGGCATGTAAACCCAAAACAAAGGTACCTGCTCCATGTGCCTCTGACGTGTGTGAGTCACAATGTACAGAAACAAATAAGTTTGCATTTGCTTTGTTTGCTATCTCACCACGCACATACAAATCAACAAATGTATCGTCTTTTCTAGTATATATAACTTTAATGTCAGGATGCTTTTTTAAAGCCTCGCCTACTTTTAAAACTATATTTAATGCAATATTCTTTTCTAGATAGCCATTTCCTAAATTTCCGGGGTCATGCCCTCCGTGACCTGCATCAAGAACCACTATAAATGGATCTTGAGCAGCAGTTAATTTGTAATTCCCGCTAAACGTTATTACCGAAAAAGGTAACACAAAAAGCATTAGCAGATAAAAACATTTCTTATTCATATGTTATGATATTTGTAATAATGGTTAAATTAATTGTAATGTATCAAGTACAGAACAAAAAATATATGTAAGTTTGACCTCTAGATAATCAGTCATTAAATACCAGACAAACTAGTACAAAAATAGGATTTATAGCCTTGCAATCAAACAAACATCATTTACTTTTATTAATGCTACTGTTTTGTAGCATCAATTTTCTACACAGTCAAGAAGGTAAGGTTATTACTTTTCCGGTTAAATACGAAGTAGACTCACTTACCGCAACAACAGATTTTACTGAGATCACAAACATTGATTCGCTACGAGTTGACTCATTAAAAATGGATTCGCTCAACAAAAAAAAGCCCATATTATTAGATAAAATAAAGCACAAAGCAAAAGGGTACACAAAATTAAGCCCTAAAGATAACAGAATCTATCTTTATGATGAAGCCGAAATATACTACCAAGATATAGAGTTAAAAGCTGGTGTTATTACTTTAGACTACGTAAACAACGAAGTTTATGCAGGTAGAATGAAAGACTCTCTGGGTAATTACACCCAACTACCCTATTTTAAACAAGGCGAAAACGTCGTTATACCTGATTCTATAAGGTATAATTTTGACACACAAAAAGCATTAATCTGGAACTCAAGAACGGAACAACAAGCTGGTTTAGGTTCTTTAGGTAGTGATGCAATGAAAATTTATGCCGATATAACTAAGAAGGAAAACGATTCCGTTTACTTTTTACAAAAGGGCAAAATAACAACATCAAAAGACACCATTAACCCGGATTATTACATTTTAATAAACAAAGCAAAATTTGTTCCTGGTGAAAAAGTAATTGCAGGTTTTAGCAACATGTACATTGCTGATGTTCCTACACCTATATTTTTACCATTTGCCTATTTCCCAATGAGTTCAGGTAGATCAGGAGGCTTAATTTTCCCAACGTTTGGTAATGTTTCTGAAAGAGGTTATTTTCTACAAGGAATCGGATACTATTTACCAATTAGTGATTATGCTGATCTTGAAGTTACTGCAGATTTATATACAAATGGTAGTTATGGGCTATATGCACAATCCGTTTATAAAAAACGCTATAAATTTAGTGGTGGCTTTAACTTTCAATACCAAAATTTAGTAACTAGCCAAAAAGGGTTTGACGATTATGCTTTAACAAAAAGCTACAATATTCAATGGAATCATTCTCAGGATGCAAAATCTAGTCCAAACTCGTCTTTTTCTGCCTCTGTTAACTTAGGTAGTAGTGATTATTATCAAAATTCACTTAGCTCATCAGATATAGCAAATACCCAAAATAACACATTAAGCTCATCTGTATCATACTCTAAAACATTCCCTGATTATCCATCAATCACCATGAGTTTAACAGCATCACAGAGTCAACTTACATCATACGATGATGATGACGATGACGATGATGATGACGATGATGATGACGATGATGATGATGATGACAACATAGATATTACATTACCAACTTTCAATGCAAGTATGGAACGTATCTACCCTTTTAAAAAGAGAGATGCTACAGCAAAAGGGTTAATACAAAATATAAATTTCCAATACTCAGTTACTGCTGCAAACACATTATCTACTAATGATGATGAATTTTTAACTGGCGAAATGTTTGACGGCGCCTTGGTTGGGGCAAGCCACTCTATACCAATTAGCACTAATTTTAAAATATTTAAATATTTAAGTCTTACAACGGGAGGTACGTACCAAGACATATGGGCCTTAGACACCTACAAACAAACCTATAACAAAGAAACTTACGAAGAAGAAGTTACTGACACCATAAGTGGTTTTGACCGCTATTACGAATATAATTTTAGCGCTAGCTTAGGTACAACATTATATGGAACTTATTCTTTTGGTGAGGATAAAAAAATTCAAGCCATTAGACATACACTTACACCAAGTATTAGCTATAGCTACACTCCAGCGTTTGATCAATTTTATGAAGACTTAATAGATAATGACGGGGATGTTGTTTTGGATAGCGATGGTGAAGTTGAGCAATACTCAAGATTTGAAGGTACTTTATATGGCGCTCCAAGTGTTAGTAAGTCAAACTCTGTAAGCTTTTCATTATCAAACACCGTAGAAGCTAAAGTTCGAGATAAAGATTCAACAGCCACAGAAGCCAAAAAAGTATCCATTTTAAAAAGTTTAAATTTCTCTACTAGCTACAATTTTAATGCCGATTCTTTAAAACTTAGCCCTATTAGTTTTACCGGTGGTACGAGTATTTTAGATAGTAAAATGAGTATTAACTTCGGAGGTAGCTTAGACCCTTACACCATTGACAATGATGGCACTAGAATCAACACGCTTAACAAAAATAATGGCGGTAGTTTATTTAGACTAACAACAGCAAGAGCAAGTGCCAGTTACAGCTTTTCAAGTAAAGATTTTGAAAAAGATAATAACGATGATAAAAGAGAAGGCGCTAACAAATATGATTATGCTGCAGCAAGTGGCGGGCGAAGTGATGACCTATTTGGTGATAGCGACTTTTTAGATAGCGATAACCGACAAGGTGAAGAAGAGGAAGAAGAAAGAAATGATCCATTATTTACGAATAAAATACCATGGGATTTAAGTTTAGCTTATAGTATTAATTATTCCAATTCAAGCAGGCAAAATGAAATTAGCAGCCACAGTTTAATGTTTTCTGGTAATATTGAATTGACTCCTATGTGGAAAATTGGAGCATCATCAGGTTACGATTTTGCTAATTCCGGATTCTCTGTAACACAATTACGTTTTGAAAGAGAACTTGGCAGTTTTAACATCAAATTCAACTGGACACCTTTCGGAACCTACGAAAGATGGGATTTCTTCATTGGAATTACAAGTTCTATACTTAGTGATTTAAAGTGGGATAAGAAAAGCCAGTAAACAAAATTTCACATTTCTTTATTTAAAAGAAATCACTTTATCTTTTATCTTTATTCAAAATAATAAATCTAAAACATTATAATGAAGAAAATAATTAACACCCCAAATGCCCCTGCTCCAATAGGCCCATACAATCAAGCTATTTTAGTAAATGATACTTTATATATTTCTGGACAAATTCCAATAGATCCTAAAACAGGAGAGTTAGTTGAGGGTGATATTCAAAAAGAAACAAAACAATCTATGGAAAATTTAAAAGCCATTCTTACCGAAGCAGGAATGACTTTTGAAGATGTTATAAAGTCATCAATTTTTGTAAAAGATATGCATCAATTTTCAAAAATCAATGATGTATATGCTACCTATTTTAATCCTTCTATTGCTCCTGCGAGAGAAACTGTAGAGGTTGCTAATTTACCAAAATTTGTAAATGTTGAAATTAGCATGATAGCTATCAAATAAACTTATAATTTTCGTTGGTGAAATTCAACTAAACCATCAATTGGTTTTTGCCTTATAGTTCCAACAATTAAATCATTACGCTCTAAAATTCTAGTTAGTTCTTCTCGTAAGTAATAAGCAATACTACCAACAAAACTAATTGGAATTTTAGTAGCTAATTCAAACTGCATTACGTAGTTATTAATAAACTGCTGAAAGCCTTTTTGTATAACTCCTTTACAATATGGATGCTCTTTATTTTCTACAATAAAACGTGCGAAAGTTGCTAAATAGGTATTAGGGTTAGGTTGCTTATAAAGATTCTCTTTAATAACATCTGCCTCTAAGTTATATTCACTAGCAAATTTTTCAGCCAACTCTTTAGGTATCTTATTGAAATAGTAATCACGTATTAATTTTCTGCCAAAGAAATTACCACTACCATCATCCATAGGTATATACCCTAAAGACGTTACTTTTTGGTGTAAATTTTTACCATCATAATAACTACAGTTAGATCCTGTACCTAAAATACAAACAATACTTTGATCTCCAACTTCGGTAGTTGCATAAACCGCTGCAAAAGTATCTTCTCTTACTTCCGCTACTGCATTAGGAAAGAATCCTTTGAAAATTTCTGATAAAAAAACTTGCATTCTTTCAGTCCCACATCCTGCTCCGTAAAAGAACAAATGTGTTACACTTTCTCTATTCTTAGAAAGCTCAAAATTATTTGCCAATCTATCTTCAATAACTGGCCTTGTTAACACCTCAGGACTTAAGCCTAGCGTTTGGGTAAGAAATAATCTTTCTCCTTCTTTATTTAGAGCAATCCAATCAGATTTAGTTGCCCCACTATCTACAATTAATATCATACTGAAAAGAATAAAAAAAATCCTGTAAGCAGCCCTAAAATTTAAGGTATGCCAACAGGATTTTTTGAATTAATACTATAATTTAGAAACGTGCTGTGTTAAATCTAACATTTTGTTAGAGAAACCAGCTTCGTTATCATACCAAGATATTAACTTAAAGAAACCAGAATTTAATTCGATACAAGCTTCTGCATCAAAAATACTAGTTCTAGCATCACCTACGAAATCTTGAGAAACAACACTTTCGTCAGTATAACCTAAAACACCTTTAAGTTCTCCTTCTGAAGCTTCTTTGAAAGCTTTCTTTATTTCTTCTAAAGAAGTTTCTTTTTTAGTTCTTACAGTTAAATCAACAACAGAAACATCAGCAGTTGGAACTCTAAAAGCCATACCTGTAAGTTTTCCTGTTAAAGCAGGAATAACTTTAGTTACTGCGATAGCTGCACCTGTAGTTGAAGGAATAATGTTCAACATAGCAGAACGACCTAAACGGTAGTTTTTTCTAGAAGGCGAATCTACAGTAAACTGAGTAGAAGTACTCGCGTGTATAGTAGTCATTAAAGCTTCTTCAATACCAAATTTATCATTTAATACTTTAGCAACAGGAGCTAAACAATTTGTTGTACAAGATGCATTAGAAACAATTGTATCTGTAGCTTTAACCTCATTATGATTAACACCCATTACAAACATTGGAGCATCTTTAGAAGGAGCAGATATAACTACTTTTTTAGCACCACCATCAATATGATATTGAGCAGTTTCTAAAGTTGTGAATATACCAGTACACTCTGCTACTATTTCAGCACCAACAGCATCCCACTTAATATTTTTTGGTTCTCTTTCTGCAGTAATACGAACAGTGTTTCCGTTTACTACTAAGTGACCATCTTTAACTTCAACAGTACCATCAAACTTACCATGAACAGAATCATACTTAAGTAAGTAAGCTAAATGCTCTACATCTAACAAATCATTTATTGCAACTACATCAACATCACCTCTTAATATACTAGTTCTAAAAACTAATCTACCTATTCTACCGAATCCGTTGATTCCTATTTTTAAATTTGACATCTTCTTATTATTTATTTGTATTTATTAAAATTATTATATCGTCATTATATCAGAAACCCTCATAAGCTCCTTATCTATTTTTGTATGGCCTTTAATTGCCTTACTTATTGGCGTGAGTGTTATTTTATTATCTTGAATACCAACCATTAAATTTGATTTACCTTCTAATAAAGCTTCCACAGCCTTAACCCCCATTCTACTGGCAAGAACCCTATCAAAACATGATGGCGAACCTCCTCTTTGCATATGCCCTAATACCGATACTCTACAATCGTATATTGGCAAATGCTCTTCAACATATTCCTTAAGTTCAAAAACATTTTTACCTGTTTTATCACCTTCAGCCACTACAACAATACTTGAAGATTTACCTGACTCTTTACTTCTCTTTAAAGATTCTAATAAACGTTCTAATCCTAAATTTTCTTCAGGAATTAAAATTTCTTCAGCACCTGCTCCTACGCCTGCGTTTAAAGCGATATGACCAACATCACGCCCCATTACTTCAATAAAAAACAAACGGTTATGCGAACTTGCGGTATCTCTAATTTTATCAATTACATCAACAACAGTATTCAATGCTGTATCAAAACCTAGAGTATATGTTGTACCAAAAATATCGTTATCAATAGTACCAGGAATTCCGATTATTGGAATACTATATTCTTTATGAAAAATAAGTGCTCCTGTAAAGCTACCATCACCACCAATAACAACTAAAGCATTTATACCTGCTGCTTGTAATTGATCGTAAGCTTTTTTTCTACCTTCTGGAGTTTGGAACTCCATAGATCTAGCTGATTTAAGAATGGTACCACCCTTATTTATAATGTTATTTACACTACGAGCATCCATTGGTTTAAAATCACCTTCGATCATTCCTTGATACCCTCTATAAATCCCAATACAATCAATTTTCATGTATGCACATGTACGAACTACTGACCTAATTGCAGCATTCATACCTGGGGAATCTCCTCCAGATGTAAAGACACCTATTTTATTAATTTCTGCACTCATCTACTTCAATATGTAACAAAAATAGCAATCTTTTTGAATTAAAATAATAGATGATTCCCTTTATTTACAATAGTTTGTTTCTATAACGTTTTCGTAACAAAGTGACTTAACATTAACTTAAATTTTCACCCATTTTGTAGCAATTATGGGTTTGGTATATTTCTCATTAAGCTATCTTTTGCTCTTTGAGTTCGTAATGAATCTGATTCTTTTAGAGTCAATATTTTCTCTTTTTTACCAAATATTTTTTTCTTGAATTCTTTGAACGAATTAAAATCTACTTCATACGATAAACCAACACCTTGTTTATAGCTTTGTGAATCTCCAATTAACTGTAACGACTCATCTTCTCTATTAAACACTTTACCTTTAAAAGTACCATCATCATTAATAAGGTATTGCAATTCAAAATCACCACCTACAGTAGATTGTGTTAAACCGTCACCACCACCAACTGGTATCCCTAAACTACCTGTAAACAACAATCTGTCACTAATATTTGTAGCAAAGTTTAAAATAGCTTTACTATCTGTTTGATAGGTTGCATCAGTACTCCCTTGCTCGTATGAAACTCCTATATCAACATTTTCATTATTAGTTTCTAACACCGAATTTATTAAGCCTGATGCTGATTGAAATATATTACCTGCTAAACCTTGTTGATTTAAACCACCGTCTGCACTAATAAAACTTCCTTGTGCCAATAATGAAAAGGCATTATTATCACGCACAGTAGGGTCTTGCAAATTATACTCTAACTCAGATTTAGTCAACGATGTTGCAGAAGGAAAATCAATATCAAATTCAATATTTGGCTTTTCCAGAGATTCTTTTAAGTTAATAATCACATTCGTTGCTATTCTGTTAGCATAACTTGTATTATCTAATAATGGTGCTGGGTTTGCATTTAAAGAATAAACAGCTTGCATATTTAATTGCGCATCAAGCGGATCACCTAACCAGTTTATTGTACCACCTGGCACCACTGTAAATGTTTTATCAATTATACCTCCAAACTTATAACGATATTCACCCGTAACCACAACAAAGTCCCCTTCCATTATAAATTTACCATTGGTATTAATTTCAATTAAAACCAACCCTACTCCTGTACCTTTTAAATTACTTCCAGTTTTTTGATCTACAATTATTTCTACTTCTGCATCAGGTGTAATCCCTAAATCAAAATTAAGCTCAAGACCTTCGTATTTATCTAAAACCCTTTTTTCAACTTCTTCTTCTAATTTATTTTTATTTATAAAGTTGATAAATGAATAATCACCCACACTTGCAACATCGCTCAAAGGAATTTTAAACATGGTCCCTTTTGCAGTTTCCCCAACAACATTTATCGTTAGCGCAGTTGTTGGGCCGTAAATTCTACCTGAACCTTTTAAATAGCCTTTACCATAATAAAGAACTTCTTCTTCATAATCTGTATTAAGAATTAAAAAAGGATTTTTGTTAGTATCAACATTTAAATCTAAATCCCAATCTTTAAAAAAATGATGATTAATAACTCCGTTTAAAGTTGCTTTTGTATTATGAGCTACATCGGTTAAATGAATGTTTTGAAAATCGAAAGTCTGTTTATCCAACACCACCCTTGAATTAAACCCAAAACCGTAGTCAACATTTAAATACGGAATACCTATTCCGGCATTATTTAAAGTTAACACACCAGACATATCAGGGTTATCAATTCTACCTTGTATTCTTGCATTACCATAAATTAAACCTCTAATATTTGACAATACATCTTGACCCAACGGACTAAAAGGCTCTAAATTAAAAGCGTTAAAAGTAGCCAGCAAATCCGTTTCAGTAACATCTCCACTAATATCTAAAGTACCGTTCACATCTAATTTATCAACACCTTTATCAGTTAAAGCAGTATTCACTGTAATTTTAGATAAATCATTATTACCCAACGCATTCAAATTCAAATCGCCTAAACGCATCGTATTTATTGAAAAGTCTTTTACATTTAAATTTGAAGTTGGCCTGTATATATTATTATTCTGTCTAATATTTAAAGTTCCGTTTACTTCACCATCTAATCGTAAACTATCAATAGCTGGCGTTACTTTATTTAATGACACCTTACTAAACTCTAAAGCTAAATCTTTATAAGTAGAATCAGCAATTTGACCACGTAATGTTACTTGCTCATCATCACCATTATTTATTACAATCTCTTCAATAGAAATACTATCAAGGGTTTTGTTTAAAATAACTTTATTCTTTTGATTACCTTCTTCATTAAGCACCCAAGTACTACCTTTAAAACTAATATCTGAAGTTTTTAAACCTATTACAGATTTTTTATCTTTATTAAATGTATGATAGAAGTTTAAATTATATTTATCATTAAATTTTGAACCGCCTTTAAACTCTGTTCTAAAAAACAAAGTATCTTTTAAAGTAGTATTTATTAAATTGAAATCTTTTACATTGTAATAATTAGTAGATAAATCTGCTACCGATATAAAAGTATTAAACAATGGATTTTTGTTATCAATTTTTACATCTAAGCTATCTAAAACATTACCATAAGCTTCAATATTTGGTGATTTAAAATTCAATTTAAAATCACCTTCGTCAGCAACAATTTTCCCCCTAATTGCAGTATTTACACCAAATTTCACTTCTGGAAAAAACACATCAACAATTTTATTATAAATCTTAAAATTAAAAGCTAATCTTTGACCAGGCGATATCTCAAAAGGTTTATAATTTGTATAAATGCTACCCACAGAATTCGCTGCCAATTTGCCTAATTCAGCAATTTTAAAATTACCTTTCAAATATCCAGTAATAATATCAGGAGAGTTAATATCAATTAACCTAATAGTATCATTTTCAAAAGTTGAGGAAATTTTGAAATCATCAAAATAATACGTTTCATTTTTATTTTGATAACTAGTTTTTGAAAATTTCACATCGCCAATAATATTATCTAAAGTATTCCCTGTAATATCCATATTTACATTTCCTTTAAACACAGAAACGCTATCCTTTATAAAATTAAGTCTTCTAAAATCTGCATGCTCTACCGAAGCGATAAAATTGAAATTATTCTGGTCTTCTTCAAAATCAGCTAATCCTTTGAAAGTAAACTTTGCATTTTCATCATTAGAAATCAACAAACCATCAAAAAGTTGTTCTTTTAAAACCCCTGAAACCTTTAAGTTGTTATAAGTATAATTATTAAAGTCCATCGAATATACATCTCCAATAACCTCAGTATTTAAGTTTTCCTTTAAAAAGCTTTTCCCTTCTACATTAAAATCTAATGATGTTTTACCTAACTTATCATTATCAACAAAATATCCTAAATCAAAATCGATTAGCGAGAAAAACCCTTTGTAAAAAGCGTTATCAATATTCCTAATATTTGTTAACTCAAGGTCTGAATAACTACTACCAATAGCTGTATTAATATTTACTTTAGATTTTATAGTATTTTCAGTTACCCTTACATCTCCTCTAATCGTAAACTCACCTAATTTTTCAAACACAGAAGGTAATGATTTACCTAACATATTCGGCATTAAACTACGTAACTGATAGTAACTGGTAGTTAAATCTCTAATTTCAGCATCCATAACAAAAGGAGCCTTGCTATCAAACAGATTTATAAAATTAAAATTACCCCTAATACCTGTATAATCTGAAACCAAAAACAAATTTGACGCAGTCAGATCATTTAAAACACCAGTTATTTTTGATGAAAAACTAACCTCCTTACCTTTACCAAATTGATCATAAAGTAGATTAATTTCATCAAAAGATGCTTTTGAATCCGTAAACTCAGAAGTAAACTTGACTTTGTTTAAAAAATCAAGAAAATCTTCTCTTTCATAATCCATTACAACAACACCATTAAGTTCCGATTCTTTTGTCTTTATTTGTAAAGAATCAAAACGCATTTGTGTTTTTGTATAAATGTATTTTGTAGACATACTTTCAACAGACAATCCTCTTTTACTTTTAAAAGAAAGCTGTTTAATATCTGCTGTAACTACAGGTCCTTCAATTTTAAAATAATCAGCATCAATATTTAAGTTTTTAAAATTGAGAGATTCTACGGTTTCTAAGTTCTCATTAATCAACCTAAAATTACTGTTCTCAATTTTCACGTTTGAAGACGTTAATAAAAAAGGAGGTGTATTAGGGTCTCTAGGAACCCCATTATCTAATTTGCCAACAAAAACATTAATATTTGAACTTGTTTCGTCTTTATATGTTTTTAATTTAAAATTCAGCTGATCTACATTAATATCACCAAACTCTAAATTACCATTTACTAAATTGTGTATACTTTTTATAGAAGTGTTTATTTTATTTACATGAAAAAGTGTATCCTTCTTATAATCCTGGATATAAATACCTTTTAGATCAGCATCCCAAGTAAGTAATGAGATTTTAATTTTATCTAAAAAAATATTAGTCCCAAACTTTTTATTAATATTATTAGTAGCGTAACTAGCAATATTTGTCTGTACAACTGGTAAAGACAAAACAAGTGTTACCAATGCACAGATAATAAAAATTATCAGTAATATTCTTAGCAATATTTTACGCAGTTTTTTGATAGGACTTTTATGTTTTATCTTTGCACTTCAATTATTATTCCAACATTAAATGGAAAACAAACCAATTTATATTTTAGCTATTGAATCTTCATGTGATGACACTTCTGCTGCTGTTTTATGTAACAGAAAGAGACTCAGTAACGTTGTTGCAACACAAAAAATACATGAGGAATATGGTGGTGTTGTACCTGAACTTGCTTCAAGAGCACACCAACAAAATATTGTACCTGTAGTACATCAAGCGTTAGCAAAAGCAAATATCGATAAAAAACAGTTATCCGCCATAGCTTTTACACGCGGACCTGGACTTATGGGCTCATTATTAGTTGGCACCTCATTTGCCAAGTCATTATCTCTTGGTTTAAATATTCCATTAATTGAAGTTAACCATATGGAAGCCCATATCTTAGCTCATTTTATTGAAGAAGAAAATACAAAAACACCCACTTTTCCTTTTTTAGCCATGACTATTAGCGGTGGACACACACAAATAGTTTTAGTGAAAGATTATTTCAATATGGACATTTTAGGCCAGACTTTAGATGATGCCGTTGGTGAAGCTTTTGATAAAAGCGCGAAAATTTTAGGCTTACCTTATCCTGGTGGGCCATTAATTGACAAGTATGCACAATCAGGGAACCCAAAAGCATTTCCGTTCCCTAAATCAAAAGTGGGCGATTTGAATTTTAGCTTTAGTGGTTTAAAAACCAGTATTCTTTATTTTATTCAGAAGAATGTTAAAGAGAATCCGAATTTTATAGCAGAAAACAGAGACGATATTTGCGCTTCTATTCAATACACAATTGTTGATATTTTAGTTACCAAACTAAAAAAAGCAGTAAAGCAAACCGGTGTAAAGCGAATTGCTATTGGTGGTGGTGTTTCAGCTAATTCAGGCATACGAAAAGCACTTGAAGAAGGTGAAAAAAAATATGGATGGACAACCTACATACCTAAATTTGAATACTGTACAGATAATGCCGCAATGATTGGTATTGTTGGTCTTTTAAAATATAATGAAGAAAAATTTACAGACCAAAGTATTACTGCAAAAGCGCGTTACGTAATAAATTCGTAAAATGGCCTACAACCAACTTTTAGCAAAACGTATTGAAGCTTCTTTCTCGTATTTCCCGAAAGAAATGTCAAATGAAATTACACAAAAGAAAATGTTTGGTGGTATTGTATTTTTATACAAAGGCAAAATGAGCGTTGGTGTAATGAATAACGATTTAATGGTTCGTGTTTTAAGTCATGAAATGGAAATTTCTATGCAGAGAGATTACGTAAGGCCAATGGATTTTTCTAAAAAACCAGTGAAAGAGTTTATATATGTTAGCGCTGAAGGTTTTAAAACCGAAGAAGAACTACAACATTGGATTGAACTTGGCGTAGCACACGCACAACATAAATTAAAATAATATGCAACTTTTTTTTAACCCTGACATCACAGAAAAGTCATCACATTTTACTTTCCCTTCTGATGAAAGCAGACATATTGTAAAAGTATTGCGCAAAAGAGAAGGTGACACTTTACACATTACAAACGGAAAAGGGTTTTTATTTGAAGCTACAATTATAGCTACAGATATACGAAAGTGCAGTGTTACAATTGTTAAAAGCACTTTTCACCCAAATAAAAATTCTAATTTACATATAGCTGTTGCACCAACAAAAATGAACGACCGTTATGAGTGGTTTTTAGAAAAAGCCACCGAAATTGGGATTACCGAAATAACGCCGATTATTTGTGACCATTCAGAACGAAAAGTTATAAAAAAAGATCGCATGCAAAAGGTATTGCAGTCGGCTATGAAGCAATCATTACAGTTTCATTTACCAAAATTAAACAACCCTATCTCCGCTAAAGATTTTATCAAAAATAACAATCAAGCTAAAAATAATAATCAACAATATTTTATAGCACACTGCGAAGAAACTGAAAAAGTAGATTTAAAAGAACGTTTAATTAAAAATAGCAATGTGACAATTCTTATTGGCCCTGAAGGCGACTTTAGCACTTCTGAGATTGAAATAGCACTAGCAACTGACTACAAACCTGTTTCTTTAGGTGAAAATAGATTAAGAACCGAGACTGCTGCAATATTTGCTTGCGCAACCGTAAACCTTTTAAATTAAAATAAAAAGGTTAAAAACAATTCAATTTTTGACCTATCAACTCCGATTAATAAGTCTCGAGAGATTTCTATTTTACCTACTAACATTAATTTTAGTAGCACCAGTAATATCTAATTGTTCATTCTCACTAATTAACAATAATGCTATTTTTTCATTTGCTTTTACAATTTCAGGAATTTGAATATTAGCTTCTCCGCTTGCATTAGCAACTATATACTTTTCTGCAACAACAATATTATTATTCGTTAATACTCTATTTCTGTTTTCACCACCTTTAACCTTAGTCACTCTTTTATCTAAAATTAAAACCACTCTAATTTTCTTATGAGCTAACTCCCCTTTTAAGCTATACTCAAATTTAATAGAATTTGCATTTGTTTTTACATTTGACACCAAAATAGTATTATCAGGTTTATTATTTTTAAAAATGTTAATATTCTTATACATTTCTAAACTATTAGAACCTACAAAATGAGTAGCTCCATTTACCACAACCTGTGGTGTATAGTTACTCCTATTTTTAAATTTATAATTATATGCAGTTTGTTTTTCAGTGTAAGTAGCCTTACTAAATGGATCATCCCAGCCTATATAATTCCAATAATCTACATGGTATGATAATGGAATAACCGTTTCAGCATATTGATTTTTCACTTTTTCTAATAATGCATCAGCAGGTGGGCAACTAGAACAGCCTTGCGATGTATACAATTCTAAAACCACAAAACCTTTATCTTCATCAGCAGTTTTATTAATTGATTTATTTGCACTAAAATTTGCAACTTTAAAAGAGGTTACCACAAAACCTACCAAAAGTAAAATTAAAAATACACCTTTATTCTTCATAATATTTTAAATTTGAAACTATAGAAAAGGTCGATTTCACATGAAAGTACTTACCACTTTATTACTTTTTATTACTTTTTTAACAGCTAATGCTCAAGATATTGCCATATTAAAGTATAATGGCGGTGGTGATTGGTATGCAAACCCAACTGCAATTCCTAATCTAATTCGGTTTTGCAATAACAATATTAACACTAAACTAAATGATAAAACCGAAACAGTAGAACCAAATAGTGATGACATTTTTCAATACCCATTTATTCATATGACGGGGCACGGAAATGTGTTTTTTTCTGATGAAGATACTAAAAACCTCAAAACTTATCTCTTAGCAGGTGGCTTTTTACATATTGATGATAATTACGGAATGAAACCTTATTTAGAAAAAGAACTTACTAAAATTTTTCCTGATAAAGAACTTACAGAGCTTCCTGCTGATCATCCAATTTTTAATCAAGCATTTACTTTTACAGATGGTTTACCTAAAATACACGAACACGATGGCAAAAGACCACAAGCATTTGGCATTTTTGAAGAAAATAGACTAGTATTGCTATTTACTTTTGAAAGTGATTTAGGTGACGGATGGGAAGACCCAACTGTACACAATGACCCTGAAGAAGTGAGACAAAAAGCATTACAAATGGGCGCCAACATCATACAGTATGTTTTTAAACACTAGAAAATGACATCAAAAACAATATCAAACGGTATTTTAAGAGCTTTAGGAATTATTACAGCCATAGTCCTAATACTTCTCTTCTTATACAAAATACAGTCTGTTTTAGCCTATTTATGCATTGCTGCTGTTTTTGCCTTATTAGGCAGACCCATTGTTTTTTTTCTGAGGAAAAAACTCAAGGTTCCAAACACCGTAGCGGTAATTATAACTATGTTATTAATGGTCGGAGTTTTTGCAGGAATCATTGCTTTATTTGTGCCATTAATTACAGAGCAAGGTAAAAATTTATCATTGCTTGACATTAATCAACTACAAGAAAACCTTAATACTTTATATCTTGAAGTTACTCAATATTTTAGTTCTTCACCAGATGTTGTGAATGAACTATTAAAAGAATCTAGTCTTGATAAAAATATTTTAGACGGAGTTAATGTTGGTTTTATTCCTAATTTTTTAAACTCTTTTTTAGGAGTTTTAAGTACGGCCAGTATTGGTTTGTTTTCAGTTTTATTTATATCTTTTTTCTTTTTAAAAGATAGTAATTTATTGCAAAATGGAGTTTTAATGTTTGTGCCAAAAGGAAAAGAATCAAACATGACTAACTCAATTGAAAAAATTAATAATCTACTTTCAAGGTATTTTGTAGGCCTACTTTTACAACTGTTTATTCTATTTGTAATATACACTATCACACTGCTAATTGTAGGGATAGAAAACGCCATTGTAATTGCCTTTCTATGTGCCTTGTTTAATGTGATTCCATACATTGGCCCAATCATTGGAGCTGTGCTTATGATTATACTTACAATGACCACCAATTTAGGTGCAGATTTCAGCACTATTATTTTACCAAAAGCAGGCTATGTTTTAATTGGTTTAGCTATCGGACAATTGATTGATAATTTTTTCTCTCAGCCATTTATTTTTTCGAATAGCGTAAAGTCTCATCCGCTTGAAATATTCTTAATTATTATCATAGCAGGTCTTCTTTTCGGTATTGTAGGTATGATAGTCGCTGTACCAGGTTACACTGCAATAAAAGTGATTTTAAAAGAGTTTTTATCTGAAAATTCATTTGTAAAACAACTGACTAATAATTTATAGTATTACTTTGAATAAAAATATATTAAAAACTGGTGTTCAATATTTTATATCAAAAAAATGGAATACTGACATAATGTCAATACTGCTTAAAAAACCAATTTTTGATGGGGTATCTCAAAAGGAGTTAGTTGAACAACTTGAAGCTAAAAAAAAGTGCCATACCAAATTACCAACTTGGTTTAACACTGCAAATATTTACTACCCTAATAAACTAAACATTGAACAGACTTCATCTGAAATTACTGCGACCTACAAAGCTAATTTAGTTAACGGAAAATCATTAATTGACCTTACCGGAGGATTTGGAATTGATAGCTATTTTTTTAGTAAAAAATGCGATCAAATTCACCATTGTGAAATAGACAAAAATCTATCTGAAATAGGTGCTTATAATTATGAAATTTTAGGTGTTAATAATACCACATTTAATTCAGAAAATGGACTTGATTTTTTACAAAAAAATAATCAGAAATTTGACTGGATCTACATTGATCCTTCAAGAAGAAATGACGCAAAAGAAAAGGTGTTTTTTATGGCTGATTGCTTGCCAAATGTTCCTGATAATTTAGACTTCCTTTTTTCAAAATCGAATAACTTATTAATTAAGACATCTCCGCTTTTAGATTTTTCTGTTGGAATAAAAGAATTTGAAAATGTAAAAGAAATTCATGTGGTTGCACTCCAAAATGATGTTAAAGAATTACTATGGATTTTAGAGAAAAATTACACTGATGCTATCACCATTAAAACCATAAATTTTGCAAAAACAGGCAAACAGATATTTAAATTTAATTTAGACAAAGAGAAAAAGGTTGTTAATAAGTTCTCTGATCCACTTTCTTACATCTACGAACCCAATAGCGCAATATTAAAATCAGGAGCCTTTAAAACTATTGGGAATAGCTTTGAACTTAAAAAACTACATGAGCATAGTCATTTATACACTTCCGAAAAACTAATTAATTTTCCGGGTCGTAGATTTAAAATTTTAAATACGATACCTTATTCTAAGAAAGAAATTAAAAAACTTAAAATATCCAAAGCAAACATCACTACCCGAAACTTTGCAGACAGTGTTGCAACAATTAGAAAAAAGTATAAAATAAAAGATGGAGGCAATCAGTATTTGTTTTTTACAACAAATAGCGAAAACAATTATATTGTTTTAGATTGTGAAAAAATCTAATCTTTATAATTTAAATTATCAATCCACCTATTTAATTGCTCTGGCCAATGCTTTAAAATCGCATTAGAGTTTGCTAATGAAAAACCATGACCACCACTTGGATATACATGCATTTCAACAGGAATCTTATTCTCTCGTAAAGCTAAATAAAATAACAAGCTATTTTCAACAACTACCACATTATCATCTGTTGCATGAACCAAAAATGTTGGCGGTGAATCAATTTGCACTTGCAACTCATTAGAATAATAATTTCTTAATTCATCAGTAGGTTTTTCACCTAGTAATGCTTTCTTAGAACCATTATGCGTAATATTATCTTGCATTGAAATTACAGGATAAATTAAAGCCATAAAATCTGGTCGCGCAGTTAAATCATCTATCTCATCTTGAGGCTCATAAGCAACTTCATTAAAATGAGTACCTAATGTGGATGCTAAATGCCCACCTGCTGAAAAGCCAATCACTCCTACTTCATCTGGTATTATATTCCAATTTTCAGCATTAGCTCTTACCATTCTCATAGCACGTTGCGCATCTTGTAATGGTACTTTATAATTCTCAGTTAATGATTTTGAATTAGGCAACCTATATTTCACTACAATACCAGCAATTCCTTTTGAATTTAAAAATTTAGCAATATCAGTACCTTCCCAGTCGTAAGCTAAGTGATGGTAACCTCCACCCGGAAAAATAAGCATTGCTTTACCTGTAGCACTACCTTTTGATGGCAAATAGACTTCTAATAATGGATTTTGAACGAACGAATAAGATACCCTCCTATCATTCTCTTTGCGTATCTCTTTTTCGTCTGAAGCAGTATAATTAGGAATTTTATTAGTCCATAATGAAACAATGGTATCTTGAGCTTTTACAGATAAACCGTATAAAGAAATAATCAAAATATTTAAAATAACTTTTTTCATTACAAATACGTTTTTAGTTGCAGTCCCATTTAAAATTAGCAATCTTAGCATTACTTCCTGCAGATAAATTATAATGCCACCATTCCGTTCTAATAGACCAAAAACCGTAAGCTTCCATAGTCTCTTTTAGCAGTTTTCTATTCGCTAAAATGTTTTCAGGCAAATCAAAATTATCGTGATATGCTTTTTTTCCGAAGAAATCAAAATCGGTACCCATATCTAATTCTTTTCCATCAAGAGCAACCAAAGTAATATCAACAGCTCCACCTTTATTGTGGATTGAGCCTTTTTTAGGGTTTGCTACGTATTGCGGATTTGGAACTATAGCCCACATTTTATATTGCACATCATTTGGTCTATAACAATCAAAAAACTTGATTTTTACACCGTTTTTCATAAAATCAGCATTTGCTTTCAACAACGCCTTTGCTGTTTTTACACGAGTATAACATTCTGCACAATCGTAAACTTGTTTTTTTAAAAAATTATTATTGGTTGCATAACGCATGTCATAAGCAAAATCATGACTATAGTCTGCCAAACGAACAAAAGTAGTATCTGCTAAACCATCTAAGGATTTTAAAGTTTCTTGTTTCTCTTCTGTAATCGAAACTATAGTGTCAATGGTTATAAGTTCTGTTATACTATCTTTAATTTCAGTTTTACTTATAACTGACTTTTTCATTTCTTGTTTACAGCTAAAAAACACTAATACTCCTAAAAAATATAACTTACGCACAACTTAATTTATTAACCAATTATTAATTTCTTGTAAAATACTAGATAGTTTTAAAACCACATAAAAAATTCTATAAAAAAAAGCCTCACCAAATACATAGTGAGGCTTTTAAAACCTTAAGTTAAATATAAATATGTTATTTACGTAATGTCTTAATTAACGATAAAGTATCTCTAACTGTTTTTTCAAGACCAGCATAATCTTTATTAGCTAAAACGTCTTTACTAATTAATTTAGAACCCATACCAACACAAGTAACACCTGCATCAAACCAACCTTTTAAGTTAGTTTCGTCAGTACTCACACCACCTGTAGGCATAATACTTGTCCAAGGCTGAGGGCCTTTGATACCTTTTACAAATCCTGGACCATATAAATCACCAGGGAAAAGTTTAACGATTTCACAACCTAATTCTTCAGCTGCATTAATTTCAGTTAAAGAACCACAACCAGGAGACCATAATACTTTTCTTCTATTACAAACTTTAGCAATATCTACTCTTAATGAAGGAGTAACAATAAAGTTAGCACCCATTTGCATGAACATAGAAGCTGCTGCTGCATCAGTTATAGAACCAACTCCTAAAATCATCCCAGGAAGTTCTTTAATTGCATATTTATTTAATTCAGAAAACACTTCAAAAGCAAAATCTCCACGAGCAGTAAACTCCATTAAACGAGCTCCTCCATCGTAAACTGCTTTTAATATTTTTTTCCCTAATTCAATATCAGGATGATAAAATAAAGGAACCATACCGTTTTCCTTCATTACGTTTGCCACTTCAATTCTTGAATATTGCGCCATTATAATTTTGTTAGTTTATTAGTGTTTTGCCTATTTTTTACAAATAGCATTTTAAATTGACGCCTAAAATACAAATTCTGTCATTTATTTACTATCTCAAACGTTATAGATGTAATATTTTAATTAAAAACTAACATTTTAACAAGCAGGCGTTTTAAAAATTAAAGCTATTTTCAATAGCTTTAACAGCTGTAAGAAAAGAGGTTGTTTTACGACTAATAAAAACCATTAATTTTTAAACTGAAAGATACAATGTTGACTTGGAAAAGTATTATTAGTTTTACTGCCAAAGGAAACTCTACTCCTGACAAAAGAGTTGAAAAATCTGAACAGGAATGGCGAACTTTATTAACAGAAGAACAATATAAAATTACACGTAAAAAAGGTACTGAGCCTGCACACAGTGGTGCATTATGTAGCACTCATAAAGTTGGAAAATACAATTGTATTTGCTGTAATGCTCCACTTTTTGACTCTACAATAAAATTCGAATCACAATCGGGCTGGCCTAGTTTTACGCAACCTATAAAAGAGAATGCAATTAAATATATTAAAGATGTATCATTTGGTATGATACGTGTTGAAGTGTTATGCAATATTTGTGATGCCCATTTAGGACATGTTTTTCCTGATGGACCAGAACCTACAGGCTTGCGATATTGCGTAAATTCTGAAGCAATAACATTAGAAAACTTATAAATGAAAGATAATAATTTAGAAGAAATGACTGTTGGAGGCGGATGCTTTTGGTGTGTTGAAGCAGTTATTAAAGAAGTAAAAGGCGTAGAAAAAATAATTTCTGGATATACTGGTGGTACAGCTCCGGGAAAACCAACATACAAAGAAGTGTGTTCTGGTTTAACTGGTCATGCAGAAGTTATTCAAATAACTTTTGATAGTAGTATTATTAGTTATGAAGATTTGCTAGTGATTTTTATGACAAGCCACGACCCTACCACTTTAAACAGACAGGGTGCAGATGTTGGTACGCAATACCGTTCCGCTATTTATTATCACAATGAAGCTCAAAAAGAGTTAGCCAAAAAAGCTTTAGAAAAAGTTACCCCGTATTATGATGAACCAATTGTAACCGAGTTAACTAAACTTGGTGTTTTTTATGAAGCTGAAGATTACCATCAAGATTACTATGCCAATAACCCAGAAAATGGATACTGCAATGCAGTAATAACTCCTAAACTAACAAAACTTAGAAAGTTATACGGTGATCGATTAAAGTAATCACGCAAAAGTCACAAAAAAAAGAGGATGCAAATTGCATCCTCTTTTTTGAATTTAATTCCATGATTTGTTTTGCAAACGTACCGCATTTAATATTGCTAAAAGCGCAACACCAACATCTGCAAAAACAGCTCCCCACATACTTGCTAACCCAAACAAACCTAATAAAAGTATTATAAATTTTACACCAAAAGCTAAAGCTATATTCTGCCAAACTATTTGCCGTGTAGATTTACCTATTTTTATTGCCGTTGCTATTTTTGAAGGCTGATCTGTTTGAATAATTACATCTGCAGTTTCTATAGCGACATCACTACCTAAACCACCCATTGCAATACCAACATCACTAGTTGCTAATACTGGTGCATCATTAATTCCGTCACCAATAAAGGCTACTTTATGTGATTTGCTTTTTAAAAGCTCAACCTCATTTAATTTATCTTCAGGCATCAAACTACCTTTTGCCTTGTCTAGTTTTAATTCTTTTGCTACTTTTTGAGTAATTACATCTTTATCACCTGACAACATAACAACATTTAATACTCCTACTTCTTTAATTTTCTGTACAGCAATTTTAGCATCATCTTTTAATTCATCAGCAATACTAACATAGCCTAAAAATGTATTATCAATTGCAATAACAACTAAAGTATCAACAATGTTTTCAAGCTCTATAGGAACCGTGACCCCATTTAAATCCATTAAAGCTTTATTTCCTACTAATACAGATTTATGATTTACAATTCCCGACAAACCTTTACCTTGTATTTCTGTTACATTAGTAGCTTGAAAAATTTCACCTTCAATCTTATATTTCAGTAATGCTTTTGCTATTGGGTGCGTAGATTTTGACTCAATGGCTAGTAAGTATTGCATCAATTCATTCTCAGATACACCAACAACCTTAATTTCTGTGATTTTAAAAACACCTTTAGTAACCGTTCCTGTTTTATCCATTACCACAGTATCAATTTTAGTAATCGTATCTAAAAACGAAGCTCCTTTGAATAAAATACCATTTCGAGACGCTGCACCTAACCCTCCGAAATACCCTAAAGGAATAGAAATAACCAAAGCACAAGGACACGAGATTACTAGAAATATTAACGCCCTGTACAACCAATCGCTAAACACATAATCAGTCACAAAAAAATAAGGTAAAAAAGTAACAGCAATTGCTAAAAAGGTAACTATCGGCGTATATACTCTTGCAAATTTTCTAATAAATAATTCTGTTTTTGATTTTCGAGCGGTAGCATTTTGAACCAAATCTAAAACACGAGCAATAGAACTATCTTTAAACACTTTAGCAGTTTTAATTTCAATAACTGCTTCTAAATTAATACTACCCGCAAAAACATTCTGATTTATATTTGCACTTTTAGGTTTACTTTCTCCTGTAATAGCAGCTGTGTTTAAAGACGCTTTATCTGATAACAGAATACCATCTAAAGGAACTTTTTCACCTACTAATACCTGTATTTTTTCACCAATGCTAACTGATTCTGGAGCCACGGAAATATACTTGTTATTTCTAAAAACAGATGCTGTTTTTGGCCGAACATCTAATAGGGCTTTAATATTTCCTCTAGCTTTTTGAACTGCAGCATGTTGAAATAATTCCCCTACTGAATAAAAAACCATTACCGCTATACCTTCAGGATATTCTCCTAAAGCGAATGCTCCAATTGTCGCTATAGACATCAGTAAAAATTCAGTAAAAAAATCACCTTTTTGAATACTTTTCAATCCCGCCTTTAAAACTGGCAAACCAACCGGAAAATATGCAATTCCGTACCATACTAACCGAACCCATCCTTTAAAAATTGAAATTGCTTCCGTATAATCTAAAGTAAGACCAACCACAAGCATTACAAAACTTATAATTGCCGGTAAATAAATTTTAAAATTTGAAGTAGCTTCTTCTTGACTATGACCGTGATCATGACCACAACAACTAGATTCATTAGTACCGCAATTTTTATTTACATCATCTTTCTCAATCATATTACAAAGTTGAGAAATAAGTTTATGCAACGGTAGTGCATTTAGTCATTACATTTATCACAAATGCCTTTTACAACAAGATTAACATCTTCTGCAGTAAAATTATCAGGTAAGTTCATAGGTTGAATCTTATGATCTGTAAGACAAGTGGTTTCATTACACTTAGTACAATGAAAATGCAAATGCAAGTCTTGCTCAACATCGCAATTACAACCTGCTTCACATAAGGCATATTTTGTAGTTCCTGTGCCGTCATCAATTTGATGCACAACACCTTTTTCTTCAAAGGTTTTTAGTGTTCTATACAAAGTTGTTCTTTCTGCTTTATCAAAAGCATGTTCAATAGCAGTTAAGCCAACTGCAATTTCTTTAGTGTCTAAAAATTGATATACCAAAATACGCATAGCTGTTGGCCGTATATTTTTTTGTTCAAGAAATTGCTCAATAGCAGTCATTAAAATAGTTATTTAGAATTAGCTACATCTATAGATTAAAGTTACTCATCTACAGCAAATAATCCTATAACTAATCGTCGATAATTGTTTTCATTGTTGTTTTTATCTTTAAAGAAGTAATCTTCTAAAATCCCAAATTATGAAAAATTATAAATTATACTATTTGATTTCTCTAGCACTATTTTCTATTGCTATTATAAGTGCTGTTATAAACTCTTATGTTAATTACAATATAGTCGCATCTAAGTTTATAAGTCTTGGTTACCCTGCTTACTTAATTGAGGTATTAGGTGTAGCACAAATTTTAGGATTGGTTATTATTTTTACCAGAAGAAGTAAATGGATGGTAGAATGGGCTTATTCTGGATTCTTTACCAATTTAATTTTAGGAATAATAGCACACTTATTAGTAAAGGATGGTAACGGCGCTATGGCTGTTTTTTGTTTAACATTATTATTAGTTAATTACATACTTTACAAAAGGAAAAATGTAGAGCATAAAAAATATATAAAAAAAGTAAAAGAGAAAGTCCAACTTAGAAAAGTTGTTTAATAAAAAAACCGCCAATTAATTGGCGGTTTTGATTTATATAAAACAATATGCTTCTTATTTATTCATAAGTGTTTGCGTGCTTTTCAAATCACCATCAACATAAATTTTCAAGTAATAATATCCTCTACTTAAGTACCATAATGGTAATACTGTTTTATTTTCTCCTGTAGATAAAGTCTTATTAGATTTATAAACAATTCTACCGTAACCGTTATATATTACAAATGTTGCTTTTGATCTTTCTGAAGCTTCTATTTTAGCCACTACATAAGATGAAAATGGATTAGGATATACATCTGAAACAATTAATTCTCCAGAGCCAGAACCATCATCAGTACAAGAACCTACAGTATAACCGTATCTTTCATAATACTTCACTAAATATTCCCATACACAAACAGAACGACCTTTATAGCACATTGCTATTTTGGTATATCTACCTTTAGTTTCACAAACTACATTTTCAACCTCAACAACAATATCAGATTCAATATAACACCCATTAGCATCAGTTACCGTTACTGTATACGTAGTAGTTTCTTCTGGGCAAGCTGAAATCTCCTCAGTAGTTTCCCCTGTACTCCAAGCATACGTATAAGGGGCTACACCACCAGTTACACTAGTAACACCAATAGTTGCACAAGACTCATCACCATAACCAGCATACACTTTAGTATCTTCTGATTGTGTAATTTCTATTGCAGTAGTTTCTTCAATAGTAATTTCAGTAGTTAAACTTTCTCCTGATGCATCTGTAACAATTACGCTATATTCACCACCAACTAAATCAGTTGCTGTTGCAGTTAATTGTCCGTCACTCCATTCATAAGAATACGGTGAAACACCACCAGACACACTTACAGTTGCAGTAGCATCTTCACCATCACAATTTGTAGCTGTAGCCGTAATTTCATTTATTTTAAACTCTTCTAACAGAAAACGTGCAAATACCGGAAAGTGATCTGAAGCTGTAGTTGAAAAATCTGCATCATAAAACTCATACCCTACACTTACAGTTTCTTCAATATAATAAGGACTAACTTCTTCTGACACCATAATATGGTCAATCATATTCTCACTAAACACATAAGAACGGTAATTATTATCACTTAAAACACTCGTAAGAATGTTGTAATTAGTTGGATCATTTACATAAGCCTCAAAAGTACTTACTGCAGAAGAAACATCACTAGCCACTGTAAAATCAACATCATCATTATAGTCCCCCATAACAATTAAGTTTCTTGAACCGTATTGTACATCTAGAGTATCTTTTAAAATCTCAACATCATATTTACGCATATCGTAACGCTCTTGCGTAGTTGTTGAACTGTTTGCTCTTGCATGTAAAGCAACAATATCAAACTGTTTAGTTACACCCTCAATAGTAACATCAGCAGTCATTAAAAATGGTAAACGACCACTAGCGTAAAAACGAGTTTTATCTGTTACTGGGTAATCAGCTAAGGCAGACTCATCACCACCGTTATAATATGGATGAATACTTGCCAAAAGAGGTTTTGTTTCTACTACCGAAACTGTAGCTGTATTATATATAAAGCCTAGTTTTTGTTGTGTCCCAGAAGTATCATCAGGATACGAAACAGCATCTGACAATACGTAATCATAACCTTCCATTTCACCCACTAAAGTCGCAAACAACTCTTCATCTGAAATTTCTTCAACAGCATAGATATCAGCATCTAAAGATTGTAAAACTACTTTAACACTATCTTTTTGAACTTGATCAGGATTGTCATAACCCAAAGCCGGAGAATTTGAAGCATCACCAAACCACTCAATATTCCATGCCGCAACATCAAATGTTTTTTCTTTTGAAATGGTAACAGAACTTCCTAATGGAACATACTCACCAGCACAAGCCATATCAGATTTCATACGTGGTAATAATTGATATATTTCGTAAAAACGACCTACAACACCAATAATCTCATCACAAGAATCTGGTTGCCCTAAACCAACTAATGCCTCAACATCAATATCTATACGTAATTCTCCTGTTCCACTAGCATCAGTAATTTCAAAGTTTGAACCTCCGAATATAATATCTCCTGGATTAGGAAAAGAAGGACTTACCACTCTTACCAATTCCGCTGGATGATCACCTAATTCTGCCAATGTAATTGTCTGTACTTCTATTGGAGTTGCTGGCAAACCATTATTTTCAACACTAACAACAGTGCTAATTTGTATTTGATCGCTATATGAACTTCTAGTTCCTGTAAGTGTAATAGAATCGCCTACCATAAAATTTCCCTCTCCATGAACAGTTTGGTCAAATATTGCTATCGCTGCAGTTGCATCTTGAATATAAGCAGAACCTGCAAATTCATCTGCAACTGTTAATACTCCTGAAATAGTTACTAACTCACCATCTTCAGTATTTCTTGCTTCAAGAATAGTTATAGTTCCTGGAGCTATTACTGCCGCTCCATTTTCAGTACCCGGAGAAGGAAAAGCTTGTGTGTATGTAGATGTGTTTCTTAAACCACCTGTACCGTTAGCAATACGTTGCATTGAGTGATTGTCTTTATCACCTTCACCCGCCTCATTAACTTGTGCTTCACCAGAATTCAATAAGACTAATAAACCAGCATCATCGTCATCGTCAGTTCCGTAAACTAAAGCATCAATTAAAGTATCATCTACTAAAATTGCCGTATCATTTGGAAAGCTCGTAGCATCACCTTGATAAAGTGCAATTGCATCTGCTCCATTTTGCAATCCGTTTGTTGTAAAAGCTACTAAATCGACATTTTCAACACTTTCAGAGCCAATTACAAAATAACCATTCTCATCAGTAGCATAACCATCTAAATCTATAGCATCATTATAACTTAAATCATCACTACCATTATATAATACGATTACATAGCCATCTAAAGGTGTATTACCTGTTCCGCCATCGTAAAGTTCTACAAATTCTAATGCATCAGTACTAGTATTATCTACATCAGCCTCATTTATTAAAAGTGTTACAGAATCTGATACCGTATATGTATAAGTGGCAAGAGGAACTGGCAAGCTTGCTGTTGCATTATCTATTTGATCATCTAATGCATCAGCTCCACTGAAAGTCCAATTCTCAATTGCAAAAGCAGTATCAGGAACAGTATTTTCAACTCTATAGGCCCAGCCATCGGTATATTCCCATGCTTGACCAGAACCATCAACATCTATTTCACCAAAAACATCAACTACTACGCCATCCATAAAAAGCTCAACAGCGTCATCACCATTTATTGCCATAGCACCAGAAGTATATGTAGGTTCAAAACCAAAGAAATTTGCAAATTCTACACTTTCTGAAGCTACATATATAAATGTACCCGCTGTAACTGCGACTGCATCAAAAGTGAATTCTTCACCATCAGTACCACCGCCATTATTTGCAGAACCTAATCCATAAACACTTAAATCATCTATATCTTCCGTTACATACAACTCAACACCTTTAGGTACTCCACCTGTAAGTGGACCATCGTATAAGGCAGTAATTAATAAGGCGCTCTCAGAATTGATAGTCACAGTAGTTGTTGTAAACTCAATACCATCTGAACTTTCTGAAATATTACCTGTAGCATCTACTGCTATAACCGTAAAACTATATGCAGTAACAGCTTCTAAATTTTCAATAGTTATTGATGTTTCTGTTGTTGTTGCAACAAGTTCAGTACCATTATATATTTGATATTCAGTAACAGCTACATTATCTGTTGAAGCATCCCATGATAAATCTACACTTGAACCTGTAATATTTGATGTTACAATATTTTCAGGCGTTGTAGGCACTTCGTTATCTTCAACGGTTGTAGTTGATAAATTTTCGGCTCCTGGTGTCGGAGTTGACATAGCATAAGCACTAGTACTTTTTAAGCCTCCTGAACCATTAGGTGATCTTTGCATTGAATTTAAAGTTCCATTACCATCTTCATTTTCATCAACTTGTATTTCTCCTGAATTTAATAAAACTAGCAAACCTTCATCGTCAGCATCACTTGTACCATAAACTAAGGCGTCAATTAAAGTGTCATCAGCAAGCACTGCTGTTCCTGTTGAAAAACTCGTAACATCACCTAAATAAAGAGCAACAGCATCAGCTCCGTTTTGTATTCCGTTTGTTGTAAATTCAATTAAATCAACATTAGCAACACTTTCTGATCCTATTACAAAATAGCCGTTCTCATCTGTCGTATAACCATCTAAATCAATAGCATCATAACTAACATCTGAACTACCATTATACAATACAACCACATAACCATCTAAAGATGTGTTACCAGCACCACCATCAAAAAGCTCTATAAACTCAGATGCATCAGTACTATCTTGATCAGCATCTACTTCATTAATCAAAAGTCCTTCATCAGAACTACCGGCTGCAACAGAAGTACCTTGTAATAAAACATCATCAAAACCAGCATAATCACTACCTCCATTTTGTTTTACATATAAATTTAAAGCTACTGAACTAACCGTATTAGGAACAGATGCTGTAATTTTTTCCCATCCTGAAGTACTATAAGGACTATCTACTGTAATAGTTACTATACCTTGAGAAACTCCGTCATGTAAAATTTCATACGTAATAACATCACCATTTGCCACATCAAAACCATCTACATTTACACTGAATGACAAGGTAACATCTTCAAAAGTTGAAACATCTACACTGTTAAAGGCTAGTGTACCTCCATCAGCTGTACCACAATTACCTTCTAAATCTTGAATACCAAAAAAGTTAATTCCAGAATTTGGTGTTGTTATTGAACCAACACTTGTCACTACATCCCAAATATCAGTACCATCGGCACATGCAACCGGAGACTGTGTATATGCCCAAGTATCTTCAATACTACTTTCATAACCTTGAAAAACAATGTAATCACCTGTTGCAGGAATATCTGTAGCTTCAAGTGTTGTAACTGATTCTTCATTACTATTACCTGAAGTATTGCTTGAAGCATCAATTGCTACAACGTAAAAAGTATATTCTGTATCCGCTATTAAATCAGTAACCGTATAAGTAGTTTCAGTAGAAGATGCTATTTGTGTTCCGTCTTGAAATATTTGATAAGCTATAACACCTACATTATCTGTTGATGCATCCCATGATAAAACTGTTTCAGTATCAGTAGTATTTGCAATTACTAAACTCTCAGGAGCTGTTGGCGCTTCAGTATCAGTAGAAGTAGTCTCAAATCTATTCTCTGCTTGTGGTCCTCCCCAAATTGTTGTAGCAAATGCTGGGTTATCAATAAAAGGATTTCTATTCCCTTGAATACCCTCCAGAAGAATATTTCTATTAATTTCTACTTGAGAAACAGGGTCTTCAGCGTTCCATTCTAAAAATATATCTCGCATATCTGAACTGTACGTAGAGTCACCTAAGCCTACAGTGTTAGGTAAACAACGATCGCCATAGCGCACATACATATACATCATCATACGAGCAACATCGCCTTTCCATTCATCACCAGGATAAAAACCAGAATTAATTGCTTTTGCAACGCCAGAATCATCTATGTAAGGATTGTTACTTCTTGTACTATTAAATTGCACATCAGAAGCACGTAAGTGATGCGCATCAGAACCTGGACCAGATTCTCCTAAATTAGGGTTGCCTAATGATTTTGGATACGTATGTTCACGGTTCCAATCTCCAGTATTCCCACCGTTTGAATCTTTTGATCTACTTCTATCATTTGTTAAGTCTGAATCAGTATCATCATACCCGTATATTAACAAAACGTTATTAGAATTTGTAGGGTCAAGATCAGTTTGCTTTAATGCGTCCCAAACACCAGGAGTATAACTTAACTCCGTAGTATGAGTATTCGTAATTAAAGTTGAAAGGTTCGTTTTTAAATCTTCTCCAGTTGCAGTAATATCAGTTCCATTATAATAATCAGGAACTTGAGCATGCACAAAAGTTAAAACAAGAAAGTTTAAAGCACCTAAAAGCAGGCACTTTTTAAAGTAATTTTTTTTCATATCGTGTTGGTTAATTTTAAACAGTCAAACTTAGCACTTGACTATTGGTTTCTCTAAAATACATTATTAACTATACGTTAAGAAATTATAACTACCCGAAGTATTCTATTATTACTAAATTCTTTATTTAACCTTGTAGATTTTATAGAATAAAAAATATATAGCAATAAAAATATTATTTTAAAAATAAGGTAATTGAAATTAAAAATCGGCTCATTTTATTTTAACAAGAATTGAATTACATAATTCTCTTAAAAAAATCAAATAAGAACAATGCAATAAAAAAAATAAATGTTCTTATACATATAAAACCAAAAAAACCTCTAATTTTCATTAGAGGTTTTTTGTGATGGCAGAAGGATTCGAACCTTCGACCGCCTGCTTAGAAGGCAGGTGCTCTATCCAGCTGAGCTATGCCACCATTTACAAACAAAAATTATTATTCTAGTTTGCGGGTGCAAATATACTATTTTCCATATTTATTTTGCAATATTTTTTTAAGTAAATTATACATTTACCAAAAACAAGATACAAAGTAATAAATATCAAACAGTTATAAAACTAAAAAAAGTACAAACAGTTATTCAAAACATCATTTTAAGCCTCAAAAGTTTTTGTTCTTTTTACAATTAGTAAGCCTAAAACAGTTATACCTGCATTCACAGCAATATTTACAAACCCAAAATTAAACTGAAAATTTTCTAATAAGTACACACTTAAAAAATAAGTTAATAATGGTGAAGAAATACAAATTACAGGAACCCAATTATCTTTAATGCTAATACTTGTAAACATGCCAAACATATACAAACCTAGTAAAGGTCCGTAAGTATACCCTGCCACTTTAAAAATCAACGAAATAACATCACCTTTACTATTAGCAAATAGCATAATAATTGCAAATATCACTACGGAAAAACCAAAAAGCACTCTGTTTTTAATCGTTTGCTTTTCTGCTACTGATTTAGTCTCAATATCTAGAAAATCGTATGTAAATGATGTGGTTAATGCTGTTAAAGATGAATCTACACTAGAAAATGAAGCAGCTATAATTCCTAATAAAAAAAATACACCTGCAAAAACACCTAAATGATTTAATGCTAAATTAGGAAATAAGTTATCGGTTTGAACAAAAGATCCCTTCTCGTTTACATCTAAAGTAACTCCGTTTTTTTGAGCATACATATAAAGTAACACACCCAAACCTAAAAAAAGAAACTGAGTTAAAGCTAGTATAAGACTATAGGTTAACGTGTTTTTTTGAGCATCCCATTGATTTTTACAGGTAAGTGTTTTTTGCATCATATTTTGATCTAAACCAACCATAGCAATTGCTACCAGAATACCTGCAATAAATTGTTTGTAAAAGTTATTGCCAGAACTGCCTTCCCAATTAAAAACTTTAAAGTACTCATGAGATGTAATCTCACTTACGGTATTTGGGAAAGATAAATCCAATTCTGTTGTTATGGTATATATTGTAATTAAAGCGCCTAATAGTAAAAAAGTAGTTTGCATTGTATCCGTCCAAACAATAGTTTTAATACCCGATTTATTGGTGTACAACCATACTAACAATAGTATTATAAGAACTGTTACACAAAAAGGAATTTTCAACTTGTCAAATAATGCATATTGCAAAATTTTAGATGCTAAAAGTAGTCGTAAAGCTGCGCCAAATGACTGAGAAATTAAAAAAAATAATGATCCTGTTTTGTATGATTTTAACCCAAATCTATCTTTTAAAAAACCATAAATTGAAACCAATTTTAACTTAAAATACAATGGAATTAATACAAAAGTGATAAAAATATAACCTACTACATTACCCAAAATAAATTGATAAAAATAGAAGTAATTATTACCCACCATACCTGGTAATGAGACAAATGTAACACCGGATAAACCTGCACCAACCATACCAAATGCCACTAAAAACCATGGTGATTGTCTATCACCTGTAAAATAGGTTTCAACACTCCTATTTCTAGAAGTAAAATAGGAGATAATCATTAAAATTATAAAATAAAGTATTATTATGCCTAAAACTAAGTAAGTGTTCAATATGTGTTATTTAAAAAATATGGTATAATTTACTGTTTTTTAATAGAAATCTATTTAACTTATTCAAAATTCCACTCATCGACACTAATTTGTTATTCAACTACAAATGAATTTATATTCTTTTTTATTAATTCATCTTTGCCGTAAATATTAAAACTATGGATGTATTATTTATCGAAGACGATACAATTGAGACAATGAAATTACAACGTACTGTTTCAAAACTTCAATTAAAGCATAATATCATAGAAGCTAAAAATGGGGAACAAGCATTGGAGGTTTTAAAAAATGCTACTAAATTACCAGATATAATACTTTTAGATTTAAATATGCCACGAATGAGCGGTATTGAATTTTTGAGTATTTTAAAGGCAGATGAAAAATACAAATATCTTCCTACAATCATTCTTACAACATCAGAAAACAGAGCTGATTTGTTAGAATGCTATAGAATTGGAATTGCTGGCTACGTAATAAAACCCTTAAAATATGAAGATTACGAAACTAAATTAAAAACCGTTTTTGAGTATTGGGAAACAAATGAGCTAGTGAAGGCATAGGAAATTTAGCATTTCACAACATTTTTTTTATAAAACGTAATATATTTCCTACTTTGTAAAGAAAAATAAAAAAGTTTTATGAAAGGTGTTGTTTTTACAGAGTTTCTTGAAATGGTTGAATCTAAATTTGGTTTAGAAGTCGTTGACACTATTATAGAAAATTCTAATTTAGCCTCGGAAGGAATTTATACTTCTGTTGGCACCTATGACTTTAATGAAATGATTAGTCTTATTACCAATTTGAGTGATGAGGTAAAAGCCCCTATGGGTGACCTAATTTATACTTTTGGTCTTTACCTGTTCAATGGTTTAGGTACTTCTCACCCTGAAGTAATAGAAAACTATACTAATCCAATTAATCTTTTATACGCAATTGAAGACCATATTCATGTGCATGTAAAAAAACTTTATCCTGACGCAGAACTTCCTACATTTAAAATATTAGACAAAACCGAAACTTCATTATCTATGATATATAGTTCTTCTAGAGGTCTATATAGACTAGCACACGGTTTAATTGAAAAAACATTTGAACATTTTAATGGTGAAGCAACTATTAGCTATGAACTTCTAAAAGAAGACGGGACTGAGGTTAAATTTGATATTGTCCAACATGGATAGTAAAGAAATTACATTATTAAAAAAAGCACTTGCAAGGCAAGTCAAGGCACGTAAGCAAGCCGAAAGAATCTTAGAAGAAAAATCTAAAGAGCTCTACGATGTTACTTTGCATTTAAAAGAAGCAAATAATAAGCTTGAAGAAACATTAACTGAAAAATCAACGCAACTTGATGGTGTCTTTGTTAATCTAATTGACCCTTACGTTGTAATGGATTTAACTGGTAATGTTATAAAAATGAACTCTTCTGCTAAAGAGTTTTTACAGGCTGATAATACTAAAGAAAAATTAAATTTAGGCCGGTTTATTCATAAAAATTATATTGATTATACTCATACTTCATTTAAAGCATTAATTGAAGTTGGTATTGTTAAAAATTATCGGGCCAAATTAGTTATAACAAAAGGTGTTGAAAAATATGTTGAAATTAACGCAAGCTTAATTTATGACAACAACCAAAAACCAATTGGAGCTCAAGGAGTTATAAGAGATATTAATCAAGAAACAGAAATAAAAAAACTTTTAAGTGAACAAAGAAAGCAATTAGATATAATTGTTCAAAATTCCCCATTAGCAATTGTTTTAGTACAAAATCGTGATATTATAAAGGTAAATAACTCTTTTATTCGTTTGTTAGGATATTCTGAGTCTGAATTGAAAAATATTAAAATTGATACCATTGCAAAACCTGAAGACCCAAAACAAAGAGAATCTTTGTTTAATCAATTGGAAAAAGGTGACATTGATAATTTTACAATCACATATAAATACATAAAAAAAGCTGGCGGCCATATTCTTGGTAAAACTGCTATTAGTGCTGTTAGAAACCAAAACGGGAGTATTGATTACAAAGTTGGTTTAATTGAAGATATTACAAAGACAATTGAAGCTGAAAAGCAGTTAGTAGACTCTAAAAACAGATTAACAAAACTTATTGCAAACTTACACACAGGAATTCTTGTTGAAGATGAAAACCGAAAAATTACTCTAACCAATGAAATGTTTCATGATCTTTTTGATGTTAAAATTAATAAAGAGGGGTTAAAGGGTTATGATTGTGTTGTAGCTATAGAAAAGATTAAGCATCTTTTTAAAAATCCCGAAAGAGAAATAAAAAGAATTGAAGAAGTTACTAAAAACAAAAATCTTGTTCTAGCCGATGAAATTGAAATGATTGATGGTAGAATTATTGAACGTGACTATATTCCTATATTCAATAGTAATGTTTATGCTGGCCACTTATGGACTTATAATGATGTTACAATTGCTAGAAATTACAAGATAAACCTAGAATCAGAAAAAGAAAAATACAGCAGTATTATTGCTAACATGAACCTCGGGTTAATTGAAATCGACAATAACCAAATTATTCAATTGGTAAATCAAAGTTTCTGTAAGATATCAGGCTATTCAGAAGAAGAACTTATTGGTAAAAAAGCAACTGATGTAATTCAAGTCATTAATAAAGATTTACTTGAAAACAAAATTGCTAGTAGACGTACAGGAAAATCTGATTCATATGAAATAGATATAAAACATATTGACGGCACTGTGAAACACTGGTTAGTTAGTGCAGCACCTAAACATGATGTTACAGGAAAAGTAATTGGTTCAATTGGCATCCATTTTGATATTACTGAACAAAAAACATTAGAAAATCAAAAAGAAACTTTACTTAAAGAATTAGAACAGAGTAATAAAGGTTTACAAGAATATGCTCATATAGTATCACATGATTTAAAATCGCCATTACGAAGCATTAATGCACTTTGTTCGTGGTTGAATGAAGATTATAAAGATGTTTTAGATGATCCTGGTAAGTATAACTTAAATATGATGCAAGAGAAGGTTGAAGCCATGGACAGTTTAATTGATGGTATTTTAAAATACTCAACTATTAACAGTGAAAATATTGTAAACACATCTGTTGATGTTAATGAAGTAATTAAAGAAATTACTGATATTATATTTATTCCTGATCATGTTGAAATTGTGGTAACTAACAAATTACCAACAATTTGTGCTGACCGAACTAAAATACACCAACTTATTCAAAACTTTTTAAGCAACGCTGTTGTTCATATAGAACGAGAAAAAGGACTTGTAGAAATTGGATGTATCGAAACACCAACGCATTGGGAATTTAGCGTAAAAGATAACGGTGTAGGTATTCCAAAAGAATACCATGAAAAAATATTTAAAATATTTCAATCTGTCGGAAATAAAGAACGCTCAACGGGTATAGGCTTATCAATTGTAAAAAAAATCATTGACTTATACGAAGGTAAAGTTTGGTTAGAAAGTGAGATTGGTGTAGGAACTACTTTTTTCTTTTCATTAAAAAAATAATTATGAAAACAGTTCAAGTTCATAAATTAAAAGGTAATAAATGGAATTTTATTTCTGAAAAACAGGAATTAAAAGACCCTTTAGTTTTAGTATTTGGCAATCGGTTCTTATTAGAGTCACCAACTATTTATAATGATGTAAAAGAATTATTTCCCTCAGGAAATATTGTTTTTGGTTCTACATCAGGTGAAATTATAAATGAAAATGTACATGATGATAGTATTGTAATAACAGCTATTGAGTTCGAAAAAAGTAATTATATAGTCCATTCAAAAAACATAACAGAGTTTGATAATAATTCAGAAAAAGTAGGTGAAGCTTTAGCAACTAAATTTTCTAAAGAAAATTTAAAACATATTTTTATAATATCAGAAGGAAGTTCTGTTAATGGTAGTTCTTTAATAGAAGGTTTAGAAAAAAACATTGGTACTAACATAAAAATATCAGGTGGTTTATGTGGTGATGGTGCTCGATTTAAAAAAACACTAGCTTCATATAATGAAAGCCCAAAAGAAGGAGAAATTGTAGCTATAGGTTTTTACGGTGAAAGCTTAGAAATTTCATGTGCAAATTATGGTGGTTGGAAGGCTTTTGGACCCGAACGAATTGTCACAAAATCAGTTGGGAATATATTATATGAACTTGATCACAAACCGGCATTAAATTTATACAAAAAGTATTTAGGTGATAAAGCAAATGAATTACCTCAAGCAGCACTATTCTACCCTTTAAACCTTAAAGTTGAAGGTAGCGATAAATCAATAATTAGAACAATCTTAAATATTGATGAAGAAAACAACACCATGATTTTAGCTGGTGATGTACCAGAAAATGCTTCCGTCCAATTAATGATGTCTTCAGTCGATGATATTGCTGAAGGAGCATCAAAAGCCGCAACGTATGCCATGCGTAATAGAAAGCACAAACCAGAATTATCATTATTAGTAAGCTGTATTGGCCGCAAACTAGTTATGAACCAACGAATAGAAGAAGAAATTGAGGAAGTAATTGAAGTTACTGGCAATCAATCTGTAACAACAGGTTTTTATTCTTATGGCGAATTAGCACCATTTTCTAACCGAAATGAATGTAAATTGCACAACCAAACAATGACTTTAACCCTTATTAGCGAATAATGCACTCACTCTTAAAAAGACAAATTAGAAAATACATACCCGAGAATCTAAAAGACTCTAAGGAACTTGTACTTTTTATAGAGGCAATTGATAAGTCATATTCAGATTATGAAGAAAAATCTGAAATGATACAAAGAGCAATGAAATTAAGCTCCGACGAATTATATAAAGCAAATAAAGATTTACGTGCTGAAACTGAAAGTCAAAAAAAGACTTTAAATATTCTTAAAAAAGCGATTAACATATTAAACGATTCTAAGAATGTAATTGAAGATAATAACAAAATAAGTTTAGCTTTAGATCCTATAGAAATAGTAAATAGAATTGAAAAACAAGCTAAAGATATAGTTAGAATGACTGCTGAAAACAAAGCGATGGTCAAAAATCTAGAGCGTCAAAATGAAGCTTTAAAAGATTATGCTCATATGGTTTCACACGATTTAAAATCGCCTATTAGAAACATTAATGCATTAATGTGCTGGATACTAGAAGAAGAAAAAGAAAAGTTTTCTAATGAAAGTAAAGAAAATTGTAACTTAGTATCACAGAATCTCGAAAAAATGGATTCATTAATTGAAGGAATTTTAAGGCATTCAGCCATAGATTCTCTTGAAGAGCCAAAAATTCATCTTGACTTAAATAAATTGATTGATGAAATTAAAAAAACTATATATTACCCAAATACAATTACTATTGATATAATAGGTAGTTTACCTACCATGTATGTTGAAAAATATAAAATAGAACAATTATTTAAAAATTTAATTACCAATGCTGTTACTGCTACAGAACATCGCGAAAAGGGTGTGATTACTATTGATTGTATAAACGAAAATGAGTTTTGGAAATTTAGCGTAACAGATAATGGTAAAGGCATTGCAAAAAAACATCAAGAAAGTATTTTTACGATGTTTAAAAAGCTTGAAAATAAAGCTAACGCAACAGGTATTGGTCTTGCTTTAGTAAAAAAAGTAGTTAATATTTATGAAGGTGACATATGGTTATCTTCAGCTGAAGATCAAGGAACAATATTTTATTTCACTTTAAAAAAATAGTATGGAACAACAACCAAACTTAAATTATATAAAACAATTAGCTGGTGATGATAAAGCTTTTGAAATAAAATTTATTTCTGTCATAAAAGAAGAAATACCCCTAGAAAAAAAAGAATATGAGAATGCAATTGCTAGCAACAATTTAAAAGAAACAGCTGACATTGTACATAAATTAAAACACAAACTAAATATTTTAAGCCTTACAGAAGATTATAAATTAGCAGTGACCTATGAAGAGGAATTATTGAGGGGAGATAAGAAGCTAGATACAAAATTTTCAACTATCTTAGAGAAGATTGACGCTTATACTAAAAACCTATAACAATTATGAATTGTATCATTGTAGATGATGAAGCAACTGCAAGAGCTATTGTTGAGCAGTTATGTTCTAAAATTTCAGATTTAAATATTATTGATTCATTCTCAAATGCTATGGAAGCAATTAAGTTTTTGAATCAAAATACTGTTGATGTCATTTTTCTAGATATACATATGCCAGGATTTACAGGGATTGACTTTATACAAACGTTAAAAAACCCGCCAAGAATAGTGCTTACCACATCAGATACTGATTTTGCTATTGAAGCTTATGAATACGAGCCCATTGTAGATTATTTGGTAAAACCGATAACGCAAGACCGTTTTGAAAAATCTATTATTAAAATTAAAAAAGCTTTAAAAAATTCTGCCAAAACCGTAGAGAGTAAAACACTTCAATCTACCAATACTGAAGAAGATATTTATATAAATATTGATCGTAGGCTCATAAAACTTAAATTAAATGAAATTTTGGTTGTTGAAGCCAAGGGCGATTATATTGATGTAAAAACTATTCAGAAAACATACCGCGTACATAATACTTTAAAAAGTATAAAAGAAAAATTGCCCGAAAGTACATTTTTACAAATACACAGGTCATTTATCATCAACTTTACTAAAATTATAGATATTGAAGATAACAGTGTGTTAATAGAAAAAAACGTCATTCCTATAAGTAGATCTAACAGACCGGAACTTATGAGAAGACTGAATCTTTTATAGATTTTGATTACATATATCTAATCTCATTAGTTTTAAAACACATAATATTGTAAGTTTTTTCTCGTTAATTATAAATTAACCCAAACTTAATATATCATGCCGATTGAAATAAATGAAGAAAATGGAATTCACTCCTTAAAAGGAGAATTAAATTGGAGAAATGCAAATTTAATTAGAAATCACGTAAAAAACTTATTACAAGCTAACAATACTGTTATTATTAATATTCAGAAGCTTAACAGTATGGATAAGGTTGCAGCTAAAAACCTTGAGAGGTTGTATAAAGAAGCTACTTTAGAAAATAAAAAAATCACCTTTTTAGAACATAATAATGAAGTTATTAAAGCATTTATGCAAAAAACAAAAACCCATTATATTATTGAAAACAATTGTGTTTTAGAAAATAAATAAGCTTAAAAACCACCAATATTGGCAATTTTTAAGCTTATTTATATCAATTATTTTTTTATATTTTTATAAAATAACGGTTCTTTTAAAAAGAGCCATTTCACTTTAAAACCAATTTCAGTAAACTCAAAACCTGCTGCAGTTGCTGAGGCTATATTGCTGTATTTCGCATAAAAATCGGCACTCCATCTTTTATTAAATTGATGCTTCACCCCTGCTTCTGCTCTAAAAATTACAGAAAAATCATCGTCTTCAACTTTCTGTAAACCAGAAGCTGCACTTAACATATAGGTGGTCTTTTCTGAGAAATTACCTCGTAAATCTCCAAATAACTCAAAAGCCATATACTTTTCAGGACTAAAGTAAATTGTTGGCACTTGATCCTGAAAAGTGATGTATTGAAAATTCAATCCGAATTTGAAAGCTGGCTTCTTAAATAAGTTATAATACAACGATGTAAACAATATGTTTCTAACATTATTATCAGACTGTTGCGTGTGCATTAATTGTGTATACCATCCCAATTTAAAATTGGTGCCCAAATTATAATTTAATCCAAAATGATTCATTACAATTTCGCGTTCAATTAACTCTGCATTAAAACTTTGTAATTCACGTGTATACCCTAAAGTTAAATTTTGAAGCTTGAAAGGTTGCATTTCCAATTTAACATCAATAACAGGTTGCACATACGATTCACCTGAAAAACTAGAATTATTAATACCCAAAGAAGCTTTAACAGTTGTTTTAGGCAATAACTTATACCATATTCCTGCAATTAAAACATGCGTACTGGCACTATTTATTGTAACAGAATTATCTGTAGTCCTAAACTGATAACTTAAGGTTGTATTTAATTTTGTAGTAATAGGTACATTAAAATTTGTTGTACTTGAAAATGCGACATTATCACCATTATCAAAAGTATAAGCTACATGTTCTTCTACATAAGGTGTGTATTTAATGTTTAATTTTTCTATAAAACCTAAAGCATCTTTCTGACCTTTAAATACTTTGAGAGTTTGAAAAGCTGCTTGGTATGCAGGTATTATTTTATCAGAAGCAAACAATGCATTGGCTTTACCCAAATTGCCATCAAAAGAAGCACTATCTCTTTTTAAAATATCATCATAATTAGATAAACTCAATTTAAAATCTGCTGTATACATACCGTAAGTTGCACTTAACGCAGAAACCCAATTTCTGTCAGGGTATTTTTCTTTCAATAAAGCAATTTCTTCTCTCGCTATTTTGTATTTGTTATTCCATATTAAAGCTTGAACATATCTATTATAGGTTTTCTCTAATAATTCATCATCAGCAAGTTTATAAACTTTTTCTACTGTAAATTCTGAAATTTTCAAAGCAGTTTTATCATCTTCTCCAATATGATGAGCTAAAACAATTCCGTTTAAAGCTGTAATAGAATCTTTAGGACTAGTAGCATATCGTTTATATGTTTCAATAGCTTTATCAGAATTTTTCATGATTAAGTGAACATTTGCGATATTTAAAAGCGCATCTTTATCTTCCTTAAAATCAACAAAAATTTCATTTAATAACTTTAGACCCTTTTTATATTCTTGCTTATTTACATAATAGTTTGCAAAACCAAGATTCATATACTTTTTAGAAACTTTAGCACTTTCATTTTCTGGCTGTAGAGCAATTGCTTGTTCTACGACTTCTAGAGCTTTAGGATATTCCTTTAAGTTTGATAAAGTATTTGCATAACCTAAAACAGCACCAAATTTATCGGGGTTTTCTTTTGCTAGCTTTTCATATAAAGGTTTGGCTACTAAATATTTTTTTGCCCAAAGAAAAGATTCATTATAATTTATTTGAACCTCAAAATCTTGAGGATACTTTTTTAGTAGACTTGCAAAAATTTTATTAGCTTTTTCTGGCTCACCACTTAAACCTACTGCTCTACCGTAACACAGTTTTGCTGTTTTATTATCAGGGTCAGTTTTTAAATATGAATCAAAAAACACTTCTGCTTCTTGAAAATCACCTACCTCCAACATGCTAAAACCTTTTTGCATGCTATTCTCTTGCGCATGTAAAAGACTAAAAATAAGTATAAAAAGTAATGTAATGGAGTTTCTCATTAAGTTGTAAGTTTTTTACTACTTATAAAGTAACGATGTTTTTTTCAAATTATTAGGTTTAATTATTGTTTTATTCAATAAATATTAGATCTTGAGAAATCTAAATGCTTTAATTCAAAGAGATTCCCTTAGCAAATATTAAAGCCAGCTTACTAATTCCAAATAATTTAAATCTTAACTTATTAAATGTAACACATAAAAATTAACTAATAAATAAAAAATATAAGAATTTACTTACAATAAAGTAATTTTTAAGCGTTATATATACTGAAAACCAAACGCATAAATATAAAATCAAAATGAACACACTTAAACTTTTCTTACGAAAAATATCGCCTGAACAGCTGTTCATGGGCAGTGTTTTAGTGGTGAATGGCGGTAATTATATTTATAATTTATTGTTAGGCAGAATACTTGGCCCTGAGGCATTTGCAGAAGCAGCCTTATTAATTACCTTATTATTGGTTCTATCTTTTATTGGAATGACATTTCAATTAACCACTGCTAAATTTGCAGTAGTATTTTCAGGAAAACAATGGTCAATTTTTAAAAACCGGAGTTATAAACAAGCAAGTATTTATGGTCTTGTAGCTGGCTTACTTATTGTAATATTTGCTAAAAAATTACAAGAAATTTTTCATACAGAAAGTCATTGGATGTTTGTTTTGTTTGGTTTTGGAATACCACTATACTTTTTTATGAGTGTAAATAGAGGTGCATACCAAGGAAATCAAAATTTTAAAAATCTTTCAGTTACCTACCAGACTGAAATGTGGAGCAAATTGGTAATCACATTATTGTTATTAATTGCTATCCCTTTTGAGACCTCATTTTTAGTAGCATTGGGTATTGTTATTTCATTCTTTTTTGGCTTAATACCTTCTGATATAAAAGATTTAGACCTTACAAGTAAAGAGCGTTTATTACCTGAAAACACAAAAAGAGTAAATAAATTTATGATATTGACCGTATGTTATGAGTTTACTCAAATTATAATAAACAATAGCGATATCCTATTAGTAAAACACTATTTCGACCCACTTGAAGCTGGTTTATATGCTTCCTTAGCATTAATTGGGCGTGTTGTTTATTTTGTTGCTTGGATGTTCGTAATGTTGTTATTACCAACGGTAGTTCAAAAGCAAAAAGATGGTGAAGCGACTGCTCCAACACTCTTTAAATATGTAGGTTACATTGCTTTATTATCTACTGTGATTATACTTGCTTGTTATATTATGCCCGAATTTATAATTAACATAATGTTTGGCAAGGCTTACATATCAATGGCTAGTTTATTATGGCAATATGCTTTAGCAACATCATTATTTGCCATTGCAAACATATTCGCATATTATTTTTTATCATTAGATCAATATGTTCCAGTAATACTCTCGGGTATTTTAGGAATGTCACAAATAATATTAGTAGTACTCTTCCACAACAATTTAGCAACAGTGGTACAAGTACAAATAGTAGCGATGGCTATTTTATTAGCTGTTCAAATCACCTATTTTTTAACCAAAAAAACTAAATAATTGCAAAGTACAAGATAATACTTTAGTCATTACCCAAATTAAATATTACAATTATGAAATTAGCAATCGTAACAGCATACCCGCCAAGTAAAGTAACTTTAACAGAGTATGGTTATCATTTGGTAAAGCATTTTAGATTACAAGAACAGGTTACTGAACTTATATTAATTTGTGATAAAACTGAAGGTGAAAAAGATTTAGCCTTTGAAGAAGATGGTTGTAAGATTACAGTAAAAGAATGCTGGAGTTTTAATAGCTACAAAAATATTTTGAGTGTTAATAAAGCTATAAGCCAGACTAAACCTGATGCTGTATTATTTAATTTACAGTTTTTAAAATTCGGAGATAAAAAAATTCCTGCAGCTTTAGGTTTATTACTACCTGCAATTTGTAAAATGAGAGGTATCCCAACCATTTCATTATTACACAATATTTTAGAACAAGTAGATTTAGAAAGTGCTGGATTTACTAAAAACAAAGTTTTACAAGCCATTTATAACTTTATTGGCACTACTCTAACAAGATTTGTTTTAGCTTCAGATATTGTTGCGGTTACCATTAGTAAATATGTAACTATTCTAGAGAAAAAATACAAAACAGATCGTATAGCTTTAATTCCGCATGGTGCTTTTGAAACACCGCCAGAACCAACTTACGATTTACCTGAAGGTCCTAAACAAGTAATGGCTTTTGGAAAATTTGGAACATACAAAAAAGTTGAGATTTTAATTGAAGCGGTTGAAATTATTAGACAAAGAACTAAAGAAGATATAGAAATTGTTATTGCTGGTACTGACAGTCCAAATACACCAGGGTATTTAGAAGGAGTAAAAAACACTTATAATAAAGTTCCACAAATTAGATTTACAGGTTATGTTGCTGAAGAAGATGTTGAAAAGATATTTAGAGATAGTGCTGCGGTAATTTTCCCATACACCTCAACTACAGGCAGCTCAGGTGTTTTACACCAAGCAGGAAGTTATGGCAATGCAGTTGCTTTACCTGATTTAGGCGATTTGAGTATTCTTGTAAAAGAAGAAGGTTATAAAGGTGAATTTTTTGATGCAGACAATGCTAATTCATTAGCTGATGCTATACAAAACATTATAACAAATGATACGTATAGACGTAGTTTAGGACAAACAAATTATAAAGCAGCTTGTTCTTTACCTATGTCAACAATTACTGAAATGTATTTAGAAGAATTTAATGAAATTATAGAACAAAAGTCTGAGTCTCACTCTTTCAAAAAAGTGAATGCTTAATACTTTTTAAAATTTGGTTAGTGTGCGAAAAGGGAGATGTAAACACAATGTTTACTCTCCCTTTTTATTTTTCTGTAAACTGAAGTAATTATAAGACGATTTCTCTTTTCCATTAATATCAAAAAAACCAAAGTTGTGTTGTTTGTTTTTTCGCCAAGGTAAACTACCTGCAACTTCACTTGGTACTTCTTTAAAATCATACAATGTCCAAGCTAAAAATGGAATGTTATTTTTTAATAAAATAGGCTGTATTTCTTTATAATAATCCGCTTGATCAACTTCTGAACCTTTATAAAAATTCCATAACCCACTATATGATGATAGTCCGTATTCTTGCAACATAATAGGTTTTCCTTGAGATTTTACTGTAAGTTTATTGTAATCTTTCTCAAAATCAGAAATCTTTTTATAATAGTGAAATGAAACAAAATCTAATTCATTTACTAACAAAGTTGCCGCCTCTGGCGATGACCAACCAATAGTCACTGGATGGTTCACATCTTCATTTTTAATAGTTACTATCATTTGCTTTAACCAATTTACTACAGTAGTACTACTACGAGATTTAAAATCTAAATCTGGCTCATTTTTAATATCCCAAGCTAACAAAGCTTTATTATTTTTTAGTGCGTTAACAATAATTGTAGCATGTTTGTTTGTAATTGTCCAATCAGATACATCGTAATTTCCATAAAAATCAAACAGCGTAACAACTACCTTTAAACCGTTTTTATTAGCAATATCTAAGATTCTTTTTAGCTGGTCTAATTTTTCATAATCAATGGATGCTTTCCCAAAAGCTTCATAAGGCACAAATATTCGTATCGTATTCATTCCCATTTTTTTTATTAACTCAAAATCTAAATGAATAGTGAATGGATTAAATTTCTTGCCAAACATGTTCCACGGGCTATCTTTTGGATAATAATTCAATCCTTTAGCATTTTTAATATTAGAATAATCTATAGCAACTTTTTCTTGTGCGGCAACAGTGTCGTTAATAATCTTTTTTAAATGTCGAATTCGCCAAAAACCATCTTCTAATAACAAAATAGCTTTATAGCTTGATGTATCTCGCTCTTGTAAAACCATTTTATCTGCTTCAAAAACTTCTTTAAAAGAAACTACATTTTTGTCTTCAACTACAGCCAATTTACCATCAGCACTATAAAAATCTAATGATAAGTTATGGCTAAGTGTAGTGGTGTTTAGGTTTATATTATGCGCTAAATTGTAATCAATGGTTTTATACACCTTCACCCTTGCACTATCTGTATAATAATCTTTTACTCCATAATAATCATTGGTCTTATATGCTATATTTTTTACATACCAAGAACTTAAATAATCACGTTCAATCTCACCTTGAGTTTGCTTTTCTAAAGGTCTACCTGGGTTTTGTAAATCTTCCCAAGTAACATTAGGCAAATACACATCTTCACGTTCCACCTCAAGGTGTAACATTGAAGTACGATCTGCTCCAGTATTTAAATAAGATAATACGCTACTGATACCAAAAAGTATTAAGCCATTTACCGCTAAAAAAGAAAGTATTAAAATACCTCTATATATATTTCGGTTAATCCGTGCTGCCATCTAAATTTAAATTATAAGTTTTTACAATTCCTGCTGATTTTATTTCAATTTCATAATTTCCATCAGGATAAAAATCAGGATCTAAATAATACATTACTTTACCATTTTGTAAGGTACTAACTTTTGTCTCAATACGTTGCTTATCACTATCGTTAATAGCCAAACGAACCAACAAACCATCTGGTGCTAATTGATTCATAAAACTAGTTATAGGCCCTACAATAATTCTTCTATTGTCTTTTGAAATATTTACTGGATAATCATCAAATGCAGTTTTAAAACTTACGTTTATAGCGTTGCTTTTGGCCGCACCCGTAACATATGCTTTTACTTTCCAAGTATCTTTTTTATCAGGATGTAGCATTTTAGCAATAGCAACACCACCAATTGATAAACCTACTGCTTGTAATTGTATTCCTTTGGTATTTACGGCGGTAAATGATACTAGCGTTCCATCACTAATAACATTTCCAAATTCATCTTTTATAATTGATGTATTAAACCTAATAATCTGATTACCATCTGCGTAAGCATGATCTCGGGTATAATCAATTTTAAATGTGGTTGCATTTGCTGGAAAAACAATAGAGGTCAACTCTTTTGATTTTACACCATTACATAAAGCGGTTACTAAAATTCTACCCGATTTATGTGGCGCACCAACATTGTACCAAGCAATAAGGTCGTCTGTTTCTAAAGGAACATCAGTCACATCATTTTCAAACTGATATCTTAACTCAACCGTGGTACCATCAAGAACTGGATTATCATATACATCACTCGGAATTACAACAAGCATTGAAAAATCAATATCTCCTGCACTAATACTTCGAGGACCAAAATAAGATTCTAATCCATTCTTTTTTGAAATATTTGGTAATATTTCAAACGTGCCTGATTGTAAAACAATTGACTCATCTACTAATTTCCAATCGACCAAACCTATTTTTCTTGTTATTATTTTTGGCAAACTATATTGTACTCCAGCATTTGCTATTTCTCCACCAACGATAATTGTTCCAAAAGAATTTGTTACAACTAACTTAGGTAATAGGTCTATAGAGTTTATTTTGCTTTCAGAAATAAAAACTATAGTTTCATCAGCTAAAAACTCTTTCTTTAAGTCATTAAACTTAAAATCATTAGAAACTTTATCCGGTTTTACTTCAGTTTCTTTTTCTGAACTGCAACTCAGAATACCAAATACGAAAAGTAATACAAGTATATTTTTCATATTATTTAGGATTTCCAATATAACCATTCATCTCAAATTTTAAATAGTCAAACCCTTCACCATCATAAGGTTGAAACTGATCAGTTTCATGACTTTTTTTTCTGTTCGGGAATATAATAGTACCTATAGATTCATTTGGCAAACCGTTGATATAGCAATTATTTAAACTACTATTAATTACTTTTATCGACTCCATGTTTTTAGGCTCATACGTAAAAACTTGTTTACGTTGTACCCGCACACCTTCAGCTAAAAATTGATGATCAACCCACAACAGTTGTTTATCATTTGAATAATAAGAAACCAATAATTGCGGAATAGTAATCTCTTGTATTCCAGAATTAAATAAAACACCCTCAATACCGTGTTTTGTAAACTGCATATCTTGCAGCGCAACTTCTTTGTATAAATCTGAATTTGCAACATTACCCGCACATTGTAAATTGAATTTTGTGGGCTGTTCTTCTAATTCGATAGGTGTAAACTCATCAGGGTTAAAGGTTGGTGGAATTGTATCTTTAGTTTGTGACCATGCAATACCCTCAAAATTAACTCTAAAGCTCGTAATTTCTTTAGGCATCAATTTATGTTTCATATGGTATTTAGCGTTAAAATTGGCCAACTCTTTATTATTATCATTATAAAGTGTTGCTTTAATTACAACATCAGCAGGTACATTATCAATGTTTTGCAGCTCACCAATTATTGCATATTGAGAATCGTACTTTACCAATTTAGCCGAAAGCACTTCCAAAAGGGGTTGTTTTAAAACATCTTCATGATGCGTTTGCTGGGTACTTATTTTTCTACGCCCATGATTAAAAAAACTAGTGGTATTCGCTACAAAAAGCTGATCTGGTGGAATATCTTTATCAAAAGAAGAGGGTTTAATAAACCACTTTCCTTTCTTTTTTACGAGCTCATGATAATACATTTTACTCACTTTCTCTAAAGGTGTAATCCATCGCGTAGCGGTTTTAGCTTTAGCACTATTTTTAGTAACATTACTCAATTCAATGCCAATAGAGTCTAATTTTGCATAAGAGCTTAAAATACCATCAGTTACGGAAACTTCAAGCATGTATTGTGCTAAAGTTGCATCACTATCAGGATCAATATATGAAAATGCACGCTCAAACTCTTTAAAATCAATAGCATCATAATACGCTTTCACCACATTACTAGGTGCAATTTGTGTGGTGTTTTTCATGTAAAATTGATAATAACCAAAAGCTATACATCCTAAAATTATCACTGCCCAAATATGCATTACAGTAATAACTCGCTGCGGAAAACCACTATACGCTATTGCATGGTTTAAATATGATGGTGGCGCTATTTTTTTTGATTTTAGCATTCGAAACCAAATCATTTGAATATTAATTACGAATGCTATTACAACAGTTAATAATGGAATTACACCCCACATGATTTTCAAAAATCTTGGAACATCTTGCTTAGGAATAATTGCTGGAATTGGAGGAACATTCAATTTTTCCCAAACCATAATTCCGTTTTCTAACTGCTGTAAACGTTGCCAACCGCAGAAATACAAAATAGGATCATAAAATTTATCATTTGAAAAAATATATTTTAAATTGTACTTTTCAGGAACAGTCAAAAACTGCTGTAGTGAGCCAATACCCTCAACACCTCTAAATTTAGAATTTTCAATACGCTCAATAGCTCGTGTGGTCAGTTCAGGAAGTCTTCGAGCAGAATGATAATTTCCATCTACCGTCATTGCTTTTGTTTGTGCAGAAAGCCAAGCCATTTGATCACCAAAACCTAAAGGCAAATAACGCCAATGATCGTGCATATCTTGATTTAAGAAATTTACAATTGGCAACATTTTTATTTTAGCGGGTTGCGAGGGTCTAAAATACCCAAGACTCATCGTAAAAATGACCATAAAAAGTATTCCCCCTGCTAATAGACCACCTATAATACGATGATAAACAGAACCAAACCGTTTTTGCATAGCAACTTTAATATCACCTTCAACCATCCGGTAAGCAAATTCACCGAAAATGGGCAAAGCCATAATAGTAGCCCAAAGTGTAAACCTATCTAAAGTAAGAATATTAAAAGCGGTTTCTCCTAACATTATTAACGGAATTGGAGTTGTACCTCCCGTACCTAAAATGGTTAACAATGCCATTGATAATCCAAAGAAAATATATCGTTTACTAAAAAACCTGTAAAATATATACGGAATTAAAAATGTTAATATCCCCCAAGGAATTACTAAAAAGACCAAACCAGATGATGTTACTTCTAAAAAATTATCTCTGGAACCATGAGGAATTGGAACCTGTGTTATTGGATTTCTTTTTGAATTAAGCCAGTAAGGTAATATACAAAAAACAATGAGTAATAGTGATCCGAAACCAAAAGAAACAATACGCCAAAATGCTTTTTTAAACGAAGCAAAAAACACCATAAATGTCACTTCTTTCATAGTATTAACTTGCTCACGAGCTAAATCCATAACTGCCATTCCTAATAAAGGAAAAATAAAAAATACCATTCCGAAAATTGGTGTAACATGGTGTGAAGTAACAGTTACAGCTAATAATGATAGTGATGTAAGTAAATACTTGTATTTACCCGTTTTAATCCATAAATAAATTTCGGGTAAACAATGCATTAAAATCGATAATGCTGCCACGCTTGGTAATTGCCCGAAAATATGGAGTGTCTCTACAAATGTGGAAGAAAAAACGGCTAAAACTGCCGTATAACCAGCTACTCTCCTATTGCCAGTCATTAATAAACCAAACCTGTAAGCACCAGTAATAAACAATACTATAGCAGTAAGTCCTACAGTGAACATTCCGAACTTGAGCCCACCAATATGGGATAGAATACCAATGGTTTGATGTACTAATGGCGGATAAGCTTGAACAGTAAAACCAGTGTACCATCTAAAATCCCAAGGCTCAAACCAACTATTTGCATAATGATCTGCAAAAAATAAATGAATTAAAGCATCATAAGTATATTCTAACGTAAAAAAAATACCGGAACCATGAAAAGCAATACCTATTATAAGGGCTAATATTAATAACGTATTTGTTTTTTTCATTTAAACTTTATTGTAGGAAAATATAACAATATATAAGATTAAATTAAATAATTTATCATGGTTATACAACACAATCACAAAATTAACGTTATTGTAGAAGTTATCTTATAATTATGTAAGAAAAAACTTTATAATTAATGGTATTTAGTCATCGACACAAACAAACGAATTAACTATAGATAAATACTGTTCAACCAAAAATAACGTATTAAATAATATGCATTTTTAATTTTGACCAGAGCCCAAACTGAATTAAAAAATATGAAAATCTTAGCCATTGATGATCAACAATTAATCTTAATGTCTTTACAAAAAAGACTTGAAGAAACAGGATATGAAGTAAAAGTAGCAGATTCTGGAAGATTAGGAATAGAAAGCTTCAAAACATTCCATCCTGATTTGGTCATTGTCGACATCAATATGCCTGGCATGTCTGGTATTGATGTCATTAAGCATATCAGAATTATTGAAGAATCAGACACACCTATTATGGTAATGTCTGGTAATACCGATGAAAAAGTTATTGTAAATGGTTTTGAATTGGGAATTGATGATTACATGAAAAAACCCGTTAGTTTAAATGAGGTTACCGCGCGTGTAAAGAGAATCATTGGTAAACCAGAAAAAATAAGTACAGAAATAACAAAATCAGACGATAGCGCACAAATGTTACAGCAATATTGTGTTGGTGTGGTTATACCTTGTTACAACGAAGAAGACAGACTTTCTGGGAAAGAGTTTAAAGATTTTGTACACAGCAATTTAGGCTATCATTTATGTTTTGTAAATGACGGCAGCACAGATAATACATTAAAAGTATTAGAAGAGTTGAGCGTTGGAAACGAAAATAAGATAAGTGTTTATAACTGTGAAAAAAATGGAGGAAAAGCAGAGGCTGTTCGTCAAGGAGTTTTACATTTGGCAAAAGATCCTCAATTAGATTTTATAGGTTATTTAGATGCTGACTTATCTACAGATTTTAGAGATTTTGATGATTTGGTTAAAACTATTGAAAAATCAGATTTTAAAATTGTTAGTGGTTCTAGAATGGCAAGAATGGGTGCTGATATTACAAAAGAATCCGCAAGAGCTATAATTAGTAAAACTATAAACTTAATAATAAGAACAATTTTAAAAATGCCATTTAATGACACACAATGTGGTGCTAAAATAATGGATAAAGAAATTGCTACATTAGTTTTTAATAAAAGTTTTATTACTCGATGGTTGTTTGATGTTGAAATTTTTATGAGAATGCGTAAGCATTACGGAAAAGATAAAGTAATACAACTTATTTGTGAACAACCTTTAAAAAGATGGATTCATGCTGATGGTTCTAAACTTTCAATGTCTGATTCTGTAAAAATTGTTGGACAGTTAGCCAAAATTGCTGTTCACTATAATTAAAAAACAGTACAATTAAAATTAGTCATATTTATCAAAGGCTTACAATAAATAGTATTTATTGTAAGCCTTTTTATTTACAAAAACATTAATAATATCAGGTAATTCAACCTGTTAGCAAATTTTAAGAATAACGCAATATTTATTAATAAATATAAATATTTAACAATAAAAGTAACGTTTTCGAAAATAAATTCATTAAATATTCACACATTAATTAACAGAAATATACATAAACATTAACAAACTTATCTATCTACGATCTTCTGTTATTCGTCGAAAATTTAAGATACAAAATAGATTTAATTGATACGTTTAACTGGTCTTTAACATAAAATTAAAGATTACTTAACGGAACATTCCACATAATTAACAATTAACAACTCTATTTTATGAAAATCAAATTTAGAAGCTTACTTTCTTATTTTGAAAAAAGGATGTTTAATCTTTTTGTGAGAACGTTTGTTTTTTTATTCCTTAGTTATTCTTTCGGATCTATTTCCAAAGAGGATACTACTATTAGAACAAACAAAAAAGTATTACAGCAACAAATTATTGGTACTGTACTAGATGAAAATGGTCAACCATTACCTGGTGTAAACATTCTTGAGAAAAACACCTCAAATGGCATTCAAACAGATTTTGATGGTAATTTTACCATTTCAACATCAAATGCAAACCCTATTTTAGTAGTGTCTTATTTAGGTTATAAGACAAAAGAAGTTTCTGTTAAAAACCAAACAGAATTATCAATTGTTTTAGAAGAAGATGTAGCCGCACTAGAAGAGGTAATAGTTGTTGGTTATAGTACAATTAAGAAAAAAAATATTACCGGAGCAGTTAGTAGAATTAATTTAGAAGATTCTCCTTCTGCATTAACACCTACAACAAATATTTTACAGTCTTTACAAGGTGTTTCTTCTGGTATTAATGTAGGAACTTCAAATAGTGTGGGTGAAACTCCATCTATTACAGTACGTGGTCAAAATTCGATTTCATCTACATCAAATGAACCATTAATAGTTTTAGATGGTGTAATATTCATTGGTAGTGTAACAGATATAAACCCATCGGATATTGCTACAATTGATATTTTAAAAGATGCTTCATCAGCTGCTGCTTATGGTTCTCGATCTGCGAATGGTGTAGTTATGATAACTACTAAAAAAGGAAAGACAGAAAAACCCTTAATTAGGTTTTCTACTTCTACAGGTGTAAATGTTTGGCAACAGAAGCCTCAACTTTTAGGCACTCAAAAATATTTAGAAAAGTATGCTGCACAAAATGGTTTTGATTCTGCTGATGATATTAGTTGGGAAGGTGCTTTTAGAACAGCGTTATATGACCAAAGAGTAGAAACTGATTGGTTAGATTTTACTTCTCAAACTGGGGTAGTTAATGAAAATAATGTGTCTGTTTCTGGCAGAAAAGACAAAGTAAACTACTTTTTCTCTGGAGGCTATGTTGACCAAGAAGGTGTGATAATTGGTGATCAATTTAAAAGAATTTCTGTAAAGTCTAGATTGGATGTTGATGTAACTGATTGGTTAAATGTGAGCATTGATGGTACGTATAATAATAATGATTACTCAGGCGTACAAGCTAACCTTAGATTTGCATATTTAATGGCGCCATTTGGTTATCCTTATCGATATGACAACCAACCATATGATGTTGTATCAAATACTTCAACTGATTTAGAAAGGTATCCTACAGGTTCATCAATACAAAATCCTTTATGGGGTACTGATGGCACTGCGAGAAGCATGGATAAGAGAAACTATTTTTTGTTAACTGCAACTGCTGAAGTAAAAGTTCCATGGGTTGATGGTTTATCTTACAGAGTAAATTACTCTACAAGTACAAAAAAACAAAGACAAGAAAGTTTTTATTATGAAGATTACTATGTAACTGCAACAGATGTAATTGATGCTGATTCTGAATTTATAGATCGCTATAGCACAGAGTCTGTCCAAAATAATTTATCTCAAGCAAATGGTACCAACGTTGATACCAATACTGACACCTATGTAATAAATAATGTTATAGATTATAGTCAAACATTTAATAAAAACTTTGTAAACTTAACTTTAGTTGCTACTAGAGATTACAACTCTGTAACTACAAATACATTTACAGGTTCCGATTTTTCAGAAATAGGAAATACAATCTTGGGTTCAAATGGCTTATATTTAGCAGGTACTCAAGAAACAACTTATTCCATTACGGAAGAAACTAATGTTGGTTATTTAGCTAAATTAGGGTATGCTTTTGACAACAAATACCACTTAAATGCTTCTATTCGTAGAGACGGAGCTTCTGTTTTTGGAGCTGAAAAGAGATACGGAACTTTTAGTTCTCTAGGTTTAGCGTGGACACTTACTGAAGAAGATTTCTTAAAGAATAGTAAAGTATTAAATTATTTAAAAATAAACGGGTCTTACGGTACCAATGGTAACCAAAGTATTAGTGCCTATCAAACTTTAGCAACGGTTGCTTTAGGAAACTCGGGGGATATTGAATATGAATTTGGCGATGGTGATATTGAGTATGGTATTAGACAAACTTCTTTAGAAAACAATACACTGGGTTGGGAAAGTACAACATCATTTAATGTTGGTCTACAATCAACTTGGTTGAACAATAAACTTTTTTTAGATGTTGATTATTATACTTCACAAACTAAAGATCAAATTTTTACAAGACAAATTCCTGCGCTTACAGGATACTCAACAATCTTATCTAGCTTAGGTCAAGTTGATAATACTGGTTTAGAAATTAATTTACGTTCAACAAATATTCAAACTAAAAATTTCAATTGGTCTTCTAGTTTAATGTATTGGAGAAATAGAAACAAAATTGCTTCATTATATGGTGAAGATGCTGATGGCGATGGCAAAGAAGATGATGATATTAGTAATAGTTACTTTATTGGTAAATCTATAGGTGCTATATATGGTTACGAATATGTGGGAGTTGTACAAGCTGATGATACTGAATATTTAGCTAATGTTGGTGGTGAAGCAGGAGATCCTATGTTTAAAGATCTAAATGGCGATGGTTTAATTGATGCTGACAATGACAGAAAAATATTAGGCTATACTAAAGCTAACTTTAGTATGTCATTAAGCAATACTATAACTTATAAAAACTTTACGTTTTTTACTTTATTCAATGGTATTTTTGGAGGCAACGGTTTTTACCAAAAAGCAAATCAAAAACACAACTCATTTGCTGGTTCTGAAACAGATTATTCATACAACCAAGTTGATAATGGTGAATGGTGGACTCCTGAAAACGAAAGCACTACAAACCTAAGACCAGGATATGTAGACTCTAGATATTTAGGTTTACAATCTAGAGCTTTTATTAAATTACAAAAAGCAAGTTTATCTTACCAATTCCCTAAGGACATATTAAGCAAAATAGGTCCTAGCTTATCAAGTTTAGAACTTTATGCATCAGGTAGTAACTTATATACATTTACAAATTGGTTTGGTGGCGGTGACCCTGAAGAAGGTATAGCTGCAGGTGGTACTACTTTACCTGTATACTCTTCTTATAGTCTAGGTTTGAATATTAGCTTCTAATAAAAAAAATGAAAAAAATGAATATTAAAAAATATATAAATCGAAAGTTAAATATTAAGCTACTACTAATAAGTGGCATATTATTAACAAGTTGTAATGATGATGATTTCTTAGATTTAGATCCTGAAACATTTTATACAATTGACAATGTATTTAGTACAGGTGTGCAAGTAGAACAGTCACTTATTACATTATACGATTACGATAGAACATTAAGAACAAGTACTAGTTTTAATGGCATCATACAAGGTAAAGGAACTGATGTAATGGTTACTCCTGGTTTTAGATCTGGCTTACATTTTAGTGATTATTCAAGTATCAATGCAGAAAATTCATACTTACGAAATTTATTTAATTACCATTATTCCATCATCGCATCTGCAAATACTACCATTTCCGCTGCAGATATTGATGGTATTGAATTTGAAAGCGAAGAAACAAAAGCATATGTTTTAGCACAAGCCCGTTTTTTTAGAGCAAAAATACACGGACAGTTAGCCCAACTTTTTGGAAATGTAGGAATTGTTGACGAATCTGCCAGTGAACCAAGATATGATTATGAACAATCAACAAGAGCTGAAGTGTATCAATTTGCTATAGATGAATTAGAAGCTATTTTAGATGATTTACCTGAAACTGCTGCTGAGCCAGGGAAGGTTGTAAAAGGTGCCGCTCAACATTATTTAAGTGAGTTTTACTTAAGTTTAGGTACTGAAACAGGAGATTCAGATGATTTTGATAAATCAATTGAATACGCAACAGATCTAATAGATGGTGGTGTTTATTCATTAATGACAGATCGCTTTGGATCAAGAATTGAAGAAGAAGGTAAAGATGTGTATTGGGATTTATTTAGAAAAGGAAACATTAATTATAGCGATGGTAATAACGAAAGTATTTGGGCTTATCAAATGGACTATGATGCTTATGTTGCAGGTGATGAAAATGCAGCAACTGAGTATCCTAGGTATTGGGGGCCAGTATGGAGACAAATTGCCGGTGTAGATGGTACCGCTGAAGACGTAGGTGGTAGAGGGGTTGCCTACTACACTCCTACTGACTTATCTGAAACTATTATTTGGGAGGATGCTGTTTCTGCGGGAGATTTAAGAAATTCTGAAGCTAATATTACAAGAACTATTTATTATAATGACCCAGCTGATGAATACGCTGAGGTTTATGGTACTGTAGTTCCTCAAGAAGCTATTGACCAAGCTAAAAGTGAATTAGAAGGTGCTATTTATCCTATATTTCAAAGATTTACTACAGATCAATTTGAAGGACTTGATAACGGAGAAGATCGAAGTAATTTATTTATTGACAGGTATGCAATCAGATTATCTGAAACTATTTTAGTAAGAGCAGAAGCTCACTTCAGAAAAGGAGAAACTCAATTAGCTGCAGATGATATCAACATAATTAGAAATAGAGCGCAATGCGATGTGTTAGCTACTGCAGGTACTGTTGATATAGATTATATATTAGATGAAAGAGCTAGGGAACTTTTAGGAGAAGAAAGCCGTTGGAATACCTTATTAAGAATGGGTGGCACAGTTGCTGTAGATCGTATTAGAACTTACGCAGAGCATGATTGGACAACAAATTCTTTAACTTTTGATTTTAACGCTTTTCCTATTCCTCAATTATTTATCGACGCAAATAGCGAAGTTAGATGGGAACAAAACGAAGGTTGGTAATCATAAAATCAATTATAAAATGCTTATTAAATTAATAGCATAAACGAATTTTAACAGAGCTCTAAGATAAATCTTAGAGCTCTGTTATTATATTACCATTTCATTTAAAAATACGCCAAACCAACAAACTCAAATGAAAAATTACTTATACCTTTTTTCTATTTTTCTATTTATTATTACAAAATCTTGTTCTCCTCGAGCAAAAGGGAAACATTTATTTATTCTTTCAGGGCAATCAAACATGCAACGCTTAAAATTAGAAGAATCTTTCACTCCTACTATTGAGGCTGAATTTGGCAAAGAAAATGTAATTATAGTTAAAGATGCTAAAGGCGGAGAACCTATAAGGCGTTGGTATAAAAACTGGAAACCTAAAGAAGGGAATACTCCAGAAGCTAATCCAGATTTATATAGTAAATTAATAAATAAAGTAAATGTTTCTATTAAAGACGAAAAAATAAAAACAGTTACTTTTATTTGGATGCAAGGTGAACGCGATGCTAAAGAAAAACATGGCGAAGTTTATGAAAAAAGTCTTCTTGGTTTATACAAACAGTTAAGTAATGACATTAATAGAAATGATATGAATTTTATTATTGGTAGACTTAGCGATTTTGATATGAATAATGAAAAATACGAACATTGGACTATGGTTCGTGAAGCACAATTAAAAGTAGCCAATTCTAACCCACGTTTTAGTTGGGTTAATACTGATGATTTAAACGATGGTGAAAATAGAAATGGAAATGTAATTCATAATGATTTGCACATGTCAGCCATAGGTTACAAAAAACTAGGTAGTCGTTTTGCTGAAAAAGCAGCACAAATCATCAATAATTATTAAAAGTTACACTAAAATGAAAAAAATATATTTAACGGCCATCATCTGTATGTTGGCATATTTCTCAAATGCACAAACAAATACAGAGTTTAATAATATAAAGGTATCTTATTTCAATCCAGAAAAAGTAACAAAAATTGAAGACGGACATTATTTAATTGATTTTGGAAAAGCTTTTTTTGGCACTGTTGTACTTGAATCAAACCAAACTCAAAACGATTCCCTTTTTTTTCATTTAGGTGAAAAATTAAAAAATAATAGTATCGACAAAAAACCTGGAGCAACTATTAGATATCGAAAATCTACCGTTCCAAATTTACAATCAAACTCCCCTATTACGATTGATATGGTTCCTTACAAACGAAACACAACAGGTAATGCTATTATGTTACCAGATAGTATCGGAACTATTATTCCTTTTAGATATTTTGAAATTGAAAACCTTAAAATTCCTATTGAAGCAATAACAATTAAACAAAAAGCAATTCATTATAATTTTAATGATGACGCTAGTTATTTCACTTCCTCCAATGAAGTAATGAATGCCATTTGGGACCTTTGTAAACACACTATTAAAGCTACTAGTTTTACAGGTTATTATGTTGATGGTGATCGTGAACGTATTCCGTATGAAGCTGATGCTTATATTAATCAATTAAGCCATTATAGTGTTGATAATGATTATAGTATCGCACGTAGAACAAATGAATATTTTTTAAAAAACCCTACATGGCCAACAGAATGGATATTACACACAGTTCTAATGTTTCATGCTGATTACATGTATACAGGCGATTTAGAACCCCTAAAAAAACACTACGATAATCTTAAGTTAAAAACCTTGATGGAATTAGAGCGTGAAGACGGTTTAATTAGTTCTTCTTCTCCTAAACTTAGCAAAGAGTTTACGGCCAAATTAGGTTTTGAAAAAGGGGATAAAAAAATACAAGATATCATTGATTGGCCTCCCGCTCAAAAAGACACAGGTTGGAAACTTGCTACCCCAGAAGGCGAAAGAGATGGCTATGAAATTGTGAAAGTAAACACTGCCATTAATGCTTTTTATTATTATAATTTGAAATTAATGTCTGAAATCGCAGGTTTTTTAGATAAAGAAGACGATGTTACTCTTTTTAAAATTAAAGCTGAAAAAGTAAAAAAAACAATCAACGCTAAATTTTTAGACAAAACAAATGGATATTATATTGATGGTGAAGGTTCTACACACGCTTCGTTACATGGTAATATGTTACCACTTGCTTTTGATTTAGTTCCAGATGAATACGTAAGTACGGTTACTAAATTTATAAAATCTAGAGGAATGGCTTGTAGTGTTTATGGCGCACAATATTTGTTAGAAGGTCTTTACAAATACAATGAAGAAGATTATGCTTCTAATTTAATTACTGAGACTGAAAATGACCGTAGTTGGTGGAATATGATTCAAGTGGGAGCCACGATGACGATGGAAGCTTGGGATGTTAAATACAAACCTAATTCTGATTGGAACCACGCATGGGGAACTGCTCCATTAAATGCTATTACACGTTACATGTGGGGAATTCAGCCTAAAACTGCTGGTTTTGAAACAGCTATTATTGAACCAAAACTTGGTGATTTAACTTTCACAAAAATAAAAGTCCCAACCAAAAACGGTTCTATATATTCCGATTATAAATTAATCAATAAAACAGAAGGCGTTTATGAAATTGAAATTCCTGAAACCATGAATGCGGAGTTTGTATTACCAAACAATACTACCAAAGCTTATTTAAATGGTAAAAAAGTACGTAAAAAGCACACTGAAATTAAGTTATCTAAAGGGAAAAACATAATTAAAATTCAATATTGATAATTTAACTTAAAAGAGTTTTTAATATAAAAACAAGCCTAGCATTTATTGCTATATTTGTATGCAATCACATCTAAAAATGTGATACTATCAATCTACTTTTAAAATATTACAAAAAAACATATTAAATGAACTTATTTGACATTAAAAATAAAGTAATAGTAATCACTGGTGGTGGTGGTGTTTTAGGTGGTGAGATGGCTACCTACCTCTTAGCTAACGGAGCATTTGTTATTATTCTTGGCCATAGAGATACTACGGTAAACTCAGGTTTAGAAAAACTTAAAAAAATAAGTGATAACGTTTCAGGTTATGTTTGTAATGCTCTTGACGAAACTAGTTTAAAAGAGGTTTCTGATAAAATTATAGCAAAACACGGGAAAATTGATGTTCTAATTAATGCCGCAGGTGGTAACATGCCAGGTGCTACAATTGGTGTAAATCAAACAATTTTTGATGTAAATATTGACGATTTTAAAAAGGTTGTTGATCTTAATTTATTCGGTAGTATTTTACCTGCTATGGTTTTTGGTAAAGAAATGGCTAATAATAAAAAAGGAGTTATAATTAATGTTTCTTCTATGACTGCTCAGAGTGCTATTACACGTGTGGTAGGTTATTCAGCATCTAAAGCCGCTATAGATAATTTCACCAAATGGCTTTCTGTTGAATTGGCATTAAAATATGGTGAAGGTTTACGTGTAAATGCTATTGCTCCTGGTTTTTTTATCGGGAATCAAAACAGAGATTTATTAATTGATAAAGAGACTGGCAATTATACTGATCGTGGCGACACAATTATCAGAAATACACCTATGAAACGTTTTGGCGAAACTGACGAATTAAACGGTACAATTCACTATTTATGTGCTGATGCTTCTAAATTTGTTACAGGAGTAGTTTTACCTATTGATGGTGGTTTTAGTGCATTTAGTGGTGTATAATTCAATTTAAAACAATAAAATGGAACAAACATGGCGTTGGTACGGACCAAATGATCCTGTATCATTATCAGACATAAAACAAGCAGGTGCAACAGGTATTGTTTCTGCATTGCATCAAATTTCAAACGGTAAAGTTTGGGAAGTTGATGCTATAAAAGAACGTAAAGCAATTATTGAACAAGCTGGCTTAACTTGGAGTGTAGTGGAAAGTATTCCTGTTCATGAAGATATAAAAACTCGATCTGGTAATTTTGAAACCTATATTGAAAATTACAAACAGAGCATTATAAACCTAGCTTCTTGTGGAATTAACATTGTGTGCTATAACTTTATGCCTGTTTTAGACTGGACCAGAACTTCTCTTGATTATGAGGTTGAAGATGGTTCTAGAGCTTTACGATATGATGTTACTGCTTTTGCCACTTTTGAATTATTTTTATTAAAAAGGCCTGGTGCTGAAAGCACCTATTCTGATGAGCAAAAAGAAGAAGCTAAAGCTTATTTTAACGAACTTTCAGAAGAAGAAAAAACAGCGCTAATTAATAATATTATTGCTGGCTTACCTGGTGCTGAAGAAGGTTATACTTTAGAGCAATTTCAAAAGGTACTAGATACTTATGATGATATTGATGCTACAAAACTAAGAGAAAATTTAGTAGCATTTTTAAATGAAATAATCCCAATTGCTTCGCAAGAAAATGTAGTAATGTGTATTCACCCAGATGACCCTCCTTTTCCTATTTTAGGCTTGCCAAGAGTTGTAAGTACTGAGGCTGATTATGCATACATATTTGAAAACGTGCCAAATATTGCTAACGGAATTACATTCTGTACTGGTTCTTTAGGCGTGAGAGCTGATAATGATTTAGTTAAAATATTCAAACGCTTTGCTAATCGTGTGCATTTTATTCACCTTAGAAGTACAAAAAGAGATGAAAAAGGTAATTTTTACGAAGCAAATCATTTAGAAGGTGATGTAGATATGTACAGCATCGTAAAAGAAATTTTGATTGAGCAAAAACGAAGAGTAAAGGAAGGTAGAAAAGATTCTTTAATACCAATGCGACCTGATCACGGTCATCAAATGCTTGATGATTTACATAAGAAAACTAATCCTGGATATTCAGGAATTGGAAGGTTACGTGGTTTAGCTGAAATTAGAGGCTTGGAATTAGGAATCAAAAATAGCTTATAGTACAATGGCTACAATAGATGCAGATAACTTTATAACAGATAATTTTTTATTAAATTCTGAAACAGCACAAATACTTTATCATGATTATGCTGTAAAAATGCCGATTATTGATTACCATAATCACTTATCACCTAAGCAAATTGCAGAAAATAAACCAATGACCAACATTTCAGATGCTTGGTTAAATGGTGACCATTATAAATGGCGTGCCATGAGAGCCAATGGTATTGATGAGCAATTTATTACAGGTAGTGCTACTCAAGAAGAAAAATTTAATAACTGGGCATCAACAGTACCATATACATTGCGTAATCCTTTATTTCATTGGACGCATTTAGAATTGAAACGCTATTTTGATATTGATGATATTTTACAAGAAAGTAATGCTTCAGAAATATATGAGAAAGCTAATGCAATTTTAGCTGATAAAACTCCTGCACAGCTTTTAATGCAAATGAATGTAGAGGTTATTTGTACTACCGATGATCCTATTGATAATTTACAATACCATCAAGAAATAGCGAAACAAAACTTTTTTACAAAAGTTTACCCTACATTTAGACCAGATCAACTTTTTTTAATAAATAAAGAATCTTTCAATTCATATATAGAAAAGCTAATTGTTATTAGCACAATAAGAATCAATAATTTAAATGATCTTTTAAAAGCTATACAAAGTAGAGTTGATTATTTTGATGACAATGGTTGCCGTTTGTCTGATTTTGGTTTAGAACAAATTTACGCTTACAATTTTACCTATGAAGAAGCTGATGTAATATTAAAGAAAAGACTCTCTGGTGCTACTTTATCTGAAAATGAGACTAACATATACAAATCTTGTATTCAATATCATTTAAGTAAGATGTACCGTGCTAAAAATTGGGTACAACAATTTCATTTAGGTGCTTTAAGAGATAACAATACACGCCTTCTAGAACAATTAGGAGCCGATTCTGGCTGTGATTCAATGGGAGATAATACGCATGCAAAATCAATGTCTGCCTTTTTCGGAAGACTAGATTATGAGAATAGTTTAGCAAAAACAATCACCTATAATTTAAACCCTTCACAAAATGAAGTATTTGCTACTATGATGGGGAATTACAATTCTGGTGAATATATTGGTAAAATGCAATGGGGCTCTGGCTGGTGGTTCTTAGACCAAAAAGATGGCATGGAAAAGCAATTAAATGCTTTGTCTAACATGGGCTTATTAAGCCGATTCGTTGGTATGCTTACGGATAGCAGAAGCTTTTTATCTTTTCCAAGACATGAGTATTTCAGACGTATATTGTGCGATTTAATTGCTGAAGATGTAAACAAAGGTCTTATACCAAATGATCTTAATTTTCTAGGTAAAATGATTCAAGATATCTGCTACAATAATGCTGTTAACTACTTTAATTTCAAATAAATAATTGACAATTATTTATTATTATCATAATTTATTTCACAAAAAATTAATTACAATTTAGTCTAAAACTCAAAATAAATGCTTTTTTAGGTATTTTATGTATCTCAAGTAAAACAAACTTGAATCAATAATTTTAAAAAAGTATACTTTTGTATTTATCCACACTATAAAACTCGTATAAGCTACTAATGGCACCTAAAAGAGCAACCATAACATCTATTGCAAAACATCTTAATTTAGATGTGTCTACTGTATCTAGAGTTTTAAATGGACTTGCTAAAAAATATAGAATTAGTGAAAAGACCGTAAAATTAGTAACTAATACAGCAAATGAATTAAATTATACGCCCAATAAAATTGCTAAAAGTTTAAGGTTAAAAAAAACATTTACTATTGGTTTAATTGTACCTGATATTTCTAATCCGTGGTTTGCTGAAATAGCGTTAAGAATTGAAAAAGAATCAAGAAAAGTAGGTTACAATGTCTTTCTATGCAATAGTAGTGATGACATTAATATCGAAAAAGAGTCCATGAACTTATTAGCTGAATGGAAAGTTGATGGCGTAATTATGGTTCCTATTGGTTTAGAATATGACCACTTACTTGATTTTTACAACAACCATATTCCCTTAGTGCTTATTGATCGTTTTTTTGAAAATGTCGAAATCCCTTATGTATCTACAAATGATTATAGTGGTGCTTTTGATGCTATAGAACACCTAATTGATAACGGCCATAAAAATATTGCCTGCATACAAGGTGTCGTTGGTACATCATCAAACACACAGCGCGTTGAAGGTTACGAAAATGCTCTCAAAAAACACAACATCCCATTAGATGAGAATTTTATTTTAGGAGATGATTTTAATTTCGAAAATGGTTACGCCCAAACCAAACAAATCATTAAAAATTTAAATAAAACGAATATCACTGCCATTTTCTCTACAAGTAATCAAATTACTTTGGGAGCTTTAAAAGCTATGAAAGAAGAGAACATTAATATCCCTGATGATATTTCTATAATCTCTTTTGATGAGCATAATTATTCTGATTTATTGTACATTCCTATTTCTACAGTAACACACTTTGATGATAATTTGGGTAAAAAGGCCATTGAGCTTCTTTTTAATCAAATTGATAATAAAACGAGTACTCAAGAAAACATCTTACTACCCACCCACCTAACAAAAAGAGAGTCTGTAAAAAACAGATTAGCGAAAGTGACTAAATAATTAATCTTTCTTCCTCTATTCTATTTTCATTAAAAATTCAGAGAAATTCTATACCTCAATAGTTATGTAGAGTTTTACTAACTGTCAATTCATTTCTTTTGTAGTTCTCAAAATAACAATTCGCAACTAAAAAGTCTTGCACAAAAAAACAAAAACACTATCTCAAAGAAAACAGAAAATCATTAAACAGTATTCAAGGTAAATTAAGATTTCTTAAATTTAATTAGATATTTTCACATATTCATTGAATTTAATGTTTCAAAAACAATTAAACGCAAAAATTGAACAATCGTTTGTTCAAAAATAATTACTTTCTATATTTGTCCATATCGTTATGATAATTTTAAGATTTACAGCATCAACAGCCGTAATAGAATAATCATTCTTTTCTCTTTTAAAAATTGTAAAAATCTGTAATTATTACCCTTACAGATTTTCATAAATCATTTAAAAAGTGAGTTAAACTTAATTTACGATTGCTATAAAATGGACACAACACTTAAAAACAATTTAGAGTACACATTATTTTCTTGGGGAAAACAAGCTGGCCTTAATCCTATAAATGCTGTAAAGGCAAAAGGTTCGTATGTTTTTGACAAAGACGGAAAAGAGTATTTAGATTTTTCGTCTCAATTAATGAATGTAAATATTGGACATGGTGACCAACGAATTACAGAAGCTGTTACAAAACAGATGAAAGACTTCGCTTACGTTTATCCTGGTATGGCAACCGACGTAAGAGGTTTATTAGGTAAAAAACTTGCAGAAATAACACCCGGGAATTTAACAAAATCATTTTTTACATTAGGTGGTGCCGAAGCAGTTGAGAATGCTATTAAATTATCAAGAATATATACAAAACGTCATAAGATTATTGGGCATTACCGTTCCTATCATGGTGCTACATATGCTGCAATGGCTGTAGGGGGCGACCCTAGAAAATTTGCTATTGATAGTCAAGGGGCTGGTAACTTTGTTCATGTTGAAAACCCTTATTTCTATAGATGCCCTTGGAATTCAACAAGTTTTGAAGAATGCGGGGAACGTGCTTTTGCAAATTTAGAACGTATTGTAAAATTTGAAAACCCTGATGCTATTGCTGCTATTTTATTAGAAGGAGAATCTGGTTCTTCTGGGTGTATTAAATACCCTCCAATGTATTTAGCAAAAGTTAGAGCACTTTGTGACCAGTATGGTATTCTTTTAATTATAGATGAAACCATGAGCGGTTTTGGGCGTACAGGAAAAATGTTTGGTGTTGACCATCATAACGTTACTCCAGATATTATGTGTATGGCTAAAGGCTTAACTTCTGGCTACTTGCCATTAGGTGCCATGACAATTACAGATACTATTGCAGCTGCTTTTAATGATAAACCTATGGCTCTTGGGCTCACCTACTCTGCTCACGCAGTTTCTTGTGCCGCGGCATTAGAGAATTTAAAAATTATAGAAGAAGAATCTCTAGTTGAAAAAGCTGAGAAAATGGGAATCTATATTGAAGAGCAGGTAGAAAAATTGAAAGAAAAACACCCATCAATTGGTGATTTTAGAAATACAGGATTATTAGGTTGCATTGAATTAGTTAAAAATAGAGAAACTAAAGAGCCAATAACCCCTTGGAATGCTCCTGCAGATCAAATGCAAATCACAAATGAAATGGCTAAAAAAATAAGAGACTTAGGCATGTTCACTTTTGTAAGATGGAATTGGATTTTTATTGCTCCACCACTAAATGTTAGTAAAGAAGATGTAGATAAAGGTTTAAATATAATTTCTGAAGCAATTTTAATTGCTGATAAACACTTTTACTAATCATGGCTGAAAAACAAAAAAAATTACCATTAGAGAGTGTCAATTCACCATTATACAGTGAAGATTTAGCTCCTATTCCTAAAAATGAAAGAACTTGGGGTGTCTTACATATTGCAGCGCTTTGGGTTGGTATGGGTGTCTGTATTCCTACCTATTTATTAGCTTCTTACATGATTAAAACTGGTTTACACTGGTATGAGGCACTCATTATTATTGGCATTGCAAATTTAATTATTACAGTACCAATGTTGCTTAACGGACATTCAGGTGTAAAATATGGTATTCCTTTTCCTGTAGTTGGTCGTGCTGCTTTTGGCACAAAAGGAATTCACATACCATCAATTACTAGAGGTATTATTGCTTGTGGTTGGTTTGGCGTACAAACATGGATTGGTGGTTTAGCTTTATATGCAATATTTAATGCTATTACAGGTTCACCGGCTGAAATAGGACTTTCTATTGGTAAATTTATTGGTTTTGGAATTTTCTGGTTAATTAATATATTTTTTATCTGGCGGGGTACAGAAAGTATAAAATGGCTAGAGGCTTTTACTGCTCCTATTCTAATTATCATGGGCGTTGTACTTATCTGGTGGGGTTATGTAAAAGCAGATGGATTTTTTATTGTACTAGATCAAAGTCAGCAACTAGGCCAAAAAACGGCTTACATCACGCAAGAATACGAAGGCGAGACTAAATACCTTCATTTAAATTCATTATCAAATAAAGACCTTAGTAAAAAAGTTGATGAATATAGGATTGTCGATGCCTCTGAAAATGGAGATTGGAAACCCTATACTGAAGAACCTATTGCTGTTACAAATGACATAGTAAACGTTCAATTCAGAAATACAAAAATATCAGAAACACCTATAGAATCATCGATAGTAACTGCAACAGATTTAGCTAGTAAAGAAAATTCATTTGGTTCTAAAATATGGAAATACTTGCTCTGGCTTACTGCAATGGTTGGTTTTTGGGCAACAATGGCAATTAGTATTGCCGATATTACCCGATTTGCTAAATCACAAAAAGATCAAATATATGGTCAGTTTATAGGCTTACCGGGTACAATGGTTCTTTATTCGTTCGTTGGAATATTCATGACTTGCGCGGCTACAATAAATTTTAATGATGTTTTAATTGCTGAAGACGCTCCGTGGGATCCCGTATCATTATTATCAAAATTTGAAAATCCGTTAGTTGTCGTTATTGCTCAAGTATTTATGTTAATTGCTACGCTAAGTACAAATATTGCTGCTAATGTAATTGCACCGTCTAATGCTTTTTCAAACCTATTTCCTAAGAAAATTAGCTTCAAAATAGGGGGTCTAATTACAGGAATCATTGGAATTGTAATTATGCCATGGTGGTTGTTAAATGAGATTTCAACCATCTTAACTTTTATTAGTGGATTGTTAGGTCCTGTACTCGCTATTTTAATTGCAGATTATTTTTTAGTCCGAAAGAAAAAATTACATCTAGCGGAACTCTATAAAGTAAAAGGTATATATGCTTTTGGTGGTTCTGGTTATAACAAATATGCCATGATCTCATTAGTAATCGGAATCTTTACCGCCTTGGTTGGTTTTTGGGTTCCAAAACTTAACTTTTTGTACTCATTATCTTGGTTTACGGGCTTCATCATCTCATTTATCGTCTATTATTTATTAATGAAAAAATATACACAGAATGTCAATCTTAATTAAAAATGGTCATATCGTAACGGCTTCAGAAGATTTTATCGCAGATATTTATATTGAAGGTGAAAAAATCAAAGCTATTGGCAAAAATTTATCTTACGATGTAGCAACCACTATTGATGCTACTGATAAATTAATTTTTCCTGGAGGCATTGATCCGCATGTGCATTTAGATATGCCTTTTATGGGTACGTATTCCAGTGATAACTATGAAACAGGAACACTCGCCGCGCTTTTTGGTGGTACAACTACGGTAATAGATTTTATCTTACAAACACAAGGCGACACCTTACATAATGCTTTAAAAACATGGAAGAAAAAAGCTAAAGGTAATGCTATAGGAGATTACTCGTATCACATGGCCGTAACAGATTTCAATAATGATGTTGCAAAAGAAGTTGTGCAATTTATAGAAGAAGAAGGCATTACTTCTTTCAAAACTTTCATGGCTTACAAAGGTGCCCTTATGATTGATGATGGTCAAATGGTACAACTAATGAAAGTAGTTAAAAAACACGGTGGTATTGTCACTGTACATGCCACAAATGGTGATATGATTGATTCACTTGTTTCAAAAAACAGAGAAGCAGGGAATTTATCACCACTCTATCATTATCTGTCGCAACCAGAAGTAACTGAGGCTGAAGCGTCTGCTCGTTTTTTAGACATGCTTCATTACACCGGTTGTAGAGGCTATATAGTTCATATGACCTGTGAAGGTGCATTAAATGCGGTAAGAAAAGCGACACTTCGCAACCAAAAAGCTTACGTTGAGACTTGTACCCAATATTTGGTTTTAGATGCTTCTTTGTATGAAAAGGGTTTTGAAGCAGCCAAATGGGTAATGAGTCCTCCATTACGTGAAAAGAAAGATCAAAATGCACTATGGTCTGGAATAAATCAAGGGCTAATACAAACCGTAGGTACCGATCATTGTCCCTTTTTATGGGAACAAAAAGAAATGGGAAAAGATGATTTTTCTAAAATACCTAATGGCCACCCTGCAATTGAGCATCGTATGGAGCTTTTATATTCTGAAGGAGTTAGAACAGGAAAAATATCACTTTCAAAATTTGTAGAAGTTAGTGCAACAAACGCTGCTAAAATCTTTGGGATGTATCCTCAAAAAGGAACATTAGCAATTGGAAGTGATGCTGATATCATAATTTTTGATCCGAATAAGCAACACACAATTTCTGCAACAACACATCATATGAATTGTGATTATTCTGGTTATGAAGGAAAAGAAATTATCGGTAAAACCGAAACCGTTCTTTTAAGAGGAAAAATAGCAATCGCTGATGATAGTTGTCTCTTAACTTCCGGAGATGGAAAATTTGTAAAACGAAAAGCAGTAACTGAAAACATATAAAAATTATTAGAATGGCAAGAAAAATTAAATCAGGCTTAATACAAATGAGTCTACCAATGACTGAAGGTGAAGGATCTATTGACGAAATAGTAACTGCAATGTATGATAAGCATGTACCTTATATTGAAGAAGCCGGAAAACAAGGTGTTCAAATATTATGTCTACAAGAAATATTTACCACGCCTTACTTCTGTCCTGGTCAAGATAGCAAGTGGTATGCTTCAGCAGAATCTGTTCCTGGACCTACTACCGATAAAATATCAGTTTTGGCTAAAAAATATAGCATGGTAATTATTGTTCCTATTTATGAAAAAGAGCAACCAGGGGTTTTATACAATACTGCTGCAGTTATTGATGCAGATGGAACCTATTTAGGAAAATATAGAAAAAACCATATTCCGCATACCACAGGTTTTTGGGAAAAATTCTTTTTCAAGCCAGGAAATTTAGGGTATCCAGTTTTTCAAACCAAATATGCTAAAATTGGAGTCTACATTTGTTATGATAGACATTTCCCTGATGGTGCTAGAGCATTAGGACTGAATGGTGCTGAAATAGTGTACAACCCTTCTGCAACAGTTGCTGGTTTAAGTGAATACCTATGGAAGTTAGAACAGCCTGCGCATGCAGTAGCTAACGGATATTTTATGGGTTGCATTAACCGTGTTGGAGAAGAAAAACCATGGAACCTTGGTAAATTCTACGGACAATCTTATTTCGTTGATCCAAGAGGGAAAATAATAGCAGAAGCTTCGCGTGATAATGACGAATTATTAGTATCAGAATTTGATCTTGACCTTATTGACGAAGTACGATCTACATGGCAGTTTTATAGAGATAGAAGACCTGAAACATATTCTAAACTAACTGATCTTTAAAAAACTTTCAATAAATTAAATTACAATATAAATGGCCGAATTCAAAAGACCAACAACACAAGAGGAGTTTGATAAAAACTTCAAACTCAAAAAACCATTAATGAACGACACCGAGGCTTTTTACGAAAGTTCTCGATGTCTGTTTTGCTATGATGCTCCTTGTGTTCAAGCTTGCCCAACAAGTATTGATATTCCTTTATTCATCAAACAAATCAGCACTAAAAATGTTGAGGGTGCAGCCAAAACCATTTATGATGCAAACTGGTTAGGCAATGCTTGTGGTACTGTTTGCCCTACTGATGTTTTATGTGTTGGCTCATGTGTTTACAATCATCAAGATGTTAAACCTTTGCAAATTGGCCGTTTGCAAAATTATGCTACCAAAAACGTTATTAATTCTGGCAAACAATTGTACAAACCAGGTAAAGATAATGGTAAAAAAGTAGCCATTATCGGTTCTGGACCTGCAGGCATTGCTTGTGCTAGTGAACTTCGCCTTTTAGGTTTTGAAGTTACTATTTATGAAGCTAAAGAAAAGCCATCTGGTTTGACAGTTTATGGTATTGCGCCCTATAAGATTACTAATGAAGATGTTTTAGATGAAGTAGAATATCTTCAAAAACAATTAGGTTTTACTATAAAATATAACTCTCCTATTTCGAACAAAGCACAATTAGAACTTTTAGAACGTACTCACGATGCTATTTTCTTAGGTTTAGGTATTGGAGCTACAGCGGGCTTAAATATGGAAGGTGAGAATTTAGAAAATGTAATTGGTGCTGTTGAATTTGTAGAAGATTTACGTATGCAACACCATTTAATTGAGGTTCCTAAAAAAGTAATTGTACTTGGTGGTGGTAATACAGCTATGGATGCTGCTTCTGAAACCGCACGTTTAGGTGCCGAAAAAGTGTATTTAGCTTATCGTAGAGCAAAAGAAGATATGGGTGCTTATAGTTTTGAATATGACTTAGCTGTAAGTGCTGGTGTTGAAGGCCTTTTTAACTGCTCACCTATTGAAATTGTTGGTAACGGAACTAAAGTTACTGGTGTAAAATTCATTAGAACTTCAACTGAACATGGCATTCTTAGACCTTTAAATAATACTGAATTTGTATTGGAATGCGATATGGTCATAAAAGCTACTGGTCAAGCAAAACAAAAAAAGTTTACCGATTTAATTAGTGATCTTGAACTAGATCGTAAATCAAGAATTGTAGTAGACGAAAAAAATAATCAAACAACCAATCCTAAATATTTTGCAGGTGGTGATGTTATTAATGGCGGTGCAGAAGTTGTAAATGCCGTTTATGACGGAAAATTAGCCGCAAAAGGAATTCACCAATGGTTAACAAAATAAAAAAATAGTACATGGCAGATTTATCAGTAAACTTTGCAGGAATAAAAGCTCCCAATCCTTTTTGGTTGGCTTCTGCGCCACCAACGAACTCCGGATACCAAATTATTAAGGCTTTTGAAGCTGGTTGGGGTGGCGCTGTTTGGAAAACATTGGGCTTACCAACTATAAATGTTTCTAGCCGCTATGGTGCTGTAAATTATGGCAATACCCGCATGGCTGGCTTTAATAATATAGAACTTATCTCTGACCGTCCTTTAGTAGATAACCTAAGAGAAATGGAAGAGGTTAAAAAACATTTTCCTGATCATGCTGTTATTGCTTCTCTAATGGTCGATACCAGAGAACAATGGATTCAGATTATCAAAGATGTAGAAAATGCAGGCGCTGATGGTATTGAGCTTAATTTTGGTTGTCCGCATGGTATGTGTGAAAGAGGAATGGGTTCAGCCGTTGGTCAAGATCCAGTAGTACTTAAAACCATTGTCGAATGGGTAATGGATGCTGCTAAAATTCCTGTAATTACGAAACTGTCACCTAATATTTCACATATTACTGATCCTGGTTTGGCTGCCGCACAAGGTGGAACTGATGCTATTTCACTTGTAAATACTTTTAAAAGTATTGTTGGTATTGATTTAGATTCTTATGCGCCTTACCCTGTTGTCGACGGTAAAGGTTCTAATGGAGGGTATTGCGGACCTGCGGTAAAACCTATCGCCCTGAATATGGTGAAAGAATTGGCACAACATAAAGATATTAACCACTTACCAATTAGTGGTATTGGTGGTATTGAAACTTGGCGTGATGCGGTAGAATTTATTCTGCTTGGCGCAACATCGCTACAAGTATGTACTGCTGCAATGCATTACGGTTTTGGAATTGTTCGCGAAATGGAAGCTGGTTTAACTAAATTCATGGATGAAAGAGGTTATAATACAATCTATGATTTTGCGGGCAAAGCCTTACCTAATGTTACAGAATGGAAAAATTTAAACCTAAAATACAATGTAAAAGCCGAAATTAATGAAGACAAATGTGTAGGTTGTGATCTTTGCTATATTGCTTGTGACGATGGTGCGCACCAAGCTATTGCATTGCCTTTAGATGGTAGCAGAATACCAAGTATAATTGATGAAAATTGTGTAGGCTGTAATTTATGCTCTTTAGTTTGTCCTGTTGAAGATTGTATCACTATGGTACGAACTGATGATGGAAAAGAAAATGTAACTTGGCAGCAATTGACAGATAAAGATGAAATACCAAGTACTTTCAATGATAAAAGAGCTGGCGGTAACGGGCATTATGTTCCTGAACCTTCAAAAGCGTTACGAAGTAAGTAAACATCTTTATGTATTAGAACCACTAAAGTTTTTAAATGAATAAAAAAATAATTGTAATAGGAAGTACAAACCTCGATTTGGTTTTTCAAACTGAAAACTTCCCAAAACCAGGTGAAACCATAAAGAGTAAAGATTTTAGTATGCTTTCGGGCGGAAAAGGATCAAACCAAGCTATTGCAGCTTCACGCTTAGGTGGTAATGTATCTTTTATATCTAAAATTGGAAATGATGATTTTGGACAACGAAGTATTAAAGAGCTCAACCTAAGTAAAGTAAATTGTGATTATGTTTTTACAGACCACGAAGCCGTATCTGGTGTTGCTGTAATTTTAATTAATGAAAAAGGAGAAAATTCAATTGTTATGGCTCCTGGTGCAAACAATCTTTTATCCGTTAGTGATATTGATAATGCATCACCTATTATTAAAAATGCTGCAATTATTTTAATTCAACTAGAAATTTCAATAGATACTGTAAAATATTTATTGAAAACAGTAGCTTCTTCTGAAAGTAAAATCATTTTCAACCCTGCTCCTATGCATCTGCTTGATGATTGGATGTATGCTAAAATTTATTTAATCACACCAAACGAGAGTGAATCTGAAAGTTTAACAGGTATCAAAATAACAGATATTGAAACAGCTTCACAAGCTGCTGATTATTTTTTAAATAAAGGTGTAAAAAATGTGGTAATTACTTTGGGAGCAAAAGGAGCGTTTTTTAAAAATAAAGATGAGGAATTTCATATTCCTGCAAAAAAAGTAAAAGTTGTTGACACTACAGGTGCTGGAGATGTATTCAATGGTGCTTTAGCTGTTGCTCTCGGAGAATCAAAAAACTGGAGAGAAATTATAAAGTTTGCCATTGCTGCATCTACCATATCTGTAGGTAAATTAGGTGCTCAAACAGCGTCACCATATCGATCAGAAATTATAAGTAACAATTAATTATGAAGAACAAATTTATTATAGATACTGATACAGCTACTGATGATGCCGTTGCACTAATAATGGCAATGAAAAATGAAAGTATTAAAATTGAAGCTATAACAGTTGTTGCTGGTAATGTTGAACTTGAAAAAGGTGTACAGAATGCCCTATACACCATTTCTCTTTGTGATCAAGAACTGCCTGTTTATGCTGGTATGGATAAACCTTTACTACGACCATTAAAAACTGCTTATCATGTGCATGGTAATGATGGTCTTGGAGGTATCGGTTTAGAACCAAAAAATTTTAAAGCTAAAGAAAAACATGCGGTTCAAATTCTTATTGAAAAAATAAATGAAAACCCTGGTGAAATTACCTTAGTATGTATGGCTCCACTAACGAATATTGCAGCTGCAATACAATTGGATAAATCTATAGTACACAAACTTAAAAAATGTGTGATTATGGGTGGTGTTGGACAAGGAAGAGGGAATATTACTCCAATATCTGAGTACAACATTTGGGCTGACCCTGAGGCTGCTAAAATTGTATTTGAATCTGGAATACCTATTAGAATGGTGGGTTGGGACATTTCACGCGATTTCGCAGTTTTTGAAGAAGAAGATAGCAATCAAATTAAAGCTATTGGTACTCCCCTAGCAGATTTTGCACTTTCTATACAAGCAACTAGAAATGAATTTACTAAAAAAATGGCCAAACTTGAAGGTTTTGATTTACCAGACCCTATTGCTATGGCTATTGCTATTGATGAAAGTATTGCTACTGAAATAAAAAAAGCTCATGTAACTATTTTGACTAACGATGATTATTCTAGAGGACAAACAGCTATTGATTATATTGGTATTACAGGTTACGAACCAAATGCTGAAATAGTTTTACAGGCAGATAGAGCTAAGTTTATTGCTATGCTTCATAAATCATTACAATAAATTACTAATTATTATTTTTTTAATTTATAACCAAAAACGTAGTAAGCTAAAAGTATTAGAATTACAAAAGCACCCGTAATTAAAACTATTTGATACGGAGCTAATGCATATTTTACAACCAAAGTATAATACATGGCTCCGAATAATAGCACTACTACAGAAATATTAAAGTAATTCCATTTGGCAACCTTTAGGTCAGCTTCTTTTTTCGTTTTCTTTTTCAAACGGATAACAATACCCGTTAACACAAGAGTTGAAAGACAGAGTCCAAAAAAGAACCAAATAATTTTGGTAATTAAGCCTCCCCAAACACCAAAATGAAGCATATCTGCACTATCATTTATTAATGTTTTTGCACCTACTTCAGTTGCTTTTTGTATACCTACAACATCATAAGTTAATGGGTGCAACCAAACTCTATTCGCTCTATACCTCACTAAAGGCACATCGCTTTTACCTGTCACATATATTGGGCTATTTAAATTCTTAGGAAGTTTAATATCTTTTACCTTTAAGTTTGGTATAGCATTTTCTGCAGTACTAACCACTTTATTATAATCTACGGTAAAACCTAAATTTGAAAAAGATGTTTCATCTAAATCTAACGTTTCTATTTTGGGAGTCTCTGGATTTGCAACATCAGATACGTTAGCTGTGTTTGTTCGTTCTATAAAATACCAAATTCCTGTTATAGAAATCAATAAACAAAAAGGAACAGACCAAACACCTACTAATCTGTGTAAACTCCTAAAGAGTACTGCGCTTCCTTTATTTATTTTTAACTCAAATAATTTTTTCCACCAGTTTTTATAGAAGAACAGTGCTGTAATAGTGACTATAAACAACATAAAAGCAAAAACAAGTACCATAAAATGGCCTACGTTGTTATAGTCTATAAAAAAGTAATAATGAAAATCTCTAATAAATCGCTGAAATGTAAGTGTTGTGGCTCCTTGTATTTCACCAGTGTATGGGTTTACAAATACATACCATTCTAAACCCTCTTTTTCTACTGATACAAGATCACACAAATAAGGCATTCTACCACCTTCCCACTCTGTAATAACTCCATCAGGATACGCTTTTTCAATTTTTTTTACTATTTCGTTTTTATCAGCTTTAAGTTCTTGAACAGAAACTCTAATATCTGGTCTGAATATCCAATCTATTTCACGAGCAATAGTAGCTAATGTACCTGAAAAACATACAACAAAAAATAGGATACTAAGGTTAATACCAATCCAACTATGTAATTGAAAAAAGATTTTTTTCAGTTTTTTCATAAACTAACCATCATGATTTGAGCTACCATAACTAGATAAAAATTAAAATCTACTATATTTAGAACACGTGTTTATAAAGACCAAAAACACATAAACATCAATAATATAATATTCTTGAGAATTAGCATTAAAAAGGAGTAATAATTATAAAATATATAACATATTAAAAAAAATAACCCCGCCAAAGGCAGGGTTACTCACTCAACAAATTTTGAAAAACAATCATTCAAAATTACTAATCCCCATAACATCGTAGAGTTCTTTCGAATAAAACATATGAGCTCCTTTCATTGTCCATTCTACTCTTCTAATGTCACTAATCTCACTTAAAGGGTTTCCATCGACTAAAATAAGGTCTGCTTTTTTACCTTCTTTAATAGAACCATATTCTTTATCTGTACCTGTAATTTTTGCAGATTTAATAGTTGCTAATTTCAACACCTCAGCAACAGGTATTCCTGCTCTTACATACAATTCTAATTCTCTATGATATAAAAAACCTGGTAAACCATCTGTACCCGGAACTACCGTCACACCTCTATTAAATAAATCATTAACTACGGCTAACATATTATCGTAACTCTCTTTATAAATAGGTGTTGTTATTTCCGTTTTAGGTAAACCACCAGCATAAAATTGACGTTGATTAATAACCGGTAACCTATTCATTATTTTACTGTATGTTGGGCTAGGTTCTCCTTTTTGAGAAACAAACATGTTTTCAAAAATTGCCACGGTAGGGTCTATTAAAATATCTTTACGTTTTAGTAAATCAACAAAATCTAAATACTCTTTAGACTTTAAATCAAGATCTAAACCATGCTTAGCCACCATAGTAAATCGTAATGGTGTTCTGGTATCAATTGTATCTCCTAAAAAGTTTAAGAACAACATATTTATATGCTGAATCTCATTATAGCCTTGGTTAATTGCTTGTGAAGCGGTCATAAATGCAGGTATATGCCCACTCACACGCATACCTAAACCATGGGCTTTATCTATTAATGGTTTTACCCATTCTGGTTTAATAGAACTGTATAATTTTATTTGTTGGTAACCCAAATCTTTATAATCTTGAATCTCTGCTAAACCTTCTTCTAAAGTTTCTACTACATTACGTTGGTTAGCAAAAGGACCCGGACCATCAATAATACCACAAAAGGTTACTATATGAGGCCCAATAATATCATTTGCCTCAAATTGATCACGCAATTTGTAAAGTTGCTTATTGTTTGCTAAGTCTCTTACTGAGGTTATACCGCCTGCAACATGTAAAATACCACGTGATTTACCATTATGTGTATGCATATCAAACATACCTGGCATTAGCGTTTTTTCTGTTCCATCAACAACTTGGGCATCTGCATAAATAGTACCTTTATCTGTAGGACTAATTTCTTTTATAATATCGCCATCAACAAATACATCTTGATTTTCAAGTATTGAACCTTCTTCTGTAAAAACATTCACATTTTTAATCACAACCTTATCAATATCATGCGTAAGTGTTTTTGATATTTCAATTAAATAATCATCTTCAACCTGTCCTTGCATTTTTTGCATTTCAGAACGCATTGGCACATAATCTTTTTGTATTACGTGCAAATTCCCGTCAATGCTAGCAATCATTTGATCACCTTTCATCCACAAATAAGTCGGACTCATATCCAACCCTTTAATCATTAGTAGGTCAAGTTCAGTTCCATTTTCAAGCTTCATAGGCATATTTTTAACCAATTCAGCTTCTCCTTTAGGAAATAAATTTACTTTTTTAACATTGGTAGCTAATAATTTTTGTGCAAGTATTTCATAAATAGCAGGTGAACCATCGTATCTAAAATACAATTCATCAGCTTTTATTTTTCCTTTGTCTTCTCCTTTTGAGTTTTCCCAAGAAGCGGCACCACTATTACTTTTAAAATACTCACTAACAGGTACTTTACGGTAATTAACCCCTTCTATAGATTGGTCTATAATGAAACTGTCTTCATTAAGTGTTATATGTTCCGTGTATTCAGGACCACGACCTCTATCTGTGTAGGTATAAAAGTAGTTATAACTATTATCTCCCGTGATTTTTTTTGTGTATTCACCGGCTAGTTTCTCTCTAAAAACAACTTCGTATACAACCTCTTTGTCTGTGTTGTTTTCAACTTTATCAGTCTCTTTACAACTCACAACAAACAACACCATTAATACTATAAATAGAATTGGTTTTCTCATATTTTGATTAAAATTTCTTTTTGATATTCAGATTTGGTTTAGCTTTTATTTTAAAGTTTCTTCAAAATAGCGTAACCAGTTCTGCCCTAATATTTTTTCAATATCACCTGTACTGTAACCTCTTTTATCTAACACTTTTGCTACATTATAGTACCGTTTTGGCTCATCTAGCCCTTCAATCCAGGCTGGCCAACGTACCTGGTAAGATGGTTTAAAACGTGTTAAACGTGGTACATACCAATTTTCACGAGTAGCACCGTTTGCTTCCATACCTTGAATAGCAAAATCAGATGCAACACCTACATGATCAATACCTGCAACTTTTACTGCATGATCTATATGATCTACATATGTTTCAATGGTTGTTTCTCCTCCCGGATCAGGACCAATCATATACCCTAAACAGATTATACTCATGATACCACCTTTATCAGCCATTGCTTTTATTTGAGCATCCGTTTTTGCTCTCGGATGGTCTTTATATAAAGCATCACACATGGTATGATTAAAACAAGCACCTGTTTTACTAAATTTAAGTCCATCATTAGTAGTTTGATCACCACAGTGTGATAAATCTACTATAATACCCAACTCATTCATACGTTCTAACGCTTCAATACCAAAGTCAGACAAACCACCATCAGAACGCTCCGTACAACCACTACCTAATAAGTTTCTTTGATTGTATGATAATTGAATCCATCGTGTACCTGCATTGTACAGTGTATCAAGGTTTTCAATCGACTTTTCCATCATTGTTGCATTTTGAAAGCCTAGTAAAACTGCCGTTTTATCTTCTTTTTTTGCTCTCACAAAATCAGCAGCCTTAGTTGCGTATATTAATGTATCAGGATTATCATCTATTCTATCTCTCCATTCTGCTAATGCAGCCATAGCAACTTTTAAATTACCAGAAGCTAAAGATGCACTAAAACCCGTATAACCAGATTCATCTAATGCTTTAAAAGAATCTTCATTCCAACCACGAGGAATAAGTAAACCATCAATTACAATCGCTTTTTTATATAAAGCTTCAACATTTGTTTCAAGTGCTCTTTTTTCTGACGGACTTAATGTTGCTTCTAAAGAAGGTATTGATTCCATTATTGAAGAAAAACCTTGAGCAAGCTGACTAGGAAATACAATTCCCATTGATAACATTTTGGCTAAATTTCTACGTGTTTTTTCCATATTAATTCGGATTGGTTTAAGATTCTACGGCATAATGATTACACAATTGGCTTCTATAATTATCAGAATTTACAGATGCTAATTATGCCCTCAATCTAATAAGTACACATTTTGTTTTTTATAGACAGTAATTTTGTTTTAATTCTAAAAATATATTCCCGTTAACTAAAAACCAGTTTGCTTTATTTTTTTAACCAAAAAAAATAAAGCAAACTAATAATAAAACAATCAGCTAAAAAACAACAACTTAAATAAGATATTATACTTTTTTAACGGAATATTTTGAAACATGATTTTTGTCATAGTCTGCCTTTCTATTCTACCGCAAATTTGTAGTGTAATTAAAACAATCACCTTATGAAAACACAGAATAAAAGAACAATTACAAGAGTATTAAGCTTATTTGCTTTTATAGTTTTTACATCAAATTTTATTCAAGCTCAAGAATTTAGTTTAACAAATAATGAGTCTTCATTAAAAGTTTATGGAACTTCTAATTTACACGATTGGCATATTGATGCTGAAGAGCAAAGTGGCGTAATAAAATTTAAAAATTTAAAAACTGCCGTAATTGAAAAATGCAATTTAAAGGTCACTGTTAAAAGTTTAAAAAGTGGCAAAAACGGAATGGACAAAAACACATTTAAAGCATTAAACTCTGACTCGTACAGCTACATAACTTTTAATTTAACAAACATAAAAAATAGCATTGATAATGGTGATGGAACTTTTCAAGTAAAAAGTTTAGGAGACTTAACCATATCAGGAGTAAAAAAACAAATTGGTTTAGATTTTTTAGTAACTATTAGTCAAGGTAAAATAATGCTTACCGGTGAAAAGACGCTAAACATGACGCATTACAAAATTGAACCTCCAAAAGCGCTATTAGGCACTATTACTACCGGTGAAGAAGTAACTATAAAATTTTCAAGCACATTTAAATAATATAAAACAACACTAAATATATATAACATGAGAACAATTTTAAAGAAAGTACTCGTAACAGGAATAATACTTACAGGATTCAGCACTTTTGCACAAAGTAATCGTAGTATTGATAATTATAGAGAGCCAGACCAACATGGAATTAATGTATTTGAAACACCAAAAGATACAACTAGTACGTTTGAAAACGTAAAAGTAAGAGTGGGAGGTTCATTTGCTTTACAATACCAATCAATTGATCACGAAAACTCAGGAGCAGTTGAACTGGCTGAAATAGGAACTAATTTTAACTTAGCTACAGCTAACTGGGATTTAGATGTGGCACTATATGACGGTGTAAATATGCACTTACGTACGTATTTATCTTCAAGACACCATAATGAACCTTATGTAAAAGGTGGTTATTTTCAAGTGGACAAACTAGATTTTATCAAAGAAGGTTTTTTAGAAGATATCATGAAAAATACGACCATTAAAATTGGTCATATGGAAATCAACTACGGTGATACTCATTTTAGAAGAACTGATAATGCACAAGCTATATACAACCCTTTTGTTGGAAACTTAATAATGGATGCTTTTACTACTGAGGTTGGTGCTGAATTGTACTATAGAACAGAGAGTGGATTTTTAGGAATGATTGGTTTTACTAATGGAAAATTAAACCAAAGTGTCGAAACCTCTAATGGCAGTACTGGCGGTGCAGCTTTTATTGCAAAACTTGGTTATGATAAGCAATTAAACGATGATTTAAGATTCAGGTTAACAGGGTCATTATACAACACAGGTTATGCACAATCTGTATACTTATATCATGCAGACAGAGCTGGATCACGTTATTACCATGTAATGCAAGCAGTTGATGATGATGACGATTTTAGATCAGGTCGTTTTTATCCTGAGTTTACAAACCAAATTACCACAGTAATGGTAAATCCATTTGTAAAATACGGTGGTTTAGAATTTTTCGGAACACTTGAATTTGCATCTGGTAAAAGTTTAGATGAAGTTGACCGTAGAAATGTAGAACAATATGCTGGTGAAGTAATTTATAGATTCGGACCACAAGAAAAAGTTTATGTAGGCGGTCGTTACAATACAGTTAGTGCCGAACTAAATACTGGTGACGATGTTAATATTGATAGATTTCAATTAGGTGCAGGTTGGTTTATGACTAAAAATATATTACTAAAAGCTGAATATGTAAATCAAAACTATAATGATTACGCAACTGGAGACATTCTTGAAGATGGCCAATTTAATGGTGTTATTGCAGAGGCTGTAATTAGCTTCTAATTAAATCAAGTACAAACAACACATCTTAAAGTACAACTCATTACTCGTATTTTAAGATGTGTTGTTTTAACCTCAACATATAATCTCATGACACTAAAAAAGATTTTACTGTTGCTAACCCTTTTTTTCGTGTTTGCTTTTACCAATAGCGATACTGCACTAAAAAGGACACAAATACACATTTCAAAAAATAGCTCTTTACTTATTAAAGGCACAAGTAATGTAAACTCCTTTAAATGTTATTATAACATCAAAAAAATAGGAAACCCAATTCCTATACAATATAAATTTAAAGACGAGAATTTAAAATTTGAGAATACGCTGTTAACTCTAAATAATTCTTGCTTTGATTGTGGTGGGAGAGCTATTAATAATGACTTCAATAAAATATTAGACTCTAATAATCACCCTCAACTATTCTTAACATTACAAGAAATTAATCCGATAAAAAACACCACTAGCGTTGAAGCTAATTTGGCTATCACAATTGCAGGTGTCACTAATAATTACAGAATACCTGTAGGTATTGAAAATGGTATAAACATGCAGGTTACAGGTGATTTATCACTTAGTTTAAATGACTTCAATTTAAAGTCACCAAAAAAAATATTTGGATTAATTAAAGTTGATGATACTATCAACATTTTTTTTAAGTTATTTATTAATGTAGAATAATTCTAAATAAACTCACATAAACTTAATTAAGTTACCAAAATATAACAGCAATAATGTTGTTATAGGTATACAAAATTCTTATTTTTAAAACTCTTTTTAAGAAACCATTACGCATGAGCAAAGCTATTTATATTGCCACTTCTGAACCCAATAGTGGAAAGTCAATTATATCATTAGGATTAATGCAAATTCTACTTGGTAAAACCGCTAAAGTTGGTTATTTCAGACCAATAATTGATGATTCTGAAGATGATAAAACAGATAATCATATCCAAACAGTTCTAAGTTATTTTGATGTTGATTTGAAACCTGAAGATGCCTACGCTTACAAACGTAGTAAGGTTTTAAAACTAAAAAATGAAAATAAAGATGATGAGATTATAAACCACATCATTCATAAATACAAAGCTGTAGAAGATAAGTTTGATTTTGTTTTAGTAGAAGGAACAGATTTTTCTGGTGAGGGTGCAATTATTGAGTGGGATATCAATGTACTTATCGCTAAAAATTTAGGAATACCTGCTATCGTAATTAGTAGCGCTAGAAAGAAAACTACTGAAGATTTGGTAAGCAACTTGTATATGGCTTACGATTCATTTAAAGAAAAAGGCGTTGAAGTTTTACTGGCAATCGCCAATAAAATAAAAGAAGAAAATGTTAAAGAAACACTTGCCGAATTAAAAGAAAAATTCCCTAAAGAAGTACTCTTAGGCGCTATTCCTAAAAACAATATTTTAGGTAGCCCTACTATCAAACAAATTACTGATGAGTTAGACGGTCAAGTGTTATTCGGCGAAGAATATATTAACAACCAAGTATTAGGTTTTGGTGTTGGTGCCATGCAACTTCGCAATTACATCACTCATTTACGAAAAGGTAGTTTAGTTATTACTCCTGGTGACAGAGCAGATATTATATTGGGTGCATTACAAGCCAATGCATCAAGCAATTACCCAAATTTATCAGGAATCATACTTACTGGTGGCTTAATACCTGAAGATTCTATTATTAAACTAATTGAAGGTTTGTCTGATATAATCCCGATTGTTGCTGTTAATGAGGGTACATTCTCTGTAACTAATAAAATTGGCGCTATAAAACCACGTATTTATGCTGATGATACTAAAAAAATTGTCACTTCAATACAAGAGTTTGAAAAACACATTCCCGTTAATGAATTGGCGGAAAGTCTCATTACATTTAAGGCGGAAGGTATTACACCAAGAATGTTTCAGTACAACTTATTGAAAAGAGCAAAATCATCAAAAAAACATATTGTTTTACCCGAAGGTAATGATGAGCGTATTTTAATTGCTGCTAAAAAATTAATTGAGTCTGATGCTGTAAAACTAACCATTCTAGGTGATGTTGCCCAAGTAAAAGCTAATTTGAAAGAGCTTGGTTTGGCAATAGACCCTAATCAAATTCAAATTATAGACCCTTTAAAGTCTGATAACTTTGAAGATTATGCTGCTACCCTATACGAACTTCGTAAACATAAAAATGTGAATCTTGCCATGGCAAAAGATCTTATGGAAGATGTATCGTATTTTGGTACTATGATGGTATATAAAGGTCATGCAGATGGTATGGTTTCTGGTGCAGTACATACTACACAACACACTATTTTACCCGCATTGCAATTTATAAAAACAAAACCAGGCGTATCAATCGTATCTTCTGTATTTTTCATGTGCTTGCCTAACCGTATTACTGTTTTTGGCGATTGTGCTATTAACCCAAACCCTACGGCAGAACAATTATCAGAGATTGCAATATCATCGGCAGCAACAAGTGCTGCATTTGGCATTGACCCTAAAATAGCTATGTTATCATACTCTTCTGGTGCCTCTGGTGTTGGTGTTGATGTTGACCGTGTTCGTAAAGCCACTGAAATTATCAAAGAAAAAAATCCGGAATTAAAAGTAGAAGGTCCTATACAATACGATGCTGCGGTAGATAGTAAAGTTGGTTTAAGTAAACTACCAAATTCTCAAGTAGCAGGGCAAGCAAGTGTGTTTATTTTTCCAGATTTAAATACTGGAAATAACACCTATAAAGCGGTACAAAGAGAAACTGGAGCCCTAGCAATTGGCCCTATGTTACAAGGTTTAAACAAGCCAGTAAACGATTTAAGTCGTGGTTGTACTGTTGATGATATTTTTAATACCGTAATAATAACTGCCATCCAAGCTGAAGGCTTATAAAATTTAAAATGTGAACATATTAATCATAAATTCAGGAAGCTCATCAATCAAATACCAGTTAATTCATATGCCATCGGAAAAAGTTACTTGCGGTGGTTTAATTGAACGTATTGGTACTGATAAAGCAACTATAAAATATAAAACAGAAACCGAAGATATTGAAGAAGTACTGCCTATTGCAGATCATCAAATTGGTTTACAAAAAATAGCACAATTACTTCTAGATAATGAAATTGGTGTTATTGCCGATACTAAAGAAATTGATATTGTTGGGCACCGCGTGGTACATGGTGGAAAACCGTTTAAAAAAACTACGGTTATTGATGATGATGTAAAAGACAAAATAAAAAGTCTGTTTACCCTAGCTCCATTACACAACCCGCCAAATTTACAAGGTATTATTCTGGCAGAAGAAATATTTAGTACGGCCAAACAGGTTGCGGTTTTTGACACTGCTTTTCATCATACTATTCCTGAAAAAGTAAAGAAATACGCAATTCCTACCGATTTTTATGATAATCACAGAATTCAGTTATATGGTTTTCATGGTACAAGCCATAAATATGTATCTGAAAAAGCAATTGAATTTTTAAAGCTAAAACAGTCTAAAATAATTACCATTCATTTAGGTAACGGTTGTAGTATTACTGCTGTAAAAGATGGTGTAAGTATTGATCATAGTATGGGCTTTACGCCTTCAAACGGACTTATTATGGGCTCACGAAGTGGTGATATTGATCATGCACTTATTTTTCACATGGTAACAACAATGGGGTACAATCTTGAAGATGTAAATACGCTTTTAACCAAAAAAAGTGGTATGCTTGGCCTAACGGGCTATAGCGATTTACGTGATATTGAAGCTGAAGCCGCCAATGGTAATAAAGCTTGCCAATTAGGACTTGAAATGAATGCTTATAGAATTAAGAAATATATTGGCTCATATGCTGTTGCTATGAACGGATTAGATGCTATTGTATTTACTGCTGGTATTGGTGAAAATTCTGATTTATTACGCACTATGGTTTGTAGTGATATGGACTTTATGGGTATTGAAATAGATAACATTAAAAATGAAGCCCGTAGTAAAGGTATTAATGTAATTAGTAAAGATGATGCTAAAGTAAAGGTAATGGTAATACCTACTAATGAAGAGTTAGAAATTGCAAAACAAGCATATAACTTATAAACCACAATCATAAAAACAACTATGGATTTTACTTTTAAAACCCATAGTTGTTTTTTTATATTTTTTTATCTCCGCAACTACCTAAAACCCTTAATAATACACATTTAGGTAACTATCTTACAAAAATGTAACTTATTGTTTTACAATATCATATACTATAATTTTGTCCTAAAATTAATAAGTATAGTTATGAATAAATTTTTCACAATAGTATATTTCTCCCTTATGTTTTTACAAGTGGGACAAGCACAAAATAAAGAAGAAGTTGCAAAACCATTCCCTAGAACATTTTCACATATTGGTATTACCGTACCTAATATTGAAAAAGCTGTAAAGTTTTATACTGAGGTTTTAGGTTTTTATACCATAATGGAACCAACAACCATTAAAGAAGAGAGTGATACTGCTATAGGCAAAATGTGTATTGATGTATTTGGTACGGGCTGGAAACAGTTTAATATCGCACATCTTTCTACAGGTGATAAAATTGGTGTTGAGTTATTTGAATTCCCACAGAGTAAAGATTTGAAACCATCTTTTGAGCCTTTTAAAACAGGATTATTTCATTTTGCAGTACAGGATCCAGATATTGAAGGTTTGGTTGCTAAAATTGTTGTCGCAGGTGGCAAACAAAGAATGCCAATTAGAGCGTATTACCCAGGTGAAAAGCCTTACCGTATGTGCTATGTTGAAGATCCATTTGGGAATGTTTTTGAAGTATACTCACACTCTTACGAATTAAATTATTCTGCAGGAGCATACAACTAATTGTTTTTAAATTTTTATCCCCCCCCCGAAATCCCCAATAATCTAATAATTAGATAATGGGGATTTTTAGTTTTTAATATAAGTTATTTATTTCCAGAATTCCCACCATTTTTTAGCTGGTTCCGGATTTTTCTTTATATCTTGACTTATTTTTACTTTGGATACCGCCTGCGATGCTGACGAACTTGATTCTGCTGTTTTACTTCTTTTATCTGGAGTTTCAATTCCCCGTTTTTTATATTCCGCTAATAACTTAGACATTTTTGTTAATGCCTCAATATTTGTTCGTGCATTCGGAATTTGTAAAATAGCAACAAATGCCAAGTCTAATTCAGCTGTTGACAGTCCTGATAAAACAAAACCTTCTTCTGATTTTTCTTCTGATAAATTGAGGTGATTTGATTTCGCTTCAAATAAAATTTTATCATTGTACTTAGCCTCTATAGTAACCTCTCTACCATGTGTTTTTGACCAATTTTTGGTATTCTCTTCTGCTAATTCTTCTCTAATAGCATTCTTTATGGCAAAAGCTAAAAAACTCTCATCTTTTACACAGTTATCAGGAATTTGTATTTTAAACTCACCACTCAATTTATTTGAATCTGGAGAAGAAAATTTACTCCTTAAAAATCTTTTCATTGTAGCGGTAATAATACTCGGGTTATCATGAGTTAAAACTGCTACATAATTTACAAGCCCTGTCTTTTTATCCTTTAATGCTATACCATTAAAACCAATTTCTTCAACAGAATAATCTGGGTTATCAGTAACTTTAACAGGCATTTTTAATTCAGGACTGCCTAAAAAAGTAACCTTTGAAATTTTAGAAAAAGCTCCTTTTTCTTTTGGTAAAAACATTTGACCTAATACCACACCTTTCTCTTGTGTAACATCATAACCATGTACTATAATAGCATCTGTTCGCTCATTATTTTCCCCAACCAAATTACCTTCAAAGCCTATGATAAACTGTTGAAATGGTTTTTCTTCTTTCTCTAAAATTTTAAAAGCAAACTCTACAGGATCACCATCTACCATTAAACTTCTAATATATTGGTTCTCTCCGTCTTTTAAATATATAAATGGAGAAATAGGCGATTCCATATCATGACGTAAAAAAACACCCCAATCAACACCAAACATCACTAGTTCTTCTAATTTTCTATTTGAATTGAATATGTCCATAATTTATTATTTAATTGGTTGGTTATTGAGAACTTATGTTATTTACTTCCAGAATTGCCACCATTTTTTTTGTGATTTTAATGTAGACTTAGATTGAATTACTGGTGATGTTTCCGGTTTTGTTGAAGTTATTTCACTTCTTTTATCAGGAGTTTCAATTCCTCGATTTTTATACTCCGCTAATAATTTAGACATTTTCCTTAACGCTTCAATATTTGTTCGCGCATTCGGAATTTGTGTAATTGCAACAAATGCCATATCTAACTCCGTTGTAGAAAACTCTGATAATTCATTATCTTCTTTTGGCTTTTCTTCTAAAGAACTACCCATATTCTGAGTAGTATTTTTTTTATCTTTTGAAAGTATTTTTTCCCTATCATTATCACTTAAACAAGTGGTTAAATTAGCTAAGTCTACAGGTACTCTTTCAGCCAACTCTGCTTCAACAACTCCAGTTGCATTACAATAAGCACAATTACCAGTACCCCAAACACCTACTTTATTTAACCTTATAATATCGTCTTTATTTACATGACCATCACCTAAACATCTTGGGCAAGTAACTTCTCCTTCTTTCAATAATACAGTTTTAGAATCTATTTTTCCTTTACGCTCTATTTCATCATTCTCATTTTTTTTCGGAGCCGAACTAAAAACATATCTTACGGCTTTTTCTTCCATATCAATATCCCAAAAACGTTTACCAAGAACAACTCCTATTTGATTCCAAATTAAATCTGATGTATCCCCTGAAGTTGCTTCCACCGCTAATGGATCACCTTCATCATTCATTCTATCATCTTCAATTTGCATAATTGAGCGTTTTACCTCTGTGTTTTCTAAATACTCAAGATTAAATGCCATCGAAGTTTCAGAAAGTGCAAAAGTCAACACATTTTGATTTGCAACACTATACCTTTTCGTACATCTATCCATACTAATGAAAAGTAATGTTCCTTCTTCAGAAAAGTATACATCACAAATTCCTTCCTCTTTCCAATTAGATGATGCAGTCTCAAAAATAATATCAGATTCTTTTTCTAAATGCCAACCGAGCTCTTCTTGTAATTCTTCAAAATTGTCTTTGTAGTTTTTATTAACGGCAATACCTGAAAGGTTAAATCCCATACGAATTGGTGGTTTTTTGGTTATATTAATATAAAACACATCCAATTTCATTTTATTGCATAGGTTTTACTTATTGACTACTAGTCTAATTATGATCTTTTATTTGATAAAAATCATTTTTAATAAAAAACAAAATCCCCAAAAATCTAATAATTAGACAATGGGGATTTTTAGTTTTTAATTACCTGTTCTATACTGCTATTTGCTATTCAAAAGGATTGTCTGCATTGCTCTTGGTGCAATTTTAGTAGTGTATAACTCAGTTTCTAAATTTATAGACACTTCCACATCTTCTTCATTTTTATTAAAAATAACAACCGCTATTGAGCCATCTGTGTTTTTTGCCGCTGTGTATATAATTCCGTCTACCTGTTCACCATCCAAAGCAATTCTTTCTGCATCAGGGCGAATAAATTTACTAAAGTGACTCAATAAGTAATACAATGGTGTGTAAATTACTTCATCCGTTTCTGGGTTAATAAGTACAGGTGCACTGTTGAAGTTATTATACGGGTTTGGTTGCCCTTTATCGCTCAAAATACTGCACCACTCTACATACCCTTGTGTTCCGTGATTTAAATCGCTAATAATATCATAAGCATAGGTCTCAAACGGAATAAATTTTCCTGCATAATCAGTACTCAACCTCCAATATTGACCAATTGGATCATTAGCATCAATATCAATACTAGACTCAGAATGTATAATTGCTTTGTTAGGCCATTTCTCTTTCAGCTTTGTAATTTCACCTGCATAGTAATTGTTTTCTTCTAATTCAGAATTTGCATACCAATGGAAAGCTGTTCCCCATGCATATTTTGATGCTTCTGGGTCTTCATAAGTTGGTGTTACATAATCTATCATGTTTGATTTGTTGTGGTCATACAACAACACATGCAAACTAGCGTCTAAATCATCAATATTTAAATGACCATCTTTTACTAGTTGAGGCCCTAAATAATCTCTCAAAAAATCTCGCCCTTGTTTGGGTTCAAATCCATTACTATCCCATTGCGCATCATGATAATGCAAAGGCTCGTTTTGTGGTGTAAGCCCCCAAATAGCAATACCTTTTTCGGCATAAGCTGTTATGTATTTAGATAAATAGTTGGCCCAAAGTCCGTAATATTTTGGCAGTAAGCTGCCGTTAGTCATTGGTGCTGTTTCTCCAGTTTTCATCCACGATGGAGGACTCCATGCTGATGCTATAATTTTAAAGTCTGCTCCGGGAATGTTTGATGCTTCTAAAATCATTGGGATAAGATCATAGCCTGGTGTTACTAATGCGACACCTCGAACTTGATCATTTTCATCACCTGTAAAACCTTTTAAATCTTCTGCTATACTAAATGTAGAAAGGTCTTTATCTCCATCTTCAACATAGGTATAATGTGTGTTAGAATAATCACTACTGTTTATATGCGTTCGGGTAAGTGAAAAACCCGCTCCTTCTGTTGGACTAAAAAGTTTAGTCATTACTTCTTTTCGCTTAGCTACAGGAATGGTTGCTAAATTCCATGCTGATGATTCTGTAAATGATGCGCCAAAACCATAATATTTTTGATAGGTTTTATTGGGTTGTAGTTCTAAGTTTACTTGTTTTAATTCTTCAGTATCTGTGGTACGTTTATCAAGTGATAGTAGTTTTAAATTATCGCCTGCAAATGATGTTTGATAAACTTCAGTTGTATATTTTTTAGTTTCAGGTTTGGCTTCGGGTTTACACCCAATAAATAAAGCTGAAATTGCTAAAAGTGGCAACCACTTAGTTTGTACTATTTTTGATTTTTTTAAGTTGGTTTGAATACTAGTTTCCCCCATAGTAGTTGTGAATATTTTAAATTAAGGTTGAGTTTGTTTTTAACAAGCTAAATATAATTGGATTTTTTCATAATAATATAATTTAAAATACTTTAATCGTTCTTTTTTAAGTATAAAAAAAATCTCAAAAAATCTATAGCTAGATCTCTGAGATTTTTTTATTTAACCCTGAATATTATAAAGATTTATTTTTTTACTATTTGAGCATTTTGAATCAATATTCTTTCATCATTTTTATAAACAATTAAATTAGCTGGTGCACTTTCTGATGTTCCTATAACATTTATAGAACATATATATTTATAATTCCCATTAGTAAATTCATAACTATGATTGCCACCTGTACCTTCCCTTATCCATTGGCCATTTTTTAATACTAAATCTGGTTTTAAATCCATACCTGAATTTATAGACCATGAAGCATATCTATACGTTTGATCTTCAAGCTCATCTATTCTAATTCTAAATTTTTTAGTTTCTAATATTAATTCCGGATTTTTAAATGTAGTTAAGCTATAATGAATTGCATTTCTATCAGTTTCTATCAGCTTAGCTCTTAACCCCGCTTCTATATCTGACTGATAATTTACGGCTATTAATTTTCCATCATAATCCAACCAAAGTGTTCCGTTATTTAGCATTATGCCTCTCCAGCCTACAGCAGACCAATCATTATAAAGGTTAGAACTAGATATTTCATTTATCAATTTATCGTCAAAAACGTCATCAAACCTTTTTTCAAATTCAATTTCATTTTTAATATCAGGAATTGGATACTCCCGTGTTAATGGATAAGCTATTAACGTTTTTAATTTTTCAATATTCCGTGTTTTAATACTTTCAGCGAATATGGACACAATATCATGATACTTTGTTTCTAATTCTTGCGCTTTACTCAAGTTGGAAACAAAAAAGAATAGAATAAATAACAATTTTATTTTCATGCTTTTATCTTATAAAAACTACTTTAATCTTTAATTATAGGCAATTTTATTTGTGACGGATATTTTGAAGAATGATGTATGGTATTATGCGCCACAATTCCCTCTTTTTCATCATAATTATTACCACCTGTATTTAAATTACGAGCAAATCGCGGGAAATTACTACTTGAAATTTCAATACGAATGCGGTGTCCTTTTTTAAAGTAATTACTGGTAGCCATAGCCGTTAAGTCTATTTTATAGACTTCTCCTTTTTTCATAAATACTTCTTTCTCATAGCCTTCACGGTAGCGCGCTCGTTGAATGGTTTCATCTAAATTGTACGCTTTTCCGTCAGGATGAACATCAATAAGTTTAATGGTAAAATCGGTATCTTTTACGTCAGACGATACATAAAGGGTTGATTCTATAAAACCAGTTACTTCAATACCTTTTTCTAAAACATCAGATGTGTACACCAAAATATCATCTCTGGTTTCTTCCTCTTGATGATCAAAAGCACCACCTCGTAATATACTATCATCACAACATGGAGTGCCACCAAAAGATGGTATTGGTAACATTGGATCGTACGTAAAAGTATCAAGGTTATTCGTTTTTGCTTTTGTAGTGCTCAATATTCCGTCACCATACAAACTGTTTGCATCACCATTACTGTTTAAATAATACGTAGTTAATTTAGAATTTTCAGGTGGCCAGGTTTCTGATGCTTGCCACTTGTTGCTTCCCATCGTATAATATTGTACTCTAGGTGTTTTCGCTTTAAAATCGTTATCCTCGCCTTTTAATAGAAAATCATACCAATCATAAATCTGCTCGGTATAATTTAAACGTGCATCACCTACATTTAGCTCACCAATCATGGTATTTTCGCTTGAGCCACGAGTAAAACCGCAATGTAAATTTGGCGAAATTATCAAATACTGGTTATCTCTAACGGCCTTATCTTTAGTAGTTTTACGTACATGATTAAATAATTTTAAGTTGGGCGTTATAGACATATCATACCAAGAAGCAAACCAAAAACTAGGCACTTTAATTTCCATATCATCATGATACAAACCACCTTTATACCAAGCTTCATCATTGGGTTCACGACGAATCATTTTATCAAAAATCTCCGTTTTCCCTTTTAAATTTTTAATACCATCTTGTATGGGTAAATAATCAAAAGCCTGTTCAAAATCTACTGCCGGATTTTCAGGGTCTAAATCATAATACCTTGATATTCTAATTAAATCTTCTTGCGTTGCATCTTTAGGAATTCGAGGCTTAAACTTATCATGCTCTACGCGATACAACCACGCCATAAATGACATTTGAAAAACACCACCACGGTACCAATTACCTTGTTCGTATATATCACCAATACGACCAATACCTGCACCATAACCTTGTGATACCATTGCGGCATGAGACGGATGATCTAAGGCTGCTACTGCCATTTGCCATTCTGCTGAAGAAGAACAACCATACGTAGCAATTTTACCGTTAGACCATGGTTGATTTTTCATCCACGTAAAGGTATCGTAACCATCAGTTACAGGGGTACCTAAAATATCCCATACGCCTTCAGAAAAATAACGCCCACGCTCATTTTCAACAATATATGCATAGCCTTTTTTTACCGCTTCTAATGCTTTTCTAACTCGTATAGTGGTAATTTCTTTACCATCAACCCAATTGTTGAAGTTGTATGGTGTTCGTGAAAATATAATTGGGACTTTTTTGTCTGTTTTTGGACGGTACACATCAGCCACCAAACGCACACCATCGCGCATAGGTATCCTAACCTTTTGATCAATAATCGCAATCTCTCTTAACTCTTGAAGTTCTTTAGATTGTGCTTGAAGTTTAAAATTTGTTACAGCAAAAAATGCAATTAGCGCAACTATTAAAATAGTACTTTTTTTCATGGTATTAAGGGTATTCTTGTTACTAAAAAAAGCTAATGGCGACCTAAAAATACATATAAAAGCGCATTAAATCAGCTTCTTTTTTTACAAAAAAATAAACTAAATGAACCGTAATAAAAACTTAGTTAAACATCAGGTATTTATAAGTTACTAATACTCAATTATACTTTATGCAGACTTCTCTAAAGCATTAGCTTTATTTACTGATTCCATTTTTTAGGCGTCGGTTAACACTAATTGTTTCCACTTACCAGATTCTGCAAAGTCTTTAACAATTCTATTGCGCTCGGTTAACAAGTCTGTCATGTAATTTAATAAGAATAACTTATCTGCTACCTTACCCAAAACACCTAATGGAGACTCATAATAAAAATAATCAGTCATTAAAGTACCAGCTTCAAGTTTAGTAAAATGATGCTCATGCCTAAAACTCTTAAAAGCTCCTTTAACCATTTCATCTACAAACAAATTTGGACGCTCAAACGCTGTTATTTTTGAAGTAAGCCGTTGATAAATACCAAAGTGTTTTGCTCGCCACGTAACAGATTCATTCATACCAATTAAACCGCTAGTTTTGCCTGCAATTGCCGTTTCATTAGTCTGTTCTGTAGAAATTTTATGTAAATCAATACTTCTTGATAAATCAAATACAATATCAATATCCGCTACAATTTCTGTGGTTAATTTTATTTTTGCCATCTTAATTCTTTAGTTAAGCTTTCTTTTTTTAATATTTTCTTCAATTTCATATAAAATTCTAGCTTCAAATTCTTTTTTTGCTTTCGAATTTTTCCACCACCAAAAATATTTATTTGCATCAGTCCAATTTCCTAAATCATTGCCGCTTTTATAAGCACTAAATGCAAATGTTGTGGTTGTTTCACTCTTTGGTCTTGCCCACGTATGAATAATTTGATTCTTATCTTGGTAATAAAAATAAAAAGAATACAAATTATTTTTTCTTCCATCTTCATAACCATAAGATGGCACCTTAAGTTCTTGATGTTCCTGTTTGACTTCGTCAATTATTTTAATAAATATTTCTTCTGATATTTGAAACTCGTAGGTTTCAGATCTTGCATAACTTCCGGGTGCAAATAACTAAGCTAAGTAATACATAAATAGTCCGAATCCGAAAATTACGATAGTTATAAATAAAAATTTCTTGTTCATTTAAATTGGAGAAATAGGCTTATTTAATAACGTATTAAGCTTGTTATATATAAAATTTAACTATAAATCAGGAAGACTACATTATAAAACTTAAGCTTTAATATTGCCTAATTATATAGAAAATCAATATACTAAAAAAAAGCTCAAATAATCTATTTTTGAATGTATAAGCCTAGAATAATAGTATCTAAATTTAATGAAGATTTTGTTTGTTTTTTACCTCAGTTCTTTGTTGGGCACTGGCTTTATTTTATTCCTAGTAGAGATTCTTTGAAATTATCTATTGTTAAATCCTCATCTTGGTGCTTATCCAATAAATCATTATGATACTCTAAAGTTGTATTTATTTCTAAAATTGCCTGTTCAATTGTTCCAATTTGCTTCTCGCTCCCTAATTCAATCAACTTTTTTACAAGGATATCTAAATAATTATGAAGATGTTCAATTAAAATTTGAGTGTATGTAGGATATGAGCCTGAATGGATAATTAAACTTCTAGTGCGATAAATTCTTCTTAAATGCCAACCTATTTTAGTGTAATGCTTAGAAAGGACTTTCTTTATGTTTTTAGGACAATTAAACATTTCGTGAATACCATATATTCTATTTTTTAGCAAAGGAAAGTCATCTAATTTTTCATAGATTTTTAAACGTAAATCCTTATTCTCACTTAAAGTTACGAGTGCTGCTACTGATACAATTGGATTATTTTCCTCAAAACCTTTTGCCTTCTTTAGTTGCTCAAGAAAAAAATCACTATCCCAATTTTCTAAGTTATCATATAATTCAGCAAACTGTTTTTCAATGTAATTGATTTGTAGAAATGGAATTAGCTGGTCTGCTATTTGTACGATTCTATCCTTATTTGATTCGTTAGACTTGGGTATTAAAGTTTCTAATGCTGCCCATAAATCAAGCATTTGATTTTCAATTGCTGAAGCTGAAAGTGCGGCACTATGTAAATCTATGCTTCTTGAAAAACGATATGTTGATTCGCCATCGAATTTAAAACCTTCTAGAACCTTTTCGACTGATTTCGCAGCAATGTTAGGATATTCATCACTTTTTGTTTTTAGAATTGATTTTATTGGTTTATCAATTACAACAACATAATTGTCACTTGTTCGAGAAACTATACTAATGTCGTTTATTTTTGGTTTCTCTTTGTGATGAAAGAAATTAAAGAGATTGGTTACTTGTCCTAGAAATTTTTCTATATTTTCTCTAGCAGAGTGGTGGTCCAAACCATCAACTTTAGAACAAATAATGAATGATTCGTTATTTCGTCTACTTTTTTGGAATGAAATATCTCCTGGTATTGTTGAAAAGCAGTTGTATGTCCTAGTAACAACAATATCATATTTATTTAATGTTTCTTTAAATTCTCTAAACAATATACTTCCAATAAAGACTACTGTATATTCATTTGATTCGAAATTAAATAAATTGTAGAAGTCTTTTAGCTGTTTTACTTCTTTTACTTCTTGGTTTTTAGATGTGTCAAAAAAGAAATGGTAGTTCTGATAGTCAATATGATTCGGATGATAACCATAGTTAATTAACTCAGTAAGCAGAGAGCTTGTTAGGTTTTTTATCTTTTCTTTTTGTTTGCCCTCCGCAACAAGCTGATAAAGACATTTTTTTACTTCTTTGAGATATTTTCGTTGACTAAAATGGTTATGAATAAACTTTATTACATTTTCTAAAGTTTTAAGTTTTATTTCATTAGGTTTTATTTGGTTTAAATAAAATTCAAATTTTTTCCCTAAAATGCTTTTGGCTGCAATATCTTTCTCCAAACTCCATTTTAACTCTTCTAAAACAGATTGAAGATTTTTTTTTGGCATAAAGCCATCTCTAATTTCTCCAATAGTACTTAAGCATTCAATACATAATAATCGACAATTTAATGCCATTGGTTTGTATGAGTCCAAAGTGTATTCGAATAACATTTCATCTACAGTTTGCGCAAAAAATAAAAGACCTTCTAAGTCAGAAAGATTTTTCCAATGTGATGATGATGTTTTTCTCATATTTTGTTTTTTTCAGCTTGTGCCCAACGGTTAATGTATGGTGTCGTAGCATTCCGAAGGGTGCTATGCACTATACATATTGTTGTATGCCGTTTTTACTATTTAATTTTTCCACTCGTTTAGAATGTTTTCGAAGTTTACATTCTTCCATTGTTCTTTCCATATTTCAAAGTATTCAATGTCAGATGATTTTGGTTCAGGATCACATCTTTCTATTTTCACTAAAGAAGGGAGAACAATTGATTCACCTATTAACAATGCTTCTCCAGACTGAAGCGTAGGAAGAGTTTCAGTTAAATTACCTAAAGTATCAGGCAACAATCTCTTTACATAGTTTTGGTCTTCAGGATTTGTTAGTCTCATGGCTATAAAATTATTGCATTGAGAAAATATTGTTTCTGATATTTCGGAAGGTCTTTGACTTACAATACCCAATGTAACTCCATATTTTCGACCTTCTTTCGCAATTCTTTCAATAGCTAGTTTTGATGCTTTATATTTTAGCAGATCACTTTTAGGAACATATATATGGGCTTCTTCATATAAGAGAAGAATAGGAGTTTTTGTTTTTTCTCCTTGTTGTAGAGTTTTATTGAAAAAGAAGCCAAAATCAAATAGAATTCTTGAGATTAAAGAAACGGTTATACTGAGAACTTCAAAAGGAATTCCTCCCAAATTTATAATAGTTACATTGGCTTTATTATCATCTCTAAAACCAATAAATTGCTTGACAGTATCCTCAAATGAAATATCCCTAGATTGATTTCCAAAAAGAAACTCTAATCTTAAATTCTGGAGTTTATTCTCTAATCTTTCGACAAACTTATCTAGTGTTCCATCGGCATAAACTCCATTCGCAACACTTTGATTTTTATTGGGGTAAAATTCTAACTTGGATTCAAAATATTTAAGTATTCTAGCTTCTTGAGTTAGTTCAAGACCACTTTCGATAGTAGTTGAATCTCCAGCATTATAGCCTTCGCATTCTCCAACAACCATATATCTGTTACTAGCCTTAGAATTAATAGATTCTGTTTGCACATTATACAGACAATTATAAACTTCTGTAATGTCAAATTTTAAAGGTGAATCAAAATGAATTTTATCTATACCTGAATTGTGCTTTTTTTTGTTTTCTGTTATTATTTTCCTTAGCACGGAAGATTGGTTGTAATTGTTGCGATCACCAGTGTCTAAGAATAACTGTTCGAGTTCATCTCCATTTAACATCCAATATGGTAGCGAAAGATTTGAAGCATTAAGAATTTGAGCGTCTGGAAATGCTTGTTCATATTCACCATGTATGTCAAAGATTACTATGTGAGAGTTGTTCAACCCATCATACTGTCCATTTTTTTGACTAACAGCTTCTTGTATTACTTTAGCAACTGTATGGGATTTTCCAGACCCTGTTGATCCAACTATAGCAAAGTGTTTATTAAAAAATTTGTTGCCATTAACAGGAATACGTATTTCCTTTGTTGTTAATTCTGAAAAATAAAACCTTTCATTTTCGGACATTTTTGTGGTAAATATCCCATTCAACTCTTCCTCTGTTAGCAAGGCAATTCCGTTATTAGGAGGTAGTGGAATGCCATGCCCACCTCGTTCAAATATTGGAGCACCACCTTCTGTATCTATTGTACCAGTGAGTTTAACCTCTAGGACAAACGATGGAGGAGTTGAGTCTGTTTCGTCATCGCCATTATCTTCATCTTTAATACGATAGTTTTCTATTATACCTACAACGAATTTAGTATCGTTGTTTTTATATGGAATTTTTATGTAACTCCCTAGATTGAACTGGTCGTCAAACTGGGTGGGATCAACGATTTCAATACTTAGTGAAGTTGAAGAAACGTTAATGATTTTAAAATTATTTGAGTCCATGCTAAAAGAGTTTTAGTATTTGTTGAGTGTTTAATTGGTTAATTATTTGGAAGTCCGTTTCACCGATTAATTGGTGTCTGGGAGTGTTTATTAATACCCAGGAACCTTGGATTCCGAATTCAGACATCTGACTAAAAGTAGACTCTGAAACCAATCTGGCTTTGAATGAAGTTTTTGATAAACTATTGGTTGTCCTTCTTCCTGAGATTTTCTTATTGATGATAGCAGGTGATTCAAAAAGTTTTTGGTTAAACTGAATTGTCTCACAACCATCATTAAAAGGACAATTCTGTGATATAAAATGCTTTTTTACATCCTCAATTTTATCGTCTGTAATAATAAAAGTTAACGGCTTGACATCATGAGTTGCTTTGTAGTAGTGTTTTTCTACGATTTGATGCGTAAGAGATCCAAGGGTGCAAGAATCTTCCACTTCCACATTTCCAAATCTGAAGATTGTATTTTGATTCTTTCTTGGCCTAAGAAAACGAGATTTAAGTAATTTGAAATATTCTTGTTGTCCAATAAACTCTTTGTATGCAGGCATAAATACAATTCGTCTGCCACTGTTTAGATGAGAAAGTAATTCCCCCTTGGTCACTTGTCTCGAACCCAAATCTGAAGGTGGATTGTTTATTACTTTTTTGCGCAAGAAATCAACAAGGATAGAGTAATAATATCGCGCATCATCTTGAGAACCGCAAAAAGAAAGTTCTTGCAATTTATCTATTACTATGTCATACTGATTTTGAAATTCAGGAGAAAAACGAAGTTTGAACTTAGTTAAAAAATTGGTCTTTAATGAGACTGAAAAAGTAGTTTCCTCCTTACCTAAAATCTTGTCAAGAAGTACAGAATCTACCGTTTCATTATAGCCATTATTATCAGCGAAATAACAATATAAAATATAGTCCTTGTTCGGATCAGAACTATATTCCTCAATTAATTGAATTATAGGTTTTCGAATAACAGAAGGATTCAATTTTGTCGCTTCTTTGTACTTTACCTGCATAACGTAATCATCGGTATCAATGTCTTGAATTTGTTCAAGTCTAACCACTGAATCATTACTAGACGAGGTAAGAACTTCAAGAAGTGTTTTGTCTATTTGAAATTCAAATCCTTTTATTGCATAATATCCTCCATCCATTCTGATTAATTGATTTTGCTGGTTTTTAATGGCATACAACGGCTCGTATATGAAAAGTAGCGCTGAAAATAAGCGATAACTTTTCGGAATAAATTCAAGCCGAATTTTTAAATTTTATTAATTATTTTATTTTTGGGAATTTGTCAAATTTAAAAATTTGGCGACTTCCTAAAAATGCCCGAATCTTTGTTTTAGCAATGACTCGCGCTATTTTTTATATACATTGTTACCACACGTTTTTATTCCGTTCCGTATTTTCTCATAAATAAATTAACTCCGTCAAGCATAATTTTAATTCTGTTCTTATCTGCAACATTTTCCCAATGTCCGTGAGCAGCATCATTTCGAGTTCCGCCCCAAGAAACTATATCTTTAACGTCTTGTTTAGTTATTTTTTCTAACCTTTTTAATTCAGACGAATATGCATCAAGGCTATTTTTAATTTTCGTCAAATCAGTTCCCTCTTCTTCCAACCAGTTTCTTAAAAATTCCTCTAATGATGCTCCGATAATAACTGCTGGCGCAGCTGGATGAACTTTTTTGTCATTGAGTAAACTTTCTGCTTGTTCGAGATAATCAGATACTGTATCGATTTGGATTTCACGTTCTAAAGAAATACTCCGTAAAAGGTCGTTCTGTACAAATTGAGAAAATGATGTTAATACTTCACGAACTCTATTTGACTTTTGTGCATCAATCGCCCGACTTTGAATCTGAGATAATGTCTTAAAGAAAGAACTTTCTTCGCCAGCGACAACTCTCAAAAATTCACGAGCTTGAGTCAGTCCACCGTGAGGTTGATTTTGAGCGTCTTTAATAATTCGGTCGCAATGTGCTATTATTTCTTCTTTAGTCATATTTTTTCTCAAATGTGTGGTAACGATTAGGCTATGGTTAGTACGGGAATTAAAAGTAATTAATTTCCAATTAAGCACTTAGCCAAAGCTTTTTATTTTGTTTTATCTTTTCATTTTTAAAGCCAAATCAAAAGATTTGGCGGACTTAGTTAAAAGCTCTGAACTTTGGGTTAAGCACCAAAACCCGTATTAACTATAGCCATTGTTGTGCTTAGTTTTTTATATTATTTCTAAACATTTTATAAAGTCTTGAAGTACGTTTATTCCATTTTCTCCTTCATTCTTTAATTCATTATTATGCAATTCAATATTTAAATCGTCACAAAGGTTTATAATTTGACTAAACTTATTTTGTGTTTCAAATTGATTGACATTATTAGACTTTAATGTCTCAGTAAAAGTTCTTATGCTCTTTCTACTCTTAATATCTTCTTTAAGATGACTGTAATATTTTTTAGTAAACACGTCTTCTAATATTTTTCTAGATTTTGAAAATAACCCTTCAATTTCAGTCGGTGTAATATTATTATCAATTAGTTTAATGATTTCTTTTAAATCTTTCCGAGTATCACTTTCCAGATATAATTCTTTATTTGTTCTTAAAATTGTACTTTTTTTAATTCCGTCCTGCATTCCTTCATTTTGTATTTCTAAAGCTGTCGCTTCAGGAAACTTAATTAAACACCACTTATAAAAATCAAGTTCGTGTGTTAAAATAATTATTTGTTTAGGTTTTGACATAGTGCTATTAAAAGAAATATTTTGAATCTCTTTGATAATTGCTCTTCTTCTTTCTTTATCTAAGCTTGAAAAAGGGTCGTCTAGAATTATAATTTTATTATTTAATTTTTCATTATTCTTTAAAAGAGAGATGAAAAATGAAAAAGCCAGTACTCTTTTATCGCTTTCGCTTAATGAGTTTTTGAAATTTGGGATTGCAGAGTTTTCAGTCTCTAGAGTTATTTTGTGGTTATTATAAAAAACTAAAGAAAAAATTCTCTCAGTTTTACCAATTATTTTTTTCAAAGGTATAAATTCATCAAGTCTGTAATCTGCTTGAAGGTTAGATAGAACTTCATTTATTGTCTGATGATTTTTTTTATAAATTTCTCTACCATAAATTTCTAATTCCTCCCTTTTTTGTTCTCGTTTCTGTTTTAGTAATTTAAATTCTTTGTCTAAATCATCTTTTTTCTCAAAATAACTCTCCCAATTTTCAGTAGTTGAATATCTGATTTTAGTAAACTGTAATGTTGAAAGTTTTGATTTTAACTCTTTCAAATCGATATTGATTTCTTTTAATTTCGATTTCTTTTGAGTATTATATTCTTCTTTTATGTCTTCAAATGTTTTGATAAGTTCTTCAAATTCTTGAAAATTTATAGAATATGAAAGGTCATTCAATTTTTTATTAAATTCATTGTTGCATTCATTTTTTAATTCAATGAGTTTATCTTTAGGAATGTCAATGTTAATTTTAATCATTCCACCTATTGTCTTTATTTGACTGATAGCAAGTTCTATGTTCCAGTTATTGAAGTCGTTTATTACTGACGATATCTGCTTTTGAAAATCGATAAATTCTTTAGAAAATAATTTAGAATATTCATTTAATAATTTTAAAGCATCAATATTCAGTGATTGACCACAAAAAACACAGTCTTTAGGTTCTTCCTTAAGCAATTGAAAACCCTGTTGTAGGAAATTAAATGAGTTCTCAGACTTGTTCCAAGTTTTTTGAATATGTTCAATTACATATTCCTTGTTTAATTTAAAATGTTTAGATAAAAGGTTGATAATTGAATATTCTGGAATCGAAGAAAAGACATTTTCAATTTGATTGCATTTCGATTTTATATTGTCTTGATTATTATAATCGTCAATTTGGGCTTCAACTTTTAAAATTTCTTTGTCAATATCTTCTATATTCTTAAGTTTTCTGAATTTCTGTAATGTTATTGGTGCTTCAGGAAATCTATTTGTAAAAATATTTCCGTGTTTTTTTTTGTTTGCAGTAACTTTACTTATTTCACTTTGTAATTGTTCTATTTCGATAGCTAACTTTTGTCCTTCCTCTCCAATAATTATTGAATTCAAACTTTTTTGGTTATCATAAATTATTTGACCACCCAGATGAACATTATTGTTAATGAAATCTTCATCAAAAATTATAATATCCTTAATTCCGTTATTCCATTTGTTACTAGAAAAGGATATTTCTCCTTCATTTGCTAATTGAATAACTATTTTTTGAGAAGAAACTCCGAAGGTTTTTCTACCTTCGATAACACTTTTGTCTCCTAGTTTTAATGATTTAAAAATAGCAGTTAAAGTACTTTTACCTCTGGTATTTCCACCATAAATTAAGTTGAATTCACTAAATTTCAATCCACCTAAGTTTTTAGCAGAAAGAAACTTTCCAACTCCTTCTATTTGTTTAATTCTATCTATCATTGGTTTCGTGGTAAATTAAGCACAACGGTTCGGCTATGGCAAGTAGGGCAGGCAAGGAAACTTTTCGTTTCCGTCTGGTCTGCGAGCCATAGCTTTTTGTTTTGTAATTATTTTTTCTTTTTTAATTGCCAAATCCAAAAGATTTGGCGGAATTAGCAAACACGCTCAAGCCTTTAAATTCAGCACTTACCGCCCTATTTGCTATAGCCATTGTTATGTGCTGGCTTTTTTCCCAAAGTTGTTTAGTATATGTCGTTTTTCGCCTCGTGCGATGCTAATATGTCCATTAAGATTTGAGATTAATTGATTTACTCCGACTTGAAATAGCATCAAATTGGTTGCTCCTTCGGGTACATAATCCATAAATGAAATTTTATGCCATTCAAGTCCTTTACACCATGATTCAATCTGAGAATCTTGAAAGTCCACGAACATTTGATGCGCAAATTTATTTCGGATTTTACGGATTAAATTCAAGTCCTGCATGACGATTTTTTCAATTAACCCTAAACAAAAAGCCATCTGTATTTTATTGCTAAAATTCCCCAAAGGAGAATTAAATTCAAATAGTTTTTCAACTTGCTTATCATATTCCGGCAGAAATGAATATAAAACATGTTCCAAGGTCATCTCCAAAAAAGTCCCACCTAATATTGCAATTGAACGTTCATTAGTCTCGGTTTGATTAAACAAATCCGAAAATTCAATTAGTGCTTGATTGAAATCAAAATATCTTTCAACTTCTTTTCCCTTAAGAGTATGTTTATCTGAATCCAAGTGCATATTACGTGTTCTATAAACCTTTTATTAAATCTGTATTGAGGATTTCAATCAATTTTCCAGTCGCGACTACATGCGAACCTTCTCCTACTTCAAATTCCATTCCTATTTCCAGCATATTTTCGAAAAACTGCGGAGAAAGAATCATGATTTCAGCTTTAACTGTTTCGCCTGGATTAACCGAGTCTTGTCTAATAAAGGTCTGTTGTCCAGAAGTCATCGTTTTCGAAAACGGAAACTTCACATGCGGTCTATAACCTGAACTGGCAGGTGTCCGTCGACCTCCCTCTTCCGTAGTCCGATATTTCAGTTCTGCTATAAAATCTGGAGTACGTGTTTCAAATGACATCAAAATGTTTTTTTAGCTTGCACATAACTTGTTTATATACGGAACTTTCCTCCTCTTATACAGCTATTTTGGGTGGCTATGCGGAAGTTTTGTATAACTTTACGTTTTTAGCCTCCACAATTAAAAGTCGAAAATTCTTATTTTATTTGTGGTACAATATAAGCAGGTTAAAGCAACATATTGTGTAAAACATTCATCTCTTTTTAACAGTTTTATTAACAATACAAAACCTTACTGCTTCAAATTTAGATAATTAAGCAGGTACTAACCTTGCGGTTTTCCGCAATGAGGCAATTTATGTGTCAAATTTTGGTAAGAAATATAAACTTACACGTATTCTACTTAAGCCACTATACCTTTAAGTTAAGTTCTACTATTTATTCTCTGCTCACTTTCTTACAATAAATAAGTTTACAGTACTAAGTTCTAAAAAGTTAAATATAGCATTTAACTAAAAACGTTTAAGAGTCATTAAAAATAGGGAACGTATTAATTTATTAGTTCATTTCTATAGTTATTTGCTATACAATAATTAACTATGAACTTTTTAATCTGTTTGCTTTTAGGTTTTTGCATTGCTGCTTTAGGGAGCATTACACCTAGTTTTTTAAATTTAACTGTTGTAAAATATAGTTTAAGAAATGGTAAAAATGCTACGTTTTACTTAATTGCAGGTTATGCTACTGTTTTGTTTTTTCAAGCTAATTTAGGCGCTTACTTGGCAAATATTTTAATGAAAAATTCAGAATATATTACCTCAATTCAAAAAATAGGAATTGGTATTTTATTTCTATTATCCATTAATTTTTTTAGACTTTATTTTACATCAAAAGATAAGGTAAAGGCTAAAGAAATTCCGAAATCAAAATCATACTTCTATGGTATTTTAATGTCATTATTAAATATGATGGCTATTCCGTTTTATTTTACGTTTATTTCACTAATAATTGGTTTTGAGTATTTTGAGTATAGTTTAACAAACGCACTTTACTTTTCTATTGGTTCTACAATAGGCTCATTTACACTGTACACGCTTTACGCTGTGGTTGCCAAAAAAATAGAACATAGATTGAATTTTATTGCCGCTAAAATGGACTTTATTTTAGGTTGTTTAACTGGTGCAATAGCTATTGGTAATGTAATTTATCTATTTAGTAAATAGCTACTGAGGAGTTTTACATGTTTTAACTGCATTTGTAAGTCTTTAACTTATGATACAATTTAAGAAGATTATTTACCCTCTATTTAAAACAGTTTTAGTGACAATACTAAATGATGACATTTATAAGTAAATGCAACAATCGATTATAATAAAAAATATCGATGTTTAATTACAGGTTTAAATACAAGCTTAGCTTAACAGCCAATTAATAGCATCCGCTTTATTGTCGCATATATAAACGGTGGCTCCCCTATTTACCGCTACATTTTCGGCAAATTTATTAATCTTTTCTGCTTGTAAATAAATAGTTAGTTTGTGCGATTTAAATAAAGATGCTATTATTTCTCCCGTATAATACCGAATCATTTCATTATCTGGTAGTGACATTCCTCTAGCATTTATCAAAATTAAATTATAGCCTTGTGCATCGGCTTCAACTTTAATTGCATCGAGTATTAAAAAAGCATTTTCTTTTGTCCATGCGGCTTCAATTTCTGCATATAAATAATTATCACAATTTTTAAACTCAATAATTACACTCATTCTTTTAACAACTACAAAAAAAGATTCCACTTTACAATAGAAAGAAAAATCTTGTTAATTTTAAATGCTAAAATATAAAACTATCTGATATTTAAAAGTTTAGTTTCTTACAATTTTAACTCAATCAAATAAAAAAGGCGCTTATTTGGTTGCAAATAGTAGTTTTTTATTTTTTGGCACAAAAAAACCACCTAAAAATTCAGATGGTTATAATGGTTTTTATAGTATAGTCTAAATTATTATTCCATTTGCAGTTCCGCAAAAACTGGAAAATGGTCAGATGGAAACTTAAAGGCTACAGCACTAGACAAAACACCATACTTAGTTACTTTTATATTTTCAGATTTTGATACAAAAATGTAGTCTATTCTGCGTGTTACAGGCTCATTGTACTTGAACCCATTGAACGTTCCTGTAGCTCCAAATTTTATATTTGCTATATTCTCAGCGTCATTAAGCACTTTTTTTGTTGCTGTTAGAATTTCATTTTCAGGCGTTACATTAAAATCTCCTGTTAAAAAAACAGGGTAATTTTCTGTATTCTCAGAGGCTATTTTATTTAGCACAAGTTGCAAACCTTCCTTTTGAGCTATTGCCCCTACATGATCTAAATGCGTATTAAAAGCCCAGAATTTCTTATTTGAATTTTTAAATGAAAATAAAGCATACGTACAAATTCTAGGATACGCAGCATCCCAACTTTTAGAAACTATGGTTGGCGTTTGAGACAACCAAAAAGTGTGCGTTTTTTCTACCTTTAATTTATCTGAATTGTAAAAAATTGCCGAGTATTCGCCTTTACCATTACCGTCTCTACCCTCACCAACGTATTTATAATTTGTTAATGCTGTACTTAAATCTTGAATTTGATTAGGTTTCGCCTCTTGAACCCCTAAAATATCAGGTGCTAAAAACAGTACTTGAGAGGTTAAAAAATCTTTTCTGTTTGGCCACGCATTTTCACCGTCAGAAGCAACGTCTAAACGAATATTATAGGTCATTACTTTAAGTGACGTAGTTGTACGTTTTGTATTAAAACTAGTGATTAAAAAACAAAAAACTAATAAATATACTGCTTTCATAATTCCTTTTTCTTTTGATATACACGAACATAATCAATTAGTAATTGTTGCGGGAAAATAGTATCATCAATACCTTTTCTTCCGCCAAGCATACCACCAATTGCGGTGTTTATTTTAATATAAAAATTTTGATCAAATGGCCATTCTGCTGTTGTTTTATGGTCATTTTCAATGTGGTTATACACCTCATCATCTAATAAAAAATCAATAGACTCTGGTGTCCAAATTATAGAATAAATATGAAAAGTTTCATACGGTTTTTCAATTTCAATAGTTTTACCCCTTTGTGTCCCAATCATATGATTATACGCTTTGGTGTGTATGGTTCCAAAAATAGAATCAGCATTAAAACCTACATGCTCCATAATATCAATTTCACCACATTCTGGCCAACCTACTTCTGGTTGGTTTTCGCCAAGCATCCAAAATGCAGGCCAAAGACCAACACCTTTAGGTAGTTTCGCACGAATATCTATACGACCATAAGTCCATTGTGCTAAACCATTTGTGTGCAAACTTGCGGAAGTGTATGAACCGTATTTCTGATTCTTTCTCCAATCAGGATCAGTAGTACTTTTAAAAGCGCTATTAGCAACCTTTTCCTTATAAGATTCTAAAATTAATATGCCCTTTTCTACTCTACTATTTTTTAAACTATCTGTATAATATTGTTGTTCTTGGTTTCTTTTAAAACCTACTTCATAGTTCCATTTTAAAGGATTTGGGTTGCCTGTATAATTAAACTCATCACTCCAAACCAATTCATACTCTTTTGCTACAGGAAAGTTTTTAAATTTTTCAAGAACAAGCTCTGGTTCATCAGTGGTTATGTAATCAAAATCATTCGCCAATAACCAATCAATATCTTCCGATTTATTTGCTGTCCATGCATTTAAAACTAAATTCAAATCTTTAGCTTCTGTAATCCAATCAGGATGTATTTTGAGTTTATAAATTAAATAATCAAGTCCTGTTATGCTATCTTTTTTAAGCGCTTCTGGTTTTTTTGAACCGTCTAAATACAAGACCTTAGCTTTAGGCTCAATTGCCTTTATGTGTTTAATTATCTCGTAACTAAAACTGATGTAATAGGATACATAGGCTTCTGCCTTCAGCTCTTTTACCAATTGAACAACTTTGCCTGCTATCAACGCATTATGGTCTTTAAATTTTGATGGTTTAATTTCACAAACAAGACCTGTAGCTGTATTATTGGTCATACCCACTAGCAGGTACTCTTTTAATGTTGGGAGTTTTTCACCATTTGACAGTTTGAATTTTGACAACTCATTATAGGTTGAAGTTTCAATAGTCAAATCATTATAAGCAGCATCATGAGCTACCACCAACACCTCATCAGCCGTCATACGAACATCAAACTCTGAACCTGTACAATTTAATCGAATAGCCTCTTTTAATGATGCTATTGAGTTTTTAGGCAATTCTTTTGCTTTCCATGCACCACGATGTGCTATAACAGGATTGGTTGCAAAAACTAATGATGGTTTTTGGGTAGCCGTATTACAAGAAAATAACCCAACACATAAAATTAAAATAAAAAAATATCGCATATACTTCATCTAAAATAAAAAGATACCACGGGTAAATGAGATTACCCATGATATCATAAAACTAAAACTTAATTACTATTTTAATACCCATCGTTTTGTGGGTAACTAGACCCTAATAAATCTAAATCTATTTCTGCAATAGGCCAGTTTATAAAATGTGATTGCCAATTATCTCTCGGGTCATTTTCACCTAAGTTATTTGGGTAATACTCTCCATCACCAGCATAATTTGTTATTTGATAATCAATAACATCTTGCCCCATTCTTTTTAAGGTAAACCAACGTTGCCCTTCAAAAGCTAGTTCACGAGCTCTTTCATCTAAAATTGCTTGTTGATCTACTGTTGTTACTGCAGCCGCTCCTGCTCTTGTTCTAATTGCATTAAGGTATGGAAGCGGATCACCTTCTGATGACCTCATTAAAGCTTCTGCCGCTATTAAATAAGTTTCTGCTAACCTGTAAACTGTTACATTACTTCTGTTTAAATACGTATCAGGATCATCATCTTCTTGTGCAAATTTGATACAAGATGGATGCATTCTTTGGTAATATGTTGTATACGTATCACTAGGATTGTCTAAATCAGTTATCGGAGCATAATCATCAACTTCTTCTCCAATTCTGTCCCCAGAGGTATAATAATATTTTAACCTAAAATACGTGTCATCATCTCTCGTATCATTCTCATCTTCCGCTAATAAATTAAGCAAATAGAGGTTTGGTAATATACGTGAGAAACCACGACCACCTTGCTCTACATTTGCCTCAATACCCGATATATTGAAATACTGCGTAACATAATTTGCGTTAATCATTGTTGTGCTTCCACCACCAGATAAATCATCTTCAGATTGTATTACAAATAAAGATTCTGAGTTATTTCTATCTTCTGCAAAAACTTCAGCTGTAGAACTTACTAAACTATGTGGCCCTTCTTCAATTAGGCTTATTGCCTGGCTAGCCGCTTCTGCCCAATCACTTTGCCACATTGCTACTTTAGCTTTTACATGTTTTGCTGTACCTTTTGTAACACGACCAAAAGTATCTGTCCATTCTAAATTTTCTATTGAAAACGTAAGGTCACTATTAATTAGTTCAAAAATTTCTTCTTCAGAAGATTTATCGCTAATTACATCAAACGCATTATCAACTGTTACTGTTTCGGTAGTTACATAAATGTTGTTATACATTCTGTACAAATAGAAATATGCTTCTGCCCTGAAAAATTTAGCTTCAGCAATAATTTGATTTTTAACGTCTTCGTCAATATCCTCCATTGCTTCTGCCGCGTTGATAAGTGCAGTTGCTTTGTTTGCTAGGTTGTAAAAATGTTTCCAAAACAATGTTGACGCCAATTCAGTACCATAATCAATAGATGAAATCCCCCTTTGGTACCTGCCCATTAAACCTGTATAGCCAGATCTACTAAAAGCTAAATCACTTCGTGAAGACATAAGAACAGCTGCCATATAATCCTCTGAACTATATTCATAACGATCTCTATTTATGGTATATAAACTTACTACACCCGATTGCAAACCGTCTTCCGTAGTATATATATAATCAGAATCAATTAAAGTGCCTGGTTCTTCTTCTAGATAATCTTCACAAGAAACTGCAAAAAACAATACTGTAAGTAGCACCAAACTACTTTTTAATTTTATATAAGAATTCTTAAACTCCATAATTTATTAATTTTTTAAAATTTAACTTTTACTCCGAATGTGAAACTACTAGAATCTGGATACCCAGTATCTGCACTTGAATACGTATCTCTAATATTTACCTCAGGGCTATAGCCTATATAATCAGTTTTAGTAAATACATTAGTCGCTGTAGCGTAAAACCTAATTTGTCCAATATTTAATTTATCAGTTATGCCCTGATCTAAAGTATAGCCCAAACTCAATGTTCTTAATCTTAAATATGAAGCATCTCTTACAGCCAATGCGTTTAAATATAAAGGAGTAGAATCATAATTTGGTCTTGGGAATTCTGTTGATGGATTTTCAGGAGTATAATAATCTACTTTTACACCATTTAATTTACCCGATAATGTACCACCATTGTTATAATCTGATAAAAATGGATTCACTTTTGTTGCACCCTCTACCGCATAAAAATCAACAAACAAATCAAAACCTTTATAAACTATAGTTGTAGATAATGAACCAAACCAATCTGGATTAGAATCAGTAAACACTCTATCATCTTCAGTTATAATTCCATCTTCATTAGTATCTTTAATCTTAATATCACCCGCTTCTAAATCTTGAGTAAGTGTAGATTCTGAATTTGCTTGCGGTGCGTTTTCAAAATCTTCGCCTTCTTGCCAAATACCATCAAAATCATATTGGTATATTACATCAACTGCTTGTCCTACATAATAACCATAAGTATCATCATTTTCTATAGGATTACCATCACCATCATCATAAAGCTCTAAGATTTTATTTTTATTATTAGACCAGTTAGTTGAAACTGACCATTTAAAATCTTTAGTATTGATAATATTAGCGGTTAAGCTTAATTCTATACCTGTATTTTGTAATTCGCCGGCATTAAAATAGGTATACGAGTAACCCGTAGTTGAAGGAACACCTCTTTTTAATAACAAATCTGTCGTGCGAGCATCATACCAGTTTACATTTCCTTCTAATATTCTATTAAGTACTGAAAAGTCTAAACCAATGTTAGCCGTAGTAATCCTTTCAAATTTTAAATCGGTATTTGGCAAAATAGTTGAAGGAGAATACCCTGAAGTAGATTCACTATCAAAAATGTAATTTTCACCATCAGCCGTAAATAATGAAGTATATGCAATACCTAAATCATTCACCAAAGAACCATAACTAGCTCTAAGTTTTAATTCTTGAATAGCACTAACATCTTCTAAAAAGCTTTCATTATGAATTTTCCATGCAAATGAAGCTGCAGGGTTAAAACTCCATTTATTATCTTCTGAATTTACCGAAGCACCATCGGCTCTAGCCGTTGCCGTAAACAAATACTTATTGTTTAAATTGTAACGTGCTCTGGTCATAAAAGAAGCCAAGGTTTGCTTATCTTTTTCACGATCTACAGTTATACTCCCTATAGCATTTGAAATTCCGTCATAACTCAACGTCTCATTTACAAATCCTTGGCCTTCTGTTAAAGTACTTGAATACCCATTCTCTTGTGCAGACTGTACAAAAGTTACATTCAATTTATTATTCTCATTAAACGCTTTATCATACGTAAGTATGTTTTCAATAAGATATGATTCTGTTAATTGATTTTCAATTGTAGCAATACCATCAACATCGTCACCAGCAGAACTTAATGAAGATTGATACTGCCCTCTTTCTGATGTTCTACGTGTTAAATTTGTTTTTAATTGATAGTTTAAATCTTTTGTTATTTGCCATCTTGGAGTCACGTTAATAACATAATCATTTCCCTTTTCATGGTTTTCTTGTTCATTAAGATTCCAAATTGGATTTATTGCAGATGATTCTTCACCACTTGGATATTGTGTCAAGTTACCATCTTCATCATAAGCACTCCCTAAAGGTGATGTTGTAATCACATTTACATTTGCAGCTCTATCTGTATCATCATTTAATAAGTTTAAATCAAAATTTACCGAGAACTTATCACTTATTTTTTGATCTACATTTAAACGTAATGTTTTTCTTGTATAGCTTGATGTTGGTATCATACCTTCTTCTTTAAAGTAGTTGATACTTGCAAATACTTTAGTTAGTTCTGTACCACCAGAAATACTAATTGCTTGATTGTTTACAAAGCCATTGGTCATCAATTCATCTTCCCAATCTACAAACTCATTATTTGCGATATTCTCTAATTCTATTTCTGAAAAAATATCCGAATCTAAAGGATACGCATCACCATCAATAGTAGACCTAACCGCTTCTCTTCGTAATTGTGCAAATTCTTGACCGCTATATACATCAAAATTTCTTTCGATTGATTTTGTTGTTACATACCCATGATAGCTTACAGTTACTTTACCTGCTTCACCTCTTTTCGTAGTAATTAATACAACACCATTTGCTCCTCTTGAACCGTATATTGCTTGGGCTGATGCATCTTTTAAAAATTCTATAGATTCTATATCATCAGAATCTATATCTTCAATACCGCCATCTCTAATAATACCATCAACAACATAAATAGCACTTACATTACCTTCAATAGAACCTTGACCTCTAAAAATAATATCAGAAGTTCCGCCTGGTCGTAAAGTACCACTACCTACATCAACTTGTAAACCTGCAATTCTACCTCTCAACATTTCATTAACATCAGATGTTGGTGTTAATGTTGCTTGTGCCAAATTGGTAGTTGCAACTGCATTTACAATATCACTTTTGTTTTGTGTACCGTAGCCAACAACAACAACTTCATTAAGCAAATTGTCATTTTCTAAGGCAATAGTCATCTCAGCATTTTTTGCGCTAAGTTCTTTTGTTTTAAACCCTACATAAGACACTATTAGTGTACCTGATGGGTTTGACACATTTAACGTAAAGTTTCCATCAAAATCTGTAGAAGCTCCGTTCGTAGTACCTTTTTCTACAACAGATGCTCCTGGTAAAGGCATGTTATCTGCTGCTGAAAGTACTGTTCCTCTTACTGTAGTTTGGGCCAATAAGGTAAAAGAACCACAAACTAAAAAAAGACCAAAGAATACTGCAATTCTTAATTTTTGAAATTTAAATTTCATGAATGTTTGATTTAGTTAAAATTTATTATTTGCTCAAAAATGCTGTTCTGGTTCATATAGGTTTTCAACACTTTCAATACTCCGGCAAATGTATACTCAAACCATTCTGGAACTAAAAAACAAGACCTCGACAAAAGACGAACAACGCGTTTTTAGCTCAAAAATGCGCTGAATACAGTTCAAAAACTATTGAATACACACTAGTTAAGGTGCAATATTATCTTTACGTTAAGTGCCTAAAATAGAGCATAAAACAATGCTTTGTAGTGGTAAAGTCTAGGTGAAAAAAGTATTCGTAGAGGTCTAAAATTTTAAAATATAGTCTACCAAACTATCATCATGCAATAAATTCATTCTTTTTCGCAATCTATAGCGTTTGGTTTCGACACTTTTTGTAGAGATATTTAATAAAGGCGCAATTTCTTTTGAAGATAAATTAAGCCTTAGGTAAGCACAAAATTTTAAATCATTAGGTGTCAGGTCTGGGTGTGCCACTTTAATCTTATCCATAAAGTCTTTATCGGCATTATTAAATGCTTGCTTAAAAAACTTCCAATCTTTATTGTTATTTAAATTCGTATCAATTAATTCAATTGCACTGGCTAAATCTTCTTTGGCCTTAACATTTTTTAATTCTTTTTTTATTTTCCGAAGTAATTCATTCTTTTTAACAATACTCATTGTAGATATTGCTAACTCTCTATTTTTACTATCAATATCTTGATTTAATTTTTCGTTCTTTATTTCAATAATCGCACGATCGCTCTTAACTTGTTCATGCTTTAATATTTTCTCGTAATAAAAGGTATAGGCTTTATGAATAAAAAAACCAATACCTATAAGTAGTAGCACATAAATAAACAATGCTACATTAGCTATGTACCAAGGTCTATTTACTTCAAAAGAATACGATACAGTATTATTAGTCAACTGATTACCTACTTTACCTTTTACCTCAAACGTATAATCACCAAAAGGTAAGTTTTCAAATTGTATACTTGCTTTTTTTGACCAATCGCTCCAATGATCACTCTGGCCAACTAGCCTGTATTGGTACGTAATATCTAAATACTTGTAATATTCTGGAACTGAATAGTTGAAAGATAAACTCCCTTGTTTGTGTTCAAATTCACCACTTTGGGCTAATGGCAGAAGTTCGTTTTCTGAATCTAAATCTTTTTTACTAACACTATTTAAGTAAATGGTATGTTTTTTATTTGTGACTAACTTAGATAAATCCATCGTTAAATAACCATTTACTATACCTAATACATATTTTGAATTCGCTATGTGCTGAATATTCTCAAAACCTACAACTCCTTTTTTTAAATCTGAAGAAATGTAAATATCTTTAATTTCAGGTGTATTGGTAAGATTATCATTGGTAATAAAGCTAACATTATCCTTAGAAAATGTCCATAATTTTCCGGTCTCGTCAAAAATCATTTTACCAGAAGTATATATTTTTGATGCTATAAGTGTACTTAATAGAGAATCTTTCAAAAACTTATTTTCAGTAGTATTATATGTAAACATTCCTTCTTTTGATGTATACAAAATATTGCCTTGATAAGTAACTAAACTTGAATTTTCTCCTATGGATAACTCCTCTCTTAAACTTACTTTTTCTGCTTTTGTTAAAGAGTCATTTAATACAATATCAAAAACCCCTTTATACTCATGATTTACTAAAACCTTATTAGCACCATTGAGTTCAAAAAAACGTGATGAATTACTAAAGCCTTCTATCTTATTTCTTAAACTCCAAGAATCATTTTTCTTTTCAAGAACGTACAAACCATCATAATTACCTTGTAGTATTAAATTCTCACGTTCAGGTATTTTTTTGAAATTCCAAGCACCTAAAATCGGACTTATATGTTTTGCTTTTTCATTTTTAATTAAATAGGTACCTAAATGATGTCCACAAAAAAGGTTTTCACTATCATCACTATATAAGCTCCATACTTGGCCAGCAGTTCCTTTTACGTATGAGAATGGCTTTTCCGAATTACCTATTGGTCTGTAAAACAATCCTTGATTAGTTCCCACATATAAATTATCATCAAAAATTAGTGTGGTGTACACGGTACCTAACACACCATCGTAATCAACAAAGGTTTTCAACGGCGATGTCATATTTATACGGTCAATGCCGTTATCCAAAGCAATCCAAACATTATTTTTTGCATCCTCAAATAAAGATAAAATGGTATTGTTACTTAAACCTAACTTATGGTTTATCGTATATTCAATTTTACCTTGTTGGCTAATTTTTACAATTCCGTTTGATATGGTTCCTGCAACAAAACTTCCATCTTTGAGCTGAATACTATTAAACACACTCAATTCTTTTAGTCGTTCGTTCGCTTCTACGTCCCAAGGAAGTAGACCTTCTTTTTTTAATTCAAAAAATCCTGAGCTTCTTGTTAAAACAACTAATTTACTTTCAATTTTAAATAGGTTAATTACTCTATCATTTAAAACTACAGCATCGTTATTTAATAATTCCGAAGTACCATTTTTAATACTATAAATACCTTCATTGGCAACATGGTAGTAAATTTGATTGTCAATATTAAAAACCTTGTAGATTATATTTACGGAGTGTATTGTTTTAAATTCTTCTGTTTTTTTATTAAAAAAATAGAGACTGTGGCTTGATTGAAACAAAACCCATTCTTTATAATCAATAATATTCCAAATCCGATCATTCTCAATTTTATCTTTCCCTAAATTTGGCATTAATGAAGTGTACTCTAATCTACCAAGCTGATTCCTGACCCAATACCCAAACTCTTCGTAACATCCCGTGTAAATTTTATCACCAATAACGTTAACAGCTCTTAATTTTGTTTTATTAGGCGATGCGTAGGTATTCCATTCCGAGCCATTAAATTCTAGAAGACCCGTATTGTTTGCAACGTAGATATAATTGTTCTCATCTTGAGAAATCATCCAATTTTGGTTGTCTCCACCATACCCTGACGTTGAAAAATTTTCAATAGGTGGCAACTCTTGCCCAAATGATAATAGACAAATTAAAAATGAAAAAATAAACTGTAAAAATTTCATGTTCAGACTTAAATGTAAAAGCAATTTTCAGGCGCAATTATACAATATTACTAAAACTAATAAGACTCTTACATACAACATTATACAGCTACTTTTTTTAAATGCAATTACTTAATATTAAAGATGCAATTACTTAAAGATTTGATAAAATTGGTTGTTCTATTTTTTAGTACGTAATTGGTTTTATTTGTGTGTTCAACATTTATTTTTCACAGCTACAATTATGCGTTATTTTTTAAAATTTCTTTTAGTTTTAATATGTATTCAGTCTAGTACTGCAACTTCGCAAACAAAAAAAATTGAAGGATTTGTTTTTCACGATCTAAATAAAAACGAAGTTTTTGACGCAAATGAAAAAGGAATTCCATCTGTTGCAATCTCTAACGGAAGTGGTGTAGTTGTTACAGATAAAAATGGAAAATACAGTCTAAAAATTGACGATGACACCACGGTTTTTTTAATTAAACCTTCCGGATACATTTCTAAAGTATCAACTAATTTTGTACCTGAAAATTATGCCTTTAATAAGCCCAACGGAACTCCTGATCTTCATTTTAAAGGTGTTGAAGCTCAAACATTAAATGCGACATTAAATTTTCCGCTTTATAAAAATGAAGGAGAAAATGAATTAAAAATTGGACTTTTAGGAGATATACAAGCCAAAACAATTGATGATGTATATTATTTAAGTAAAGCTGTCTCTGAAAAAATGCTCGAAGAAGAGTATGATTTTTTAGTACCGCTAGGTGATATCACATTTGATAACCTAAGATTATTTGAGCCTATTAAAAGTGTTTTAGGCAAAGTAGGCGCTCCGGTTTATTATATCTATGGGAATCATGACCGTAATTATGATGGTGAGAATATCGACTTAAGAGACGAAACCTATGAGCGTAATTTTGGTCCTTCATATTACGCTTTCAATTATGGTTCTCACACCTTTATAGCATTAAATAATATTTTTCCAAAACCGCATCATGAATACGATGCCAAAATTGATGACAAACAAATGCAGTTTGTAAAAGGGCTTTTAAAAACAGTTCCCACAGAAAATACAGTCCATTTATTAATGCATATTCCTTTGGAGCAATTGATAAATTTAGAAGACTTTTCTAGCCTATTTAAAAAACACCCTAATGTACATGCTTATGCTGGTCATACGCACACACAGTTTTTTGAAACTATTAAAAAGAAAGATGGTTGGCTTGTGAATAATGCTGTTGAAGAATTGGTTGCTGGTGCGCTATGTGGTTCTTGGTGGCACGGAGAAAAAGATAGTTTTGGTATTCCTGCTTCTATGATGGCAGACGGAACACCAAAAGGGTTTTGGATTATGAACCTCAATGGTAATAAAAAAACCTATGACTATAAAGTCTCTGAGCCCGATAATCGACAAATGCATATTTGGACACCTTTTGAGTTTGATAGAGAATTAATCCCTTTTAGTGCTCAAAAAATAATCGCTAATATTTATGCTGGAAACGAAAATACAACGGTCGAAATTAAAATTGGAAACGGTACATGGGAGCCTATGATATACACCAATGAAATTGATCCGTTTTTTAAGAGACTACATGAACTCCAAAATATGGGAATTACCCCTAGTAAAAACAGTATTAAACTAGGAAAACCTAAAAAGAGTCTGCACCTATGGAGCTTCCCTATTTCTGAAGATTTAGCTCCCGGAATACATTTAATAAGTATAAAAGCTAAAAATAGTTACGGCTTAGATGTAACTGCTAAAACAATGCTTTTCAATAAAACAGATAACGAACAGTTTTTTATTAAGAAGTAATGAATTAATTGTTTTTAATCAACAATGCTTTTACAACCAAATCTCAATAAATCATATAACAGAGTAATACGTTTATACGCAATAAATATTTTTTCTATAAAAAAGAGTAACTCAATGTACTTTAGTTTATGAAATAGCCATTAAATAGCTTTCAATTTCAATTTTCGAGTCTTATACAAATGAAAAGTAAGTGCAATAGCTATTAGGGTAAAACCAAAAGCGGTAAGTCCGAACCAACCAAATTGGCTCATTACTTTAACCCCGATTGCAGAGCCAACTGCAGCACCTAAATAATAAAACAACATATACACCGCATTTGCTCTACTCTGCGCATTTACATCTACTGAAAAAACGCGGACTTGGTTCGGCACTTGAGAACCAAACACGCCTAAATCTAAAAGTACAATACCAATACAAAGCATAGCTATAGAGTCTTTACCAAGAGCCATAACTACAAAACTTAAAAGTATAACGGATAACGAAACGGTCATTACTGATCTTGATCCTACTTTATCCGCCCACTTACCTGCTATTTTTGCTCCGAAAATCCCTGAAGCACCAACAAAACCTAGCAAACCGACTTGCTGTACTGAATATCCAAAAGGATCATCCATAAGATGAATGGCTATTGTTGCCCAAAGCGCATTAAATGCCGCAAACCATAAAGCACCTACTAAAGCAGATTCTTGTAATAAAGATTTGGTTTTAATAAGCGTTAGCATTGATTTTAAAAGCTTTGAATAACTAAGTGTTACAATTGGTTTGTTTGATGGTAATACTATTTGCAGTACAATACCAATTATAGCCGCTATAATTGCTGCTCCTAAAAACACAGCGCGCCACCCTAAATGTTCTGCAATAAAACCACTTAACGTTCTTGATAGTAAGATACCTATTGTTAACCCAGTCATTAGTGTAGCTACTACCCTACCTTTATTTTCCGGACTTGTTAATGATACACCTAAAGGAATAAGCTGTTGTGTTATATTAGAGCTAAGCCCTACTACAAATGTAGCCACTATTAATACTGCAAAATTGGGCGCAAAATATACTCCTAAAAGTGCGGTTACTAATGCTATTGATAGGTTGCGGATTACCAATTTTCTATTCATAATATCACCTAAAGGCGAGATAAAAAATATAGCAGTTGCATAGCCAATTTGAGATGCTGAAGGAATAAAACCCAATATGTGCTCATCTAAACCCATTGTTTTTCCAATTTCTGGAATCAATGGCTGATTGTAATACAAGTTAGCGGCTGTTGCTGCTATGGCTGTAGCCATAATAACTAACAAACTCCTGCTTATGGTTTTATTTTCTTTATTACCCATTTGAGGCTAGTTTTTTGGGCTACAAATGTAGAAAGTAAAAAAAGCCTACAGGGTACCTTTCTTCTTAAAAAAAGTATAATTAATTGATTTTAATTTTTCTACTTTATCAAGTAAATTCAATAAACACCCAACTTATTACTTCATTTTTTAAAAATATTGAGTTCGTTTTTTTATTATTCATAATAATTGCACAATCGCTTGTTCAAATATTGAATTTCAGCTATATTGCATACTGCGCTAGCCTCAACAACACTGATGCTTTGTACTCCAAAAACATATAATGAGATTTAGAACTGAAAGAATAATTGAACGTTTAAATACACTTGCAAGCATAAGTGATAGCGAAAATTGCATTGATAGAGTTTATGGAACCGAAGCACATACGATATCAGGAAATGTACTTATTACTTGGATGCAAGAAGCTGGACTTAAAGCATACCGCGATACTATTGGTAATATAAAAGGAGAACTTACCTCATCAAAAAAAGGTGCAAAACATTTTATCATCGGTTCGCATTACGATACTGTTTTTGATGCTGGTAAATATGACGGACCATTAGGTATTCTTCTAGGTTTAGAAGTTGCCGAATATTTTTACGAAAACAATATTCCGCTACCCTTTCATTTAAACATTGTAGCATTTGCCGATGAAGAAGGTGCACGTTACAATACGGCTTATTTAGGAAGTTCTGCCATCGCAGGTTGTTTTGAACACGAATGGTTAGAACGCAAAGATGATTCTGGTATTTCATTAGCAGAAGTTCTAAAAAATAATGCCTGCGATAACAGTACTATTAATAACGATGCTTTTATAAAAGAAAACTGTTTGGGTTATTTTGAAGCGCATATTGAGCAAGGACCTGTTTTATGTAACGAAGATTTGCCTGTTTGCCTTGTTGATGGAATTGCTTCGCAAACAAGAATAAATGTAGCATGGTCTGGTGTTAGTGGTCATGCTGGCACATACCCTATGATGCATAGAAATGATGCTTTTTGCGCTTCGGCAGCATTTGCTTTAGAAGTAGAAAAAATAGGAAAAGACAATACCGATAAATTAGTTGCTACCATTGGTAAATTAAACCTATTCCCCAATACACCTAATGTAATCCCCGGAAAAGTAATTCACACCCTAGATATTAGAAGTAGTGATGATGATTTTTTAAAAGAGGTTTCTGAAATTTTAGAAGATAGAGCAACTGAAATAGCAAAAGAACGAAACATTGATTTGGTTTGGGATATAAAACAAACAAACCCATCTGTGCAGTGCGATGAAACTTTAAAAGAAGTATTACGTACAAGTATAAAAAATTCAGGCATAAAAAAAATAGTAGAATTGCCTAGTGGTGCAGGTCATGATGCTGTAATGGTATCAAAAATAGCACCAGTGTCTATGTTGTTTATTCGGTGTAAAGAAGGTATCAGCCACAATCCATTAGAATACGCAAGTCCTGAAGATATAGAGAAATCACTTGAAGTATGTGATAACTTTATCTTAGAATTAAAAAAACAATACGATTAATTATTAAAATATGAACGATATAAAACTTACAGCAATATCAACTACTGTATTTGAAAGAGACCATGCCGTATTAACGGGTGATGGTTTTGTAAACAGTGTGTACCCTGGTTGGACAAATTGTACTGTAAATGTAGTTATCAATGAAGCTATGGGAGCAAAATTTTGCCAGCTTTTAGTAACTCCTGAACAAACCGCAATTCTTAAAGGAAAAAATATAGCAACACAAATATTCTTTTATGTTGTTGAAGGTACCGCCACAGTAACTATTGACGGAGCTAAAACAGCACTTACAAAAGGTTCTTATGTGTATATTCCGGTTGGAAAAGAATATGTATTTGACAGTTTTGGAGAAAACACACAACTGCTTACGTTTCATAAAAAATTTGAAGCTTTAGATGGTTATGAAATACCTAGCGTAGTTATCGGAAATGAAGCTGATATACCTCAAAATATCTACTGTGATGATCCTGATTTATTAATGCAGAATTTATTACCCGATAGCACAGATATGGCTTTTGATATGGCGATAAATATTTTTACGTATAATCCTGGTGCAAATCTTCCATTTGTTGAAACTCATATTATGGAGCATGGATTAATGTACTTACAAGGACAAGGTGTTTATAGGCTAGCCGATAAATGGTACCCAATTAAAAAAGGAGATAGTATTTGGATGGCACCTTATTGTCCGCAATGGTTTGGTGCTTTGGGTAAAGAGCCTGCCGTATATATCTACTATAAAAATGTAAACAGATTTCCTATTCAACCTTAAAACTAACTATGCAAAAAATACATAAAGAACTTGAAAAATTAGCAAGTATTTCTGCTTGTCCTACCCCATCAGTTACCCGAATTGTTTTTTCTGAACAAGATGCAAAAGCTAGAGAATACTTTATTGGCCTATGTACCGATATCGGATTAAAAGTGAGAACTGATGCCGTAGGAAATACATTTTGCCGTTGGGAAGGTAAAAACAAAGATTTACCTGCAATTGGTACAGGATCTCATATTGATGCTATACCAGAATCTGGTATGTATGATGGTACCGTTGGTGTTTTTGGAGGATTAGAAGCTATCCGTTATTTAATGGAAATGGGTTATGAACCTGAACGTTCTATTGAAGTTTTAATGTTTACTTCAGAAGAACCAACACGTTTTGGAATAGGTTGTTTAGGAAGTAGAATGCTTTGTGGACAACTATCTCCTGAAGAAGCTTTAAAATTTAAAGATTTTGATGGTCGAGGACTTGCTGAATTATTAGAGCGTTTTGATTTTGATGGCACTTTGGATGAAGTAAAAATGGGGAATGATTATTATGATGCTTTTGTAGAGTTTCATATTGAGCAAGGTCCTATTTTAGAAAAAGAAGGTTTAGATATTGGTATTGTAACTAAAATTGCAGCACCAAGTTCACTTCGTGTTTCGTTAATCGGGCAAGGTGGTCACGCTGGTGCAGTTTTAATGGACAAAAGAAGAGATGCTGGTTGTGCCGCTGCTGAAATTTCATTAGCTGTTGAGCGTATTGCTAAAGAATCTACAAGCCCTGATACCGTAGCAACTACTGGTATTTTAGATATAAAACCTCGTGCTGTAAATAGTATACCCAAAGAAGCCTATTTAGAGATTGATTTAAGAGATACTGATCTTGAAGTTCGCGATAAAGCCCTGGAAGATTTAAAACAAGAAATTGAAGAAATTTGCAAACGTAGAAATATAGAAAGTACTGTAGAACTAATTAATAAAGATAGCCCTGCAATTTGTGAAACAAAACTTATAGATGCAGTTGAAGCTGCTACAAAAGAATTAGGATTAACTAGTAAAAAGATGATTAGTAGAGCATACCACGATTCTTTGTTTATGGCACAAGTTTGCCCTACAACTATGATATTCATTCCGTGTCGTGATGGAATTAGCCACCATGCTGATGAATACAGTACACCTGAGCAGATTGAAAAAGGAGTAAAAACACTTGCTCTGACTTTAAAAACTTTATCTTCAAAATAATTTAAGGGGAATTATTACAGATGAAAAAAGAGCGCCTAAATTGGCGCTCTTTTTAGTATAAACTATTTTGTAATGGCTACTATAAAATTTCTTTTAAAGCACCAACAAGCATATTTACATGGTTTTTAGTACAGCTTTCGCCCATAATACCAATTCTCCATATTTTACCAGCAAAATCTCCTAAACCACCACCAACTTCAATGTTATAGTCATTTAATAAAGTAGTTCTAATTTTAGCTTCATCTTCTATACCTTCTGGCAAGTACACAGAGTTTAAGTTTGGTAATCTATTAGCTTCATCAACTAAATATTTAAAACCTAAACTTTCTAATTCTGTCTTTAAATATTGATGTACTGTTTGGTGACGTTCCCATCTATTTTCTAAGCCTTCTTCTAAAACAACATTTAACGCTTCATGCAATGCATAAACTGATGAAACTGGAGCTGTATGATGGTACGCTCTTTTAGCTCCTGCCCAGTAATTTTTAACCAAGTTCAAATCTAAGAACCAACTCTGTACTTTTGTTTTTCTGTTTTCAAGAACTTTCACTGCTCTAGGCGAAAAACTTACAGGAGATAAGCCTGGAGGTGCACTTAAGTTTTTCTGTGTACCACTATAAATAGCATCAATTCCCCATTCATCAACTTTTAATGGTACACCACACCATGAGGTAACAGCATCAACCACTAAAAGAGAATCTGCATCATGTATTAGATCACTAATTTCCTTCATTGGCTGCAAAGCTCCTGTTGAAGTTTCTGCATGTACAAGGGCAACTAATTTTGGTTTTGGACATGTTTTTAAAGCTTCTTTTATTTGCTCTGGTGTTGTCACTTCTCCCCAAGGAGTGGTAACTTTATGAACTGTTGCGCCACAACGTTCTGCTATATCAACCATTCTACCACCAAAAACCCCATTCACACAAATAATACACTCATCACCTGGCTCTAAAAGGTTAACCAAACAAGTTTCCATCCCTGCACTTCCTGGAGCAGAAACCACAAAAGTTAATTCGCTTTTAGTCAAAAAAGTCTGCTGTACCATATCCTTAACTTCGTCCATCATTTGAACAAACTGCGGATCTAAATGCCCAATTAATGGTGTCGCCATTGCTTTTAGTACTCTTGGGTGTGCATCAGAAGGTCCAGGACCCATTAAAACTCTTTTCTGCGGATTAAATGTATAACTCATATTCTTCTCTATTTAATATCTATTTTTTTATTCTATTTTATTTATTCGTATCGCTATAATGAACCTGTAAAAGTTCTGCAACTACACTTATAGCAATCTCTTTGGGAGTACTACCTCCTATTTTTAACCCAATTGGGCAAACTACATTCTTCATTCCTTCAGCAATTTCCATTTCATTAATTAGCATATTGTTAAAACGAACTGCTTTTGTTTTACTACCTATCAACCCTAAATATTTTGTTTTTTTAGGAATAGCCATTGCTATAATATCAAAATCAATAGTGTGATCATGTGTTAATACCAAAACATAACAATTATCACCCCAGCGCACTACATCAGAAAATGTTTTAAAATCTTCTACTTGCACTTCTTTTGTTTTTACTTCTGGAGCTAAAGCTAATTTAGCAAACCAATCTTTACGAGAGTCTATTAAATTTACTTGAAAAGGCGTGCCTACCAAAAGGTTGCTTATCTCTACTCCAATATGTCCTGCTCCAAATAAAAAAAGCTCTGGTAATTTATTCATAGGCTCTATTAATAATTCAACTTTACCGCCACAACATTGTTCATATTCCGGGCCTAAAATATATTCTACTACTTCAGTTTGATTAGCAAATAAAACATCTAAAGCCTTATCAATGACCTGAAATTCCATTTTACCACCACCAACAGTACCATGCACTTTATCAGCATTTACTACAATCATTCGTGAACCCACAACACAAGGTGCAGAACCTAATACTTTTGTCACCGTGACCAAAGTTACGGGTTCGTACTTCTGTTTGTATTCTTGTAATATATGAATCCAATCAAACATATTTCTCCTTCCCTACGCTTTAACTTCCTTTATATGTTGAAAACCCAAACGGACTAATCAATAACGGAATGTGATAATGTCCAGCATCGGTCACCATAAATTTTATAGTAGCATCAGGATAAAAAACAGTCTGTTCTTGAGCTTCATGATAAAATTTAGTGTCAAATTCCATCTCATAAGTACCAACAGCTAACATTCTTCCCGGAGGCAATAAATCGGCAACTCTACCGTCTGAATTTGTTAAACCAATACTTACTAATGTTTTAGTATTCCCCTCAATAATTCGCAACGCTACTGGCATCGCCTTTGCAGGTACTCCTTTTGTTGTATCTAATGCATGAGTAGTTATATGACTTTTCAAATTTTGATCTGCATTAACCTCTGTAATTAATTTTTTCAAACGAATTACTGTGATTTTATGCTGTTCGTTCATGGCTATTTGCAACTCCTCTTTTTCAGAATTTAAAAGTCGTTTATGTAAAATAGTCAACATTTCTTTTGCTGATTTACCACTTGCACTTACTATAAAAATGTACCCGAATTTCTCTAAATACGCATCATTTCCTTTCGCTAAATCGTGCAAGGTTTTATCGTCTGCATCATCTACTTTTGATTGTTCATTGTTAGCCCAATCTTTTGTATTGCTAAATTTTTGCTTTAAACTAGTTACATCTCCAATTTTTGGATGCCCCGAAAAGGCTTCTTTATAGTCTTCAGCAGTACATTTAGTATACCAAATAGTAGCTGCTTTTTCAATCAAATCTGAACTTGAAGTAAAAGGTCTTGAAGCCGCCATTTCAGAAATCCATGTTTTAGAAACACAACATTTCTCTAAATGCATTGCCACTTCAATAGCTGTATTTGAATTTAATTCTTCTAATGTCATCATAAATCAATTATTTTGAGCGCCTTGTATCATCCAACAATTAATCATATCACGCTCTTCAGGAGTCATTCCGGTTTGATTGTTATTAAACGGCATGTTTTTGCTCAACACTGCTCTTTGGTATATTTTATCTTTTAGATTATATATCTGTTCTGGTGTATCATATGTAACCCCATTTGGCGCAACTTTCCAAACCTCATCTGTTGGTGTTTTTGAGTGACAAACTATGCATCTATTTTGTATAATACCGACAACTTCTGTAAATGTTACCGCTTCGGCACAATTTTCATATTTTGGAGGCTGTGGAGCTGTAAAAAAGGCTACCGTTAATAAAACTACCACTGCAACAGGCATAATCCAAACCGACAACTGCCCTTTTTCTCTTAAATTTAAATAGTGTTTTATACCTGCACTACCAACAGTAATAGCGATAAGCACTGCCCACTCATATTCATTCCCAAAAGTACTTGGGAAGTGATTACTAATCATCACAAACAAAACAGGTAATGTAAAGTAGTTATTAGTGTAGGAACGCATCATGGCTGCCTGCCCATCTTTAGGATTTGGTAACTCCCCTTTTTTAGCCGCATTTACCATACGTTTTTGCCCAGGAATAATCACGAAGAATACATTCGCAGCCATTAAAGTTCCTAAAAAAGCACCAAAGTGAATGTATGCCGCACGGCCACTAAATACTTGGCAATAAAACCATGCAAATGAAAAAACCAAAACTGTAATAGCAATAGTAAAGACCAATTTATTTTTGGCTAGATGTTTACAGATTTGATCGTATAATACCCAACCTACAATTAATGATGCTATGCTAATAGCGATAGCCGTCACAGGCTCAATATCTAAAACCTCAGGATCGATAAGAATAGAATTTGCATTAAAATAATACACCACCATTAGCAAACAAAAACCTGATAACCACGTAAAATATGCTTCGTATTTAAACCAATGTAAATCTTTAGGAATTGTTTTTGGTGCTAGTTTATATTTTTCTAAATAATAAAACCCACCACCGTGTACAGCCCATAAATTACCTGCTAATTCATCACGCACATTTTCTGTTCTATTAAGTGCATTTTCAAGAAAAACAAAATAAAAAGATGCTCCAATCCATGCAATACCAAAGGTTATATGTATCCAACGTACAGTTAGGTTCAGCCATTCCATAAAATGACCTTCGTAGATAGTCCCCTTTAAAAAAAGATACACAACACCAATACCACAAAGTGCGGCAAAAACTAAAAGTACATAAAACCAATTTTGTGATTTTTGTAAAGATGCCACTTTAGCTTCGTTATCTTCTTTTTTATACTGCTCTACTAAACTTCTTAATTTGTAGGTACCTGATACTATTACGACAAAAAGAAAAAGCCAGCAAAAAAGTATTAAATATTTCATCATCATATTTTGCTTGGTTTAGTTATGGTTATACGGTTTCTTGTTATTTCTTTCCAATAATTCTCCTTTGTTTGTTGCTATAATTTCCGATTCTGAAAATACAAGATTTCCGTTTACAAAAGTAGCTTTTACTACACCTTTTAATTTATGATTTAAATATGGCGTTGGCTTATGTCTGTGTTGTATTAGTTCTTCTTTTAATTCAAAAATTTCGTTATCGTCCCAAACTACAATATCGGCATCAAATCCTTCTTTTAAAAATCCCTTTTTATTTTCTAGACCCAAAAATTTGGCAGGATTTTCAGTAAGTAATGGAATTAACTTTTCTAAAGCAATCGCTTCTTTAAAACATTTAGTATTCATTACTGGCAGTGAAAATTGCAAGCCTGAAATACCACCCCAAGCTTTAAAAAAGTCACCTGATTCTAATTGTTTCACATCTGGTGGAGCTGGTGAATGATCCGACCCTATAAAATCTATCAATCCTGTTTGTATTCCTTTTAAAAGCAAAAGATTATTCTCTTTTCCTCTAATAGGCGGTGCACATTTATAAATAGGTGATGCATCTGGTATTTCTTCTGCATTAAAATATACGTAATGCGGACAAGTTTCTACCGTCAGTTTTCTGGTCTCTAATTTTCTTTGAATTAGTTTATCAATCGCATCCGAAGCTGATAAGTGTACTACGTGTACTTTTATATCAAACTCTTTTTGAACTTCTATCGCTAAGTCAATCGCATTCTGCTCCCAACGTTGCGGTCTTGAAGCTAAATATTCTTGATAACTTTTGGTATCTACAACCTCAGGAACATCAGTATCTTCTAACTCACAATGCAACAATAAAGGAACATCATACTTTTTTAATATCGGAGCAATAGTACTCAAAACTTTTTTATCAACTTTTGGGAATTCATCAATACCAGAATGAGACAAAAACCCTTTAATACCAAAGGCTCCGAACCTTAATAAATCTTCAATATCTTCTGTATTGTGTGGCACTATCCCTCCATAAAAACCACAGTTTACATGCAATTTACCTTTTGTAGCCACTTTCTTTTGTTTAAAAGCTGGTAATGTAGAGGTTACCGGACTTGCATTTAAAGGCATTTCAATTAATGTTGTAATACCACCAACTGCTGCCGCTTTTGTAGCACTATCAAAACCTTCCCATAACGTACGGCCAGGTTCATTAATATGTACATGTGCATCAATAATACCAGGCATCATAATTTTATTGCCGTAAGATGTAAAAGTTACACTATCAAGACGCTTTTCGCCTTCAAAAATGCGTTCAATTCTATTTCCCTTAATATAAAGCGTAGCTTCTTTAAAGCTTCCGTTAAGAAAGCAACGTGTACTGTGAATAAAAAAATCTGACATGTAATTTACTTTTGATATAGTCCCATTAATACTTTTTCAGGAGTCATAGGCGCATGAAACCTCATTTTATACTTCGGGTTAAAAGCTCGTATCGCATTTTGAATGGCAAAATAAGCACCTATGCCATACATTAACGGTGGTTCGCCCACAGCTTTAGATTTTAAAACAGCCATATCATTACCTGGTGTTTCTAAAGGAATAACTTCAACTTCTTTTGGTACCGAATACACATCAGGTACTTTATACGTTGATAATGCATTTGATAACAACTTACCATTTGCTGCATACGAAATCTCTTCCATGGTCATCCAACCAATACCCTGAATAAGTCCGCCTTCAATCTGACCTAAATCAATACCTAAATTCATACTTTTCCCGAAATCGTGTATTATTTTAACGCTATCAAATTCATAAGTTCCTCGTAAACAATCTACTGTAGTGGTTACAATTGCAGTTCCGTATACGTGATACGCAAACGGATGCCCTTTTTCTTTTGTTTTATCAAAATGAATAACAGGTGTAGCGTAGTGTGCATTTTCTGTTAATGCGACGCGTAGCGCCATCGCTTTGAAAATTAAATGTTCCCAAGAAATGGTCGATTTTTGATCATTTATATACACCCATTCATCACGCAGTGAAACAGTTTTTATGTCTACTTTATATTCTTCTGCAACAATATTTTTTAAACGAAATAACAAACTATCACAAGCCATAAGTAATGCTTTTCCATTTAAATCGGCTGTTGCACTTGCTGCACTTGGTGACGTATTTGCGACACGAGTTGTATTGGTACTTTCTATTTTTACCCTATGGTTTTCAATAGAAAAAGAGTCTACAGCAATTTGTAATAATTTGGTGTTCACACCCTGCCCCATTTCAACCGCAGCAGTACTCACGCCAATACTACCATCTTGGTAAATATGCACTAATGCTCGTGCATGATTCATTTGCGTATTTGTAAAAGAAATTCCGAAAGTGATAGGCATTACAGCTACCCCTTTTTTAATATTGGCAGAATTCTCATTAAATACCGCTACTTCATTTTGTACTTTTTCAAGTTCAAACTTTTCTTTAGCAGTGTTCCAAGAATTTCGGATTTCTACTTTTTGAGCAATTTGCCCGTATGAAAATTCATCATTCTCTTTTAATAAATTTGCTTCTTGAATTGTGGTGTTCAAAACACCTAATTCTGATGCTACTCTTGCAATAGCTGACTCAATAACAAACATACCTTGTGGACCACCAAAACCTCTAAAAGCCGTATTAGGCGGTAAATTTGTTTTACAACTATATACGGTAGATTTTACATTCGGCACATAATAACTATTGGTTGCATGAAAAAGCGTACGCTCGGCAATGGCAGGCGATAAATCGGCCGCTGCACCTGAGTTTTGCAATAATTCAATTTCAAAAGCTTGAATTTTCAAATCTTTTGATAAACCAATTTTATAGGTTGTTTCATATGGATGTCTTTTACCTGTCATTCGCAAATCGTCATGACGATCAAGAATTAGTTTTACTGACTGGTTTAGAATTTGAGCAGCTAAAGCAGCCATTACCGCCCAAGGTGTAGCTTGATCTTCTTTACCCCCAAAACCACCACCTAAACGAGTAACATCAACTTCAATTTTATGCATTGGAATACCCAACACTCGTGCCGCTATTCGCTGTACTTGTGTAGGGCCTTGCGTTGAAGAAACAATTCTGAAATTTCCATTTTCTAAAGGTTCTACATAAGCACCTTGTGATTCAATATATAAATGTTCTTGTCCGTTTGAAAAAGTTTCGCCTTCAAAAACATACTCACAATTAGCAAAAGCCTCATTTACATTTCCTAAATTAAAAGATCTTGGTGCATTTATAAAACTCCCCTTTTCTTTAGCCTGTTTAGCTGTTGTTATTACGGGTAACTCTTCAAACTCTGCAATAATCAGTTTGCGTGCTTTTTTTGCAATACTAATAGATTCCGCAACTATTAAACCAATAGGTTGCCCCCAAAAATGTACTTCACCTTCAGCAAACAGAGGCTCGTCAGGAATAATACCACCAATTTGATTTTCACCCGTTACATCATCCGAAGTTAAAATACGAACCACACCATCTAAAGCTAATGCTTTAGAATAATCAACACTTTTAATTTTACCATGCGCACAATTAGAGTCAAAAACCACCGCATGCAATGTACCTTGACGCACATTTACATCATCTACATAAATAGACTCACCTCTAAGATGTGTGTATGAATCTATATTCTGCAAGCTTTTTTTTGTTTGCTTTGTGGGTTTTATTTTTTGGGTATTAGCTTTCATAGGCTAAACAATCTTTTAAATTTAATTTACTCGGGAAAAGTTCTATAAAATGTGCCATAAACAACTGCCTTGCTAATAAGCGTTTATAGTCTTCCGTTCCCCGCACATCAGATATAGGAGCAATTTCTTCTTGTAGTTTTTCCATTGCTACATTAACCATTACTACATCAACAGTTTTACCTACTAAGTATGCTGATGTTTGCTCTAAATATTTTGGTATTGGCGCCACACCACCCATTGCTACATGTGCATTACTAATTATACCATTAGCATCTGCTTGTATACGCATGGCGGAATTTACACTAGCAATATCTAAATAGCTACGTTTACATACTTTTTCAAAATTAAATTTGAAATCTGAAGCGGTATTAAAACTAATTGAAGTCACTAACTCCCCTTCTTGTAAATCGAATGTTTTATAGCCTTTATAAAAATCTTTAAGTAAAATTTCTCTAGTTCCTTTTTCATTTTGTAATGTAATGCTAGTATTTAAAGCCAGAAAGAAAATAGTCATATCACCAATGGGTGATGCATTCACAAAATTACCACCAAATGATGCCATATTTCGTATAGGCTCTGAAGAGACCAATGCCATATGCTTTTTTAAATTGGGAAATAATTCTTGAATTATAGTATGCGATGCAAATTCGGTTACTGTTGTATTGGCTCCGATTACAATTTTATCATCAGAAGCAATAATGCCTTTTAAACCAATATGATCACTGACCAAATTGATCTGCTCATCAATTAAACTATCGGCACGTTGTACATACATATCTGTACCACCAGAAACTACAAATGAGTTTGCCTCACTTTCTTGCTTTACAGGTATTTTCTTAATTTTATCAGGGATTGTTAAAAAGTATTCAGGAATAAAACTATTTGCTACCAACCATGCCATTTTATTATCAAGCTCTAAAGCCTCTAATTTAGTTGCAATATCAGTTGCGGCACGTTGAATAGATTTATACCCTGTGCAACGACATATATTACCACTAATAGCGGCCATAATATTCTCGTTTGTATTCTCTTTACCAGAAAATGTAAAGCCTGTAAGTGATAATACAAAACCAGGTGTACAAAAACCGCATTGTGTTGCATAATTAAGCTTCATAGCTTCTTGAGCGACATTCAATTCATTTTTCAGGTTAATACCTTCAATAGTTACAATATGCTTGCCATGGGCATTACCTAAAGGTGAAATACATGAAGTGATACTTTGGTACTCTAAAACGCCATTGGCATTCATAGTGCCCACCAAAGCTGTACAAGCCGCACAATCACCCTCTCTACAGCCAATTTTTGTACCTGTTAATCTTTTTTCATACCTAATAAAATCAAGTAAGGTCATACCCGATTTTGCATCGGTACGAATATGCCTCTCGTTTAAAATGAATTCAATCATATAATTAATCTGCTAATGCCTATTTGGAAGTATAAACTGTAGTTCAACTAAAGGTTTTTAGTTAAAACGTTCTTGCAAAATAGGAAAAAAAGTAATTGGTTCAAAATAATGTTTACTAAGCTTGATGTTAAATATAGCGTAGTGTACAAACGATTGTGCAAATTTAAATAGTAAATGCTTTATTCATTTAATTGAAAACTAAAAAGTTGACTACTTTACACACTAAAGCCAATAATTATTAAATTATAATAATTAAGCTGTTATATATATATATTATGTTAATAGTTGTTATTAAAAATGAATTTATTTAAAAATCATAACTTTTTGAAGTTGTTTTTGTGAGAATAATTGGGTTTAAAAATGGTTTGATTTTGTGATTTAACTAGTCAAAGGATAACCAAAAAATACTTTTGTAAAAAAATTAATATTTTTTTTAAATGAGCGCTTTTGTGAGGTTTTGTAACTGTAAAATTGGCAATATATTTTTAACAAGAGTTATATTTTCGTTTTAGTGAATAAAAAAGCTTAAACCAAAGTTTAAGCCCGCTATAATAGTATCTAAATTTAAAGAATATTTTGTTTGTTTTTTACTTCAGTTTTTTTTGTTAGCAACTAGCTTTGTAATCAATCCTCTTTTTTAAATCAATTATTTCGTTTTCTAAATCAGACTTCGTTCTTAATTTCCATTCTCTACTTTTCTTCTCCGCTTTTGATTTAGATTTATTTTCATTTGGTGACAATGGTTCAGGTGATCTAGTTGCAAAAACATTATATTCTTGTCTTTTAAAACTCCGAGTTATTCCACAAACAGTTATTTCAATCAAATTGTCAGAGTTGTAATTTGCATAAATTAACCATTTTCCTTTTTCGTCAATTATAAGACCACATAGTTCATCATAAATTCCGTTGTAAATTTTTTCCGATTTCGTCTCCACTAAAAGATTCAATAACTTTTATTTCAAAAGAATTTTTTTCAGCATCGATTTTTATAACTTCTCCTATGAAAATACATTCTGTATTTTCAAATTCCCTGTCCTGAACTGCTTTCAAACTTTTTGGCACTTTACAATCACAAGCAAAAAATTTACTAGTAAACAGAAAAGTCAGAAATAATAATAATATTAAAATTTGTTTCCTCATAGTTTCTTCAACTGTTCGTAAAGAGACATAGTTTACACAAGTTAATAATAAATTATAGGCTTGTGCAACGGTTAACGTTGATAAACTCGGGCTTTATTCTAATTCCTCACAATTAAAATCAAATACTTTAAATAAGAAGATAATTAAATCAGGCATACTTTCATTAATCTCAATTCTGAAAATATTATCACAATCCTCAAGGTCAAAACTCCATTTTGAAAACGGAAAAAGTTTTTCAATATATGGTTTTAACTCCTGAATTTCTATTTCAGTATTTACAGAGGTTTTAAATACATAAATCATTCTTTCAAACTATATTTTTCAATTATGGTCTCTAAGTCAGACATTGTTCCTCCATTGAAAACCTTTTTGAAGCCTTTATCTTTTAAAATGTTTTTCACTTTTATACTCCGTAATCCGTGTGAGCAATATGTAACATAAGTTTTAGTTAAATCTAATTCAATATAACGTTCTCTAATTGTCCCTAAAGAAATATTTACAGAACCTTCAATATGACATTTTTTATATTCACTATCTGTTCGTACATCAAGTATAGTGGCTCCACTTATAATCTTTTTTCTTAAACGTTTATCTATTATTTTATAACGATAAATTTTATTGAAGGTGAAAAATAGCATTAAGACAGCAATAATAACACTGATTATTATATAACCAGTTTTCATAATTTGCTTAAAAATTTATAGTCTATATAAAAAGTGCCAAACGGTATGATACATGCGATTAATACTTTCCATGTTGCTGTTTTGAATCTCCAATTAAATTCTGCACCTACACTTATGGTGTTAAAAATGAATAGTAAGAATAATAAACCATGAATAGGACCTAAAATTGAAGATATTGTAGTTACTCCATAAATGTATTTGAGAGGCATTGACACAAAAACTAGAATCAATAAGGAAAACCCTTCTAAAAATGCTAGTATACGTAATCTTCCTAAACTTGAATTGAAAAGCTGTTTCATTTAAAATGTTCTTAAAAGTGGTCTATTAGCCAATGGTGAAAACGGCCAAGGAATTGCTATAAAAATTATTGTTATTCCAATTGAAAAATAAATCAACATAGTTTTAAATTTTTCTAGATCTGTTTTCTTTCGTTTTGCCTTTGCTGACCCTATAGTAATAATAACTATTGCTGAAACCATAAGGATAAAATGAAACAGACCAAAAAATGTCAAATCCCAATTATTGATTAAGTTTTTAAAATCGGAAAAGTAATATTTAACAATAGGACTTTTTATATATACAAGCATACCAATAATGAGCTGAATATGCGCTATTGTAGCTGTCCAATGACGTACTTTGTTATCAATATTGGTGAAGGCCGACTGAGTATTAAACCCTTTGTAAGCTCTAAAGATTGCATAGCACAATGATAGTAATACAAACCACCTGAGTATTGAATGTAATATGAGAACAGTAGAATACATAACCTTTTATTTTGTCCGTGCAAAGGTCTGTATTATAACGATTTTTGAGTAGAAATATTTATTCCGTTATTAGGACTTTTCAATCAATCCTCTAAATTCTTTAGGTGAAACCCCTTCACGTTTCTTAAAAAACCGTGTAAAATATGATACATCCAAATACCCCATTTCATAAGATATTTCGCTAATTGATAAGTTGGACTGGTAGAGAAGATATTTAATTTCAATGAGTTTAATCTCGTCAATAATTTCAGTTGCAGATTTTGAAGTATTTACTCGTACTGATTTGTTTAAGTGGTTAGGACTTATGTTCATCAACTTGGCAAAGTCAGCTACTTTTAAATTATCTTTTGCCTTTTTATTTGCTAATATTTTAAATTGAGTAGTAATGCGATAAGACGCATTCTGCCTATTTTGATTTTTCAATCCATACAAGATTTTTAATTCTGTTAATAAGGTATAAAGGTAAGCATGAACAATATCTGGATTAGGTTTTTCATCACTTTTAAATTCAGTAACTAACCTTTCAAATACATTAAGAATTGCATGCTTTGAATCTTGATTAATTTGAATAATTGGATGATTACCATTGTTTAAAAAATGAAAATCTGACACCAAAGAACGATTACCAAATTCTCTAACAAGTATCTCTGGGTGAAAATGACAAGTATATCCTTTAACATTTTTAGAAATATCTTCTGTTGAAAATACTGCACCTGCTTGTATTACTAAAATATTGTTGGGTGTAATTGTGTATTCTCTAAATCCTATTTTAGTTCTATATGAGCCTTCAGTAACAAAAATAAGCGTGTGACTTTCTTCCCTTGAAGGAAGTATTGGTTTAAAAACTCTTTCAATTAATTCTTCAATTTTTAGACAAAAGAAATCTTCAATATTCTTTTCAAAAAGCTTATTAAGTTCAGGACTAGCGTTGAAATATTCTTTTCGGAAACCCTCAGAGTTATATGTTTTTATTTCAGAATTCACATTTTCTATTTAGTGAGATGTTTCTCTAGCTTATGGGTAACGGCAGTTTGTCTAATAATCTACTGCAATTTTATATATGTGTACTAAAATACATTTTTTTGAATTAGTTGAGTGCGATTATTCAAGAATAACTAGCTTTAATAGCAGTAGCTAATAACTTATTAAAACAGTGTTTTGCTATTGCAAAATCTAAAAGGCCGTATGATGAAACCTATGTTTCTGTTTTAAAGCTTAAGTAAAATTTAAATAAAAAAACAAGCATAAAAAAAGCTTAAACCAAAGTTTAAGCCTAGAATAATAATATCTAAATTTAACGAAGATTTTGTTTGTTTTTTACCTCAGTTCTTTGTTGTGGTGCGTTTATTTCATTTTTGATGTAAATATATTCTTAATTGTATCTAATTCTTTTTTGTATTTTAAATCCGTTCTTGATGCAAAATATAAGGTGTTTTCCGTTTTTACTTTTCCTTCCCAAACTAAATTTATTTCGTTTCTTAAAATTTGTTCTTGGCATAAAAAATCTGGAACTAATGCAAGTCCGTTTCCATTGTTTAAACATCTTATTATAGAAGTAATATTTGGTAAAATATAGTTTGGTTTAAAAGCGGGTTTCTTCTTGAAATTTTCAAACCAAAAACGTCTAAAATGTTCCATTTCGTTTGATGAACTATACCAAACATTTTGAAGGAGTTCTTCTTCTAATTGACTTAGATTTTTTGATTTAATGTGTTTTTGTATTTTAGTTACATTGGTTTTATTTCCTGCTATTAAAACGATTCTTTCTTTTGAAAAAGGAATATACTCAACTAATGATTTTTTTTCATTCTGTTTTTTAGGTGTTATTACTAAATCTAAAATTCCATTATTTAGATCTTTTATTAAATCTGTATGTGCTCCAAATCGAGCTACTAGGTCAAAGTCTAGTTTTGGGATTTCTGGTTCAATAATAAGTTGAAACATTTCAGAGCACATTCCTATATTTAAAGATGGATTTTTTTCTTGCGTTGTTTTTTTAAAATGCTGTTCTGCTATTTCAAGTTTTTTTAAAGATTCAATTATATATTCATATAAAAACTTTCCATCTTCTGTTGGAATCATTTTTCTCGAAGTACGTTCAAATAGTTTTTTGCCAACATAGGCTTCCAGAGCATTTAAATGTACACTAACTCCAGGTTGAGAAGCATATAAAGCAATAGAAGCTTTGGTTAAAGTTCCGTTTTCATATATTTCTTTAAATGTTCTGTACCATTCTAAATTCACCATAGCTATTAAAAATTTAATACAAATGTATGATTTGTATTATTTTTACAATAACAAACATTGCTTTAGTTTTGCCCCATATAAAATAAGAGACAAATGAAAAACATATTTATAATTAATGGAAGTCATCCATTTGCACATTCTGGTGGAAGATTTAACGAAACACTTTTTAATAACACTATTTCATATTTTGATTCACGTGAGGGTTTTGAAGTGAAATTTACTCAAGTAGGTGAAAATTATAATGTGAAAGAAGAAGTTGAAAAATTTAAGTGGGCTGATATAGTGATTTATCATACTCCAATTTGGTGGTTTCAAATACCGTTTGGATTCAAAAAATATATAGATGAAGTCTTTACGGAAGGTCATCAAAATGGAATTTATGCAAGTGATGGAAGAAGTAGAAAAAATCCAAACATCAATTACGGAACAGGTGGTTTAATGCACGGGAAAAAATATATATTGACTACAAGTTGGAATGCACCTAAAACCGCATTCACTTTAGAAAATGAATTTTTTAATCAAAAAAGTGTAGATGAAGGTGTTATGTTTGGGTTTCACAGAATGAATGCTTTTACAGGAATGGAATTATTAGCAACACATCATTTTCACGATATGGAGAAAAATGCAGATGTCCCTTTTGAGTTAAATAATTACGGAGTTTTTTTAAACGATTTGATGATTAATTTGTAGTTTATCTGGTTCGTTCCGAAAATGTCTTGTCCTGAAAT
>NZ_JAHKQN010000036.1 GCF_018861125.1 Cellulophaga baltica | reverse complement strand
TTTAATCAAAAACACTTTTTACCCCCATTAGTCCTTGTCTACACTATTATATACTTACAAGGTAATCCTTCCCTTTTACCTCATCATATATTTCTCTACTAAAGAAATATAACTTAGATGGTTTCTTCGAGACCCCCTTACGCTTCTCATTTGTACCAACAACATAAGACTTACTCAACACCTTCTTACGAAAGTTACGATTATCTATTTCAATATTAAATATAGCCTCATATGCAAATTGCAGATCATTTAATGTAAACTTAGGAGGAAGAAAATCAAATATAATAGGTTCTATCATTATCTTCCTTTTTAAATCTTCATATGCATCCTCTACAATTTTACTATGATCAAACCCTAGCTCTGGCAATTCACCATATAAAAACCATTTAAAACCATCATGTTTAAGCTTCACTGTACCTAATGGCAATGCATAGTAGTATGCAGTAGTCATAGTTTGCGTTTTAACACCACGACTTCTTACCCATAATATGTCTTTATCAGACTTCATGCGGTTTGGATTTCCGTAAGTTTTGAATTGCATTTTATCAACATTACTTAAACCTGTTATCTCTTTAAAGATAAGATCAGCAGATTCTTCTAGAGTTTTACTTTTAAATACATAATACCCGGTAACTATCCAATCATCTATTATAGGATAGTCATCATCATACATATTTAAAGTTCTATTGCGCAATAAAACATGCAAACCATTTGAATCTAAACCAAAAACAACACAGTCAACGGTTACATTATCTCTTTTCCTAAAATCCATATTTTAAAACCAATCAGATAACAAATATAAAAAAACGCTAATGCCTTAATCATAAATACATATAATATCACAATTAATCATTCTTATATAATAGGAGATTAAAAAAAAAATTAAGTAATTTTATACTTTAAATTAGACTCCCACATTTCAATATATTTTACATAATGGATTACTACCATAATCCAACACCAGTTCCTGATATTAAACCACACATAGTTTAGCATGCCTGATTTTTTTTACTTAAATACTGAAAACATTAATACTTTATCTGAAAATATAGCAGTACCTAAATACGATAGAGATAAAATACAGACAAGTATTATACATATAGGTGTAACAGATACTCATAGAGCACACCAAGCGCATTACCTTCATAAGTTAATTGAAAATCACAAAGAACTTAATTATGGTATTTGTGGTGTTGATTTACTGGATTCCGACAGAAGCCTTTACAATATACTAAAGGATCAAGATGGTTTATACACTTTAATGGTCAAAGATTCAAATGGAAATCATGAAAATATAGTAATAGGTTCTATTATAGAATATTTATATGGACCTGAAAACCCTATTGCCGTAATTGAACGCATTGCCAAGCCCGATATTAAGATTATATCACTAACAATTGCTGAAGATGGGTATCATTTAAATGAAATTACTGGAGAATTTAATATAAATCATCCTGAAATTGAAGAAGACAGTATAAACAAATTCAATCCAAAAACGGTATACGGTTATTTAACCCAATCTTTTAAATTAAGAAAACAAAGAGGCTTAGCTGGTTGCACTATATTATCATGCGACAACATAAAATCTAATGGTGACACTATTAAAAGGTCGTTTTTAGATTACGTAAGCAAAAATGAACCTGAATTACTACCTTGGCTTGAAGAAAATACTCGTTTTCCTAATACAATGGTTGACAGAATTACAACTGTCACTGACTCCAAAGACATCAACTACTTAAAAAAGGGATTTTCTACCTACGATCAATGGCCTGTTGTTTGTGAGTCATTTACCGATTGGATTATCGAAGATGACTTTTTATTTGAAAGACCGAATTGGGAAAAAGTTGGTGTTAAATTTGTAAAAAGCATTGTACCGTTTGAAAACATGAAACTACATGTATTAAATGCTGGGCATTCAATTTTAGGAATTCTAGGCACATTACACGGATACACAAAAGTACATGAAGCAGCTAACGATGATGATTTTATTAAATTTTTAGAGCACTATATTAGCAACGAGGTAGCCCCCAACCTAACTACAATTAAACCTGAAGCCATTGACACCTACAAAGAAGAGTTATTTACAAGGTACAAAAACCCATATATTAATGACAAACTAACCAGGGTTTGCAAAGAGAGTTCTACTAAAATTCCAATTTTTATAGTCCCAATTATTGAAAAGCAATTAATAAATAACGAAACTATAGATTGCGGTGCATTTATTATTGCTGCATGGTGTAAGTATAATGATGGTGTAGATGACAACAATATTTCGTTTCAAATATCAGATTCATTAAGTAATAAACTTATTAGAACCGCAGCTCTTTCACACCAAAATCCGAAATTATTTTTAGAAATAGATTCCATTTTTAATAATTTAAAAAATGAAGATTTATTCGTAGAACAATTTACGAGACACTTAAACAACCTTAGAAACAATAGTATTAAAAAATGTGTTCAAATCTTTAACGCTAATTACGATTAAAAAAGGCCCTTGATTTTTTCAATCAAGGACCTACACACTTAAAAATCCAAACAAAAAATTTTTAGTTTTATTTATGAAGTAATCATTTTATGCACTTCTTCCTCTTCTATTTTAGGATTTGCACCAGCCTTACTAGCAACTAACGCCCCTATCGCACATGCATAATCTATGGCTTTTTGAGGATCTTCATTATTTAATAAATTACTTATCAAACCAGCTAAAAAAGAATCTCCAGCACCAACTGTATCAACAACAGTAATAAGATAACCACTGTTATGATATAATTTACCTTCAACATACAGTATAGCACCATGCTTCCCTTTCGTTACACAAATTGTTTTTGTATTTGTTTTTTCTGCTATGAAAAGAATTGATTGATCTAAAGATTTTGATTTAGAACCAAACATTGCGCTTATTTCAAAAATCTCATCATCATTAAACTTAATAAAATCTGCTTGATTCATCAAATGCAACAAAACAGCTTTTGTATAATGAGGCTCTCTTAAATTAACATCAAATATTTTATACTTAGCCACTTTTAAAAGCTCATACAATGTATTTTTTGAAGTCTCATCTCTTGCCACTAAACTACCATAAACAAAAGCTTCTGATGATTTTACAATTTTTTCAGCAATTGCAGTTAAATCTATATTATCCCAAGCTCTAGGAAACATAATACTATATGAAGCAGAACCCTTAGCATTTAAAACAACCTTTACGTTACCTGTCTTTAATTTATCATCAACCTGAATACCATCAGTATTAACCTCATTTTCTTTAATAAATTCAAAAATTTCCCTCCCGTCTTTATCTGCTCCAATTTTACTAATCATTGAAACATTATTTCCAAAAGATTTTAAACGTATTGCTACATTTAAAGGTGCCCCTCCAATTTTTTTATGCTCCGGGAATTCATCCCATAAAACCTCTCCAAAACAAGTTATATTACTCATCTATATTTTATTTAAAACATTACTATTGATATCTACCACACACTTTTCAACTCCGTATTTTAAAATATTCTCATACGCATTCACATACGAAGCTACAAATACTTCGTTTTCTTTTAAATTACCAAAAACAGCTTTAACACCCAAGAACAACTCAGGTTTATCCTTAGCTTCTAGCGCTTTTTCATGCAATACATCAACCATTGCATCTTTAATATTCAATGTATTTCCATTTTCGTCTAAACCTAAACTATAAATTGCCCAAGCTGCTATAACAAAAGCCGCATATTCAATTGGTCCATTTTCTTTAAGCTGAGCATTTACCGTAGGCAATATAAAAATTGGAATTTTAGCTGAACTTTCAGAGCAAATTCTATCTATCTGATCTTTAATATAAATATTACCAAAACGTTGAATTAATGAATGTTTATAATTTTTCAAGTTAATACCCTCTAAACCTGTTAATATAGGAGTAACCTCATTGCCCATATAAATTCTTAAAAATGCGCTTATAGCATTATTATGAACTGCTTCATCAATTGTAGAATAACCCATTAAAGCACCCAAAATTCCTAAAACAGAATGACCAGCATTTAGCAAACTCAGCTTCATTTTTTCGTACGGCGCAACGTCATCAACAAATTGCGCTCCAACATTTTCCCAAGCCGGCCTTCCTGTTATAAAATCATCTTCAATAACCCATTGCTTAAATGGCTCACACACAACTGGCCAAGCATCATCAATGCCAGAAGTTTCTTTTAATCCTGCTATTTCAAATTGTGAAGTAGCAGGCGTAATTCTATCTACCATACTATTAGGAAAAGAAACATTCTCTTTTACCCAATCAACTAAAGACGGTTCTGCTTTTTCAATATAACTTAACAGCATTTTTTTTGCCATGTTACCATTATGTTGAATGTTATCGCAAGATTGAATTGAAACACCTTTAATATTACGCTCCTTACGCAATTTTAGCGCTTGCGCTAAATAACCAAATATTGTTTTAGGTGAATTAGGATTATCTATATCATACTGTATAGCCGGATTATCAAAATCAAACTGTTTAGTTGCTTCGTTATAATTATAACCACCTTCTGTAATAGTAAGCGTAATAATTTTTATAGCTTCATCAGCCATTTTCTCAATAACCACAGTAGGATTTTCAGGTGCAAATAAATATTCAACAATAGATCCAACAACTGTTTTTGTTAAAGTACCATCTAGCTCTTTTACGATAAGTGTATATAAACCATCTTGATCCTTAAGTGTATTATATATTTTCTGATCAAAATCTAATAATGCAACACCACAAATCCCCCAATCTTTATTAGCCTCATCATGCAACAACTGGTCTGTATAATATGCCTGGTGCGCTCTATGAAAACCACCAATACCAACATGTACTATACCAGCTTTTACAGAAGATCTATCATAACCCGAAACAGAAACCTGACTAGTAAATTCAGAAAGGTTTTTGTTATTTAATTTTTTACTTGTCATTATTCTTTATTTTATTTCTTTTCAAAACGTTGCAGTAATACTGCAAATATGATTATACCTCCTTTTACTACTTGTTGTGGGTAAGACGGAACATTTAACAAATTGAGAATATTACTTATTAATCCTAAAATTAAAACTCCCATTAAAGTATTTATTACAGAACCTTTACCTCCACTTAAACTAGCACCACCAATTACAACCGCAGCAATAGCATCAAGCTCCCATGAAAGTCCCATATTTGGCGAACCTAAATTTGTTCTTGAAGCAACAATTATTGCTGCTAAAGCCGCTAAAGTTCCTGAAATTGCATATACTAGAAATTTATACTTACCCACTTTAATACCTGATAAACGAGAAGCTTCTTCATTACTACCAATTGCAATAACTAATCTACCGAACACATTATACTTTAACATAATTGTTGCTATAATTACAATGATAAAAAAGACGATTGCAATATTTGGAACACCCAATGTAGAATTGTTTGCGAAGTTTGACATAAACAAACCCCCGTATGTTTCAAACCTAATAGGAGAACCTTTTGAGAAGATAAACCCCATACCCCTTGCTACAGTCATTAACGCCAGCGTTGCAATAAAAGGAGCCATTTTTTGATACGCCACCAAATAACCCGCAACACTACCTAAACCAAAGCCTATAACTAAGGTTAGTAGAATTGCCAGAGGTAACGCAAATAAATTTACAAATATTGCAAATATAACAGCTAGCAATGCAACCATTGAACCTACGGATAAATCGATACCACCAGTAAGTATTACAATTAACATACCTACACTTATAATTCCGATACCCGAAACCTGCTTTAACAGGTTACTTAAGTTTACTGATGTAAAAAAAACATCAGAAATAACTGCTGAAAATATAACCAGCACTAAAAAAATGAATATTGTATTATACTTAATTAAAAACTTTAATATTCCCCCAGGAGTACTAAGTTGTTGTTTTAATGTTAAGGCCATTTTGTTTAATTTTTTATATAATTATGTTGTATTATTTTAATGCTTTCCCGATTGAATATCTAAGAATGTTTTCTTCAGAGAATTTTTCTTTTGGCAACTCTCCGTAAATTGTTCCTTCATGCATTACAAGAATTCTATCTGCAATTCCCATTATCTCTGGCATATCAGATGAAATAACAATAACTCCGACACCTTTTTTAGCTACCTCATTAATAAGGTTATAGATTTCTACTTTTGCACCGACATCAACACCACGTGTAGGCTCATCAATAATAATCACCTTACTATCTATACTTAACCATTTAGCTAATGCTACTTTTTGCTGATTACCCCCACTTAAGTTTTTTACATCAACCTCAGAACCTGGTGCTTTTATATTCAACTTATTCATCAATCCACGAACATTATCATGCTCTTTATCTGTCTTAATGAAACCTAGACTGCTTGAAATTGAATCAAAATTTGTTACACTAATATTTTTTCTAATTGACAATGGCAAGAAAACACCTTCTTCTTTTCTGTTTTCCGAAACCAAACCAATTTCATGCTCTACAGCCTCAACCGGCGATTTGGTAGTTATTTTTTCTCCATTTAAAAAAATACTTCCTGATTTTTTTCTGTGCGCACCAAAAATTAATTTAGCAGTTTCTGTTCTTCCACTACCCCCTAAACCCGCAATACCCAAAACTTCTCCTGGTTTTACACAAAATGAAACATCATGTACAAGCGTATCTTTAGCGGTTAAGTTTTTTACTTCAAAAATTGCCGTATCACCCACAACAACATCACGTAATGGATATAAATCTTTAAGTTCTCTACCAATCATTAAGTGAATAATACCATCTGTATCTATTTCAGAAGTTGGCATACTTCCTGTATCAACACCATCTTTAAGAACCGTTACTGTATCTGCTATTTTAAATATCTCTTCTAAATGATGAGAGATATAAATAATTGAAATACCTCTTTCTTTTAACTTAAATAAATTGTCAAATAATTTTTGCGTATCTGTAGGATCAAAAACCGTTGTTGGCTCGTCTAAAACCAAAACCTTAGTATCTTCCGAAATCGCTTTCGCAATCTCTACCACTTGTTTTTGAACAATACTTAAATTTCTAACGGTTGCAGATGCATCAATTTCAAAACCTAAAGAATCTAACAACTCTTGAGCATCTTGAGTGATTTTTTTCCAATTCATCCAAAATTTATTTGCACCTAATTTGTGCAAATAAATATTTTCAGCAACAGATAAATCATTAACTAATGACAATTCTTGATACACCACGTTAATACCCAAAACTTGACCATCATGTGTGTTTTTAGGATTAATTTCTTTCCCATTTAAAAGAACTTCACCACTATCTTTTTGATGCGCTCCACTAAGAATTTTCATCAAAGTAGATTTACCTGCACCATTTTCTCCAAGCAAGGCATGAATTTCACCATGCTTAACTCTTAAGTTTACGTCTTCAAGTACTGAAACAATCCCAAAACTTTTTGAGATTCCAGACATTTCCAACCTATATTCACTTTTATTTTCTTCCATAATTGCCATTATTAAATTTTAAAATAATGCATTAGGGTTATAATACTGAGCTGCATTATCTTTAGTAATTAGCAATGGAGCCGTAAAAGATGTTTTTGGAAAATCTTTTTTACCGTTCATATATTGTACCGCATAAGTCACAGCATTTTTACCAATTTGAACCGGACTATTCATAGCCGTACAACCATAAAAGTCAGTATCCATAATATATTTAATGGCTTCTTTTTGACCATCAGCACCTGCAACAATTAAAATATCATCAGTTTTACCCGCTTGTGCAATTGCTTTAATTGCCCCTAAAACACAAACATCAGATTCTGTTATCACCACATTTACATCAGGGTGCGCGACTAAAATATCCTCCATAGCTTTTAACCCTCCAGCATATGACCACTCCGTATACATTTGAGTTTTAATATCTAAATCTATATACCCAAGTGTTCTTAATTGCTCTTCAGTAATACCTTGTAACAAACCTTGCTTACGAGTTCTACCAACCGGGTTACCAGCATTACCACTTAACAAAGCAATATTCATTTTTTTCTTACCAAATTTTTTAGCTAACCATTCGCCTGCTAACTCACCATTCTTCAAATTATTAGATTGAATGGTAGTCACATACTCCGCAGAAGGGTCAATTGAACTATCTATAATAAAAACTGGAATATTTGCTTCTTTTGCCAATTTAGTCACTCCAACTAAAGCATCAGGATCTTTAGGATTTAATAATAAAACATCAACACCTTTAGTAATAAGATCTTCAACAGCAGCAACTTGCTTATTAATATCATCTTGACCATCAGCAGATAAAAACGTCATTCCATTTTTCTCGGTTGTTTCTTTGATGCTTTGCAACAACGCTTGATAATAAGGACCGTTTAATGTTGGCGTACAATACCCAACGGTTTTTCCTGAAAGATCAATAGCACTTTCAATTAACTCATCATCATCAATTGAACTTTCTCTTTTCCCGTTTGTATTTTTAATTGGCTCTGCACACCCAATTACATTAATTAACACCATGCAGGTTACAAAAAACCTAAAAAAGTATTTTGCAGTTAGTTTAGTTTCTAGTTTCATTTTATTTGTTTTTGTTGAGATTTAATTCTTTTACTTAAAATAACATAATATCTAATTGAAGCACTGTTCGTTCTTGCTCTGGGTTCCACATTGCAGTAACTTCTACAGGCATTTTATAGTTTCCAAAATTTATATTTCTACCTAAAGTTGCACCAACATTGATAACGTTTGCGGAACTCTCAGTATAAAAAGTTTTATCTGTTAAGAATGACCACGCACCACCAGCAAAAAGTGACAAGCTATAATCATCTCTTTCCCAAACCTTACTTTTAACCTCAAAGTAGTGTGTCCATGAGTTTTTAAAAGATCCATCATCTTGAACTTCAAAATCACCAGAACCACCACCTAATATTGTAGCTAAATATAATAAAGTGTTATCAGTGATATTGTACCCAAAATTTAAATCTACAAAGTTATACCCCTGAGTTTTATCATAACTCCAGTAATGCAATTCATCACCTCTCTCTTCTACACCTGTATAATTATTATGAGAAACAGCCTCTATAAAAAACTTATCAGAAAAACGATATAATGTATAGATAGAGAACTCCTTATAATTAGCACTTACATAAGCATCACTTTCTTCATTATAAATATCAGTACTAGACAAACTAGCACCTCCCCAAACCCCAAAAGTAAATTTTTTATCACGCGTATTATATTCCAAACTTGTTGCAAAAACCCCACCAGATTGCACTTGAAAACCATGCCAAATATGCATGTTTTTTAGGTGAGCACTAGCATTAAAAGCTTTATAATCATCTTCCTCTTCTTCTTGAGCAAGCACTAAATTTGAACCACCAAAAAAACCTATAAATAACACAAAAATGGGGACAACAATAGCATTCCTATTATCCTGTTTAGCAAAAAAAGACATATTTCTTTTCGAAAACGTTTGCATTATGTTTTTCATTATTAAAAATTTTTAAGGTTAATTGAAATAATTTATTAAACGTATTTTATACGTTTATTTTTCAAATGTAAAATAAAAACTGACATTACAATAAATTTTAACATATTAAATTGAGTATTTACTAATTTAAACCATTATAAATTTTATGATTGACAGTTTACCGAAACAAACAAACCTTTTAGCCACCACAACTACAACGTTATATATTTAAGAGATTAGCGAAGTTTAAATCTACCCAAAAAAGTAATAAAATGTTATTGAAAATATTTACGATGCACTTATCTTTGTCACTTATAATTTTTTTATAGTATGATTAAGATTACATTACCAGATGGTAGTATTAGAGAGTGTGAAAAAGGAAGCACACCTATGGATGTCGCTAAAAGTATTAGTTCGGGTTTTGCTAGAAATGTGATTTCAGCAAAATTTAACGATGTTGTTTTAGAGGTCACCACACCTTTAGAGGAAGATGGATCTCTTATACTTTATACCTGGAATGATAAAGAGGGCAAAAAAGCTTTTTGGCACTCATCTTCACACGTAGTTGCACAAGCAATTGAAGAATTATACCCTGGTGTTAAACTTACTATAGGACCTGCAATTGACAATGGGTTTTATTACGATGTAGATTTAGGAGACAAAACTATATCTGATAAAGACTTTCCTGCAATTGAGAAAAAAGCTATTGAAATAGCTCGTGGAAAACACGATTTTAAAATGCGTGCAATTACTAAAGCAGAAGCATTAAATACTTATAAAGAACAAGGTAACGAATACAAAGTTGAGTTAATTGAAAATCTTGAAGATGGAACTATTACTTTCTGCGATCACGATACTTTTACTGATTTATGTAGAGGTGGCCATATTCCTAATACCGGAATAATAAAAGCAATTAAAATTTTAAGTGTTGCAGGTGCTTACTGGAGAGGTGATGAAAATAAAACGCAACTTACTAGAGTTTACGGTATTTCATTCCCTAAACAAAAAGAACTTACTGAATATTTAGAATTATTAGAACAAGCTAAATTAAGAGACCATAGAAAACTTGGTAAAGAACTGGAGCTTTTTACTTTTTCTCAAAAAGTTGGTGCCGGTTTACCTTTATGGTTACCTAAGGGCGCTGCTCTTCGTGAAAGATTAGAAAACTTTTTAAAGAAAGCACAGAAAAAAGCAGGTTACGAAATGGTAGTAACACCTCATATTGGTCAAAAAGAACTTTATGTTACTTCAGGTCATTATGCGAAATACGGAGAAGATAGTTTTCAACCTATCAAAACTCCCAAAATGGATGAGGAGTTTTTATTAAAACCAATGAACTGTCCTCACCACTGTGAAGTTTACAACTTCAAACCACATTCCTATAAAGATTTACCTAAACGTTTTGCAGAATTTGGAACTGTTTATAGATATGAGCAAAGTGGAGAATTACATGGTTTAACTCGTGTTCGTGGTTTTACTCAAGATGATGCACATATTTTTTGTACTCCTGACCAATTAGATGAAGAGTTTAAAAATGTAATTGATTTATCTTTATATGTTTTAGGTTCACTAGGTTTTGAAGATTTTACTGCTCAAGTATCTGTAAGAGATTTAGACAAACCTGAAAAATATATTGGTACCGTTGAAAATTGGGAAAAAGCAGAAAACGCAATTATTAATGCAGCCAAAGAAAAAGGGTTAGATTTCATAATTGAAAGTGGTGAAGCTGCTTTTTATGGTCCTAAGCTAGATTTTATGGTGAAAGATGCCCTTGGCAGACAATGGCAGTTAGGTACAATTCAAGTAGATTATAACCTACCTGAGCGTTTTGATTTAAATTACAAAGGCAGTGATAATGAACTTCACAGACCTGTAATGATTCATCGTGCACCATTTGGAAGTATGGAGCGTTTTATTGCATTATTACTCGAACACACAGGTGGTAATTTTCCGCTTTGGTTAATCCCTGAGCAAGCTATATTATTACCAGTCAGCGAGAAACATGAAAAATATGCAGAAAAAGTTTTAATATCGCTAGAAAAACACGAAATTCGCGCAATTGTTGACAAGCGTAACGAGACTGTTGGCAAGAAAATACGAGAAGCAGAAATGAATAAAATTCCATTTATGCTAATTGTAGGTGAAAACGAAGAAGCTGAAGGTACCATTTCTGTTAGAAGACATGGAGGTGAAGATTTAGGATCCATTACAATTTCAGCCTTTGAAGAGTTGGTTACTAAAGAAATAAATAGTACCTTAAAGTCGTTTTAAAAATAATTAGTTTAATTAAAAAGATTTAGTCATAGCAATAAGAAAAAGATTTAGACCTCAACCACGAAGAGAAAATAAAAACCCTCATAAAATAAATGAGCAAATACTTTCTCCTAAAGTAAGGTTGGTAGGTGATAATGTAGAAGTAGGCGTTTACCCTGTTAGGGAAGCTCTGAACAAAGCTGGAGAACTCGAGTTAGATTTGGTTGAAATATCACCAAAGGCTGATCCACCTGTTTGTAAAATAACAGATTATAAGAAATTCTTATACGAACAAAAAAAGCGCGAAAAAGTTTTAAAAGCTAAAGCGACTAAAGTTATTGTAAAAGAAATTCGTTTTGGACCACAGACTGATGATCATGATTATGAGTTTAAAAAGAAACATGCTGAAAAGTTTTTAAAAGATGGTGCTAAATTAAAAGCATACGTTTTTTTCAAAGGGCGTTCTATTGTTTACAAAGATCAAGGTGAAATACTTTTATTAAGACTAGCTTCTGAATTAGAAGAAATAGGAAAAGTAGAACAGATGCCTAGATTAGAAGGTAAAAGAATGACCATGTTTATTGCTCCAAAAACGAGCAAAAAGTAAGACATAAATTATTACCACTTTTAAGTTGTAATAAAAAGATGAAAATTGCCAGCTCTATAGCCGGCATTTTCAATAAAAATAAGCGAGATAAATTAATAAACTAGGAACAAGATGCCTAAACAAAAAACAAAATCTAGTGCTAAAAAGCGTTTTAAGCTTACAGGTACTGGTAAAATTAAAAGAAAGCACGCTTTTAAAAGCCACATTCTAACGAAGAAGTCTAAAAAGCGTAAGCTTGCGTTAACTCACTCAGGTTTAGTACATGAGTCAGATGTTAACAGTATTAAAGAACAATTACGTTTAAAGTAATCATTCTTTCAGGTAATTAATTATTAACCATGGAGTTAGGCTTAAAAAAAGTGTCGATATTTGACCGCCTACTACAAAAAACAATTTAAAAGTATGCCAAGATCAGTAAATTCAGTTGCTTCAAGAGCCAGAAGAAAAAAGGTAATGAAGCAAGCCAAAGGTTACTTTGGAAGACGTAAAAACGTTTGGACAGTAGCTAAAAATGCGGTTGAAAAAGCAATGTTATATGCTTACAGAGACCGTAGAAATAAGAAAAGAAATTTCCGTTCATTATGGATCACTCGTATTAATGCAGGTGCTCGTTTACACGGAATGTCTTATTCTCAGTTTATGGGGAAAGTAAAAGCTAACAACATCGAATTAAACCGTAAGGTTTTAGCAGATTTAGCTATGAACCACCCAGATGCTTTCAAAGCTATCGTTCAAAAAATAAAGTAACAATAACAATATATCTCGCTTATAAAAAATCCGATTCTCACGAATCGGATTTTTTTATACCTTATCTCAAAATTATCTACGTTTAAAACAAATTTATTTTAAAAACCTACGTTTACTAAAATACCGTTATTAAAATGATTTTTTTTATATGAATGATGATTTTTTAAAAGAAGACAACAGCACTTTAGCATTAGTACACTACAGCCAACTTTTAAACTTTTTTGGATTTTTCGGCCTTATAGTGCCCTTAATATTATGGACAACTAAAAAGGAAGAAATTAAAGGAATGGATGCACATGGTAAACATATTTTAAATTACCAATTAAGCTTACTACTCTACTCTTTTATTTTTGGCTTCCTATTTTTTATTTCCTTTATATTAATGTTTGTGCTTATCGGATTCATAATTATGGGAATTTTAAGTTTAGTTGCAATTCCACTTGCCATCCTATTAATTATATATCCAATCTTAGGTGGTGTTTCCGCTTCTAAAGGAGAGTTTTACAAATACCCATTGACAATTAACTTTATTAGCTAAGCTCCAAAAGCTGTAATAACAATAGTTCTACCTGAGGCATAATCGCGGTGTTCACATAAATATATACCTTGCCAAATACCTAAATTTAATTTTCCTTTGGTAATTGGTATTTGAACTGAGGCTCCCATTAATGATGCTTTTATGTGTGCAGGCATATCATCATCACCTTCATAATCATGTTTATAATAAGGTTGTTTCTCAGGAACCATCACGTTTATATGACTTTCAAAATCTAACCGAACTGTAGGATCTGCATTCTCATTTATAGTTAAGCTAGCAGAAGTATGCTTTATAAAAACCTGAAGCATTCCTATATTAATATTTTTAATTTCAGGCAACGCCTCAATAACATCACGTGTAATAATATGAAAACCCCTATGATACGCAGTTAACCGTATTTCATTCTGATAAAAATTCATTTATTCGTAATTAAGAAATTCTTAATACAAACTTATCCTATTTTTTTGCCATTTTTAAACAGTTATCAAATAACTTTATAGCTTCTAATATGTAGACTATGGATTTATCTCAGATAAAAATGGTGGTTACTGATATGGATGGAACACTCCTTAATTCAAACCATGAAGTAAGTAATCGCTTTTTTGAATTGTATGAAGAACTTAAAAAACGAAATATTTTATTTGTTGCCGCAAGTGGTAGACAATATCACAGTATTGTAGATAAGCTTGCTACAATAAAAGATGAGATAATAGTAGTTTCAGAAAATGGGGGTTACGCGAAACAAAATGAAAATGAAATTGTATTAACACACTTACCTTCTGACGCTAAGGATGAGATCATAAAAACATTGAGTAACCATAGCAATATGTATCCGGTTTTGTGTGCTAAAGATTCAGCCTATTTGCTAGGCAATTCCCCTGAATTTGTTGAAAAAACAAAAGAATATTATGCAAAATATGAACTAATAGATAACTTATACGATTTTGATGGAGATATTGTTAAAGTTGCTATTTATCATTTTGAGAGCTCTGAAAAATATATTTATCCTGCTGTATCATATCTACAAGATCAATTAAAAGTAAAAATATCTGGTCAAAATTGGGTTGATATTTCAAGTAACGACGCTAACAAAGGTTTTGCTCTTGAAAAAGTAATGAAACTAAACAACATACAACCACATGAGCTGTTAGTATTTGGCGATTACAATAATGATATTGAAATGCTTGAGTTAGCAGACTATAGTTTTGCTATGGAAAATGCACACCCTAATGTTATTAAAACGGCTAACTACAAAACTACGAGCAATGACAATTATGGCGTTGAACGAATCTTAGAACAACTAATCAACTCTAAATAAACCTATTATACCGATTATTACATAAAAAAAAGTTAAATAATTTTCTATTTCAAAGCAAGTGCTTAGTTTTGTATTGTATTTTACAAACTAATGGCACGTAAAAAGCAATATAACGAAGAAGAAGTGATCAAAAAGGCAATGGGGCTTTTTTGGCGTAATGGCTATGAAGCTACTTCGGTACGTATGCTTGAAAAAGAAATGGGAATAAATCAATTCTCAATCTACTCTAGTTTTAAAAATAAACAGGGCGTATTTTTAGAAAGTATCAAATTTTATAAGACTGAAATTAATACTATTAAAGAAAAGTTGAAAAATTCTAACAATGGTATTACAGGTATAAAGCAATATTTTTATGACTTTCTTGAGTTTTCAAAAGAAGGAAATTTACGTAAGGGGTGCTTGGTAACAAACTCAGTAAATGAAATAAAAGATGAAGATGAACCTGAGGTTATGCTTGAGCTTAAAAAATTTGCAAATGAAATTAGAGATTTATTTGTAAGTAATCTAAAACAAGACGACCAATTAGAAAATACGTTCATAGAAAAACAAGCTGATTATTTAATGAATACACTTTTAGGCTTATCAATTGCATCAAAAGTATTCAACAAAACTCAACTAGAAAATATAATTGAAGTTACGTTTACTAACATGTAACTTTTTTTTAACACAAAACTAAGCGATTGCTTAGATAAATTAAATATTTTATAAATCAATAAAAATTAAAAATTATGACAACTTTAAAAGTACACAACATTGAATCAGCACCAGCAGAAAGTAAACCTTTATTAGAAGGGTCTTTAAAAGGGTTTGGTATGATTCCTGGTCTACATGGTGTATTAGCTAGTTCTCCTGAAACACTTAAAGCTTACCAAACATTACATGAGTTATTTACAAATACTTCATTTAACGAAGAAGAATTAACTGTTGTTTGGCAAACTATTAATGTAGAGCACGAATGTCACTACTGTGTACCTGCACATACGGCAATTGCTGGCATGATGAAAGTTAACGAAAGTATTACTGAAGCTTTACGAAACGAAACTCCACTTGCTGATGCAAAATTGGAGGCTTTACGCACAATGACTTTAACTGTTGTTCGTAACCGTGGTAATGTAACACAAGAAGATTTAGATACTTTTTATGCAGCTGGTTACAGTGAGCAACAAGTATTAGAAATTATTTTAGGCGTTTCTCAAAAAGTAATAAGCAATTACACAAACCATATTGCTCATACCCCAGTAGATGCTCCATTTGAAAAATTTGCTTGGTCTAAAAAATAATAAACATCTATCGCCAAATGTAATTTTATAATACAGAAGATTGGCTATTTTAAACCTTCCGTATATTATACGGAAGGTTTATTTTTTTTAGAGAACTTTTGTTAGACTTAAAAACACAAAACATATCAAATAATCTTTAAAATAAATTAATAATAACAGAGTTAAAATATAAAACATGAGTACAACTATAGAAAATAAAATAGCTTTAGTAACCGGTGCTAACAGAGGTATTGGAAAAGCAATTGTAGAATCTTTTATTAATCATGGTGCTAAAAAAGTATACTTAGCAGTAAGAGATGTAGATTCTACTAAAGAACTTGAAGAAAAATACGAACAAAAAGTAGTAACCCTTAAAGCTGACGTGTCAGATACAGCATCAATCAACGAATTAGCAAAAAACGCAACTGATGTTGATATTGTTGTAAATAATGCCGGTATCGGAACACCCAAAGGTACCATTGACAACGGGGTTGAAGAGGACTTTAATTTACAATTACAAGTAAATGCTTTTGGTCTATTACGTATAGCAAATGCCTTTTCTTCAACTTTAGAAGCTAAAAAAGGAACTTTAGTTCAACTAAACTCTGTTGCTTCAATTAAAAATTTCCCGCAATTATCAACGTATTCTGCATCAAAGGCAGCTTCATATTCTTTAACTCAAGGACTAAGAGCTGAATTAGGGCCAAAGGGTGTAAATATATTGAGTGTTCACCCAGGACCAATTGATACAGATATGGCTAGTAAAGCAGGTTTTACGGATGCCGCACCAACATCTGAAGTATCAGAAAGTATTGTTGCCGCAATAAAATCTGGTGAATTTCACTTATTCCCTGATGCTATGGCTAAACAATTCGAAAGTGCATACCAAGGGTTTTCTGAAAATATAGTTTTAGCTGACCTTTCTGAATAACTAATAAAAATTATAATAATATGATTAAAGTATCTGTAATGTATAAGAACGGTAATACTGTTAAGTTTGATACCGACTATTATAAAAACAATCATTTACCAATGGTCATTGAAGCTCTAGGTGATGATTTAAAGGAGGTTGAATTAGATTTAGGTATCGGAAATGGTGCCCCTGATCAACCTGCACCATATGTTGCAATTGCTCATTTAAAGTTTAATGACATTGCATCATTTCAAAAAGCATTTGGTCCACACGCTGCAACATTTGCTGCAGATGTTAAAAACTATAGCAATGTAGATGGTGAACTTCAAATTAATGAACTTGTAACTTTTTAATTATGGCTGATAAAATAAAAATAGATGTTGTTTCTGATATAGTTTGCCCATGGTGTGCTGTTGGGTACAAACGTTTAGAACAAGCTATAAAAGAAATGGGAATAGAAGATAAAATTGAATTGGAATGGCAACCTTTTGAATTGAACCCACATATGCCTGTTGAAGGTCAAGATGTTGAAGAACATATTACTGAAAAATATGGATCAACACGTGAACAACAAAAAGAATCTCAAGAACGCTTAACGGAGTTTGGCGCTGAACTTGGTTTTACTTTTGATTATTTTAAAGGCATGCGTATGGTTAACACCTTTGACGCTCATGTGCTTTTAGAATATGCACACCAACAAGGCAAACAGACAGAACTTAAAATGCGTTTAATGAACGCATTTTTTGGAGAACGCAAAGATGTTTCTAAAAAAGAAGTTTTAGAAACAGAATTAGAGACTATTGGTTTAAATGCTACCGAAGCTTTTAAATTTATAGAAGACAATACCGTTAGAAACAAAGTAAAAGACACTGAAAAATATTGGCACAGTTTAGGTGTAAACTCTGTACCAACTGTTGTTTTTAACAGAAAAAGCGCTGTTACAGGCGCACAACCTGTAACTGTTTTTAAAGAAGTACTCACGCAACTATTAAATGAAGATGCATAAAAAAATATGCTAGTACTTCTTACTAAAAGCCTTCAATAAAATAAACTTTATTTTGTTGAAGGCTTTATTATTCTAATAAAATTTATAATAGTTTTATTACAGTTTTAAGTCTGCTTAGCTTTATTTTACATCTTTTTAAAATTAGAATATGACTAATAAAATGATAGGTATAGTTGGCGGTGTTGGTAGTTATGCAGGTATCGATTTAATAAAAAAAGTATACGATTTAACAGAAGCAACATCTGATCAAGAGCATTTACCTGTTTCAATGTTATCTGTACCCCATAAAATCATTGATCGTACAAAATATTTACTTGGTGAAACAGACACCAATCCTGGTATTGCAATTGCTGAAATTATAGCTTCGCTAATAGCAAGTGGTTCCACTATTATTGGAATACCTTGCAATACAGCTCATGCTAAACCTATTTTAAGTTTAATCGAAAAAAGTATTCCAGAATCTTGTGTTTTGGTCAATTTGATTGAAGAGGTTGCTAAACACATATCAAAAGAATACCCTGAAATAAAGAAAGTAGGTGTTTTAGGAACTACTGGAACTATACTTGCAAAAGTATAGTTCCAGTAGTTTTATCTAAATATAACATTGGAGTTATTCAACCTTCAGAAGACATACAAGATTTATTTGTTCACCCTTCAATTTATGATACCAGTTATGGTATTAAGGCTTTTTCTAATCCTGTGAATGAAAAAGCAAAAGAAAATTTAAGTATGGCTGCCACATATTTATCAAGAAAAGGAGCCGAGGCTGTAATTTTAGGATGTACTGAAATCCCGTTAGCAATTCAATATCAAAAAATTGAAAACAGCTTAATTATTGATGCTACAACCGTTCTTGCCAAAGCTTTGATTAGAGAGTCAAAAAAATTAGAAAGTGTTAATAACCTTTAGAATTAATTACTTAAATACTATTTACTTCTTGACAACTTCAACTACTTTAGTTCTTAAAATTTAACTTTTTTATGACGGATTTTATATTAATTCTTATTTAAAAAATAATATAAAATACTGTATTACAAATACTTAATATTGTTAAATTAATTTCCATATTTTATATATCAAAAACGCGTCATTTTAGAATAAAACTAGTCTTAATTATTATATACATTTGCGACTTTATTTTTATTCAGTCTAAATAAATGAGATATATAATTTTTGTAATTACGTTATTATTTTTCAATATAATTCACTCTCAAACAGGTTTAATATCTGGTACTGTGGTATTAGAAGATGATTCACCTGTTATAAATGCCCATATTAAAGTGCTAGGAACTAACCGTAGCGCTATAAGTGATTTTGACGGTAAATTTGAAATAGACAAACTGCAATACAATACTTACGAGCTTTCAATTTCTACAATTGAAGCAGACAACAAGAAGGTTTCTATAAATATTGACAAGGAATACAACACTATTATCATTCGTTTGAGTAAAAAAATGAATCAATTAAGTGAAGTTGTAATTAACGGCAAAAGTATAGAGACTGAAAAAGAAACTTCAGGCTATGCTGTAAATGTCATAAAAACAAAAGAAGCAAGCCTTAGAAACATTCAAACTAACGATTTATTAAATACTACTGTTGGTGTAAAAATTCGTCAAAATGGTGGTTTAGGCTCCGAAGTCAACTATAGCTTGAATGGGTTGTCTGGGAGTTCTATTAAAATATTTATTGATGGTATTCCGAGTTCAGTTTACGGATCATCATTTAGCTTAAATAGCATCCCGCCATCAATGATAAAAAATATTGAGGTATACAAAGGTGTTGTTCCTGGTCATTTATCTGATGATGCTTTAGGTGGCGCTATTAATGTGGTATTACATAAAGGGTCAAAAGATTTTTTTAATGCAGCTGTTTCCTATGGTTCTTTTAATACAATTCAAGCTAGTGTAAATGGTTTATATCATTTTGATAAATCTGGTTTTACAATAAAAACTTCTTTATTTAATAATTATTCTGATAATAATTACAAAGTGTCTGGTAGAGCTATTGTTGTTACAGGTTTAGGAGGTGTACAAACACCAATTACAGCCAGACGATTTAATGATGTCTACAGATCTACTGGTGGTATGGCACAAATAGGGTATACAAATGTTAGTTGGGCTGACCAGTTTTTTATTGGAGTTACTGCTTCTGATGATTATAAAGAAGTTCAACATGGTGCTTTTATGACTATTCGACCATATAAAGATCGTTTTTTAGAGTCTGATGCATTATTAGCAAATTTAATATATCAAAAAGATGATTTTTTAACCAAAGGTTTAGCTATAAATATAAACGGTTTGTATGGTAGCCGAAATCGTACCGTAAATGATACCGTCGCCGCTGCTTATAGTTGGAGTGGCGAAAGAGCAATTGATTTTAAAGGCGATGAATATGAATACACTTGGGGTTCTCAACAAGAAGGTGGACCAACCTTAGCTAAAATTGAAAGAAAAGTAGCATCAATAAGAACTGGTTTGTCATATAAAATAAATGATCACCATAAATTTTTGGCTAATCATTCTTACAGTGGTATTGATAGAGAAGATAGCGATCCTCTGTTGTCTCTTTTAGAAAACACATTTATTGGCACAAGAGATTTACATAAAAATATTTACGCTTTAACTTACGAATTAGTAACACTTGACCAAAAATTAAGAGCGAGCGTATTTGGTAAATATTACCATCAAAAAACAATTAGTATTGACCCTGCAATAGCTCAAGATGAAAATGGCAACAGTATTGTTGTTGATGAAGTTGTTAGTTCAAACAATAAAGATGATGGATATGGTTTTGTAACATCATTTGCTATACATCCAAAATTAACTTTATTGGCCTCTGCAGAAAAAGCAATTCGCTTACCAGATGAAACGGAAGTATTTGGTAATGACGGAGATAATGTAGTAGCCAATACTAGTATTCGACCAGAAAAAAGTAACAATTACAATTTAGGTTTTAGACTTGGTGCTTTTAATATTAAGAAAAACCAATTTACAGTATCATCGAACTTTTTTATTAGAGACATAACCGATAGAATAGGTTTACCTATTGAAAACTCGCTAAATGTTGATGATGAATTAATTGTTTATGTAAATCAAGGTAATGCTAAATCTAAAGGAGTTGATGCACAATTAAATTATAGTTATAAAAATAATTTAGGATTAAATTTTAATATTTCTCGTTTCGATTTAACAACCACTACTGATGCCGGAACTGAAATAGATATTCCAAACACTCCTTTTTTCACCATGAACGGTAGTTTAAGGTACTCTCTAAAAGATGTATTTCAAGAAAATACTCGATTAAATCTGTTTTACAGCTTATACTTTACTGGTGAATTCTCTTATTTGAATATACCATCTGGTGTAGGAGGTGCAGATTTTTTTAAAGTACCTGAGCAAATCTCACAAGACTTGGGAATCAGCTATGCATTCCCAGATAAAAAAACTGTAATGAGTTTTGATGTTAAAAACATTTTTGACAAACCCTTATATGACAACTTACGTGTACAAAAGCCCGGACGAGCTTTATACTTAAAAATAAATTACACAATTAATAATTATTAATCAATTCAATATGAGACGCACACTATTAGACTTTAAAACATTAACCCTAACTGCACTAACCATAGGTTTAATGACTGCTTGTAGCAGTGATGACACTGATACAAGTACAGAAACTGAAACTGAAACTGAAGCAGGAACAGAAGATGAAACAAGATGGATCACTGTTGCTGGAGCTCAAATGGGCGATGAGCCAGGAGATGGAAATGGAGGTACATTAATTTACAGTGTAACCAGTGAAGAGGCTAAAGACCCTTCTGTATCAATCTCTCCTTTTGAAAACGGATTTACAGCACCATCAAACAGAACAGCTCGATTACAGTCTTCAGAAGACGGAAGTACAATCTTTAATATTAGTTATGCAGGTGATACTGGTGGTACTTACACTAAATATTTGGTAGAAGGTGGACAAACTTTTACACAATCAGGTACCGAAGTAAGTATTGAACCTTATGTAGGAACTGCACCTAGATGGATCAAATTATTTGATGGTGATAAAACAGGAGCTGCTGTTTATGTATCAACAGAAAATGAAATTGACGATAATGGTACCGAAGACGACGCTTCAGATGATACTTATATCAGAACAAATGCTACAATTGGTGTTGTAACATTAGATTTAGAAAATTCTTTAATTAATAATTTTCAAGAACATAGTGTTGCTTTAACTGATGAAGAAGAAGCTTTAGGTTATTATATTTCAAGAATAGATATGCCTGTTTTAAATGAGGCTGGTGACAAATTATATATTGGTGCTCGTTTAAGTAAACTTGACCCTACAACTACTGAGAGTGATAGCGATTATGAAATTTTAGGTTCTAAAACTATTGTATTAGACTACCCTTCATTATTAAACCCATCAGTAATTACTTCAACAGTTGGTTATGGTAATACAAACGGTTACCGTAGTATTAATGCTTTTTTATATGATGGTAGCGTATACCAAGCTAACCAAAGTGACCCATCAGGTTCTCACATTTTGAAAATTGATGCTGATAACGAGTATGATGATTCTTACATTTTTAATTTAGATGATGCTTTGGGTGTTGAAGGTGCTTATATTCTTGCTTGGAGACCTGCTGCAAATGGTAAAGCTGTTATCGCTTACCGTCACGATGGTTCTGAAGAAGGTGTTGCTGGTGCTCAAGGATTTTTTGCTTTAGCTGATTTAAATACTAAGACTGCTACAAGAATTGATGCTATACCTTACAATGCAGATTTCTACTTATTCCAATATCAAGGTTTTGTTGTTGATGGTAATGAAATTTATGTTACTGAAGCCCCTGTTGGAGAAAATGGAAACATCTATGTTATAGATACTGAGACTGGTGAAGTAACTAAAGGTGCTGAATTAGTTAATGCTGAAGGAAGTCACTTTATCGGAACTTTCTAAAATTCCATTATACCATCAATAAAATTGATGCTTTTTAAATATTACTAACTAGAAAACCGCTATTAAAACAATTGTTTTAATAGCGGTTTTTATTTTAGATTTCTCGAAATCAATAATTAAGTTTTTTGCTTTTTCTTTTTAGCTGCAGGAAATAAAACATTGTTTAAAATAAGTCTGTATCCTGGTGAAGAAGGATGCAATTCCAACTCCGTTTTTGGGTCTCCAACTCTATGCTGATAATCTTCAGGGTCATGACCACCATAAAAAGTAAAAAAACCTTTCCCCTTTATTCCGTGAATGTAACGAGCTTCATTATTCAATTTATTCTCACCTAAAACCAAAACTGTCGGCTTAATTTCATCTCGTTTAAATGAAGTTGTCTGCCCCATAAAACCTTTTACTAAGCTTGTATGGTTTTGACAAAGCATTGTAGGTACAGGATCCCATTTAGCAGAAAAATCCATTAACGAAAAGTAATCAGATTCTTTGGGTATTTTTCTTTTACTTGTCATATCTATTGATGAAAACTCATAAACTAATGGGTTACGTTCTAAAGTAAAATTTGTAAAAGCAAAGGTTTTACTATAATCTATTTTAGATTGATAATTAGATTCTGATGGATCACCATCAAACATAGTTTCACAAATATCTATACCATCAGAGGCTGATAAGGAAATATCAAAACTATCTGTTGCTGAACACATGGCAAACATAAAACCACCACCAATCACATAATTTCTAATTTTTAAGGTTACTGCTCTTTTCTCTTCTGAAACCTTCGTGAAACTTAACTTACGTGCTAAAGCTTCTGCATCTTTTTTACCTTCTAAATACCAAGGTGCTGTTTTATATGAAGCATAAAACTTTCCGTATTGCCCCGTAAAATCTTCATGATGTAAATGTAACCAGTCAAATAAAACCAATTTATCCGTTAATACCTCTTCATCATAAACGGTTTCATAAGGTATTTCAGCATAGGTTAACACCATTGTTACAGCATCATCCCAAGGTTGTTTACCTGTAGGTGTATAGACTGCTATTTTTGGCGCTTTTTCAAGTATTACTGCTTCTTGATTTTTTGATGGACTCGAAATATCATTTAAAATTGAATTTGCTTCGCCATCAGAAAGTATTTCAAACGAAACACCACGTATTTGACATTCTTTTCGAATAACATCTCCATCGGGCAATAAAAAAGAACCTCCACGGTAATTTAATAACCACTGAACCTTCTGTTGTTTTACTAACACCCAATATGTAATTCCGTAAGCTTTTAAATGATCTTTTTGACTTTCAGCATCCATTGGAATTAAAATAGAAGATGCTGTTATTGTGTATGAAAAAAGAAAGAGAATACTCGTATAAAGTATTCTCTTTCTTTTGTATTGAAATTTAAATTTTAAACTTTTAAAAAGGCACATCATTATCATCAAAATCTGGTGTATCGTTCATTGAACTACCAAAAGCTTGATCTGCATTTGGCAGATTTTTAGTTGCAAATGGGTTTTCTTCTCCGTCATTCATTTTAGACTGGAACTCAAAAGGAGAATCAAAGTCATCTAAATTATCAAATTTACCTTGATTACCAATAAACTTTAACCTAATATTCTCTAAACCACCATTTCTGTGTTTAGCTACAATAAATTCTCCTTGCCCAGCAGTTGGCGTACGCTCATCATCATCCCACTCATCAATTTTATAATATTCAGGACGGTAAATAAACGAAACAATATCGGCATCTTGCTCAATCGCTCCAGATTCCCTAAGGTCAGAAAGTAAAGGTCTTTTAGTCCCCCCCCGTGTTTCAACCGCACGAGATAACTGTGAAAGTGCAATTACTGGTACATTTAATTCTTTTGCTAGTGCTTTTAAGTTACGTGAAATAGTAGAAATCTCTTGTTCACGGTTTCCACCACCTTTTTGACTACCACCAGCTGTCATCAACTGCAGGTAATCAATCATAATCATTCGAATACCGTGTTGCGAAGCTAAACGTCTTGCCTTTGCTCTAAGGTCAAAAATAGATAATGAAGGCGTATCATCAATAAACAGAGGAGCTTTCTCTAATGTTTTTACTTTTACATTAAGTTGTTCCCACTCGTGCTTTTCTAATTTACCTGTACGTAATTTTTCTGAAGACAAACCTGTCTCAGAAGAAATTAAACGTGTTATTAACTGTACAGAAGACATCTCTAATGAGAAAAATGCCACTGGAATATTAGAGTTTACAGCCATATTACGTGCCATAGATAAGGTAAGTGCTGTTTTACCCATACCCGGACGTGCTGCAATAATGATTAAATCACTCGGTTGCCAACCAGAAGTAAGTTTATCAACTTTGTCAAAACCTGATGGCACACCACTCAAACCTTCTTTACCAGCAATCTCTTCAATACGCTTTTTAGCTTGAATTACTAAGTTTTGTGCAGTTTCAGCTGAACGCTTTAAATTTCCTTGAGTTACATCGTATAATTTTGATTCTGCTGTATCTAATAGATCAAAAACATCTGTTCCTTCATCGTAAGCTTCTTGAATAATTTCATTTGAAATTTTTATTAAACTACGTTGAATATATTTTTGAAGAATTATACGTGCGTGAAACTCAATATGGGCAGATGAAGCCACTTTTTGAGTCAATTTTATCAAATAAAAATCACCACCAACAGCTTCTAATTTTCCATCCTTCTTCAATTGAGAAGAAACGGTTAATAAATCGACTGGTTCAGAGGTTTCAAACAATTTAAAAATTGCTTCATAAATAAAGCGGTGTGCGTCTTTATAAAAAACTTCTGGATGTAAAATATCGATAACCTCATCAATACCTTTTTTATCAATCATCATCGCACCAATCACAACTTCTTCTAAATCAATAGCTTGTGGCGGTAATTTACCTTTCTCTAATTGAATTAGATTAGACTTGTCGACTTTATGTCCTAATATTGGGCTGGGTTTCTCCATAGTTTGCGAAAGTATCAAATTAACTTTCAGTTAACATTATAAATTAAATTTCTCTATTAACCGTTCATTAACAATTTGCTTGTTAATAAGTTACGATTTTGTGTTGATAACAAAAAAAAACTGGAGAATTAATTCTCCAGTTTTAATATTTATGGTTTAAAACAGGAATTAGTCGTTGAATACACCCATATTGGCATATTTTTCCATCCTGGTATTTGTAAGTTCTTTTGGTGATAACTTTTTTAACTCCTCGTAATGAGAAACTATTTTATTTTTTACAATATCAAAAGTTTTTTCTCTAGAACTATGAGCTCCACCAGCAGGTTCTCTCACAATTTCATCAATAAGTTTTAACTTTTTCATATCTGTAGCCGTAAGTTTTAATGCTTCAGCTGCTTGTTCTTTATATTCCCAACTTCTCCATAAAATAGAAGAACAAGACTCAGGAGATATTACAGAATACCATGTATTTTCTAACATTAATACTTTATCACCAACACCTATACCTAATGCTCCACCAGAAGCACCTTCACCAATGATAGTAACTATAACGGGTACTTTTAAGCGTGTCATTTCTAAAATATTACGAGCAATAGCTTCCCCTTGCCCGCGTTCTTCTGCTTCAATACCTGGGTAAGCACCAGGAGTATCCACAAAACACACTACAGGAATATTAAATTTTTCTGCAGATTTCATTAAACGTAAAGCTTTACGATACCCTTCAGGGTTAGCCATACCAAAATTACGGTATTGACGAGTTTTAGTATTAAAACCTTTTTGTTGACCAATAAACATAAAAGATTGATCACCAATTTTACCTAAACCACCAATCATGGCTTTATCGTCTTTTACATTTCTATCACCATGAAGCTCTAAAAATGTATCACCACAAATACCTTTTATATAATCTAATGTATATGGTCTATTTGGGTGCCTTGAAAGTTGAACTCGTTGCCATGCGGTAAGGTTCTTGTAAATATCTTTACGAGTTTCTTGTAATTTTTTTTCAATTTGTTTACAGGTTTCTGTAACATCAACCTCACTTTCTTCACCAATGATCATGCACTTATCCAACTGCTCTTCAAGCTCTTTGATGGGAAGTTCAAACTCTAAGTATTCCATGAATTCTCCTGTTTATTTTTAATCTAAAGACAAATATAAAACATTAAATAGGGATGTCTAAGTCCTACTTAACTTTTTTATTCTTCCTTTATTTTTTAATACGCCATTACTTAGTACCGTGCTTAATATAATTAATGCTCCTATATAGAACAAAGGATTCATTTTTTCACTTTCACCAACAAATATAAAAGCTAATATAATACCATAAATGGGTTCTAAATTCACTGTTAACATTACTGTATATGGTGATAAAAACTTCATTACTTTAACTGATGCTATAAATGCGTAAGCTGTACATACAGAAGCTAGTATGACTATAAACATCCAATCATTTAGTGAAACTTTAAAAAAATTATTTGTAAAACCACCTTGTACGCCTATATATATTGCAACAAATAAAAAACCAAATAATAATTCATAAAATGAAATTATACTCGGTTTTTCTACCGTTATTAATTTACCATTAACTAAAGTGAATACTGATGCTAAAAATGCTGCAACTAGCGCTAAAATTATACCTTCGACGTATTGAGTTTCTACATTAAAAATAATATAAAGTCCTATTATTACCACAATTCCAAAGGCAACTTCATACCAAATCATTTTTCTTTTATAAATAAACGGCTCAATTAAAGCTGTGAAAAAAGCACCTGTGGCTAAAGTTGCCAGAGCTATAGATACATTTGAAACTTTTATGGCTTTAAAAAAAGCAATCCAATGCAAAGCAATAACGACTCCTATTATAGCCATAGTCGCTATTTTTTTTGGTGAAATTTTTAAAGAAATTTTCTTAAAAGCAATAAACAAGCCTATACAAGCAACTGCAATACCCATTCGATAAAAAACCAATGGTAGCGCATCAATACTAATCAGTTTTCCTAAAACCGCAGTAAATCCCCATATAAAAACTATAAAATGGAGATGTAGATAGTTTTTTAGTTTCGTAGTCATACATTAAAAGTAGTACAAAAACGTTAACGTTTTGCTCTTTGAATAAGATAAAACCCTAATATTCCAAATATTAAGTTGGGAATTAAAACTGCTAGTAAGGGTGATAAACCAGTTTGTTCTGCTAAGGTACTAAATACACGATCGAAAAATATGTAGATAAAAGCAACAAAAATTCCGAAAGCTAAATTAACTCCCATACCCCCTCTTCGTTTTTGAGAAGATACTGCTACTGCTATAAATGTTAAAATAAACGCTGTAACAGGCAAGGCCCATCTTTTATACTTTACTAATACATACGTATTAATATTTGATGCTCCTTTACGTTTTTGACTATCAATAAAATCATTTAACTCAAATAAGTTTTTAGTTTCTGCGATATATGATACCGGAGTTAAATCATTTATTTTGAATGGAAATATTGTATCTAATCGAGGTTTAGTTTCTAAAATTTCTGTTTCACCAACTAAAGTCCTTTTTACAAATGACGTAAGTCTATAAACTGAATCTTTTGGAACCCAACGAATATTAGCTGCAGATAACTTATATTCTAACTCATTACTTTCTTCATTAAAATGCTCCATAGTAAAGTTATAACCAATCTCTCTCGTTGGATCAAACCTACTTACATAAATAAAATCATTCTCATTTAATTGATTAAAGATATTTTCTGTAACCCTATCTTGCCTACCTTTTTTTAAATATGTAAATGAGAATTCATTAAAGCCAATACTTGCATAAGGCACAATAAACATTCCCATAATAAACATAAATATGGCAACTATAGTTGAACCTATTAAATAAGGTCTTAAAAACCGATTAAAGGATATACCTGAACTCAATATAGCTACAATTTCAGTATTACTAGCTAATTTTGAAGTAAAGAAAATTACCGATAAAAATAAAAAAATAGGTACAAGTATACTCCCTATATAAATAGAGAAATTGCTCAAATAGATAAGAATTTCATTTAAAGGAGCTTCGTTTTCTTGCATTTTTCCTAGTTTCTCGGCCAAGTGGGCCATAATACCAATAGGAATAAACATTAATAACATTACAGAGAATGTTATGAGATAACGTTTTAATATGTATCTATCTATAATGCCTAACATTAAAGCCTTTTATCCATTTGTTTTACCATCTTATTTTTCCACTCATAAAAATCTCCTGCCAAGATATGCTTTCTTGCCTCACGAGTCAACCACAAATAAAAACCTAAATTATGAATAGTAGCAATCTGTTTTCCTAAATATTCATTGGCTGCAAATAAGTGACGTAAATATGCTTTTGAATATTCAGTATCAACAAAAGTAATTGCCATTTCATCAATCGGAGAAAAATCATCTTCCCACTTCTTATTTTTAATGTTTATGGTACCATGTGCAGTAAATAACATTCCGTTTCTTGCGTTCCGCGTTGGCATTACACAATCAAACATATCAATACCCAATGCAATATTCTCTAAAATATTTATTGGTGTACCTACACCCATTAAATAACGAGGCTTGTCCTCCGGTAGAATTTCACAAACAACCTCAGTCATAGCATACATTTCTTCTGCTGGCTCACCAACTGAAAGTCCACCAATGGCATTCCCTTCTGCTCCAACACCTGCTATATATTCTGCTGATTGTCTTCTTAAATCTTTATAAGTAGACCCTTGAACAATTGGAAAAAATGCTTGACTATAGTCATATTTATAAGGTACTTTTTCTAAATGTGTAATACAACGCTCCAACCATCTATGCGTCATGTGCATAGAACGTTGTGCGTATTTGTAATCACAAGGGTAAGGTGTACATTCATCAAATGCCATAATAATATCAGCACCAATTGTACGCTGAATTTCCATTACATTTTCTGGTGTGAAATGATGGTACGAACCATCAATATGTGATTTAAATTTTACTCCTTCTTCTTTTATCTTTCTTCTACCAGAAAGTGAATACACTTGGTAACCACCACTATCGGTTAAAATATTTCTATCCCAACCCATAAACTTATGCAAACCACCAGCTTTTTCAATAATATCTGTTTTAGGTCTAAGGTATAAGTGGTATGTATTTCCTAAAATAATATCAGGGTTAATATCTTCTTTTAATTCACGCTGATGCACTCCTTTTACAGATGCTACAGTACCAACAGGCATAAAAATAGGTGTTTCTATTTTTCCGTGATCAGTTTCAATTACTCCTGCTCTAGCTTTACTATTAGGATCGTTTTGTTTTAATGTAAATTTCAAATCTTATAAATAAATGAGCACAAATATAGTTAACTATATTAAGGAAAATACCTAAGAAAAAAATAAAGTTGGTAATCAACATTATAGAATCAAGCAATATATTTCTCTAAGATAACTTTAACATTCAATAACCAAAGTGTAACAATATATACTATTGATTGTCGTTAAGTTTGATAACGAGAAGTAAAATTTTAAATTGGTATTATTATTGATTTAGGTTTTACTCAAAATTTAAATGATATGAGAAAAACATTTTTAACTGCAATATTTGCTTTAGTAAGTTGTATTGCATTTGCTCAATCTGAGCAAGGATTTGGTATTAAGGCTGGTTTAAATTATGGAGCAACTGGTGATTACTTTGATGCAGCTAGAGATGCCTATGATGACCCAAAAGGTAATGTTGGTTATCACGTTGGTATTTTTGGTAAAATTGGAGAAGAAATTTATTTGCGCCCTGAATTAGTGTACACTAAAACAAAAACTGATTATGAAAATAACAGTTTAGACATGTCGAAATTAGATTTACCTGTTCTTATTGGAGTAAAAGTTATTGGCCCATTAAATGTTTTTGCTGGTCCTGCTTTTCAATATATATTAGACACTGATTATAGCGGAGTTACCTTAGGTGATGTTGAAAACGATTTTACAGTAGGTTTAAATATAGGTGCTGGCGTTAATTTAGGAAAAATTGGTATTGATTTACGCTACGAAAGAGGTTTTACCGAAAATGAGGTAACTGTTATTGATGCTAATAGTGGTATAAGTACAATCGGTGATCGTATTGATACTAGACCAGATCAATTAATATTAAGTTTATCTCTTAAAATATAAAGCAATATTATTAATTGCTTAACCATAAAAATCCCAGCAGAATACTGTTGGGATTTTTTGCTTTCAATATTTTTCAAATCTCTTCTATTATTTAATCATTATTACAAAACACAATTTTCTACTACTTTTGTAAGCACTATTAATTAGTATTGAATATGCGTATAGATAAATACCTTTGGTGCATTCGTTATTTTAAAACCAGAAATATTGGCACTGAAGCTTGCAAAAAGGGTCATGTTAAATTAAACGGAGCTGTAGCTAAGCCCTCTAAAGAGGTTTTGCCTATGGACAAAATAATTGTTCGTAAAAACCAGATTAATTATCAAATATCGGTTCTTGACATACCGCCAAATAGAGTTGGCGCAAAACTTGTAGATTTATATAGAAAAGATACTACGCCAGCATCGGAATTTGAAAGTAACGAATTGCTTAAATATTCTAAAGACTATTATAGAAAAAAAGGTACTGGTAGGCCTACTAAAAAAGATAGAAGAGATATTGACGGTTACGTAGACGACTCTTATGATGAAACCAGCGAAGAATAACCGACACTTTCTTATATTTGATTTTTAATTAAAGCTATTATGCAGAATACCATACTAACACACGAACAAATACAACATAAAGTAAGACGTATTTCGTATCAAATATTTGAAGCAAATGTTGATGAGCAAGAAATTATCTTAGCAGGTATTGAAGGTGGAGGTTTAAATTTTGCCAAAAAAATAGAAAAAGTACTTAAAGAAATTACAAATGCCACTGTTACAATATGTAAAGTAAGCATGGATAAAAAAAATCCACTATTAACGGGCGTACAAACTTCAATACCTGAAGAAATGTACACAAATAAGTCTGTTGTATTAGTTGATGATGTTTTAAACTCTGGTACTACTTTGATATATGGAGTCGTCCATTTTTTAAAAGTGCCATTAAAACAATTAAAAACTGCTGTTCTTGTAAACAGAAATCATAAAAAGTACCCCGTAAAAGCTGATTACAAGGGCATATCACTTTCCACCTCTCTACAAGAACAAGTTCAAGTTGAGTTTAAGCCTAAAAACGACAAAGTTTATTTAAGCTAAACCTGAAGCAATTTCTTCAGTTATCTCTTCCGCAGTTTTACCGTCGCAACTAATAATGTTGGTTGATTGTAAGTAAAAGTTATTACGCTCAAATAAATGCTTACCTATAAACTCTGGTAAATCTTCATCAGGTATATTTTTAATCACTGGCCTGTGCTCTTTTTCTTTAGATAGACGATCTACTAAACCCGGAATTGAAACTTTTAAATAAAAAACATTAGAAGTTTTTTCACTAATTACACCTAAATTATTCGAATAACAAGGTGTTCCTCCCCCAGTAGATAAAATAAATGATTTTTTTTCTAACATTAATTCTTGCACGTATTCATGCTCTTTTTTTCTAAAAAAGATCTCTCCTTTTGAGCTAAAAATCTCCAAAACAGACATATTTAATTTAGATTCTATATACTCATCAAGGTCTATAAAATTGATATTCAATTTCTTAGAAAGCAATTTTCCTATTGTACTTTTTCCGCTTCCCATGTAACCGATTAATACTATTTTCATGTTTTATTTTTATGTAAAATTGACCTAAAATAAAGTGAAAACAAAAAAAAATAATTTTTTTTCAAAATAGACTTGCACAATCAATAAATGGTTGTATATTTGCACCCGCAAACGGATAACATTATCCAACAGCAAAACTGAAATAATGACCTGGTAGCTCAGTTGGTAGAGCATCTCCCTTTTAAGGAGAGGGTCCTGGGTTCGAGCCCCAGCCCGGTCACTGAATGAAAATTCAAAATGTATCAAAACCTTGTAAATCCTATGATTTACAAGGTTTTATGATTTTAGGACCATCATATAAAATGATAGTATTTATCTTTCATTGGTTCACAAATCGTCAACACTTTTTTTTAATCGTCAACATGTTGACACTTTGAAATTGTATTTAAAATAACTCTATTATAGTTGATTTGACTTTCGTCTCTGGAACGTTTAACTTTTAAGACGACAACTATGCGTACAACTTCAACATTTTCCACCTTATTTTGGGTGTATGGCAAGCGCGCCAAAAACAATCAAGCTGGTATTTACGTTCGTATTACCGTAAATACCGAAAGGGTCAATATTAGTCTCAAACGAAAGATTGATTCCACTAAATGGGATTCATCACGACAACGGGTCAAAGGGTATTCTATAGAAGCAAAATCCATCAACCAATATTTAGACCAAGTTCAGTCTCAAATTTTTAATAGTTTTTCGGATTTAAATTTAGAAAAGAAACCCATTTCCGCTCAAAATATTAAGGCACGTTTTTTAGGGGAAAACAATGTGCATTATTCATTACGTTATTTAATTGATTTTTTTAACGATAAAATGAACAGTAAATTAAAGCCTAAAACGCTATGCCATTATAAAACTAGTCAAAAATACTTATTGTACTATGTAGCTCAAGAATACAAAACAGACAATCGTTTTCTAAACGAACTGGATTTTAGATTTGTAATCGGTTTTGAAAATTTTCTTAGAAAGTACCGTCCCAAACATAATAGAAACCAAATTGGAAATAATGCGGTAATGAAACATATTCAACGTTTGCGAAGAATGATTCGCCTTGCTCTAGATATGGAATGGATTGATCGAGACCCATTTATTAAATTTAAAGCCAAATTGGAAAAAAGAGAAAGAGAATTTCTCACCAAAGAAGAACTTGCTAGTATTGAAAACTTAAGCCTGGATATACCTCGTTTAGACGCGGTCAAAGACTTATTTATTTTTAGTTGTTATACAGGAATATCTTATGTGGACATTATGAAATTAACTCCTAAAAGTATTGTACCTGGTGTAGACTCAAAGCTCTGGATCATGGATACCAGAAATAAAACCGGAACACCTTTTAAAATCCCTATATTAAATCAAGTTGATAAAATCATTAAAAAATACAGCTCTAATCCAACTACCAACCAGAACAACAAGTTATTACCTACTCTTTCAAACCAAAAGTTAAACAGCTACCTCAAGGAAATAGCGGATTTAAGTAGTATTCAAAAAAATCTAACCTTTCATATGGCGAGACACACTTTTGCGACCACAGTGACTTTAACTAATGGAGTACCCATTGAAACTGTCTCTAAGCTTTTAGGTCATACCAAACTTGCCACTACTCAGATCTATGCAAAAGTTATAGAACAAAAAATCTGTGAAGATATGGACGTCCTTAAAACTAAACTTGAGGTCAAAAAACCACATCTTTCGATTGTACATTAAAACAAGAATAGCCCATTTCATTCGTGTGATGGGCTACTTTAATATTTATATATAGATTATACTTAGGTTTTTCTTATTTGAATCGATTTACGTCTAATATTTAAATTCATCATCGTCATAAACTTTTTGATTAAAGCGAAATATAAGTTCTTCTAAAAATCGTGCTTTACTATCTTTCCTTGTTCTATTGTACAAATGATTCTATTTTATTCGAATGCAAAGGCACATATTTCTTAATAATATAAGGGGTAATCTCATCCAAAGTTTTACCCGTTATTGGATGAAGACCAGGATTTGTAAAATATTCAATTCCTCCATCTTTATTTTTAGCATACCATATTAAAGGTTTATTAGTAACTGGTGCAAAAAAATCTGTCGCCATATCAACCTCTATCTTCTTAAAGTTATTCATTTTCACTTCTTCATAAGGTACAACTTCCGTTCCATATTTAGAATAAGGTTTCGTTTCACAGGATATTCTTTCAAAATGGTTTTTTGACCATGTCATACACCAAGTTTCATTATCATCAACAGGCTTTATTATAATAAATAATAGTACAATAACCCCAAAAAGTAAACTCGTAGTAAGTACTAGTTGTATTGTACTCCATTTTCCTTTTTTATCATCTCTCGCATTAATTAAATCAGAACTCTCAGACGTCAAGTCCAAATCTATATCTCCAACATTATTTACTCCTTTAATAGTTTCAATTTCCAATTTATACAATGGCTTATCCTTTTTTAAATACTCCTGCAAAGGCCTAGGTTGAAAATCAATCAGCCAACTAATTAATTCAATATTCTGAGTACTAGTGTTTTTTGCTCTCCCCTTAAGAAAATTAACAATCGGCTTAAATTTATCCACATCAAAATCCTGAATCTCTTTTAATTTGTTACTCTCGTTCTTAAATTGGAAAAAATGATTTAGAATATGATTGTCCTTAATTGAGTTTCTTTTATTCAAAAGCAAAATACAAGCCGCCCTTATATTTGCGGAAGTTGGCTTCACCAAATAGATACTAACCTTGCCCCCCTTTTCTAATTTATACTTGTCTAATATTTCATTTTTATAAGTTTCAGATGTTTTCATTTCTGCAATTTGGTTTGAATTTTTGGAATTTCATTGGAATTTTTTGGAACTATTGGAATTTCTGGAACCATATAAAGTTAATGCTTTTAAGCTATACTAATTTTGTCCTATCAGCTAGTTCTTGTTATGAAATGCTAACATAATAAATGTACAAAACTAGCTAATACGGAAATCTGTAATGCGGTTTGTAATTAACCGGTTGAGAAGTAGTTAAAAACTACTGCATTACAATTTCTACTTCTCAAAGGACAAAGGAGTAATCCTAAAATTTTATATGGGTTGTTGTAACCAAAAAACTTTCGAGCGAAAGCACGGACAGCAACCGCTTTGTTTAATCTCAACATTTTTAAATTATGAAAAAATCAATTATAGCCTTAATAGCGTTAGTTCTGAATACCGTTTTATTTTCATGTACAACTGAGCCAATTACCCAAAGAGATCAGTTGTATGAAACACAAGCCACTGAGGGGGACGATCAGAACATACCGCCACCACCACCTGAAGAAGGTAAGGATTAAGATTATTTTAAAAATTAGAGCCATACAATTTTATATGGCTCTTTTTTTAAATATATTTAAAACAAAAACCAGTTGAACAAAATTATAATACTAATCAGTAGCTTTATTCTTTTTTCATGTAACCAAAATGAAAAATCAATTGTTTTTAAAAAAAAATCTATCCCTATTGACAGTGTTTTATATTATTATAGATTATCAAAAGATAAAAGCATCTCGCTAAAGCAAAGAAAGGTGGCTATAAATGTCGCATATAAAACCTTATTAAATAATCCTGAAGATACTCTTTTAGCTAAAATATTATATCAAAAAAATATACTTCATTTTCAAAATAAAGACTATGATAGTCTTTTATTTTTTCATGAAAAAATAAAAAAAATACCTGCCAAAAATAAATACTATTTAGGAAAACAATATTATTTAGTTGCTTATTATTTTAATGTAGTTGAAAAAAAAATCGATAGTGCTTTTTACAACTACAATATATCAAGAACCTATTTCCAACAAATTAAAGACAGTAGTTGGGTTGGAATAACCCTTGTTCAAATGGGAACAATTCAAAAAGAACAAGCTGATTATTTTGGTAGTAAAGAAACTGTCACAGAAGCACTACAGTACTTAAATCGAAAAAATGATATAAATTATATTGCTTCATCTTACAATACATTAGCCATTAACCATAGAAAACTTTTTAACTATAAAGACGCAATTAAATATTACATAAAAGCAGAGAATATCACAAAATCAAAAGTAGATAAGTTAGCTATTCAAAATAATTTAGCTACTACTTTTATTGATGGTAAAGAATATAACAAAGCAATTGCACTTTTAAAAAATGTTATTGCAGACTCATTAACCATCTCAAACAAAAAAATATATAGCCGTGTTTTAGATAATTTAGCATACACACAATGGCTAAATGGCAGAACTACTGTTGAGCAGGATTTAAAAAAGGCTTTAACAATTAGGATTAATAACAATGATAAACGAGGACTAATGGCAAGTTATAGTCACCTTGGTGAATTCTACTCTAGAACTAACACCTCAGAAGCAAGTTTATATTTAGATTCTGTAATTAAAATTTCTAAAACCTTAAAAAATCCCAAAGCAGAGAAAGATGCCATAAAACAATTGATACTATTAGCACCAAAAAACATACAACTAAAAGATCGTTACCTTTTTTTGCAAGACAGTTTATACAAAAGAGAACTACAGGTAAAAACGCAGTTTGCAAAATATAAATATGACGATAAATTGAAACAAGAATCGATATTAAGATTACAAAAAGAAAAAGCAGAAGAGAAATTAAAAGCTACCGAACAGCAAAATCAAAAAATATTAGCGATCTCAGGTCTAGTTGTATTATTTTTAATTACATCATTCATAGTTTACTTTTTCATACAAAGATCTAAGCGTCTAAAGCAAAAAAATAAAACTGCTAAATTAGAAGCAACTTATGAAACGGAAGCTGAATTATCAAGAAAACTTCATGATGATTTTGGAGGAAAACTAAACCATGCTATGCTTTTAGTTCAGAACAACACTGATAAAGGCGAATTACTCGATTCATTAGAAACTCTGTATAATCAAAGTCGAAATTTTTCAAGAGTAATTAACGAAGTAGAAACAGGAGTAAATTACAAGAATGAACTCTTACAAATGCTTAATAACTATACCACAAAGAAAAACAAATTAATACTTATTGGTAGCAAAGAAATTGAATGGAACACAATAAATGCGCTTACAAAAACAACATTACACAAAGTTCTGAGAGAATTAATGATTAATATGGCAAAACATAGTCAGGCCACTATTGTTACTCTTTCTTTTAAAAAAATGAACAATATTCTTCAAATAAATTATTCAGATAATGGTATTGGAGCTACTGGAAAAGCTGTGAATACAAAAAATGGTCTTCGGAATACAGAAAAGCGTATTAATGCAATTGGTGGAACAATTATATTTGAAACTGAAAAAGAAAAAGGTTTTAGAGCTGAAATTAAAACTCCGAATTAAAAACTTTTATTATTATAGTTATTATGTTTAAAAAAATTCTAATAGCAGAAGATTTTCAAGATACAAATACAGGTATTGCAAACACATTATCAAACAAACTTAATATTTCAGAAATTCAAGAAGAACTATATTGTGATAAGGCTTATAATCGATTAAAATTTGCTCACCTCAATAACGAACCTTTTGAACTTTTAATTACAGACTTACACTTTAAAGAAAGCCATATAAGTCGTAAGCTTAGTTCAGGAAAAGAACTTATTAATGCTGTAAAATTAATACAACCATCAATAAAGATAATTGTGAACTCCATGGAAGATAACCCTTCTAAAATAAGGATGCTTTTTGAAGAACAAAAAATTGATGGCTATGTATGTAAAGGTCGTCATAGCCTCGATGAGTTAGCTGCAGCTTTAGTAGATATACACCTAAACAAAACGTATGTTTCTCCTCAAATAAATTTGACTGCATCGGATAATCTAGTTGAATTAGATGATTTCGATATTATTGTATTAAAAGAGCTTGCTGAAGGTTTAAGTAAAAAGGAAATCGCAATAAAATTTAAAAAATATAACATTACGCCAAGTAGTGAAAGTACCATAGATAAAAGAGTTAGCAAACTGTTCGATAATTTTGGAGCAAAAAACACAACACAACTTATTGCCATACTCACCCGAGATGGACTGATTTAAAATCATAAATATTTTCAAAAAAATTCAATCCCTTACAGAAATCTGTAAGGGATTGTGTTTTAATAGGTTTAGGTTTGAAAAAATTCAACTTAAAAAAATAGAAATGGGAAACACAATAGGTGAAATTTTAATTTCATATGACATAAATAAATTTCATACTGATATTAAAAAAAATATGATGTCTATAGGTTAAAAGGACAATTTTAAGTTTCAAGGTGAAAAAAAATTACTACTTACCTAACACAACTCTTTGGCATGCCAAAAAAAGTTCTAGTCAGGCAATTAAGGATTTGAAAGGTATTTGTGATGGTTTAAAAGTTGCTTTAGAAAAAGTTGTTGCTGTCAAAGCGAGCGAATTCTGTGGAATTTGATATCCCATTAAAAATTAAAAAAGTGACAAATCAAAGAAAGACTAGTAATGAAGCTACTGGTATTACGTTATCCCGAAGAACACTAAAAATATAAATTATAATTCATTTTAAAATAGAAATTATGGCAGTTAAACATACACCAACAAATGAAGTACATAAAGGAAGTAAAGGAGGAACTACAGGATGTGGTTTTAGTACTTCAGAAAACTCAAATCATTGGATAAACTCAAGCGATAGGATCACTTGCGATAAGAATGGTTGTAAAAATTAACTTTTCACAAATAATCAAATGAAATCCATTTAATAATATGAAATTATCAATCAATACGATCTTCTTTCTCCTTGTTTTCAACCTAGGAGTATCTCAGGACAAAAACAAGGAATTGAGCAATGCAGAAATATTTTCTTCACAAGCTGGTACTTTAATAGAAAAGGAATTCTTGGATATTGGAAATATAAATAATAATACCGAAATCAAAATTTTAAAAATAACTGATATGATTTCTGGTGATTCCATTAAGTCCTTAAGAATAACAACGGCTATAAAAGGATCTTATTCTACAGAAACTAAAATAGCACAGCTAGATTCAGATGAAATTGATGGTTTAATCAAATCCTTAATAATCATCAAATCTAAAGTGCTACAAACTAATGCCAAAAACTACACAGAAATTAGCTTTAAAAGTAGAAGCGGATTTGAATCAGGGTGTTATTGGAGTAAAAATGAATGGAAGACATATCTTCAAATTGAAAAATACAATAGAAAATCATTGGTCTTGCTAAAGGAGAGTGAATTCGAACTGTTTTTAGAATTATTAAACAAATCAAAAGCTCAAATGTAACTTCTTTATCATAATTGTATTATGCCAAAAACAAGAATCTTAATTAGATCGGATTTAAATATTAAATATATTATGCCTTTATTATTGGTTCTGTTTTTTTCTTCATTCAGCATGCCCTTAAACGAGGGAACCAACGTCTATATCTGCAAAGGAAAAAGTAGTAAAAAGTACCATTACAAAAAAGCATGTAGAGGACTATCTAATTGCTCTACAAAAACCTATCAAGTACCCTTAACCGAAGCCAGAGAAATGGGTAGAACCTTATGTGGTTGGGAAGATTAAAAAATATACTTCAACATTTTTACTCAAAAAAGAACTGCTTGTAACAGTTCTTTTTTGCATTACGGAAATCTGTAAGGTTTTGTCTTCCAAAGAGTTTAGGTTTGAATGACAAATTCAAAAATTATAGAAATCATGACTAATCCAAAATTTGAAATCAAGAAAAGTTCGAACGGTAAATTTTATTTCAATCTAAAATCAAAAGGTAATGGAGAGATTATAGCAACTAGCGAGATGTATAATTCAAAACAGAGTTGTAAAGATGGCATTGAAGCAGTAAAGAGAGATGCTCCTAACGCAGAAGTAATAGACTTATTAGGCAGTTACTAAAATGAGTTACCGTAAAGGATATTACAAAAAAGATGGAACTTATGTTCAAGGTCATTTTGTAAACAATGAAAAGGCAGATACAAAAATGAAAGGAAACAATAAAAAAGGTTGTTTAGGTGTATTTCTTGTAATACTGGTTGCAATTTTAAGTTTCTCCTGTTCTTCAGAATCCACTTGTGAATATAAAAAATGTTCAAATTTCTCATCGCAATCTGAAGCCCAATCAACCTTTGAAAGTGACAAAAATTGTTATTCAAACCTGGATAGAGATAATGATAATATTGCTTGTGAAAATTAAATAGATGTTTAAATGAATATATCAACAGAGTTAAAAAGTCATTTTTTAAGATTATACCTAATGGCTTTTGCAGACGACAATTTCGATGAACTAGAATTAAAGATGCTTTATAATTTCGCCAAAGAAAGAGGGCTTAGTAAAGCTCAATTAAATGAAATCTTACTAAACCCTTCACAGGAGTCTGTCATTCCGGAATCTTTAGACGAGAAAATTGAGTATCTATATGATTTAGCATTAATGATTTGGGCGGACCAAGTTGTTACTGAGGACGAAATAAATACTTTAAAAAAATACTGCAAAAAATTTAATTTTTTAGAGGAAAACATTGATGATATCTGTGAATTTCTTTTAGAAAATGCAAAAGAAAAAATCTCTTTATCAGAATTACTTACTAAAATGCAAGACTAATATGAGTGCTTTAAAAAATATATTCTCACTAAAAAAAAGTATTCCTCAGGAAATAGAAAAACCAAAAGAGGAAGATGTTAAAAAGATAAAACTTTCTTTTTTCGAAAGTGGCTATGGTTCATCAAAACAAGCATCGGGTAATCATACAATATTTAAGGCCTGTTTGCAAGATGTGTACATGGATTATAAAGGTAAATGTCGTGAAGATGAAAAGCTTCAGAAAGAATTAAAAGAACCTTACGTGCAAGAAAGAGGTAAGTATGAAATAGAATTAAAGAAAAGAAAAACAGTAAAGAGCATTATCGAAGAAGGTATTGCTACCTTGGAAAGTAAAATTTCAATTTTCAAAAGTGAAATATCCGAAGTAAAACACAATCCTGAAAAATTCGTAGAGGATGTTGACAAAAAGCCAAAAGCACAATTTTATCTTGGTTTGATTGTTTTGATTCCGATCACATTCTATCTATTAGTTTTCTATATATCAGCCTCTTATTCGGCATTTTTCAAAGCATTCGATACTGACCAACTTACTAACGCCATTTTTGATGCGAATGCTTTTAACAAAGCAATTGATGATGGCTGGTTAGAAGGTGTTTTTGTAGCTACCATTCCTTTTGCCTTTATGGGTTTGGGGTATTTGATACATATGTTTCAAAAACACAAAAACTGGATATCCTATGTTAAGATAGCAACTCTATTTATAGTCACTTTTATTTTTGACGCTATACTTGCCTATCAAATCGAAAAAAAGATTTATGATATTGAGAAGACGCTTAATTCTGCTGATTTTAATGTTCAAATAGCCTTTACAAAAGCCGAATTTTGGGGTATTATTTTTGCAGGTTTCGTAGTCTATATCATTTGGGGATTGGTATTTGATTTTATTATGAAAGAGTATGATAACTTTGATAAAATAAAAACTTTTATCAGATCTAGGAGAGAAGATATTAAAAACTGCGAACAAGAAATTATTTCACAGACAGAAAAATTAAACCCAATAAAAGAAGAAATTTCAGGAATTGAAGGGAAAATAAATGATTTACAAAGAACAATAGATGGCTTTGTGTTTTCTAACAAACACTATCTCACTTATCATGCAGAATATGTAAAAGGGTGGTTTTTAGGTATTGCTGATAATTTTGATGATTTAAAAAGAAAAGACCAATTACTTTCACTTTGCACCGCTCAAGAAAAAAAACACCTAGAAGACCATGATATTGCAGATGAAAGCTATGAAGGGCGCTTATATAAACTTGTAAATTAATCATATGAAAAAGAATTTCCAGTTCCTAACAATACTAATGTTCTTATCCTTTGTTATTGCTTCATGTAAAAATGAGCCTAAGGTTGAAGCGCTTATACATGAACATGATTTCCCCAAGGTATCTGCAAATGATAATCTAAATATTAGTATACTTTTAGATTTATCAGATAGAATAAATCCAGCGAAATATCCTTCCCCATCAATGGAGTTTTACCAAAGGGATATTGGATATTTAAAGTCAATTGCGGAGAATTTTGAAACTCATATTATGAATAAACGATTGATAAAAATAGACGATAAAATTCGGGTATTCATTGATCCTGAACCTTTTGACAAAACTTTAAACCAAAAACTGGAGGCTCTTAAAATCTCTTTTGACAAGAGTACCGTTTCTAAGGAAGCAATCTTAGCTACCTGTAAAAAATATGATAGTATTTCAACACTTATTTATGAAGCAGCAATCAAAGATGATCATTATGTTGGCTCTGATACTTGGGGGTTTTTCAAAAATAAGGTTGATGATTATTGCGTAGAAAATGGTTACAGAAATATTCTAGTGGTTTTAACGGATGGATATATCTATCATAAAGACGTTATAATAAGAGAAGGCAATAGAACTACCTACCTAACACCACAAGACAATAAAAGTTTTGGCTTCAACAAATCTGGTTGGAAAAAGAAATTTGATCAGCAAGATTATGGCTTTGTATCTGCAAATGAAAATCTTTCCAATTTAGAGGTTTTGGTTTTAGGCGTTAATCCGGATGATAAAAACCCTTATGAAGAAGATGTAATTAGAGCATATTGGAGCAAATGGTTAGTAGAAATGAAAGTTAAGAAATTCGAAATCAAACAAGCAGATTTACCTTCTAACATGGAAAAAGTGATTCGTGATTTTATTCTAAAGAAGTAACTATGTCATTCAGGTTTAATAAAAGAGTCAAAATAGCTAAAGGTTTAGGAATAAATATAAATAAATCTGGAATCACCCCTACCGTTAGAACTATAAAGGGTAGTGTAAGTTCAAAAGGTTACTCAATTAGAACAGGAATTCCAGGCTTAACATACCGCAAAACATTTTCCAAAGCCAAAAATAGTGGATGTTTAGTTATAGTGCTTTCCATGATATCAGTTGTTTTATTTTTAGTAGTGAAAGTAACATAACTCTACTATACTTAATTAACACTATTCATTGGGATAAATTAATCTTAACTTAAAAAACTAGATATGGAATACAAAGTAGTACCATTACAACCAAACTTAGGTTTGAAAGCATCTTCAGCGAAAGACGCATCAGATTATCTTGAAAAATTTATAAATCATTATGACATTCAAGGTTGGAGGTTTATTAGAGTAGAAGTTATTTCTGCCTATGTCTCTGGTGATAAAGGTTGTTTTGGTTTAGGAGCAACTTCAGGACATACAACAAATAAACAAATGGTAGTTTTTGAAAAAAAATGAGAGTAGTATTTTTATGGTTTATTAAAGCTTATTGGTTTTTAATTCCACCTCACAAAAGAAATAAGTGCATTTTTAGTGAGAGTTGCTCCCACTATGTCTTTAGAATTACTCAGAAACGAGGTCTAATAAAAGGCTTAGTTGCTCTAAATTTTAGATTTAAACATTGTAGACCTGGTTATTATATTATTAATGGTAAAGATGGAAAATTATTCATTTCTTCACGAAATAAAGTTTTTGATTTAACGGAAATTAGTGAAAACGTTTTGGAAATGAAAAATAAAACCAGCCCATTTGAATGTTCCAATAATTAAACCATTTTATGAACATCATCAATGATTAAATTTTCTTGCTTGCAACAATTAAGAGTAACCCTTAATTAAAAGTTAAAAATAAGACAATGAAAATATTTTTATATCCAGCAATACTTCTTACACTAATTAGCTGCAAACAGAATAAAATTGAACAAAAGGCAACAGAATCAGTTCAAAACGGGGGAATTACCAAGGTAAATCAAACCTACAAAAACACAAAAACATCAATTGAAACTATAGAAGTTTCGACTAGAGAGAAACCTTATAAAATAATATTTAGTGAAAAATTAGTTTCACGATATACTGTCGAAAGTAGAAACGAAGTGAAATCTAAAGCCTTAGTCAGAAAGTTGTCCGAATATACAACCAAAGAATTGGAAGAATTACCAGATTTCATAAGACTTAATTTAGCTATTGTTGTCCCATATAATATAAACAAAGAGGGCTTGATCAATACTATGAAATCAATAGTTAACCAAGAATCAAAATTAAATAGTGACATTGATGAAATTGTGATTTTTGCTTATGATGACAAAAAAGACCTAAACAATGGTGGCGGTTTTTATACGTTTGGAAAACTATTTTGGGGGCCTAATGGAAAATCTGGAAACGTAACGCCAACAATAGCAAAAGAAAATTTTCGAAATGTCTATCAATTCGAGATAGATATTAAAGAAAAAGTTGGAAATATTAAAAAGACAGATTTACCATCAAAATGGGAATTAGACATTTACAATACGATAATGGCAGAAGAAAATATAGGAATGGAAGAAGATAAATTGAACAAAATGACAATGGAAAAATTCAATATTAAAACCACAAAAGAACTTGATGCTATTTGGTTAAAGGTAGCAGCGTACAAAAATTAACCGTTGCAAACATGGTTAAGTCAAGTAGAAGATAAAGTGCTGTCTTCATCGGTTTTTTCGTGTTTTAGAATTCTACCAAATCATTCCAATTTGAATTGAAATATTCTATGCTTTGGTTCAATGTATAGATATAATTAAACATTTTCTTGACTACCTTATTTCAAAATAAATTCAAAATAAACAGGCAAATGGTCCGATAGCTTTCTTGCTTTATCGAGATTTTCACAAACTCTTACAAAATCTATAACTTTACTTGCTAGTTTAGTTATCTCTTGAGAATAAAAAATATTGTCAATGGCATGGTTTAGATACTCACTCTGGCCACAAGTTCTCTTTAGAGTTGTTTTCTTGTTTGATACCGCAGCTTTGAAACCACTTTTTTTTAAGTCGTTAAAAACAGCTTTACTCTGATCTATGTTAAAATCTCCAGCAATCAGTATTGAAGAATTCGAAGAGTATTTAACATATTCTGTTAGTGCTTTTATTTCACTTTCAGGGTCTTTATCAAAGGGTTTTGAGTGAAAATTAAGTACGGTAAATTTCTTTTTACCCATATAAAAATCTAATAAAAAAGGTTCTCTATCTATTAGAGAATCTAGCTCTTTTATTAATCTACCTCTATTTTTTATTTTAATAAGCTTTGTTTTCCAGACAAACGCATATCGCTCTGTTGCATACTTTGAACTGTTAGTAGGATTACTAATCACATAATCCCACTTATTTCCTTTTCTATTTAATATCGCTGTCAATTTTGCAACTGCTTGCGCCCCACCATAACCTGAGACAACTTCTTGTATTGCAATAATATCCACCTTATGAAGAATCTCAGCGATTATATCTAATTCCTCACTACTTTTTGTTTGTCCAAAATCTCTAATATTCCATGACATCAAACTTATTTTATCATTCTGTGAAAGTCCCTCAAAGGCGATGAAAATAAGAAATATAAGGAGTATTTTTTTTAGCATGCTCTTTTATTTAAGCCTTAAAAATAGATAAAAAGAAGTCATTAACATTACGTGAATCCATAATACAAGAACAACTTTCTAAACAGAAAAAAAGCTTTCTAATCAATTTGAGTCGAATAACCCTTTTAATTAGCTCAATTAATATTCATATTTGAGCTGAATATTACAATTAATCGGCTCATGAAGTACAATTGGCAACGGAAGAATTGGTAGGGCGATTTCCGAAAAAGCATTATCACAAAACTTCCAGAGACCAATATTATTAAGCTTATCAAGAACTATTGAACAAGATAAGAAAGCATATTATAATGCATTACAATCAGCACAGCGTTCTAATGAAATTACACCTTGGATAAACTGTTTTAAAAGCTCAAATTCAGACAGAGAAAGAAATTGAATTCACCTTAAAAAAAGCCAAACTGTTTGACCATTATGAGAAGGCAATCAATGAACGCCAATTAAAAATTATTCGAAGAATGTTAGAAGAAGGTCCTGATGGGTTTGAAGGTGGAATGAATGCAACAAAATACATAGGAATAACAGGAACATCAAAAGCTACTGCAACAAGAGATTTACAAAACTTGGTTGAACAAAATATTTATATTCCGATTGGTGGCGGAAGAAGTTCACGCTATCAAATTAATTTAAAAAGCTTTTAGTTAAAAAACATCTTAATTCTTTTCTTATAGAACTGAAAGATCTATGCAAAAGTTATAGAACAAAAAATCGGTGAAGATATGGACGTCCTTAAAACTAAACTTGAGGTCAAAAAACCACATCTTTCGATTGTACATTAAAACAAGAATAGCCCATTTCATTCGGGTGATTCGCTACGTCAAGATTTAGGTAGAGATCATACTTAGGTTTTTCTTATTTGAATCGATTTACGTCTAATATTTAAATTCATCATCGTCATAAACTTTTTGATTAAAGCGAAATATAAGTTCTTCTAAAAATCGTGCTTTACTATCTTTCCTTGTTTTAATTTCGGAATAGGTTTTATAGATATTATCCAATCGAATATTAAACAACTCTTCAAAGGCCGCTGCTATACTTTTAATATCTTCCTTCCCATCATTTACGACAGAGCAGGAATACAAGGCGTATATTAATTCTGTTAGTGCTGTTTTAGAAGCACTCCAAACCAGGGCTTTCTTAGGCTTACCAAAATTCATTGCGGTATGTCTTTGAAGATTCAATTGCTGAATCAAACTTTGCAAATAATTAATAAATGAATTCATACCATTTATACGAGCCCACAGCATGTCATGAGAAGTAAAGAAATTGGGATCTAAGTATAAGGTTTCTGGAAGAGAATAGGTTGGAAAAACAGAATTTTTACGTACAAAATACAACCGATCCATGTAGGTAAGTTTTTGTTCCATATAATGTACAAAATCCCAATTTCTACTAAAAAACTTGTTGATTTGTCTAATTTTCTTTTTCAAAAATGAGAGTTGGTATTCAAGTCCAATTTTAGGAAGCATCAATTCACAAGACCTAATTTCATTAAAATAAATAAGATAGCTCAATGGTTGTACTTTTATTTCCTTGAAAAAATGAATTTCACTCTCTTCTGAATTAAAGGAATCCTCTTTTAGGTTGTTTCTAAGAAGGTATAAAGTGTTATTGCATAAGTGTATGCCTTCATTGGCGTTTTCCAAACCGATTTTATCTACAGCTTGAATCTTTTTCAGCTTTCTATTAAATTCAAACATCTCATTTTCAAACATGGCATACTTCTTTATATCAATATAGAGTTCAATAGAAATAAGAAGTTCAAGTTTGCAATTACTTCACATTTCTTTTTTAAATCCTGCTACTATTTTTAATAGATGTTTTACTTATAAAGTTCCTATCAATTCCATCGGAAAGTTATCCGCAGCTTGGACGTAAGCAATCTTGGGAATGACGAGGGCACCTAACTTTCTTTTTTCAAAAGAAGCACTTATACCAAATTCAATACTTGGACTTCCCAAATCCCCTGCTCTTTTCAGTGTTTGAAATAATAATTGCCTATAAATTTGGAACGCATTTGCATAGTGATAATCCATTCCTATGAATGCAGGAACATAAATTTTTCCTTTATTTTTGTAACAAAACATAACTCCTACAGGGTCCACATGATGAACATCTGTCACTTCGGGATTCAAATAAAGCGTTAAGAATTCCCAATTTGCATGCGCTGCCATATTCTTTACTATTTTTTGTGGTAATAAAAATAAATTCAAAGCCGTATTTCGGACAGCAACATTGTTATAGAGCTCATAAAAGCATGCCAATTGTCTGTCATCTGGATAGGTTACTGTTTTAATTGTAAAACACTTTTCATAAGGCTGAATATCTTTATAAAAATGTTTTCTTGACCTTCGTGATAACTTTTGAACATAGGATTCACTATTTTCCCATCTGAAGTTCGTAATCACACAAGAATCCGGCATAGTCACTTTAATAAAGCCCTGTTCATGGAATAAGACATTTGTAGCTTTATCGAATTCAAAATCTCTCAATACAATTATTTTCGCCTCCAACTTGGAACCAAGCGCTTCCACAAGTTTCAATAGTTCTTTCCAAGCCAACGGCCATAAACCATTGGTTTTATCTACATAACAATGTTGCCCTTCGGTAAAGGAAGAACCCATACTTAGAACATATGACGTAAGGTAATAATGATCTTTTTTACGCCTTTCTTCTATTTTTTTAGATACTGCCTCAGAAGCTAACATATCGTCCTTCCAAAGGGAATAAGTAAAAAATGTAGCCAGTATTGGGCTTTGATTCAGGTCTCGAAGAATGAAATAATGAAATTTCCAATTATGTTCTAACGCTTTGTTCCCCTTAAAAGTCTCTTCCAAAAAAAGTAATCCATCCCAATCAAATACTCCATGATCTCCATGTAACATATTCCATTCGTCTTTAGGAATATCTAGAATAGTCGTATGGTAATCGGCCACTACTGAAGATGGAGAAGCTGTCACTTGGCTTTCCTTAATTTCTGGCAAGTTAAACGCTCGATGCACTTTAGCAAGGCTTGTGGAGGTTTCTTTTAAAGCCTTGGGGTAATGAAAGCTCATTGCCTCTACTAGCTTTTTGATTTCAGCTTTTTTATTATGCCTGGAAATGGTAATTCGAACCCCTGTATTTTTGACAGGTACCGCTGGAAATATACCCAAATTCACAAAAAAACCTTCATTCATCAATCGGTTCACAAAATTGTATCCTGTAACAGGCATCCCTGTACCCAAATAAAATACGGGGGAATGATTTCGTTCTATTAAAGGTAAATCAGTCGCTGCCAACAAGTCATTAAAATAAGTAATACGTTCCTGTAAATCTGTTTGAAGGTCATAGATTTCAGAAGATAAATGAATAGTTGCGGAAGCAATAGCTGCGGCCACTGAAGCAGGTTCTAGTTGTGCAGAAAAAGTTAAAGGGCCTCCAAAATTCTTGATTTTAGCATATCTTTTTTTGTTTGAACACACTAATACAGCACCGCTAGCTCCAAAGGTTTTACTCAAGGTTCCAAAAACCAACACATGTTCGGGCAAGTCTTTCAATTGGTTCATAACAAAACCTGTCCCATTTTTTCCAGACCAACTCATCCCATGGACATCATCAAAATAAAGATGTAATGCTGGGTATTTTGTGCTCAACAGAAGCAATTCTTTTACTGGTGACACATCTCCGTACATGGAGTATACGCCATCTGCACAGTACCAAATTCGTTTGTATTTAGAGGCTAAAGTTTTAACCTTGTCCTCTAGCATTTGTAGGTGATTATGTCGAATCATTTCAACAGGAATACTTCTTGTTTTCAAAATACGTGCTGCATTTTGAACGCTCCAATGTACTTGATGATCTAAAATAATAGCATCACCATCTTCCACAATACTCGGAATTACCCCCATATGCCCTAGTGTACTATTCTTCGTAATAATAATAGGGGTTTTATCATACATTTGAACTAGCTGGGCTTCCAAGGTTTTATACAACGGGTTTGATATATACGTTTTAGACAGCGGAAATTGTGTTCCATACTTTAAGATAGCTTCTATAGCAGCTTTCTTTAATCGCTTATCTTGTTCCAACCCAAGGTAACCAGTAGTTCCGAAGTGGTACAATTTTTTTTGATTTACTTTTATTTTTCTCCCGTTGAAGAAATCATCTTCTGCATACAAATGCAATATTCCGTGACGTTTTGCTGCACTGAATACCTCATCAACAGTATCTAAAAAATTATTATGTTTTATTTTAGCCATAGGATAGTGACTTTATAGTGTTTCTCTTTGAACCAAGCTATAAAATTTATGGGTTCCTGCATTACCTCAAGCTTTATTTGAATTGAAGTTCTCCTTATCGGACAAGAGATCCTCCGTATCAGATAAGTTTTGAGCTTTGAGTTTTAAAAAATCCACCTAAATTGAAGACTACTTATAATTTTCATTTAATTTAGTAGGTAATATCTTGATATTATGCAACATCAGACTAAACATGCGGAATTTTGGTTTGCTCATGATCTTCTTTTTATAAAGTACAAACAAGACATTAGCATCACAGGAGCCATTGCTCTTCAGATAGTTAAAGATCGGATACAAATCCAAAAAGGACTTGCATATTGTATTTGCTGTGACGTTCGTGGTGTTAAGAGAATAGACAAACCTGCCAGAAATTATTTGGCGTATGAAGGCGCTGCCTTGTGCAAAGCCGTAGCCTTCCTTGTGGACTATCCATTATCCCAAATGCTTTCTGATTTTTATATAAGAACTAGTCGTCCTCCTATACCTATGAAAATATGTATGACTATGGAAGAAGCCTTAACCTATTTAGAATTGTATAAATACGTATAGAAGTTTATTTACACTGCTGGCTATAACTCAAAGCTACTTATGTAAAAAATTAAAACTTCTATCCACTAAAGATTAGAAGATGCTATGTCTGATTTTAACAAGAAAAATAGAATTCAACAAATACAAAATGCGCTTATTGAAATAGCGAATGGAAATTTTTATTACCAACTGGAAATTAGTGAATTAAATGACGAGTTAGACACCTTAGCGATGACTGTGAATATGACTTTGGAAGAAATCAAAACTAGGTTTATTTATGATGGTTTTGCGAATGTCAATGAAAGTTATATGCAACTGGTACAAATGTATTTTGTTTTAAATATTCAAGATCAAATCATTCTTTATAACATTGGTATAAAAAAAATTTTGGGGTATTCCCGAATAGAATTAAAGGATGTAACTTTTAGTGCTCTACTCAACAAGCCTTCCCAAAAAATATGGCAAAATTTTTTAAAAAAATCGAACAGTAAAAAAAATCCATATAAAGAAAAAGACCTACTCTTAGTTTTTCGCACCAAGATTGGCATGGTGATCAAAATCAATTGTCTAATAGGGCGACATTTCGACGTTAAAAATGATAGGGATATCTTTTTAATTACTGCCGTTGAAATTGCAAAAAGAAGTAAAAAAAGGAAACTACGTCTTCAACAAAAAGTTCGTAGAAGAGGTCAAAAAGCGATAAGCAATGTTGCCAACAACCTTAAGCCAAAAGTGCATTTGAGTACTCAAGATATTTCAAAAATTCGTTCCGTACATCAATATCTTTTAACCCACCTAGAACAACAGACACCGTCACTTGTCGATTTGGCTCATATGGCAGGGACTAATGAACACAAGTTAAAAGTTGGTTTTAAAAAAATGTATGGAGAAACTGTTTTTCGTTTTCTATTACAAGAACGCTTACGCAGAGCTAGCATACTCATTCAACATTCCGACCTGCCATTAAAAGAAATTGCTTATTTAGTTGGCTTTAAGAGTATTCCCCATTTTAGCCGTTCTTTTAAGGAAAAATTCGGTTATACCCCGAGAAGTTTTAGGAAGGCTAATTTTTCAAACTCCTCTTCAAATTCAAAGTAGATACTCCTTTTAAGTCAATTTTCCCTCCTGATAAAATAATTATAAATCTCGAATTTTATAGCATTTAATATCAAACCCCATCAAATGCTATGAAAACTCAACAGAAATACCGCATCCTTTTCTTAAGTATTAGTTGCAACCTATTGATTTTATTATTTGTATATGCCGCAATAAGTAAGGTATTGGAATATTCCACTTTTAAACTCCAGCTAGGTCAATCTCCAATTTTAACTGCCCATAGTGATTGGTTGGTTTGGTTTGTTCCTCTTATTGAAATGCTCACCGTTATATGCTTGGTTCAATCTAATTTTCGAAAACTTGGCCTTTACGCCTCCCTTTCCCTAATGACATTTTTCACTACTTATATCATACTTATATTAGTTTTCAGCCCATATATTCCATGTTCTTGTGGAGGTATTCTAAGCACCATGGGATGGCATGCACACTTGGTTTTTAACAGTAGCTTTCTACTCTTAATTATTTACACAATTTACCTACATTCTTCTCTCCCTAATTTAAAACTAAAATCCAATGAAACTACCTAAAAAAACAAGTCAATTAATTGCATTAACTATAGTCCTTAGTAGTGGCATAATGCTCATTCTATTTGCGTACTCTGATCATATTATCCACAAACGGAACAGCTTTAAACGCTTGTTTCCTTCACATCCGATTCTATTTGCTCATCAATTGGATTTAAAACTTAATTCTTTTTATTTCGCAGGACATGGTAAACAATCCGTTTACCTCAGTAATCTTACGGCACCTTTATATCTAGTTCAAGCAGACTTACCCAATCTAGACACGACCGTTATTCGATTAAGAACCAACCTACCTAAAACTAATTTACTTCGTTCTCAAACAAAACTTGCCATTTTGCCTCCTAATTTTTACGTGTTGGATGGTGTCACCCCTAGAATTTTACAAGGAACATTGGACACCGGTATAGCCTCTTCCGTTCTAGAGCAACCTACTTATTTTAGCACAGCCACACCTGTAGATAAGCAAGAAATAGCAATTCGAGCGGTAAGCACTAAAACACACGAATATGAACTCGGAAAAATTACCCTAAATCCATACAAAACAACCTTGACTTCCGGTATTATAACCGCACAAAAAGAAGGTATTTTTAGTAAAGACGGAATACTGCATTTTAATCAACAACGGAAACAGCTGATTTATACGTACCGCTATCGCAATGAATATCTTATCGTCGATAATGAGCTATTAAAATGGAAAATTGGACACACTATTGATACCAATAAAATTGCCAAAATCGGCATAAACACCAGCAACGAAAAGACCCTTCAAAAAATGAATACACCACCTTTAGTGACCAACAAATTTAGCGCTACCTATGGAGATTACCTGTTTGTATGCTCCAATTTAATGGCGCAAAATGAAAAACGAGACCGTTTTAAAAACAATGATGTTATCGACGTGTATCATTTGGAAAAACAAACCTATGAATTCAGTTTCTATATTCCGAATTACATAGGCAACCCCGTCAATGACTTTACGGTTACCTCCATGGGTTTGGTCGCCTTACACCACCACTATATTGTGATTTATCAAATGGCACCTAAGCTTTTCCCCTTTATAACTAAGACAAAAAAGATTGAACATACTATGGCCATAGTACAGGAAGAAAGGGCTACAAACCTGTATAAAGAAAACAAGCCTTTAAGTTTAACTAAAAATTAAAAACAATGAGAAAAATGAAAATAGTATTTCCAGTAGCAATAATGGCATTAGCTACAGGATTAGCCCTCGCTTCGGCTAACACATCAGAAGAAGCTATTTCGGGAAAATTTATTCAACTTCCTGGTGAATGTAGAGCCGTTCCTGAGGCTGCATGCGGTAATGGCGATGCGATTTGCACCTATGAAGGACAACAAGTCTATGGGATTCAAAACGATGCTAATCCCACACAATGCACTTTTGAATTAAGAAAAAGTCTATAGAAATAAGTGCATTAAAAACTGGCAGGTCTTTCCTGCCAGTTTCATTTAACTAAAAAAACTAATGAGAAAAGTAATGTTAGTGGCTGTCCAAACTATCAATCTCAACTATGGGTAACGTCGCATCTGAAATCACCAAAACTTTAAATTCTTTTTTTGTTTTTTCAAGGGTAAAACCTTGCATGCTAAGAACTTTTTTAATCTCTTTAAAATTACTCAAATCAACATCTATAACGGGTACATCGATTGTTTTAGTCATTCCTGTTTCATTAATAATAGGTATTACCGAACCTAAATAAGGTGCCGTCATATGAAATATAGCGTTAAGGTATCTATTTACCGTAATGTTTCTGGCACCCATTCTCGTATGCCAATCCCCCAATACTTCAGCCTCTCCCCCATTCGAGGCCATTTGTGCTTTTGCCTCATCACTGAGCACAACACTCCAATAAGGGAGTACCCGGGTATCTACTCTTCCTTTATAACCAAAAAAGGTTTCAAGGTCATGTTGCATGATCGCCATTAAAGATTCTCGTTTGGTCAATCGTGGAGGAACTAACAAACTATACCAAAAATAATTTTTCCTAGGAATGGAATAACTAAAGTCTGTAAACTTCGTACTGTCCCTTAGCTCATAAATGGCCTGGTTATAGGTAGTATCGACATAACAATCCTCAAAATTATAGATCCTTCCCAAATACGCCAACTTATAGAAATCAAGTAAAGAACCTACTCCTTCCAATTTCCCAAAATAACTATACTGATCCACTGAAGAGGGCAGTATTGGCCCCGTAACAGATTCATTATTAAATGCGGCAATAAGCGAACGGTATAGAAAATCATCACTTTTACCCCCATTATTATCAACCAAAAAATCTTTATGGTAATCATAAGCATAGGGATGTTCTGATGCCTGCTTGAGTCCTTCAACAGATACATCTTCAGAGCGAAAAGGTCTTCCTTCTAAAAAAGCCGCTATCCAATTCTCATTTACACTAGAAGTTACCGCTTGCACCATACCTCGATCATCAATCCATACCACGGTTGGCGCATACCATGCTTTAAACTGTCGATATAAATCCATATCATAAACAGCTGGTAAAGACAGCTTCTTGACCAAAGTAGAACGCTCAAAAATAGCCCGCATCGTATCTTCTTCAACCTCGGGTATCACGTGCACTTTATCATTCACCCCTCCTATTGTAAAAATTTCCAATCGGTCCTCATATTTTTTCCTAAGAGCATCCATTGCATCAAATTGGGTATAGGAACCTGAACAATAGCGATGCCAAAACCAAAGGAGTACATGCTTTCCACGCAGATCCTTGGCTCCGATCTCTTTCACCTTGTAATGCTCTATATTTTTTAAATGAAATTCAGGAATAGGTTGTCCTATTCTGGGATACCCTCGCTCATCCGTTGTCTCCTGGCCATACCCTAGACTATAAAGAACCAAACTTATAAGGAAAAATAGTTGATGATTCTGTGTTAAAATACTTAATGTTTTAAATGGATTAGTAGCCTTCATTAGGTATTAAATTAGGGTTACTTAATATTTCTTGTTCTGGAATAGGAAATAAGCTATCACTACTTTGCCAGTTCTCCTTAAAACTCCCCAACACCTCATCAGCCTCCTGCCAACGATTTAAATCCATCCAACGATGTCCCCACTCCGTGAATAATTCTTTTCTTCGTGCTGTTTTAATAGCCGTCAAAATGGCGGCTCCAGACTCGGTAGCAATGGGTAAACCAGCTCGCAAACGTAGGGTATTCAAATCCTCTAAAGCACTTGTTCTATCTCCTGTATGATAGTTTGCTTCTGCCCGTATTAAATACAATTCTGCTAATCGAAGTACCACACTATATTCGGTAGCTTCACCTGTTGTAATTTGAACTTTGTATTTATAAGGGTAATAGAATGTCGCTGCATCACTTTCAAATGCACCAAACCAATTAGACTGACGTTTGTCCTCAACATCAAAAATACCGAAGAGGGTCTCATCTAAATACACTGGATTTATATAACTACTAATAGGCGACTCTGAAAGAATAAATAAATTTCCTTCATTCGTATAGCCATAATTAGGCTCTAAATGCCAGACAACTTCGGTACTGTTTTTTAAAAATACCTGATCCAATTCTTCTTCCAAAGCATATGTACTGTTATTGCTTATGACAGCTGATGCGAACAGAGCCGCTTTATCCCATTGCTCCGTATACAAATAGACCCTAGCGAGCAAGGCATATGCTACACTTTTATTACAGTATTGACGCGTATCTGTTCGGTAGGTTTCCTCTAGGCATCCAATCGCCTCTAAAAGATCTGTCTCCATTTGAGCAACCACCAATGCACTATCGGTGCGAGTAGCTAAGGCATTTTCTGTATAATCCGTACTTAAAATAAGGGGTATATCTCCATAAAGGTGCACCAAATAAAAATAACAAAATGTCCGAATAACTTGAAGTTCCCCCTGGTATTGCAAGGCCAATGTTTCGTTTACTACGGTCGTATTTTCTAAACCTTCTAAAGCGGCATTTGTTGCATAGATAATGCTGTACAAACTAGACCAAAGCGTATAATTCATTCCATTAGAAGTGAGAATTTCATTATCTCTAAATTGCCCTAAGGTGGGACTATAAGGGCTAGCGACTAATTCATCTGCCGCTAATCCTGCGAGTACCGTTACCGAGCTTTGGCTTCCCCCTGCAAAACTATTTAAGTTGGCCAATTGCTGATAAATACCATCGATGGCGGCTTCAGTCAACGTTGCACTTTCGAATATATCTTCACTAACGATACTCGAGTTTGAAGAATCGATGGCGACATATTCCTCACAGCCTGTTATCAACGTGCCGACTATTCCTAGGTAAAAAAGAAGTTGTAATTTATATAGTGTATTCATAGTTATTTTTTATAAGGTTAATTGCACTCCTAAAGTGAAAGTGCGAAGTGGAGGAAGCGTTGCTAAGCTTCCTGAGTTATTGGCAGGATTCCATCCTTTATCTTTAGTTCCAGTCCATAAATTTTGCCCATGGAAAAATATTCGACACTGTTGAATAAAAGCGTCCGATACTTTTCTCAGAGGCAGTTGATACGAAAGACTAGCCGTTTTAAGTCGTAGGTAAGAACTATCTATAATAGAAAGATCACTCTGAGCTATTCTACTATAAGGAGTATAACTATTGTAAGAAGAAAACTGTTGTACATCCGTAATATCTCCAGGGTTTTGCCATCGCTCTAACACCACTGGTGATTGATTTCCACCAATGATACCAAGCCTTCCTGGGGCAGTTTCAAAACTTACCAAATGATTTCTTCCCAGTTGCTTGACATATTCCAAAAGAAAATCAAAATGGAAGTTACCCCAATCAAACGTATTTTGAAATCCTCCATAATACTGCCTGTTCATATCTTTGGTGATGATTTTATCGTCAATAGAAAAAGAACCATCTTCATTCACATCCTTAACTTCGTAAAATCCCGTTTCTGAATTCACGCCCAAGCTTTCATATAAGCGTGTACTATTTAAAGAAGTTCCTACCTGATAGGTATTCGCATACGATGATTGTGCGATATTGGGAAAGTCGATAAGCTCATTTTTTGGTAATGATAAATTGAAACTTGTCCTCCATTCAAAATCATTTGTTTTTATATTTTGACTCGTAAATTCCAACTCCCATCCTCTATTTTCCACGGTAGCATTTTGATTCGCTTGTATGGAAGTAAACCCCGTTATTGCAGGCAAATAATAGCCTACCAATTGATTGGAACTGCGGTTGCGATACCAAGATGCATTCACCAGAATCCGATCTTTAAAAAAGCCTAAAGACATAGCCAGCTCTAGTTTTTTATTCACTTCCCAAGAATACGTAGGACTCCCCAACTGGGAAGGATATAAACCTCCATCAATTGTGGCTTCATAACTATTGTAGTACCCATAATCCGCAATCTGATCGCTTCCTGTAGTGCCATAACTTCCTCTCAATTTTCCAAAACTTACCAAAGGGAGGTGCTGCTTTAGAAATTTTGCTTCAGAAAATATCCATGCGACTCCTACAGCTCCAAAATTGGCGAAACGATTCTTTGGTGCAAAACGAGAAGAACCATCCCGACGTCCTGTTAGGTTGAGTAGATACTTTCCTTCCCAGTTTAAGCCTATTCTTCCGAATACAGCTTGGTATTTGTAGGGAATTTTTTCATCCACGCTAACATATACATTTTCAGCCATGGCTAGATTTCCGATCAAGTTTTCTTCTGCATAGCCATCGGAAGAACCTACCAAATGGGTATTTTCGGAATCTTGAAGGGTTATCCCTACCACGGCATCAAGACCTAATTTTTCTCTTTTCTGAGAAAATAGAAGCTGAGGCTCTAGTGTATAGGATTGTCGGGTAGTTACATCCCGGGAGGAACTATTGGTTACATATTGCCAAACTGTAGGGTTATAAGCGCTTAAGGGATCTATTCGTAAAGTTTCACTATTTAAACGTGTAAAACCCAAGTTGGTCTTTAGCTGAAAGCCTTTAAAAAATGAGTATGAAATACTAGCATTGGCCATTAAAGTATAGCTATCAATATTTTGCTTCCTACGCATATGGCTTAGTGGGTTGGTCCAGGTAGAATCTTCCCAATTTAAATCTCCCTCTGAGGTATATAATTCAGGGGCATTAGGTGCTAACATTACGGTAGTTTGAGGAATTTCTCCTCCATAAAACAAATCATTTGCATCCACGCCATATGTGGTTGAAAAATTCAAATGAAACTTTTGATCTTTGGAATGATGTCCTAAGTTTATAAACCCATTCGTTTTTTGATACCCAAAATCTCCAGGAAATACGGTTGTTTCTTTATAAAAAGCACCTCCCAACACAAAACTGGTTTGCCGGGACCCTCCAGAAAAGGAAAGCTGTGTGTTTGTAGTATATACCGTTTCTCCCATCAGTTCTTCTTGCCAGTTCACATCTCGACTAGAATCCCAAGCTACCAAATCAGGGGCATTACTCAAAGAGGGAACTACACCATCATTTTGTAAGGCTTCCGTACGCATTTCTATGTATTGATCGGTATGCAATACATCAATGGTGTTGGACAGCTGCCCAAGACCAGTATATAATTGCACTTCCATTTTTGTTTTTCCAGCTTTTCCTTTTTTTGTGGTAACCAATACTACCCCATTGGCACCTCTGGATCCATAAATAGCTGTAGCATCAGCATCTTTAAGAATTTCAATACTTTCAATTTGAGAGAGACCTAAAGTACTTAGCGGATCCATGCCGAGTGCTAAAAGTCCACTTCCACTAATTGGAGCAGAATTTATCGGTACACCGTCGATAATATACAAAGGATAATTCCCATCACTCCGCAAACTATTCTGTCCACGTATTTGAATTACGGGAGCACTCCCCGCTACACCTGTTGGTTTATTTACCACCACTCCTGCCATTCTGCCTTGAAGGGTTTCTAAAGGGCTTACCAAAGGTTGCAAGGCTATTTCCGCAGCAGTCACCTTCGTAATATTCCCTGTTTGTTCTCTTTCCTTCACCGTATAATATCCGGCATTAACCTCGACTTCGAGAAGTGCGGTAACTTCATGAAGTAATTGAACATCAATTACTTTTTGAGATCCTATTCGTATTTCCACGGGAGTATAACCTACATAAGAAAACACCAAAGTATCTTGAGGTAGAGCATCAATGCTATAATGTCCATCGAAGTCCGCTACAGTACCTTCTAAATTTCCTTTGATGAAAATAGTCACTTCCGGGAGTACACCTAGTTCATCTGTTACGGTACCTGAAATAAGTATTTTGTTTTGAGCAAGTTGTTGTTTGGTTTGAATAAAATTTGGAGCACTATATCCCAAAAGAGTATATAGTATAGTAAGTAAACATGCCTTTACATGATTTTTTTTCATAATTTTGAATTAAGTTAATTAGTATATTGACTTAAGGCTTCCTATACGCCGCTGTAAAAGTGTATTAGGAGGCTTTTTTAGTGCTACATTTTAGTTCTTCATAGGCTGGTTGTTTTAGGTTTTTTATAATTTAAATTTTGGCATTGCTTCTCTATTAGCGCTATTGACAGTATTCCAGTTGTTACTAGAAAGATCAAAAGGCTTTGAAAAGCATAAAATCAATACGCTTTTAAAGGGGATTTGTCCGGATACAAAAAAAAAGATTGAATCGTAAGTTGTGAGCTAAAAGAGTTTAACAAAATCCGGAAAAGGAATGGCGGTAATCTCACAACAAAATAGTTTATATCGGGTTCTTGGGTTTTTTCATGAAGAGAATATCAAACACTGTACACACCAACATAAAAAAATGCTGAACAGAATTTTGAAGTGCCAAAATACCCAATGTGTGTTTCATACCGCTTTGATTGAAAGAATCAAGTGCAACACTTCCTAAAACAAAACAACGCTAAGAACAAGATGAATAAACCTTTTGGAAATAAAAAAGGCATGGAACTCAGCTTATTGACCTTGAGGTACTGGTATACCTTGCAACAATAAGTGAGCCCACGCCAATAGACGTGAGCATCTTACTTATCCTCTCGTTGCAAAAATTACCAGTTTTCAAAGTCGAGATTCAAAGCGAATGCTTCTATTTTTTTCTTTTAGAAGAATCGCAAATTTAATATTACTAAAGCTAAAATAACAAAAAAAATTTAGTAAGCCAAATGGCTTACTGTTTTTTTAATCATTTTTACAAAATTGCACCATGTCCAGACTTTCAGATAATGATATCATTTTAGCAAATAAAATTGCAGACAGAATTAAAGCTTTACGTATCCAATGTACAGGAGACAAACAAGCTGATTTTGTGAAAAAATTTAATGTTGACAAACAAGATATTAGTCGTTGGGAGAATCATCTAAAAAAAGATAGAAAAACAGGTAAAATGAAAGGTAGAGGAATTACTATTTATACTATTCAAAATTTTTGTAATTTGATTGGAATAACTTTAGAAATATTTTTTAAAGATTCTTCTTTTGATAATGAAAATTAATAAAAAAATCACTCCTAAAAAATTTCAGAATTACCAGTAACTCTGCAAATAATCAACCTTATGTTATCAATTGCAATAGTTTTTTTATACCACTAATGCCAGAGATCTTTAATGAATGGCTATAAAAATATTGTAAATTATATTTTTTTTGTTCTAGTATTACTGGCCAAGGCATCTCTTCCGAACCTTTACCTAGCAAATTCACCATGGCTTTTTCCACCACTTTACCAGAAACAGCGCCAACAATTCTTGCTATTAGCTTAGAATTATTTTTAGTAATCCATTAATTATACATCTAGCAGCTTCTTTATTTAAAATCTCATTCATTATCTATATTAAAATAAGCATCTTACCCCTAATATTCTTTAAAATTTTTTATTTCAAAAACTTGCATAGGTTTTTGAAATAAAAAATTATAGTCATTATTTTAAGCAACCGTCTGACAATAGACCACACTACGAAGTACCTTCCCTATTCTTAATTCCGATGTATTATTTTAAATAATTCTTGCTATTCTAATGCTTTAACCCTGCTAAGCATAATCTAATCGTTTCAAATATTACCACTGTTAAATTTTAACCACATTACGAATCTACTACCGAATAAAAGCATTTAAAGCTTATCAAATTTGTAGAACGAAAGTCAAATCAGGTCAGGGACTATTAATTAAAAATATAAACCCAGATAGTCCCTTTCTATTAAATCCGTTCTATTATGCCAACAAGTATTATCACTACAGACGACCTTCGGGAATTCAAAATGGAATTGCTCGATGACATTAAAAAATTATTATCCAAACAAGCTACTGGAAAGTTGAAAAAATACCTCAAATCATCTGAGGTTATGGAATTGCTTCAAGTAAGTCCAGGGACTTTACAAAATCTTCGTATCAATGGAACATTGCCCTATACCAAAGTGGGGGGTATTATTTATTACGATGTCGAGGAAATTCAAAATGTAATGACTGCAAATCGCGTACAGCACGGTCTCAAAATGTAAATTATGAACTATATAAAGCTACTCAATGCGGCTTTTGAGAAGTTCTATTTTGATGACCGCCTGAATCCTACACATATTAGTCTGTATATGGCGTTGTTTCAGGAATGGAACAGTAGCCGTTTTACAGATGAATTTTATGTAAACCGTAGAGATTTAATGCGAGCTGCTAAAATAGGCTCAAAATCTACGTACCATCGCTGTGTCACAGATTTGGATTCGTGGCTTTACCTATGTTATTTCCCATCTAACAATCCATACAAAGGCAGTAAAATTAAGATGTCCATTATCGGTACAAGTGATGAACCGGATATGGGACGGTACAATCCCACATTAGAACAGCTTGCGGAACAGTACCATCCCATTCGTGAACCAGTTGTGGGACAGCACCATCCCATAAATGGACAAGTTATAGACCTACACCGTCCCATAGGTGGACAAGCATTGGTATCTAATACAAACAATACTAAACAAGAAAACTATACAAAACAGCCAAAGGGCAGGCAGGCGGTTATTTTATTTTTTGAAGAAAAAGGTTTTGATGCGGATGAAGGAAAAAAATTCTTTGGGCACTACGAAGCAAATAATTGGAAAACAAGTGATGGGCAAGCAATTAGAGATTGGCGAGCTCTAGCTACAAATTGGATGGATAGAACCGAATTATTTGACGAAAAAAACGAATCAAATAAAAAACAAGCGCCCCAAATCAAGGACAACTTGCGAACCACTAAAAACAAAGATTATGGACAACCCCTCTAAAATAACCGAAGGTGGCGTTGAATATTCGCTGGGTAAATTTGATGGCAAAAGTATACTCTATGACTTTCCAAAAATTTTGATTTATCTGAATGCTAAAGGAAAGCTACTTTTTGGTAAAAAATTCAAGATTTACGATGAAGACAAAGAGATTTTATTGAAGCTCTGTTCTTATTTTATAAAAGACAAAGAAAATTGCAAAACCTATGGAATTGATATTGACAAAGGCATTTTACTTTCTGGTCCCGTAGGATGTGGTAAAACCAGCCTGATGAAATTGCTACGCCATATTGTACCGATGCAACGACCTTACGAAATGATTCCTTGTCGGAATGTGACTTTCGGTTTCAACCATCTTGGTTTTAAAACTGTGGAAGAATACGGCAACACCAAATTCTACTGCTTTGATGATTTGGGCGTTGAACCTGCAGGACGGTTTTATGGTAAAGACCTGAATGTAATGGGCGAAGTACTCTTATCTCGATACGAGCTTTATCTACAAACCAAACATAAGATTAAAACCCACGCTACCACAAACCTAAATGCTGAAGAACTTGAAGAACGCTACGGAAATCGTGTTCGTAGCCGAATGCGAGAACTGTTTAATTTGATTGCTTTTGACAAAGGGGCTGGGGATAAGAGGAAATAAAGTGCTATTGTAAATTAAGTTTTGGCACAAACTCAATATTTTGCCAAAACTTAAAAAAATAAAACCCCACGCTCCCACAAACTTAAATGCTAAAGAATTAGAAGAACGCTAAGCAAACCGTGTTCGTAGCCGAATGCGAGAACTGTTTAATTTGATTGCTTTCGATAAAGAGAGTTTGGGTAAGAGAGTATAATCTTATAAGACAGATAATTAATTACGGAAAAGCGTAAGAAATTATGTTAAAATTTTAATATATTTAGGAACGATTACGCCAGAAATAGATTTATATAAAAGCTGATGGATTTTCATTGGCTTTTTTGTTGCTTTAATTTCAAAATAAAAGTTAAAAAACAAGATGAGAATTAAAAATATAAAAGTTAAATGCTTCAGACTCCTTGCTGATGTTTCTATTGACCTTGAAGATGACATAACTTTAATTGTAGGAAGAAACAATACAGGAAAAACTTCTTTACTTGAGGTTATTAAAATATTTACTTCAGGTGACGATTCTTTATCATTTGAAGATTTTTCTCAATCCACCTATACATTATTTAAAGAACTTTTTATTGAGTTTGAAAAAACATTAGTCGCTGGAATTTCAGAAGAGGAAAAGGAAAAAATAGAATTAGATATCGTAACACGTTTTCCGAAAATCCAATTTCAGATTGAATTTGTTTATGATAAAGCTAAAGATTCACTCATAGAACTAAGTGAGTTCATTACAGATTTAGATGATAAAAGAAATGATGGATGTGCACTCTTATCTTATGAATCACACAATACTTTAGGTTTAGTAAAAGCCTACATTAATAGAGAAGTAAAGGAAACAACTCTTATTGAGTATTTTAAAGAAAACCTAAACACTTTCTATAAATTAAGATGCTATGCTAAAGATGTGAAATCTGATTACTTACGCGAAATTGAAATTGGATATAAAGAAAAAATAAAGAAAGTAGTTTCTTTTGAGGATATCAAAGCACTAAGAATTTTAGATGATAAGAAAAGTGATAGTAATAAAACATTAGCACTAGGTTTTTCAAGGTATTATAATCAAAGAGACAAGACCGACAACAATGTAAAGGCGATAGAAAATTCCTTAAAAGATATTTCTAAAGAACTAAAAGAGAAATATAATGTAGTCTTACAAAAGATAATTGAAGACCTTAAAAAGTTTGGTGCTTCTACTCCAATTGCAATTCCTCCCATATCTATTGCATCTGAATTTGATTCTGAATCCGTAATAAAAAACAACATTAAGTATTATTATAAACAGGAAGAAATTGACTTACCAGAAAGTTATAATGGACTGGGTTATAGCAACCTCATTTATATGGTTCTAGAACTAGCCAGTTTTATCGAACGGTTTAGAAATGCAAAAGAAGAAAAGGTTTCTGAGTTCTTAGCTGTACTAGTAGAAGAACCTGAAGCGCATATGCACCCTCAAATGCAGCAGATATTTATTAGTCAAATAAAAGGAATTCTAAAAGACGCTGAAAAAGATAATATTTATGTCCAGTTAATAATTACTTCACATTCATCTCATATATTATCTGAAGCTGGTATTGATTCAGAAAAAGGATTTAAAAGAATTAGGTACTTCAATCGAATTAAAAAATATATAGAAGTACAAGACTTCAATACTTTAAATATTTCTAACGAAAAACAGACGGCTCGATTTTTAAAACAATATCTGACGCTGCATAAATCCGATTTATTCTTCTCTGACAAAGTGATTATTGTTGAAGGTACGACTGAAAGAATGTTAATGCCACAGATGATTAAAAAGTCAGCACCAGGCTTAGCAACTCAATATGTTTCCATTCTGGAGGTAGGAGGAGCTTATAGTCATAAGTTTAAAGAAATTCTAGAGTTTTTAAAATTAAAAACATTGGTAGTAACAGATATTGATTCAGTAGATGCAGCTACAGGAGAAAGATGTGAGGTAAATAACGGTATAAGTGGTGAGTTAACGTCTAATTATACATTAAAAGATTGGATTCCTAATAAGAAAACAATAGCCGAATTGGTAGCTGCAACTGAAGAAGAAAAAACCGATTCTAAAATAATTAGAGTAGCCTACCAAACTCAAGAGAATGGAATTACGGCAAGAAGTTTTGAAGAAGCTTTTATTAATTCAAATATTGAGTTACTGAAATCGACTTATACTGATGATGAAGGAAATTCAACAATTATTAAAAATCAGTTTAGTTTTTCTAGAGTAAAAAACGTAGATGATTTAATTAATAAGACTCCTTATCAATTAGCACCTATAAGCTCTAGTTCCAAAACAAATTTTGCTTTTGATATAATGTCATTCCCTGAAGAATTTGGTGAGTGGAATGTGCCATTGTATATTGATAGTGGACTTAAATGGCTAGAAAAGTCACTTGATAATAATATAAAAAAAGACAAAAATGATGATGTTGCAACCACTGAAATTTCAAAAGTATAGATGGAAGCAATAAATCAAATCAAAGAAAAAATAGAGACCCAAAGGAGTTATGTGTTAGAGGCTGGAGCAGGGTCAGGAAAAACCTATGCCCTTATACAAACCATAAACTATATATTGGAATTAAAGGGTAAATCGCTTCAATTAAAAAATCAAAAAATAGTCTGTATCACATATACTAATGTTGCTAAAAATGAAATTATAGAACGTCTAGAGAATAATCCATTGGTATTGGTTTCTACTATACATGAATTTCTCTGGGATTGTATTAAATCATACAACAAACAACTAATAATTGAATTTGATGCAATAAACACTATTTACCATGAAACCAAGCCTGATAAGTATAGTTTAATGCTTATTGAAAGGATTATCACTGTAGAGTATAATGACCGTGCTTATAGTGATTTTGAAAATGGAAAAGTAGGACATGACGATTTAATTAATTTAGCCAATAGGATGTTTTCTAATCACAATTTATTAACTACAATACTAGCATCTAAACATCCTTATATCTTAGTTGATGAATATCAAGATACAGCCCCAGAAACTATATATTCCTTACTAGATTTTTTGCTTCCAAGAAATAAAGAAAAAATAGTAATCGGTTTTTACGGAGACTCACATCAAAAAATTTATAATACGGGAATAGGTTCATTACATGCTTATGTAGACGCAAAAACAATTGATATCATAACCAAGTTGGAAAATTACAGAAGCTCACAAAGTGTAATAGGGTTGTTAAATAATGTAAGAACAAATATTAAACAGGTAATACCTGATGATATAAAAAAAATAGAAGGAAGTATTCAATTTATAAACTGTACTAATTATCCCGATAAGACTACAGGTCAAAAAGTAAAAGAATATGAGGACTCTTTAGTACCAATTAAGAATGCTAACTATGATACTTTAATAACTGAGCTAGAAAAAAAAGGGTGGAATTTTGGACCAGAAAGTGAAGACAAAATATTAATCATTGCAAATAGTAGGGTTGCCAAAAGAGGAGGATTTGGAAACCTATACAGTATTTATAGCAGGCGCTATGGTTTAGGCGGTAACGACGCACTATTAAAAAGGGAAAATCCAATTACAGCTTTTTTCGTAGGTTCTATGGACAAAAAAACATCTAACGAAAGGCGTACTGGAATAGAGCATTTGGTATCCTTCTTTGAAGAAAATAGTTATAGTGATATTGTTAATCTCTTAAAACGGAATGGAACACAATCTATAAATCTTAAAAAGCATCCAGACAAGAAGGTAATAACAGACAAGATTGAAGAACTTATTACTATTCGTAAATCAAAAACAGTAAAAGACGTTTTTGATTTTGCTATTGATAATAAACTAGCTATGCTTTCTACAGGAGTAATAAAGTTTTTAGACCGAATCAATACTCCTTTAGACAGTATAGAAGATGAACTTAAAATACGTATTGAAAAAGATATTATATTCCATAATGCTCTAATGGCAATGCCGTATTCTGAATTTATAAATCTATTTAAGCATACTCAAAATCAAAATGTGTTTTCAACAAAACATGGTACTAAGGGAGAGGAGTATCGTAATGTTTTAGTTGTTATAGATGATACAAGTTGGAAAGGGCAATATAATTTTGAGAATTACTTCAACGATACTGATGACAATATAGATAGAAAGGAAAGAACCAAAAACTTGTTTTATGTTTCTTGCTCTAGGGCAAAAGAGAATTTAGTGGTGCTTGCCTTATCTAAAATGGGAAATGAAGCTATGAGTACAATTCAAAATTGGTTTGGGAAAAATAATATAAAATGAATAGGTAACCCGATTAAGACAAAAACGATGCAATAGAAAATGAACAGTTTTAACCTATATAGAGAGGCCAAAAACCAATATGAAAAATTAATTCCAGAGAAAAACGATGGATTAATTCTTCTATCTCTATATGAAAAATATAAAGATAAAAATTTTACAGAAGAGAATATTTTATCAACGATTACTAAGGTTTTTAAAGACCAAGGTAATCCGGAATTAAGAACAGAATACAATAGAAACAACTCTATAATTCTAAGGTTTCAAGAGTCTTTTCTATGGCGAAATTCATCGAAAAAAACTTATCAATTCAAAAAATACGGATTGGAACTCTGTCAGAACATTGAGAAAAGACTTATTAAAAAATACAATCCAGCTAAGATTAAACGGTTTTTTGCTGAATTACATAAAAGCCTTACAGCAAACATTGATGAAGGTAGTGATTTTGAGGAATGGATTGTAGACCACTTTGATATAAGACTTCCGGAACTGACATCCCAAATAGAAATACTGGACCTCCAGGTAAATGAATCCGTAAAAGAGTTTAAAACAGGAATAAACCCTAATAATAAAGATGTATTAAATTCTTTAAAAGGAATTGAAATTCGGCTTGATATAATCAAAAAACAAGCTTCTGAGCTCAGAAATGCATTTCAAATATCTTATGATATTGATGACATCTTAATCGGGCTTCTAGAAAACAATCAAGAGCGAGATGATATTTCAAATATTCATAGAGTACAGAACTTTCACGAAAATTCTAGAAGCCAGCTAGAGCAGGTCAGTAAGAGGATTGATAAAATAAAACCGAGGATAAGAGAATTCATATATGATTTTAATAAAAAGAATTTTGATAGAAAAACTAATAGTTTCATTGACTTTCTACTCAAAGAATCTGTGGTTGTTAAGGACGGAAGTTCTAAAAGAATTCAGTTTCCCAGTAATCTTTTTGGATTGACCATAAAATCCGCAACTCATAACCCTACGTTCAATATTATACCGCTTAGGGAAATTAGCCATAAGCTACCTGTACCAGTAACAACAAGAACGGTAGATGTTAAAATGAGGAAAGAACTGCTAGAAAAGACGTTGAAATGGAAACACGATAAAGACAGAATTACATACTGGACTAAACTAGTATTTCAAGAATTAGAAGCAAAAGGCAACCTCGAATTTACACCTTATTTCTTTAAAATATTGAAAGAAGACCGACTTACAATTGCAGTCAAAACAGCACATAACATTATTAGAAGAAACACTACATACAGGAATAAATATCTAGTAGAAATCAAGAAAGAACCTGTACGCGACATTAAAAACAAAAATATATCCTTATGGCAGATGAAGCTTCAGAAAAGATAAATTTATATAGCTTTCTACATAATAAAAGGGCAAAAAGTATTTTTGCAAAACTCGACTATACACTTAGAGAAGGTATTCATATTCAAAGAGAATATCCAAGCAATGTAAACCTGTATAGATTCTTGAACGACTCAGATAATTATGAATCCCTTAAAGAGTATTACAAAGATTTTTTCAATTTGAATCTTATAAAAGAAGGCAACGACTTCAATAATTACTACTTCTTAAATTTCAATGAAGATGGTAAAGGTAATGTGCCTTCAGGCAACCGAGATTATTTAAAAAATGAATACATAATTATTGGAATGTTGTTTTTCAAAATGTTCAAACTAGATGGTAATATCGAGTTAGAAAGTGTTTCCGAATTTAAAGCTTTGTTATATGAGGAATATGAAGAGCAGAAAAATGCACTAAGGAAGCTCGTTAATGATAATTTCTCAGATAAAAGCACAGATTTAAGTGACCATAGATTTGAAGTTGTGATACAGAAATCATTTGAAAAATTCGGCGAATTAGGCTGGTTAATGTGGGACAGTGAAGATGAAAATGATAGATTTAAGATTATGCCATCTTTTGAACGTTTACGTTCAATGTACCAACCACAAATTGAATCTATTGATGATTTAATAAAACAAGTAAGGGATGCAGAATAATTATCCTCGTATTTACAGTCTATCAACAATAGGTATCAAGCAACATTATAATGCTGACTATCTTTTTCATCCCTATAGAACTGATTTCAGTGGCGAAAGCGGTAGCGGGAAAAGTATGATAGCGGATATGATTCAATTGATTCTAGTGGGCTCAAGCGAATTCAAATCGGCGACAGATGGAAATAAGTTAAGAGATGTCAAAGGGATGCTGATTTCTAATAAAGGGAAATCTTCTTCTAGAGGTTATATTTTTCTGAACATAGAAGTGAAGCCAAAAAATTACCTTGTAATAGGTGTTTATATTGAAGGCACTAGTAATGCAGCAGAAATGTTCATTATTCAAAATGGCTATGATTGGGGTGATTTGATTGCTCTAAATAGACCCATTTCAAATAAAGACCTTATTATAAATGATAAAGTAGATACCTTAAAAAATATTTGTGAGCAAGTCGAATTTGCTAGGATGAAATCCTTTAGACGCAAAAACTACCACCAAATCTTGTATGATAATAATCTCTTATCATTAGATTTAACAAAAGATGAAACCCTTAAAACATATGCTAACATTTTGAGGTCATTTTCTAGGGGTAAAGGTTTTAAGACGGAATCTGAAAATTTAAAGAAATTCCTATTTGGTGATGAAGAGCAAAGTGCCATAATGAATAAGTACAATGAGGAAGTCCATAATATAAGTAACGACTTCTTTGAGCATAAGAGATATTCTGATGAAATAGAACTTATAAATAGTAAACAAAACCTTCTGAAAACTGTCTTAGAAAAACAGAAAGAATATAAATCTATCTATACCGATTATCTAACTAAAAAGTTCAGCTACTGGAATGGTTTTAAGGACAAAACCGCAACTGAAAAGTCGGATATCAACAAGAAATTAGATAATAAGAACATTGAACTTGATTTCATTAACAACGAAATTTCAAGACTACAAATAGTTGACTTAAAAGAACTTATAACTATTAAGAATAAAGTTGTCAAATTAACTGACAAGGATAAAGATGATAACGATATAGCTAAACAATTTATAGATATAAGTCAGTCCATACGACAGATTGATGTTGCAGAAAAATGGCTTTCTTCCTACGATAATGAAATACAAAAGGTAAATGAATGGTTCAATGCTCAGTACGCCGAAAATAGTGATAAAATAGCCTTACAAGCCTTTATCAAATATCTTTCTAATCATAATATTATTGATGCTTTTAAGACATCCAACTGGCTAAATAATTATAAAAAAGAGATTGAGCAATTTCCTGTAAAAATCAAGGAATTGGAATTGGAAATAGCTGAACTAGAATCCTTATCAAGATTTTCAGACCTCAATAATCCTGAGTCATTGGTAAACTGGGCTATAGACAATTTAGAGTTCCCATTATCACATAATCACGAAAGTGTCTTGGTCTATTTTCAAAAGTATGGGAAGATAAAACCTTCACAGAATGAGCCGAACAGGTATGTGCCGTTTCCAGAACAGCTTTTTCAAAACATAGACTCGAATATTAAGGACAATAGCCAAGAAGGCTTTTGGTTTGACTTAGATGGTGTATTCGAGTTTATAACATATTCAGAACATCGTGTTCTCAATATAAAAGACCCAAAAAAGATTACCAAGTCATTATCCAAACTCAAAGAAGGTGTAGAAGCAAAACTATCTGAGCTTATCACTAAAAAGAATAACGAAGAATATCTTAAGAATACGCTATTCGAATATGGTAATCTAGAAAAGCAAATTGAACGTTTCAAAAGGCAAGACGGGTTATTAAATTTTGTAATTGATAAAAGTCTAAAAGACCTTACAGAAGAGTCATTTCAGCTTCACATAGCAGCATACAAAAGCAAAAACGACATCCTTGAAAAATACAAATCAATTCAGAAGGAATTTGAAGAATTTACAAATAAGGAAAATCTGTTACAAGGCTATAAAAAAAGGATAGAGCAATTTGAGAAAGATTATTTTGAAGATGACATCGATGTCAGCGCTGAACTTATAAAAGAAAGGATTGATGGTGAAGAAAGAAATTTGGCAAAACAAGAGGGATTTATAGACGAAAAGAAATTTGACAAAAAATCATTTCTCAAGTCTCAAACTAAAGAAATCAGCACTCAAAAAAAACTTATCGAATTAAAATATGAGTTTTCAGGCAATAAAAATGAGCTCAACGCTGAACTGGAAAAGAAAGAAGACCAACTTTGTTTAGCCAGCCAAGAAATTGAGCAAACCAAACTTTTAAACGAGCAGCTATTCAAAGGGACAATTCAATTTGAGGAAAACATTGAGGAAAAGACCAATCCAGATGATGGGGGACAAAATTCTTTGCAAAGTAAAGCTAACTCTGCCCAACAAGCGTACATCGAATATTTGAAGATAATAACCAAAGACCTTCCCTACGATGAAACTGCTTCGATAGGCCAATTAGCAAACCACCTCTTACCAACTGTATTTCCCTCATCAAAAGTAGATGAGGAGTTAATTTCAAATGATATTGTAGATAGATTAAATAAGCTAACACTTGATATTCAGGAAATTGGTTCTAGAAAAGTTGACATAATCGGTAGTGTTTTCAATGATGTTTATAATATCTATCGAGGATATTTAACTAAAATCAATAACATTAATGAGTACCTAAAAAAGGACAATAAAGAAATTACTGGTGGAAATAAAGCGTCGCTAACCTTTAAGAAGTCTATTCATTATCCAGAAAATTGGCTTAGTACTTTCAGAAAACAACTTCAAACTCAAATGAGTTATACTGGGCTGTTTAGTGACCTTCGTGATGAAATTGACATTAATAAAATGATGATTAAGGCATTTCAAAAATTGGGTGGAAGTTCTAAAGTTGAGCCTAAAGATTTGATGAACCCAACTTCTTATTTTGACTTAGTTTTTGAACTAAAACTTGAAAATGAAGACGTTAATTCTGGTAGTAATGGTCAAACATACGCGGCAAATGCCCTGTTATGCCTAGCTAGATTGTCTCTTATTGAAGAAAAAGGAAAAGGGGGCTTAAAAATTATGCCAATTGATGAGGCAGAAGGTTTGGGAAGTAATTATGATATGCTTCACGACTTAGCAAAGAAAGAGCAATATCAAATTATTACAATGGCTATTGAAACTGCAGGTGAAATTACCGATAACGGTCAATACATCTATATTATGAATGGAAATAATTTGGCAAATGTTAACAGCTTTGTACCACCGCTTGGGATATTTTCTGATGAAATAACGGAAGACATTGCGCAACACTACATACAATCCCTATCGGATAATGAATAAGAATGTTACTTGGAAAGAGCTGAAGGCTCTAGACGACATATACCGCCTTAAGAAATCTAGGGCTCTAATTCAAAGTCATCCATATATAAAACATCTTATATATGAGAAAGGTATTTTGGATTTAAAACCAGATAATATAAAGGTTATTGTTCCCACCGATAGATTTGAATCATTCTATGAAAAGGAATTCAAGAGAGCGTTTGAAGAATCAAAAAAGTTTCTTTTAAAAAATGATATTAAACCTACTGCTAATAAGGGCTTCACAATTGACGACATAAAAACTCTAATGTTTATTGCTGAGAATAAGGAAGAGCTCAGAAGTCACCCTACGACTATTGAGGATTTTTCCAATGAGTTTTTTGATATTTCTAAATATCTTAAAAACAGAAAAAGTGTACGAGATGCAGTATTCAAAATATTGAACATTGACAGGTTTTCTTTGGATATAAAAGAGAATCAATGGCGATTGGTTATCGATAATAAAAATCCAAAAGCAGTCATAATGTGCGAGAATAAGTCCTACTTAAAGCAACCTTGGATAGTTGAGGAAACACAAGTCAAGTTATGGTATGTTGGTGGGAACAATATTGCCATTATTGATGACATAGATGAATCTGACCTGTCAAAACCAATCTATTATTCGTGTGATTGGGATTTAGCTGGGCTACAAATTTTTATAAGAATTAAAGCTAAGCTCAAAAAAAGAAACACGGATATTCAGCTCTTATTCCCAAACGAACCCCATCAAAGAGTTAGCACTTATATTCCTTATCACAATAGCCATTGGGATTTATCAAAAACCCTCTCAGGACTTGAATTGGAAGGTTTTACTAAGAAAGAACTTATACTCATTAGGTCTCTAATTGAAACAGAAGAGTGGATTGAAGAAGAATCCTTTGATATAGTTGGAATGATAAAAGATGTTCTATAATTCCCTTTTTACAAAAAATGATTTATATATCTCTAAAATAATGAGCTTAATAATTTTAATGATTTTTGTTCCCAACTCTCTCATCACTTTTATATTTTTTGATTAAATTTTTCCATATCACTAGAGCTAAGACTTGATACGATTCTAGCTTTTGGTAATACTCACTTTCATCCCAATTACTCAAAAACCCCAATTCCAAAAGCACAGAAAGACAATAACCACCAGTTTCCCGCAACACCTGAAAATTCGAAAACTTCACACCTCTACTCTCAAAACCCAACTTCTTATTGAGCGTATATTGCAACTGAAAAGCTACCCAAGTAGACTCATCAGAATATTCTGAAGTAGCGTCACCCACATAAACTTCAATCCCTCTCGCATTCGGATTATCCGAATGGTTACAATGCAAGGACATAAATAAATCAGCATTCAAGGCTTTAGCCAATTTCGTTCTATCCGATAAAGAAATAAGCGTATCAGTATATCTAGTCAAATAAATATCCAAAGGGGTATCTAATTCATCATTTAGCTTTAAAATGGCATTAGCAATATTCATTACCACATCCTTTTCTTGGATGCCATTTATACCTATCGCACCTGCATCTTTTCCACCGTGTCCCACATCAATTACAATTCGTTTTTGAGCACTCGTTTCTTGACCAAAAATGATACATAGTTGCAGAAGCAAAAAGACAAAACTGACGTTTTTAAGTACTTTTTTCATTTTCAATTTTCAGGTTATCAACAACTTCCCTTTCAAAAATCATAGGATTTGATGCCAAATAATAGCAATTAAATTCAATTGATATCAAACAATATTTTATTCACAAATAATTGATTTTCAGTTATTTATAAACAAATATATGTAAATTTCACATAACGAAAACAACACAAAAATTTAAACTATTACGTTATGAAAAAATCAATCTATTTAGCGACCTTTTTGTCGTTGCTCTCCACATCACTTTTTGCACAAATTGGTGGTATCGAAGATTCTGTCAATGATGTCTCCGATACTATAAGAACAATTTTTCCAATCATTTTGGGGGTCATTTTTCTAGTTGGTTTCCTATTTAATGCAGGACACTTCTTTGGGGAAAACGCAGACCTTAAAAAAGGGATTACTCGCGTCCTTGTATTTGTTTTAATCGCAGGTGCGGTTGTTGGCATATTTACCTATCTGATTTCAATCGTAGTCTAACCTACCAAGAGAGATTTAATTACCAAGCTTTATGAAGCGATTTGAGGTTTATAGAAACATTAGAAAACGGGCTGTCATTTTTGGATTGCCCATTTCCTTATTTGCCTTAATGATGATGTCGGTACTCGCATCGTTAATGGTCATCATTTTCTCGTTCAGCTTTGCGATAATTATAGGTGTTGCCATTTTCAATGCAGCTTTATACATAGCCCTCACAAGGATTACCAATAACCCCCAACTGTTTCAGTTAGCAAAGGTCTTCCCTAAAATCATTAGTAACAAACGAAATTCAGGCATATATTATGAATAAGATTAACCTTTCGGCATATCAACCCATTGCAGATATTCAGGACCATATCATCTTTGCCAATAATGGTAATGTGGTGGTATGCTATGAAGGGAATCTACCAGAAATCTATTCGCTTTCTGAAAAGGATTTTGAGGATATACACGGTGCTTGGTTTCAAGCGCTGAAGTCTTTACCGATTGGTACAATAGTACATAAGCAAGATGTTTACCTGAAAAAATCCTATACTTCTGAACAACTTCCGAATACCACCTTTTTAGAAAAATCGACTCACAAGTATTTTAAAGGTCGTGGACACATAGAACATAAATGTTATTTGTTCTTCACCCTGACCAAAAACAAGGCGCTGAACAATCTAAAGTACGTCCATCCGTTCCGTAAAGTTTCAAAAGGAATCGTACAAGAATTAGACGACAACGTAAAAAGCTTCGTCAACTCGGTAAGCGATTCGGTTTCCTTCATCAATAATAGCCGAAAGATGGAATTCCTTCCCCTTAATGCAAAGGATATCCAACAGCTGACTAAGGACTATTTCAATGGCTTCAACGAAGGTTTTGATACCGATATTTTACTGAAAAAGAAAAGCGTCACTATTGGCGAAAACCATTTTGATGCCCTGGCCATCAATAGCGAACTGTGCTTTGGCGAAAGTGTACAGAGTAGCAAGACCAATGAGAAATTTACGTCAGACGATTTTGTGTTTCATCAAGGGTTTATTGATGGCTTAGGGCTTACGCTTAATGAAAACCACATCGTCAACCAGATTTTGTATTTAGATGACAAACAAAAGTGGCGCAAGCTGCTCGATAAGAAAGTTGAGGAACTGAACAAAAGTTCCAACTTTGGTTCTCAGAATAAGGTAGTCCTCAAGAAAATTCAGCATATCCTTGACCAAATCAATGCCGATGATAATGCACGAATTATTCGCGGACATCTCAATATTGTCTATTGGGCGAAGGAAGCCAAAGAGCTCGACAAAATAACATCAAAAATAAAGACTGAATTTAAGGAATTGGATATCATTCCCTATTATCCACGAGGCGAAGAACGGAAGAATTATATACTGAACAGTTACTGCTGTTTTTCGTCCAATTTTTCGAACAACGATGTATACGTTACTGATTTGAAACATGCCCTTTGCCTGTTCATTAACAACACCAATTACACCTCTGATTCCACGGGAATCATCTTTAACGACCGTGAACATAACATTCCAGTTTTAAAGGATGTTTGGGATGAGAAAAAGAAACGAATTAAAGCTCGGAACTTTGCCATTTTTGCACCTACTGGTGAAGGGAAATCCTTTTTGGCCAACAACATTCTACGTCAGTATTTTGAAAGTGGCGTTCGGTTGGTCATCATTGATTTGGGTGGCTCTTATACCAAATTCGCAAAACTCTATCCTAATCAATACACCGTGCTTCGCTATGAAAGCGGAAAGAATTTAGGCATCAATCCGTTTTACAGCAGTAATGAAAATGACCTCACTCCGGAACGTTTGGAAGACCTATCTGTTTTCTTATTTGAACTGTTTGCTTCAGATTTAAAAGTAACTAAAGCGCAATCGGTCTCGGTCAAAAAGATATTACGGCATTATTACAACAGCACTTCAGAAAATCACTCGTTGGATGGTTTTTACAGCTTTATAGAAAAGAATCAGAAAAACCTACTGGACACTTTAAAAATCCATCCCGATTACTTCAATATTACGAGCTTCTTGCACGTTATGTCCGAATATGTCGGCGATGGTCTATATAGCTTCTTATTTAAAGTCAGTAAAGACCAAACCTATAAAATCGAGGACAAACGCTTAATTGTTTTTGAACTGGATGAAGTCAAGGATAACAAGGAAATCTTATCCGTAATGTTGAAGCTGATTAAGGCCGCCATCCAAAGAACCATTTGGAAAAACAGAGCTGAAAAAGGTATCATTCTTTTCGATGAGTTTGCCAAACAATTAAAGTTCGATAACGTACTGGAAAGCGTAGAATTCTACTACCAAGCCATCCGTAAACAGAACGGTGCTATTGGGATTATACTTCAATCCATAAATCAACTTCCCAACAATTCAACCTCAGCAAGCATACTTGAAAATACACAGGTCATTTATAGTCTGAACAATGAAAAGGGCTATGATGAATTGGTCAAAAGACTTAATCTATCTAGTCACGATTTAAACCAATTAAAATCCATCAAGAACAATCTTTCCGGTCCACGGAAGTACACCGAAATGTTCATCAAAATAGGAAAGGAAAGCAACATTTTTAGGCTTGAAGTTCCAATGGAAGTGTATGCCGCCTACCTAACCGATGGACAAGAAAACGAGGCCATAATGGCCCTTTATAAAAAGACCAATGATATGGAATTGGCTATTAAAGAATTCACCTCTAAAACATATTAGTATGAACACAAAAATGAAAACAATTTTATTCGGGTTAATCTTAATGATTACTCTCTTATTGCCTGGCGGTGCTACCGCCCAGGGAATGCCTACGTATGACAATACCAATTTTATCAGTTTGGTAAAGCAGCTCGTAGAGTCTGGAAAGCAGACCGCTCAGATGATAAAGTCCGTACAGTTTTTGGAAGATGCAAAAGAAAGCATTGAGAAAGTATCAAGTGTGGTACAACAGCTAAAGGCTGTTGAGGAAATTGCACAAAGCAATCAACAGCTCATCACTATAATGCAAAGCGATTTACAGGATATTTTAAACTCGCCCTACATCAAATCAGAAGAAGTCATCCAGATTGCTTCATCTTTTGATGCCATAGTACAAAACTCATTGGACACCGTTGACTTTATGGGTGAAATTCTATCAAGCGATAATCTAAAAATGTCTGATGCTGAACGTGCTGAAATGCTAGAGGCAAAAGAACTAGAATCGAAACAAATGGTTTCCAATATCGAGACAAAAACGAAACGCTACAGGGATCTCATTTCTTTTAGAAAAATGCAGGATAAAGTCAATAACCGTGAAACAGATTACTAATGAGTTTTGGGCTTGAATATATAGATGCAGTCTTTCAAACGATAAAGGCAAGTGACTTTTCGCAATACACCATTGCTGGAATGAAAACGCTCGCCGTACTCCTCTTTTTGGTCAATATCCTGAAAAAATATAATGAAGGGGTTGCTGCTAAGGATGGCCATACTTGGGGATTGAGCCCAGGGGAATTGGCTAAGAACTTCGTCGTTGTTCTTCTGGTCATTTTTTCGACACAAGTTTTGGGCTTTTTTGATAGTCTCTTGGTTTCCATTGAAGGGCAATATCGGGGTACAGCACCTGCGTTATTACCTTTGCAAATGCAGGACATCCCTATTGAAGAGGACGTAAGTCTTTTTGATGCCGCCAGTGCAGCAATGACACTGTTGTATGAAGCCTTGGTCACACCACTTTACGGGTTTAAAATACTTGCATTTATCATTAGCCTTTTCCTCTGGATTTTGGATTTGTTCCTCTACCCGTTATTTCTTGCAGAACGCTATTTTTTATTGGGCATCATGCAAGCCTTTTTTCCATTGGTTATGAGTCTCGCGGTTTTTGAAAAATTCCGCTCGCTTGCCTACACATTTTTCAAATTGTATGCTGCGGTCTATATGCTGGTACCCGCTTTCTTTTTGGTCAATGTATTTGTAAATGCCCTCTATACTGAAATCAATACGAACTTCTGGACAAACCTATTCGGAACAGATGTTGGTCAGGGCTTCTTTGCACCTGTCGTGCAGCTTGGGTCGGTCGGTTTTATTGTTTTTTTAAAATTTAAATTATATAAACGTGCCACCTCGTTTACGCTCAGATTGTTTACTGCCTAAAGCAACTTAAAAATAGCACTATGAAAACACCCTATAAGAATATATACGCAGTCTTAAATTTGAACAGGTTTATTGTACTGGCAGTTGTCCTTTTTGCAATGCTATCCAGCACCTTTTCACTTTTTATGGCATTTACCACCAATAAAAATGCACTCAATAGTGCTTTTGCCATCAATACCGATGGCAGTATTATTCCGTTGAAGCTCGTTACACAAAAAGAAAATTTTAAGGTAGAAGCTTTGGCGCATTTAGAACTGTTCCACAAGTATTTCTATAACATTGATGCCAGTAATTATGAACGTAATCTGGAAAAGGCCCTTTGGTTGGGTAATAGTTCTGTGGACAATCTTTACCGTCAGAAAAAGGCGGATGGTGTCTATAACCGATTGCTACAATACTCACTAGTTCAGAAGGTGATCAGCATAGACTCACAAATCGAAGAACAACAGGATTCCTATGCCTTTAAAACGGTTACCGTCTTTGAAATCAATAGAGGTTCAATAATAGACACCTACGAACTTATTTCTAGTGGAAACCTAATTCCAGTTGATAGAAATTTCCCAAACAATCCACACGGATTGTTGATTACAAACTATTTCGAGAACACCTTAAAAAAATTAAACGATGAAAATTGAGCCGATAATCGGCATTTAAAAACCACGATTATGAAAGTAAAAAAAAACAAAATTGTCTTTGCAGCGGTATTGGTCGTGATTCTTCTATTCCTGATATCCTATGCCACGATGGTTATGGGCGATGACGAAAGTGAAAATGAAAACCTTGAACAAACCCTAGTTCCAGATTTGGAACAAAACCAAAAAGAGTATGATTCTAAACTGGATGCTCTTAATGACCTAAAAGAAGTGCGTGAAAATAATGCACCCAGCATCTACGATGAAAAACTGATTGATTCCTTGGGCTTTTACGACCCAGACCTACCCGAACAAGAAAAAGAACGCATTGTAGATAGTATTTATGAGGCTGGTAAAATTCAATATGCAGCTAGACCATACCAAAACATTGGACAAAGGAAAGTCGCTCAAAACAAAACGAAACAAAGTGAGGCCGCCGCTATTAAAAGAGCACAAAAAATTGAAGCCAAAGAATTAGGGCTAGAACATCAATTATTCTTTGCAGCTTCTCCTAAACCCAATGCCATTTCGAGTATGGGTAGTCCAGATGATAGTATCGCTGTCATCGTTGATGGCACCCAAATCGTAACGGCAAATACGAGATTGAGAATGCGCCTTACTAATCCGGTAATGATCAATGGTACGCTGCTGCCAAAGAATACACCTGTTTTTGGCTTTATTAGCTTTCAGCCCAATCGTGCGCTGATTGAAATTGAAAATATCAAGCATCATCCTACTAAGCTCAAAGCATTCGATTTGCAAGATGGTAGCGAAGGTATTTATGTCGAGAACAACTTTAGAGCGGAAGCAACCACCGAAGTTTTGGATGACGTTATTGGTGATATCAATATTCCTAGTGTACCACAAATAAGCGGAATTACACAAGTATTTCGGCGTTCTAACCGAAACGTAAAAGTGACCGTGCTAAACAACTACAGATTAACCCTAAAAGCCGATAATCGGCCATAATTAAAAGATTCTATTATGAAAACTTATATTATTAGTGCAGCTCTTATTGTTTGTTTCGCATGCGCGAAAGCAAATGCACAAACTACGCACGTACTCGATACGATTTATGCCAACGACACCAAAAACGTAGCGCTGTTTTTTCCAGAACCCATACGACAAGGGATAACCGGTTCGGATAATTTTGTCTTTACTTATAATCGTGAAAAAGAGCAGTATTTTGGATTGCTTCAGGCAACCCCTGGAAGGGAAAGTAACCTATTGGTAATCAACAGAAATGGCTTAGTTTTTTCCTATATTATAAGGTATAAAAAGCAGCTATCAAAGCTCAATTATTTCATCCCAGTATCAACCAGTATTGGAAATGAAAAGCCCATTGTCATCGATTCGATTCAAGCTAAATCTTCTGAAAAAAGTATTGCGAATAGAATGCGCTATTATAGAAAATTCTGTTCTTATCTTTTGAACAGTAACCAACGTATAGGTTCGATTAAAAAGCGAAGTCAAGATATTGTTTTGAGGGTTGAGAATATTGTTTTTGACAAAGAAGAGCTCTACTTCGTTATCCAGGTTAAGAATAATTCTACGTTGGATTACGATTTGAATTTCTTGAACCTTTCGATTGAAACAAGACAGAAAGGGAAAAAGAAATCTTTACAGCGTTTAGATCAAAAACCTATATACAAACACCAGCTGCCTTCAAAAATTGCAGAAGGTGAAATGATGCGATTCGTTTACGTATTGCCCAAGTTTTCATTAGCCAACGACCGTAGGGTACTTTTAGAAGTGAACGAGAAAGATGGCGAACGAAATATTATACTGAAAATATCACACAGCTTTATCAATAATCCAAATTAATACTATAATGTTTGACTCCGCATAGGATCTGTATCGCAATAATCCATCACCTTAAATTTTTAAGAACCTTCTACAATAAAATCACCCCACAAAAGTCATAGTGCTACCAAACATTCCTCTGGTGGAAAAATGAAAAACTGGTACTGCATTTACTTTTAATTTTTTCTACTCTGTGCTTTGGTTCCAGTGTAGTTGGTTACCATCGTTTGTACCGTTTTTTATACTATCTTATCAGCATCCAATGGGACTCTAAATTTAGGGCTGTCACTTTTTTCTAATTTTTTTAAGGTCTTACTGTGTTGTTTATTCCCATATTCCATTCGATCCTGTTAAAATAACAGGTTGCTTATCGGTTACTAAGATTGTATGTTCGTGTTGTGTTACATAACCTCCTTTATTGCCTACCAAGGTCCAACCATCTTTCAATTCTACCGCATTATTTGATTTTGTAGAAATAAATGTTTCTATGGCAACAGTGGTATTCTTTTTAAACCTTTTGCGGTTGGTTCTTACTCTATAATTTAAAATATTTTCAGGTTCTTCATGTAAACTTCTACCAACCCCATGACCTGCTAAATTTTTAATAACAGTATAGCCTGATTTCTTTGCCTCAGTTTCAATTAAGTAACCAACATCAGAAATTTTTACCCCTCCTTTTATACTACCAATGGCTTTTTTTAAAATTTCTTTGGAGGCGTTTACTAAAGGTTGATGATTATGTAAATCTTCCCCTATTACGAAAGAACCTCCATTGTCCGACCAAAACCCATTTAGTTCGGCAGAAACATCAATATTTATCAAATCTCCTTCATGTATTATTTTAGTTTCAGAAGGAATTCCGTGAGCTACCTCTTTATTTAAACAGATGCAAGTATATCCAGGAAAACCATACGTTTCGTAGGGAGCAGATTTCGCTCCAAAACTTTCTAAAATTTTACCACCATATTCATCTAACTCTTTAGTAGACATACCCACTTTAGCATACTCTCTCATTAGCTTTAGTGTTGTTCCAACAACTTTACTAATTTCTTTCATTCCGATTAATTCTGACTCTTTGGTTATTGACATATTTTTCTTAAAATAGATTTAAAAATTGTTACTTAAAAATTACAACAAGGAATATTGAGTAGGACTTAAATACACACCAAATATAATATTTTGTTCAATCTTTCAATTAAAAGATTGCCTGAATTCCTTAGGAGAAAAATTTGTTTTTGATTTGAATAACTTGCTAAACGATTGTGGGTATTCAAAACCAAGCTGAAAAGCAATCTCACCAACTGAAAGTTCCGTATTTGAAAGCCGTAGCTTTGCCTTTTCAATTAATTTATTATGGATATGCTGCTGTGCATTTAAGCCTGTGAAGGAGCGCAGCATGTCACTCAAATAACCAGGTGTAATATGAAGGCAGTTGGCTAAATAATTTACTGATGGCAGCCCAATTTCTAAGGGCTTTTGTTCATTAAAATAGGCTTCTAGTATCTCATCTACGTTTTGAAGCATGGTAATATTCACCTCCTTACGTGTTAAAAATTGTCGCTTGTAGAATCGGTTTGCATAATTTAGCAATAAATCGATTTGAGAGACAACCACATCCTGACTGAACTCATCTATCCTACTATCTAGTTCATCTTCTATAATCCTAAATACAGATAGTATAATTTCCTTTTCTTTATCAGACAGGTGCAGTGCCTCATTGACAGCATATGAAAAATAATTGTACTGTTTGATTTTTTTACTTAATGGATAGTTTAATAGAAAATCAGGGTCAATCAATAAGGTTATTTGTAGATTGTTGTCCTGGTTTTCGTTTGTACTATTTTGTTCTTTTAAATGACCTATGATTTGATTTGGTGCCGCAAATAGCATACCGCCTTCATTAAAATCAAAATGAGTTTGTCCATACCTAATAGTGCCACCCATACGAGGTCTGAACGAAATTTTGTAAAAATTTAAAATATGATTTTGGGTCGGTGTTTTGACCTCTATAGAATTATCTATTCCATTTATCAGTGTAATTAGCGGATGTTTAGGTCCCGGTAGCCCCAGAGTATGTAATGCTTCCGATAGTGATTTGAACTGTCTTGGTCTGGAATTATTTTTTTTCATTGTAAATCTTTATATAACAATATATTAATTGGGGGTCAGTTAAATGCTAACTTATTAAGTAGTGATATGATTCGTTTTTTCAGCATTCCTATCTGCTTTTCTAAATACAAGAAAACTGATGATTCCGAGTGATAAAAACAATATCGAATAAAGCTTGAAGCCGCCAGAGTAATCAAAATTACGAATTATTGGTTGAGATAGTATCGGGGATATAAATTGACCAACGAATAGCGCGGTAGTGATCATTCCTGAAGCAAAACCGTGTCTTTTTGAGGGTGCTATATCCAAGGCAATACTGAAAAAAATCGGTGTAATCAATCCCGTTGCAGCACCTATGAAAAATGTAGAAGCGAAAACAAGAAATAGGTTACTGCTGGCCAATGAAAGCCCTATAAAGCCTAACGCAAAGATAGCGAATCCTGAAGCAAATGTTATGGCACGTCCAAAACGTTTACGAACAGCACTGTACATTAATGAAACTGTACCACCTGCAAGGAGAACAAACGCCAACAAGGCTGCAGCTGTAGAAGGCTCTGGATACCCAATTTTTACAAGATAAAAAGGAAGGCGTGTAGGTATAATATAAAAACCTGCTAAACTTAAAGTGCATATAAAGGCAATACTTACTAATGTGAGCACCCAGTTTTTTGAAACATGAGAATCTTCATGAATTTTAGGCTTTTCTATTTTAACTATGTTAGTTGATTTATCCGACCGTTTTTTTACTGTTTTAAAAAATGCCAAGTATATGACAGGCACATACAGTAGTGCTATTAAATAAATGGCGAATGGATAGAATGGGTTTTTATTTGCCAACCAGCCAGCAATGATAATAAAAATCAAACCACTAAAATTAGTAGCAGAAATCTGGACACCCATAAATTTATCTCTTGCTTGACCTTTAAAATATTCTCCAATCAATGCCGTTTGAGCTGTCATCATCAAGGCTATACTTATCCCTAAAAAAAAGCGACTCACCAAAATTGATTCTAATGAACCCAACCACAAACCAGCACTACCCATACTAGCGAACATCACTACCCCTATCATTAATTGTAGTCTCCGATTAAATTTATCGGCCATGACACCAATTAACAGCGCGGAAATAGCTACCATTAATGAAGGTGCTGTAATCAAAAACGGCACAGTAAAATCAAGATTAGCTTGACCTTGGAAAGCTTTTTGAATACCAGGTAAGGATGGGCTAATAAGCGTATTTGATAATATGGTCAGTGATGCTGCCAACAACAAAGCCACCGCCTGTAAATTACGGAATATGGAAAACATACTTTTTCTACCTTTCATAAATACTTAACCTTGAACTGCATTTGAAACGGACTCCCATGCCTCCCATTCTTTTATCCGTGCTGCAAAGGCATTTTTTACTTCTGGTAAACTTTTAGTACCAAGAAATAATCTCAATGGTGGTTCTTCAACATCCACGACCTTTAAAATTGCTTTAGGTGTTGCTTTTGGATTGCCGCGTTCCTGGGTTTTCAACCTTTCCATAATTTGATTTTTCAAATTATCGTAAACTTCTAATTTATTCGCGAATTTTAAGGATTCAAGGGTCCCAAATTCAGTAGCATAAGCCCCAGGTTCAATTATGGTTACTTTTATTCCAAACTGTTTCACTTCAGCCGCAAGACTTTCATGGATTGCCTCAAAAGCCCATTTTGAAGAGCAGTAAAAACCTATTATAGGATATGTCACAAAACCTAAACTGCTAGAGGTGCCTATAATGTGACCATGACCTTGCGCTCTTAGTAATGGCAATGCTGCTTGAATTACGGAAACAGCTCCCAATATATTAGTTTCATAGAGCTCACGAATTTTAGCTATACTCGCCTCTTCTATGGTGCCTACTAAAGAATAACCCGCATTATTAAAAACCACATCCAACCTTCCAAAATGTTTGTAGGCCTCTTCGATTGCTGCCTTTGCTTCAATAGGTTTGGTCACATCCAACTTAAGAAGTAGTACGTGTTCTCCATATTTTTCTTTCAAATCAGCAATACTTTCTAAGCTACGGGCAGTTGCTGCCACTTTATCACCACGTTCCAATGCTGCTTCTGTCCAAATACGACCAAACCCACGTGAAGTTCCTGTAATAAACCATACTTTCTCTGATTTCTTTTTCATCATAAACCTTTTAAATTAAACATGGTACAAAATTCAGAAGATTGAGTTTTGCATTTGTAGCCTAATTGAGGATGGTTGTATCCGAATTGGATTTTTTGCTGAAAGTACTATTGAATTAAGTGTAGGTTATCATCTAACGAATGGCAAATTGGTTTTTGATTTTTAGTGAAGTACATATTCATGAAAATCAAGTCACCTTTACTTTAGCAAGAAATAGCAATAAAATATAACTTCTTTGTTATATGCCGTTTTTATTCCGCTTGCCCAATTTCCAGTTTATAAAACTTTCCGTTTTCATTGCTATGAAATTTGAAATAAGTTTTGAAATCCCCCCAAGTATCGCTGTGAAGTTTGCCATAAACACTCAAACTATTGTCTTCAATTTTATCAATACTTGTGAAATATTCGTTACCAATTGCTTTAGTGCTAAATTTTAGAAAATTTCTAGGGTTTCCATCATCATACAAAGTAGCATCCTTTGTAAATAGAAAAAACCATTTTTCTGAATCTGCTTTTTGCCAAGTTTCAATTGCGTGTCTTACATTGGCATTGGTGATTTCATCATAATTTATATTTTTCATTTCTGTATGCTCGTGATTTCCTATTTGTCCGCAAGCAATGAAATTACTTGCGGATAGTATTAGGATTAAAAGTTTTGTTATCTTCATAAGTAATTATTGTGTAGCACCTCCGTTAAGTAATAAATGTTGTCCGTTTACAAAAGAAGCCATATCACTTGCAAAAAACTCAGCTACATTTGCTACATCTTCAACTGCTGCCAGTCTTTTCATAGGGCAACTATCTATTAATGATTTTCTTAACTCTGGATAACTGTTTTCTTCTGCAAAAATTCCTGAATGGTCTACTGCAAAAGGGATGATTGAATTTACGGTAACACCTCTATGACCAATTTCTTTAGACAAAACATCTACCATATATTTTGGTGTCGTTTTACTGCCTCCGTAAATAGCCATTCCAGCGACAGGAAAAACGGTTGTACTAGAAGCGATATAAATAATGCGACCATTATCTTCAATCTGTTTCGCTGCCTGTTGCATTGTAAAATAAGCTCCTTTGGTATTAATTGAAAATAATTTATCAAACTGTTCTTCAGTAAAATCAATTACTGGTGTTTCCACCATTTCAATACCTGCATTGGCGATAACAATATCTATCTTCCCGAAAGCTTTCTTAGCTTCTGAAAAGAGATGCTTAATATCTGCAACCTTACTAACATCTGCTTGTACAGAAAAAACACGAGCTCCCATTGCTTTTATGTTTTCTTCAACTTCATCTGCAGATGCTTTGTCTCTCGAGTAATTTAATACAATATCTGCACCTAAAGCAGCATATCGTTCTGCTATTGCTTTTCCAAGTCCTCTACCAGAACCAGTTATTATAGCAACTCTATTTTTTAAACTATTCATATTTTAATTTTTATGTTCTTTTGAAATTATACTTGTTATGGTATCATTTATAAAGGCAAAAGAGATACCTGCTACTATTGGAATGAATAGGCTTAATATTGGTTTAGGTTCTATATGTGGATGAACGCCAAAGAAAATAATGAGTCCAATAAACCAAGCAATAATATTGCTAAACCATTTAATTTTTGATAAGTATGTTAGTGATGTAATCAATAAAAATACGGCTAAAGAAAAGCCAATAGCTCCAAGATATTTACTAAATATTCCACCAAATATTTGAATTATTACACCCATTAATATCCCTGCAGTTATCGGTATTAATGCATACAATGCAGACCTTAATGATTTACCAAATAGATAATAACTTACCCAAGCTATAAATAAAACCCAAGTAGGCCAATGCAATGAAAATGATGTAAAAACAGCAAGCGCACCACAAGCACCCATTGTTATTGCTTTTAGAAATTCTTTCATAATGTTTTTGCTTTTTAGTTATGCCATTCCTCCATTTGCACCTATGCTTTGTGCAGAAATCCATTTGGATTCATCACTTGCTAAGAACACAACTATTTTAGCAATGTCTTCTGGTGTTCCTAATCGATTGAAGGCATTAGTACCTGCTAGTTTAGCAATTACTTCATCGGGTTTTCCTTTTAAAAACAATTCGGTACTTGTTGGTCCAGGCAACACACAGTTTACATTAATGCCTCTGCTGCCTATTTCTTTGGCAAATACTTTACTTATTTGTTCTACCGCAGCTTTAGTAGCAGAATAGATGCCATACGTTGGAAAAATTGTTCGTGTAACCGTAGATGAAAAATTGATGATGCTTCCATGGTCTGCTAACTTGGTTGAAGCTTCTCGAAGTGTATTGAATACTCCTTTTACATTAACGTTCATTTGTTTCTCAAACAAGTCATCCGCGGCATCTTTAATGGAAGAATTAAGCATTAACCCAGCATTGTTCACTAGAATGTCAATTTTACCGAAATGTGCTATTGTTGCATCGAACAAACGTGCTACATCTTCAGGTTTGCTAACATCCGCTTGTACAGCAATGGCTTCACCACCTTTTGTTATAATTGCATGAACAACTTCTTCCGCTTTTTCTTTACTTCCGTTGTAATTTATCACAACTTTAGCTCCTGATTTTCCGAATTGTTGTACTATTTCGGCACCTATTCCTCTCGATGAGCCTGTTACTAAGGCTACTTTATTGTTTAATATTTTCATTTGACTCTATATTTAATATTTATAGTGCAAATGTATTGGGAGCTTTAATGTGTATTGTTGCAAGAAATACAGTATTGATTGCAAATTTTAAAGAGAGGACTATAATTTTCTGAATTGATTTGGCGACATACCAACTTGTTTTTTGAAGTAATTACTGAAATGTGCTGTTTCCGAAAAACTTAGTTTATGGGCAATCTCTTTGATAGAAAGCGATTTATTTTGCAAAAGTGTCTTTGCTTCAATAATTGTTTTTTGAGTTATCCAGTCCGAAATAGTTTTGCCAGTTTTCGTTTTTATTACATTGCTTAAATAATTAGGATGCAGGTTTTGTGCATCTGCATAATCCTGCACTCTAAAAACAACATCAATAATACCTCTATTCAAATCCCGATAGTGTTTTTCAAGTTGAAGTTTAAATGACTTTACAATTTGAGAACTTCTATTTCCTTCGTAGATAGGATTATAATTTTGCCAAAAATAAGCCTTAATTTTATAAAGCAATACAGCTAATAAGTGGCCAATAATTTGATGCTTTTCTATAGAATCTTCTTGATACTCTTTTTCAATTTGAAGGTATATTTCTTCTGTGGTTTTAAAAAAATCATCAGCTGCAACTTTTGGACTTAAAGTTTCTGTCAATAAGAAAGGGAATGAACTGAATATATCTTTTCCTACATACTTTTTTAAGAAAGTTTCGTCAAAGGTTATTAGATAAGCTTCTTCTAGTTCATCCCAATGAAATGTTCTATGATTACTCGGATTTGTAAAATAGATAGAATGGGTCTCGAAATTAAATGTATGTTCATCAATGGAATATTTTCCTTTTCCACTTTTTACAAAAAGGAGAGAGAAATAATTAGGTCGAAAAGAAGGTGACTGATATGGTAATTCAAAAGCAATATCTTTTAGATTATTTATAGTAAATCCTTTAATTGGTTGAATCCAATCAATACGAAGATTTAATTTTTCATATAATTCAAATAAAGAATTTGATTCAGGCTTTTTACTCTTCATTTATCTGTAGTATTTATTTTAAATGGCGTATAGTGGCTTATATGACAAGTTACGGGTTAAACTTTTTTTTTGATTTGGAACGGATGTTGGCAATACCTTGTGGACTCAGACATAGTCTAATCCACCGTAATTTGATGTTATACATCTTACATTTAATTTTTTTTGGTTCTCTTACCACTTGAAAGCCCCAGCCATCAATTCTATTTCTGCGTTTTTAATTCTTATTTTCTTTGCGATACTTTTCCATTCTTTAATTACAGGCAACACTTCATTTAAAATGGTTTTCATTTCTTTTTCGCTTAGCCTGAAATATTCGCCAACACTTTTAGCTAAATCAAAGTTTAAAGCATTATCGTCCATATCTATATTTAAAGACAAACCATCTTTTTCTATCGAGGGATTTAAATCATAGGCAGGCGATAGAATCCAACCCTTTTCAGTTAAAATAAATCCGTGATTTCGTAGATGGTCATCCGTATTTGAAATAGCGATATTAAACACCATTCTTCGCCATAGTTGGTGTAAATTAGCTTCAACATCTGCTCCATAATTCTCAATAAATTCAACAATTTCTAAATAACTAGGTGTTGTATCTCTGATGGTATCTTCTGTATTTCCGGTCATTGTCATAGCCGAGGCAAAGTGAATGCGTTTGCCATTATCCCTATCAAATCGTTTGGTCAGGAATGTATGGTAGTGACCGCTTACGTTTTCTATTTTAGAATCTGCCATATCTATTCCCGCAGCAATGGCTAATTGATAGGCTAAAAATTCCCAAGCAGCTTTATCTACAACATCCATTTTAGAAGGAAATTTGGCTATCCACAAGTTCTTCTGGGCATCAAGTATATTCGCTTTTGGTCGTGCACCTCCTAGAGACGAACCAGGTGCAATCAAAACTGCTATCCATTTTCTAATAGCATCACTTTGTTCATCATTTTCTAACTGATTTACGGCTTCTTGAAGTTCGCCAAGTGATGACCAAGGTGGTGTTGGACTCTGTGCATCGTTATCTAAGAAAGCACCATCCAAATCCGTTTTAAAACGTAATGCCCCCATTCTGCTTTCATCAAAAACTCCAAGCAGATAATCTATTTCATATAACGTGTCTGCTTTTTCATTTTTTGCCCTGGCCTCTTGAGCAGCTCTACGTTTCATTAAAGTCCTACCCCAAGTGTCTGGCATACTATCTAAAAAGATTCCAAAATTCTCTTTATTTGCAGGGTATTGCGGGCCTGAATAAAATTCTATATCTGGATCTAGTAATCGTTGTGCATCGGTCTTTAACCAATCTTTGTCATATTCAAAACTGAACGCCTTTTTACCCTTGGCAAAATGCGCAGAAAGAATCCCAATGAGCGTAGCAGATTCTAAACCAATCCAATCGGCAAAAACATATATATCAAATTTTCCTCCAGCCATATTTTTTATAATAAATCAAGGTCTTGCAATTTTCTTCCGAATTCATCATCCACAGCCAATTTTAGAAAATCATCTTGAAGGTTAAGCACTCTAAAAACATTAAAATACAATCCAATAGCAACTGCAGCGTCCCCTTTTTCTATGCGATAAAGGGTAGCCCTGTGAATACCGGCACGTTCAGAAACTTGTTCTGTCGTTAACTTTCTTCGCTTTCTTGCTAGCTTTATATTCTCCCCTATCTGTTCAAAAACTTTTTGATATTTTGGAAGAAGAATAGTTTTCTTAGAATTCATTTTGTTGCTTATTTACGACAAATATATCAATTTTGTTACAAATAAGCGACGTAAATAGAATTACTTGATTGTTTCCTGTTTAAAAATAGACCTCACTCCTACGTAAACCGGCTCAAAATTCTCCGCTAAGTTCAACCGCACTTTCGTATCCTTCCCAGCAGCATAGGTTACAAACTCGCTTTACTTTAATCCATATAAAACGTATGCTTTAATTTTTATAATATCACGATTGTTACTCCTAATTTAAATATCAAAATCTTTATGGTAGTTAAAAAAAATGAACAACGAAAAGTAGGTAGCGAAAAAGAGCCTTTTTACTATATTCCTTGTTTGGTTATTTACTGGGACTTTTGTACTGTGTTTCGTTTCAGTTGAACGCTTGTCTAAATTCCAAAGGTGAAAGGCTTGTTTTTGCCTTAAACAATCTACTAAATGACTGCGAATGCTCAAAACCCAGTTCAAAAGCAATTTCTGAAACGGATAAATTAGATGCTGCTAATTTTTCTTTCGCTTTTTCTATAATAGCATTCTGAATATACTGCTGTGTGTTCAATCCTGTCAGTGAACGAAGCATATCACTTAAATAGCGCTGTGACAATTTTAGCTGCGTACTGAAATAACTGACAGAAGGTACCCCGTTTTTCAGGCCCTTATTTTTTTCAAAATAGTCGAACAATAGTCCGTCCAAAGAAGTTATAATATTGTGATTTACTGCTTTTCTAGTAATGAATTGTCTATGGTAAAAACGATTGCTGTAATGGAGTAGCAATTCTATTTGAGCTACTAGGACATCTTGACTAAAATGGTCCATATTATTGTTTAACTCATGGGCTATTGAAGCAAACAGATGGGATATGATTTCTTTTTCATTTATGGATAAAAACAGGGCCTCGGAAACATCGTAAGAGAAAAATCCGTATCGATTTATTGTATTGCCTAATGGGTAATTTAGAATAAAATCAGAATGGAAATACAAAGCTAAACCAATATAGTTTTGTATTTGTTCTGGAGAAATAACTATTTGTTTAGGTTTTAAAAAAGCCAGCCCGCCTTCTTCAAAATCATAATATCCTTGTCCATATTTTGTTTTGCCCTTGTACGTTTTTTTGAATGAAATTTTATAAAATTCAAGACTTATTTTTTGTCCTTTTGGAAACATTTCAAGCGAAGCCTCATGGTAATCCACCACTGCAATCAAGGGGTGTAATGGTGGCGAAAGCCCTAATTTCTGGGTCAATTGCGAAATGCTTTCAATAGGTACTATGTTCGATTTTCGTTTCATTTTAAATTCCATATAATTAATGTTGCTTTGCAGGACGAATAACAATGTCTCCAACTTCAACATCTTTGGGCTGGCTGATAGCGTAAATCACAGCATTAGCAACCGCCTCGGGGCTTATTGCCAATGATTTAACAGCGTTGGAAGCGGCGGCTTTCAAATCTTTGGTATTTACGCTTTTTACAGCAAAATCTGTTTTTACATATCCAGGCGAAATACCGGTAATCCGGATGCTTCCATCCGATTCTTGCCGAAAAGCTTCGGAAATTGTGCGTACAGCATTTTTTGTTGCGGCATAAACGGCTTGTGTGGGCACAATTTTTATTCCCGAAGTTGAAATGATATTGACAATGTGTCCCGATTGTTGCTGTTTAAAAACAGGAATTGCCGCTGCCATTCCGTACAAAGTTCCTTTTATATTAATGTCAATCATTTCGTCCCAGCTGTGAACATCCAATTCGTCAACACGACTGATACCTGCAACACCTGCATTATTTACCATAACATCTAACTTTCCATATACTGTAACTGCTGCATTTACCAACCGAGCCAAATCAGCTTTATGGCTCACATCGATTTTTACAAATGCAGCTTCGCCACCCTTACTTCTAATTTCTTCAACAACCTTTTCCAAAAGTTCGGTATTTCTCGCACCTAATACAACTTTTGTTCCCTTTTCCGATAATTTTACTGCAATGGCTTTACCAATTCCTACATTTGCTCCTGTAATGGCAACTACTTTTTCTTCAAGATTTTGCATCGTATTTTATATTTTAATTCTATAGCAAAGTTCTTAGTTGTTCATTTTTAAAAAGTAACCGAATTGGTGTTTGTTGTAATCAAATTATTTTTAACGGTATAAAGTGTTGCTGGAATATTTATAGGAAGAAATGTAAGGAAATAAAAGAGAACTCGTTGTATCTAAAGTTTTTTACCTGCAGCACTAAAACACATGTTCAAATTCCCAATGATAGTAAGCTAGTTAAATATAGCCTGAACCTCGTTATAAATTTTTTCAAAATTAGACTCCAAATCTCCCGGAGAAAACTGTTTCGATTCCTTTGGTAATGCTCTTTGAATAGCCGCTAATTTAAACTGCACCTTCTGATCTTTTCCATCGGCATAGGTAATAAACTCCCCTTGCTTTAATCGAAAGAAAACGTCTGCCCTTATCTTTGGGATTTCCTTTTCTCCAGTCGTAATGCGTGTATCAAAATCAAGATTGTGTCCACGACTGATGCTTTTCGTTGGGTCTTTGATGATTTCAAAAAAGCGCTCATAGTATTTGGCGGTGTCCGGGTCATTGACCTTTCCGAAGAATTGGTAGGACAGGTTGCTTAAAATGGCTTTGCTTGCTTTGTCGCCGTACATCATATCGTTCTGTATTTTGTCCTGCATCACATAAATCGTAGAGATATTGTAGCTTCTCAATGTTGCTGGAATGCGGTGCATATTCAAAAGTCGTATGGTAGGCGCTTCTTCCATTACTAAAAAAGACGGTCGCTGCCCGCGAACACTCATTTGTTTGATAATGGTGTGCATAATCGCAGCGATGACAGGCGCATACGAAGTTTCAAATTTTGGATTGTTCACGATTGAAATCACGCAGGGATTTTCTTCGTTATTTATATCGAGTGGCACTTCATCTGCGGACAAGGTCATAAAAATCCGTTGTGTACTAATTCGTTTCAGAGCGTTTGCCAAGGTACTTTTCACACCAGCGGTCTGTCTATCTGAATCTTTGCCGCTAATAAATGCATCAGCCATCGCTCTTGAGGTGGTATTGGTTGCCAAAAACTGAATAAGGCTGTCAGTATCCAAGAATTGATAAATCGCAATTAAATGGGGTAGCGTACAATAGTTGGGATAGTCGGTTTTCAGTTTCCAAATCAAGCCACCTACCAAACCTTCAGCTGCGTCGTTGAAGAATTTTGTTGTTCCCGCTGCACCACTTTCTCTTTGTTCTAATAGGTTTTCTATTAATACCCGTGACACCTCGTTTACGCTTTCCTCGTTCTCTAAATAACGGGGTGCAATAGGATTTACCCGATGAGTGATTTTATCAAAGGAAATGACCTTAAACGGAACATCATTATCCTTAAAAAGTGGATATGCCATTTCGGTCAGTTCAAAATCTTTATAGTCGTGAATGATGCCGCAAAAGCTCTCTTTTTGGAAGTGTTTCAGAAAGCCATACACCACACTTTCGGTTTTTCCACTTCCTGCAGCACCAATGACCGATGCACCACGTTTAATGTTCGCTAATTTGAAATTTCCTTTGGTAGTCGCAAAATTAACTTGGTATTTGCTGCCGCCATTTTGCGGATTTTCGGTTTTATGAAGAAAAACATAGAGTCCTGTATTAATTAATAGTAGCGGACAAACCAAATAGAGCAAAATAGACACCAATTCATTTCCTTGAGCAACGTAGAACACCAAAAATGAAAGTATAATGATATTCAAAAGAAACGCATATTTTGATATCCGAAATGTCCCATAGAAAACAGTACTGGCCAAACCAACAATTGAAAGTACTATTATGAGATTATCTATTTGCATAGGTTTTAGATTCCAATGGAACTTGATTTTATAGCCACTTCTGCACCACGTCTTAACCGTTTGAAAACTCGAAGTGCAATTTGTGCTTGACTTGTTGGTATATTTGGTATTGCTGGCAAACCTGTTTTTGTAATCATTTTGAAAGCCAATGCTTTTTCATTGGCAGGCAGTTTCATCAAAGCGGAAAAATATAGGTTTGGGTTCTTTACAAAGGTCTTTTTAGCTTTGTAGGTCTCTGCGTAATTGCGCTTATATCCAAATGTCTTATCAAATGTTTTTTCCGCTTTCGTGAAAAAAGTATCTCTATTAAAACCACGCTTCACTTTTTTTCCGTGCATCTCTACTTCAGATGCTTTGTGCTTACTTCCTGGGGAAAGGCTAACAGAATTTGAAGTATCCTTCCGGCTCACGATGATATGAATATGACTTTGATTTCCTGATTTTGGCATACCTTGAATAATCCGTTTTCCATTTTGTTGATGTGGTGCTTCTCGTTCTAGTTTAGCAATTTGCTTTTTAATTTTTTTAATATTGCCGTTCAATCTACCGTCTTGAATATTTCGTACTTCGCTTTTAAACTGAAGTATTTTTGAAGCGTAAGGTTGATTTTCTTTAACCTGTTTATCTGTTCCCTTAAAGATTCTTTGATGTTCAATTTTAGCGTAGTACTTTATATCGTTTATACAAATTGGTTTACCATTAATTTCACGATTGAAAGAAGCCACATAATCTTTCATCAGCTCTCTGGTGTACTGTTTTAAATCTTGACTATTATTCTGGAGTTTACGTAATTCGTATTTTGAAGGACTTACCGTAATGGAATAAAATTTAGGTTCTTTCTTTTTTAATTTTGCGGTGTTTCCATCAATTTCCTTTACCACTTCTTCTGCAGAAATTTCATCTCCATATTGATTAAAAAAATGTTCCATATCCCGTAATTCTAAACCTTCATTTTCTTTCTCTAAATAGCCCACAAAATCAACTGAACTTTGGCTATAATTACCTCCCATTTTTTGAGCTGTGATGATGATGTACATAGCACAAATATTTATAGTTGGTTACTCGGGTTTTGCTTTTCTCGAAAGCGTACTTCCTTTTTTTCTTCGGCATATTTCTTTTCTACTATCAGCGGTTTTTTGGTGGGTTCTTCTGTTTCAAAAAGGGCGTGTAGCATCGCTACCGTAGGTTTGGTTTGTGTCTTTTCGACATCTCTCATTATGGCAATGACTGCATTGATTCTTTTTAAGAGTTTAGCCTCAATGGTTCGCCCTGTCGGACCTAATTTTTCTCTTGGCGAAATTTCATTGTAGCAAAAAAAATCTAGCATTGTAGCCATCGCCTCGGTGTGCGATTTGAAGTATGTGCGTGAGAATGTTTGGAAACGTTGTGCTGTTTCCTTTTTAAATCTAATTCCAATAAATGAGTCCATAATTTCGCCGATTTGTCGCAAAATCTTCCCTAAAAATGGGCGTTTACAGCCCGTTTGTCGCAAATCGTTGATTGTTAGCAAATTAAAATATATTCAAAATGCTGATTATCAGCTATTTGAAAACGAAAAGGAATCCGAAACATCGCGCAGCGTGTTACCCTCTTGCTATTCCTTTTCGTTCGCTATAGGCGAACAAAAATCCATACAACCCAGCTCAAACGCTGATTGCCATTTTCAGGAAAATAATTTTCCGATATGTTATTTTTCGATGTGTAGGGTTACCGGCGAAAGTCAAAAAATGGATAACCTTACTTTAATTTACGTGCTGTATTTCCAGCCCTATAAAGATACGTTATTTTCTTGACTTGAATTGAATTGCATAAAAAAGCCCCACCAAAATTTAAAGGTGCCTGTTTTAATTTTAAAAATATTAGCTATTGAAAATGAAGTTCTAGAAACACAAAATTAGAAGGGCTTCGTTGTCCATCATCGTTTCAAAACACGTGTAATTTTCCGTTATGTATTTGCGAATGCCACCGCCAAATTTTCGTTCCACATCTATTTTTGAATTTTCTACAAGTTGGTTTTGAGCCTCTTCGCTCAGGTCTGTAAAATTGAGATATACCAAAGCTTTACATTTTAGTATTCGCCTGGTATCCACAGTGTATCATTTACAATAAATAAACGCCATTCATCACGTGGAAAATCAGTTACGCGCTATCCATGTTTTTTCGAGCATATTAACGCTACCACCGGTATAACTAATTTCAGCTTCATAACCTGTATCATCCTTGTTTTCTTCATCCCGTCTTTTGAAGTCTATAATCATATAATCGCTTCGGTTCATCACGCTTTTTGTGATTACGGATGTGTCCATAATCAGCCAAAAACATGCGGGACCTTCTGATAAATGTTTTAGTCCGTCGGTAAATCGAGTTCGTAATATGGAATAGCATAGCACATTACGGTACCGCGAAAATAGTATACCCCTTCTTTGATTTCGATACTTAGTGCTTGAGGTATTGGTACCTATTTATTATGGTACTCGTGGAGCACGAGAAAAAGAGCTTAAAATTGCGGTTGATATGTATAAAATGATGGCTGCTCAAGTTACTTTTAAGGTTTTAATGAAGAAAAGAGGGCGTACCTTTCGACCGTTAAGCCCTCTTTTTTTTAGTATTAGTTATCGTTTTTACTTCCTAGTAAAAGGATTTCGTTCGCTTCGATTTCCGTTATACTGCGTTGGTTTCCGTCATCGGTCGTGTAGGTCCGACTCTTAAGTTTTCCAGTTACTCCAATCATTTTACCTTTAACAACAAATTTCTCAAGGATTGTGGCAGTCTTGCCCCAAGCAACTACGGTGTGCCAGTTGGTGTCCCTTTGCTTTTTGCCTTCGCTGTCTTTGTAATACTCGTTTGTTGCGATTGAAAAACGGGCTACGTTCTTTCCGCTTTCAAGGTTCGTAACGATTGGTTCTTGTCCAACGTTTCCCGTTCATTGTACGTGATTTTTAGAATACTCATCATAACATATTTAGGTGATTTATAGCTCCCCTATGGATTTAAAACAGATTAAATTTTAAGGGGTGTTTGTTCTTTTCTTATGTGTGTAACACCATGGATAAAGTGGGTTTGGTCAAGACTTTTAGAGAATAAATCAGGTGTGTTTGCGACGTAGTAAAACCCTTGGGTTTTCAAGGAAGTAGAAACCTTATTTTTTACTAAAACTTGTATAGTCTTGACAAGTTCCATAAGGGCATTAGCAATTCTTTTAAACGCAGTTGCGTTTGAGCGTACCGATAGTTAAGCGAGATAAGCAATTGGGGGTAATCTAGAATTGGTTCTGTCGTGCCTGTTTTTCGGTACAGCGAAAAACAACAAAGGCTTTAGCCATTAGAAACCCCTTAAAATCTATACGGAAGCGCTTCGGTTTTTAAGGATTTTCGAGTGAAGGCTCAAGAAGACTTCACCGATAATCCTGTTAAGAAAATCGAGAAGGTGGCTTTCTGTTGAAAAAGCGGACTTGATTCACGATTTTTGCTCAGGAATGTAGTGTTCCTTCCCAGAGCATCGGGAAGGAGTAACGGAATGGAAAGCTGAAATTGGGGATTGTGTCCAAGTCTTTTGTAGGGAAGCTCTTTTCACGGAATGAAGCTTTACGCGAAATGTAGGGGAATGTGCTAACCGGACTTCACATTAAATGGGTATACTAGGAATAGAGTGTTTCACTTTTTTTTAGTGGGGGGGGTAATGAAATGAAAATAGAAAACTTTATAATGGTGAAGTTCAAGGTTCAATACGTGAAAAAATAGAAAAACAAACTAAAAACACCTGATTAACAATATTTTAAACACTTTTAATTCTCTATGATTCACCAAATTGTAGACTTAAGTCAAATCAAACTATTTAAATACAAATTATATTCTTTTTATCGTTATAAAGAGAACTAATTATGGTTGAATTAGATCATACTATTATTGTTTTCTAATGATCAAAATTTCATCATTTGAAAATTCCATCCAAGCAAGATCATAAACATAATTATATATTTTCCCCTTACTATTTATATGTAAGTGTGTATGGTACTTGAAAGTAAATTTCTTTTTTTCAAGCACTACTCTATCCACAGTTATCTGTCCTTTTCTTTTACCTAAAACTTCCAAAAGAATACTTCTGTTTCTATGTAGCAGCGTATCCAATTCTTTTACTTGCCTGTCTGTGACCTTTCTTAAATTAACATGATAATAATTTTTGCATTTTACAGAACAGAATTTTTTGTCACTTCTTCCGAGAAGAATCTTATTACAAATTTTACACTTCATTTTATTTATTGTCGTAGAAAAGCTATTTAACTTATTGAATTGTAGTTTTTTAAAGCTATTCGTTTCTAACGGTTAAAGTACTATTATTTCTAACCAAGCCCAATAATGTGTTTACTTTTTAAGTACTTTTAGTTGGATCATTAAAAAAATGTAACTTTCACTGTATGCGACCTATTATAAATCAACCATTGAAACAAGCCAAGCGGATAAAGGTTTTTATACCTTATGATATGATTCAAATTAGAGAAGCTTTAAAAAAAATTGGATAGTAGTTTTTGGCATCCGCACCAAAAACTGTGGTCCGTTATCAATACAGTTGAAAATTTTGAAGCTTTAAAAAAATTATGCCATGGAAATTATAAAATTGAAAAAGAGGTTCGTTTTACTGCTGTACCTAGTGTTGAGCTAAATCAAAATGCACTAGGATCACTTTTCGAACTTGAGAAGGCCTTAGTTTTAAAGCAGTACAGTGATTCAAGTATTCAAGTTTATAAAAAAATGTTCAGTGTTTTTTTAGGGAAATTTATGCACCGTAATCTTAAGGATGTCACAAAAGAAGATATTGAAGGTTTTGTATATGAACTTATTAAAAAGAGTAAGGTTAGTGAAAGTTATCAAAATCAATTAATCAATGCCATTAAAGCCTATTATGAACATGCGCTTAAGATGCCCAGAGAATATTATGATATTCAAAGACCAAAAAAAGCAGTATCTATACCGAATGTATTGAGTAAAAAAGAGGTGCTAAATATTATTCAATCTCCCGAAAATATTAAACACAAAGCTATTTTACATACCATTTATGGTAGTGGCTTGCGCATATCAGAACTTTTAAATTTAAGAATTGTAGATGTTCATTCAGATGATGGTTATTTATTTATAAAGGATAGTAAAGGTAAAAAAGATAGAAAAACGATTTTACCCAATCAGTTATTGCTATTATTAAGAACATATTATAAAGCATATAAGCCATCTTATTGGCTATTTGAAGGGCAGACAGGGTGCAAATACAGTACTAGTAGTATACGATCTATATTTAGAAAAGCAGTAAAAGACACCAATTCTAATCCATGGGCAACCGTACATACCTTACGCCATTCATTTGCTACCCATTGCATAGAGAACAATATAAATATTCGCCATTTACAGAATATGTTAGGGCATAGTTCGCCTAAGACAACTGAAATTTACACCAAAACAATTGAAATTAATAATAAGACCATAACAAGCCCTTTGGATTCTTTATTAAAAAAGAATACATTGCATGGATAAACGATATAACTACAATAGGAGTACAATTCATTGTAGTTATACAAGTGTTCTACACAATTATAAACAAACATTGTGCTTAACATTAAAATTTTAGAAATATGCCATTAGAAGTTGGACAAAAAGCGATTTTCACTCTGCCAAACGGAAAGCAAGAAGAAGTGACTATATTGAAAAGAGCAATTGATTATGAAAAAGGATACATCGACGAATTTAATGTTAAAGGTAATTTTGATTATTTTGTATCAGTAATTAGAAACTCAAAAACAGAACAAATTTTTTGCAACGAAAGTGAATTAACCCAATATGAATAAAAGAGATTATTATTCGGTACGTACTGGTAAAATCAAGCCGAATGAATTAATCGACTTGAAAATTTTAAAAAAGCTATTCCTAATCATCTATCGAAAATTGGAAGACGATGGTTATTTCCAAAGATATTTCGGATATTATTGTGTTGACCAAGATGAAGTCGCTGGAGAATTAGGAATTGATTTGGACTCTGTTCTTTTTATCCACTTAAAAAAAGAAAATCTTTATCCAATTCATTCACAGATTGAGAGCTACAGCGAAGATGACTTATTCGATGTTTTGGAATTTCTTCACGATTACTGTTCAAAACCTATCGATGGTTATTATCACCAGCACAATGGCTGTGGCTATCATTACGAAGAATTTAATGACAAAGAAGGTCAACAGCATTTTAGGTCTCACGTAAATCCAATCTTAAAAGATTTTGATAAAGGATTTGAAATATCAGATGATGGAGAAATTTTACAACTCGCAGATGCTGGATTATCCTTTCTTTATGACGCAGATGTACCAACTAAAGACAGCGAAAATATTGAAAGTAAGATTAATAAAGCTGTCTTAAAATTTAGAAGATATAAATCCACAATGGACGACAGACAAGAAGCAATTCGTGAACTTGTCGATGTACTTGAATTTTTAAGACCAAAAGCCAAAGAATATTTAGAAAGCAAGGACGAATCTGACTTATTCAATATTGCTAATAATTATGGAATAAGGCATCACAATGACAAACAGAAATCAAAATACGATAAAGCAATTTGGCACAGTTGGATGTTTTACCATTACCTTTCGACAATTCACGCATTATTGCGAATAATCAAGAAACGTGAAAAATAACTGTGTAGAACAACGTATATAGCTCATAGCTAATTAGTTGCTTAATCGAAGTTAAGGCATATTTGGAAAGTCGCCAAATTTTTAAATTTGACGATTTTCAAGAAAAAAGATAAATAGTAAAATTTAAAAATCTGGCTTGTGCTCAACCGAAAGGAAACAGCCTTTTTGCACGCTACGAGCCATATACAAGACCGTTGTACACAATTGCTCAAAAAACGCAAAGAATTAATTTATAAATTCCCAAATAACAAACTCAACTATTAATGATAACCAAAGAGCCTAAAGATTGGCAAGATTTACAAAACAAAGTCAATTTAATCCTAAATGATATAGGCTTGGACTCTAATAAAGAGGTTGAATTAAAAACCCCAAGAGGAACAGTTGAAATTGATGTATATGCAATTGACCCTAAAAGCATTGATAAAATTAAATATATAATTGAATGCAAAAATTGGAATAACAAAATTCCTCAGACTGTAATTCATAGTTTTATCACAATTATGAATGAAACTGGAGGAAATATAGGTTATATAATTTCAAAAAAAGGATTTCAAAAAGGAGCTCTAGAATACTCAAATAGCACTAATATTAGATTATTCTCTTACATTGAATTTCAAGAGCACTATTTAATGCTTTGGTATGAAAAGAGATTTGCAAAAAGCATTTATGAAATTAGCTCTGATTTGATTTCATATACAGAACCAATAAACTCAAGAAGATTTAAATATCAAGAAAAACTTACTGATAATAGAGCCGAAAAATTTAATAACCTATTAGATAAATATTCAGATTTTGTCACGATGTTAATTCTTATAGGTTCTAACTCTTACAAAAGGATATTTTCAAAAGAAAAAAATACTTTTTTCAGTATTGAGAAAATTAAAGTTACCGTATTTGATTTGTTGAAAATCAAATTAGAATCTGAGAATTTCCAAGATTTGTTAATTGAATTGAATGGTATAATAGAAGATAGTATTTCTGAATTTAATAACGTGTTTGGGAAAAATATATTTGCTGATGAAAATTAACTGTGTACAACACGGTGTATAAAACATAGCTCATAAGTGCTAAATCAAAAGGTTTGTGCTTATTTACAAAGACCGCCAAATTTTTAAATTTGGCTTTTAAGATTGATAAGTTAAAAACAAAACATAAAAATTCGGCTCTGTGTTTACCCGAAAAGCTAGCGTTTATTTACACGCTACGTTTCATACACAATACCGTTAGGTGCAATTTGAAAAATGACAAATATTCAAGCAATAAAAAAAATTGAAAGTATATTAAACTACAGTTATCATTTTACTGATTATGACTTTGGAGGAATGAACGATTTTACTGGCGAAAAATGTCCGCGTCCAGAAAAAACTGAATGGTTAGTTGAGCATTTTACAGTTTTAATGAATAGGTTAAAAGAGGAATTAAAGAAAGGACCAACAAAACCTGAATTAAATTCTTTCGTTTTATCTGAACTTAAAAAATTAGATTCAAGCTTATTTCTAAAAAGAGAGTTTGAACTATTAATATATAAATATGGAGAAATATTATTCTTTGGGTTGGGTAATAAAACAGCTTATGATTTCATAGAGAAAAACAAAAACTCACTAAATTACGTAATCTAATGGCAACTCAAATCTGTCCGAATTGTAAAGTAGATAATTTCAATTGGAAAGTTGACGAAGAAGAATCACCTCTGACAATTTGAGACTGTGGAAACTGCCAATATAGAGCATTCGAGAATGAATCTGACGAGCGGAATTGCTCAAATTGCAGAAAGAAAACGGAATCTAAATTAAAAGATAGTAAAAACGAATATTGGTGGTGTTCGAATTGTAACACAGCCAAAATAGTAAAAAGCACCTAACACTATATATAGCAAATTGGGCGATTAGTTTTTAATCCAAAAGTAATTCTCTATTTGCAAAGTCGCCAAATCTTTTGATTTGGTATTAAAAGAGAAAAATTAAAACAAAATACAAAAGATTTGGCTTGTGGCAAAACTGAAAGTAATCGCTTATTTTCTGCCCAACTTGCCATATATTTAACGTTAGCATACATTTGGTCAAAATAATAAAGACAATGCAACTTTAATAGAATCAGTTAATTCCTTTTTGTTTGGGCGAACCTTGGAAACAACTCGAATTCCATTATACAAAGTATAAAAAAGAGTAGCCAGAGATTTTAAGTCTTGATTTGTTTTTAATTGACCGATTTCCTTACCTTTCTTTAAATATTCAAAGAATATATTTATAAAATCTTGCTTATTTATTTCTAAGACTTCATTTAAACTTTCATCATTTGGGACAAGCTCAGTAATAGTATTTACAACAAAACAACCTTTTCTTTCTTTATCATTAATAGCTTCTTGAATCGCATTTTTAAAAAGTTCTGAAAATCCAATTTTAACATTCTGTTTGTTTTCAAAAAACTGAATTAACCCTTCTCTACTCTGCTTACGATAAAGTTGAAATGATTTTTTAAAAAGTTTGTCTTTGTCTCCAAAAGTATCATAAATACTTGCTCTATTAATACCTAAATGGCTTACTAAATCTTGAACAGATGTTGCAGAATATCCTTGCTTCCAAAACAAATTCATTGCTTTGACTAACACTTCATTCTCATCAAATAACTTTACTCTTGGCATATAATAAAATGTGGAAGTGATATTATCACTTCCACAAAGATAACTTACTGGAACTATCATTCCAAAAAAAGCTAAAAAAATTAGCCTAAAAGAGGGTTAATATTAATTCCTCCATCAATATTATATTCACTTCCTGTTATAAAAGAAGCATCATCGGAAGCTAAAAATGAAACCAATTTAGCAATATCTTCTGGCTGACCGAAACGTTTTAAAGGAATACGTTCTTGCATAGCTTGAGCAAAACCATTCAATTGTTCTTCTTCCATTCCCGTTTTTCCAAAAATTGGAGTGGAAACTGGTCCAGGATTAACTGAGTTTATTCTAATATTTCTAGGTGCCAATTCAGTAGCTGCAGTACGAGTATATGAATTTAAAGCTGCTTTAGATGCTGCATAAACAGCTGTATTAGGCATACCTGTATAAGCATTTACAGAAGACAGATTAATAATTGACGCTCCGTCATTTAAGATAGGTAGGAATTTCTCTGTAGTGAACAAAGCTCCTTTAAAATTTATCCCCATTTGATGGTCAAACATTTCTTCGCTTATTTGACCAACTGGTGCAGGCTGAAAAATCCCTGCATTTACAAATAAAACATCAACTTTTCCGAATTCAGATTTTACTTGTGACACCAAATCATCTATTGCTGAAAGTTTTTTCACATCAGCAACAATTCCTTTGACTCCAAGTTCTTCTGACGCTTCAGATACTTTTTCTGGATTTCTCCCTGTGATTACAACAGTTGCTCCTTGACTTTTTAATTCTTTAGCTGACGCATAACCAATTCCACTATTACCTCCTGTGACTATGGCAATCTTCCCATTTAATTTACTCATTTTTTATGTTTTTAATTATTAACAATAACAGAACGTTCATTCTGAATACAAACATACAAATAACAGAACGAATGTTCCAAATAAGTTTGAACTTAATTTGTGAAAAGAAAAAAACGTATGCTAACAATGTATAAAAAACATAGGTCAATTAAGGCATTCCGGAAGGTCTGTATTTATTTACAAAGTCGCCAAATATAAAATTTGGCATTTTCAACAAAAAAGATAAAAGCAAAATACTATATTTGGCTTAGTACCAAACTGAAACATATCGCTTATCACCTGCCCTACGTTTCTTATACTGAACGTTGTGTGCAATTTGACCAAACCAATGAAATATATTTTTTTAATCATAATTTTTTCCACTTTTTGGGCTTGTAATTCCAAAAAGGATAATGCGGTTTCAAAAATCAAAAACTCAAATCCAGAGAAAGTAATTCAGAAAAAATTGAGCGGAAAAGAAGTCGTTGCGGAATTGGAGAAATTAAGTTATTTTAATCTGACTAGCGAATCTGAATTGGAAACAGTTAAAGCTGATTTTGAAAAATCTTATTCGGACTTGAAGTTTTTTCAAGGACCAATGCGAGGAGAAACGCTGAATTTTATGGACAATCGCTATCATTGGGTAGATTGTGAGGAACTTTTTGAGATTGGTGGATTAACAGAATATTTGACTCAAGTTAAACCGACTTTTGAAAAACTAGAGCTGGAATTAGAATACGCAAACGAAAAAAGCGAACACGACCAAAATAGTTGGAAACACACAATCGAACTGAACGGAATTCAATACACAGCGTTTGAAGGACAATTTTCTGACCTGGATTGGGGAATTGCATATATCAATTTTATAGAAATGTTAAACGCTGAATTAAGAAGACAAAATTCGGACGAACAGTTTTACCCAATTAATTGCGGAAATGATGGAATGTTCGTTTTGCTAACACCAAAACAGTTTGACTTTGTAAATCGGAATTATCCTATCGACAATGAACATCCAACAACAATGGGTAATTGGAAAAGTAGAAATGGAATATAAAAAACTGCACACAACACCGTATAAAAAAAATTGCTAGTTTTAGCTAAACCAAAGTTAGTTGCTCGTTTGCTAGCTTCTGATTTTCCTTCGGAAAATCCTCGCACACAAATACGCAACTTTCCTTATACATAAACGTTACCATCAAGCGCAAATGCACTCGAATATAAACTCAATGATAGAAAAGAAAAATATAATCGGAATTTGTGGAAGTGCAAGTCAAAATTCGGGAAATCTATCTATTCTTAAGTGGATATCTGAATTAGAAAAAACTGATTTTAACATAGAAATAATAGATGATTTAACCAGTTTACCGCATTTTAGAACGGAATTAACTGACAAAAATGTCCCTGAAAAAATCATTGAATTTCGAAATAAAATCTCTAATGCAGATGGAATTATAATCTGTACACCCGAGTATGTTTTTAGTATTCCTAGTGGTTTAAAAAATATGATTGAATGGTGTGTATCAACAACTGTTTTCTCTGACAAACCAATTGGAATTATAACAGCTTCCGCAAACGGTGAAAAAGGACACAAGGAATTGAAATTGATTATGGAAACTATCCAGACAAGATTTACAGACCAGACAACACTTTTGATTCAAGGTATAAAAGGGAAAATTGACAAAAAAGGAAAAATTATTGACGAAAGTACGGAGACTGAATTAAGAAAACTGACCGAGTCTTTTAAAACTCTGATAAAAAAGCCTGCTGGTAACAATGTATAAAAAACATAGGGAAGTTTAGGCTTAACGAAAGTTCTGTGTGTGTCTATAAAGTCGCCAAATATAAAATTTGGCATTTTCAATAAAAAAGATAAAATCAAAATATTATATTTGGCTAAGTGTCAAACCCGAAGTGTAGTACTTATCTTCTGCCCTACGTGTTTTATACTAACCGTTCTAAGCAATTTGAAAAATAAACCAGTACATAAAATCCAACAAAACTTATTATTCCCTTTAGGAGTAATATTGGTCATAGTCGCATCTGTTTTTGGACTTTTATATCTGGTTGACTTTTATGGACATCCACCGAGAAGTTGGAAAAATATGATTCTTGGTATTGCAACAATAGGTTTGACCTTTCAAATCTTTCTACGCTTATCTGCTTGGGAACTTATTTTATATGATGACAAAGCTGTACTTAAAAAACCTTTTGGAGTATTTAAAAATAATCGAAAGGAATTTAAATACAACGAAATCGAAGAAGCTGGATTTCTTCAAGGTTTTCGTATGAATACCAGTCTAAGAGTTGATTTTAAATCAGGAAATAAATATAACATCTTTTTAGACAAAAATTTGATAGAGATTTCAAAGGTTTTGATTTTTCTTGAAAATTCAGATGTAAAGGTTGAACTTTATTGTGATAACCGAATTAAGAAAAAGCTAAAAAAGGATGGACTAAAAACTGCTTAGAACAATACCTATAGCAAATAGGGCATAAAGTGCTAAATTTAATGGCTTTGGCATGTTTACTAAGTCCGCCAAATCTTTTGGATTTGGCTTTTAAAATGAAAAAGATAAAAACAAAACAAAAAGCTTTGGCTACGAGCGCAGACGGAAACGAAAAGTTTCCTTGCCTGCCCTACTTGCCATAGCCGAGACGTTAGGCAACATTTAAAAAAAATCGATGACAGAATTTATCGCAATCATAATAATCATCATTGTTATTGCCTACTTTATAGGTAAAAACAAATCGAAAAAACCAATAAAACAGCAACCAAATAAAGTTTCTTCTTCAAAACCATCTAAAGTAAAACCAATAGAAAAAGGAGAAAACGTACTTTACAAAAAGAAAGGTATTAAAGCATTCGATATGAAAGGAATGTTTTATCAAAAACTGAATCCAGAAACGGACAATGGACAATTTATTGGATTCGCAAAGTGCGAAAACAATTCTCACGATATGTACGCTGTCGGAATTTATAATGGAGACGGTAAACTACTTGGTTACACACCCAAAGGAAACAAGAGATTAAATTTATCGTTGAAAGAATGGCATAACGGAAAAACGGTAACTTGGGGGAATCTACGACACGATGATTATGATGATAAATGGTATGGGACTGCATATATTCCCGTAGGCTTTACATTAGGTCAAATAGAAAAACTAGAGCGGATTTTAAAGCTAAAAAGAGAAAATGAAATTCAAATTAGGTTAAAGGAAAAGGAAACCGAAAAATATTTTGAGATTTTAAGTAAGCATCGAGAAATAAGTAAACTTTTAGCTGACATAAAAAATCCAGAGGAATTATTTTATTCATTTCCAAAAAATCTGATTCCATCAATTTCAAGTCATTTAGAAAAGGAAAAGAACTGGGAGAAACTCATAGAGTTAGAAAAATATCAGGATTTGATAAACGAACTGAGTGAGAAATTTAAAGAAACTACGTTGAAAAGAATAAACATTGCGAAAGAAAACGTTGCCTAACAAAGAACTGAGGTGAAAAACAAACAAAATCTTCGTTAAATTTAGATACTATTATTCTAGGCTTAAACTTTGGTTTAAGCTTTTTTTATGCTTGTTTTTTTATTTAAATTTTACTTAAGCTTTAAAACAGAAACATAGGTTTCATCATAAGGCATTCCTGATTTTGCAATAGCAAAACACTGTTTTAATAACTTATTAGCTACTGCTATTAAAGCTAGTTTTTTACTTTTTCCTTTATTTACTATCCGATGATATAGTTCTCTGCAAGCTTTGTTGTGTTTACAAGCATTAAAAGCACATAAAAACAAAAGATTCCGAAGCTTTCGATTACCTATTTTACTAATTCTAGCACGGCCTCTAACACTACTGCCAGATTCTCTAATTGTCGGTGTGATTCCTACATAACTACAGAGTTGTGATGCAGTTTCAAACTTATCAAAACCATCGGTAACTACAATTAAAAACAAAGCTGTTTTAAGTCCTATTCCTGGGATGCTTTGTAACAAGGTTAATTGTTCTTGTTGCTCTTGTTTAACTAAAGAAA
>NZ_JAHKQN010000024.1:25176-119409 GCF_018861125.1 Cellulophaga baltica | reverse complement strand
TATTTGAAAATCCTCTTTTCTTCTAAAAAATTATTGTAAATTATATTAGGCCCATATTAGAAGCTACATATATTAGATGTGTTGTGTTTGTAGCGTTAAAATAGTCTTTTAATTTACTAATAGTTGATTCAATAGAACGAACACTATTGGGAGAAACATCTTTCTCTTTTAATAAAACGCTAATCTCATTTTGTCTAAATCCTTTAGCTAAATAGGATAAAAGCTCAAGATCGTATTCATCAATTTCTTTTACATTTTTTTCATGTAAAGCAATGGTCGCAATAGGGCAGGTGTATAGTCCATTTTTTGAAATAGCTTCAATACTATTTTTTAATTCTTTTAAACCATTAAGTCCTTTACACACATAAGCATTAATAGATTCTTCTTCAAATAACGTTTTTATGGTGTTGTGATCATCTTCCACAGAAAAAACTACAATTTTTATAGTTTTATCAATTTCTTTTACAGCCTTAATAAGGTCAATGCCACTATTTAATGTTTTTTTTACTCTTGGATTTTCAAAAGATAGGTCGGTTATTAAAAGATCAAAAGGACTTTTGTTTTGTATTTCTTTTTTAATTTTTAATAAAGTATCGTCACAATATTGTGCATGGTCAATATTAGTGTAACCCATACTTTTTAACGTAGTTGTAACTCCTAAGTTGTTACTATCAATATCTTCAGAAACAAATATTTTATTAAATTGCATATGTTTTAAATCGTAAATATTAAAGTAGCTGTAAGCCCTTTATTTAATTTCGAATCTAAAATAATATTTCCTTTTATAGCTTTAATGCGGTTTTCCACATTCTTGAGTCCATTTCCTAAAGAAATTTCATTTTTATTAAAACCAATACCATTATCTACATATTTGATGGTGATTTTTTTATCTTTTCGAGTACACGTAATAACAATTAATGAGGCTTGGCTATGTTTCTTCATATTCACCAATAATTCTTGAATTATTCTGTAAACTTCAATCTTAGCATTAGGTTTAACATCATTCCAAAAATCAACAGCAATTTCTTTAGTAATTATCTTTGTTTTGTTTGAACTGTATGAATTTAAAAGAGCTATAAACTCTTTGCCGTAGTTTTTATCAGTAGCAATTGCCGTATATTCTTTTGAAATATCTCTAACTCTTTGGTAAATAGTATCAAGAGATTCTAAAACCATTGATTTTTTAGAACTATCTGTATTAATTTCATCTTTTTGGACTTGTGTCATTAAATAAAAAATATCATTACCTAACTCATCATGTAGTTTTTTTGATAATCGTAATTCTGTTTTATAGGCAGTTTCTAATTGTTCTTTCTTTTTTTGTTGATTTTTGTAATAGACTGTAGAAGCAATAGCTATTAAAAGAAATAGTACAATAGAAAATATGATTGCATTCTCTTTTTGTTGTTTAGCAACTTCAGTTTGTAAACTTAAATTTTTATTTTCTAAAGTATCATTATCATATTTTGTTGCAACATAAATGGAACGTACGGCTTGTTTAGTTTTTTCTAGTTTGTTTTTTGTAGTAGAATATAAAATAGCTTCATCAGAAACATCTCTATTAAAATAGTTTTTAAGTGGTAATAATAAATCTAAAGCTTCTAAAAGGGCAACACTATTTTTTTGTTTTTTAGAATATTTTACAGCTAGTTCTGCATATTTAAGAGCTTCTTTTTTATCAGTTTCAAAATAGTATTCTGTTAAATGTATTGTGCTTGATATTAAACCAGAAATAGTGTTTAATTCTTTTCGAATTTGAAATGAATTTAAAAGTAAATCTTCACTTTTTTTATTGTTCTTATCATTTAGCCACATGTAATAGCCCATATTGCTAATTACACGAGAATATTCTGTTTGATTAATATTTTCAGTTTGGTTAGCTATTTTTTTTAAAATATTATGGCTTGCTGCATAATGGTTTTGTGAAGCAAGAATATTGGCTTTTGTGTTTTGAATGATAAACTTTGTGTTTTTTGAAACTTCATTGTAATTATTTAATAAATTAATAGCTTTATTAATCCATCGTAGTGCTTCTTTTGAATTACCCAATTCTTTTTGACAAACAGATATAGTTTGGTATAGTCCAATTATGGAAAAAAAATTCTCAGTATTTTCAATATATTTTAAACCATCTATTGCAGTTTCTATACTACCATTATAATCACCAATACTTTTTTGAATATTAGCCATATCTAATAAACGATCACCTGCCTTTATACTATCTTTTAAACGAATGTTTATTTTATAAGATTTATCAAAATAAAAATAAGCAGAATCTAAATGATTCATTTTTTTAAAATAAAAAGCTTGCCTCCAATAAGCATTATTTATAGTTGAAGAATCAGCTGTTTTATTTGCATACTCAAGTAATTTTTTAGAAGTATTTATTGCATTTTGATAATCTTTATTTTTTGAAAAATATTTAATTTTTTCTTTTATTATTTTAGGTGAGTCAATAGGTTTATTTAGAATGTAAAATGAATTTACTGCACTCAATTTTTTTTGAGAATTATACGGGGTACAATTTTGATAACAACTAATAAGAATTAATAAAAAGAGGGCTAAATTAAAATTCATCCCTCGAAAATACAAAAACAGTGCGCTTATAATTTTTTATAAGACTAAGCGTACTATTTATCTGGTTATGTGTAAATAAACTATTTGCCTTTCATAATCCAATTGAACCAAAATTCATCAAAAAGCTGATTCTCTGTTTTTTTTAGTTTTAAAACATCGCTTATATCTTTTAGACTTAGATAGTTGAAATCAGTTGCAATATGAAGACTATTATTTTTTTTGCAAAGATCAGGTATAGGACAAAGTAAAACATATTCAATAATTATTTGAGGCTTATTGTTATAATGCTTTTCTACAATTTTTTGATATTGCGTTAATTGGTCTTTATGAACTTTAGCATCTATTTTATTTTCTATTATTAAAGCATATTCTTGCTCATTAACAGTAAGCTCAATCCATAAATCAATGTTTTTAAAACGCTTTTTTACTTCAATGTTCGAAAATGACAAACCATTGGCATGTTCAAAATATAATAACTTAGCTAAAATACTTCGAGCGCAATTATAGACTTTTTTGTTTGCATTTTTATATTTTTTGTCAGCACAGCTTATGGTCCAAGACATGTAGAAGTCTACTGCTTCTTTAAAATTTATTTTTTTAGAATCATCTTCAAAAAAAGAGGGCAAATTCATGATTAGTTTATTCTATATTTATGGCAAAGGAGGCGATAAATTCAAGTTTATCATTGCGGTTTTCCGCAATTTTCTATGTTTTTATAGAAAAAATGAGAAGAAATAGTTTTTGCAAAGAGAATTTAAAAACTATCAATCATAAAAAAAGCAGTTTAGATTAATCTAAACTGCTTTTTGTTGTAGCGAGAACGAGAGTTGAACTCGTGACCTCCGGGTTATGAATCCGACGCTCTAACCAACTGAGCTACCTCGCCAGGTTTTTTTAACGGGTGCAAATATATGGTTATTTTTCTTTGGTTTCAAAATAACTTTCAAAAAAAATAATATCTATCTTTTAATTTTTTTATCATTGATAAAATTATATATTGCTACTTGAAAACTATTTAGAATGAGTGAAAAATCAAAATTTGAGATTGAGTTTGTGATACAATCATCACCTCAATTACTATATAACTATATATCAACACCTTCTGGGTTATCAGAATGGTTTGCAGACAATGTTAATTCAAGAGGAGAGAAGTTCTTTTTTATATGGGACGAATCAGAAGAAGAAGCAAAATTGTTAAAAAGGAAAAGTGAAGAGTTTGTTAAATTTACTTGGGTTGATGAAGAAGATGATAGTTTTTTTGAAATGAGAATCATTGTTGATGAAATTACATCTGATGTTTCTTTATTTATTACAGACTTTGCGGAAGAAGATGAAATTGACGAAGCTAAAATGTTATGGACAAATCAAGTCTCTAGCTTAAAACAAGTTTTAGGTTCTGCTTAAAGGTTGCTTTAGACTAAAACAAACAATATCTTTGACCTTGAAATAATTTCAAGGTTTTTTTATGCTTAATTTTAACGGGGAACTACTACAAAATAATATAAACTTTATAAATCAAGAAAATAGAGGACTTCGCTATGGTGATTCGCTTTTTGAAACGATTAGAGTAGTAAACAATAAGATTTATTTTTGGGAAGATCATTACCTTAGGTTAATGGCATCAATGCGTATTTTACGTATGGAAATACCTATGAATTTTACAATGGAATATCTTGAAGGCCAAATTCTTGAAACCATTGAAGTAAACTCATTAGGTAATGCACCTGTGAGAGTTAGATTTACTGTCTATAGAAATAATGGTGGTTTGTATACTCCAACTGATAATAATGTCTCATTTATCATTGAAGCTAAAGAACTTGATGCTCCTTTTTTTATGATTAATGAAAGTGATTACGAAGTTGAGCTTTTTAAAGACTTTTATGTAAATAATGATATGCTTTCAACCTTAAAAACCAATAATAGAGTTATTAATGTTGTTGGTAGTATTTATGCTAATGAAAACAACTATCAAAATTGTATTTTACTGAACAATCAAAAAATGGTTGTTGAAGTTTTAAATGGTAATTTATTTATGGTTGTTGGTAATGTAATTAAAACGCCAGCTAAAGCAGAGGGTTGTGTGAATGGTATTCTTAGAAAAAAAATAATTGAAATTGTCGGTAAACTAGATAATTATACCTTAGAGGAAACTACAATTTCTCCTTTTGAATTGCAAAAAGCAGATGAGCTATTTATAACTAATGCTATTGTAGGTATACAACCGGTTACAAAATACCGCAAAAAGAAATACGTAAATACAGTTGCTAAAGATTTGGCAGGAAAACTTAATACAGCAGTTAGATTGGGCTAATTAACTACTTAATGTATAATTAAAGCATTGATTAGTTTACTTTTTTAATTTAAACTAGGGTTTTCAGGCGTGTTGGACCATAATAGATAATCACCACCCAATTCTAACATTTTCTCTTTCCAAAGCGCATTTGTAGCAATTTGAATAATGTTACTCTCGTATGTATTTGGTACAATCACCCACGAATTAGAAGATACTTCATTGTCTAATTGTGCTGAATCCCAACCTGTATAGCCAAGAAAGAAACGAATATCATCGGTTGATATAGAGTTGGTGTTAATTAAATCTACAATTCTACCAAAATCGCCACCCCAATATATACCATCAGAAATTTCAATACTATTGGCTATTAATTGTGGTACTTTGTGAATAAAGTATAAATTATCTTGTTCTACGGGACCACCATTATAGACTTTAAACGGTTTGTGAATTTCGGATACCAAATCACTTATCATATATTCTAATGGTTTGTTTAGAATAAATCCAACGGATCCCTCGGTGTTGTGTTCTGCAAGCAATACAACAGATCTATTAAATGATACATCGCCAGCTAAAGCTGGTTCTGCAATCAATAGTTTTCCTTTGTTAGGTTTAGTTTTTATCATAATAGTAAAGCTTTTTAACTCTAATTTAAGATAAAAATATTTGTAATAAAAATCTTTCATAAAAAAAGCACTTCTTTTTGAGAAGTGCTTTTTATTCTATTGCTAGAAGTATATATAATTTAGTTCACTGCTTTAGCTAATTCAGCACCAGCTTTAAACTTAACAACATTTTTAGCAGCAATTTTAATAGTCTTTCCTGTTTGAGGATTTCTACCATCTCTAGCTTCTCTTCTAGAAACTGACCAAGATCCGAAACCAACTAAAGAAATTCTATCACCTTTTTTAAGAGAACCTTCTACATTACCTAAAAATGACTCTAAAGCTTTCTTAGCTGCTGCTTTTGTGATACCAGCATCTGCTGCCATTGCATCGATTAATTCTGTTTTGTTCATAATTTTAATATTAATTGTTTTTAAAATTTCTATACCCTAACAAATTTATAAGGATTAATGGTTAACGCAAGTAAAACATAGGGAAATCAGCGTTTTTGTTAATAACTATGCTTGTTTGTTGATAAAGTAAGACTTTTTCTACACTTCTACGAGGCCAATGGTAGCAAGGCTTTAGCCTACATGTGCATTTTCACTCAATTTTAAACCATTTAATACATCTTGTGTTTTCATCTTCCTTTTTCCTGGTAATTGAATTTCTAAAAGTTGAACAAAACCGCCTTCAACTGCAATTTTTATTGTTTTCTTATCAAAAATCACAGACTTAAGTTTAAAATCATGTGTAGTTTTTTCTATTTCAACTTGATATACTTTTAAGAATAATTCTTCATCGTTAGTATACAAGGTTGTCCATGAAGCAGGGTAGGGGCTTAAACCTCTAATATGATTGTAGATTGTTTCAATTGGTTTGTCCCAATTAATTTCACAAGTATCCTTATGTATTTTATAAGCAACTTTTTCAATCGGAGTTTTTGGTTGTGCTTTAGTGGTTACTTCTCCCTTTTCTATTAGTTGAACAGTTTCTAATACTAATGATGCTCCAGAATGCATTAATTTATCGTGTAATGTACCTGCAGTGTCATTCTCAGTAATATCAATTTCTGATTGTAAAATAATTTCACCAGTATCTATTTTGTCATCAATAAAGAAGGTAGTCGCACCTGTTTTTGTTTCTCCATTAATAATAGTCCAATTAATGGGTGCAGCACCACGATAATCAGGTAATAAAGATGCATGAAGGTTGAACGTTCCAAATTCTGGAATTTCCCAAACTACTTTTGGAAGCATTCTAAAAGCAACAATAATTTGTAAGTTGGCTTGTAAAGCTTTCAGTTCTTCTATAAAATCTTCATTTTTAAGATTTGTAGGTTGTAATACATTTAAATTATTTGCAACTGCATATTTTTTTACTGCAGATTCTTGTAGTTTTCTACCACGACCAGCAGGTTTATCAGGCGCAGTAATAACGCCTACAACTTCATATGAATTCTTAACAAGGGTATCTAATATTCCAACAGCAAAGTCGGGTGTTCCCATAAATACTATTCTTAATTTATTCATTTCTTATATTATTTTATATTCGTTTGTAGCTGTAATTTCTATTTTTTCATCTCCTAAAAGTGATTGTATTGCAATAAAAATTGATTCTTCTTTATAAAGTACATTTTTTATAAGCTCACGAGATGATTGTGGTTTTATTTTTAATTGATGTCCTATGGCCTCTTTTACCAATTCTAATATTTCATCAGCGATTGCAGGTTTTTTTGTACAGACATCACATTTACCGCATTTTTCTCGCTTTTCCCCAAAGTAACTCAATAATTGTTGACTTCGGCAAACAGTGTCATTTTTTAAATAACCAAGAACGGCATCAATGTTTTTAGTTTTCTGTTCGATTAAAAGTTCTACTTTTTTCCCAAATAAATTGATGGTTCTTTCATCTTCACGTGGTACAAGAAACACTAACTCAATATCATTATGTTGGGCATGATATGTAATTATTTCATCCTTTTTAAGCTGTTCTAAAGTTTTTACGACTATAGTTTCAGGTGTATTTGCTTTTTTGGCAATAGACCAAGTATTAATTTTAGTGTCGTATTCAAAAATACCGCCGTAGGTTCTTAATATGGTTTGTATTATTGGAGCACTTTTTTGATAGGTATCTAAATAATCAAAAACTTGATTTTTAGTAGCTATAAATTGTATGCTTGTTTTTTTTGAAAATGATTCAGATAAAGCGATAACTGAATTTTGATCTAAAACTCGTAATCCATTATAAACCATAAAATTATTCAGTTTATAAACGGTGCAAAAATCATTTAAATTTAATTGATGAGCTTCCTCACTACTTTCACCAAATGATATTTGAAAATAATTATTAAGTTTATTATACAATAATTTTAAAAACGATAAGGTTGGTAAGCCGTTTATAAATTGCTTTTTTAGTTGATTTTCATCAGCATTATTAACTAAAACAATTGCTTTTGATGCTTCTCCGTTTCTTCCGGCTCTACCAGCTTCTTGAAAATAATTCTCTATACTATCGGATATTTGGTAATGTACTACTGTGCCAACATCAGGTTTGTCAATACCCATACCAAACGCATTGGTAGCGACCATTACTTGTACTTTGTCGTGCAACCAATCTTGTAATCTGGTTTCCTTTTCTTTTTTATTTAATCCGCCATGAAAAAAAGTTGCGCTAATATTTTGTTGTAATAAATAGTTTGAAAGTTGATTTGATAACTTTCGAGTTCGCACATAAACAATAGCGCTTTGTCTTGTTTTAGATAATATAGTTTTTAATTGGTAAGCTTTATCTTCATCCCAACGAACAGAAAATACAATATTTTCTCGCGCATAAGAAGATTTTTCAACTAAAGGTTCCTGCAGTCTTAAATTGCTAACAATATCTTCAGCAACTTGTTTAGTAGCTGTAGCTGTTAGCGCAATTATAGGAGTATCAGGAGATAAATCACGTAAAACAGCACAATTTAAATAAGAAGGTCTAAAATCATTTCCCCATTGTGAAATACAATGTGCTTCATCTATAGCAATAAGGTTAACATTCATTTGTTGAATGCGATTTTTAACAATTTCTTGTTGCAATCGTTCGGGTGATAAATACAAAAATTTGTAATTGCCATACATGCAATTATCGAGCAAATCTATAACTTCGTTTTGAGAAACACCCCCTGTAAGTGCTAATGCTTTTATACCTTTTTGCTTTAAATTATCAACTTGATTTTTTATTAAAGCGATTAGTGGTGATACTACAATACAAATGCCTTCATTAGCTAATGCTGGAATTTGAAAACAAAGTGATTTTCCGCCACCCGTAGGTAATAAAGCAAGAACATCTTTTTGGTCTAAAATAGCGGTTATAATTTGCTCTTGAGATGCTCTGAAATCAGAAAATCCCCAATATTTTTTTAGAATATCTTTTGGATTTATGGACACGTATTTTAAATTACGTTATTTAAAATAAAAGTTACTCTATTTTCAATAGTATCTTTAGGTACTTCAATAATTTTATAGCCGAATTTTTTATATGTTTTTTTTAGAAAATCATGAATTTTTAAGGCTTCCTCGAAATTTTCATATCGCTCATTATCAGAAGTATGTATTTCTTTCCAAGGCGGTAGTAAAAAAATAATGTCGTATTTGTTTTCTTGGCAAATAGTATCAAATTCTTTTGAATATTTAGTGCCAAAGCAATCTAAATAAGCAACAACATCAGGCAAAGCACGATCAAAAAAAACGATAGATTTTTTTACATCATTAGCTTGGTTATATTGCTTTAATCTACCAGCTAATATTCGTTCGCTAAAAAGTAAAGGATCTGATAAAAAAAGTTGTTCTATACCTTCTTCTCTAGCTTGTAATGTAATTTCACGAGAAATCTCATGATAACAAGTATGCCCTGCATTTTCAATTCCTGAGACTACTGATGTTTTTCCTGTGCTTGGCCCACCAGCGATAACTATTTTTTTTGCCCTCAATCTCATAAGTTTAAGTGTATCAATATAATAATTATTACTAATTGAAAGTAATAATTATAACGTAATAGATTTAACAAAAGTAATGAAAGCATAGTGACTAAAAAATTACATGGTATAGTTATATTTGCAAAAAGATTAGTATGGAAGCAGATAAACAAAAAGATTTTTACGTAAAATTAAAAGCGCAATTAGAAGATACTTCAAGTTGGCCTGCAACATATTTATATAAATTTATAGTTCCTACAGAAGGTACAGGAGTGAAAGAAGTAGAAGCTGTTTTTGATAACGAAGGTGCTGTAGTGACAAAAAAACAGTCTAAAAATGGTAAATATACTAGTGTAACTATTAGTTTAATAATGAAAAACCCTGATGCAGTAATTGAAAAATACAAATTAGTAGGTAAGGTTGAAAATGTTATATCATTATAATCTTAGTTTATCTGATAGAATTTTGTTAATTTGCAGGCATTAAGAGCAGACTTTCCTCTTTATAATTATTAAGAAAAACTTTTCAATTTGAGTTTAGCAAATAACGAAGTATTCAATTTAGAATACAACACAGAGCGCGCGCACCTTATTATACCTGAATATGGGCGTCATTTTCAAAAAATGGTAGATTACGCAATGTCTGTTGAAGACGATGAAGAGCGTAATAAAGTAGCAAAATCTATTATTAGTGTGATGGGGAATTTACAGCCTCATTTAAGAGATGTGCCAGATTTTCAGCACAAACTTTGGGATCAGTTATTTATAATGTCTGATTTTAAATTAAAAGTAGACTCTCCCTACCCAATTACTACAAAAGAAATGTTGAAGGAACGTCCAGGACAATTGGAATATCCTCAAAACTATCCAAAATATCGTTTTTATGGTAACAACATAAAGCTGATGATTGATGTAGCTATCTCTTGGGAAAAGGGCGACAAACGTGATGGTTTAGAATATGCTATAGCAAACCACATGAAAAAATGTTATTTAAACTGGAATAAAGATACGGTTGATGATAATGCTATATTTAAACATTTATATGAGCTTAGTGATGGCCAAATAGATTTAGCTGAACGTGGAGAAAGCTTAACAGATAGTGGTCAGTTTTTAAAGAATAGACCGGCAAAGCAAAACTCAAATCGTTCTAATAACAAAAAGAACAACAATAATAGAAACAATAATAATCGTAATAAAAAACGATACTAAAATTTTTCGGAATTAAATGGGCACATTTAAAATTGAAGGTGGTCACCAACTAAGCGGTGAAATCACACCTCAAGGAGCAAAAAATGAAGCGTTACAAATATTATGCGCAGTTTTATTAACTGCAGAACCCGTAACCATAAGTAACATTCCTGATATTGTTGATGTAAATAAACTAATAGCTTTATTAGAAGATTTAGGAGTTAAAATTCAGAAAAAAAGAAAAGGAACATACACTTTCGTAGCTGATGATGTAAATTTAGATTACTTACAATCAGATCAATTTAAGCAAGATGGTAGAGGTTTAAGAGGTTCTATTATGTTAGTTGGGCCTTTATTAGCTCGTTTCGGTAAAGGATATATTCCAAAACCTGGCGGTGATAAAATTGGACGTAGAAGGTTAGATACTCACTTTCAAGGGTTTATTAACCTTGGAGCAAAGTTTAGATATAATAAAGAAGAGTCTTTCTATGGTGTTGAAGCAGAAAAACTAAAAGGTACTTACATGCTTTTAGATGAAGCTTCGGTAACAGGTACTGCTAATATTGTTATGGCTGCTGTTTTAGCTGAAGGTACAACTACTATTTACAATGCAGCTTGTGAGCCTTATTTACAACAGCTATGTAAAATGTTGAACCGAATGGGAGCTAAAATTACTGGAGTAGGTTCAAACTTATTAGTAATTGAAGGTGTTGATATTCTTGGAGGAACAGATCATAGAATGTTGCCAGATATGATTGAAATTGGTAGCTGGATTGGACTTGCGGCAATGACAAGAAGTGAGCTTACTATTAAAAATGTTAGTTGGGATGATTTAGGTCAAATACCAAGTGTTTTTAGAAAATTAGGTATTACTCTTGAGCGTAAAAATGATGATATTTATATTCCGAAACATGTTGATGGATATGAAATTCAGAATTACATAGATGGTTCTATTTTAACAATATCTGATGCGCCTTGGCCTGGTTTAACTCCTGATTTGTTGAGTATTATTTTAGTAGTGGCAACACAAGCTAAAGGTGAAGTTTTAATACATCAAAAAATGTTTGAAAGCCGTTTGTTTTTCGTTGATAAACTATTAGATATGGGAGCAAAAGTTATTCTTTGTGATCCACATAGAGCTACTGTTATTGGGCATAATTTCAATTCTACTTTGAAAGCCACAACTATGGTTTCGCCCGATATTAGAGCAGGTGTATCTTTACTTATTGCAGCATTATCAGCAAAAGGAACTTCAACTATACATAATATTGAACAAATTGATAGAGGTTACGAGAATATAGATGAACGTTTACGTGCTATTGGAGCAAAAATCACAAGAGTTTCGTAAACTTTTATTATAACTTATATAAAAAAAGGATAAAACATGTATTGTGTTTTATCCTTTTTTTATGGGTTTGCATTTCATCGAAAAGTTTATACATTACTTTTAATAAGTCTTAATTAACATATTTTTAATAGTATTTTTGAAACGGTACTTTGTTAATATTAATAAAGTATGTTAATTTTTAAACCTCAAATTATATGAAAACCTCAAAAAATGTATTAAAAACTTACAAGAGAAGTATTTTTTATTTGACAGTATTGTTTCTTGTAGCTAGCTGTTCGACTGAAGAATCATCAGAAGATTTTGAAGTTGATACAGCAGCAGTTGATGCTACTGCAACAACTATAGACGTCGATTTTGGAAATTTAGTTGTTGAAACAAGTTGGATATCTGGTGATAAATCTGACCGTGACACTTTTACTGCTGGTGATGTCGACGGGGAAGAGTGGATGGATATCTATACTTCTGGTGTAGTAATGATGACTTGTTTATCTCCTGACGGACATAGAACGGAGTTAAAAGAAGATTCAGGACATGAGTCATCTTTAGAAACGTATAAAAAAATGAGCTATACAGCTCTTTTGGAAGAGGTTCCTGAACATGGAATCACGGTTGCTCAAATACACAATAGAGGTGGAGTTAAAAGACCTTGGATACGTGTTTATATTGATAGCGATAATTATATTAAAATAAAAGCAACTGCAACAACACCTGATGAAGACTCATCAACTTATGATGATCCTTATGTAGGACCAAAATATACTGATGGAGATGATTTTTCAGTTGAAATTATTACAGATAATGGCGAAGCTTTTTTCGAAATCTCAACAGATGGATCTACATACACTAAAACTTTAAGCCCTTCTAGTGCTTGGGATGATTATGATGATGATTTTTATTTAAAAGCTGGTGTTTACACTGAAGGTGATAATATTAAACCAAAAATGAAAATGAGTAATTTTTCTATCGAATATTAAAATATATTTTAAAGGACTGATTAGAGATAATCAGTCTTTTTTCGTTTAACATTATGTTATTTAATAGATAGTGTAAAATCTAAAATGTAATTTTTAAACTAAAAGTTCAAAAATTACGTTTTTGTATTTATATTACTAAGTAAATTAACTCAAATTAAAAATATGACAATGCATAAACTTTTGCTTAATTACACATTAAAATCTGTATTTATCTTTATTATACTTATTGGTTTTAGTTGTTCAAGTGATAGTACTATTACAGATGAACCTGTTGCAGAAGAAGTTGAAGATGAAGAAGTAGTAGAGCAAGAAAATACTGAAGATGATTCGGAAACTGAAACAGATACTGAAACAACTAGTTCTACAATTGATTTCGGAGATTTGGTAGTTGAAACAAGTTGGATTAGTGGAGATAAATCAGATAGAGATCAATTTACTGCCAATGATATTGATAATGAAGAATGGATGGATGTTTACGAAACAGGAAATGTAATGATGACTTGTTTAGCACCTGACGGACATAGAACAGAATTAAAAGAGGATACAGGGGATGAATCATCTCTAAATACTTTTAAAGAAATGAGTTATACTGCCACTTTAAATACTGTTCCTGAAAATGGAATAACCGTCGCTCAAATACATAATAGAGGAGGAGTAAATAGACCATGGATTCGTGTGTATGTTGATGATGATAGTGTGTTAAAAATTAAAGAAACTTTGACAACACCAGATGAAAGTACATCTACATACAATACCTATGTAGGACCAGAGTATACTGCTGGAGATGATTATTCTGTGAAAATAACAACACAAAACGGTAACGCAACATTTGTTATAGTAACTAATGAGATAACATATACCGAAACATTGTCACCAAGCAATGATTGGGATAATTATACTAATAATTATTATTTAAAAGCTGGTGTTTACACCGAAGGTGATGATATTGAGCCTGTGTTAGAAATGAGTTCTTTTTCAATAGCTTACTAGATTATTTTACCATTTACTTTTTTTTAAATATAAAAGTCCATTGCTATGTTTTCAATGGACTTTTAAGTTTAGCACCATTATATTTTTTAGTAAGTTTCTAATTTTTGATAGGTAACTTAATATTGTCTTTATGTTAAAATAACACAGTAGTTTTATCATTGTAGGCTTAAACGGAGATGATGAAAAGGCTAGTTGTATTATTATTTTGTTTACCTATTTATTTTGTACAAGCACAACAAATAAAATTCCAAAGCTTTACTACTGAAGTTGGTCTTTCAAACAATTCTGTTGCCGATATAGAAAATGATAAAAATGGAGGTTTATGGATAGCTACTTGGGACGGACTTAATTACTTTAATGGACATTCATTTGAAACTTTTAAACACAATCCTAACGATTCAGAATCTATTCCGAGTAATTATCTTTTAAAAATAGAGAAAGATAAAAATGATGTTATTTGGGTTTTTAGTAGTGAAGGTACTGTAAGTAAGTATTTAGGAAATAAACGGTTTAAAAATTATAAGTTTGATCGTGTGCCTAACGATATTAAATTAGCTACTGATGGTTCAATTCTTGTTCAGTTAGATAATACGTATTATGAGTATAATAATAGTACTTTTCAATTAGCAGAAAAACTTCCTGTTAATAATAATGAAGAAAAAGAATTAAAAAAAATATTACTTTCAAAATACTCAAACCTAACCATTAATGATGTTTATAAAGATAATTTAGGTAACATATGGTTTGCTACTCGCAGTAACGGCTTGTATATAATTCCTAATCATACAGGTAATTTACATAACAATCAAATAGAACATTACACCTACGATTTATATAATTCATACAGCTTTAATAGTAATGAAATAGAAAAAATTCACGAAGATATTTTTGGTAATATTTGGTTAGCTCAAAAAGATGGTGGTTTAAGTATGGCCTATAGTGGTTCAGAAAATATTACTTCAATTACCCCTCACCCTATAAAATTTCCACATTTGCCTAATGAAACCATTAGAGCAATTACAAAAGATGAAAATGGAATTATTTGGATTGGTTATTATAATGATGGATTATATTATTTTGATACTGAAAGTCAATGCTATAAAAAATATTTTTTAGATATTTCAAAAAAAAACCAAAATTGGGAACGAATACGATCTTTGTTTACAGCCAGTGATGGTTCCGTTTGGGCAGGAACATATGCAGGACTAATTCGCATAAAAAACAACAATTACATAAGTTATAAGGCTTCTGAAATTGAAAACTTTCCAAATAATAGAAACTACTCTATATATGAAGATGAGGATGAGCAATTATGGATTACTTGTTGGGGTGGTTTAGCTAAATTTAATTTAAAGACAAATAATTTTGAATATTTTGAGGGTCAAGAACATTTTCAAAATTTAAATATAAGAAGTATAAAGAAAAGTAAAAATGAAATAATTGTTGGTACCGAAGCTAACGGAGTTTTTATTTATAATCTTAAAACTAAAATTATTGAACAAATAACAAGAGAAAATGGCTTGTTAGGCAATAGTATTTATGCTGTTTTTAAAGAAGAAATAGATGCGACTTATTGGATAGCTTCATTAGGTGGAGTTTCAGTTTTAAATAACGAGAAAAAAGTTATAAAAAATATTACAGAAGATGATGGCTTACCAAGCCATATGGTATACGGAATTTTAAAAAATAAAGATCAATTTTGGTTAAGTACTACAAAAGGGGTAGCAGTAATAAGTAAGAATACATTTAATGTAATTGAATACAACCCAAGTGAAGGTTGGCAGGCTTCTGAATTTTCAGAAGGGGCGTATTATCAAGATAAAAAAGGGTTATTGTTTTTTGGAGGTGTAAATGGACTTAATTATTTTAATCCCAGTAGTTTAAAACCTAAAAATATTAAAACAAGCTTCAAAATTATTGTAGATGACAACGAAAATTTTTCATCTAACTTAAAAAAAAAGTATAGTAATAACGTAGTAGAAATAGAAATTCACCCTATTAAATTCCCCAAAAATGCTACAAATAAGGTTTTTTATACATTAGAAGGTAAAGATACGAGTTGGAAAACATTAAATAAACCAAAGAAAATTAGTTATCAAAACTTAAAACCTGGGGACTATACATTTTATGTAAAAAATGAGAATGAAACTAAAGTTAAGGTTTTGACACTTAAAATTTTAAAGCCATTTTATAGCACTACTTTTTTTTATATTTTCTTTGTTTTTATTGTGTTAATTGGAGTTTTAATATTCATTTTAATAAAAAATAGAACAGCAAAAAAGAAACAAATAAAGTTAGAAAACCAAATAGCTTTAAGAACAAAAGTTATAGAAAATCAAAAGGAAGACTTACTACAAATTAATAAGGAACTTGATAAGAAAAACAAGCAAGTTGTATTGCAAAAAGAAAAACTTTTAAACTTACATAACAATCTTAAAAATGAAGATTTTGAAATTGATAAATTTAAAACTTTTGTGTTATCAGAATTTCAAGAGCCTATTTCTAAAATTGTAAAAAATATAAATGCATTACCCGATGATAATGATGTTAAAGAAGGTTTAATAAATTATTCAGGTAAGTTAGTAAAACTTATTTCAGAATGGAATTATCTTGACCATGTAAAAGATATTGGACCAATAAAAAAAACAGCAACTAATTTACCAAAGCTTTTAAAAAATAGTTTTAAAAAAATAAGTAAAAATATTCAAGGCAATAAAATTAATTTGAATACTAAGCTTATAAAAATTGATGATTGGGTTTCTATTGATGTGCTAAGGTTAAGACTATTGCTTCAATACCTTTTTTGTGACATTATTAAGTATTCTGATGAAAGAAGCTCATTAAGTATAGAAATTACTGTAAATGATAATGTAATTAACTTGTGTTTAGAGTCAAACAGCTCCATATTAAAAAATAACTGGCAGAATATGCTTCATTATAGTCCTTATTTTAAAGCTGTTCAAGTATTACTTTCTGATTTGAATGGTGCATTTATAAAAAAACCTAAAGAGGACTTTATTATAGCACTTCAAATACCTTTTGATGCGATTGAAAATGATTTTGAACAATTAGATATTATTTCTTGGAAACATTTTGACAAACAAGAAAACTTGGTTAAAGGAAACCAAAACTTGTTAATTTTTACAGAAGAAGAAAATTATAGTTCAGCAAATCAAATTTTAGAAGATAAAGGTTATAATTTAATTTTTGAAAGTGAGGTTAATGATCTGACCTCTGCCGTTAATCAAATTCCAATACATTTAGTGCTTTTTTATCAAGCAAGTTTCTCAAAAGAATTGATTTATTTTTTTAATACAATAAAGAATAATGAAGCTTTTAAATTTAAAAAAACGCCAATGGTTTATATCACTGAAGATATAACGCATGGTCTGCAAGAGGAATTGGTTGAATTTGGAATAGATGTGTTGATACAAATGCCAGCTAGTGAGTCATTTATATTAAAAAAGATAAGTTCTTTAATTCAAAAAAGAGATCAGTTAAATGAAAATAACTTACACAATGAAATTTTTCAAATCTTAACAGATACAAATGAAATTTCAACACCTAATGATAAACTTCTAAAGGCTAGTTTAGAAATTATAAAGAAAGAATTATCTAATGCTTCGTTTAATGTAGAAATGCTTGTTGAAGAGTTAGGTGTATCTCGTGTTAAATGTTATCGTTTATTCAAAGAGTTATTGAGTAAATCTCCATCTGATGTTATTACATCTTTAAGACTACAAAAGGCAGCAACATTATTAAAAACTAAAAAACTCAATATATCTGAAATTAGTTTTGAGTGTGGCTATAATGACCCTAAGTATTTTGGTAGGTCATTTAAAAAGTATTTTGGGGCAAGTCCTAAAGAATATAAAGAACAAATTAAATAAGTTACTTGTTACTGCTAGATTATTTGAATGTTAATAGAATGTTAGTGTATCCAAAGTACCCCAATTTCACATAATTAAAGCACTAATTTGAATGTTTTGTCCTCATTTATGAAACAATAATACCCTCTCTCCAGTGTAGCTTAAAATACATTTGAAAAAACCAAAAAACAATTTCAATGAAAAAAATTATTTTAACTGCACTACTATTACTTGGAGTGGTAACTTATTCGTTAGCACAAGTAACAGTAACAGGAAATGTAACCTCTAATGTGGATAAAATGCCAGTTCCAGGTGTTTCTATAGTAGAAAAAGGAGAAGCGACAAATGGTGTTGCTACAGATTTTGATGGAAATTTCACTATTAATTTAAAAAATGAAAGTGGTGTTTTAATTTTTTCTTCTATTGGTCATGGATTAAAAGAAGTTGCTTATACAGGAAATCAAACTTTAAATGTTGTTTTAGATGAAGAAACAAGTGCATTAGAAGAAGTTGTATTAATTGGATACGGTTCTTCAAAAAAAGGAGATATTGTTTCGGCAATTTCAGAAGTAAGTGGCATTGAAGAAATAGCAACAAGACCGGTATCTAACTTCTCAGATTTTTTACAAGGTAATGTTGCAGGTGTAACAGTATTACAACAAGGAGGAGATCCAAGCGCTAGTGCAAGTATCGTAATTAGAGGTGTAGGATCTATAAGTGATGAATCTGCTTTAACAATTGTTGATGGAGTTCCGTATTACGGACCAGCAATTAACCCTAATGATATTGCATCGGTATCAATTTTAAAAGATGCGGCAGCGGCAGCAATTTACGGTGCTCAAGCAGCATCAGGTGTTATTGTAATAAGTACTAAAAAAGGATTAAAAGGAAAACCAAAAGTAAGTTTAGATTTTTATGGTGGTTTACAAACAGCAACAAATTTACCGTCAGCATTAAATGCTGTTCAGCAAGCTGATACCTATAATTTAGCAGCTGATAATGGTGGTTCTCAACGTTTGTCGGCACATGATACTACTTTAAATCCTTGGGGTCAAATAACACATACAGATTGGATTGACGAAATTTTTAGAACTGCAACGGTTTATAATGCAAATGCAAATATAAGTGGAGGTGGAGAGCACTCTAATTATATGACATCATTTGGTTATAATAAAAAAGAAGGTGTGTTAATTGGCACACAATCAGAGAGATATTCTTTCAGGTTAAAATCGGATTATACAATTTCTGATAAAGTTACTATAGGAGAAAATTTTTATTATTCAAGATCAGAAGCCGTAGGAGCAACAACTTCTAGTTCATATTCTGGAGCAATAATAAATGCTATATATATGCCATCAGCCGCTCCTGTTTATGATGAAAATGGAGACTATCATGGTACTGTTCCTGATGATTTATCCGAATTTGCTGGTGCTTATGGAGATGTTTACAATCCTGTTGCACTGTTGTTAAGACCTACAACTAGTAATCCTATTAATCATATAAATGCTAATGTATATTTTAAATATGATATTATTGATGGCTTAAGCTTTAAATCTAATTATACCTATAGTTATAATGGTATTAAGTATAAAAAGTTTAGTCCTATGATTACCGAAATTGGAAAATCTAATTTAGAAAACTATTTATACCAGTATTATTCAGATGAAAATAGATGGATTTGGGATAACCAATTAAATTATCAAAAATCATTCGGCAAGCATAATCTAGACTTAACAGCAGTTCATTCTGCACAAAAAATGAACTATGAGTATTTTTATACTCAAGGTAGTGGCTTTAGTAGTGAAGAGGCATATAATCAATATATTGAAAATGCAAGTTCAATAGATGATTATACAAGTGATGCTTATGAAGACGCATTAACTTCAGCAGTTGGAAGATTAATGTACAATTATGATAGTAAATATTACACATCATTAAGTATTCGTAGAGATGAAAGTTCTCGTTTAGCTACAGAAAACCAAGCAGATTATTTTCCTTCAGCATCATTGGGTTGGAAAATTAGTAATGAAGATTTTTTCAATTCAAATGTTATTAACCAATTAAAATTTAGAGCTTCTTGGGGGCAAATAGGTAATATTAACTCTGTAGGTTATTATTCTTTTGATGTACCGCTAAATAGTTCAACTGTTATTGTAGGTGAAGATGGTGAATTAGATGCTAATGCAACATATATAGGGCAACAATCAAACCCTAACCTTAAATGGGAAACATCTGAATCTTTAGATTTTGGATTAGATGCAAGTTTGTTAAATAATAGACTTTCTGCAACTGTTGATTATTTTGAAAAGCGTACTAAAGACATGATTTTAGGTGGTCTAGAAGATCTTCACCAAGGTACAGATGCAGCTGATGTAAATGGGGGAGAAGTTAAAAACTATGGTTTAGAACTTTCTTTAGCTTATACCGATAAAATTGGTGAAGTTGGTTTTTCTGCAAGAGCTAACGCAAGTTTCTTAGATAATGAATTAGTAAACTTAGATGGGTACAATGAAACTGGTATAGATTATATTGATCATAGCGATAATGTTAGAAGTACACTTTACCCATACCGTTCTACCCCAGGAGAAGAGTTATACTCTTACTACCTAGTACCTTATTTAGGAATATTTAATAGTGAGGAAGAAGTAAACGCTTATACTAAAGATGGAGAGTTAATTCAGCCTAATGCAGTAGCTGGAGATTTAAAATTTGAAGATACTAATGATGATGGCCAAATAGATAGTAATGATAAAGTTTATATGGGGTCATACCAACCAAGTTTCACGTACAGTTTTAACTTAAATCTTGATTATAAAGGTTTTGATTTAGGGATGATGTTTCAAGGTGTTTCTGGTTCTAAAGCCTTTAATGGTTATAAGTACATAGCTTATAATGCATCATCACAAGGGTACAATTTAGATGCTAGAGTTTTAGATGCGTGGAGTGAGACTAATACAGATTCAAATATTCCAATTATTTCTACAAGTGATAACAACCAAAATTTTGGTACAGCATCAAGCTGGTATTTAGAAGATTCGTCTTATTTAAGGTTAAAAAACTTAAATATAGGATACACTTTTTCAGAAGCTATAATGAATAATATAGGTGCTGGCAGTTCTTTAAGAATTTATGTGTCAGCAGAAAATGTATTTACAATAACAGATTACTCTGGAATGGATCCTGAAGTAGGAGGAATAGGTTTAGATATTGGAAAATATCCGGTTTCAAGAACTATATCAGGTGGTTTATCATTATCATTTTAATCAAAAAACATAAAAAATCATGAAAAAAAGTATTAAAAATATAACTATCATGTTGCTGATCACAAATATGTTAGGTGTTGTATCATGTTCAGATGATTTTACAAACTTAGAACCAATAGGGAGTAGTTCATCGGAAAATTTTTGGCAAACAGAGCAAGATGCTACTGAAGCTGTTAATAGTATGTATTACTATATGAAAGATGAAGATATGTTTAGCCGAGGCTTTATGTGGTATATTAACGCATCTGATGATATGATTACTGGTCGTGTTAACGCATCTGCTGATAATATTGCAAATTTCAATACAACAGGTACAGAGAGTTACACTTATTGGATGTACCCTCAATGTTACAAAGTAATTCGTAGAGCTAATGATGTTTTAGCTAATGTACCTGATATGGATCTTGATGATGATATAAAAGATAGGCTTTTAGGAGAAGCTTATTTTATGAGAGGCTTTCACTATTTCTGGTTAGCACATACCTATGGTGATGATGGAGATAATGGTGGTGTTCCAATAGTAACTGTTGATAATATGAATGATGAGGCTGGTTCTTATACAAGACCAACTAGTGTAACGGAAAATTATCAACAGATTATTGAAGATTTAGAATTAGCAGTAGAATTATTACCGGTTTTCACTTCATATAGTTCTGATAATTATGGTAGAGCTCATAAAGATGCAGCACTAGCATATATTGCTAAAACAAATTTATACTGGGCTCAGTATGATGATAGTAAGTGGGAAGAAGTAGTAACCTATTGTGATGCCGTAACAAATTCTGGTTCGGGTAGAGCTTTAATAGATACTGATAACCCAACTGAAGATTATAGAATTCTACATAGCTATTTGAGCAATTGGGATACAGAATATATTTGGTCTGTAGATTCTGGTACTGATGATGGTAGTAAATTACCAGGTGTAATGCTAGAGAATACAGGTTGGGGTTTGTATAACGGTTGGGGATATTTTCAACCAACTGAAAGTTTGTATGATGCTTTTGAAGATGGAGATGCTCGTAGAGAGGTTACTATTCTAAAATTCGGAGATGAGTTTGAGTTTTTTGGAGAAACAAGAAGTTATCAGTCTGAAAATTCATTGTCAGGGTTTCAATTTAATAAATACATGTACGAGTATGGTTTTGAAGATCCTACAGGAACATATATAAATGCAAACGGAGATAATCCTGGTACCATTTACAATGTTCCAATTATGCGATATTCAGAAATATTATTAATGAAAGCTGAAGCATTAATTATGCAAGGTTTAAGTGGCGATGATCCTTTAAATTTAGTTAGAGACCGTGCAGGCTTAGATGCTATTACAGGAGCTACATTAGAAGATTTAAAAAATGAAAGAAGAGTTGAGTTTGCAGGTGAGTTTGCTAACAGACATTTTGATCTTGTACGATGGGGAGATGCTGCAACAACGTATAGCGAACCTTCTTATGGCAGAATTCATTCAGATAAATCTGATCCTACTTCGTCATATACACTAGAAATAGTTAGAGAGTCAAGAAATTTTGATGCGAGTTATATGCATGTATGGCCTATACCTGTTGAAGTTGTTGAATCTTCAGGAATATCACAGAATAAAAATTGGTAACAACCCCCGTTTACCGTTTTTATATTTTAATTATCAAAGGTGCTAATACTTTGTTAGCACCTTTATTTAAAATTTATATTATATGTTTTTATTAAAAAAAACGTTTTTTACACTTATATTTTTTCTTCATTTATTTTACAGCTTTAGCCAAAATAAAAAAGTTTTAATTCATTCTCATAATGATTATTTGCAAGATGTCCCTTTTTGGACTGCCTATGCTAATGGTTTAAATAGTATTGAAGCCGATATTTTTTTAGTAAATGATACTTTGAAAATAGCACATACAAAAGAAGAGATAACAGCTAATAATAATTTAGAGGTTTTATACCTCAATCCTTTAAAAGATGCTTTAAAAAATAATATAGGTTCAATAGATCAACTACAGTTATTGTTAGATGTTAAATCGGAACCGATATCTACATTAAATAAAATTATATCAGTTGTAGAGAAATATCCTATTATTACCCATAACAAAAATATTAAAATAGTTATTTCAGGTAGAAGACCAGAAAGTAATAGTTATAAAAACTATCCAGATTATATTTGGTTTGACCACCAAGATCTTGATACTAAATTATCGCCTGAAAATTGGAAAAAAGTGGCTATGGTTAGTACTAGTTTTAATGACTTTTCAGTTTGGGGTGGAAAGGGCAGGTTAACACATGATGATTATAAACGTGTAGATTCTATTATTAAAATTGGCAAAAAATTTAAAAAACCTTTTCGTTTTTGGGGCACACCAGATTCTAAAACAGCTTGGAGAACTTTTATAGATTTAGGAGTAGATGTTATTAATACAGATCAGCCTAATAAATGCAGTTCTTATATTGGTAAATTAGCTAAGAATAGAAAAACAATACAAAATAAATCGGAAATCTATAAACCAAATTTTTCTATAGATCAAAGAAGAAAAAAAATAGAAAATATTATTCTTTTAATAGGTGACGGTAATGGTTTATCTCAAATTTCAGCAGCTACACTAGCTAATAATGGTGAATTAACGCTTACCCAATTAAAGAGTATTGGTTTTATAAAAACTCAAGCGGCAGATGATTTCACTACAGATTCTGCTGCTGCAGGCACTGCAATTGCAACAGGAATAAAAACAAATAACAGAGCAATAGGAACAGATGTTAACGGAAAGGCAATTAAAAATATAGCCGAAGTATTATTTGACAAAGGCTATAAAACAGGAGTCATTACTACAGATGAAATAACCGGAGCAACACCTGCAGCTTTTTATGCACACCAAACAGATAGATCAATGGTTGATGAAATAGCAAATGATCTAACTAAAAGTAAGCTTCATTTTTTTGCAGGAGGTGGCGCGTCAATATTTGAAGAAAGCAGTCTTTTAAATAAATTTAAGTTATTGCCTTTAAATGAAGTAAAATCAACAACTTCAAGTAGAGTAGGGGTTTTCTTTTCAGAACATGAGGTACCTTCAATTATAGATGGACGTAAAAATCTTTTATCAGAAGCAACAGTAGCAGGAATTAATTTTTTAAGCAAAGATAAAAAGCCATTTTTTTTAATGGTTGAGGGAGCACAAATAGATTCCTTTGGTCATCATAATAATACAGAAGGAATAGTAACGGAAACTATAGATTTTGATACTGCAATCACCGAAGCTATAAAGTTTGCTGATTATAATAAAGAAACTTTAGTAATTATTACTGCAGATCACGAGACATCAGGTTTTAGTGTTTCTAGTGGTGATATAGATACGCATACTATTGAGGGCGATTTTATAACCTATGATCATACGGCTACAATGGTTCCTGTATTTGCTTACGGACCATATTCTCAGGAATTTCAAGGAGTTTATGAAAATAATGAGTTGTTTTCAAAAATTTTAAAAGTAGTAAACAAATAAATTCAAATAAATGAAAAAAGCATTTGTAATAACCTTGCTTTTATTTGTCCAAATTTCATTTGGTCAAAAAGTAACTGGTACTGTCTTTTTAGATAAAAATAAAAATGGTCTTTTTGATATTGAGGAAAAGGTCTTGCCTAATATCTTAATAAGCAATGGTAAAGATATTGTTCTCACAAATAGTAAAGGTTACTATGCAATAAAGGCAATACCAGGAAATTTGATTTTTCTACTAAAACCGTCTGGGTATATTTCTAAATTGAATGAATTTAATATTGTTCAGTCTTATTATAATTTTGAAAAAGAAAATTTAAAGAAACATGATTTTGCCTTGTATGAACATAAAGAAAATAATAAAGCAAAAGTTGCTCTTTTAGGAGATGTACAAGTTGATATAGTTGATGATGTACACCATGTAGGTAAACTAGTAACAGAAGAATTGGTAGATAATAAGCCTGATTTTATAATGCCATTGGGCGATTTGTCTTTTGATAACCTTGAAATTTTTGATCCCTTATCTGAAGTTTTGGGTTTAATTGGAGCTCCAGTTTTTTATGTTATTGGTAATCATGATTTAAATTTTGATGCATTACTATTTAATGATAGAGATGTAACTTTTGAATCAAAGTTTGGTCCTTCATATTATGCATTTGAATATGGCGAAAATTTATTTTTGGTACTAAATAATATTACTCCTTTACCAGAAGGAAAATATAACGCACAAATAGATGCAAATCAATTAGAATTTATTAAAAATTTAGTGAACTTAAAAAAGGATACTTATAAGGCAATTAACCTTGCAATGCATATTCCTTTCAATGAAATTCCAAATAAAGATGAATTAATAGAGTTGTTACATCCTTTTGATGATATTTTTATTTCTGTTGGGCATACACATACTCAATTTCATAATTATTATAAAAGAACAGCAGAGAAAAGTGATATTCACGAGTTAGTTTGTGGCGCTGTATGTGGTTCTTGGTGGCAAGGTTCTCATGACATAAGGGGAGTACCATTTGCTATGATGGATGATGGCACACCCAAAGGATATTGGTTTATGGAAGTTGAAGGAGCAAACCGAAAGTTTAATTATAAAGTATCTGGAGCTCCTGCTAGTAAACAAATAAATTTATGGGTACCTGAAGTTAATGAATGGGATACATCATTAAACGAATTAAATGAACCATACGTGTATGCAAATGTGTTTGCTGCAGACAAAAACACAAAGGTTGAAATTTGTTTTGAGAATAATAATTGGTTTGCTATGAATAAGTTTGAAGGTGTAGCTCCAGAACTTAAACGTTTTTATAAATTACAAGAATTAGGACGGTATAAAGGGCAGAATATAAGTAATATACCAAAGCCAACGGAAGTTAGCCATCACCTATGGCGTATTCAAATTCCTGATGGTTTAAAAAAAGGTGCTCATATTATAAAAGTAAGGGCTACCAACGATAAATTATTTTTACGAGCAAAAGCAAATAGCGTGTTGTGGAAATAATTATTTAGATGTTTTTTTTAGTTTTACCCAAACCACTATATAATATATGTTATAGTGGTTTTTTTATGATAAATCCATTTCAAGTACTATAAAATCAATCCCAGATTTAGTGTATGTTTTATTGGTTTCATACATTCCAAATTTTTTGTAATAACCAGCTTTATTTAATCTTGCGTTACACCATAGTTTTTCACAACCCTTATTTTTAGCATATTTAATAATATGCTTTAAAAGATATGTTCCGTAGCCTTGCTTTTGTTCCGATTCTAAAGTAGCAAGTTTTCTGAATTGAGCCACATTGTTTTCTATAAATACAGAAACTATAGATACAATTTTTTCATTTTTTACTACAGCGAAATGTGTTCCCTGATTATCTTTTGGTAGCTTAATATAGTCAAAAGGTAAATCAGGATACATAACTGTATGCCGAATTGGATATATTTTTTCGGCAGTAGTAGTTATAATCTCAATCATATTAAATCAAATTATTAGGTCTTAGTTTACAAAATATTGGCTGTTACAAACAATCGTGTTTTGTTAACTTCTTTAAGCAGCTAAAATAACAATATCTACTATGTAAGGTTATTGTCTAAATAATGATTTACTCCTTTTTATTTTTTATAGATTTTTATAATAGTACTTAATCTAATGCTTGTTTATACGTTTTTAAACAACGTTCTCGAGCCATTTTGTGGTCTACCATTTTATTTGGATAAGTTAGCTCTTGAAGCTCTGGCACCCATTTGTTAATGTATTTTTTTTCGTTATCAAATTTATCAACTTGAGTTATTGGATTAAATATTCTAAAATAAGGAGCAGCATCTACACCTGTTCCGGCAGCCCATTGCCAGTTTCCAATATTTGAACTTAATTCATAATCTAAAAGTTTCTCGGCAAAGTAGGCTTCTCCCCAACGCCAATCAATCAATAAGTGTTTACACAAAAAACTGGCAACCAACATACGTACACGGTTGTGCATATATCCAGTATTGTTTAACTCACGCATTCCTGCATCAACTAATGCATAACCTGTCTCACCTTTTTTCCATTTTTCAAATTCTTCTTCATTATTTCGCCATACAATTCTATCGTATTTGGGTCTGAATGCATTGTGAATTGTTTCAGGAAAATGCCATAATATCTGCATAAAAAATTCTCTCCAGATTAATTCATTCCAAAAGGTTTCGTTTTTTTCTGCAATGGCTTTTTTGATCATTTTTCGAACTGAAACAGTTCCAAAACGTAAGTGTGGTCCCAATTTAGAGGTGCCATTTTCTATACCAGGAAAATTTCGAGTATCCTCGTAGTTTGATATCAACGAAGCTTTTATGTTGTATGATTCAACTTTAATTTCAGAAGAACTAAACCCTATATCTTTCAAAGTGAGCTTAGGAAAATTTGAATTTTTTAAAAATGTATCAGATTTCAGATTAGATTGTTGCTCTTTTAAATCTTTTTCGACATTAAAAGTAGATTTCCATTTGTTTTTGAAAGGTGTGTAAACTACATAAGGGGTACCGTCAGATTTTACAACTTCATCCTTTTCAAAAATCACTTGATCTTTATACGTATTTAATTTGATATCATTCTTTGACAACAAATCAGAAATCTCAGTGTCTCTTTTTAAAGCATAAGGTTCATAATCATGATTTACAAAAACCTCTTCAATATCATATTCTTTTAATAATTTCTCAAATACTTTTTTAGGAGTACTGTGGTACATAGCAATAGCACTTTCAACCTCTGTATTTATTTGATCATTTAAAGCTTGTAATGTGTTATAAATAAAGTTTACTCTTGCATCATTTTTAGGTAGGCTTTTTAAAATCTCTTCGTCAAATATAAAAATTGGTAATACAGGTAATCCACTTGCTAAGGCATGAGCAAGCCCAGTGTTGTCATCAAATCTTAAATCTCTGCGGAACCAAAAAACAGCTACTTTTTGCATTAATTTACGTTTAAAGTTGATAAGCCACCATCAATATTAATAATTTGTCCTGTCATCCAAGCACTTTTTTCTTTAATTAAAAATGTAGCCATATTTGCTATATCAACAACATGACCAACTCTATTTAATGGGTGTCTACTAGCCATTAAATCTATTTTCTTATCGTTATTTAATAGTCTTTTTGCAAGTGGCGTGTTTGTAATTGATGGAGCAATAACATTACATCTAATTTTTGGTGCGTACTCAGCCGCTATGGATTTTGCAAAACCTTCAATCGCACCTTTAGATGCGGCAATACTTGTATGAAAAGGCATTCCTTTATTAACAGCAACAGAACTGAAAAATACCATACTAGAATTTTCAACCATTTTATCAATGATTAAATGCATAACTTTTACTAAACTAAAAAAGTTGACTTCCATATCTTTTTGAAAAGCTTCAATAGGTAGCATTTTAAAAGGTTTTAAATTAATGCTTCCAGGACAAAAAACAAAACCATGTAATTCGTCAGGAAGTTGGCTTGTATCTAAAGTATCTGAAACGGCATCAAATGAGATGTGCGTAACATTAAGATCAGATAACTCATCATTAGTTCTTGAAGCAACGTAAATTGTATAATCTTTTTCTAGTTCTTTAATTATAGCTAGTCCAATTCCATAAGAGCCACCAATTAGAAGTATGTTTTTTTTCATATTTTAGATTGATTTTAAAGCGAAAAACTTTTTTTCGTTGGGAACATCCCCAAACAATTCAATGAGTTTTTCTTCTCTATAGTTAAATATTTTAGTTAGTTGTTTTTTTATAAAGAGGTACTGAGCTAATTGACCAAAAATTCCGAAAGGGATTTTGTAATCTATTATGTCTTCCATTTCAATACCGTTTTCTGCTTTTTTGATAAAGTGTTTGTGATGCCATAACGAATATGGTCCAAATCGTTGCTCGTCAACAAAATAAGTTCCTTCATTTACATGTGTTATTTCTGTTACCCATCTAGTATTTACACCAGGTAGTGGTGCGACTGTGTATTGTATTATTTGACCTGCAAACATTTTTTTATCTGCACCAGCTAATACCTTAAACCCCATACTTTCAGGTGTAATAACTTTTAAGTTTGCAGGATTAGATAGAAAGTCCCAAGCCTCTTTTTGACTTATAGGGAGTGTTTGTTTTGCATGTAAACGGTATAACTTCATGAAATACTTTTTTAAACTAAAACTTAAATTACGATAAAAATACAAATTTTGTTTAATTAATTCCCAAGTAAGTTAAACAAAATAGTATTTGTGATATTTTGTATTATTAACCATAAGTTTATTTATAATTTATATCATTTGCATATGGCTTTATTAGTAGATTTGTTTATAAATATTAAACAATCAATTATGAAAAAAGCAGTTATTTTATTTGTTACTTTTTGTACAACTTTAGCGGTTAATGCACAAATTGAAACACCACAACCAAGCCCGGTAGCCAAAACAACTCAAGTAGTTGGTCTAACCGATGTTACTTTAGAATATTCAAGACCTGCTAAGCGCGGTAGAACAATTTTCGGAGATTTAATTACCTATGGCAAATTATGGCGAACTGGTGCAAATAAAAATTCAATTGTAACTTTTAGTGATGATGTTACTGTTGGTACAAAAGAATTAAAAGCAGGATCCTATGCAATATTTACGACTCCAGGAGAAAGTGTTTGGGAAATAAATTTTTACACTGATACTGAAAATTGGGGGACACCAAAAAGTTGGGATGCTAGTAAAGTAGCTGCGGTTGTAAAAGTGAATCCAACAAAGATTACTGAGTCAGTAGAATCTTTAACACTTGCTGTAAATGACTTAAATGATAATGGTGCCAACCTAGATATTATTTGGGCTAATACTAAAGTTTCAATCCCATTTACCGTTCCTACAGAAAAAACTGTTATGAAAGCTATTGATAATGTTATGGCAGGACCAAGCTCAAATGATTATTATGCTGCGGCTGTTTATTATTTAAATTCTGATAAAGATATCAATAAGGCTAAAGAATGGATTGACAAAGCCATTGAATTGGCCGAAAAACCAGCTTATTACCAATACAGAAGACAATCACTTATTTATGCAAAAGCTGGAGATAAAAAAGGAGCTATTAAAGCGGCTAAAATATCTTTAGAAGGAGCTAAAGAAGCAAATAATAACGATTATATTAGAATGAATACTGCATCATTAAAAGAATGGGGTGCAATGTAATTCTTATTACAAAGTATATTATAAAGCTCCATATTTTTAAAATATGGAGCTTTTTTTATGCTTCAACTTTTGGATTTTTTAGTAAGTTATCAAATAATTGTAAAAAGAATGAAATCGCTATAACTAATATACAGCCAATTAGGTTAAGTAATAAATATCCAAGTTTTTCTTGTCCTGCAGGGTATATGTAAATTAAGGTGTAGTAAATTACAAATATGAATATTTGGGTAATTATTGCGCCAATAAAAACGGCATTCCCTTTTATATATTTAAAAAAGAAAGCCAATAGAAAAATACCTAAAACATTTCCGTAAAATATAGAACCAATAATATTTACTAATTGAATTAAATTGTCAAATAAATGTGTTACACAAGCAATTAATATGGCTATAATTCCCCAAATTAAAGTAAACCATTTTGATGCATTTACATAGTATTCTTGTGGTTTTTTATTTGTTTTTTCGGTATGTCTTTTAAAAATATCTAAAGCTGTAATAGTTCCTAATGCGTTAAGTTCTGAAGCTGTTGATGACATTGCCGCAGATAAAATTACGGCCAGTAGTAGACCAATTAATCCCTTTGGTAAATAGTTTAATATAAAATGTATAAAAACATAGTCTTTATCATTTGTTTCAACAGTGCTATCAGCTTGTTTAATGATTGTTTTAGCTAATTCTCTGTTTTGTTTTTCTTTATTGTTTACAGCTATAATATTCTTTTTAGCTTCAATAGTTGCATCATATTCTTTAATATCTAATGCTGTAGAAAATTTATCTTGTGCTATTTTCTTTTCAATAATCAAAGCATCATGGTAATTTTCTAATTGTTTATAATCTTTTGAATATTTTGAATTATGTACTGCTGCAGTTGCTGCAGGATTAAAATTTAAAGGAGAAGTATTGTATTGATAAAAAACAAAAACAAGTACTCCTAAAAGTAGAATAAAAAATTGCATTGGTATTTTAAATATACCATTGAATATTAAACCTAATTGACTTTCTCTTACAGATTTACCAGATAAATAACGTTGCACTTGACTTTGATCAGTACCAAAATAGGCAAGAAATAGAAAAAGTCCACCGGTTATACCATTCCAAAATGTGTAACGTGTTGATGTGTCAAAACTGAAATCGAGAATGTCTAATTTACCACTGGCTCCCGCTACTTTCAATGCCTTACTAAACGTTATATCTTCAGGTAAATAACCTAATATGAAAAAGAAAGTGATAAACATACCCAGCATAATAATAAACATCTGCTGTTTTTGGGTAACACTTACTGCTTTTGTACCACCAGAAACTGTATAAATTGTTACAATTGTTCCAATGATAATATTTAAGGTTAGTAAGTGCCAACCAAGTACTGCTGAAAGTATTATTGAAGGAGCATAAATTGTAATTCCGGCAGCTAAGCCTCGTTGAATTAAAAATAGAATTGCAGCTAATGTTCTTGTTTTAACATCAAATCTATTTTCTAAAAATTCATAGGCTGTATATACTTTTAATTTATGGTACAATGGCACAAATACAATGCAAATTATAATCATTGCAATTGGTAGTCCAAAATAAAACTGAACAAAACCCATACCGTCATGAAAAGCTTGGCCTGGAGTTGATAGAAATGTAATGGCGCTAGCCTGTGTTGCCATTACCGATAGACCAATGGTGGTCCAATTAGCTTCATTACCTCCTAAGACATAATCTTTTACATTTTTACTTCCTTTAGTTTTCCAAACTCCGTAACCTACAATAAATGCTAATGTACCAACCAAGATACTCCAATCAAGTGCTTCCATATTATCTGTTCCCCGTCATTATAAAGTAAAAAATAATAACATAAATAATATTTAAAAGTAGTACCAAAGAGTACTCTTTTTTCCAATTAAATTTCTCTTGCATTGTTATTTTTTAATTGTCTCTTCATTTTCAATTGTATCTTTTCCTACAGAAAGCATATTTGCAAATAGCTTGTAAGCACCAGTAATACCTGCTGGTAATTCTCTAAAAAAGCTTAAACCAGAATAAATGTAATAACCTTTTCCTGACTTAGCGATTAACAAACTTCCTTTTTTTTCTGTTTCATCTTCATCATGCATTCCTAAAATAGGGGTGAACTCATTAGACCATTCACTTGGGAAATACAAACCACGTTCTTGTACCCAACCATCAAAATCTCTAGCAGTAATTTTATTAGGGTAGTTTAATAATGAGCTATTCTTTTTAAGAATTTTCACTTCTGCATTTTCATCAGTAACTCTATCTCTTGATAATTTTAAGCTATAAGGAGCAATGTTTTCAAACTGACTGTTCCATCTACCTGCGGTATTGTATTGCACAATTAACGTACCACCATCTTCAACATACTCTAAAAGATTTTTTTGTTTGAATTTTAGTTCTGGTAACACGTTATAGGCACGAATTCCCATAACAATAGCATCATATTTATGTAAAGACGCTGTTGTAATTGTAGTAGGATCTATAATGTGAACCGTATATCCTATTTGTTTCAAACTTTCTGGTACTTTATCACCAGCACCAACAACATAGCCAATATTTTGACCTGCTTTTTTGATCGCTAAACGTACAACTTTCGTTTGTGAAGGCATTAAAACAGATTGTTGCGGAATATGATCATAGTCTATTACCGTAAGTTGCTTTGATATATCTTTTCCATCAATACTGATATTTGGATAAATAAATCCTTCATTTTCAATATTTGGTGGTGTTACAATAAATTCAATTGTTTGAGCATCACCTTTTTTTAATATATTGAAAGGTTTTGTTTCTGTTTCTATTTGCCAACCATCACTATGGTTTAAAGTAACATTACCTATAGAGTTATCTTTATGAGCTTTTACAACTACTGAAATTGTTTTTTTAGTTCCGTCAGTAAAAATTAAAACTTTATCAGCTATTGTAGCAGTAGCTTTTGGTAGCACTACAAAGGGTTGGTATAATTCACCCTTATCAGGTTTAGAGTATCTGTAAACAACTGGTTTAGTAATAGAAATGAGCTCACCATTAATATCTAGTTTAAAAATAGCATTAAAAGTAGTAGGAGTTTCTGGTTTACCTATTAAATTTTGATTATTAACCGTGTAAAGCCCGAGTGTGCTTTTTTCATTTAGCCAATATGGGTTTGAATAAGCTTGCTCTTCGTTAATTTTTAAGTCAATTTCAAAGTTTAGTTTTTTATTATTGATTAATTTTTCATTGTAAATATTAATGTCTCCTTCTGAAATTGCAATTGCATTTAAAGTTATTTGAGCATTACTTCTATTGATAGCTTCAATAGTTACTTTTAAAGTTTCTCCAGGGTATGAAGTAGCGGTTGCTGCAGTAGCTTCTAAGTACAGTCCAGTTACAGCTTCAATAATTGCTAATAGTTCTTCTGATTTTTCTTCTTTCCAGTCTAAATCAGTACTTTTTTGTAATAATTTATATGCTTCTATTAGCTTTGGTAAATGTATTGAAGGGTCTTGAAAATTAAAATTGTTTTCAATGTCATACAAAATTTCTCCAATTTCATCACCACCTTCAATCCTAGACCAACTTGTGTTTATGCCATCAAATATGTTTGATTCATCTTTTGGGAAATCACCTTTTAAAAATTCAATATATTCAGTTTCTGAACCGCGAGAAGTAAGTCTTCCAAATCCTTGACATAAATGTTGACTTCTTGCTAAATCAGCAATTTCATTGTTTGATAAACCTAAATTAGGGTAAAATACACCCGTGTCAACACTTAATAAGTTTGTTTTATCAAATTTTTCTTTATTACGATAAAACCAAGATGATGTATTATAAAATAATCTTTTTGGTTGCCATAATGTAGTTTTTGTTAATTGATCAGGGTAAGCATTGGGGTCATTAGTTAAATCAAAAGCTTCAAAACTTAACATAGCAGATGTTGTATGATGACCGTGGGTTGTACCGGGAGTTCTATGGTCAAACCTGTTAATAATTACATCGGGTTTAAAGGTTCTAATAACCCATACCACATCACTTAAAACAATATCTTTATCCCATATTTTTAAAGTCTCTTTTGGGTGTTTAGAAAAACCAAAATCTTTTGCACGTGAAAAAAACTGTTGTCCACCATCAACACGCCTAGCGGCTAATAATTCTTGTGTACGTAAAACACCTAAATATTCTGACAATTCTGTGCCAATTAAATTTTGACCACCATCTCCTCTTGTCAATGATAGGTAAGCTGTTTCAGCTTTTAAATTATTTGATAAATATGAAATAAACCGTGTGTTTTCATCATCAGGATGGGCGGCTACATATAGCGCTTTACCTAAAAAGTTGAGCTTTTGAATTGCCAAATAAATTTCAGAGGAACTATTTTTTTTTGGCGCTTGAGCATTACAAAAATTAGCTAATAATGCTACAGCAAAAAACAACCTTAAATTTAGGTTCATATTTTTTTGTTTAGATTGGTATTCAAATATAGATAGATAAAGAAAAGTTATGTGCTAGTTTAAATATTCTTTAACAAACCTAAATTTACATTTATTTATTGTTTTTAGTAAGTAATTACTAAATATTATCATTATAGGTTGTTACTAAGGCAATACCTTTTTGAAGTACTAAGTTGTTAGGGTAGGTTAGTATTTCACCATTTTTACGGCGTAAATGCAGGTGAAATGCTCTAATATCTTCAATAATATAAGTTTCTTCAGAATGGCCATCTGATCCATTAATTTCTTTATCAAAAATTCTAATGGTATTTCCAATCTTAAAAGGGTACGAGAAAAATATAATAACACCAGCAGTAATATTGCTTAAAATAGACCATTGAGCGAACAGAGCAACACCAATTACCGCAAATATAGAAGCTAATAGTGCGCCTAAATCTCTAAAGTTTACACTCCAAATTAAAGTCAAAACCCCTATAGCTATAATGGTAAGAGCAATAGTTATGTACTTAATTATTAGGTTTGTTCTAACTTTATTGAAGTCACCAATTTTACTAACTTTTTTAACAGCTTTAGTTAAAATGAATTTTAAAATTATTACGACTAATAAAGTAATTAGTGATCTTAATAACTCTTGATGGTGTTTTAAAAAAAAATCTGTCATATTGCTACAATCCTAAACTATCGCGCAAAAATAAGTCACTATTTGTATTTTGTTTCCAATATGGCGTTTTAATTGATTTATTTTTTTCTGCAGTTGTTGTCATTAATTCTGCTTTTGAGCCATGATGTCCACTTGGATAGGTTTCTCTCCAGCCTTCAATTGTATGAGGAAAAGCAGTTGTAAAATCAATAGCTAAAGTTCTTTCTAGCTCAGGATATTCAAGTGTGTACGTTTGAATAGTTTTATTTTTATTTTCTATTTTTATAGTTGCCTTGTATGCTTTTAGCTCTTTATGAGTTTGTCTTAAAAACTCTAAAGAAGGAATAATGCTTACATCACCAGTTGGTAAGTTGCTAGGGTCTATTCTTATTTTATTCCAAAGTTCATTCTCTAAGTGAGTTTTCTCAAGAGAAAACTTCTGATCGGCTTCACTCTCAAAATAAGAGTTGGATTGTATTTCAAATTTCTCCCTATTATTTAGTTGTGCAAAAATATGACCACACCATTCTTGAGCAGAAAAAGATAATTTTACTGAATGAGTATCATCATGAACAGGGTAAAAGCTACTCGTCATTAGTGAGTAAGGGTATATGCCTGTTATATAGTTTTTTACACTGTTTAATTTTAAAACAGGAATATTATCAGGGTTAACACCGTCTGCTTTTACCTGCTTGCCAGCCAAAAAAGGCTCGGTTACATAAATCAATACGGTGCTTCCTGGTCTAAATTGACCATAGCGAGCTTGTTTTAAATTGTAAGAAGTTATTTCTGCATTACCAGAATACCAATACTCTTTAAATTCAGAAGAAAGTTCTTTTTTCTCAGGTTTAGGTTCGTTTATTTCGCTTTTAGCAATTGATTTGTCTTCACTTTTGTCATTTGTTTTACAAGAAACAAAAATTGTAATGATTAATATTGAGGCAATAATTAACTGCTCAATTTTAGTAACTTTTTTCATAGGGCAACTTTTTTACTTTTAAAGATAAAGCAAATTAACTAGTCAGCCATACTCATTAACGTTTTGTAAACTATATGTGTAGGTAAACCAACTACATTTGCGTAAGAACCTTTAATTTCTTCAATACCAATAAGTCCTATCCATTCTTGAATACCGTAACTACCTGCTTTATCAAAAGGTTTGTAATTATTAATATAATGCCAAATTTCATCATCAGTAAGTGCTTTAAACTTCACCCAAGTTGTACTGTTTAATATTTCTTGTTTTTCTTTCGATGTAAAACAGACAGATGTAATCACTTCATGTGAATCGTTAGATATTTTTTTAAGCATACTATATGCTTCAGCAGCGTCTGAAGGCTTTGCTAAAGATTCATTTTTGTGCCATACAACTGTGTCAGAGGTAATAACAACAGCATTACTATCAATATTTTCTTTAAATTTCGAAGCTTTTAAAACTGCTAAATAATCAGATATTTCACTAGCTATTAAATGCTCTGGGTAAACTTCATCAACTGGTCTAACATCAATAGTAACAGGAATATCTAAATCTTCAAAAAATTGTTTTCTTCTAGGTGAACCCGAGGCTAGAATAATATTTAAATTCTTTAATTTATCTATCCACATAAATTAAGCATTTTTAGCATCAAAATTATCATACCAATCATTTTGAACCTTTAAAACTTGCTCAATAACATCACGTACACAACCTTTGCCACCTTTTTTGTGTGAAATGTACTTACTAACACTCTTTACTTCTTGCACAGCATCTTGTGGGCATGTTGGTAAACCAATCATTTGCATTGGTGGTATATCAGGTAAATCGTCACCCATATATAATACATTTTCAGGATTTATTTTTTTTCCTTCAAAATAGTCGTTTAATTGGTCTATTTTATTATGCGCACCTAAGTAAATGTCAGTTACTCCTAGAGCTTTTAAACGAGTGCGAACACCTTCGTTAGTGCCACCAGATATAATACAAACATTATAATCTTTCAGTAAAGCTGTTTTTAGTGCATAACCATCCTTTACGTTCATTTTACGTAATAAATCTCCATTAGTCATCACTAAAACACTACCATCAGTAAAAACACCATCAACATCAAAAACAAAAGTGGTGATATTGCTTAAATACTCTTTATAACTCTTTTCCATATTTTTCTAAAATAGATTCGCTTAATAATTTATAAATCTTCTTTTTTTCTTTAGATCTTAATTGCTCAATGTGCCTTTGCATTGTATCAAAATCATTGCGTTTTGCAGGGCCTGTTTGTGCGTTTTTTGGAGTTAAATCTGCTATTTTTTCCACCGTTTCATTGATCAAGGGCTTTAAAATATCAAACGGGACTTTATGTTCTTCACAAATTTCATTACCAAGTGTAAACATATAATTTGTGAAATTATTTACAAAAACAGCGGCAACATGTAAATGCTGTCTTTCTTCAGTTGAAATTGTATATACTTTGTTTGAAATAATTTTTGCTAGTTTTTCAATAAGTAAAAAATCATCTTTTTGTAAAGCTTCAATACAAATAGGAATGTTTTTAAAATCAATTTTTTTTCCTTTAGTAAATGTTTGTAAAGGGTAAAACACACCACTATTTTTATTATAGGTTAAACTGCTAAGTGGGACACTTCCAGAAGTATGAACTACTAGTCCTTTTTTGTTTTGCAATTTTTTTGAAACACTATTAATAGCATCATCACTAACAGCAATAACATAAATTGCAGCAGTTTTTATGGTTTCATCAATTAAACAAGTCTCTGTTTTTTTAGCAAAAAAAGAGAGTGATTTTTCGCTGCGGCCTACAACTTGCACAACATTTATTGCTTTGTGTAAAAGAAAAGTATCATATAAATGGGTAGCGATATTCCCGGTACCGATAAGTACAATTGAAACCATAGTCAAAACTACAAATTTTAAAAAAACTAAGGTGTTTTTTTTAATGATTTAATAAAAATCTAGTTTCTGTTTTTAGTATTACTAATTCTATTGATAATTTTTATAGGATATAGATTTTTGAATAATAAGAAATAATTAACAAATAAGAGTGTCTTTTTCATAATGTTGATTTTAAAATAGGGGTAAAAGGCCGTATTTTTGCATACCAAATTCCAAAGGGTATATTCTCCATGAAAGCACTTCTGAAAAAGTTTTTCTTTTCTACACGATTAATGTCTGTTTTATTTATTGTTTTTGCTATAGCCATGGGCTTAGGTACTTTTATTGAAAGTTGGTATAGTACAGATACTGCCCGAATTTATATTTATAATACCACCTGGTTTGAGGCCATCATGGTATTTTTTGTAATCAATTTTATTGGGAATATGTTTCGGTATAAATTGTTGCGAATAGAAAAGTGGGCAACACTAATTTTGCACCTTTCTTGGATTTTGATAATTCTAGGAGCATTTATTACAAGATATATCAGTTTTGAAGGTATGATGCCTATTAGAGAAGGAGAATCTTCAAATATTTTTTATTCAGATAAAGCATTTTTAAACGTAAATGTTGAAGGTGAAATAAATGGCGAAAAATTAAGAAAACCATTAGAAGAAGATATTATTGTTACCACAGAAGGAATAAAATCTAGTTTACCTTGGAAAATGGATTTTGATGGGCAACCATTCACGGTTTCTTTTGTAAAGTTTATTGAAGGGGCAAAAGAAGATTTGGTAGCTGATGATAATGGAAATGAGTATTTAAAAATAGTTGAAGCAGGTGATGGTGAGCGTCATGATCACTATATAGAAAGCGGTGAAGTTACTAGTATTCATAACGTGTTATTCTCATTAAATAAGCCTACAGATGGTGCTATTAATATTTTGTTTGAAAATGGCGAGTATCATATAAATTCACCTTTTGATGGTGATTTTATGCGTATGGCTGACCAATTTAGGGGTGATTTGGTGAAAGATAGTTTACAAACTTTACAATTAAGGTCATTATACAATACTGCAGGTATGCAATTTGTGATTCCTGATCCAGTAATTAAAGGTTCATATGGTATTGTTCAAATTCCAGAAGAAGAAGTTACTGAGAATGACAGAGATGCTATTGTTTTAGATATTACTTCGAATGGAGAAACAGTACAAAAAACCGTTCTAGGAGGTAAGGGTTCTGCTAATTTTACAGATAATTTTAATGTTGGAGGTTTAGATTTTTCAATTCGGTTTGGTTCAAAAGAATACGAATTGCCTTTTAGTATAAAATTAAACGATTTTATTGCGGAAAAATACCCTGGTACCGAAAAGGGTTTCTCTTCTTTTATGAGTAAAGTTACCATTGAAGATGAACGCCCTTTTGATTATGATATTTATATGAATCATGTTTTAGACCATCAAGGGTATCGTTTTTTTCAAGCAAATTTTGATCCTGATGAAAAAGGTACTGGTTTATCTGTAAATCATGATTTTTGGGGAACATGGATTACCTATATTGGGTATTTTTTATTGTACATCGGTTTAATGGGTATTATGTTTTTTGGTAAAACTAGATTTAAAGATTTGACCGCTTCATTAGATAAATTAAACGAAAAGAAAAGAAAATTGCTGACGGTTTTCGCTTTATTCTTAACCTTAGGTTTTAGCGTTAATGCTCAAGAAATACACTCTGATGATGATGGGCATGACCATAATTCAGGTCCTACTGAGTTTCAGATAGATTCTATTTTAAAATCTACTACGGTATCAAAAGAACATGCAGAGAATTTTGGTAAATTAGTGATTCAAGATGATGGTGGTCGTATGAAGCCAATAAACACCTATTCGTCTGAATTACTACGTAAGCTTAGTTTTAAAGCTAAATATAAAGATTTAAATTCTGATCAAGTCTTCTTGTCAATGATGCTAAGTCCTGCATTATGGTATAATACAGAGTTTATAGCATTAGATAAGAAAGGTCAGAATGACAGTATTAGAAAAATCATAGGAATACCAAGTGATCAACGTTATGTTAAGGCTACTGACTTTTTTGATGAGAAAGGAATTTCAAAATTTGACCCATTTTTAGAAAATGCATTTTCAACTACAAATCCTAATAAGTTTCAAACAGATATAAAAGATACGTATTTAAGATTAGGGCTTTTAAATAGAGCTTTAGGTGGCGAAATAATAAAAGTATTCCCATTATTAGATGATGAAAATAATAAATGGATTTCACCAGTAGAATACCGATCAGGGAATTACCCTGTAAAAGATTCTCTTTACGGGAACTTTATGAAAAACGCACTACCGTTTTATTTATTAACTGTTAAAAAAGCAATAAAATCTGGGGATTACTCTGAAGCAGATAAGCTGTTAAAAGCGTTTAAACAGAACCAAAGAAATAATGGGGCAGAAGTTTTACCTACTGAAACTAAAATAAACACTGAGGTTTTTTACAACAAAGCAGATATTTTTAATAAACTCTATAAGTATTATGCGTTAGTAGGTTTAATTATGTTTTTCCTATTAATTTTTCAAATATTTAAAGATAGAAAAGGGCTTAGGATTGGTATTAAAAGTTTTAAAGTAATTATCTGGGTGCTATTTGTTCTACACACTGCAGGATTAATTTTACGTTGGTATATATCAGGACACGCACCTTGGAGTGATGCTTATGAAAGTATTTTATACGTGTCATGGGCTACAATGGGTATTGGTTTGGCATTTAGTACGCGTAGTAACTTAACTATTGCTTCCACAGCATTTGTTGCGTCAATGTTATTATGGATTGCACATGGTAACTGGGTGGATCCCGCTGTAGCGAATTTACAGCCTGTTTTAGATAGTTATTGGTTAATGATTCATGTAGCAGTAATTGTTGGTAGTTATGGTCCGTTAACTGTTGGTATGATTTTAGGTGTTGTAAGTTTAATACTTATTCTTTTAACTAATGAGAAGAACAAGAAAAGAATGGAACTTAATTTAAAAGAAATTACCATTGTAAATGAATTAGCGCTTACCGCAGGTTTGGTAATGCTTACCATTGGAAATTTCTTAGGTGGACAATGGGCAAATGAAAGCTGGGGACGCTACTGGGGTTGGGACCCTAAAGAAACTTGGGCTTTAGTTTCAATTATGGTATATGCATTTGTTATTCACATGCGTTTAGTGCCCGGAATGCGTAGCAGATGGTTATTTAATTTTATGAGTGTCGTTGCTTTTGCAAGTATTATGATGACCTATTTTGGAGTTAATTTTTATTTAGCAGGATTACATAGTTATGCCAGCGGAGCTCAAGTAATAACGCCTACTTTTGTTTATTATACCGTGGCCGGAGTATTTATTTTAGGAGGATTTAGCTTCTGGAAGTATAAAAAGTACTATTCAAAAAAATAAATTATATATGAAATTAGATATACTAGCTTTTGGTGCGCACCCCGATGATGTAGAATTAGGTTGTGGTGCTACTATAGCAAAAGAAATAGCTAACGGTAAAAAAGTTGGTGTTATTGATTTAACTAGGGGAGAGCTAGGTACAAGAGGTAGCGCAGATATTAGAGATATTGAAGCTGCAAATGCCGGTAAAATTTTAGGAGTATCTGTTAGAGAGAATTTAGCATTTGCTGATGGTTTTTTTTTAAATGATAAAGAGCATCAATTAGAAATTATAAAAATGGTACGCAAATATCAGCCAGATGTTGTTTTGTGTAATGCTATTGATGATAGACATATTGATCATGGTAAAGGAAGTAAATTAGTAAGTGATGCTTGTTTTTTAAGTGGTTTATTAAAAATTGAAACCAAAATAGAAAATACTGTTCAAGAGAAATGGAGGCCTAAGCAAGTGTATCATTATATTCAATGGAAAAATATTGAACCAGATTTTGTTGTTGATGTAAGTAATTTTATTGAGAAAAAAACTGAAGCTATTTTAGCCTATACATCTCAATTTTATGATCCGAAGAGTAATGAACCAGAAACGCCTATTACAAGCAGAAATTTTATTGATAGTGTAAATTACCGAGCTAGAGATTTAGGAAGGCTTATTGGGGTTGAATATGCCGAAGGGTTTACAACAGAGCGTTTTGTAGCTGTAGACAGTTTAGATGATTTAATTTAAGCTTCTTTTTCTGCTTTTGGGAAGGTAATAAAAAAGCTTGTTCCTTTATTTACTTTACTTTCAACGCGTATTGTCCCTCCATTAATTTCAACCATTTCATAACAAAGTTTTAGTCCAATACCAGTACCTTTTTCTTTGTTTGTGCCATATGAACTTTCAATTAAAGATTCTACGGAGTTTAATTTTTCAATAGTCTCTTTAGATATGCCTACACCGTTATCTTTAATAATAATTTCATGATGGTTGGGTAATTCTGTAGTTTTTACTTCAATTTCATCTTTAGGATTGGAGTATTTAATAGCATTGTTAATTAAGTTTCTAATAATTAAATTAATATGGTTTTTATCAGCTAATACATTGCTGTTCTCGGTAGAGTTATTAATTATTTTAATATTTTTTTGATGTGCAAATTCAGATAAAAATTTGATGCTTTCATCAATACTATCTTTTAAATCAATTTGTTTAGGAAAAATTTTAAACCCTTTCATTTGTGTTTTACCCCAGTATATAAGATTGTTTAGAGTAAATGAAATTGCATCAACATCATTATGTAATTTAGGAACAAATGGCATAAATTCCTCTGGCTTTATACCACCATCTTTAATGAGCTTTAAAATGTTTTTTAAAGCTATTATTGGGGCTTTTAAGTCGTGGCCAATAATAGAAAAAAGTTTTTCTTGATTTTCATTAATACTTTGCAAGCGAACTTCATTTTCTTCAAGAGTTTCAGTTTTTTGTTTTAATTGCTGATTTAAGTTTTTAATGGTGTTTTTTGAAATATAGACATAGTACAAAAATGCAATTGCAATAAATAGTGCAATTAGAATATAGGATATGTAGCTCTGTTGTTTTTTAATAACCTTATTTGTGGTTATATTTATTTCTGTTTTTTCTTTATCAAATTCTTCTTTTGCATTTAAAACCATTAATTCTATTTCTTTGTCTTTTAATGAAATAGAATCATATATCTTATTACTTTGTTCTAAATTTTCTAAAGCGTTTTTTGTTAACCCTCTTATTTTATATAGCTCATAAAGAATTTTGTGAAAATTAGCTTCAGAACTTTGATATTTAATATCTTGAGATAATTTTAAACCCTTTTTAGCATATTTAAATGAACTAGAATACCATTTCTTTTTTAAGTAAAGTTTAGAAAAACCCAAAAATAAATCTGCCTTCCCAATTTTATTATCAATTTTATTTAAAATAGTGTCACTAAGTTTAAAATACATTAAAGCTTTATCTAATGAGTCTTTTTTTAAATAAATTTTTCCTTTGGTTGTGTAAGAAAAAGAGAGCCAAGGATCAAAATTCAATTTTTTAAAAATTTCAATACTTTCATCTGTTAATTGTTTAGCCTTTTCTAAATCTCCTTTTTCTAAATATAAACTGCCTAGATTACATTTTATTTGACCAAGATTTTGCGAATTTTTTTGATTTTTTGCTAACTTTAAAGATCTTTTGAAGTATTTAATAGATTCTTTTTCATTTTTGAAAACAGTAAATAGGGTAGCAATATTTGTATTTAATACTGTTTGAAAAATTGTGTCATTAAGTTTTTCTGAAATTTTTAAGGCTTTTAAGTAGTTTGTATATGCATCTATATAATTATTGGTGTTAAGATTGTTAATAGCTTTTGCGTTATAAGCTACGCTTAATAACGAATCATATTTTATTTTTTTACAAATGGCTATAGTGGAATCGATACAAAAATTATCTGCCTTATTCGGAGATTGAATAATTTCGTTAATTCCTTTATTGAGATAGGCATTTGCTTTTCCTTTATCATAATTTATTTCTCTACTTAACAATATTGCTTTTTTGCTTAATAGGCGAACAGAGTCAGAGTTTATGTATTTTAGATTAAAACTTAATTTATTTAAAAGTTTTATATAATTAGTGTCTTTTTTGAAATTAACGTTTTCCATTTCAAAACGAATTATTTCATTTACTAATTCATTTTTATTTTTAGTTTGTGAATTAATTACTTCCGGGGATTTGAAGAAAAATATTAAAATTAGAAAAACTAACTTCAAAGATAATTTTTGCATAGCTGTAATAAGTGTAGGATTTTATTTACAATTTATAAAGTAATGAAAAAAATACCGATTTATCAAATTTAATCTTACAAGCAATGTACTATTAAGCTATCAATAAAGATTAAAAAATACTTGAAATAAAAAAAATGAAAATATTTTATAAATTTGTTTTGTAGATAGGAAGTAAAAAATTATCTTCGCACCCGCTTACAAATGGTGGTTGTAGCTCAGCTGGTTAGAGCGTCGGTTTGTGGTACCGAAAGTCGCCGGTTCGAACCCGGTCTTCCACCCAGAAATACAAAGCCTTATCAATTTTGATAAGGCTTTTTTTGTGCTTTAAACTTTTTGTAAAAAATTATGGCGATAAGATTTGTACACCGCCATTTTAATATCATTTTTATTAATATTTACTTATTTGCTTTATTTACAATAAGTCTATCATTTCTGTTTGCAACTTCCCAGCCGGTATAAAATACAAGTCGAGTTCTGTTCTCTAATAAATCATAATTAATTTTATCAGGTGTGTCACCAGGAGCATGATAATCTGCATGTGTGCCATTAAAATAAAATATTATAGGAATATTATTTTTTACAAAATTGTAATGATCACTTCTGTAATAAAATCTGTTAGGATCATTTTCATCATTATAGGTGTAATCCAATTCAATATTCATATATTTTTCATTAGCTTCTTCTGATATATTGTGTAAGTCTGTACTCAGTTTATCAGAACCAATTAAATAAATATAATTGCGTTCGCCATCTCTTTTTGGGTCAATACGACCAATCATATCTATATTTAAGTCGGCAACTGTTTTATCTAAAGGAAAAATAGGATCATAATCTGTATAATATTTAGATCCCAATAGGCCTTTTTCTTCACCAGTTACATGTAAAAATACTATTGATCGTTTAGGACCTTTACCAGCATCTTTAGCTTTTTTAAATGCTTCAGCAATTTCTAATAATGCAACAGTACCAGAACCATCATCATCAGCTCCGTTATTAATTTGCCCATCTTTAGTAACTCCAATATGATCTAAATGAGACGATATAATAACATATTCTTCGGGTTTTTCAGAGCCTTTTAAAATGGCAACAACGTTTTCTGAATCAATTTGGTCATTACTGCTTTCTATAGCCAGTTTTATTGGCGTAGAAATAACTTTAGCAGTGTTATCAGTTTCAATTGAAGGTAATATAGTCGTTGCTACATCTTTTTGGATAAAAAAGGTAAGCAGGTCAGCTTCTGAATTGTCTTTTATAGACATTCTGCCACTATCGTTTTTCTTCATATAGTCAAACCTGCTCTTATAGCGAGAAAAGTTATTAGTATCGTAATAAAGTATTCCTTTTGCGCCTTTACGTTCTGCCAACTCAAAACGTTTACTTATAGATTCAGATAAATTACTCCATTTAGATTTTTCTGATGAACCTGATAATACATAAGTTCCATCAGTATTTTTAGGCTCTCCAGTTTTAACTAGAATAATTTTTCCTGCTACATCAATATCAGCGTAATCAGAATAATTGTCTTCTTCAATACCAAAACCTGCATAAATAATTTCAGTATAATCACCTGTAGCAGCACTGAAAGTTAAGAGGTTTTCTCCGTTTTTAAAGGTTTTGCCATTTATAACAATTAATCCTGTAGGAACTTTACTTATTTCTAAAGGTACTTTCTGTAAATAAGCCCCATTTGATTGAGCCGCAGGAATGCCTAGTTTTTTGTATTGCTCAGCTAAATATTCAACAGCTTTTTTTTGTCCAGGCTCGCCAGTTTCTCGTCCTTCAAACTCATCTGATGCATAAATATATAAGTGTTCTTTGAGTTCAGCTTCAGTAATGGTTTCCGCAAAGGGTTTAGGGTTCATTTCTGGAGTTACTGTTGACTTTTTGGCAACAGTTTTTTGCGATGAATTACAAGCCATTGCTAGTAAAACAACGAATAAGGGTAATTTATTCATTTTTGTATTTTATTAAAACTTAGTCGTTTCAAAAATACGAAAACTTAAAGCATTTACTAGATTAGGTTTAAAAGTCGAATTTTAAAACTTTTTTAATGTTCTCCGTAACCAACATCATCCATTTTTCCTTTAAATACTTTATACTGTATTACCATATAAATTGCAACTAATACAACAGCAATAACAAACCAATACACGCCTACAGTTAAACCGTATTCGTGAGCGGCAACATTATAAATTGTCAAACTAGGGTTTACATCATTTGTTGAGGGCAATACTTTTGGGAAAATTGAAGCAACTGTAGTTGTAATACCACCAAATAAAAACAATGAAGAGAATAAAAATCCTAATCCATCTTTTTTAAATGATTTTACTTTAAAAAGTCCGAAATGGCCAATAAATGTAATCAACGGAAAAATCCATAACCAAGGATCATTTAAAAAGTTTTTAAATGGTTTGTAATCAATTACATGCCATACTGATAATGATATAATTATTAAAACTAATAACGCAATATTTAAATTAAAGACTACTTTTTTTAGCTTGTTATTTAAATCAGAATTTGTTTTAAAAATAATCCAGTTTGCACCATGTATGGTTAATGAAACAACACCAATAATACCCAATAGTATTGTAAACCAATCTAAAATACCTAAATGCTCTGCTGTAGGACTAAAAGTTGGGTTCCATAATGGAAGAAAAAAGTAGTGCGGTTCGTGCGTAGAAACACCGTCAGTTACAATACCTAAATTTACACCTCTAACTATATTACCTAAAGCTACGCCAAAAAATAATGCTAATAGTAAGCTTGATATTCCAAAAGCTTTATCCCAAACAGCTTCCCACATTTTGTTGTGTATTTGCCCGCGTAATTCTAAGCCAATTGCTCTGAAAATTAATAGCCATAAAATCATAATTAGTGGTAAGTAAAAACCACTAAAAGAAGATGCGTATAGTGTAGGGAAGGCAAAGAATAATACACCACCTGATGCAATTAACCAAACCTCATTAGCATCCCAAAAAGGACCAATAGCATTCGTAATAGCTTTTTTGTCTTTTTCAGTTTTTGCAAAAAATAAATGAATAATTCCTGCACCAAAATCATAGCCATCTAAAATTACATAAACCGCTAACATGGTCATTAAAACAATATACCAAAATAGTTCCATAATTTAATCTTTTAAAAGTTGTGGTCCTTTATTTATTATTTTACCAACCAATATTAAAAATAGCAGGCCTAGCAATAGATATAGGCCAATAAAGCCTAATAGGGTAAATAATGTATTACCAGATGATACTGTAGGTGAAGCACCAGCTGATGTTCTTAGTAAATTATAAACCAACCATGGTTGTCTCCCTAATTCTGCTGTATACCAGCCCATTGTATTTGCGATATATGGAAATGGAAGTAAAAATAAAATAGACCATAAAACCCATTTTGTTTGGTATAATTTTTTTCTAAATAGTTGAACAACAGCAAAAAATAATAAACCAATAAATATGGTGCCCAAACCAACCATAATATGATAAGCGTAATATAAGCCAGGTATGTTTAAAGGATATTTATCGGCATCAAATTCATTTAGTCCTTTAATCTCTGCATCCCATTTTTGGTAGGTTAAAAAGCTTAATATGTTGGGTACAGCTATTTTATTATCTAATTTTTTATCTTGAATGTTAGGTTGTCCTATTAAAATAATTTCTGATCCGCCTTCTTCTGTTTCAAAAATACCTTCCATAGCAGCAAAGGTTACAGGTTGGTGTTTAACTACATTTTTTGCAACTAAATCTCCTGTTGGAAACGCCACTAAAATACTAGATATAAAACCGAAAACAACTCCGGTTTTTAAAAATATTTTTCCGAATTCATTATGTTGATTATTCAAAATGTAAAAAGCACCAATACCACCAACTACAAATGATGCCGTAATAAGTGATGCGACTTGGTTGTGTAAATAGGAGGGAAGTAACCATGGGTTTGAAAATAATGCTCCAAAATTATTAAGTACAAATTTCCCGTTTTCTAATATTTCATACCCGACAGGGTGTTGCATCCACGAATGTGTAGCAATAATTAAATATCCACTTGCCCAAGAGCCTAAAAACACTAAGAATCCGGTTACAAAATGTAGTTTATGGCCAAGTAATTTTTCTCCGAAAATAAATAACCCTAAAAAGGAAGATTCTAAAAAGAATGAGAACATACCTTCCATAGCTAAGGTCTGACCAATAATACCGCCAGTAAGCTCTGAAAATTTAGCCCAGTTGGTTCCAAATTGAAATTCCATAGGTATACCAGTAACAACACCCATGGCAAAATTTAAGGCAAATATTTTCATCCAAAATTTGGCAGCGTCATTATATTTTTCAATTTTATTGTATAAAAATTTCCCTTTGAAATATACAATTATGAGTGATAAACCCATTGTGAGTTGCGGAAATAAATAATGGAAAGTAATAGTGAAAGCAAACTGCATTCTATCGTAAAAAAGCATATCTTCCATAAGGTCTCGACTTTTATTTGTTTTTATACATTCTACTAACAAAAATAAGGCTCAAAAAATAAAACAACGTAACTTATGTTACAAAGTTTAAAAATAAGATCAGTTAAATTTGAGGTTTATAAATTAAATTTTTTAAAACATAAATTTGGTCTTTATAACCTAATAAATTGTAAGGTTTAAAATAAATGTGTGACTATTTTTATGCGAAAGTTTTGAGTGGATGGAATATTTAGAAGTTTTTATAAATTCTTTTTTGGGTACTTTAAAATGGACCTGGAATTCAGTACTATTTAATGTGCCATGGTACACTAATTATTTTTGGGGATTAATTTTTATATCATTAATAATTTGGGCATTAGAAGTGTTGTTTCCTTGGAGAAAAAATCAAGCAATTATTAGAAAAGATTTTTGGCTTGATGCTTTTTATATGTTTTTTAATTTTTTTGTTTTTGCAATTATTATTAGTGGATTTTATAAGGTCTTAGAAAAGGTGTTTTCTCATGTTGGTATATCAGCAGATAGTTTTGCTTTAATAGACTTTTCCGCATGGCCTCTGTGGAGTCAATTACTTATCTTTTTTATATTACTAGATTTTGTGCAATGGTTTACGCATACACTACTTCATAAATATGAGTTTTTGTGGGAGTTTCACAAAGTGCATCACAGTGTGAAAGAAATGGGTTTTGCAGCACATATGCGCTACCATTGGATGGAAAATGTTTTATACAAACCTTTAAAAACATTTGCAGTAATGATTTTAGGAGGTTTTGAGCCTGAACAAGCTTATATTGTTCATTTTATTGCCATAACTATAGGTCATTTTAACCATTCTAATATTAAAATAACTTGGGGGCCTTTAAAATATATTTTGAATAACCCAGTAATGCACTTATACCATCATGTATACGAATTACCAAAAGGTAGATACGGAGTAAATTTTGGTATAAGTTTAAGTCTTTGGGATTATATTTTTAGAACAAATTACGTGCCCGAAGATAGTGGTACAATTGAGCTAGGTTTTGATGATGAACATACTTTCCCGAAAGGGTTTATTAAGCAAAATTTACATGGATTTAAGAAAACCAAATCATAAGGCTACGATCTCAATATAATTACGATATAATTTTATTTTACCAAGCTCTTCTAATTTTTTTAAAAGTCTAGATATTACTACTCTTGAACTATGTAAATCATAAGCAATTTCTTGATGAGTATTATGTATGGTTTTAGTATTAGTTATACGAGATTTTTCTTTTAAAAAATCTATTAAACGTTTATCCATGTTTTGAAAAGCAATAGAGTCTACAGTGTTTAAAAGTTCCTTTAATCTTGTGTCATAACTGTCAAATACAAAACTCCTCCATGTTTTGTATTTCGCAGTCCATTCTTCCATTTTTTCAATAGGAATCATAATTAATTCTGTATCTGTTTCTGCTATTGCTCTAATTTCACTTTTAGAAGAAGACATGCAACAATTTAAAGTCATTGAGCAAGTTTGACCCTTTTCTAAATAATATAATAATAGTTCATCGCCATCATTATCTTCACGTAAAATTTTTATGGCTCCTGATATTAAAAGGGGCATACTTTTAATGTAATTACCTATTTCAATTAAAGTATCACCTCCTTTTACGTTTCTCAAAACACCAACAGAAATTATTTCTTCTATAAGTTTGTTCTCAAATATATTACTATAGTTTTCTAAAAACTGTTGTTGCATTTTATGATGTTTTTTAAGTTAATAAATGTACTAAATATTTTATTTTTTTTGTTAAAATAAGTGTGACGAAATAGAAGAAAAACATTAATAGTTTTTGTTATTTTTGAATATGTATTTTTAATGGTTGTATTTTGTGATTCTATTAGAATTTGCCTGAAACTTTTGCGTACTAAATAAATATGTATATATTTGGTGAACCAATTTGGTAAACCAGTTAGTTGGTGTTTAAAGTAAAATTCGACTTTTAACATTAATAATATTTATTTAAACCAAATGGGTGTAACTCAACATTATCCTTACTAACAATGAATTTAAAAACTAAACAGCAGAAAAATAAATGTTTTCAGGTGCTACTTTTAACATGCATATTTCTTATCTCTTTAATGAGTAGTGCGCAAGACCATCCTAAATTAATTTTAACTAAGGAGGGTGTTAAGAATATTAGAGAACAATTAGGTAATATTCCACTTTTTGATGCTTCTTTAGAAGAAATTAAAAAAGAAATTGATGCAGAGATTGCTTCAGGAATTGAGGTTCCGATTCCTAAAGATTATTCAGGAGGTTATACACATGATAGGCATAAACGTAATTTTATCGTTTTACAAAAAGCAGGTGTATTATACCAAATACTTGAAGATGAAAAGTATGCCAAATATGTAAAAGATATGTTGATGGAATATGAGATGATGTACAAAACATTACCATTGCATCCAAAAACAAGATCTTATGCTAGAGGTAAGTTATTTTGGCAATGTCTAAATGATTCTAACTGGTTGGTTTATGTGAGTCAAGCCTATGATTGTATTTATGATTATTTATCAAAAAAGGAGCGAAAAAAATTAGAGAATAATTTATTTAGACCTTTTGCTGATCATATTTCGGTTGATAGCCCGCAATTTTATCAAAGAGTTCACAATCACAGTACATGGGGTAATGCGGCAGTTGGTATGATTGGTTTAGTAATGGATGATCAAGAATTAATTGATCGTGCTTTATATGGTATTAAGGGTGTTAGTTTAGATAAATCAGCAAAAGATGATGATGGTGGTTTTTTAAATAAAGATGGTAAAGCTGGTTTTTTAGCAAATATTGAAGAACCGTTTTCACCTGATGGCTATTATAATGAAGGTCCATATTATCAACGTTACGCAATGTATCCTTTTTTAATTTTTGCAGAAGGACTTCATAATGTAAAACCAGAATTAAAGATTTTTGAATATAAAGAAGGAGTACTTATAAAATCTATAAATGCATTATTGAATTTATCTGATGCAGATGGAGATTTCTTTCCACTTAATGATGGTCAAAAAGGAATGTCTTATTACAATAGTGCGTTAGTTACTGCTGTGGATATTTCATATCATTTTGGAGGAAATAACCCAGGATTACTTTCAATAGCTGAGCAACAAGGAAAAGTTTTGTTGGATGATTCTGGTTTAGCGGTTGCTTTAGGTGTGAAAAATGGAAAAGCGAAACCTTTTGATAAAAAATCAATTAATCTATCTGATGGGTCAGATGGTAAACAAGGTGGAGTAGGTATTATTAGAAGTGATGATATTGAACTTGTTTTTAAATATGCTTCACAAGGTTCAAGTCATGGGCATTATGACAAATTATCATATTCTTTATATGAAGATGGTGATGAAGTTGCACAAGATTACGGACTTGCACGTTTTGTAAATATAGAGCAAAAAGGAGGTGGTAATTATTTAAAAGAAAATAAGACCTGGGCTAAACAAACAATTGCTCATAATACAATTATTCAAGATGAAACTTCTCATTTTAAAGGCACATATGATATTGGAAGTCAGTATTACCCTGAAAAATATATTTTTGATATTAAAAATGAAGACCTTCAAGTTGCTAGTGCAAAAGAAATTAATGCATATCCAGGTACGGAAATGCATAGAACAATGGCAGTTATTAAATATGAGGCATATATAAAGCCAATTGTTTTAGATATAGTTAGAGTGTTATCTGATAGCACACATCAATATGATTTGCCGTTTTATTATTTGGGTCAAATAATGAAAACTAATTTTGAGTATGAAGCATTTAATACACTTAAACCATTGAGTGATAAAAATGGATATCAGCATTTGTATTTAGAAGCAAAAGGAATTTCTAAAGGAGAAAACGTGACATTAAATTGGTTGTCAAATAATAAATTTTACACCAACACAAGTATTACATCAGAAGGAGATGAGCTTTTGTTTGCAAGAATTGGAGCAAACGATCCAGAGTTCAATTTAAGAAAAGACCCTGGTTTTATTATAAGAAAAAAGAATGCTCAAAATGCAACATTTGTTTCAGTAACAGAGTCACATGGTTCGTATAGCCCTGTATCTGAATCGGCGGTAAACGCTTATAGTGCAATTAAAACAATTAGTCTTTTGGTTGACACAGAAAATTATACTGCCATTAAAATAGTAAATAATGATAATTCTACTTTAGTATTTGTTGTTTCTAATAAAGACAATTCATTAAACACTAACCATAACTTATCAATTTTAGGCAAGGACTACAAATGGGTAGGACCTTTTGCGAAATTTAATTAAATTTTATTAATCCACTTTTGAGAATAATAAACTCAAAAGTGGATTTTTTTAATTTCTCATAAACTATCAGTTGTATTTTTTATTCAATCGGTGTGTTGTATTATGTTTTATAACAATCGCTGATAGTAATTTCTTATTTTAAGCACCTTAATTTTATTTTAATCCTATTTTCTTCTGTTAAAATTTATAATTGCATTTTTATTTAACATACTAATAACATATATTTGGTTATCCAAATTGGTAGACCAGTTTGGATAACCAAAAAAAACTCAATTGATATGATAAAAACTCAGGCAAAAAAACAAAACAAAATGACGCTTGTCATTTTGTAAAAAAGATTTTTCCATTCAAATTTTTTAAATGAAGCTTGCTTTTTGAGTGAATTTTAAACCTTATCCTTTTTACTTTATTGTTTTTCTTTTTTTAGAAAATATCAGAATTTAAGTTAGTAACTCAGGCTTATTTTTTGTTGTAAAGGGATGAATTATTTATATAGGTTTTTATCTGCCTATAAAACACGCTTATTAATTTTAACGTAACAAACTCAACAAATGAAATTAAAATCAAAACTTTTATTAATTGCAATTACGTTGCTTAACATCTCGCTTTATGCGCAAGACAGTTACCAGGTTTCTGGTGTTGTTTCAGATGAGAACAACGTTCCAATTCCGGGTGCAAATGTTGTTATCGCGGGAACAACAAAAGGTACATCTACAGATTTTGATGGTATTTACAAAATTACTGTCAAAAAAGATGATGTTTTACAATTCTCTTACATTGGGTACAAAGCTCAATCAGTAATTGTGGGAGCAGAAAAAACTATAAATGTTTCAATGGCCGAAGACTTAGCAGAGCTAGATGAAATTGTAGTAGTTGCTTATGGTGATCAGAAAAAGAAAAATGTAACAAGTGCTTTAACTAAAGTATCTAGTGACGATATTGAAAACGTAGCTGTTTCTCGTGTAGAAGATGCGCTTAGAGGTAAGGTTGCTGGTTTAAGAATACAAACAGTAGCTTCAGAAGCTGGTGGTGATCCAAAAATTACATTAAGAGGTCCTGGTTCAATTACAGGTTCTTCTTCTCCATTAATAGTTGTTGATGGTGTTGTTTTAGGTACAGATTCTGATATACTTGGTTCTATTGATAATAATAATATTGCTTCAATAAGTGTTTTAAAAGATGCTTCGTCAGTAGCAATTTATGGTTCACGTGGAGCAAATGGTGTAATATTGGTAACACTTAAAAAAGGTGTTGCAGGTAAAACAAGATTTTCATACAATACTTTTACAGGGTATAAGTATACTAATAAGAATACCAACTTTAATACTAATATTAGTCAAGAACGTTCTAGGTTAGATGGCTTACAAGATGTTGTTAGTGCAATTTCAGTTGACAGTGAAAATTATGATAGAATTAATGGAGATTACAATACTGCTTATGCTGAGCTTGAGGCAATGGATTTTATCGCTTCATTAGGTGGTGGTTGGACTAACTGGCAAGATGAAATTTTTAATGGAGGTGTAATTAGTAGTCACTCTTTATCAGTAAGAGGTGGTACAGAGTTAACTAGTTATACTGCATCCTTAGGATATCTTGATGATGAAGGTGTTGTGCTTACAGATAATTTTAAAAAGTATAATGCAAGGGTTAAAGTTGATAGTAAATCAAAAAATGGTAAAATTAAATTTGGTGCCAATATTCGTGCAAATTATAATGACCAAGTGAGAGTTCCGACTAGATTTACAGATCCATTAAGACAATATGGTCATATTCCATTGTATTTAAATGAAGATCATTTAGATTATATTACACAATCTGATCCAGGTGATGCAGGTTCTCAATTTGAGAATATAGGTGTTGGTAGTTATGGTTTTTCAAGAGCATTTGATCATGTATTTACAGTGTCTGATACTGACTCAAGATCAATCGCAAGAGATCCAAATACAGGTTTGCCATTAGTAAGTGATTTAACTTCAGGAGGTTTAACGTTATCTACTACTAAAAATGTACACCCATTAGTACATTATTTAGAAAGATCTAGATTAAAGAAAAAACTAAGTTTAAATGCATCTTCTTATTTTGATGTAAAATTAGCAAAAGGTCTTAATTTCAGACAAGGTATTTCTGGAGTATTCAGAACAACAACAACTACAGAGGCTGACTTCTTGTTGGGTCAAGAAAATAGAGAACAAGAATCTTACCGTTTAGAAAGAAGAGATGAGTTAAACCAATATGCTATTGAATCTATATTAAAATACAATACTAGTTTGGGTAAGCATAATTTAAACTCAGTACTTGGTTTTGAATTTACACAAAGAGATTTTTACAGGCAAGAATCTGAAGCTGTTGGTTTTACGAATGATTTTAATAATAATATAGCACTTGCAGATGGTGGTACTACATATACAGATAACGGAACTGATAAGTTGGTGTCTTATTTTGGTAGAGTAGATTATAACTACGATGAAAAATATTTATTACAAGTGTCTGCTCGTACTGATGGAAGTACAAGATTTGGTCAAAATTCTAGATTTGGATTTTTCCCGGCAGCTTCTGCAGGTTGGGTAATGTCAAATGAGGATTTCTTATCTTCAAGTGATTTTGTAACCTTTTTAAAAGTTAGAGCTAGTTATGGTGTTTCTGGTTCAAATCAAATTTCAAACGACGTTTACGAATCATTGTACAGGTTTGAAGAAACATTTAGTACAATTGGTTATAACAACCAAACAGGTGTAAAAGCTACAACTTTAGCTAATGAAAATTTAGGTTGGGAAAGTTTAATAGAATTTAACCCTGGAGTTGATGTAACTTTTGGTAGAGGTTTAATTAATTTTTCAGCTGATTATTATACAAGAACCAGTAAAGATTTAATTCTTTTTGCTCCCGTTGCAGCAACTTATGGTACTGATAACTGGTTACAGAATATAGGTGAGGTTAAAAACGAGGGTGTAGAATTAGAGTTAAATGCTAGAGTATTATCAAATGAGAATTTTAGCTGGATTGCTGGTGGTAATTTTGCTTTAAATAGAAACATTGTTAAAAACTTAGGTAATAATGATCAAATTATTTCTAGTATTGACCAAGATACAAGACCAACAGAATTTATTGCTAAGGTTGGACAACCAATTACATCATTTTATGGATGGGTTTATGATAGAGAAATTCCTTTAGAGTGGGTAGATAATCCGTTTAATAGATTTAATAATGATTTTGCAGATGTTTATGTAAAAGATTTAAATAACGATGGTGTTATTGACGATGAAGATAGAACTGAGTTAGGTAGTCCTTATCCTGATTTTACTTGGGGTTTCAATTCTGATTTTACATATAATGATTTTGATTTCTCATTGCAATGGCAAGGTTCTCATGGAGCAGAAGTTAGAGTGGCAGATTTAGATCAATTGTATTATGCTAGCGAATCTGCGGTAAATGAAGTTGCTAATTTCCCTGATGCTGATTTAACAGTTCATAGAAGATTTACAGACGATCACATTCAAGATGCTTCATTTGTAGCTTTAAGAAATGTAACCTTAGGTTTTTCTTTTCCAAAGAAATTTACAGAAAAAAATAAGTTTGATAAACTTAGATTTTATATAACAGGTGAAAACCTATTATTCTTTACAGCTAAAGGTTATGAAGGTTTTAATCCTGAGGCAGCTGGACAAACATCTAACAATGCCAATACGCCATTAACGGCTGGTTACCAAAGAGGTGATGGACCAGTAGTTAGAACAATTTCAGCAGGTATTAACTTCCAATTTTAATTAGTTATGAAAAAGATATATAAAAATATAATAGTTTGTTTTTCATTTGCGACTTTATTAACCAGTTGTGAGGAAGAACTAGATTTAAGTAACCCAACAGCACTTTCAAATGAAGAGTTACTTCAAACAGATGACGGTTTTGAATTTTTGGCAAACGGTGTTTTAGATGCGTATCAAAAAATACCAGCTAATGAATTTTTGTTAACAGAGTTAAGGTCTGACAATGTTAGAGCAAATTCTGAAAACGGAAACTTCCCAGCGATAAATGCATATAATGTTGATGCTAATAATGGAGATGTGTCTTCATATTACTCTAATAATATGTCAACTATTAAACATGCAAATACAATTATTGATAGTCGTTTTTTAGTTCCTGAAGATCAGCAGTACGTAGTTGGTGAAGCTTATTTTATGAGGGCTTTATGTCACTTTAACCTTGTGAGAGCATATCAAAATGTTCCTTTTATTGACAAAGTTTTAGATGTTAATACTGAAGAAGCCTTAGATTATCCTCAATTACCTGAAGCTGAAGTTTACGAAAAGATTATTGATGATTTCAAAACTTCAATTGCTTATTTAAATGGTGTTGAACAAAATAGATACAGACCTTCAGAAGGGGCAGCTATTACTTTTGCAGCTAAGGCTTATTTAAGTCAACCTAATCCTGATTATACTGAGGCTGAACTTTTACTAGCATCAGTTGTAGAAAATAGTTCTTCATATGGCTATAGTCTTATCTATACAGAAAGAGCAAATGCAGAGAACTTTGATCTAGATCCTGATGTTATTACTGATGATGAGTACAATGCTAATTTGGTTATAGATTATGGTGAAGTATTTGGTAATAGTATTTCAGACGGATATTCTGATGGAGTTTTAGAAGGTACATGGTCTAATAATGATGCTTTAGAGATTAATGACGAAGTTATATTTTCAATTGCTTACGATTTAGTTAGTAGTGATAATTATGTTACTAGTGATAGTGGTTTAGATGATCAAGTTGAAACAGACTCTGAGTCTCATAGTTTTGCTATGACATTACAAGGTCCTTCTAATGGTGTAAATATAGCAACACTTGACTTTTTAGAAGTTATGAACCCTGAATTACAACCAGTACGTTTCTACGCAAGTATTGATGCATTATCATATGATCCTACAGATGAAACAAACGATACTTTTAATGCTAAATTTCCAACAGATGGTGAAATTGGTGATAATGATTGGATTGTTTTAAGGTATGCAGATGTTTTGTTGCTTTATGCTGAAGCTATTTTAGCAGGTGGAAATAGTACAACAGATTCTAGAGCTATTGATGCTTTTAACCTTGTTAGGCAAAGAGCAGGTCTTGAAGAAGTTGTGAACTTAACTAAAGATGAGTTATTAGAAGAAAGAAGAGTTGAGTTTGTATATGAAAATCAACGTTTATATGATCTAATAAGATTTGGTGAAGCTGATAATGTTTTAACAGCATTTTCAAATGCAAACAGTTTGTTTTACACTAGTGAAAAGAAGTACCTTCCTTTTCCACAGACCGAGATTGACAATTTACCAGGTTTCTACATTCAAAATAGTGGATATTAAAAAATTATAATTATGAAAAAATATTTATATACATTAAAATACATGGTTTTAGGTGCATTTGTATCTCTAACTTCTTGTGTCAGTGATGATTTAGCTGATGTAGGTGATCTGGAAGATATTACAGGTCCAACACCTTTTTATTCTGTAACTGATGTTACGACTTCAGAATTTGATTGTAATGACGTTGAATTAGCTGCTAATTATGATTTTAATTTTTTAGCAGGTTCAAATTTAGCCGTAAACGGTACTAATTACGAATGGAGCATAGAACCTTCTGAAGGTGTTTCTTTGATTAATAAAGACTTGCCAATTCTTGAACTTTTAATTGATGCTGAATTAGCAGAAGTTGTCGCCCTAGAAGAGGATATTGCTGCTATAGAATTTAAGTTGCCTTGTGAAACTGATCAAGATGTAATTGATGTAATGGAAGCTGAATTAGCTGCGCTAGAAGAATCTTTATTAGATGCTGAAGCATCACTTTCTGACGAAACATTAGCAAATGTAGCTGCATTAGAAACTCAAATTCAAGAATTAGAGGCAGGTACTTTAAATGATAGAGAAATAATTTTCTCATTCCCTGAACCCGGTACTTATACTGTTGGTTTAACAGTAACTGATAACTTAGGTAAATCAGCTTCAACAGAACAAATTATTACGGTTAATCAAGCTGTGCCAACAATTCCAGTTCCTGAAATTGGAGAGCCAGGATTTGAAGTTGGAACCTTATTTGATGGTTCAGGGGATGGAAGAGATTCTTGGAGAGTTCCTAGTAATGCAGATTGGAGTCCAACTACAGGGGGTACAACTGTTATTCAGATTAATGCACCTACTAATGAAAGTGATTTAGCGGCTTTGCCAGAAGGAGTACAGGCTGCTAAATTACCAGCTTCAGGGGATAGAGTTATTTATCAAGAGATAGAGGTTTCCCAAGGCGTAACATATGTGCTAACTTATTTTTCAGCTTTTTCTTTGGATACAGATTTTGGTGAAGTAACAGTTTCTATTTTAAACCCTAATACTTCAACTTATGCAGAATCTAAATTAGAAGAAAATATTCTTGCAACTAGAACAGATACGAGTGTAGGAAGAACTGAAAATGTTTTTCAAAAACATGCAATTACATTTGAAGCAGGGGAGAATGAATCTGTTATAATTTATGGAACTGTTGCTGGAGATGAAGTTAGGTTAGATGCTTTTGATATAATAGTAAAACAATAAGTTATACATTAAAATTTAATATTATGAATTATAAATTAATAAATAAATATCAAGGTAGTATTGCTTTGTTATTTCTGTTCACATTTACTTTAGTGTCTTGTTTTGATACAGGTTATGAAGAATTTGAACCACCAACAGGGAATGTAAACAACATAGAACCCAATACACTTTTTACTGTAAGTTCTAGTGCTGAAGATGATTTAGCATTGGTGTTTAGAAGTTACTCAACTGACGCTGTTTCTTATAATTGGGATTTTGGTGATGGTAATACATCAACAGAAGCTAACCCTGACTATACTTATAGTACAGGAGGTTTGTATACCGTTAAATTAACAACAACTAGTTCTGATGGTTTAACAGCAGTAGATTCATCTGATGTTTCACCTGTGTTTATAGATTTTGATTTTTCTATAGTTGATTCAGAAGTTTCTTTTGAAAATTTAAGTTCTGGTGCTAGTGAATTAGAGTGGGATTTTGGAGATGGAGAAGTTGTTAGTTGGAATTCAGTTGAAGACACTGAAGAAGATGCTAATTTTAGTCCTACTCATATTTATTCAAGTGAAGATGTATTTGTGGCTACATTAACAATAACTAATTTTTTAGGAGAAGAAGTTTCATTGTCTAAAAATATTGAAGGTTTAGTGTTGTCTACAGTACCAGATTTTTCTTTTACAACATCTTCTTTAACTGCTGAATTTACAGATGAATCAATTTTAGCAGTATCTTATAGTTGGGATTTTGGCGATGGTAATACATCAACAGAAATGAACCCTATACACATTTTTGCAGCTGACGGAACTTATGATGTTACTTTAACTACAGAGAATGAAGCGGGAGTTTCAAAAAGTGTTACTAAAGCAGTTCCTGTAGGAGGAGTTGAGGCTACTTTTGCTGCTGTTGTTCTAAATGGGACAGGTGATGAATATACTACTGAAACTGGAGATAATGCTGATGCTTGGGATATGACACCTAATAGTACTGTTGTTGATAATTCAGGAGCTACAATAGATAGTCCGTATAGAGCAATTTGGAGAAATACTGACTTAAATGATTATATAGATGCTACTTACTGCACAGATGAACAGCCAGGGTCAACAAGTGATGGTAACTTTGTAGATGGAGTAAAAACTAGAGGTTTAAAATTTGATGATCCATGTCGCAGACTTTATCAGGTTGTAGCTGTAGAGCCTGGTGTTGAATATACATTTACTATACAAACTCGTTCTGAAGCAGAAGGTATTAATACAGAGGTTTGGATTTTAAATACAGAAATCACGACTGAGGTTGGAATAGATGATTTTGCAGACGCTTATGTTAATATTACAAATGATTTTAATCCGGATAAAAGTAGTTCAAGTGTTGATAATTTCACAACAACAACATTTCAATTTACAGCTTCGTCAGATATAGCTGTAATATATGTAAGAGCTTTAGGTGCTGTTGATAGTAGTACAGATGTATTTATAGATAATATTGATATTATTACTCCTGGTTTTTAAATTTAGCACACTAGTTGTATTAGAATTAAAAGAATTATAAAATTGAATTGCAGATGAATTTCCGAAATGAAATAGTAAGCTTTTTAATAATAGCATTTCTTTCTGTAACCGCTACTTCACAAGTAAGTGAGAGTAGCGTTGCAGAATCGGATGTTAAAATTGAAAAGAAAAAGAAGAAGAAGAAAAGGAATAAAAAAGTAAGATTACCTAATATAGATTTAAGTCATTGGAAAGTTACACTTCCAGTTACTAATGAAAAGGGAAAACCTTATAATATTGAACCGCCTGAAATTTTAGATTTTGCTAATAATGAGATTGCTAAACCTTATATGTATATAGATTCTACGAAAGGTTCTATAGTGTTTCACTCAATGCCAACTGATTCTAAAACGGCAAATACAAAGTATACGCGTTCAGAATTAAGAGAGCAAATGGTTCCTGGTAATAATAACGTGAACTGGACTTTTGCAGATGGAGCATATATGAAAGGCAAAATTTCTATGGAAGAGACAAGCAGAGATTCAAATGGAAAATACCATAGAACAATTATTATGCAAATTCATGGTAGGTTGACCAATGAGCAAAGAGATTTAATTGGTGAAGATGATAATAATGCGCCACCAATTTTAAAAATTTATTGGGATAAAGGTAAAATTAGAGTAAAGACTAAGGTTTTGAAAAATTTAAATGCAACTTACGAAGAAATGTTGCATGATGATGCTTGGGATGATGATGAAGGTTTCAATTTTGAGCAAAAAGTTGATTTTAGAAAATTTGTTCTTGAAGTGAAAATATCAGACGGCAAGATGGTTATCGTTTTAAATGGTAACGAATATAAAGTTTATGAAGGTATCCATATTAAAAAATGGGGTGTTTTTGAAAATTATTTTAAAGCAGGAAATTACTTTCAATCAAGAGATAAGGGTGCTTATTCAAAGGTTAATATCTATGAATTAGAAGTATCGCATTAAAATTTGCATAAAATATTTATTTAATTTTTAGGCATAAACTCTTGGGAATAAGTTATATACATTTATTGTTATTTTAACAAGATTTTTTATTTTTTTTTGAATTAAATAATCTTTTTTTGTTAAAAATTTTTTTTATAGTTTTGGGAAACCAATCTGGTTAACCAATTTTCAAGAATGTTTTAGGAGTATGAAATTAGAAATTGTTACAAAATCAGATCAAAATGATATTCAAAATCAAATTATTTTGAATATTAAGGAGTTAATCAGCTTTAAAAATTTAGAACCAGGAGATAAATTGCCTTCAGAACGAATGCTCTCAGAAAAGTTTGGAGTAAGTAGAAGTAACATTAGAGAGGCTATTCGAAAATTAGAATTTTACGGGATTTTAGTTTCTAAACCTCAAAGTGGAACTTTTATAGCAGAAATTGGAACGGTTGCAATGGATGGAATGTTAAATGACATCTTAAATTTAGAAGATCCAGATTTTAAATCACTTGTAGAAACTAGAATTTTACTTGAATTGAAAACAGTAAGGTTGGCTTCTTTAAGAAGAACAGATGAAGATTTAAAAAAAATACGTGAAGCTTTAGAAGCTTATGCTGAAAAAGTTGAGAATGGTGAAGATGCTGTACAAGAAGATTTGCTTTTTCATTTAGCAATTGCGAATGCAAGTGGTAATAGCACAATGAATACATTTATGTTAATCATTACACCAGAAATTATTACAAATTTTGAAAAATATCATGTTTGTGACTCTAATCAATCTGTAAGAGGTATTAAAGAACATGAAGAAATTTACAAAGCAATTGAATCTCAAAACCCTCAATTAGCAAAAGAAAAAATGAAAATTCACTTTGGTACATTATATCAATACTGCTACCATTCTGATAAATAATAAATTAATTTATTGAATATGAAAGTAAAAGGATTACGATGGTGGGTTGTAGGTCTTGTGGCTCTAGCTGCAATTGTAAATTATATTGATAGACAAGCTTTTGGTGCTTTGTGGCCTGATATTGCAAATGAATTATTTCCAGAGATGGATAAAGACGGACATAAAGCTATTTATGGTACAATATCAACAATTTTTATACTATCCTATGCTGGAGGTCAAGCTCTTTTTGGTAAGATTTTCGATTGGATAGGTACTAGAATAGGTTTTGCGTTATCAATAGGAGTATGGTCTATTGCCACACTATTACATGCTTTTGCTCAAGGTATGTTATCATTTTCTATATTCAGATCTATTTTAGGTATTGCTGAAGCAGGAAATTGGCCTGGTGCAGCTAAAGCAAATGCGGAATGGTTTCCAACTAACGAAAGAGCTCTTGCTCAAGGTATCTTTAATTCAGGGGCTGCTATAGGTGGTATAGTGGCATATCCAGTAATTGGATTATTATCATATTATTTTGATTGGAAAGCAATTTTTATCGTAGTAGCTGTACTTGGTTTTTTATGGTTACTTCCTTGGTTATTTGTAGTTAAAGGTGATCCAAAAAATCACCCATGGCTATCAGATGATGAAAAAAAATATATTCTTTCAGGTCAAAGAAATCAAGATATAGATAAAGATGGTAACTATGATGAAGGTTACACGCCAACTACATCTCAATTATTTAAACATAAAGAAAGCTGGGGAGTAATTATTGCATCTGCGGCAATTGATCCTATTTGGTGGTTATTTATAGTTTGGATTCCTCTTTACTTGTCTGAAGTTTTTGGTATGGACGTGAAACAAATTGCATTTTCTGCATGGGTACCTTATGTAGGTGCTATGATTGGAGCGATATTTGGTGGTTTACTTGCTAAAAATAGAATAAAAGCAGGTTGGTCTGTAGATAAAACACGAAAGATGACAATCACTTTAGGTATTGCATTGATGATTCCTTGTTTCTTTCTTTTAAAAGCACCTGGAACGGCAATGAATGCAGTAATTATTATGGCTGTATTGCTTTTTGGATTTCAAGTTGCAATTGGAAATATTCAAACATTACCAAGTGATTTATACAGTGGAAAAATAGTTGGTACCTTATCGGGTTTTGCTGGAATGGCTGCTAAACTAGGTGCGGCAGGACTTACTGCATTAGTTACTTTTATAACAACCGGTGGTAATTATACTCCTGCATTTTTAATTGGAGGAACACTAGCTGTAATAGCATTGGTGGCTGTTTGGGTATTATGTCCTAAAATTGAGCCTTTAAAAGCTAACAAATAAAATAAAATATTATAACAATCACTAAATAAATAAAAATGAGTTCAGAAAAAAAAGTTGCTATTGTTACCGGTGCAACCGGAGGTATAGGATTTGAAGTAGCAAAAAGATTAGGAAAAGACGGATATACGGTTATTTTAAATGGTATTGAAGATGAAATAGGAGCAGAAAGAGTTAAGGAATTGACTGCAGAAGGTATTACTGCTGAATATTACGGTTTTGATGTTACTAAAGAAGAAGAGGTAGTGTCAAATATCACTAAAATTGGTGAAAAATACGGTAGAATTGATGTTCTTGTAAATAATGCTGGTGGTTTAGGTGGTAGATCTAGATTTGAAGAAATGACAACTGAATTTTATAGATTTGTTATGGCTTTAAACTTAGATTCTGTATTCTTTGCTTCAAGAGCTGCAATCCCTTATTTGAAAAATGGAGAGCATCCTTCAATTATTAACTATACATCTAATGCAGGTTGGACTGCAGGTGGTCCTGGTGCAGGAATTTACGGTACTTCTAAAGCAGGTGTTCATGCAATTACTAGAGCTTTAGCTAAAGATTTAGCTGAATACAGCATTAGAGTTAACGCAGTATCTCCTGGTACTATTGATACTCCTTTCCATGCACAAATTAAATCTACTAAACCAGAAGTTTTTGCTTCTTGGGCTAACAATATTATGTTAGGAAGATTAGGTCAGCCAGAAGATGTTGCTGGTGTTGTTTCTTTCTTAGCTAGTAAAGATGCTGCATTTATTACAGCAGAAACTATCCAAATTGGTGGTGGTCAAGCTTTAGGTATCTAATAAATACTAGAATATAATTTATAATAAGCGTATTTGTTTTGTGCAAATACGCTTATTTATTTTTTAGAAGAATCTCTAATAATTAGAGCAGCATCTAAAATTATTTTATTTAAGTTTTGAGTTACAGTAGTTTTTTCTACATGATCTAAAAAACTCTTCGCAGCAAGTTTTCCTATTTCTTCACTATGTTGTTTTACGCTAGTAATAGTAGGGGTAACCATAGCGGTAAAAGGTTCGTTACCAAAACCTACTAAAGCAATATCTTCAGGAATTTTAATTTTTTTTTCATTCAAAACTTGAAGTGCACCTAAGCTGGCATAATCACCAGCAATATATACAGCATCTGGTCTGTTTTCAAGTGCTAACAATTCTAACATTTTATTTCTGCCATCTTCAGTAGTTAAGCTACTCTCTAGCAAAAGTTCGTTATCTAAAGGTAAATTATGTTTTTTTAAAGCATCAACATAACCTTTAATTCTGTTGTTAAAAATTCGAGTTCGTTTAAATCCTCCAATATGTGCGATACGTTTGCATCCTCTTTCAACCAAATGGTTTACAATCATATGACTGCTTTCGTAATCGTTAATTCCAATATAATCTACGTTTAAATCATTTTCACCTCTATCAAATAATATTAAAGGAATTCCTTTAGACTTTATTTTTTCATAGAAAGATAAATCTACAGTTTCATTGGCCATTGAAGCGATAATACCATCTACTTGAGTATATAAAAGCGTGTCTATATTTTTACATTCTTTTTCAAAAGATTCATTTGATTGGGTAATTATAATATTATAACCAGCTTTATTAAGTACAGCTTCAATATTTTCAATAACAGAAGAGAAAAAATTGCTATTAGTTTTAGGTACAATAACACCAACTAAATTACTTTTCCCTCTTCTTAAGGCGCTGGCTAGGTGGTTCGGTTGGTAGTTTAGCTCTTTGGCTACTCTTTTTACGGCTTCTTTAGTCTTTGCACTAATACGTGAATCATCATTCAGGGCTTTAGAAACTGCCGCTGGTGAAATGCTTAAAACATTTGCTATGTCTTTTATCGTTATTCTTTTTTTTTTCACCTAAAGTTGTTTATATTTGTTTAAACGATTAAGCAAAAATAGTATATTTAACAATAGCAATCAAAACATTCGTGTTTTGATTTATTTTTAAAAACTGGCTTAAACGATTAAGCAAAAAATATTTATAATTAATTAAATTAATATTCAGAATGAAAAAAGTAGTAACATTCGGAGAAATAATGTTAAGATTGGCTCCTCAAGGTTTTTTAAGATTTTCACAAGCATCTAACTTTGATGTTGTTTACGGTGGTGGAGAATCAAACGTTGCAGTTTCTTTAGCAAATTATGGTGTTCCAGTTGATTTTGTTACAAGATTACCAAAGAACGACATTGGTGAATGTGCAATGATGGAAATGCGTAAAAGAGGTGTTGGTGTTGATAAAATCGTTTACGGTGGAGATCGTTTAGGTATTTATTTCTTAGAAACTGGTGCTGTAAGTAGAGGTAGTAAAGTTGTTTATGATAGAGCTCATTCTGCTATTTCTGATATTAAGCCAGGTATGGTTGATTGGAAAGCGGCTTTTAAAGATGTTGCTTGGTTTCACTGGACTGGTATTACACCAGCAATCTCTCAAGGTGCTGCAGATGCTTGTTTAGAAGCTGTGAAAGTGGCTAGTGAAATGGGTGTTACAATTTCTACAGATTTAAACTATAGAGCTAAATTATGGACGTACTGTGATGATGCTCATAGAGAAAAAGTTATGACAGAATTGACTGCATATTGTGATGTTGTTTTAGGTAATGAAGAAGATGCTGAAAAGCATTTCGGAATTCACCCTGAAGGTTTAGATGTTCATAAACACGGTCATGATGTTAAAGCTGAAGCTTTCTTATCTGTTTGTAAGCAAATGATGGAGAAATTTCCAAAAGCTAAAAAAGTTATTACCACTTTAAGAGGTTCAATTTCTGCTTCACACAATACATGGGCTGGTGTTTTATATGATGGTAAAAAAATGTATGAAACGCGTCAGTACCAAATTACTGATATTGTTGATAGAGTAGGTGGTGGTGATTCATTTATGGGAGGTTTAATCTACGGATTATTAAAGTATCCTGAAGATGATCAAAATGCACTTGATTTTGCTGTTGCTGCTTCTTGTTTGAAACATACAATTAAAGGTGACGCTAACTTAGTTACAGTTTCAGAAGTTGAAAAACTAATGGGAGGTGATGCTTCAGGTAGAGTTGCTAGATAATTAAAAATAAATAACTTAACCAAATTTCATATATAATATGTCGGCTCAAAAATCAATTCTAATTTTCTGTGGTGGAGGCCCTGCTCCAGGAATTAATGCTGTAATTAGTACTGTTGCTAAAATTTTTCTTAAAGATGGATATCGCGTACTAGGTTTGCATGAAGGGTTTAAAGGAATTTTTTCTGAAGAACCTCGAATTAAAGAATTTGATTTTGATCACGCCGATCGTATTTTTAGTAGAGGTGGTTCAACATTAATTATGAGTAGGTTTAAACCTACTGATGAAAAGTTGAATACTAAACTTTTTTTAGATAACAATGTAAAACTGTTGGTAAGTATAGGTGGTGATGACACCGCCTCTACTGCCAATAGAATTACAGGTTATTTACAAGACGAAAACATTGCTATTTCGAATATTCACGTTCCAAAGACTATCGATAACGATCTACCATTACCTGATCGCAATCCTACTTTTGGTTTTCACTCTGCTAAAGATGAAGGTGTTCGTATAGGTAATACTACTTATGAAGATGCTCGTACAAGCCAAAACTGGTTTGTAATGAGTACAATGGGGCGTTCTGCAGGGCATTTGGCTTTTGGTATTGCAACTAGTTGTCACTTTCCAATGTTAGTTATTCCTGAAATGTTTGATGACACAGACATCACTTTTGAAAAGGTTGTTAATTTAATCATCTCATCAATCGTAAAAAGAAAAATTGAAAACATTCATTACGGTGTGGCTTTAATTAGTGAAGGTGTTTTCCATATTTTACCAGATTCTGAATTAGATAAATGTGATATTAATTTTACATATGATGCACATGGCCATCCAGAACTTGGTAACGTTAGTAAATCACATATTTTTAATATGTTATTGCAGACAAAATTAAAAGAAATAGGACTTGATATTAAGAGTAGACCTGTTGAACTTGGTTATGAACTACGTTGTTGTAGACCTATTGGTTTTGATCTTACCTTATGTACTTTATTAGGTTTAGGTGTTAAAAAAATGTTTGATGAAGGTATTAGCGGTTGTATCGTTTCTGCTAATTCTAAAGGTGAAGTTACGCCATTATATTTATCTGATTTAAAAGGTGAAGATGGTAAAATTGCTCCAAGGTTAGTAAATGTGAATTCAGAATTTGCACAACTTTGCTTCCAAAATTTACATTATATACAAGAGTCAGATTACGAAGCAGCTAAAAAGTACCTTGATAATCCTGAGGATTACGATTTCAATAAAATTTTGAATAGAAGCTAATTAATTTAAAGCACATAGTATGAAAACAAGTTGCTACATTTGTAGCCAATTTTATGTCTAATGAGTTTTAAACTTTTATCATCACCCTTACAAGGTTTTACAGATTTTCGTTTTCGAAATGCATTTCATCATTATTTTGGGGGAATAGATACTTTCTATGCGCCATATATTCGTTTAGATGGTAAATTTAAAATTAAATCATCTTACCAAAGAGATTTGCAATTAGAAAATAATACAACGCTAGATGTTATTCCACAGGTGATGACGAACGATGCTGATGAATTCTTATTTGTTGTAAAATATATTCAAGAGCTTGGTTATAAAGAGTTAAATTGGAATTTGGGTTGCCCTTATCCTATGGTCACTAAACGTGGCATGGGTTCCGGTTTGGTTAAAGAAGCATCTAAAATAGATCATATTTTAGATCGTGTTCATTCTGAAACCGATGTTGTTGTTTCTATGAAAATGCGTATGGGCTATGATAATAGTGATGAGATTTTAGACACGCTACCCATTCTTGAAAAATACCCCATTAAGAATATAGCTATTCATGCCAGAATAGGAAAACAACTTTACAAAGGAGGTGTAGATTTAGATGCTTTTCAGCGTTGTATTGATTATACAAAACATACATTGTATTATAATGGAGATATTACAACAGTTTCTAGGTTTAAAGAAATGCAGGAACGTTTCCCAAGTATCAATCATTGGATGATTGGTAGAGGCTTAATTGCAGATCCGTTTTTGCCAAGTATGATAAAAGCTAATACTACAGAGTACCCTGAAAATAGATTAGTGGTTTTTAAAGAATTTCATGACACTATTTATAAACAATATGATGAATTTTTATCAGGGCCAACACCTATAAAAATGAAAATGTTAGGTTTTTGGGAATTCTTTTCACAATCATTCTCTAATCCTCAGAAAACATATAAGGCTATTAAAAAGGCAAGTAATCCTGTTGCTTATAAAAATGCAGTGAGCGAAATTTTAAAGAAAGAATGAGTAATTAAATAAGTTGTTTTTATAGTTAAGCTTACCTTTGTTTATTCATATGTAACAACCTAATTTGAAAGAACTTTTACTTATAACGCCACCTTTTACACAATTAAATACGCCGTACCCTGCAACTGCATATTTAAAAGGTTTTTTAAATACGAAAAACATAACGAGTTTTCAGTTAGATTTAGGTATAGAAGTAATTTTAAATTTATTTTCGAAAAAAGAATTTACTAAGATTTTTAATTATGCGTTTGAAAATGAAACTATAGTTTCTGAAAATTGCGAACGTATATATGCTTTAAGAGATTCTTATTTAAAAACAATAGATGTAGTAATTGCATTTTTACAGGGAAAAAATGAAACTTTTGCACGTCAAATTTGTACTGAAGGTTTTTTGCCTGAAGCTTCAAGGTTTGAACAATTGGATGATTTAGATTGGGCTTTTGGAGCAATGGGAATGCAAGATAAAGCTAAACATTTAGCTACATTGTACTTAGAAGATTTATCAGACTTTATAGTAGAATGTATCGATGATAATTTTGGATTCAGTAGATATGCCGAACGTTTAGGGAGAAGTGCTAATTCATTTGATGAATTGTATGCTAAGTTACAAGAAGAACCAACGTATATTGATGTAATTAGTTTAAGAATTTTAGAGGACCATATTCAAAAGCAACAATCAAAATTGGTATGTTTTTCAATCCCTTTCCCTGGTAATTTATATAGTGCTTTTAGATGTGCTCAATATATTAAAAATAAGTACCCTGAGGTAAAAATAGCAATGGGAGGTGGATTCCCAAATACGGAATTACGTTCTATTACAGACAAAAGAGTTTTTGACTTTTTTGATTATATAACACTTGATGATGGAGAATTACCAATAGAATTGTTAGTTAACTCAATTAAGACAAAATTAAGAGAATTTAAACGCACTTTTCTACTTGAAGATGATGTTGTAGTTTTTAAAAATAATAGTACTAAGCCAGATTATAAACAAAGTGAGGTTGGTACACCTGATTATTCTGATTTATTATTAGATAATTATGTGTCTGTAATAGAGATTGCTAATCCAATGCATAGTTTGTGGAGTGATGGTAGGTGGAACAAACTAACCATGGCTCATGGTTGTTATTGGGGTAAATGTACATTTTGTGATATTTCATTAGATTATATCAAAATTTATGAGCCTATTGCCGCAACTATTCTTGTAGATCGGATGGAGCAATTAATTGAGCAGACAGGTGAGAATGGTTTTCATTTTGTAGATGAAGCGGCGCCTCCGTCATTAATGAAAGCTTTAGCTTTAGAAATAATAAAGAGAGATCTAACGGTTACGTGGTGGACAAATATTCGTTTTGAGAAAAATTTTACGAGTGATTTGTGTCAATTGTTTAAAGCATCAGGTTGTATAGCCGTGTCTGGTGGTTTAGAAGTGGCTTCAGATAGACTTTTAAAATTAATAGATAAAGGTGTAACAGTTGCACAAGTTGCTCAAGTGACTCAAAATTTTACTGAAGCAAATATTATGGTACATTCTTATTTAATGTACGGATATCCTACACAAACAGTACAAGAAACAGTTGATAGTTTAGAAATGGTACGTCAATTGTTTAAGTTGGGAGTGTTACAATCTGGTTTTTGGCATCAATTTGCCTTAACTGCGCATAGTCCTGTTGGCATTAACCCATCTGAATATGGTATTGTACCTGATGTTAAAGAAATTACATTTGCAAATAATGATATTGATTTTAAGGATTCAACAGGTATTGATCACAGTAAGTTTAGCTATGGTTTAAAAAAATCATTATTTAATTATATGCACGGTATTGGATTTGAAATTCCATTGCAAGATTGGTTCGATTTTAAAATACCTAAGTCAAAAATCAAATTTAATTACATTGAAAATTGCTTGAATGTGCAGCCTGAATTTAATATAAAACCTAACGTTAAAATAGTTTGGCTTGGTAGTCTACCTTTGGTTGAGGAATATAAAAAATCTAAAAAAGGGCAAACTTGGGAGCTTTTAAAATTAACTTTTCATCATAAAAGAACTATTACAGTAATTAATTTAAATAAAGATGAAGGGGAGTGGTTTATAAATCAATTAGAGTATTTATTGCCGACTAATGAAAAGCTGTCGTCATTTAAAAATCTGAAAACTGATTTTGAAAAAAGCTTTAATAATTTTGAGCTTTTTTGGTTTTCTAAACCGATTAATACATTAAAAAAAGTAGGACTCTTAACAGTATAACAAACTAAAGTTTTGTAAATGAATAGTTTATAATTTTACTTTTATTCAAATTAATATTTTAAAATAAAAATACTTTTAAATGGATATAAAAAAAGCACTAGGTTTTATGATATTAAGTACAATGTCATTCACTTTAATGAATACTATTGTAAAATATCTTGTGCATATACCTGCTTATGAAATTGTGTTTTTTAGATCATTAGGTACTTTGGTTTTAACCATGTCTTATTTATTAAAAAATAAAATATCAATTTTAGGAAATAAGCGTAAACTTTTAATTTTAAGAGGTGTAGTAGGTGTGACATCAATGACTTTATTTTTTATGTCTCTTAAATACTTATCTATAGGTACAGCAGTTTCATTACGATATATAGCTCCAATTTTTGCTGCGGTTTTTGCTATATTTTTACTAAAAGAAAAAATTAAACCAATGCAATGGTTGTTTTTTGGAATAGCTTTTAGTGGTGTTTTAATTTTAAAAGGTTTTGATGGAGAAGTAAATAATACAGGTCTATTGTTAATACTAATAGCTGCATTTTTTAGCGGACTTGTTTATGTTTTAATTGGTAAAATAGGAAAACAAGATCACCCAGTTGTCGTTGTAAATTATTTTATGTTTATAGCAACCTTAGTTGGTGGTACACTTATGATTTTCGATTGGAAAACACCAGAAGGCATTGAATGGATATTACTATCGGTAATAGGTATCTTTGGTTACTTTGGTCAATTGTATATGACAAAAGCTTTTCAATTAGCAACAACAACACAAGTTGCACCATTAAAATACTTAGAAGTATTGTTTACAGTAGTAGTTGGTTTGTTTTGGTTTAATGAAGTATATACTTTGTGGAGTGTATTGGGTATGGTAATGATTATTGGTGGTCTTATTTTAAATGCACTTTATAAAAATAAGACCACCATGAAAAAGAAAATTTAATTAATTTTTCTTTTTCTAAACCATAAATCTTCTAAACTCATGTTTAAAGTTATAACATGGTAATTCTCTTTAACTAAAACTGTTTCTACACGACCTTTTGAACTGTAGCTGTATGATAAGTTAATTATTGAGTTACTACGTAAACTTAATGGTAAACCAAGACCAGTAGTTATGCTATAGCCATCAATCTTTTGTTCATTGATTTCTAAATAACCATTATCGTAATTAAAACCAAGTCTATAATTGATACGGTCTTTGTATTTGTAACTCTTTTTATTTTTGATATACTCAAGTCCAAAACCTACAATATCTTGATCTACATAAGTTCCAGCTTCATCTTCTTGATCTGTTGAACTCCAATAATTTTTTCTATAGTCAAGACTAACAGTGTATTTATCTTTTAATTTGGCACTAACACCCATACCAACTTCAAGAGGTAGGCTAAAATTATCAGCATCTGTTTCAACTTCATCTTCTACTGTTATTTCGAAACCTGATACAGTTTTTACAGCAGAACGCGTCATATCACCTTTTAAAGTGGTAGGGAGGTTCATAATACTTCCGAAAGTAATATTTTCTGTTGGGTCAAATTGCAAACCTAGACCAAATCTTACACCTGTGTAATTTGTAGTTTCAGTTAATTCAAATGTACTACTACTAATTGCAATTAATTCTTCTTGGTCAATACTTCCAAAAAGAAAAGATGTACTAAGACCAACTCTTAATTGATCCATTACGTTGTAACCTAGGTTTAATTTTAAATCACTTAAAGAACCAATTCCAGTAACATAACTCAGGTAAGTATCTGTACTACCTTCAATATTAGACTCTTCGCTTAAAACGGAATAGCCTACATCACTATAAGGAACCATAGATATACCCGCACCTAACCCTTCTGCAATTCTAAATGCAAATGCTAAATTAGAGAAATTTACAGTAGTATTTGTATCATCTGAAGTTGAATTAGAATACTTATTTATTTCAGCATTCATACCAATGTCATAAAAAAATGAATTTTGTGGTATTGATCCAAAGTTTGCAGGGTTTAGGTTGTTTATTTCTGAATTTGAACTTATACCAATTCCAGTATACCCTAAACTATTAGATTTGCCAATACTTGTCTGGTTAATAACGCCTAAACCGTATAAAGAATATGGTGAGCTGGTAAGCGCTTCTGATTGAGCAAAACCATTGAATGAGCAAAAGAACAAACCTAAAGCTAAACCTAAATATTTTATTTTAGTCTTCGTCATCGTAAACAGCATATGTAAGTTCAAGGGTTGTAGTATAATTTGTTTTTGTAATTCCATTTAGTATTGTTCTGTCAACAGTTGTTGTATAATCTGACGGGAAAAATATTAACTCTTCATCAAGAGTTGAGCCATTAGTTAAAATTTCTTCAATAAAACTAGTAATTGTCACTTCATAATAAATATCACCAAATTCCTCTTCATCTGTATTTAATGTTGCTGTAATTGAAGTAGAGCCATCAAAATAAGTTGGTGTACCTGATATATCATTGTTTTTATCTACAGTATAAATAAGTAATGATTCAGGTAATTCTAATTCATCAGAATAAGAACCAATAACAGGGTATATTTTTAAAGTAGCTTCTAGTATTGTTCCTAAACCACCAACATTATTTATGGTTTCAATAAATGGAAATGATAATTTTGTGGCAATACCAACTCCTGATTGCATGTAGGTTTGATTATTACTATCAGATTCATCTAACTCTACCTCTACATCGGTTAATGTTTGTAAATCTTCAATAGCATTAACAGAACTAATTTGATTAAATAGTGGATTTGGAGATTCAACTGTATTTAAAGAAAAATCTATATAGTAATCATCAAAATCATCTTCATCAGATATTGAATAATATAATCTAAATATACTTTCAGTTGTAAACCCTATAACAGCCCCATTATCATCATCATCAGGTTGAAAAGTTAAACCTTTGAAAAATGCAGCAAATTCATCGTAAGTTGAAATTTCATCTTCTTGAAATTTTTCAAAAAATTCAAGTCCAAAATCATCGTTAAGTCTAATTTCTAATGAATCTGTAGAAAAAGGTCTAGGCGAAAAAACAGCAAAACCGACTTCGTCCTCTTCAGATTTTACTGTACTAGTATTGTAAAAGTAATCATCATCATCAGGGTCAAAATTTTCAGTAAGCTTTCTTATGTGAATAGTATTTGTAAGAGTTGTATCATTATAATAATATTCATCATAATCTAAAAACATTATAATACTATCAAATCTTGCATCATCATCAATTTCATAAGAACTTGGTATAAAACCCATATAGTTAGCGGCTTTAACTTCACCGAAAACAGGGTCAGTATATTTGCCTACTAACATTCTATCTGGGCTAGAAGTGATAATACTGTCAAATTTGATTGTGGACATGTAAATTGTATTTGTGTCAACTACAACTACATTTGTTGAAGAGTTAGTAAAAAATTCTCCTGCTACAAAATCCGTGTCATATATAGTGCTATCTGAACAGGAAATTATGAGCGTAAGTAAAAAAATGATATTGAAATACCATAATAATTTTTTCATGTAAATAATTTTATTCAATAAAAGTATAAGAGTCTACATTAATGTGTAGACCCGAATAGACAAAACTATATTTTTTTTAGACAAATACCTAAATTTTAAATATAAAAACTAAAGTCTTGTTGGTCGATTAAATTTGCTAGTTGATATGTTAAATATGTTGTTTTATCTATTCTGTTTCCTATACGGCAACACGCTAAGTAATTTTGTATTTCTTATAAAAACACAAAAAGAATTTCGTATGAAAAAAATAGAATATCGATTTAGAATACTGTCATTGTTTTTTATGGCTACTCTTTTATTAACTAGTTGTTCAAATGATGATGATGATGATGATGGTAACTGGGTAGATATGTCTACGTTTGATGGTAGTCCTAGAAGTGGTACTGCATACTTTACAATTAATGATGTAGGTTACATTGGTGCTGGTTACGATGGAGATGATTATCTAAATTCTTTTTGGTCATATGACTTTGCTGGTAACTTTTGGTCTCAAAAAGCTGATTTTTTAGGAAGTGAAAGAAGTTCTGCTGCCGGTTTTCAAGTAGACGGAACTGGGTATATTGGTTCTGGATATAATGAAACAGAATATGAATTATATGATTTTTACTCTTATAATACAGGTACAAATACTTGGACTCAAATTGCAAGTTTACCAGAAACTGAAGCACGTAGAGGAGCTGTAGCTTTTGGTATTAATGGTGCAGGATATTTTGGTACTGGTAATGATGGTGATAACGATTTAAAAGATTTTTGGAAATATACACCTGGTACTGATACTTGGGCTGAATTAGAAGGTTTTGGTGGAGATAAAAGAGTTAATGCTGTAACTTTTACAATTAATGATCTAGTATATTTAGGCACAGGTATTTCTAGTGGTTCTTACCCTACTGATTTTTGGTATTTTGATCCTTCTACAGAAACATGGACTGAATTATTAGAATTAGATGAAGAAGATGATTATGCTATAACAAGAGATAATGCTGTTGCATTTAATTTAAACGGTTATGGTTATATAGCTACTGGAGATAGAAGTGGTGCTACGACAAGTGTATGGGAATATGACCCTTCTGATGATACTTGGGATGATAAAACTAGTTTTGAAGGTACATCTAGAGAAGGTGCTGTAGCATTTACTAATGGTAGTAGAGCTTTTGTTGGACTAGGAAAATCAGGTACCTTATACCTTGATGATTTAGATGAATTCTTTCCTTTTGATGAATATGATGACGAAGATTAATTCATGATATTGTTTCATGATTAATATAAAAATATATTTCAAATTATAATAAAATAGGCCTGTCTTAAAACGCAGGCCTATTTTATCTTTAATACGTTTTCTTTTATGAAAAATATAAAGAAAATCCTTTTAGGAGTTCTATTATTAGTAGGTGTAATTTTTCTTGTAATGTACTTATCAACTAAGCCTGTTGAAACGCAAACTGAAATTTCTAAAGTTCCTACAACTACTGAAGTTTTTGAAGTTGAAAATGGATATGGCTATATAATAAAAGCTAATAATAAAGTGCTTATTAAGCAAAGTATTATTCCTGCAGTTCAAGGTAATATTCCTTTTAAAACAGAAGAAGAAGCTTTGTTAATTGGAAAATTAGTTGAAAATAAATTGAAAACTAAAAAAAATCCTTTTGTAACTATAGAGGAACTTTCTGAATTAAATATTGATATTTCTAAGGAATAATAGTATAAATGCTAATAAAAAAAACTAACATATGGCAAACACTTATCCACATATTTTTATGGATTTTGTTTTACGGTTTGTTATTGTATCCGTTTGTTAGTGAAGGTAGACTTGTTCCTCCTGATTTATATTTAAGACTTTTTTTAGCTACCATTTTTTTCTATTTTAATTATTACTATTTAATACCTAAGGTTCTATTAAAAAAGAAAACTTGGTTATACATAACTATTGTTGTTCTATTAATTGGAAGTTTTATTATTTTAATGGACATTATTGCGAAAAACTTTTTTGCAGATTTTAATCATTTACTTCCTGACAATACCTATAGTGTAGAACAACGTGAATTTAGAAAAATTTTTATGTCTGCTATTACTTTGGGTATTCCTTTTATAGTGAGTTCTCTTTTACGTATTTATATAGAATGGAATAAAAATGAAGATTTACGTAAAGTAATTGAAAACGAAAAAGTAAATTCAGAATTACAGTTTTTAAAAACACAGTTAAATCCACATTTTTTATTTAATTCATTAAATGCAATTTATTCACTTTCAGTTAAAAAATCAGATAAAGCTTCTGAAGCGATTATAAATTTATCTGAACTAATGCGTTATATGTTGTATGAAGCAGATAAGGATTTAGTGCTTTTAACCCGTGAAATTGAATACATTAAAAATTATGTTCAATTACAGCGTTTACGTTTGTCAGATAGTAAGAATGTTATTTTAAAAATTTCAGGAGAGCATAGTAGGGTAGCAATGCCACCTTTATTGTTTATTTCATTTATTGAAAACGCTTTTAAATACGGGACTGATTTTAAAGGTATCACTAACGTTAAGATTAATCTGACTATTTTTCCTAATGCAATTCATTTTATAATCATTAATAAAATTGGTTCTTTTAAAAAAGAAGAAGATAGTTCTGGTGTAGGGCTTCAAAATGTTAGAAATAGACTAAATTTATTGTATCCAGACTCTCATGATTTAATCGTAGAAAATGATGGAGAAAGTTATTGTGTTAGACTTACTATTAAAATTTAAGAAATGAAGTGTATTATAATTGATGACGAGCCTTTGGCGATTGATATTATTGAAGAATATTGTAGTAAGCTTGATTTTGTTGATGTTGTAGGGACTTTTACAAATCCTTTAGATGCAATTTCAGTTATAAAAGAGTCTAAAGTGGATCTTATTTTTTGTGATATTCAAATGCCACAAATTAGTGGTATAGATTTTATAACGTCATTAGATAATAGGCCTTTATTTATATTTACTACAGCCTATTCTCAATATGCCGTAGAAGGTTTTGATTTAAATGCGGTAGATTATTTAGTAAAGCCTATACCTTATCATCGTTTTATAAAAGCAGTTTCTAGAGCTAAGGAATTTTTATCTAAAAAAGATAAACCTATGGAGGGTAATGTATTTCCTTCTATTGGAGAAATTAGTGAACCCAAAAAATTCATTTTTGTTAAAGCAGAATACGAGAGTATTAAAATAAACTTAGACGAAATTGAATACATTCAAGGTTTAAAAGACTATTTAAAAATTCACATCTTAAATACCAATAAAACGATCTTAACATTAATGAACTTTAAAGAGATTTTAGATAAATTACCTTCAGATCAATTTTTAAGAGTTCATAAATCATATGTTGTAAATGTAAATTCAATAAAAACTGTACAACGTAATAGAATTGTAATTAACGATGTTCGTATTCCGATAGGTGATAGCCATAAAGCAGAATTTTTCTCTGCTCTTGGGTTGTAATTAATCTTCGTTAGATGGTTTACCTATAGTTGCCAATATGCCACCATCAACATAAATTACTTGTCCGTTTACAAAATTACTAGCTTCTGATGCTAAGAATATAGCAGCACCTTGTAAATCGTCAGGATCACCCCATTTACCAGCAGGAGTTCTGCCTACAATAAAATCATTAAAAGGATGTCCGTCAACACGAATAGGAGCTGTTTGTGAAGTTGCAAAATAACCAGGTCCAATTCCATTAGTTTGTATGTTATGTTTAGCCCATTCTGTAGCCATGTTTTGAGTAAGCATTTTTAAACCGCCTTTTGCGGCAGCATAAGCGCCAACTGTATTACGACCTAGTTCACTCATCATAGAGCAAATATTTATGATTTTACCGTTTTTTCGTAATATCATACCCTTTACTACATGTTTAGATACAATGAAAGGACTCACTAAATCAACATCAACAACTTGTTTGAAATCATTAACATCCATCTCTTCTAATGGTACACGTTTAATAATCCCGGCATTATTCACTAAAATATCAATAGCACCAACTTCTTTTTCAATTTTAGTGATAGCTTCTATTACTTCTTTCTCATCAGTAACATCAAATTTATACCCATAAGCTTTTATACCTTCAGACTTATAAGTTTCTAATGCTTTTTCAATTTTTTCTTGTGACGAATTTCCATTTATAATAAGAGTTGCTCCAGCTTTACCTAAGCCTTTGGCCATAGCCATACCTAAACCATGAGTACTACCTGTTACCAAAGCAATTTTTCCTGATAAATTAAATAAAGTAACACCCATTTTTTTGTAATTTTTAACCTTATGCTTTATAAAAATAACCTTTTGTGTTTTAGCAAAAAAAATATTAGTTCTTATCTTTTAAATCTTTAAACATTTTATAGATAAATTGCTTTTCTTTTAAAGAGAATTCTTTAGATTCAAACCAATCGTGAGCTCTAATTTTTTCATTTTCAATTTGTGCGTTTCTTATAGCTTGTAATGAAACCAAGTGCCAATGAACACCTCTTTGTCTTGATACAGAAAATCCAATTGACTCAGTTATATAAGAGATTTCAGGACGGTTTACTAAGCGTATTCCATTTTTTAAAACAGCTAAAGTTTTTGTAACTCTAACAACTTCAGAAAAAGAATAGCGGACAAAATCATTAAACCCATTTTGTTTTGTATTATAAACTTTATCTCCAACTTTAAGTAGTTCCATATTTTTTTCAAAAGTGTGTAAAAATAATAGCACTCGTAGGTTTATATGCTATGCATGTGCAATAAATTATTAACAATGAAAAAATAAAATATTCTATTAGTCTCTACTATTTATAATTTAGATATTTGCTACACTATTCAAGTACTATCGTATAATTTTAATTTTATAGTAGCAGTAAAATGGATAAAAAATTAATTGTAAAAGTTCAAGAAGATTTTCAAGAAAGATTTACGAATGAACCCATTTTAATTTTTTCTCCAGGTAGAATAAACTTAATAGGTGAGCATACGGATTATAATGACGGTTTTGTTTTTCCTGCAGCTATTAATAAAGGTATTTATTTAGCTATTCAGAAGAGTGATAATGGTTCATGTCAAGTTTTCGCTAATGATATGAATGAATTGTATGAGTTTAATTTAAATAGTATTTCAACAATTCAAAATGGTAATTGGCGTAATTATATTTTAGGTGTAGTTGCTGAAATTATAAAAAAAGGATTTAAGCTTGGTAATTTTGATATATTATTCTCAGGTGATATTCCTAGTGGAGCAGGCTTATCATCTTCTGCAGCGTTGGAGAATAGTGTAGTTTATGCTTTAAATGAGTTGTATAATTTGCAACTTTCAAAAAAAGAAATGATTTTAATTTCTCAAAAAGCAGAGCATAATTATGCTGCTGTAAAATGTGGAATTATGGATCAATATGCTAGTATGTTTGGTGTTGAAAATAGTGCCTTATTACTTGATTGTAGGTATATAGATTCTTCTACTTTTGAGATAGATTTTAAAGAGTATGAACTTCTTTTAATAAATTCAAACGTAAAACACGAATTGGCAGAAAGTGCATATAATGATAGGAGACAGGTTTGTGAAAATGTAGCTCAAATATTAAATGTTGATGCCTTACGAGATGCTACTATAGAAGATTTAAATCGTATTAAAAATAAACTTTCAGAAGAAGATTATCAAAAAGCTTTATATATTATAGAGGAAAATAATCGTGTTCAATTGTTTTCAAAAGCAATAGCGAAGCGTGATTTAAATACACTTGGAGAGTTACTTTATCAATCTCACAAAGGGTTGAGTTTACAATACAAAGTTAGTTGTAAAGAACTAGATTATTTAGTGGATAAAACAAAAGGGAATAATAATATTTTAGGCGCTCGTATGATGGGTGGTGGTTTTGGTGGTTGTACTATTAATTTAATTCTGAATACTGAAATACCTTTATTTAAATCATATATAGCAGATGCTTTTAAGAATGTGTTTGAAAAAGATTGTAGTTTTTACAGTGTAAAATTATCTAAAGGAACTCACTTAATAAATTTATAATAAATCAATAATTATACAATGAATACTGATTTACAAGATTATTCACATAAGCGATTTAATATACTAACGGGGGAGTGGGTTTTAGTTTCTCCACACAGAGCAAAACGCCCATGGCAAGGTCAAAAAGAGACTATATCAAACGAGAAAAGGCATAGTTACGATCCAAATTGTTATTTATGTGCTGGAAATACCAGAATCAATGGTGAAGTGAATCCTAATTATGATGATGTATTCGTTTTTACGAATGATTTTGCTGCATTGCAAAAAGACTCTAAAACATTTGAAATAGAAGATGGTTTATTTAAAGCAGAAAGCGAAAAGGGTATTTGCAAGGTAATTTGCTTTAGTCCTAATCATTCAAAAAGTTTAGCGGATATGAGTGTCTTCGCAATTGAAAAAGTGGTGCAAACATGGCAAAAAGAATACCAACTTTTAGGCGCTAATGAACATATTAATTACGTACAGATATTTGAAAACAAAGGTGCCGTAATGGGGTGTAGTAATCCGCATCCTCATGGTCAAATATGGAGTCAGTCTACTTTACCAAATGAAGTTCAAAAAAAAGACAGTCATCAACTTGAATATTATAAGAACAAAAAAACTAGTTTGTTGGGTGATTATTTAATTCAAGAGCTACAAAAACAGGAAAGAATTGTATATGAAAATGAAGATTTTTTGGTGTTGACTCCTTACTGGGCTGTTTGGCCTTTTGAGACGATGATAGCTCCAAAACAGCATTTAAAGTCAATTTCAGAATTGTCAGAAAAACAAGCTAATACATTTGCTGATGCAATTTCAAAAATAACAAAAGCTTATGATAAGTTGTTTGAGTGTTCTTTTCCATATTCAAGTGGAATTCATCAAGCGCCTACAAACAATGAATCTAACAAACATTGGCATTGGCATATGAGTTTTTACCCTCCTTTATTACGTAGTGCAACAGTGAAAAAATTTATGGTTGGGTATGAAATGTTTGGTACACCGCAACGAGACATTACCGCAGAGCAAGCTTGTGAGCGATTAAGAGCATTCCTCTAATAAAAATACCATTCAACAAAAGTTAAAATAAAAAGTTAGGTATTATTTACGAGTTAGTTATATTTGCCTATTACTAAATACGTTTTAAGGCTTTGACTAACATAAAATACGTACTGTTAACATCTGACAATAAATATGTTGTTGAATACCTCTTAAAACAGCTTATTTTAAGTGATAGCATTACAGAAGCGTTAATTTTTGAAAGTCAAGAACTTGCTGTCGGTTTTAAAAGAATGCTCATAAAAGATTGTAATCTTGTCTGCTCAATCAATACTTATATAGATTAATTTCTATCCAAAAGCAGATTCTACAGCACCACCATCAACTCTTATATTTGTTCCATTTACATAACTAGCATGTTCTGAACATAAAAATGCAATTACTGAAGCAACTTCTTCAGTTTTCCCTCTACGTTGCATAGCAATATGTGGTCTATTATTTTTTACAAACCATTGTACTGCTTCCTCAACAGTGCAATCTCTTTTTTCAGCCAATTCTTCCATCATAGCGTCAGTCATCGGCGTTTCAATAAATGCCGGTGAAATTGTATTGAATAAAATATTCTCTTTAGAATACCCTCTTGATAAACATTTTGATAAGTTTATAATTGCTGCTTTACAAGCGTTGTATGGACTTTCCTCCACATATGGTTGAAAAGCATTTTCTGAGGCAACCATTAACATTCTACCCCATTTTAATTTTTGCATTTGTGGTATAAACGCACGTGCTATACGTACAGCACCCATTAAATCAACATCAATAGTTTTAGACCAGTCGTCATCAGTTAATTCTAAAAAATCACCTGCTGCACCACGAGCACCTGCAGAGTGAAAAATTATATGCGCACCACCAAATTCTGTATCAATTTTAGATGCTAGTGCTAATACCTCGTCGTTTTTAGATATATCAGCAGGAATACCCATAACTTTAGCATTACCTGTACATTCTTTTTCTACCTGCTTAACAGCATTTTCTAAATCTTTATTTCCTTCTCTATCAGATAAAACGATATTTACGCCTTCACGGGCTAAAAATTTTGCTGATTCTAAACCAATACCAGAATCACCTCCAGTGATTAAAGCTGTTTTTCCTTTTATATTTAAATCCATAGTATATTTTTTTATGATTCAAAATTATAGAATGAATACAGCTTGGTTTAACTCAATAAGAAAAAAGGATACTTCTATTGATTTTCATTTTATAATAGAAATATATTATAGGTATTAAACAATTGCTATGAATTTTAAGCTCATTTAAATTGTAAATATTTTTTAGTAAAATTTAAATTCTTCTCTTCGTTTTATTAAATATTCTAGTGTATTCAGGAAGTGCGTAGCTTCATAAAAAATACTGTAATAGAACTGCTTGATAAAGAAATTTACGAGACTCCTAATATACGTTAGGAGCCTTTAAAGGATCAAGGAAATATAAAGGCGATTTTTATGGAACTTTAGGTTGTAAATGAAAATAAACAAGAGTATTTACCTACTTAGCAATTATAAAGAAGTTCCTGAAATTTATGCTTTTGCTGATTGTTATTTAAGATGTAGCAAATTTAATATTGGAAAAATTGTTCAAAAACTAATTAGCTTAAACTCTAGTTTGAGCTATTTATCAGAAAGACTACAGTTAAGGCGACTGTACATTATCTAAGAGAAAAATTAACTTAAAAAAAAATGAGAAACAGTTTAATAAATTATATTGGAAATATTTGCCTTTAAATGTAAATACGAAAATCAATAGTATATTGATGTGATTGCAAAATGATCTTGTCTCGTATAATGTTAATTTAACTGATAGTCAGTGTTTTATTGTTTTCACAGAATTAATAGTTGTCAATAAATGATGCTTTTTTAAAAAGGATACCCTATTGCAAAATTGAACATTAAATTATCATCTCCACCATCAAAAAATGGAATTCTACTACGTTCACCTTCATCATAATATGGTACTCTAAACGGGGAAGCTAAATCTAAACGAATAACAAAACTTTGTATATCTACTCTTAATCCGAAACCTACACCAGCACCCAGTTCTTTGGCCCAATTACTACTAAATTTACCTTTACTACTTAATTCTTCAAGAAAAGCAATATCATCTTCGTCATCATCTTCTGATATATCTACATCATAAGTAAGCCAGATATTACCGACATCAGCAAAAAGAGCACCTTTCAAGTAGGGAACAATTGGGAAACGATATTCTAAGTTTGCTTCTAATTTTAAATTACCAGATTGGTCGTAATACGAACTAGTATCATCATCTTCTGTAAAAAAAGTACCAGGACCTAATGATCTAATTTGAAATGCTCGAACACTATATGCGCCACCAGAGAAAAACTGTTTAGCATAAGGTAATGTACTTGAGTTACCGTAAGGTACTCCCAAGCCTCCATACGCACGAGCAATAAAAGTGTTGTCATTTTTCCATCTGTGATAAAACCTAAAGTCTGCATCTATTTTTGCGTATTGTGCATAGTCTAAACCAAAAGCCTTATCATTACCACCACTTAAAAGGTTTAAAGCATTACCAGCTATATCAAAATTGGTAGAGAAATAAATTGGGTTTGTTTTACCTTCATCAACCAACTCATTAAAAGTAAATTTATAGGTAAGTCCTGCAATAAATTGCTGTTCAAAACTGCTTTCTAAATATGAGTTTTCATCTAATATCTCTTCAAATTCTTCAGTAGTATCACTTAAGCTTACATAATTAATACTTATAGGGTTGAGCTCATGATATACATATTTATTTTCATTCCATAAGTAACCAAAAGTGCTTGAGAGTGAAGTTAAAGTATATAAGTCAGTTCTATTTAAAAACTCAAAACCTAAGCTAATTTTAGTTTTAGGAACATTGTCTTTAAACAAACTTGGAGAAAAAGGCACTAACCTAGGGAAAACTAAATCTGTTGTTAAACCACCACCAATACTAGTATTATTATTGCTGCCTGATAATTGCATTTCATAAGAGAAATTACCCGTAATACTCAATGTTTCACCACCACCCAAAACATTCCTGTTACTGTATGAAAGAGACACTCCTGGACCTGTAAACCCATTTGATTTAGTTAAGCCTTGTAATTCAATTCGAGCAGATCTTTTTGTTAATGGTGATAGAAAAATGTCCATATCTAACGAACCAATTTCATCTAAAGCAGCCGCAGTATCTTTTTCTTTAAATTGAATGTTTACGTATTTGTAACTTCCTATTGATGAGAATCTATTACTTGTAAGTTTGGCAGTATTCGCATTATATTTTTCTCCTTTCTTAAAAAGAATATAAGGCTCTAATCTTTTCGGTTTAAAAAATTCGTTTTCCTGAATAAAATTTATTCCATTTACAACTGTATTTTCAGTAACGGCGGTAGTATCTTCAACGGTATATTTAGGGTAAACAGTAATTGAATCAATTGTGTAGGGTATAGTTGATTTTTTTGGAGTACTGTTTTTTAAACGAAGTAATAAATCAAATTTTGGGGTTTTGTATTTATTAGTGTCAGCTTCAAAAATTAAGAAATCTGAATTAAAATTATAATATCCTTTTTGTTTTAATTGATTGTCAATGCGTTCTCGTTCGTATTTTAATAAAGCCAAATCAAATCTACTACCAGACTTAATTGGTGTTTTTTCTAAAATTTGTCTAATTTCAGAATAGATAAGAAGTGAATCATTTTTAAGCTCTAATTTTTCTAAGCGATAAGGTTCAGGTAGTTTCGCTGTATATTCAATGCTTCCGTATTTAGGAGTAGTAGTTATTTCAGAATTTACGTTACTATAGAAAAAACCTCTGTTTTCTAATCGGTTTCGCATTAATTCTTGAACACGTGGCGGATTAATTTCAGATAAATATACAGGTTCTTCTCCGAATTTTTTATTCAACCATTTATTTAAAAAACCAGGCTTTTCTTGCTGTGCCTTATAATGATAATATAAACCTAAACGAATGCCCAAGAATTTAGAATTTGGTTGTGTTGGTATTAAATATTGTAGCTCTTCTTTAATTTTTGTTGTTTTTAAAGTGTCTTCTTCCGCTTCAAGATTTATTGAAGCGCCCGTATAAAAAACTTCTCCTTCAGGTAGGTATTTTGATACACCACAAGAGTAAGCACCCAATAATAAGAATAGGCCTGCGATATAATTATATTTAAAATATTTTTTCAATTTATATGTTTTATAAGATAATCAATTTAAAATTAGATGATTATTCATTATTATCTTCAGTATCACTTTTATCTTTGTATTGTTCTTTTTTATCTTCTTTTAAGGGGTTAAATAACTCACTAAAACTATTGAATTCTTTGTTAAAAATTAAAGCGACTCCTGTAATAATTAGTTGCCCGTCAATAATGTTTTCATATTCATTTTTGCGAAAACCTTTTAAACGATACCTACCATCTTCAGATAATAAATATTCTAAACTCACATTACCTATTATGGGTGTTTCCTCATCTTCAGTTTGTGCACTACCTTCTACGTCAACGGTACTGCCTGCGGTAACAATTAATCTATTGTTAAATAATTTTTTCTGTGCATTTATGTTTAGTTGTGTTCTATCTTCAGGGTTATCACCTGTGTAATCGGTATAACTGTCAAAATCAAAACCTAATTGAAAACCAGAGTTACCCAATAACTTATCTGAAAAGGTATTTAATTGGCTTGATAAAACTTTGCTCACATTACTACGTGCTATTGTTGCGGTACCGCCACTACTACCATCACTGCCTGAACTTGGGAAGAAACGGTTTAATGTTAATAGTGAAAAAACTTGTTTGTTTAATTCTGATTCTTGTTCATTTAGCTGTTGCACTTGTTCGTAAACTGTGCCACTAATTGCGCTTTGGTCTTCTTCAGCCATATCTAAGCTAAAAGATATTTCAGGAGCTAGTATTTCTCCTTCAACATTTAAATACACCATAAATGAAAGCACTTGCTGGTATTTACTCGATACACTCGAATCTTCACTAGATGTTAAACTACTCATTAAATTAGTGGCCGATGCATCAACATTATAAATTGCCGTAACATCAAGGTCAGCATCCGTTGGACTACCATTCCAGGTAATCGTACTTCCTTCTTTAATTGAGAATTTGCGTTTTACTACATTGTATAAAATAGTCTCATAATGGCCTTTATTTAATTCATAACGACCAGATAAACTCATTGTTCCAACAGCATTCATACCAAAATTTAAATCAGCCTCACCGGATACTTGAAGATTATCACCCGTTTTTTTATCAATAATGACATTAAAAACGGCATTATTATCAACTTGTAGAATAGTGTTTACCTTGTATCCTTTTAATATTGATGATGATTCTTCTTCCTCTTTTCGGGTAAGTATTGCATCAGGATTTTTTTGGTTTACAAATATTACAACTCCATCACGCTCTTCAATATCTAGTTGTGATTCAGGAACCACATAAGTAATATCAGTAAGTTCACCAATTTTAAATTTGCCAGTAACAATTGGCAGGTTTAAATCGCCTTTAACCAGAATATCAGCATCCATACTTGCTTTACCATAAAATAATTCATTGTCTTCTTCAGTAGAATTCATGACTTGAAAAGCATTTGCATTTAAGCTTAAATTGAATGTAGGGTTTGTAATATCAGCAGTTTTTATAGTTCCATCAACAGAAAAGCTATTATTGTTGTTGTCGTTAATTGTAAAATTATTTAAATACAATCCTGAGTTATCAACTTTTAAATTTTTATTTGAAATTTTGAAAACAGAATTTAATTCCGAGATTTTAAATTTGGTGTCATTGAAAGCAAAATTTCCTTCATAAATTGGATCTGTTGTAGTGCCACTTAAACTTACATTTCCAGAAATAGAACCGGAAGTGTCAGTAACAGCATTATCTGTAAAAGATTCTAATACTTTTAAGCCTAATTTGTTAAGCGCTAAATCTAAATTTAATTTGGCGCCAGTAGCATCAGCTGTATAATCACCAGTTAGGTCCAAATCAATATTACCATCTTTTAAGGCCATATCAAAGTTATAACCAGTGTTACTAACAGAATTGGCTTTTAGGTTTAAGTTCCCTAAAGGTGTTTGTAAAGCATTTAGCTTATTGATACTAAAATCAGCAATAATACCTGTTGCCCCAAAAGGATTTTCTACTACAAAACTACCATCAACCAAACCAGATGCTAGCGCTTCTTCTGGATTTAATAAACTAAGGAAAGTCTGCAGTTTAAAATTATTAAATTCAACACCAAAGTGTTCTTTATCAATTCCTTCAATAGCGTTACTTAAAGTTAGTTCTTGGGTGTTATTAGAGAAAGTTACATTATTAAAATCTAGAATATTTTCTCCAATGTAAATATTATTGTCTTCATATATATTCCATTGTTTCTTATTAAAAATTAGTTCTGATGGGTTAATATGCAGTTTAGTGGTATCTTTTGCTAATATTAGTTCTGATGCTATGTGCAATAGTTTCTGATCATCATCATACGATGTAAAATCTAGGTCCATTGCATTATTTTTTAAAACTCCTTCAAAAACTGTTTTCTTAATTAAAATAGGATCGGAGGAAAGACTATTTAAACTAGCTATAAAATTTAAATCATTTGCACTACCATTAACACTTACTTGCAAGCTATCAACCGAACTGCCATTATACATTGCAGATGGTAAAATCAACGATGCATTCAGGTTTTTAGTTATAGAATTGAAATCAGCTGAAATTGAAATTGTATCTAAACGCTCTACATCTCTTAAGAATACTTCAGTTAGGATAGGAGTAGGCCTTAGTTTAAAATCCATATTTAAAACAATAGGATTTGTCGTTTCATTTTCCACGATAGAATCTGAAAAATAATATTTAAATTGTTGTTGTAGTGCGGTATTAAGTTTATTAATAGAACTATTAGCTTTTAAATTACCATTTAAGAATCTACTACTAACTTCAAATTTGGTACTACTAGTATCAATTTTGCTGGCCAAATTTAATTCGCCCATTCGGTACTGTTCATTATTTAATACCGCTATAGTTTCTTTAATTGTAGCATTTAATGTGAAGTCATCGGCATTCCCACTAAATTCTGTATTTAGTTGCGAAGCAATTTTAATATTTTCATTTGTAACTCCTAAAGCATATAAATCTGCACCAATAATATTTAAATTTAATTTTATAGCAGAAGCAGTAGAATCAAGATTAATATTGGTGTCTGCATTAAGGTTTAAGTTTTTGTCTTTAAAATTTAGATTTATAGCTCCTTTTCCATTTACAATTTCACCATCTAATTTTAAGTTTGAAAAGTCATATTTTTTAAATTCTAACTGTCTAAAATCTGTAGCTAATTTTGCATTTAAAGTATTTACACTTGATCCACTTCCTGAAACATCCATAGTAAATGAAAGAGCGCCTAGTTGATCATTTTTAAGTAATTTGTTTAATTGAAGCGAGTCTATTTTTAAATTTCCACCAAAGGCAATTTGATTTGTATTTTTAAAATTGCCTGTGATTTTTGCAGTTCCTTCAGGTATTTTCACTTGTATTTCTCCAGTAGCATCAGTAGCTGTTCCACTAGCAATAGCATTTAAATTTATTGTGTTAGGTACTGAAACACCTAAGTCTTCTTCATGAATAAAATTTAAGATATCTTTTCGGTTTGATGTGGCTTTGATAGTTTTAAAATTAAAAGATAAAGAGTCCGGTTGCGTTAAATTACCTAGCTCACCTTGTGCTAAAACTTGTGTGTTTTCACCCCAATTAATAATTAAATCGGGTATTTGAACAGCCTTTAAACTTCCTGAAGCTGTTACATTTCCCGTAATATTATTTTCAGCTGTTTTAGCTATATTTTCATTGTTCTTTAAATCGGGTTGAAAAATAAAAGCATCGGAAATATTTATAGCAAACTTTGGCAGTTCAATATTAAAAAAAGAATTTTCAGGTGCATCAATTAACTGCTGGAGAGCATTGTATTTAAGAGAAGCTTTACCATAAAGCTCACTATTATTTGTTTTTAGTTTTAAGTCTGTAATTGTAGCTTCTGTATCTTCTAAATTAGCATTAAAAGCAAAATCTTTTAACATGAATCCGCTTTTTTCTTTAAAAGAAAAAGTTTCTAATGAAAGTGCAGCTTTCCCTGCTTCATAAGATAGGTCAGAAGTTTTTAAGTTAAAGTTAGAAATTTCAATAGCATTTGCATTGAATGTACCTACTTCAGCTGGTGTGTTTCCTGCTTGGTAATTAAGATTATTATTCTCAAAGTTTAACTCATTAAGTGTAAATTTATATGCTGGCCACTCAAAAGGTGAAGTGGTTTCGGTTGCTATAGAATCATTGGTAATTGTAGCGGGTGCTTCAGCTTTAAAACTAATGTTGGAATTGTTTAAGGCTAATCTATCAATCTCAAAAGTATTAGTTTCTAAATCTGCTTTATTTAACTGTAAATTGAAATTTCCAATTGTAACATTAGCAATTTGTTTATCAATTACTGAGTTGTAATCTGCTTTTACATTTTTAAATTCTACATCACCAATTTCTATATAAGGCAGTTGTGTGGTAGTGGTATCTTCGGTGGTAATAAAAGGTTTTGTTTGTTTGTAATTGATAGTTGTATTTTGTAATTCAATATCATCAATTACATAGCGCATTTTTTCAAGATCAAGCTCATCAAAAACTACCTCAAACGTACCCAATTTAACGGCACTTTCAATTCCTAAAAAATCATCTTTATAGGTAATATCAAAATCACTTAAAATTATATCACCAATTGAAAGGTTTAATGGTTCACTTTCTGTAGTAGTTGGTACGGTATCTTGTGTAGCAAATGCATTCACTAAAAAACTAAAATTAAAATCTTCCGTACCTTCTTCTCTAGTAACATTAGCTTTCAAGCCTTCCCAGGTTAATGAATTTAAACTAACGCTAGTACCGGTAATTATTGGCATAAAAGGTACATTAGCTTCTAAAGTCTTTGAATAAACTAATGTGTCACCTTTTGTATCTTCAAGATAAAGACCTTCTAAATATAGATTCCCTGAAAATGTAACGAAGAGTTTATCAATTCGTATTTCAGTATTTGTTTTGTCAGAAACGTACTTTATAACTTTGGTTACAATGATATCTTGCCCCCACTGACTTCTTATAAATAAAATAATACCTATAAATAGTAATAGTAAAACTGCAAAAATCCTTAAAACTCGCCTAAAAATGCGTTTTTGTTTCTTCTTCATTTCAACCAACAAATATCTGCTATTTCAAATTAAGTAATGTGCTTTACTCAACACTAAATTAACCCAATAGCATGTAACCTAAGTAGTCTGACGTTATATTTTTGATACAATTTTAGGTTGACATTCTTTTATAAACTAAAGTAAGCTCCTGTAAATTATGTGTTGTGAACTTTCTGAGGCTTTAATTGTAGTATTAATATAAGTGTTCGTTTGCAAATGATCAATTATTCGAGCTTTGGCATTATCGTTTAATTGAATTTCTAACTGGTTTTTAATTTGTTGAAATATAGTAGCATCTAAAATTGGAGTAATAACCTCAATTCTATAATCAAGATTTCTAGTCATCCAATCAGCAGAACCAAAATATAATTTTTCTTGCCCACCATTTGCGAAAATATATACTCTACTATGTTCTAAAAAACGATCGACAATACTGGTCACAAAAATATGCTCACTTTGGTTTTTAATACCAGGAACCAAGCAACAAATACCCCTCACTAATAAGCGAATTTTTACACCAGCATTGTTGGCTTTATATAAAAGTTGAATCATTTTATCATCTTGTAGACTGTTTAATTTTAAAACGATATAAGCCTCCTTGCCTGATTTTGAATTTTCGATTTCATTTTCAACAAGTTTTGTAAAAGTGCTTCGTGTTGTAAATGGAGACACCAATAAGTGTTTAGTTTTAGGAATAATTAAATTACCTTCTAAAACTTGAAAAACCTGAGCTATTTCTGAAGTAATCTTAGGGTTTGCAGTCATCAAACCAAAATCAGTATATATTTTAGATGTTTTTTCATTAAAATTACCACTCCCGATATATGCATAACTTTTTAAAGTGTCATTTTCTATTTTTTCAATGTAAAATATTTTTGAATGTACTTTTATACCAGCATAACTATATTTTACATTTGCACCATTATCTTGCAATAATTTACCCCATTTTATGTTGTTTTGTTCATCAAAACGAGCTTTAGTTTCTATAAAAACAAAAACTTCTTTACCATTTTTAATAGCTTTTAAAATAGCTTTTGATACTGATGAATCTGTCGCAACACGATATAGTGTAATTTTAATTTTAGTTACAGTTTTATCTGTCGCTGCAGTTTCTAATAAGGTAATTACGTCATTAAATGATTCGTAGGGGAAACTTAATAATTGGTCTTTTTGCTCAATAACTTCAAAAACAGAAGATTTATTTGTAAAACGCTCATTTTTAATAGGAGGTAAGTTTTTAAAATACAATACATCATTTTCTACCTCAGGAAAAGCAAATAAGTCTTTAAAATTATGATAACGCCCACCTTTTACTAAATCAGTCTCATTAATATCTAATGTTTTTTCCAATTTGGAGATTAAATCATTAGGCATTAATTGATCAATTAATGCCCTAGTCACTTGACCTGTTTCTCTGTTAGGTAATGCATTTTTTATTTTTTCAAGTAAATCTCCAGAATATTCACTGTCAATATAGAGTCCTGCATCTCTTGAAATTTTAAGGGCATAAAATTCAGATTCAAAATTTTCTTTTAAGGCAAAACGTAGCACATCGTCGATAAAAATGAAGTTGTTTTCACCTTTTTTATTAGGTATTTCAACAAAACGAGAAATATCTTCTATAATTTTCAAACCTATTAAATCTCCTTTAGTACTAGAGCCTACAAGATATAGCACCTCATTTTCAAGCGTTTTAAAATCTTCATTTTTTATTATTTTAAACTGGTGCTTAATACTTTCATAATATGCTATTATAAAACTTATTTGTTGACTATCTAAATCTTCAATTTTAAGCAAATGAATGTTATGTTTTGCTAGTTCAGGTAAAATCTCATTAAAAAAGATAGCTCCGAATTCTTCTTGTTGCTTATTTACCTGTGATTTAATTTTAGAGAGTAATTTGTTAGGCTTTGTAATTAGTTTTTTACGTAAAGGTTTATCTAACTCTTTTATTTTTCGAATATCAGACACTCGAACTTTGAAAAACTCATCTAAGTTTGATGAGAAAATAGCCAAAAACTTAAGTCTTTCATATAGCGGATTTCTAATATCACTAGCTTCTTGTAATACCCGGTGATTAAAACGTAACCAAGATAAATCTCTATTAAAAAACTCTTTTGTATTTATAGCCATAGTAAAAGTGAAATTTTAAAAATAAATACCCTAAAAAATTAAGTTTAATTTTCACAAGATATAATTAAAAATGAATAACATATGTTACTAAATCTTAAAGAATCTGTAGAGGTTTAATTTTGTCATTATTAAATCCAGGATATTATACCAATTTCAAATTAATATGATAATGGAATTATGAAAATAAGGGGGCTAAAAATATTGTTTATCTAAAATTGGCTGTCATAATTTAAATTGATGAAAATGTTTAATTATACAAAATTGATATTTTTCAACATTTATTTCAAGATTGTTGAAAAGTTTTGTGTCCATTATAATATAATTAATTTCTAGTTAATATAATTTATAAATATGTAATTTTTGATTTTATAATTTGTTTTTAGTAATCTGTATTCCAGTTAATTATATAAATTTTTGGTTGTGT
>NZ_JAHKQN010000024.1:0-25137 GCF_018861125.1 Cellulophaga baltica | reverse complement strand
ACACAACCAAAAATTTATAGTTTTTATGAGCATTATAATTTACGATATACAACTTTTTTACTAAAAATTAGTATTAATTTGAAATGATACTTGCTTAATATCTTACGTTTAACTATATTTATTTTACTTTGAACAAAAATTAAAGAATGGATTTAATAAAAGAAGCAGAAGCTTTTGAAAATGAGAAAATGAGTCACATGTCTACTAGTGATAGAGTAGTAGCTTCAAGAGAAGCAAAAAGACTTATTTTAGCGATTAATGAGGTGTATAAAGAAACAAAAGATGCATCATTAATGGACGTAATGAAACGCCTAACTGCGAAGAAAAAAAGAATTGATATTAGATTAAAAGGTAGGCCAGAATCTGGCATATAATTAATGATTAATATTCAAATATAATTCTTCTCAAAAAGGTCGTTTTAATTGTATAATTTATAAAAAAACGAACTATTTAAAGTTGTATTTCACAACTTGTTTTACTAAAAATTACAGAATTTAATATTTAAAAATCAGGTATCTCATTTACTCTTACATAGGGTAATTGAGATACCTTTTTTAATGTATAATAACTGTTTAATCCTGAAATACCAATACTACCAGTAGCTTCTAAATCAACATCATTTGTGTTTTTTGTAGCGTTATCAGGCAGTATTATTTGTTTTATTTCACCTATTACTAAGACAGTTCCATTATGTTTTATTGGGGTTGCTTCTACGAATTGCATTCCTAATTTAAAATTACTTTCTTTTACAAAAGGCGCTTTACAACCAATTATATATTCTTCAGTTAATTTACAGCAGTTAAATTCTGAAATACTTCTATCTAATTTAGCAGAAGTATAATGTGCATTCTCAATAAATTCTTGGTGAATATGATTGATAGTGTAAAAACTAGTTTCTTTTATATTATCTAAAGTATGACCAACTTCAGTAGTTTTTGGTCTAGCTATGAAACCTAAAAGAGCAGGATCGCTACCTAAGTGAACTACAGAACTAAAAATAGCTAAATTTGTTTGCTTTTTATTATTTATAGTACCTATTAAATTGGCGGGTTTTATACCTGTAACAGCATTAATAATTTTCAACCTTGTTACACGATCTAGTTTTGCAATATCATCAGAAGTATAGTGCATTTTATAATTTTAAATTTAATTGTATTTTTAATTTGGAAATTGTTACCTTTTGCTAATTTTATTACCAGAAATTGCTTTTTGTCGCGAACATTTAAAACGAGAAATTTCAGGGTTTCGTTTTTTTAAATGTTTTTGACTAACACCACTATTTACACGTTTACGCCAGCGTTTAAAACTCGATTCTTTTAAATTGCTACGCATAAGTTTAATAACTTCTTTTTCAGGTAATTTAAACTGAAATAATATCGCTTCAAAAGGTGTACGATCTTCCCAAGCCATTTCTATAATACGATCAAGTTCTCGTTCTGTGAAATTTGAGGTTGCTACATTCATAAATAAGAATTTTTATAATTTTTCAAGCTGTTTCATAATTTCATCAGCTTCTGAAATTTTTTGATCACTCATTTTTCTGTTAATTGTTGAAAGCTTATGTGCTTCTTTTAACAGCTTTTCGTATTGTGATCTTAATTTTTCTTCTTTAGAAGAATTTTTAAATAATCCGAACATAGCTTTTTTAAATATATTTTTTATCTTTTAACATTAAGTGTTAAAGTATAAAAATACAAAATGTTTAACTATTTTTAGAAAATGTTAAACATAAAATTAATTTAAAACAAATCCCAAAATAGGGTATGACATAAAATAAAGGCTAATACAGATAGAACAATACCTATTAAAAATATATTAAATGACTTTCTTAATAACCTAAATTTTTTATTGATGGTTATTCCTAAATGGTAAGTATCTTTTGCAATGGTCTTGTAAAGTTCATCACCTTTATCCATCAATTCGGTAAGTTCATAAACATATTCATTTTCACTCATATCATGAAAGTTACCATAAAACATTAAGTTTTGAGTAGCTTTATCTCCGTGAATGAGTTCTGGCCTAGTTGCAATTACCGCAAAGGTTATTGATATTAAATTTGTTATTAATAACATTACTATCGGGAAAATCAAATGAGGGTCAGTTGCTAATTGGCTCATTACAGTACCCAGTATTAAAGATATGATTAGCGCATTAATTGATATTAAAATATTTGATTTAGTATCAACCATTGAATTTAATGTATATTGATTTTTTGAAAGTAACCTAAATAAAGTTTCAACCCCACGTTCCGATCTAGGCTCTATTTTTAATAGTTTTTTCTTTAAAATTTTTAATTCATTTTTATCAATATTTAATTCAGTCAATAAATAATTATCAATCTCTTTTTGTTTTTTTTTATCACTCATAGCTAGGTTATTATATGGGTTGGTTTTATAAATATAAGTGCTGTTATTTAACTAAAAGTGTATCTGTAAAATAATTTTTATTATCTAAAAAATGATTAACAACTTTGAAATCGCATTTAGTTGAAAGCTCATTAATTTCATCAAGACTATATTTTTTTGATAATTCAGTCCAAATAAGTTCATTAGTTTTAAATTCTATTACAGTATCTAGTTTTTTTAAGTGTACTTTTTGGTCTTTTAAACTAATTATATAGCTTTTAACATTACCTGATATTGGATTGTAATAGCAGTAAAAATCAAAATCTTCAATATTAAAATCACCATCAAATTCATTATTTATACGGTTTAATAAGTTTAAATTAAATCGTTTTGTAATACCATGCTGATCAAAATAGGCATCATGTATTTTTTTAGGGTTCTTTTTAATATCAACGCCTAATAACAGACCATCACCAACTTTCATGCTTTTATTGAACAATTGTAATAAATTGCTAGCTTCTTGTTCACTGTAATTACCAATATTACTACCTAAGAATAATAGTAAGCTTGGTATTTTGGTTTTTACATTTTCTTTTGATAGAATTTCAAAATAATCGCCAACTTGTGGGTGAATAGATAATTTAGGAAGCTTCTCTTGCAAACTGTGAGTTAATGAATCCATTGCACCTTGTGAAATATCAATAGGCACGTAATAAAAATCTATATTATTATTTACTAAATACTCAAGTAATTTGAAAGTTTTGAGGCCGTCACCTGCACCAAGTTCAACAATATTAAAAGGTTGATTAAAACCAATTGCATCAATAATTTGTTTGGCTTGTAGTGATAAAATTTCAAATTCACTATCTGTTAAGTAATATTCGGGCATTTCCATTATTTCTTGAAAAATCCGGCTTCCCGTATCATCGTAGAAATATTTAGAAGAAAGCTGTTTATTTTTTGATGTTAATCCTTCAACTACATCATTAGCAAATTCAATATTCATTATAGTGTTTTAAATTGTAATCTGTCTTTATATAAGACTTAAAATAATACGATTTTTATTTTTTAACCAGGCGTAAGCCAGAGAACATCCATTGTAAACTGGTATGGAAAAAATTTCGATAGGTATTTCTACTGTGGTCTTGTGGTGTAGCAATCGATGCGCCACGCAATACTTGTAAATTAACCATAAATTTACCGTTGTATTCTCCTAAAGCTCCATCTGCTTTTGTAAAATTAGGGTAGGGTTGGTAGGCGCTTGCTGTCCACTCCCAAAGGTTTCCCCATTTAAAATGGTCAGAAGCAACTTCCCATTCAAATTCGGTAGGCAAACGCATTCCTTTCCATTCTGCAAAAGCAAAAGCTTCATAATAACTAATGTGCATAGCGGGTAGGTTAAGATTCACTACTTCTAAACCATTAAAATTATAATACTTCCAAACACCATCAGTAAAATGCCAATACAAAGGGGCCTTTATATTGTTGTCTTGTATATAACTCCATCCTTCGGCATGCCATAAATTAAAATTTGAATAGCCACCGTCATTAATAAACTCAATATATTCTTTGTTGGTAATTAGTTTGTTTGAAATTTCAAAGGGCTGTAGGTACACTTTGTGAACACCTAATTCATTATCAAAACAAAAGCTTTCTTTTTTATGACCTATTTCATAAATACCTTCTGCTATACTAATGTATTTTTTTTCTTGTTTTTCTTCAGATAAAATAAAATTGCCATCATATTTAGGAAATGTGGGCTGATTACCTAAAATGTATTTTATGTCATAGACTAATAATTCTTGATGTTGTTGTTCATGATTGATACCAATTTCAACCATAGTAGTAATTTCATTAGTTGCATTTTCTTTAAAAAGTGCAATAATACTATCAGTTACATAAGTACGATATTCATATACTTCTTTTACAGTTGGGCGTGTCATTAATCCTCGATTAGGACGTAACACACGTTCACCAGCATTATTGTAGTAACTATTAAAAAGGTATGCGAAATCTTCACTAAAAACTTGATAATCGTCCTTGAACTCTGAAAGTACAAACTGTTCAAAAAACCAAGTGGAATGAGCTAAGTGCCATTTTGGTGGTGATACATCTGCTATAGGCTGTACAGAATAATCTTCAATCTCTAAAGGTTTGCAAACGGCTTCTGTTTGCTTGCGGATTTCTATAAATTTCTTTAAAATTTCTTTCGACAAAATGACAAAAAATTAAATTAAACACTTGTATTCAGTACTTTAAATAAGATAATATACTAATTTTTAGATGATAGTAGTTTTAGCTTGTATATAGAAAGTATTGAGAGTAGTAATGCGATAACAACCAACATTATTTCTGGTTTGGGCCTTGCGAAAAACTCCATAATTAAACCACCAATCATAGTTGATAATAATAAAAAGTAAGCTAGCTTACCTATATTATTTGTTTTCTTTAATATATAAATAATAAGTAATGCAGCAACCGTAAATTCTACAACTCCAGTAAATATTCTAAATGTATCAGCATCTAAAGGAACCAAAGATTTAAACTGCTCAAAACCTTTCAAACTTTTTTCAGCGCCAATTAATTTAGGCACAGCAAAAAATACCATAAGTATTGCAGCAATTAAATTACTGATATTGTGTAACGTTTTTGTCTTTTTCAAAGTAAATTTTATTGAGATATAGTATTACTACTATTTTAAATTAATTATTTTATAAGATTAGTTAGTTTCAATTGACACCATTAGCCGGATAAGAAAATATTTTAACCTTAAAAGTTTTATTTGAAAGCTGTATAGCTTTTAATAGCTTCATTAAAAAAAGTTACAGCTTCATTCTTTTTTACTTTTTTAGCAGGCAATACACCACCTAAAAAATCTTGTAAGCTCCAGTATCCTTTAGTAAGTGCTTTAAATTTTGAGGGATTTATTTGCCCATTTTCATCATAACCACTATTATAAAAATAGTGCATATCACAAACCGTGTCTGGAATGGCTAAGCCTAAACCTATTGTAATATTACTGTTAGGAACAGCAGTATAAATTCCTGTATCAAAATGATGTGGCCAAACACGAACAGTGGCTTCTAAATTATTTTCTTTAGTTATTTTCTTTAAGCTTTTTTGAGCTAATGTTCTCAAATGCATTAAATAAGCCAACTCTTTAGCATCAGTCAGTTTAAAGGTATAGTCGTCTGTAATTTCATAAGGCAGTTCATAATGAAATTGATATACATAGGGTTTGTTTAAAAAAGTCATTGAAGTTTCTTTTAACCAAACCAATATTTTTGCATGTGTAGCGCCATTTAAACTAAAAGTGATTGATCCACTTTTAGATATCCATTCCAGACTAAAACTATTATAGTCTAATAATAGTTGATCTTTATTTTCTGATAAATAATGAGTTTCTAAGCACCCTTTTTTATCATAAAAACCTAGATTAGTATGGCTGTCATCTTCTTTTTTGTCTAAAAAACTAATTCCTGCAGCTGCTAAATATTGTGCAGCTAAATGCATTTGTTCTTTCATTTTTTTATAGTTTAATTCCGGCATAATTAATACCTGTTAAAAAGTGTATATCGCGATCATAAGTTGATAAATCATCACTATTAAATTTTGAAATATCATCGTAACCACAAGCACGTGCAACCACTTTTATCAAATCGTTTGTAGCACTAAAATAGTTGTGTAATTGTTTTGCTGATGAATCTATAATTAACCTGCTTCTTAATGATTCTTTTTGTGTTGCAATACCAACTGGGCAGTTATTACTGCCACAAGCACGCATACCCAAACAACCAATAGCTTGTAAAGCTGCGTTTGAGACGGCAACTGCATCGGCACCAAGCATTAATGCTTTAGAAAAATCTTCAGCAACCCTTAAACCGCCTGTAATTACTAATGATACATGTGTGGCACCAACACTATTCAAATAATTACGTGCTCTTGCTAAAGCGGGTATTGTAGGCACATTTATATGATCTCTCAAAATAGTGGGTGCGGCACCTGTACCACCACCACGACCATCAAGAATTATATAATCGACGCCTACATCAAGTGCAAATTGAATATCTTTTTCTATATGACTGGCCGCTATTTTAAACCCAATAGGGATGCCACCTGTTTTTTCTCTAACCTTTGTTGCAAAAGATTTAAAATCTTCAACACCGTTAAAATCAGGAAATGTTGCTGGTGAAATAGCTGTTTCTCCTTCTTTCAACCCTCTAACTTCAGCAATTTCTTTACTTACTTTACTACCGGGTAAATGGCCTCCTGTACCTGTTTTAGCACCTTGACCTCCTTTAAAATGAAAAGCTTGTACATTTTCTAATTTATCCCATGAAAAGCCAAATTTAGCTGAAGCTAATTCGTAAAAATATTTTGAATTATTTGTTTGTTCTTCGGGCAACATTCCACCTTCACCAGAGCAAATACCTGTTCCGGATAATTGGGCTCCTTTTGATAAAGCTATTTTTGCTTCTCTTGATAAGGCACCAAAACTCATATCACTTACAAAAAGCGGCATATCTAATACCAACGGTTTTTTTGCATTTTTACCAATCACTACTTTTGTAGCAACAGCATCTTCATCTAATAAAGGTCTTGAAGCCAACTGCGCCGGTAGAAATTGAATGTCATTCCATTTAGGTAAGGTGTTTCTATCAACACCCATAGATGCTGAAAAGCCATGATGGCCAATATTTTTTAATCCATTTTGGGCAAGTTCTTTTATATAACCTGTATATGGTTCTGTTTCTTCAGAGTGTGTATCTGCATAAGCACCTAAATATTGATCTCTATTAAAAGGTTGTGGGTAATTGGTTAAATAGGCCTCTATTTCAAAAGCATCGACCATTAAATCATCACCCTCTATTTTTGTAGAAAACTTATACAATACTTCCTTGTTGTTATATTCAGACACGCCAGAATCTACTCTGTAATCCCACCCATGAACACCACAGATTAAATTATCACCATCAACATGACCGTCAGACATTAATGCACCTCTATGTAGACATCTACCATAAAGTACAGAAATGTCATTATCAAATTTTACGATGACTAAATCAAGGTCATTTACTAAGGCATGTTTTGGTTCTTTATTTTTTAAGGTACTAACTTTGGCTATCGAAATTGGTTTTTTCATTGATCAAATTTTAGTTTTAGCAATTACTACACTATGATTGTTGTACCACACTCAAATGTAAGTTTTTAATTACAAATTAAGGTGTTTAAATTTTTGATAGAATATGTTATACAACTTTATAGAGTTTATTAACATATGTTAATTATCTGTCGGAATAAATTTGATTTGCTTTCATGAAAAATATAATTAATAATTTGGCTCCTGTATGTCTTGTTTAAAAAAGCAATTAAACTTGTATTGTATTTAATACAATCTATGCTTACAATATCGAAAAAAGATTTAGAGAAGTATTGATTAAGTAGAAGCCTCAAACATTTTAAAAAAAATGGCTGTTATTTATTCTAGTTTTTGTAATTAAGCTCTTTTACTCTTGCATAAAATAATAGATAAGAGAACATATTTAATAGGTTGTACAAGTGTTTATTAACAGAATGACAGGTTAATGCTGTTTAACGGATACTACATAAAAACAAAAAACCTTTTTTTGCTGTGCTTTCAAAACTTTAATATTTTAGCCAAATGAATAACAACTTTGTAAACGAGTATTTTGGTATTGGTATTCAGAATGGTAAAACGCCAGAGAATTTAGGGGTTTTATGGCGTTCAGCACAAAACTTGGGCGCAAGTTTTATTTTTACAATTGGCAATAGATATGCAAAACAAGCTTGTGATACCCACAATGCTGTTAAATCAATGCCTTATTATCATTACGATACTTTTGAAGATTTTTTTAACAACCAACCTAAAGGTACACGTATTGTTGGGGTAGAGCTTGATGATAATGCTCAAGATTTAGAGGTGTTTCACCACCCAAGGCGTTGTGTTTATCTTTTAGGTGCTGAAGATCATGGCTTGACAAAAGAAGCTATTGAAAAATCTCATTTTTTAGTAAAATTTAAATCACAATTAAGCTTAAATGTGTCAGTTGCTGGTAGTATAATTATGTACGACCGTCAATTGAACAAACCTAGGAGTTAGTATTACTTTCCATTTTATTATATAGAGTTACTAAAATTATACTTTTAGTACTTTTAACTATACATGTAATTTTATAAGTGTTTACCATTAAAGTATCTGGTTATTAGTGTACTACATTTTTTTGAACTTTAATTTACTTCTTTTCTAAAATAACTTAAAAAAATTGAGACTAACAATTTGTTAAATTATTGTAAAATACAGCCAAAACTGTTTAAAAATTAACACTTCAATAATTTTGAATTAACTACAAAAGTATGGTTGCGGCAATACTTTTGATGAAAAAATTAATCAATATTAATTCAAAAAAAGAAAATGAATTTCAAATTTTTAGTTACAATTTTTACCTGTTTGTCTTTGTTTATGGCAAAAGGGCAAGATACAGAAGTTTTAAAAGGTACGATTTCAGCAAAAGATGGTAGCCCAATTATGGGGGCTAATATTTCAATTAATGCAATAAGCAAAGGAACAACATCAAACTATGATGGTCTTTATGAAATTGCTTTAGAAAAAGGAAAAACATTTGCTATAGAAGTTTCTTATTTGGGATACAATTCAATTCAAAAAAACATAACAATTGTGTCAGGTATTAACACACATAATTTTGTATTAGAAGAATTATCATATCAATTAGAAGGACTTATTGTAACCTCTCAAAAAAGAGAGCAGGTAAATAAAGATGTACCTATAGCAATCACTTCTTATGGAACTGAGTTTATAGACAATCAAGGTACTTATGAGTATGATGCATTATCAGAATATATTCCTGGTTTTCAAGTTCAAATACAAAGTGTAAACAACCCAGGTGTTGTGATTAGAGGTATTACTAGTGATAGTGGAGATTCTAGAGTAGAACCAAGAGTATCTATTTTTCAAGATGGTGTCTCTATAAGTAAGTCTAGAGGTTCGGTAGTTGAACTTTTTGATATAGAGCGTGTTGAAGTTTTAAAAGGACCACAAGGAACATTATTTGGTCGTGGGGCGCAAATTGGTGCAATGCACATTATTCAAAACAAAGCAAAGAATGAAAATTCAGGAGCTATGAAACTTGGTTACGGTAATTTCAATCAGTTATTGGCAACAGGTCATGCAAATACAATTTTAGCAAAAGACAAATTGTTTCTACGTGTAGCTGGTATTTACAACGGTAGAGATGGGTATATTGAAAATCTTTCTGGTGGTGATTTAAATGGTAAAGAAACGTTAGCATTTAGAGTGGCTCTTAAATATATAATTAATGATAAAACTTCATTAGATATAATTGGTAACTGGCAACACGATACACCTCCGGGAACATCTTTTAAAAGTGGTACGTATGCGCCAGCTGGTGGAGATTTAAGTCCGAATACTTTTGCCGATTTAGAACGCGGTGAAGAATTAGGTGTAGATAGGCATGTGTATGGTGTAACGGGTATTTTAAAACATAATATAAGTGATGTTTGGGATTTTACTTCGATTACAGCGTATAGAGGTTTCGATTCTGATGAAGCTTTTGACGCAGATGGTACTGCTGCTCCAGCTTTGTTTTTTAGAGAAATTTCAGAAGGACAACAGTTTAGTCAAGAAATTAGATTCAATTTTGATACTAACGAAAAGTTCAGAGGTTTTTTTGGTGCTAACTTTTTCTTTGAAGATGGTTCCCAAGAGGTGCCTTGGGAAACTAATGAGCAGAGTTATGCGATGTTAATTTTAAGTCCGTCTACTTTCGTAATTGATGGAACACCTGTTTTATTACCAAATATACCTGATAATGAAGCTTTCGGAGATTTAGCAGGAGCTCCTTTAGATGATTATAATTATGAAGCTTCTAAAAATTATGGTAGAAATTTTTCTGGTGATATTTTTGCTGATGCATCTTACGATTTTTCTGATAAATTATCGCTTACCTTGGGTTTAAGAGCTACTTGGGAAAATAGTAATGCAGCCTATGAAGTTGAAAATTCTGAAGACCCCTCTCTTTTAGGTTTTGTTACTGGTAATTATCCTAATATTTTATTCACCCCTACAAACGGAAAAATTGAAGCTAGCGAGAATTTTTTATCTGCAGTAGGTCGTTTTGCAATAAATTATGAAGTAAATGATAATATAACATTATTTGGTACAACAGCTAGAGGTAGAAGACCTAATGTAATTAATATTACAGCAACTGAAACTACTGTTTTGTCTGATGAAATTGTCTGGTCTTATGAAGTTGGAGCAAAGTCATTATTTTTAAATAATAGGTTACAGTTTGATGTGAATGCCTATGCTTATGATTATTCTAATTTTCAAACAAGTATTTCAACTTTTACTGATGGTGAATTTGATACAAGTACAAAAGATAGTGGTAATGCTAGCTCTTTAGGTTTTGAAGTTGCTACACAATATGCATTTACTAAATCAAGTACATTTTTTGCTAATTATGGTTTTATAGATGCTAGTTTTGATGATGAAGATTCTGATGGAAACCCTCAAGAATTAGCAGGCAATACATTTAGATTAACACCTAAACATTCATTCTCATTAGGTTTTAATATCAATCCGAAAGTAAATAAGAATGTAGATTTCTTTTTTAGACCTACGTATACATTTAAATCTAAAGTATTTTTTGAAGAAACTAATTTACCTGATATATCTCAAGATGATTATGGATTATTGAATTTTAGATTAGGTTTAGAATTTAATAAAAAACATGAACTTACATTTTTCATGAATAATGTTTTAGATGAAGAATATATTATTGATGCAGGTAATACAGGTGGTGCTTTTGGCATAGCAACCTACATTGGCGGTCCTCCAAGATTTTACGGAGTACAATTTAAAACCAGATTTTAAAACCATTATAAACCAATTTAAAACTACGTTAAATATCTTAACGTAGTTTTATAATTATTGATGATTATGAGAAGAATATATGTGTTATTATTGTTTTTAGTTGTACTTTTTCAAGTATCTAATGGACAAATATTAATAAAACAAACTACTGTTTTAAATATCGAAGAAGTTATTAAAACATCAGAAAAACAAATTGAAAACTTAAAGTCTAATAATGAAGCAAGAATCATTTGGGCCAAGGATTATAAAGATAAACAATCACCTGTTGCCTTTGTGTATCTCCATGGTTTTGGGGCTAGCAATAGAGAAGGAGAGCCAATTATGTCAATGCTTTCTGAAAAATATAATGCTAATGTATATTTATCTCGTTTAAAAGAACACGGACTTAATAGAGTTGATAATTACAAAAACTTAACACCTGAAAATTATATTGCTTCTGCTAAAGAGGCCTTAGAAATTGGAAAATTACTTGGTGAAAAAATTATAATCGTTAGTACTTCTACAGGTGGAACATTAAGTTTAAAATTAGCTTCTGAAGATGCTTCAATTGCTGGCTTAGTAATGTATTCTCCTTTTATAGGTCTTAAAAATCCTGCTTTAAAAGCTATCGTAACGCCTGAGGGTAAAGCAGGTTTTTTAAAAATGAATGGTGGTGCAATTGTAAAACAAGATAGGCCCGATGAAGAAAGCAAATATTGGTCTACTTCATACCATATTGATGGTTATGAAGCTTTAATTAAAATGCTTTTAAGTACAGCAACTGAGGAAACTTTTGCTAAAGTAAAAGTGCCTGCTTTTGTTGGGTATTACTATAAAAATGAAGAAGAGCAAGATCAAGTAGTATCTGTGTCGGCATTATTAGAAATGTACGAACAATTGTCAACTCCTAAAGATCAAAAAATGAAAGTTGCTTTTCCTGAAGCAGGTAATCATGTAATTGCATGTGATTTGCGCTCAAATGATTGGAAAGGTGTTTACAGCCAAACTATAAATTTTATTAACACCATTATTTTAAACAAACAAGACAATTTTAATTTTGAATTACAAGGCCATAGAGGTGCTCGTGGTTTAGAACCTGAAAATACTATGTTGGCTTTTAAAAAGGCATTAGATTTAGATGTAAATACTTTAGAGCTTGATGTAGTAATTAGTAAAGATAACAAGGTGGTTGTGTCTCATGAACCTTGGTTAAACTACGAAGTAACTTTAGATGCAAAGGGGAATCCAATTACAGAAGAAGAAGCATTAGCTTTTAATATGTATGCGAATAAATACAAAACCATTAAAAAGTATGATGTAGGTTCCCTCGGTAATCCTAAATTTATTGAACAGCGAAAAGCGAAAGCTTACAAACCATTATTATCTGAAGTAATTACCTATGCTGAAACTGTAAACCCTAATATTTTATATAATATTGAGATTAAAAGCACACCAACGGATGAAGCTAAAGGTTATCAACCTAGTGTTCCTGAATTTTCAGATTTATTAATTTCAGAAATAAAAAGAGCAAATTTACCTTTAGATAGAGTAGTGGTGCAGAGTTTTGATCCAAGAGTTTTAGAGTACATACATAAAACATATCCTGAATATACATTATCTTTTTTAACCTATAAAGATGATTTTAATACGAATATGAAACAATTGACTTTTGTTCCTGAAATATACAGTCCGTATTATATTTTGTTAAACACTCAAGAAGTGGAAATTATACACAATAAAAATTTAAAAGTCATTCCTTGGACCGTTAACACTGAAAATGAAATGATTGATTTATTACATATGGGCGTTGATGGTATTATTACAGATTACCCTAATATCGCATTGCCATTGAGAAAATAACTTTTAAATAAAGTCCATTAGAACTTATTTATCTAATGGACTTTATTATTGCTAATTATTACTATTCCTAAACTGTGTAGCAGTTATGCCCATATTGCGTTTAAAAAACTGATTAAAATTAGCTACTTCATTAAAATCTAAGGCATAAGCAATTTCAGCAACGGATTTATTCATTTGGTACAAAAGTGTTTTAGCATACAACATTTTATAATCAATAATAATTTTTTGAGCACTTTTACCTGTAGCTTCTTTAACGCATTCTGTTAAGTAAACAGGGCTAATATTCATTTGTGAAGCATACTCATTTACGGTTAAGAATTTATGATCGTTAGCTAATATGGTTTGCTCAAATTTCGACATAATTACTTCAAACCTATTCATTGTAATAATCCCCTTATTAGCCTCAGTACTTCTCTTTACTTTATATAATAGAATAAGCAATAGTGATCGTACAATTTCAAGGTTGTGTGCTTTATCACATCTTGATTCTTTATACAGTTCTTCTGATAAATATAAAATCTCTTTAAAATCATTCTCCGATAATTGATAATGGGGCATGGTATGAATTTTAAAAAAAGGGAACTCATTTTGTAAACCATACGTTTGGTTAAGGTTGACGAAAATAGAGGCGTGAAAGTATATGATGTAACCTTTATCATCATTTGGTGGAATTTCACTATAATCAATCACTTGAAAAGGAGAAATGATTGCTAAACTATTTTTACCTTTTTGAAGGGTTTGATTCCCTATTTTAATATTTTTTGTGGTCTTCTGTAAAACACCTATTTCAAAAAAATCTCTTTTATGAGGACCAGAAAATTTTTTATCCGGTTCAATAAATTTTTGATCCTTATGCATTCTTCTGATATAGAAGTTGTTATCGTAGTCATTAGCAACTTCATGCGAATTGGCAAAGTAGTTATTTATGTCGTTAAACACTTTCATAATCAGATTTTTAAGGAATTTAGGTTTAAAGATAACAAAAACCTAAATTGTAATCTATTTTACTCAAATTGTAATTTATAGTAAAGTTTTTAAGCACTATACCTTTGTATCAGAAAATGAACAAACGGTATATGAACTATTTAACATCAAAATTGCGAAAGTTATTTGTTTTCTCTGACAAGGAGAGAGAAGTAACTAATGCGCAAAATGTTAAGAAAACTCAGAAATATTCTCTCAAAGAAGATCGTATTTTAAGGTTACTTTTCATTTTTGTAGGTCCAGCAGTTTTAGGGATGTTAATTAATGCACTATATAATTTTGTAGATCGAATATTTGTTGGTCATTTTGTTGGTGTTGATGGTTTATCAGCAGTTACTATGGTTTTTCCTGTAACTCTTTTTCAGTTTGGTTTTGTTTTACTTTTTGGCAGTGGTTCAGGAATATTAATTGCAAAATATTTAGGAGAGTCGAAACCAGAAAAAGCTGAAAATGTATTAGGTAACGCTATAGCCGGTTTATGTATTATCATGATAATATTTACAAGTGCAGGTTTGTTGTTTCACAAGCAGTTGTTACAATTATTTGGTGCTAATGGAGAATTATTAAACTTATCTTCTGCATATTTATTTGTTCTTATTTTAGGTTTTCCACTTAGTTTTTTTCGCGCATTAGAGTTTACGTGTAGGGCAGAAGGTAACCCTAAATTGCCTGCTAAGCTTGTGGTACTTTCGTGTATTATTAATGTTTGTTTAGATTATGTATTTATGAAAATATTTAATCTAGGTATACGTGGTGCAGCATTGGCTACGATTATTGCACAGGCTACTAATGTGTTGTTTTTAATGCGTTACTATGTAAGCGGAAAAAGCTTAGTAAAACTAGTCTGGAATAAGATTAAAATCAACAAAAAAATATTGCTTCCGATTGTATTGGTAGGCTTAGCTCCATTTTTAATGGATTTAGCCATCAGTTTTCAAAATGTATTTGCGAATCATTTATTGTTACAATCGGGAGGTACTGATGGTGTTGCTGCAATGGGAATAATTTACGGAATCAACATATTTTTTATGATGATTGCTTTAGGTACTGGAGATGCAATGCAACCTATAATTAGTTTTAACTACGGTGCAAAATTATTTAGCAGATCACAAAAAACATTAGTGCTTGCTTTAAAAATAGTAGGTGTAGCAGCCATAGTAGGTGTTGTAGTCTTAGAACTATTCCCAGAACAAATTACAAATATTTTTATTGATGGTAACGACAATGGTAATGTAATAAACACAACAATAACCGCATTACAAATATTTGCAATATCAATACCATTTTATTCAGTACAAATTATAGTTACAAGATATTTTCAAGCTTTAGAGAAAAATAAACTAGCTACATTTTTAGCTTTACTTAGGCCAATTTTCTTATTTATACCTATAGTATATGTTTTAAATAGTTGGTACGGACTTACTGGAATTTGGATTGCTTTTGTGGTTAGCGATACTTTGTCGGCAATTATATCGGTACTGTTAGTAAAAAAATACGTACCAAATAAAAAGAAAACTCCAATATCAATGTCTTAAAAGTAATCTATGTGGCTGAAAATCATATAGATAGAATCAATAATTGATTGATTTGGTGTATATTAAGTAACAAGTTAAAATTAATTTTGACCAAAATAAATAGAATATCATGAATAGTAAAATACATAGAGTAGCGGGTTGTTTTGCAGTTATCCTTTTAGTTGCATGTAATTCATCAAAAAAGAAAGAAGAAATTATACCTGAAAATGAGGTTCAATTTGTATTAACAGATACTGGACAAGATAAATTTTATAATGATAAAGGGGAAGAAATAGCAGCTCCTAAAGAGGGTGAGAAATATTACGGACAAGATGCTCAATTTATTGGCATACATCCTGCATATACAGATAATAATGACGGAACAATAACAGATATTAATACGGGATTAATGTGGCAAAAAACACCAGATTTTGAACGTCATAACTTTTACGATGCTTTTAAATATGTAGATACGTTAGAAATTGGTGGTTATACTGATTGGAGATTGCCTACTATTAAAGAATTGTATTCTCTTTTATATTCAAACGGAGAATTAAACCCTCAAGATTTAGAAGCTTCAATTCCATATATTGATACTACTTATTTTGATTTTGAATACGATAAAAGAATGCCGTATGCAGGTCAATATTGGTCAAGTACCAAATATGTAAAAGGTCCAATTCAGAATATAAAAATAGAAGGTGCTTTTGGGTTTAATTTTGCTGACGGTCATATAAAATCTTACGAAACTGGATTGTATTTTGATGGTACTGAGGGTGTTCATGATCCTGGGAATAACATAAGAGCAGTACGTGGTAAGCAAAATGTATATGGTGTAAATGATTTTGTTGATAATAATAACGGAACTATTACAGATAGAGCTACAGGTTTAATGTGGCAAAAAACTGATGACGGTCATACATATAATTGGGTTGAAGCTTTAGCAGTTGCTGAAAAAAGTACCCTTGCAAATCATACAAACTGGAGGTTACCAAATACTAAAGAATTACAGAGTATTGTTGACTATGAGAAAAAAACAATTCCGGCTATTGATGAAAACTTTTTTGAAGTAACAAATAAAGATAGTTGGTTCTGGACGAGTACTACACAAGGTGATTTTAAATATACAGCTTGTTATATCGCTTTTGGTAAAGCGTATAGTAAAGATAATAGTGCTGCTAAAGAATATTTCGATTGGCATGGAGCAGGAGCACAACGTTCTGATCCTAAATCAGGAACAATAGAAGAGTATTTATTAGAATCAGTAAATGCTTCTGATTCAATTCGAATTAAAAACTATGTAAGATTAGTTAGAGACAGTCAATAAAACTAAAAAATGCTATCTATTAAATTCGATGGTTTTACGGTAAAATCTTTGTGTTTATATATTGAATTTGTGAATGAATACCTATATAAGAAATTTTACAATTGTATTTTTTAATTAGAAAAACAACAATAACAAACAAGTAAATGAAAACTAAAAAAATCAAACTTCAGGTATTATGTGTAGGCATATTGATAGGTTTATTATCAATATCATGTAATGGTAGTAAAGATGCCAATAAAACTGATGAAGCATCGGAATACGATGTGCTAACTGTATCACCAAAAACCATAGAATTATACAGAGAATTTCCTGTAACTATTGAAGGAATAGAGAATATTGAAATTTACCCAAAAATTGAAGGTTTTATAGAAAAAGTGCTGGTAGATGAAGGAGAATATGTTGAGAAAGGACGAGCACTTTTTTTATTAAATGCACCTGAATACGAACAAAATGTATTGAGTACTAAAGCTGCGATAAGTAGTGCAGTTGCTAATGTAAGTTCTGCAGAATTAGATGTTGAAAAAGCAAGACCGTTAGTAGAGCGAGAAATTGTAAGTAAGTTTGAGTTAACAGCAGCAGAAAATACTTTAACAGCTCAAAAGGCAGCTTTAGAACAAGCAAGAGCTGATTATGTTAATGCGCGAACTAATTACGGATACACTAAAATTACAGCACCAGTATCTGGTTATATTGGCACATTGCCTTATAAATTAGGTAGTTTGGTGAGTAGTACTACTGATGATCCTTTAACTACGGTTTCTAATATTAAAAAGGTATATGCTTATTTTTCTATCAACGAAAAAATACATTTGGAGTTTATGCGTGAAGGGCATGGAGCAACACCTAAAGAACAATTAGATAGCATGTCAGAAGTATCTTTAATATTACCTGATTATACGATGTTTAATCATAAAGGTAGAATACAAACTGTTAGTGGGCAGGTAGATGAAGATACAGGTTCATTTAATGTTCGTGCTATTTTTGATAATCCTGATAATTTACTTAGAACAGGAAATAGTGCTACCATTCGTATCCCTAGAACTGTGAAAGATGCTTTATTAGTACCACAATCTGCCACTTACGAAATTCAAGGTAGTGTGTTTATTTATGTAGTGGGTGATGATTCTAAAGTCAAAGCTAAGAAAATTGAAGTTACACCATCTACATCTGGTAAAGCGTATATAGTTACTGCCGGACTTGAAACTAATGATCAAGTTGTTATTGAAGGTATCAATACGTTATTAGACGGTAAAGAAATTAAACCAGTACAGGTTAAAGCTTCTGATATAGAAGATTTGAAAATAGATAGTGAAACCATTGCTAGTAGCAATTAATCAGATATAGATATGTTTAAGAAATTTATAAAAAAACCGGTACTTTCATCGGTGATATCTATAATTATTTTGATTTTAGGTGTTATCGGTATTACGACACTTCCAATGTCACAATATCCTGATATTGCACCTCCGACAGTACAAGTTTCTGCTTCTTATGATGGTGCAAATGCTGAGGCTGTTTTAAATAGTGTTATTGTGCCTCTTGAAGAAGAGATTAATGGTGTTGAGGGAATGACGTATATGACCTCTACAGCAACAAGTGGTTCTGCTAGTATTACTGTTTATTTTGAGTTGGGTACAGATCCTGATATTGCTGCGGTAAACGTTCAAAATAGTGTATCAACAGCTAATAGTTTATTGCCAGAAGAGGTGATAAATTCTGGTGTAACTACAGAAAAGCAACAGAGTAGTAACGTATTAATTGTTGGTCTGTATAGTGAGAGTGATGACTATGACGAGAAGTTTATTCAGAATTATGCTAATATCAATCTTATTCCAGTTCTTAAAAGGATTAATGGAGTAGGTAGTGCTGAAAGTTTTGGTACTAAAGATTATAGTATGCGTATTTGGCTAAAGGCTAATATTATGGCAAATTACGGGTTAATTCCTTCTGATATTGCAACAGCACTTGACGATCAAAATATTGAAGCCGCTCCAGGAGAATTAGGATTACATGGAGATCAAGCCTATCAATATACCTTAAAATACAAAGGTAAATTAGAAAACGTTACTGACTTTGAAGAAATCATCATTAAAACAACGGATGACGGTAATATTTTACGATTAAAAGATGTTGCCAGAATAGAACTTGGAGCACAATCTTATAGCACATCTACATTAATAAATGGACGACCTGGTGTAGGTATTGCTATTGCACAAACTTCAGGTTCAAATGCACAAGAAGTTGTTGAAAACTCATTAGCTACATTAAAAGAAGCTTCTGTTAATTTCCCAGAAGGTATTAAATATGTAGAGTTAATGAATGCAAATAATTTCTTAGATGCTTCTATTGAAAAAGTGATTCACACACTTTTTGAAGCTTTCTTTTTAGTTTTCTTGGTTGTATTTATATTTCTACAAGATTGGCGTTCTACATTAATACCGGCAATATCAGTTCCGGTGGCAATTGTTGGTACCTTCTTTTTCTTAAGTGTATTTGGGTTTACCATCAATTTATTAACCTTATTTGCATTAATGCTGGCCATTGGTATTGTGGTTGATGATGCCATTGTTGTGGTTGAAGCAGTTCATGCCAAGTTAGATAGTGGTTATAAATCTGCACGAAAGGCCAGTTTAGATGCCATGAGTGAAATTTCTGGAGCGATTATTTCTATTACTTTAGTAATGTCAGCCGTATTTATTCCAGTAACATTTATTAGTGGTTCATCAGGGGTTTTCTATCAGCAATTCGGTTTAACTTTAGCAATCGCTATTATTTTATCAGCCATTAATGCCTTAACGTTAAGTCCCGCATTGTGTGCTTTGCTACTAAAACCTCATGAAGAAGAACATACTAAGAAAAATTATTTACAGCGTTTTTATTTAGCCTTTAATGTTGCTTTTGAGAAAACTACACGAAAATATAAAAAATCAGTCTCCTTTTTAATCAAACGAAAACCAATTGCAATAGGTGTACTTTGTGTTTTTATTGGTGTATTTATCTATTTAATGAATACTACAGCAACAGGTTTCGTGCCTGATGAAGATCAAGGAACTATTATGACAGATATTAGTTTACCTGCAGCAACATCATTAGAAAAAACAGATGAAATAGTTAAACAAGTACAAGAAATTGTACAAGAGATTCCAGAAGTTAGAGCAGTGCTTAGGTCTACCGGTAGAGGTATGATTAGTGGTACAGGCTCAAACTACGGAATGGTAATTCTAAAATTAAATGATTGGAGTGAGCGTACTGGCGATGACCAAGATGTACAATCGATTATAAAAAGGTTGTTTGCCAAAACAGCACATATTAAAGATGCTCGAATTATCTTTTTTGCACCGCCAACCATTACTGGTTTTGGTATGAGTAACGGTTTTGAAGTTCAGTTACAAGATCAAAGTGGTGGTACTGTTGATGAATTGTATGAAGTGAGTCAAGACTTTATTAAAGGCTTGAGTGATCGACCAGAAATTCAATACGCATCTACAACATTTGACCCAACATTTCCGCAGTATGAGGTGGTAGTTGATGTAGCTAAAACAAAACTCGCGGGCTTAGATGTTGATGGTGTTTTAAGTGTAATGCAAGGATATTTTAGTGGTGTATATGCCTCGAGTTTTAATAAATTTGGGAAACAATACCGTGTAATATATCAAGCAGAAACTAATTTTAGAGAAAATACAGAAAGTTTAAATTCGATTAAAGTTCAGAATAGTGATGGTGTTATGGCACCAATTACTGAGTTTGTTACGCTAAAAAGAGTGTATGGTCCAGAAAGTATAACACGTTTTAACTTGTTTACTGCGGCTAAAATTAACGGAGCACCTAATGACGGTTATAGTTCGGGTGATGCTATTCAAGCAATTGAAGAAGTTGCTGCTGAAACTTTACCAACTGGTTACGGTTTTGATTATTCAGGTATGACGCGTGAAGAGATTTCCGCAGGTAGCCAAACAGTATATATATTTATGCTTTGTTTCATATTTGTGTACTTCTTATTATGTGGTCAGTATGAAAGTTATATTCTACCTATTGCAGTATTATTAGCAGTTCCGGCTGGTTTATCAGGAGTTTTAATATTTGCTAATCTCTTCGGGATAAGTAATAATATTTATATTCAAATTACTTTAGTAATGCTTATTGGCCTGCTCGCCAAAAATGCCATATTAATTGTGGAGTTTGCCATACAAAGAAGGCGAGAAGGAGAGTCCATTGTGCAATCGGGTATTGATGGTGCCATTGCGAGATTCAGACCTATTTTAATGACCTCTTTTGCCTTTATTTTTGGTTTATTGCCATTAATGATTGCAACTGGCGCAGGTGCTACGGGTAATCGAGCAATTGGTACTGGTGCTATTGGTGGTATGCTTGTAGGTACCATATTAGGAGTTTTAATTATTCCTGTATTGTATATTATATTCCAAACACTTCAAGAAAAACTTGTTGGTGTTCCTGATGATGATTGGGGAGATGAAGACGATCAAGTTGAAGATGAAAAATCACCAATGAACTAATGAAAAATACAGATATGAAATTAAAATCTATAAATTATATAGTTCCTGTTTTTGCTCTAATTCTATTGCTGAATTCGTGTGGTGTAATTAATAAAAAGTATGTAACACCTGATGCAAATTTTGCAAAAAATTACAGAGATACTTTAATACAAGATAGTACATCAATAGCGAGTTTGCCTTGGAATGAAATAATAACAGATAGCATTTTACAAAACCTTATTTATGAAGGATTGCAAAACAATCTAGATTTAAAGGTTGCTATAGAAAATATCAATCAGGCAAAAGCAAATTTAGTGGAAGCTAAGTTACAGTTTTTACCGAGTTTAGAAGGTACTGCACAAGTAACAAGATCAAAAACCTCAGAAGCTTCATTAAATTTTGGGAGCACCAGTGGTATTAATTTAAATACCACTACTTACTTAGGGCAATTAAGTAGTAGTTGGGAGCTTGATGTTTGGGGGAAATTAAGAAGCAACAAACGTTCAGTATTGGCTTCTTTTTTAGAAACCGAAGCAGCAACCAAAGCAGTGCAAACCCAATTAATATCTGATATTGCGGTTAGTTATTATGCTTTATTAACGCTCGATGCACAATTAAAAATTACTAAAGAAACGCTTGAAAATCGTATTGGTGATCAAGAAACTATGAAGTATTTAAAAGAGTCTGCAGTAGTTGATGGTGCGGCAGTGGTACAAAGTGAAGCTAGCCGTTATGAAATTGAAACATCAATACCAGATATTGAATTGGAGATTTTAGAAGAAGAGAATACCCTGTCTATTTTATTGGGTAGAGCACCAGGAAAAATTGAAAGAGCTACTTTAGAAGAACAAGAAACTTATTCCGATTTAAAAATAGGAATCCCTTCTTCGCTTTTAAATAACAGACCTGATATTAGAGAGGCTGAAATGGCTTTTAGAAGTGCTTTTGAAGATGTAAATATGTCTAAAACATATTTTTACCCTTCATTAACTATTACAGCAAGTGCTGGTTTATCATCTTTAAGTTTTGAAGACTTTTTCAACAACTCCATTTTCTATAATTTAATTGGAGGATTGACACAGCCAATTTTTGCTAACGGAGAAAACAAAGCACGATTAAAAATAGATCAGTCAGAACAGCAACAGGCATTTTACAATTATAAAACTGCATGGTTAACTGCTGGTAGTGAGATTTCTAACGCCTTATTTCTTTATGAAAAATCTAAAGAAAAGCAAGAGTCAAGAAAGAAACAACTTAGTGCTTTAGAGAAGTCTGTTGAGTTTACCGAAGCACTTTTAGAGTATAGTTCTACTACTAATTACACCGATGTTTTAACTACTAAAAACAGTCTGTTGTCAGCACAGTTAGATGGTGTTAGTGATAAAGAACAAGAACTACAAGCTGTAATTCAATTGTACCGCGCACTTGGTGGCGGATGGCAACAATAAATTAGAACTAAATAGTATAAAAACAAAAGCTCATTAGAAATTTCTAATGAGCTTTTTTATGCTTTGTAGTTTAATATTTTAAGCTTGAACAATATTCTTAAACGTTGGTGGATTTTCAGTAATACTACCAACACCTTTTTTATTTACTTTAAACATCACATCTTTTAGAGTGCTGAATAAAATTACCGAAAAGAAAGAAGTTTTTATATGCGATTTTACAATAATTCTAGCTTCGTCAATCGTTAATTCTTCTTCAATATCTTCTGTTTCACGTGATCTGTACGCGTATTTTAAAACCACTTTAAAACCATCTTTACCATAAATAGGTCTTAAAAATATATTCTTTAAATCAGGTTTTCCAATAGTTTTTGCCATAGTTAGCTTTGCAAAGCTTCCTTCGGCAATACTTTCTTCTACTTGCTTCCAAAAAGTAACAAAAACATCGTGATATAACATAGTGGCATTTTTACGTAATGAATTGCAAAAATATAGCTTTTCAAATGGACCTAAAAATAGAAGTAAATGTTATTCTGAAAAACATTGATTTTAAAAATAATTGTGTTTAATTAAGTATTTAAAAAATACTAGGTAAGAAATATCATATATATCATTTATATTTATAAATGTTTTGGTTTTTTATGATTGTAAAAAGTAAGTTTTTATATTAAAACTTCCGCATAGCCAACCAATTCAGTAGAATAAGCGGAAGAAAGTTCCGCATATATACAAGTTGTATGCCATTTGAACCGACAATATGAAAAACACAAAAGACAAAATAAAAAGAATAAAAGTCGATTCTCTTTATGGAAAGAAAAAGCATTTTAATGCAGCTGACCGAAAAGAAAAACAACATTATTGGATAGGAGTTCCATTGATAGTAATAAATGTTTTGACAGGCTCTGTTTTGTTTTTCGTTTTAACAGACGGTTTTAATAATTGGATAAAATATGTACCATTAGTTTTAGCTCTAATTGCTGCACTTTTAAGCGGGTTTCAAACATTTTTAAATCTTCAAAAGAAAGTTGAAGGACACAGAAGAGTTGGTAATAAATATTTAGCTATTATGAAAAGATGCGATAGACTTCAAGCATATATTGAAGATGATGCTATAAAAGACAAACATTTAATTGAAAGCATTGAAGAAATTGCAAACGACATAGAAAATATAAATAAAGAATCAGAATCATTCCCTACGAGTAAATCAGATTATGAACTTGCAAAAAAAGGAATTGAATCTGGTGAAGAATCGTACACTGAAAGCGAATTAGAATTATAATATGGCAAGTTCAATCGACACTTATTTGAGAAGTTTATCCTACTCTTTTTACTTAAAAAAAGATTCGGCAGAAATTACAAGAATTAACACTTCAAAAGACAATCTTTTGGCAAATCTTGACAAAGAGCTAGGTGTTTTAGTCAAAAGAAGATTTGTTTTTGGTTCCTACGACAGAGACACAATACTTCCTCGTTCTATTGACAGTAAATCCGACATTGATATTATGGTTGTTTTCAATCATACCCAATATGAAAGAACACCCGAAACTTATCGTGCTTGGTTAAAAAATTTTGGAGACAAATATTATAAAAATAGATATGGTTCAGAAGTAGTAAGGTCTTTTCCAACAGTCACGATAAGACTTGGAAATATTCATTATGACCTTGTTCCTGCAAAAGAAGAAACACAAATATGGAGTTCAACACTTTATATTCCTGGAGATTATGGCTGGCAAATTACTGACCCTAGCGATGTAAAAACTAAATTAACAGAGTCAAACACTCAATATAATCAAGTAGTACGACCGATAGTTAGACTAATGAAAGCTTGGAATTGTAATAATGGTTATCCTTTTGATTCTTACAAATTAGAACTCTTTATAACTGGGCTTAATTATTTCAATGACAATGTTCAAACTGGATTTTTTTATGCAGTTGGTCAATTATCAACAGAATGGAATGACCCTCAAACTAAAAAAGATAAAGTCACTAGTTTAAAATACAATATTGGAAAAGTAAAAGATTGTTTAAATAAATATGAAACTGACGAAGCTAAAAGATGGCTTCATAGAGTTTTACCATATGGATAATAAAAATAAAAAACGGCATACAACACCGTGTATAATTAATTGCTAGGTTCTTCCCTACTTGCGAATATTCCTGCGGAATATTCACAGGTTCGTGAAAGTTTGCTAACTTAGTTGCTGAACCACGCAACTAACCATACACAACAACGTTGTAAGCAATTTTGACCCGTCCTG